>CBCTHE010000013.1:0-73688 GCA_965146665.1 uncultured Ructibacterium sp.
GTACGTTACATCTGACACACCGTCTCCAAAGCTTGCTTTGGTGGGGCGGTCAAGGTTATCATAGGTATATCCTGTATACGTTGGTTCCGATCCAGTGGTAACTGTCATGTTTATTATATCATCATTACCCCAATGAGTCAACGCTCTATCGGTGTATCCCAAACAGAGCAGTATTTTTTACCCCATGCCGCTGTTCAGACTGGAAACCGTTTGCTGTTTCCCGTTAATTTTTTCTTGCGTCAGCCTATATCAGCTGCATTTAACGGGCTGGGAAATGGTAAATATCCGTTGGGACTGCGTATAAAGCGAAAGCCGCAGGACTCATCTCCTGCGGCTTTGCTTAACTTAAAACTCGCTTTTTACATTCTACAACCTTCAGGTCTTCACCGGTAGAATATTTAAATTATTGAGTACATGACACATTTCATTGCTGTACACTGGGAAATCAATTAGTTGTAGTAAAAACTATCGCAATTCATATTTTTCTATGATTTTGCCATCTTTCCTTTGTATGGCTATAGCTTTTAATCCAGAATGAGTTGTATCATTAACTAAACCATAGACAAACCATGCATCTTTTTTAATATCAAAATACACTTGTAATGTTACATCCGAATTATTTTTATCATACCCTAAAACAATTCGTCCTATCTCAGCCGCAATTTTAGCTGTTGGAACTTCTCCATATCTACTCTTAGCCGATACAGCGCCCCATTGATTTGTTTGATCAATATACGAAAAATCATCTATTGCGATATAGTTGTATTTCGTCCCATCAGACAATATATCCTCTTTAGACTTGTTCATCTCATCATAGAATGGCAATAAAATTTTTTCAGAACTTGACAATTCAATTCTCCTTTCTTCTCCAATCCAATTGACCTCATATCCTATTTTTCCGCATAATTGTCTTAATGCAATATATGTATTATCATCTATTGTAACTATGGGTAACATAAAATTTTCTTGTCTGCCATCAATTTCAATAACATAATCTACTTCTTCAGCTATAAATTTTTTATATATACTTGATGCAAACACGCCTGAAGTAAACAAGCAGCAACCTATAACTGCACATAATATTCCTTTTTTCATTTTGCATTCCTCCTATTTTGTTGGGAAATTAGTTGATATAACTCTCACAGCCGGATCAGTATCCTGTATCCATTTAGTAACATGTTCTGGCCATTGTGTATAATCTAAATGCTTAAAGTACCCACCTGGGGTAAATAGATATCCGTGTGCACCCAAAGAATGTGAATATGAACCGTCCCCAATTATTTGACTAAGATTTCCATTGGCATCATAAAATTCATTGCGGCCAGTAAACAAATCAGCGGCAGCAGCTGGATTGTTTGGGTCAGGGTAAGGCCCATGTGTATGTGCCCAGTCAGTTAGAGTTCTATTAGGATTAGGCGAAGGAGCATATACAGTTCGGAAACCATTTCCCAAATCCACGCCTTCTGCAACGTCAGCAAATGTAAAACTTCCATTTGGATTTTCATATATATATGCTTGATATTCAACTCCATTTGGTAAACAAGAAGTTCGATTATACATTAAACCAAATGCCATTGCGGCATCGTCAGCTGATATAAATTCATCTTCTGCATTATGTAATATATAACTCTCTGTTAAGCCAAAATCTTTTGATAATATTGCCGAGTCTACTATCATTCTGCCATTGATAATTTCTCCGCTATAATCTACATGCTGTCCATCAAAATACGCGGTTGCCGTTCCAGTTTCTTCGTTATACGAAACAGAACCGCCCACTTTTTCCATGGCGTACTTCAACATAACACCAGCCAGGCCAGATGGATCGGCAAAATTTATCGGAGTAATGGTTTTTTATAGACCCTTAAACAGGAATGTATAGCTAATCAATCTTTTTCATAAAGAATGTAACTCTATAACTTTGGCTCATTAGAATTATTCCCCGTCGCCGTAATTTGCTTAGTGCAAAACGGAAAGAAAGTCAAGAGATCGAAGCGTTCATTTTACCCTTTACTTGCTTTTCGGTTTGCGCTTTATTTCGGCGGGTGACGGGGCATTATTCCTGTGAGCCGCCCTGCCCATGACTGGGCGGGTGTGGGGTGGGTTGACCGTTCTAAATTCATAATAATGTGTGGACATTTAACCATTTTAAACCCGCTTGTAGCAAGGCTTTCAGAGCATGAATTTCAACAAGTAATATAAAAATTACCTTGCCCCATTTTCGGTTATAAAAGCTAATATTTTTTGTTCTTAACAAGGCGGAACGCCGCAACAAGTTCGGGTCAATTCGACCCGAACTTTGCCGGGCTTGGGGAGGCTCCCCAACAAGTAATTTGGCAGATTAAAAATCTGGCAAAATTAGCGAGTGTGTACACACTTGCATTGCCTGCGGATAGCGGCAACCTATAAATTAGAGCATTAGAACCCCTTATTCTCCTGCAACTATTCTTAGAACTTTGCCATCGGATTTTCTAACAATTACTGATAATTCTCCACCTTCTACATCTTCTTCGTATCTAAATACAGCGTAACATCTTTTGTCATCTGTTTCACGTATGCCGACTGTTGTTTTACTTACAAAATCCTCATCTTTTATTTGCGAAAATACATCATTTGCAATAACAACAGCAGTTTCTTTTGTTATTTCCAAATCAAGTGTCTCTGTCGCCGTCCACCCTTCAAGACCATAATACCCTATCTCAACACTGTCATTTTTTACATCTGCTTTGTCTGTCATTATTGCCACCCGCCCTTCCTCATTCCATTCAATTCCAATCTCTAAAACATCGCATATGGCACGAATTGGCAGGTATATTCTATCTTCTATTGATACCATTGGAATATCCTTATCAACTTGTGCATTATCCACAATTATTGGATATTGAACTTTTGTTGCTTGTATTGTTCCAAGATAACTAGCATAAGCAGTTATGCTCAATGCGGAACTTATTACAATTACTAACACAAACAAGAAACTTCTTTTCCACATAATGTTTACCACCTATTCTTTTATATTTTAAATCTTTTGGCCAATACAGATTTCAACCAATTATTTATGAAATCGCTGCCATCAGCAGTCCAAGATTCCGCTGCTCCGCTTTTCGTTCGAGGCCAAGTTTTTTCCGAACAACCAAATCCTGTACAAGTTGCAAGATGATTATCCCAGCGGCTTTTGTAAGTTTGCGTCAATGCAATTTTTTCAGCGATAGATAACCCTCTTAACGGTAAGGATTCACTAACAGTAGATTTCGCCCAAACGGTATTACCTGAATCATCTATTGCGCCATCTGTAGAGTATTTAAGCAACTTTGCACCAGGAGCTACAACAAAACTTGCTATAATGTTATTGTTACTATTATATCTACTTTCCGCAGCTGACAAGTCGGAAGATGAAAAATCTGTTCCATTAGGATGGGCGTGTCCAAAACCAACGGTGATAGCACCATCCGGTCTATCGTTCGCTAATTCGCTAGAAGTTACACTATGAGGCTCATATATTTTCGGTAAAACATATGAAAACCAGGTATTCCCATCTTCATCAACATATGAGTAAAATAAAGTTGCCAATTCAAGCATAATGTAGTCCGTTGTACTATAATACTCTTGTGCGAAATCAATTGCTGCATCGTCTAAATCGGAAAACGGGTCTCCAGCCGCAAGTCCGGATCTATCGGTGAACATCACCGGAGTGTTATTGCAATATACATACCAGTTCAGGTCATCCCGAATTGGATCTTCTGTGATGAATCTTCCGATAGCGAAAGCATAATACCGGTTGCGAAGATAGATCAATCCGGATTCTTCGTCCATATACTCCCCGCTGTAACGGAATGGATTGTATACAGTGTGTTCCGTCTCTTCCTGCTGGTTTCCAAAGGCGTCATACCGGTAATCTTCCGCTATGGTTCCATTGCCGTTCGCCAGCTGCACGGTGTCGCCATGACCGTTATACAGGCAATAACGCTGATCCGCGCCTTCGCTTATCCCGATTCTCCGCACTCCATAGCTGCAGCTTACCGTATGTTCTCCTGTTTCATAGGCAATATGGTCGCCGCCCCAAAGATAGCTGGTACTGCTTCCATTTACTGTTTTCCCGACACGGCGGCCGGTGACATCATAGGTATAACTCGTATACGTTGGTTCCGATCCAGTGGTAACTGTCATGTTTATTATATCATCATTACCCCAATGAGTCAACGCTCTATCGGTGTATCCCAAACAGAGCAGTATTTTTTACCCCATGCCGCTGTTCAGACTGGAAACCGTTTGCTGTTTCCCGTTAATTTTTTCTTGCGTCAGCCTATATCAGCTGCATTTAACGGGCTGGGAAATGGTAAATATCCGTTGGGACTGCGTATAAAGCGAAAGCCGCAGGACTTATCTCCTGCGGCTTTAGCTAAAATTTATAGAAAATTTAATTTACTTTTTATTACATATTTTTATTGTAGTTTCAATACCTACCTCACACCCTAATGCTTCAAATAATCGTTTTCCCGTCTCTTCATATAAATAGATTCTATCATTTAAAACACAATACGCCCCATCAGCGGACATTGGATTCAGTTGTATATAATCTGCATTGTCGACTGAATTTATGTTTTCAACCCTACAGATCAAAACTTGTTTGTTTTCTGGAAAGTTTGAGTTTAGTGCAATGAACTTACATACGTAACTAATACTAGCATAATCAAAATAGACATTTCCTGTGCTTTCCTCCCAAGTAACTTCTGCTCCTAGTGCCTCTAGAGTTGCCCGTAGTGGAATAAATATATTATTACATTCCTCTGTACCTGCTATTATTTTATTATTTACATATATTTTGATATTTTCATTCATTTTTGCCTCCGTATATATGCTAGGAGCCATAATACCTATAATAATTGATAAAATACTTAAACCCGATAAAAATTTCATACTTTTCATGTTATACCTCCTTCAATTTACAGAAATTGCAGTCTCTGTCCAAATTCTTCCGTCTGGAAGTGTTTGAAAATCATCATAAGTCTGTATTCTTTGGATACCACCCCCTGGATCATTTGATACAACCAATGGGTCATGCCCTGGTGCAGTAGCATATCCGATTCCAAGCACCCAATGTCCAGACATGAAATTTCTATATAATACTCCAAACGGATCGCCAGATTCTATCGTAGACCGAATTTGAGGCATTGACAAATTTCCCAATACTTGTATTTGAGACTGTGTTAATCCTAGATATAATTTATCAGAACTTATCCAATGAAAAGATTCATTATAAGAAATAGGGCTTCCCCAGAAATACTCTATAAATGCCCGAGTATATGAAGCCACACTTTGTGTTCTATCAATAGTATCGCCCAAATAATACGAAGACATCATAGCTTGACATGTGGCCCAACATAATTCATTTCGGTAATCATGTGGGAATGTATCATATTGATTATATACAGGAACCTCTAATATTTGTCCGGCAACTTTTCCTTCATCATCTAATTTAATAATATCGTCAATTTTAGCGTTTATCTCATTAGAACGACGAGTATATTCAGCGTCAAATGGTTTTCCGGCAGCAATATATTCATCTGTTAATGCAAGAGCCTGATCGTAGTAATAATCCGCATAAGCTGCCGCTCCAGATGATACCATTGTTCCCATTTTGTTAATGTTCTGATCATCTCTTTTACCAGCGACCAAACCAGATGGATCGGCAAAATTTACTGGATTGTTATTACAATATACATACCAGTTCAGGCCATCCCGAATTGGATCTTCTGTGATGAATCTTCCGATAGCGGAATCATAATACCGGTTGCGAAGATAGGTCAAACCGGATTCTTCGTCCATATACTCCCCGCTGTAACGAAATGGATTGTATACAGTGTGTTCCGTCTCTTCCTGCTGGTTTCCAAAGGCGTCATACCGGTAATCTTCCGCTATGGTTCCATTGCCGTTCGCCAGCTGCACGGTGTCGCCATGACCGTTATACAGGCAATAACGCTGATCCGCGCCTTCGCTTATCCCGATTCTCCGCACTCCATAGCTGCAGCTTACCGTATGTTCTCCTGTTTCATAGGCAATATGGTCGCCGCCCCAAAGATAGCTGGTACTGCTTCCATTTACTGTTTTCCCGACACGGCGGCCGGTGACATCATAGGCATATCCCGCGTTCAATCCATTGTCCGCGGAAATTCCTGTCAGCTGGTTCCGAAGATTGTACGAATAAAGTACCGTATTGGCGTTTTCTATTCCCGTATCTGCTGTCTGACTGCCCTGATCAAATACAGACAATTCAAGCTCTTCCGCCCCGCCGTTGGCCGGGCTGTATGTTCCCTTGCTCTTTGCAATCAGATTGCCATTGCTGTCATATGAATAATCGCAGATTTCCTCTTCTGTCCCTATTGTTTTAGACGTTTGTGTCAGTCGATTGTTCCCATCATAGGTATAGCTCGTATATGTCTGTTCCGATCCGGTGACAGTCATACTTGAACGGTTGCTGAACCGGTCATAGGTGTATTGTGTCGTTTTTGACGTTCCGGCCTTTGCGTCAGCCTCCTGCACCAGCCTCCCCAGTTTATCATAATCAAAGCTCTGGCTTCTGCCTGTGTGATCCGTTATCTGTGACTGATTTCCATCCAGATAGTAGCTGTAGCTATAGGAGGAAAGCACCGTGCTCCCCAGCTTGTTTGTCACAGCCGAAAGCGCATTTGCGCTGTTATACAGATATGTGGTTTCCACGCCGTTCCCCAGCGTTTCTTTGCTGATGTTCCCGGCATTGTCATAGGTATACGAGGCCAATTCCGCGTTTCTCAAATTATCAGTAACCTTGACCAGCTGGCCAATGGGATTATAGGTATAACCCTGATCGTATACGGCGCTCCCGTTGTTGATTTGTATCCGAGACATATTTCCGTCAGCGTCATAAGTATAATTCTTTACAGAAGCCGATACACCGCTCATCGTCTCGGATACCGTCTGGCCTTTGGCGTTGTAGGTGTAATTCACCGTACTTTCTGTGTTGGACATACTCTGAATCAGGCCGCCGGTAGAATACTGATAGGAAACTGTATCGCTTTCGTCTGCCAGAGAGATCTGATTGGTCAGAATCTGACTGTTTCCATCATAGGTGTTCACCGTGACCGCACCATTCCGGTCGGTCATCCCGGTCAGGTTGTTTTGCGTATCATAGCTCCGGGTCTCGGTCTGCCCCATGGCATCAGTTGTTTTTATAAGCCGTCCCCGGGCGTCATATTCATAGCAGGTTGTCTGTCCCTGGGGTTCTTCTTCTGTAATTCCAACCGTCATTGTCAAGATATTGCCAAGTGAATCATACGTATACTGCGTCTCGCCTTCTTCCTCTCCCCAGACCCGAATGACACGGTTCATTGGATCATATTCCTTATAGGTATTTCGTGTAGACGCCGGCTCTCCCGGCTTATTGTCCGTTATACTCTCCTTTGTCACGTTACCGTTGGCGTCATAGGTATACTGCGTAATCGAAACACCAGCTCCCATATTGACTGACCGTGACGCCAGACGGCCTGACGCATCATAGGCATAAAGAATGTGATTCCCATTTCCATCAACCACATCCTTTTCCTGTCCGGCCATATTAGAATAGACTTTTGATTCTTGATTATAATAGTTCTTTACAATGCTCTGGGTTCCCTGATTGGCAGCAGGAAGCACAGTAACAATGGTACGAATCTCATCTGCCCCGGTTTCTGTTGTCCGGAAGATTTCGGATGTCTGGTTGTTCTGATAGTCATAGGTATATCGTTTGCTTTCAGAAAGCAGTCCGGTGTCTCCCGGGTCTTCGCGCACCACGTTGCCATATTTGTCAGCATACTGGGCGGTTTTCACCGCACTGCCGCCAGTTCCCACGACTGTCATTGTTTTTGAAGTTTCTGCGTCATAGGCATTTTCATAGACATAGCTTTTTTCAAGCGTGAGCGTTCCGTTGCTTTCATATGTCTTTTCTGCTATAGTTCTGCCCTTGACATCATAGTCATAGGTAATGTATGCGCCTGTGGAAGCTGTTACTTTTTTGATTCTTCCCATGCTGTCATACTCGTGGATTTCCTGCGTTACATTAAGGGTCAAATCCTTGATGATTGCTTCCCTGCCGAATAAGTCATAGTTGTATTCAGTTTGACTGCCGTTCTGAGCCGTTGTGGTCACACGGTTTATCACGTTTCCCGAGATGTCCTTTAACTGATATACCGCACTTGTACTTGTTTGATCCGGATAACTGACATGGGTTTGGCGGCCCAGTTTATCATAGGCAAACGCTGTTATATTACCCTTGGGGTCCTTCTGGCTCAATACCCTTCCGAATACATCATATGTATATTCCGTGGTGTTCCCGTTTGTCGTTTCTTTGGTTTTAAAGGTATTATCCTGATATTCGCAGGATGTCGTCACACTATCTCCAGATGCCGTACTGCGGTAGATAGTTGTGCTTTT
Organism: uncultured Ructibacterium sp.; assembly: GCA_965146665.1. Lineage (GTDB taxonomy): Bacteria > Bacillota > Clostridia > Monoglobales > Monoglobaceae > Ructibacterium. The sequence continues at coordinate 8,440 of CBCTHE010000013.1, forward strand.
TGGTTTTCCGCTGTTTTCATCGTATGAAAAGCTGCTTTTTGCAGCCAAGGCGCCGTTCATATAAGTACTCTGTTCTATAATATTCTTGTGATCTTCAGACGGAGTATTAACCTCTCTTATTGTGGTGTCTGCATCGCGCTTATACGCACTTTCCGTTAAATAGTGATACTCAGAGTCGTAGGCGTAGGTCGTCAAATGCTCTGTGTCATTTGTATCTCCGTTTGCCCGCGGATCCCAATACTTTATGCGGTTTCCATATTCGTCATACTCGTAGTTTTCTGTGGTATCAATACTGCGGGTTCCATCCTCGCTGAACACCCGCTTTGTGATACTGAGCGGATAGGAACGTTCAAAATATTTCCCATAATCTGTACGGCTCACATTGATCTCATTTTCGCCGTCTTTATAATAGCTCCGTTCATATTCTTTCAGCCGGTAAAACTGCAATGCATTGCCGCCGATTAAATACTTTTTAAAGCCTCTTTCAACCGTCAGGCCGTCTTCATTCGTAACAGATACTTTTGATGTCTCATGTTCTTTTGCCCAACTGGTATAGTCACCATAATATGTATAAGTTTCTACGTTATAATCATTGGTGCCGTCTGTATCCTTTCTCTCCAAAACACGATAATACTCATAGGAGCGGATTGTCGACCCTCCAGTTCCATTAAAATGCTCATAGGTATATTCTGTGACAAGACCTGTTGGATGCACAATTTTGGTCATAGGATAAAACGTATGATCCCCGTATGTGGCAAATGCGCCCATAAAATTGAATTTTGACCTGTCATCCTCTATATATTCAAAATATGTGGTCATGCCTTCCTGATTTGTTTTGCTGTCTACAACCTGTGTAATTTCTTTGTTTGGATATGGATGCAGCGTGTTGCGCAGATTGTAGGTAACCGTTGACTGATCCGGAAAAGTGATAACCATAGCCTGTGTATGAATATCCTTTCCTTCTGCATCTTGATGGGTTTCAACTGCCTTTTTCTCTATTGTTGTAATTTGACCGCGTGTATCAGTAATTTCAACTTTGTTGTAGTTCTGTTGAAAATCAGCAATTTCCGTTCCTGTCGCCGAATAGCGATACAGTATCTGATCCCCAAACCGGTTTTCGGTTTTCATGAGCTTTCCCTGATCGTCAAAATATTCCTTCCGGCCGTCCATATATTTCGCACAGAACATTGAGGTTACACCGTTGTCCTCATAGGATGAATCCTTATACAGACGCATATCATAAATCTTTATTCTGCCATTGTCTAATGAAATCTCTGTTTTATTCTTATTCTCGACATCTTTTAATGCAATGCTTCTTGTCATGCCAGCAGGCGGAACGATTGCGGAATATATATTACGAAAGCCATTGATATAATACCTGATATAGCTGTTGGTAAAATCCCAGCCAGGTGAAAATGAATTCATTGGGCTATACATATATTTTAATTTTGCATAGTTACTTATTTTGTTGTATGACCCAAAGCTTGAACTTACAGTGGATGGGATAGCGTTTGAGGAATTTCCGCTGTCATATCTTACTCCAATGGTAAGGTCAAGACCGTTTTTGCCAGGCAAAACCGCATCAGTCTCCACATAGCCAACTGAGCCTGTCTGTTCGTTGATCCGCTCTGTACCTGCGCGGTCGTATGCAAAAGGTGCCAGCGGATGCGTTTCCGGATCATATGCATAGTCCGCTCCGCCGCTTGCCATGGGCATAGGACCGCCAGCTTCCTGCAATACTGATCCTATTTCCTCCATGACTATATCGCTTATTTCATCCACACTCAGTTCATTGGCAGTGGCATAAGCCTCAAGCAGCTCTTTTTTTGTGTGAAACAGCCCTGCAATCTGCCCTATCATATCATCTTCCGCATATTCTATATTGGGTTCCGCAAATGTATTCGTATCTTGGATTTCTAAGTCCAGAAAATATGCCATGGCTCTTGCCTTTAAAATTTCTCCGGCAGGTATTCCAGATATGAGATAGCCAATACATATTGGGTCTGCTCCCATTTTTATGGAAGCATGGGTATACCGATAATTGGCATAAGCCTTGGCCTCTTCCATGGCCCATTCGCGGTCTCCAAAGTTCTCCGCCATTTCCTCAAACTGCTCTGGGGTCATGTCAATATTCTGAAATATCCTGGATAATTCTATGGAATCCTGTGTGGTATATCCAGCCGTTTCACATAATTCCATCTTGGCGCTGGACACCAGATACTCATCCAATAGTTGTTCTTTTTCATTTTCTTTTAAAGTTGAAAACTTTTGATTGCTGGTCACCAACAGTGTCAACTCTTCCTGTGACAATATCGGCTCAGAAAGATCTGCATTCTGCACAGCGTTCTCCAGTTCGTTGGCAGGCAGGTCCATAACCGCTTTGTTTTCTTGTTCAGTACCCCATGCTGGATTGACTGGTACACTGCTCATTAACAAACAAATACTAATTAAGAAATACCATATCTTATTTCTTCTTTTGCTGCACATATTTTTCCCTCCTTGTTTAATTCATAGTTATAGTTAATTTTGTATCACCAGATGTCAGTGCTTTCAATTATAAATCAAATGTAAAAAGCACTTTTTCTCCATGCCCAGTACCATCGGAAACACCCCCCACCATAATTGTTAATAATAAAACGCACACCCAAATAAAAGTATGCGTTTCATTATTATATTTATTTATTTTTTGATAACAATTCCATAATGTTTGACAATATATACGCATATACACAACTCCCCATTGCATGTTCCTGTTGCGTGTCAATAAATCATAACATTTATGAAATAATTATATAACAACCAATGTACTGTTTCAACAATTTTCGCGCGACTATTATTTACAATTATCGACATAATACACTATGATGATTCATGAAAGCTTATCATTCCTCTGTGCTCCCAAAGCCGCCGTTTCTTTTTTCAGTTATCCAATCATCCGATACAGTTTCAAACGGAAGAATAATTCCCTGGGCAAATGCCATCCCCTTTCTATGCTCACCGCTTTATCAGTGGTACTTTCATTCGTCATTTTGATAAAAATATGACCTTCATTGTCACTGTCATAGTAATCACTGTCTATAATTCCAATGGTATTATCAAGACGCAAACGGTATTTGGACCCAAGTCCGCTTCGCGGCAGGATTGCAAGAAATCTGTTGTTTTTCAATTTTACGTTGATTCCGGTTGGTATTTTTTCTGTCTATCAATTCGGGGAATGGGGCAAGTGGAGACCGTCGGGCGCAGTTGTGCAAAGCGAACAAAATCGAACAGATAACGGGCCGGAACGCTTTGGGGAAATGTCCGTAAGTCCGCATACTGTGAGGGATAAGCTCATAATGCGGGGCGTTCGGGTGTTTCGCAAAAGGGCGGGGCGTGATAAGCGTAAAAAATGAAACTACATAAAGAAAGAGTTGAAAGATTTCGGGAACAGGCGGCCGGGCTGGAACCGACACAAAGGGAAGTGCTCCGCGGCGTATACTGGAAGAATCAAACCCGTACAGAGGTTGGCCGCTGTATTGGCGTATCAGGCGACAGGGTACGGCAGTTGGAGGCCACGGTCCTGCGGAAGATACGGCAGAGGCCGGAAATGCGGGAGTATTACGAATCGTTTTGCTACAGGGCCGTAGGCGTGAATAGCTTCAATACCACGTGGACAAGTTCAACGGAATGGGCGGTGCTGAAGCTGGAGCAAATGCGGGAGCGGGAAAAGGCGGCCTTTGGGCGTTGCTTTTCCGATTGGTGACCGAAGCACCGCGAAAACAGTCACTAATTTTTTTGGGTGACTATGGTTCTTAAAACGCAAGCGCACAAAAACCCCGAAAAAACGCCGTTTTCAAACACGGCGAAAGCCTAGAAAATGGAAAAAATACCACTCGTAATGAATAGGTCAACGGTTCGATTCCGTTTATCGGCTCCGCTTGAAAACCCGCTTCCCATATGGGATTGCGGGTTTTTTGCATTACTGTCAGGAAAGAATTGTTTTTTGTGAAACCGCATTGCTAATTTCGTCAGATTGTGATATGATAAACAGAGTTTACAAAAGACGGGTATGGGTTACGGAAAAGCGCGGTTTCTTCGCGGTCCGGGCGCGGTGTGCAAGGGCCGGGCCAGGAGACCGCGGAGAGGAGTTCGAACGATGCCTGTGCGGGATGAGGAGGGGAGACCATGCCGGCTGACAATTTGACCAATCTGCTGGACGCGCTGACCGAAACCAGCATATATGTTATTGAAGAGGACACGCACCGGCTGCTGTTTTTCAACCGGCGCTGTCAGGAGACGGGCAGGGGCCGGGCAGAATGCGGTATGAAGTGCCATGAGGTATGGCCCGAGGTATGCGCCAACTGTCCTCTGGATGCCTTGGGTGACGGCCAGTCCAGCCATATCGTCTGTTTTGACCCGTTGCTGAAAGCCACGGTAGATGTCACGGCGAGCAGGATTCTCTGGGACGGCGGAATCCGGGCTGTGGTGGTTACCGCCACACCCCACCGGATGAATTTCGAGGAGGAGCAGGGCCTTTTAAAGATCAAACAGATGTATGCACAAAGCCTTGTAACCGTATTTGACGAGTGCATCATTGCCAACCTGACGGCGGACTATTATTTTAACTGCCAGAAAGATGCCATGTGGACAGATATTCCGGAGCAGGGGAATTTCGGGGCGGAAAACCGGAAATATGCCCAGCGGGTGGTCCACCCTGATGATCTGCCGGCTTTTGAGGATGCGTTTTCCCGGGAGGGGATGCTCCGGCTGTTTGGCAAAGGGAAAAAACAGGTGACCAGACGCCTCCGGCGGCTCACGCCCGGCGGGGACTACCATGTGGTGGAGTTCACCGCGGCCAGAATTGACCGGCCGGGTGAGGACAGCTGCTGGTGTGCGCTGGTCTTTCGCGACATTCAGGACGAATATCTCATGGAACAGCAGCGGAATGTGGAGCTCAGCCAGCTGGCAACCGCAGTGCAGATTGCTTACCAGATGCTCATTTCGGTCAATCTGACCCGGAACACATACCATATGATGGAGTATGGGAGAACACAGGTCCGGCGGCCGGAGGATGACGGATGTTTTCAGGAACTCATTGCATTTGAGCTCTCTACAGTACGGCCGGATCACCGGGACGAGTTTTTGCGCAAGTTTTCGCGGGAGGCCATGGTCCGGGCCTTTTCCAACGGGGAGCGGCTGGTTGCTATGGATGTGCCGCACCTCGGAGAGGATGGGGAATACCACTGGTACTTCACCCAGGTGGTGCGGGTGGAGAGCGCGTATACCAAGGATATGCTTGAAATCACCCTCTCCCGGAACATAGACCGGGAACGCCGGCTTCAGCAGGAGAGTCTGGAGAAGGAGCGCAAGGCAAAACAGCTTTTGGAGGAGGCTCTGCAGAAGGCCGAGAAGGCCAGCCGGGCAAAGAGCGATTTCCTCTCAAGGATGAGTCACGATATCCGCACACCTATGAACGCCATTGTCGGCATGACCGAGCTGGCACAGCGCCATCTGGGCGAACAGGAGAAAATGCGGGACTATTTGAAAAAGATTGCGGACTCCGGCGCGCATCTGCTGGGGCTCATCAACGAGGTTCTGGACGTCAGCAAGGTGGAGAGCGGGACGGCGGAGCTGGAGGAGAACGAGTTTGACCTGCGGGAACTGGTGCACGGCGCCGCGGAGATGGTGCGGATTCCGGCGGGGAGCCGGCAGCAAAGCCTCGCCGTTGAGATTGAGGCCGGCCTGCATGACCGGGTGCGCGGAGACGCCCGCCGGCTTCAGCAGGTGCTGGTCAACATCCTTGAAAACGCGTCAAAGTATACCGGAGAGGGCGGCCGGATCTCTCTTTCCGTGCAGGAGCTGAAGAAGGAAGAGCGGAAGATCGGCACCTATCTGTTTGTGATTGAGGATACCGGAATCGGAATGCGGCCGGAGTTTTTACAGCATATCTTTGACCCCTTCAGCCGTGCGGACGACAGCCGGATCAGCAAAATTTCCGGGACCGGGCTGGGCATGACCATTGTCAAAAATATCATAACCCTTATGGGCGGCGACATCAAGGTGGAGAGCGAATATGGCAAGGGATCGCGTTTTTTGGTGACGATCTGTCTGGCAAAGGCCGGACCCGAGTCACCCCAAGCCGCGGAACTGGAGGCGCGGACCGCGTCGCATCTGCCTGCCCTGCGGGTCCTGCTGGTGGAGGACAACGAGCTCAACCGCCAGATCGCGGCGGAGATGCTGGAACTGCTGGGGGCTCGGGTGGAGATTGCCGGAGAAGGCGGCCAGGCGGTGGAAGCCGTACGTAGCCATCCCCCGCTATATTATGATATTGTATTCATGGATATCCAGATGCCGGTGATGAACGGCTATGAGGCGGCAAAGCGGATCCGGGAATCGGGCATGGAGCGGATCGGCGAACTGCCGATCATTGCCATGACAGCGGACGCGTTTGCGGAGGATGTGAAGCGGGCCCGCCTGTCCGGTATGGACGGGCATCTGGCCAAGCCGATCACCATTGACCAGCTCCGGCGTGCCCTTTCCCGGTGCGCGGCCTGGAAGGAGCGGAATCAGGACGAAAACGCGGGGGAATGACAGAAGAACGAAGGGGGATACCCACTCCTGAGGCGGGCGCAGCCGGGCTCCGCAAAAAGATATAAGGGAGCGCTTTGAATCATAGAGTGAAGTAATACGTGCAAGGCCCCGGCATATTTATGCCGGGGCCGCCTTATTGCCGGGCGATATACAGCCGTGCCGTCAGACCGGGGATGGCGAGCTGTACCGTGCCGTCCGGCGCACAGGGCAGCGGATCGCCGCCGGAGAGGGCGTCCTCCAGACTGCCCGCGGCAAGGCCGGGAAGCTCCAGCACAGCGGTCTGCGGCTCAAAGGCGCGGTTCACGGCGCAGAGGGCAAAGCTGCCGTCGCCCGGTTCTCCAAAGGCGTCAAGCCCGTTTTCAAAAAAACGGAGGTAGACATACAGTCCATCCTGGGCAGCGGCCGGCTTAAACCAGCCCCTGCGCAGGCATCCCGTCCGGTTCCGGCAGGCGCCCAGCAGGCGGTACCACGCCAGAAGCTCCGGGTCCACAGCCCGCCACGGATAGGTGCCGCGGTTGAAGGGATCCTTGCCCCCCTGCATGCCGGCCTCGTCCCCATAATAGATACAGGGGACGCCATAGAAGGTCATCTGCATGAAGGCGCCCAGCATCAGTCTGCGGGTGGCCAGGTCCTCCATGCCGGAGCAGAGGCGGCTGGTGCCGCAGTCCTGACTCATTCCGCCCAGAAGGGACTTGACCCGCATGGTGTCGTGGGTTCCGAGTATGTTCATCAGGGCATAGAGAGCCTCCCGGGGATAGTTTTCCATCTGGGAGAGAATCCGCCGGTTCATCTCCTGGGCAGAGGTCCAGCCCATCAGAAAGCCCAGAACCTGATCCTTGAAAGGGTAGTTCATCACGCTGTCCAGCTCATGGCCAAGCAGGTATTCCCGCCGCTGCCCATAGGCCGTTTTATTGGAGGCGTCCTCCCAGACCTCGCCGATGATGACGGCCTCAGGATCCTCGCGCTTGAGCTCGCGGCGGAGAATTTGTATGAACGCGTCGGGCAGTTCGTCAGCCACATCCAGACGCCAGCCAGCGGCCCCGGCGCGAATCCATTTTTTAATCACGGCATCTCTGTCCCTGAGGATAAAGTCCAGATAGGAGGGCTCCATCTCGTTCACGTTGGGCAGGTTGCTGCACCCCCACCAGCTCTGATAATTTGGGTAATCCGTAAACTGATACCAGGCGCGGTAGGGGGAGCTGGGATCCCGGCAGGCGCCGTTGCCGCCGTAGCTCCCGTATTTGTTGAAGTAGACGCTGTCCGCACCAGTGTGGCTGAATACCCCGTCCAGAATGATGCGGATGCCGTATTGCCCGGCTTCTTCGCAGAGGAGGCGGAAATCCTCCTCCGTGCCGAACATGGGATCAATGGCTTTGTAATCCGCCGTGTCATATTTGTGGTTGGAATAGGCGTCAAAAATCGGGTTCAAATACAGCACACCCACGCCCAGAGATTGGAGATAGGGGAGCTTTTCCCGTATGCCCTTAAGGTTCCCGCCGTAAAAATCATTGCAGGCAGGCCCGTCCTCAAAGGGATGGCGGTTAAAGGAAAGCGGCTCGTGCCAGTCGTAATGGATGGTATATTCCTCCCGCTTTTTGGGGATGCCCTCCGGCCCGTGACTGCCGTAGAAACGGTCCGGGAAAATCTGGTACATAATTTGGTCGCGGAACCATGCGGGAGTGTGGTAGTCCCGGTCAAAGACGGTGATCTGGTAGCTGTTGGCCGTGGGTTCAGCCGTGGTTTTGCCAACGCCGCCCAAGCCGTCCTCGCTGTTGGAATAACAGAGGGTTCCGTCCGCGCCGGTCACAATGAAGTCATACCACAGCAGTCTTGGCGTACACCCGCTCTGCAGTTCGGTTTGGTAAAACAGGGTTCTGCCGATCCGGTTCTCCAGCTCCATGGGAAACTGGGCCTGGCCGTCCGGTTCAAAGACCCGGAGCGAAACCGCTTCCGGCGGCGTGTCCGCAATCACCTGGAGCCGCAGGGTGACAGGCGTTTCGGTTGGGACAGCGCCAAAGGGGGCCCGATATTGTATATCCTGTGAATCATGATAAAGCAGCATAAGAATCTCCGTTCTGCGTCCCGGAACGGCACCTGGGCGCCGGGGGACTTCTATAGAAATGATGTTCGTTTTTGGCCGTCCCCTGTCGGGACGGAAGGCTTTTTCAGGGCGGGTGCTGGATGTCGCGCCAGCCGCCGCTTACTCTATAGTATAATATGTTAAGATTAAACTTTCAATTATGATTGTTACCAAATTCCCGGCGGAAAACTGGTGCACTCTGCGCAATGAATTCGTGGATTTATCCAAAAATCCGGGCATTTTTTTGGCATGTACCGCAGTTTTCACAAAAACTTTGTCTATTATTTAACAAAATTTACAAAAACACAGGGGCGGAGTGGGAAAATAATTGTAAATAATGCTGGAAACCCATTGATCTTTTCTTTGATTTGCGCTATAATAATATGAAATATACGTCGGCCTTGTATGTAAATGTGCCGCGTGGCGCGGCGGAAAAGGAGATGAGGAAATGGAAGAGAAATTTGAACACGAGAGTGTCATGGAGATCACACAGCGGATTGCGGAGCTCCGGGATGCCTGCGGCTATACGCAGGAGGACTTCGCCCGGGAGCTGGGCATTGACCCGGAGACCTATCAGGCCTATGAGCGCAATGCCAGCGCAATTCCGGTCAGTCTGATCTGCAATATCGCGAACCTCTGCGGCGTGGAGCTGTCAGAGATTATGACCGGGGTCAGCGCAAAGCTGCATACCCTGCAAATCGTAAAAAAGGGCGAGGCAAGAGGCATGCGCAGGTATCCGGGTTACCGGCTGGAGGATCTGGCGCATCGTTTTGCTAACAAGACCATGCAGCCCATTATGGTCACTATTTTGCCGGACGATCCTCCCGCGCCGCTGGTTTCCCACGGCGGTCAGGAGTTCAACTATATACTGGAGGGCAGCATTGAGCTGCAGTGGGGTGAAAAATCCTACGTTTTGGAGGCCGGTGACAGTGTGTACTTTGATCCGGCGCATGAGCATGGACAGCGGTGCTTCGGCGGCAAGCGGGCCCGCTTTCTGACCATTATCGCCGAGTAAAAGGAAACCCTGCCGTAATATAGGAAGCGGGCGCGGAACTTCTGCAAAGCGCCGGGGCCGCGCCGGTCCATGGAGCCAGGCGGAACGAAGCGAAACAGATTGAGGCGGGCGGCAGGCGCCGCGGAAAACACTACAGAAAAAGGAGCGCGTACTGATGTTATTGGATCGTTTTTTGCCCAGGATGGAATTTGATTCCTATGAGGATTTTAAGGCCAACTACCGGGTGAATGTCCCGGAGTATTTCAACTTTGGTTTTGACATTGTGGATGCCTGGGCGGAACAGGAAGAGGAGAAAAAAGCCCTTGTCTGGTGTGATGACCATGACGATGAAAAAATATTTACCTTTGCGGATATCAAGCGCCTGTCCAACCAGGCGGCCAATTTTTTCCGGTCCATTGGGATCGGAAAAGGGGATGCGGTCATGCTGATCCTCCGGCGGCGCTGGGAATACTGGATCTGCGCCACCGCAATACATAAGCTGGGGGCCATTCTGATTCCCGGCTCCCTGCAGCTGACCAAAAAGGATATTGTCTACCGGGCCGACGCCGCGGAGATTAAGGCCATAGTCTGTCTCCATGATGACTTTGTAATCAGTCAGGTGGAGGAGGCCCAGCCCCTGACCGAGACCCTGACGCATAAGATCCTGCTAGGTGAGCGCCGTGCCGGCTGGCTGAATTATGACGACTGCATGAACGGCATGTCTGACCAGCTGGCGCCGCCCACAGGCGATGACAGAACCCGGTGGAACGACACAATGATGGTGTTTTTCACCTCCGGGACAACGGGCATGCCCAAGATGGTTCAGCACAACTGCGCCTATCCGCTGGGGCATATTGTGACGGCAAAATACTGGCAGAGGGTCCAGGAAAATAAGCTGCATATGACCGTCTCGGATTCCGGGTGGGCCAAATTTGCCTGGGGCAAGATCTACGGCCAATGGATCTGCGGGGCTGTGGTCTTTGCTTATGACATGGATAAATTCGTGCCGGTCCGGCTGCTTGAGACCATCACCAAATACAAGGTGACCACCTTCTGCGCGCCGCCGACCATGTTCCGGTTCATGCTGCAGGAGGACCTGTCCAAATTCGACCTCTCCTGTATCAAGCACTGCTGTACGGCAGGGGAACCGCTGAATCCGGAGGTTTACAACCGCTGGCTGGAGTGGACGGGGCTCCACCTGTGCGAGGGCTTCGGACAGACGGAGTCCACCGTGCTTCTGGCCAATTACCAGTGGTTTACGCCGAAGATCGGATCCATGGGCAAGCCGTCGCCCCTGTATGACATCTGCCTGGTGAACAGCGAGGGTGAACCTGCGGATGACGGTGAGGAAGGCAAGATTGTGATCAAGGGCGTCAGAGAGAATCCGCCCCCCGGACTTTTGATGGGCTATTACAGAAATGCGGAGCTGACCGAGCAGGCTGTGGGCGGTGCATGGTATGACACCGGAGACGTGGCCTGGCGTGATGAGGACGGCTATTACTGGTTTGTGGGCCGGGATGATGATGTGATCAAATGTTCTGGTTACCGGATCGGTCCCTTTGAGGTGGAGAGCGCCCTGATGGAGCATCCCTCTGTGGTGGAATGTGCCATCACCGGTGCGCCGGATCCAATCCGCGGGCAGGTTGTCAAGGCGACCGTTGTGCTGGCCCGGGGCTGGGAGCCCTCTGACGAGCTGGTCCGGGAGCTTCAAAACCATGTCAAGCATACCACCGCGCCCTATAAATATCCCCGGGTGGTGGAATTTGTGGACGAGCTGCCCAAGACCCTGGGAGGGAAGATCAAACGTGCGCAGATCCGGCACGAGGACCGGAAAAAGCACGGGACGGAATAGTGTGTGAGAGGGTATTTTGCTTTTGTTCTTGTGCATAGGCTGAGGCAGGAACGCGTTCCTTTGGGCGGCGGATTTCCGCTGCCCTTTTTGTGTCCTTCTGCCAAACGGTTTGCATAGGGAGAAAAATTTTCTTCGGGATGCAACATTTTTCGTTTTTGAACTGTCTTATTAATCAGGGGCCAGAGCGGCAAAAACGGAAGTATCAGATATGTAACGTTTTCGTAACCTTTGTTTTACAGAACAGTAAGGGAAAACAACGCATAAATGGTGTGAAATCACTGTTTTACCGGCTTTTGGGCTTTGACAAAGCCCGGCCGCTATGGTATACTGACGGCAAAGTGATAATTTAATTTTAGTGGAATCGAGGTAAAAGAATATGAGCATGAAAAAGAAGCTTCTATCGGGCGTGCTCGCGGCGGCGATGCTGGGAACGACGGCGGTTCCGGTCATGGCAAAGGATTTTCCTGATACGGCAGGGCACTGGGCCCAGGTGGCAATCGGCACTTGGAGCGGCCACGGCGTAGTAAAGGGAGACGATCAGGGGAATTTTCGGCCCAACGACTCAGTGACACGGGCGGAAACCGCCACCATACTGGACAATATGATCGGCTATCAGAAGCAGAGCAATAAGGTGTTCTCGGACGTGGGCAAGGACGACTGGTTTGCCTATGCGGTGTCGCGTCTGTACGCCGCGGGTGTTATCACCGGTTATGAGGACGGCACCATCCGTCCCGGGGCGAACATATCCCGGCAGGAGGCGGCGGTTATGATCGCCCGTGCTTTTGGGCTGGAGACAGACGGCGCGGATACCTCTGTGCTGAACCAGTTCAACGACCGCGGTCTTGTGGGAGACTGGGCGGAGAACGCGGTGGCGCTGATGGCGTCGAGAGGGTATATTCAGGGCAGCGATGGGTCATTCCGGCCCGCAGACGCCATTACCCGTGCGGAGATCGTGACCATTGTGAATAACATGGTGGCAGTGTATGCGGACGGAAGCGAGGAGAGCTACAGCGGCGATTACGGTGACAAGATCGCCATTGTGAAGGATTCCGCCACGTTCAGCGGGGTGACCCTGGGCGGTGCGGTCATCAGTCCGTCGGTCACAGGCCGGGTCAACTTCAACAGCGGGACTGTGATCAACGGTCAGCTGCTGGATTTGTCCTCCGATGCCGCGGTGAACACCACAGGGGCCAGCATAGCATCAACCTCCGCGCCCAATAAGAACAACAGCGGGAATAACAATAATAATAACAATAACAACTCCGGCGGAATCATCAACGGCGGCGGCGGAAGCAGCGGCGGAGGCGGAGGCGGCGGTGGCAGCTCCACCACCACATATACCGTGACCTACAACCCCAACGGCGGCAAGTTTGGATCCTCTTCAAACCCCTATAACATTTCCTATAACCGGGGCAGTGAGCTGCGGTTGAAGCGGCCGAACGACCCCACCCGGACAGACTATACCTTTACGGGGTGGTATTATTCAAAGGACGGCGCGGACGCGCTGGATGAGAGCAATCTCGCGAATATGTCCAGCGTAGTCATCAAAAGCATAACCCTGTATGCGGGCTGGGAGCGGAAGGAAGGCCGGTACGGCTATGTTGAGGCGGCAAAGGGCAAGGACATCTGCGGCTATGGCAAAGATGCGTCAGAGCTCATGAAAAATGTCTCAGTTGCCACAACAAAGAGTGAAAGGGAGTTCCGCGCGATTGGGGAACTGAACTACGTCCATGACTATGAGAAATTCCCGGGCCTGAACAAGGATGGATACTTCCTGGCGCTGACCTATGCCCTGCCCTCCAGCCTTTCGGCTCCTGAGGACGCGGTTGTGGTGAGCAGCCATGGGGGCGAGGATTCAGAAGTCACCTATACCAAGTTTACAGAGGACGACCGCACCTATACCCGGGTCTTCTATGTGACCAGCAACACCAAGACCACGGATATCATTTTCGCGGTGGACTTTGACGGAGAGGGAACAAAATATTCAGAGCAAGAGGTCAGAGTTGACATCTCCGATCTGGATTTCGGCAAGAACACCGTAGTGACAGAGAAAGTGAAGACGGAAACGGAGTTCAAGGCGGCGCTGGCAAAGAACAATGTGACCAACATTGTGATTGAAAACGGGATTACCCTGGCTGACGGCACCTATGAATCCACCGGCACCCGGAAGACAGTCACAGTCAACGGGGCGCTGACCCTGCCGGAGAATTCTGATATCACCATTCAGAATCTGGACTTTATAACCCCGGCTAAGGAGATTGTGCCCAACCTGATACTCAGTGATGCCAGCAAGACCAAGCGCTTTACCTTTGAAAATAATACAGTAAGCGGCGCTTTTGCATGCGTTATGCCTGATATTTTATCTGGAAATGTCACGATTAAGGATAACCAGTTTACCAATACCTACACTGCTGACGGCGGCTTCACCGGTGATATTGGAAATAATACAGGCATCACATCCCGTATGCATGACGGGGAATTTGTCGTGACCGGCAATACCTTTGATCAGTACGGAATTGCTGTAACCTATTATATAGATGATGCAAAGATTGACTTTACAAAGAACAAGTTCCTGGATAATCAGACGGATATAGCTGGCGGCAGTACCGAAATGGTGCATACCTATGCCTATAACTATTACAAGGATGGTCCGGAGATCATGGATGCCAATTATGTGATTTCGCCGGTCTACACGGATGCGGCCTGCAAAACCGAGAGTGAGAACGCGGGGGAAAATGACGCGTTTTTGATCATCTCCAGCCAGGGGGCAGATACCACCTATATCCGCTCGCTGAAAAATATTGACACACTCTATCTGAAGGATGACAGCGATACCCTGACCGTGACTGTGCTGGCGAAAGACGCCCGCGACGCGGTTGCCATCACAGGCGGAACGCCGGTGGCCGGCAAAGACAATGCCGTGACGGCGAACAAGGAGGCCGGCAAGATTTCGGTTGCTGTGGGCACCGCGGCGGCAAAGGAACTGACCGTTGGCAAGAGCGCGGCGTCTCTGAAGGCGGACGTTTATATCTCCACCAATAAAGCGGATGTGACCGGCAGGAATGAGAACGCCAAGCTGACCATGGAGGAGACGAATAACAGCGATTACAGCGTGAATTATGAAGGCATCAAGTCTTTGGCAGGACTCAAGGACAGCGATATGCTTTATATTGGCTTCGCGCCGGAGGACATTTACCAGACGGTCAGCGCTGTAAGTCTGCAGAACAGCAAGGGGACATTTGAGTTTGCCTGTGAGGAAAACATCGCCGCCATTCCGGGTGTTGTGGCCAACGCGGTCTATGGAGACTATGACGGCCTTTTCATGACAGAACTTGTAACAGAAACGCCCAGCAAAAGGGCATATTACGAGATTGGTTTCTCTGAGGTGACAGCCAGTGACGCGCCGGTGTTTGACGCGGAGACGCTGATCGGTGAGTATTTTACAATAGGGGCGGCGTCAAAAATTAAGGTTAATATCTCAAAAGACGGTGATGCCGTAAAGAGCCAGCTGTTGGGAGAAGTGACGAAAAGTGATGGACAGCAGGCGCCGCTTGGCAGTCTGCAGCCCACTCATTTCTACAATGCTGCCGGTCAGAGACTTCGGACACAGGTCAAGGCGGGTTACGGCGTAAACCTGTATCTTACCGTGGGTGAGAACAGCACGCTGACAGTTGTGGAAGAGAAAACCGTTCATACGGCGGAGGGGGACATTGTAATTCCCGCAGGAACGGTTTATGAGCTGAACACCAAAGTTGAGATCAACTAGCGGAATGAGAAAAGACGTACGGGGCGGCGGGAAATTTCCCGCCGCCTTTTGCCTGTGAAAAAACGGCCGGCACCGGCCAGAGAGGGGTGTGCTGATGATTATTTGGCTCAACGGAGCCTTTGGCGCCGGAAAGACCCAGACGGCGTATGAACTGCACCGGCGGCTGCCGGGTTCCTTTGTCTATGACCCGGAAGAAGCCGGATTTTTTATCCGGCGCTGTATGCCGCAGGCGCTCAGTAAGCCTGACTTTCAGGACTATCCCATGTGGAGAGCCTGTAATTATGAGATGCTGGCGTATATGGCCGCCGCCTATGAGGGGGTCATACTGGTGCCAATGACGGTGACCAATCCCGACTATTATCACGAGATGATCGGACGGCTTGGGGAAACCGGTACCGTTTGGCATTTTATTTTATCTGCGGAGCGCGAAACCCTGCGCCGCAGGCTCAGATCCCGGCTGGAGGGGAGAAACTCCTGGGCGGCCCGGCAGATTGACCGGTGTCTTGCGGCCTTTGCCGCGGAAATCCCCGGGATCTCTATCAAAACGGACGACCTGACTGTGGCACAGACTGCGGAGGAGATCGCGCGGCGCGCGGGAATGTCTCTCCTGCCCGGCCGCCGCGGCCGGCTCCGCAGAACGCTGACGCGGCTTGCGGTTCAGATCAGACATATCCGGTAAATTTACAACGAAAAGGCCCGCATCCGTCGGATGCGGGCCTTTTGTGATTCCTGATTGCGGGCAGGGAATCCAGCATCTGCGGGCCCTCGCCCCCATAGGCAGAGCCGGGCCGTTGGCAACAGCGGCTTATATGTGGGGCATACCGTCAAGCGGGCAGTACATATTCAGCGTTACAGTTTTCCCGTGGGGATCCACA
Source organism: uncultured Ructibacterium sp. (assembly GCA_965146665.1). GTDB lineage: Bacteria > Bacillota > Clostridia > Monoglobales > Monoglobaceae > Ructibacterium. Next base: position 24,577 of record CBCTHE010000013.1, read on the forward strand.
GAGGGATACTCGTTGATATAGATGATGCTGCCGTCTTCCAGTTCGCTGACGGCAACTGTTTTTTGGGGATCCGCATCGCTGTAATCCCCCAGAAGGCAGATGCCGCCCCGCTGCCGCACGCTGTAGATTGTGGGGTGTGTGGGCGGCGCGCCGTCCTTTTGGAGGATCAGCACAGTATAGAATTCGTTCTCCCTTCGGCCGATTTCAGTATAGCCTTCCAAGCCGGTGAGATAGTCCACCGCCGCATCGTGCGGCATGGGCGCCGGCGTCAGCCTGCTCAGCAACTCTTCCAGTGCCGCCGGATCTTCAGCAAAACCATAGTGCTTGTAAATCAGGCCAATGGGCTGATCTTTGACCTGGCTCCCGTCCATGACGGTCAGATACAGGGGCTGGAGCGTGTCAGGACCCTCATCATTTGACGCTATGCCGCCGCTCCACTGCTCCAGAGGCCTATACGCTGCATACAGCTGATTTCCGGTGCGGGTATAGGACAATCCTTCGGTTTTCCGGAGCGGGGCGGGCAGGGTGTTGAGAAAGGTGCGCAGTTCAATGGTGCGCGCCCCCTCGTCCCAGACATAGCTGCACAGGTAGTCCGAATAGCCATAGGCCGCATTCGCGCTTCCGGCGGTTTCGCCCGCAGCCTCAATGCAGAAAGCGGTCCGTCCGCCAATGTTATAGCCCTGAATTTCCTTTCCGTTGAACAGGAACCGGATATCGGTTTCATAGACCGAGCCCAATACCCGGCCCGGCGTGCCGCGCTGTACGCCTTCTCCGGCGCTGGGACTGGGCTCCGTATACTGGAGGTCCAGGGTGAGCAGACGCCGGGTATCATCGTAGCCAAAGCTGATTCCGTAGGAGGAATCGGCAAGATCCTCCGCAAGAACAGCCGTTCTGCCGCCAATGTTATAGGAGGGAACCGGACGGCCGTTGATATAGGCCAGAATATCGGTGGAATAGACCGTGCCGATGACGTCCCCGTTTGCTGCGTAAACGGACAGCCCGCCGCAAAGCAGGCCCAGCGCCAGCAGCCATGTGCCAAATTTTTTCATCTGACGACCTCCTTTTATCATGAAAAAGTTCTCTAAAACAGGAAAATCTCCCGCCGGCTGGCAGGAGATTTTCAAAGGGGCTTATTTCTTCATTGCTTCTTCCACGGCCACAGCGACAGCCACCGTCATACCGACCATGGGGTTGTTCCCCGCGCCGATCAAGCCCATCATCTCAACGTGAGCCGGAACAGAGGAGGAGCCTGCGAACTGCGCGTCAGAGTGCATACGGCCCATGGTGTCGGTCATGCCGTAGGAGGCGGGGCCTGCGGCCATGTTGTCCGGATGCAGGGTTCTTCCGGTGCCGCCGCCGGAGGCCACGGAGAAGTATTTCTTGCCCTGCTCAATGCACTCCTTTTTATAGGTGCCGGCAACCGGGTGCTGGAACCGGGTGGGGTTGGTGGAGTTTCCGGTGATGGAAACATCAACGCCCTCAAGGTGCATGATGGCAACGCCCTCGCGTACGTCGTCCGCGCCGTAGCAGCGGACCTTTGCACGCTCGCCTTTGGAATAGGCGGTTTCTTTGACCACTTCCACCTTGCCGGTGTAGTAGTCAAACTGGGTCTGTACATAGGTAAAGCCGTTGATTCTGGAGATGATCTGCGCGGCGTCCTTGCCCAGGCCGTTCAGGATAACCCGCAGGTCTTCCTTTCTGGCCTTGTTGGCGCTTCTGGCCAGACCAATCGCGCCCTCTGCGGCCGCGAAAGATTCATGGCCCGCCAGAAAGGCAAAGCACTTGGTCTCCTCGCGGAGCAGGCGCGCGCCCAGGTTGCCGTGGCCGATGCCAACTTTTCTGTCGTCAGCGACAGAGCCGGGGATACAGAAGGACTGAAGGCCCAGGCCGATCTTTTCCGCCGCGTCTGCGGCGCTGGTGACACCGTCCTTGATGGCGATTGCCGCGCCTGCGATATAGGCCCAGCAGGCATTCTCAAAGCAGATGGGCTGGATGCCCTTAACCATGTTGTATACGTCGATTCCCTTATCGTCGCAGATCTGCTTTGCCTCTTCGATGGAAGCGATCCCGTGCTTTTGAAGTTCTGCGTTGATCTGGTCGATTCTTCTTTCATAACTCTCAAATAAAGCCATTCTCAATACCTCCTATCTTATTCGTGCCGCGGGTCGATGAGTTTCGCGGCCTCGTCCACTCTGCCGTACTGACCGCTGGCTTTTTCGAGCGCCTCGTTGGCGTCCATGCCCTTGCCGATCATTTCCATCATCTTGCCCAGGTGAACAAATTTATAGCCGATGATCTGGTCCTCGTCATCCACCGCGATTTTGGTTATGTAACCCTCTGCCAGCTCCAGGTATCTGGGGCCTTTTTCCAGCGTGGCATAGGTGGTACCTACCTGGCTTCTCAGACCCTTGCCCAGATCCTCCAGGCCGGCGCCGATGGGGAGCCCGTCCTCGGAGAAGGCAGTCTGTGTGCGGCCGTAAACGATCTGGAGGAACAATTCCCGCATTGCGGTGTTGATGGCATCACAGACCAGGTCTGTGTTCAAAGCCTCCAGCAGGGTCTTGCCAATGAGAATTTCGGATGCCATGGCGGCGGAATGGGTCATGCCGCTGCAGCCAACGGTCTCTACCAGCGCCTCCTGAATGATCCCCTCTTTTACGTTCAGGGTCAGTTTACAGGTGCCCTGCTGGGGTGCGCACCAGCCAATGCCGTGGGTCAGGCCGGAAATGTCCTTGATCTCTTTTGCCTGCGTCCATTTTCCCTCCTGGGGAATCGGCGCGGGTCCATGGTATGCGCCCTTTGCAAGCGGACACATTTTTTCTACTTCGCTAGAATACTTCATATGCTCTGCTCCTTTCATATCAATCGGCCAGACGACATACTCAACGCGGCAAACCGCCTTCCCGGCCGCGTTTTGCCGTTCCCCGCCCTGGCGGTGGTTCCCGTGCGGAACGGGGCGCACGGGAAAAAACGGTGTGGCGCATTGAGTATATCGCCTATATGCCCATTATGTTAATTATATCACAAATTCTAAAATATGCAATCATATTCTCAAAAATCTACGGCTCGACAAAAGCCGCGGATGAAAACAGGAATATTTTTGTATATTGTGTGGGAAATTGCGCGCCGCCGTTCCGGCGTACAGCGGACCTGTGGGCGTTACCGCGCCGCCGGGGTCTGCAGGTTCATGATTTTTTCCACCCGGCGGGCGTGACGTCCGCCCTGATGCGCCGCGCCAAGGTATGCGTCCACAATTTCAAGGGCCAGATCCGGGCCGGTGACCCGCTCCCCCAGACAGATGATCTGGGCGTCGTTATGCTCCCGGGCCATCCGGGCGCTGAAGCAGTCTGTCACGTGGGCCGCGCGGATCCCCTGTATTTTATTGGCCGCAATGCTCATGCCAATGCCGGTTCCGCAGATGAGGATGCCGCAGTCAAATTCGCCGCGCAGGAAGCCCGCACAGAGCTTTTCGGCAATATCCGGATAATCCGCCGGAACGCCGGGCTCCGTTCCATAGTCTGTTATCTGATGTCCCAGGCCGCTTAAATGGGCCGTAATGTACGCCTTGTGGTTCACGCCGCCGTGGTCGCAGCCGATTCCGATTTTCATGGTATGATTCCCCCTGTGTTTCTTTGTCTTCCTACCCATCATAACAAATATGCCTGGGAAAAGCAATCAGATTCCACAAAAATCTCTGCTAAAATTGTATAAGTGTTTGGGTTGTATTTGGACAAGTTTCATAGTATAATAAGAGTATCAGCCGAAGCCCTTTTGGCTTTGGGAAGACTGGAGGAGATACCGATGGACTATTCACAGGAGTACCAAATATGGCTGGAAAAAGCCGACCCGGAAACCGTCAGGGAACTGGAGGCCATTGCGGGTGATGAGGACGAGATCAGAGACCGGTTCTACCGGACGCTGGAATTCGGGACGGCAGGACTGCGCGGCGTGATCGGCGCGGGACCCAACCGGATGAATACCTATGTGGTCGGGCAGGCCACCCAGGGCCTTGCCAACCAGCTGATCAAGACCAACCCGGCCGGGGCGGAGCTCAGTGTGGCCATCGCCTATGACAGCCGGCATAAATCCGATATCTTTGCCCGTGAGGCGGCAGTCATTCTTGCCGCCAACGGCATCAAGGCATATTTGTTTGACGAGCTGAAGCCGGTGCCGGAGCTCTCCTTTGCAGTCCGGTATCAGAAGGCGACGGCGGGCATTGCGGTGACCGCGAGCCATAACCCGGCGAAATACAACGGCTATAAGGTATACGGCGCGGACGGCGCTCAGCTGAACCCGGAGCTGGCCTCCATTGTTCTGGATGAAATCAGCAGGACGGACATGTTTTCCGATATTAAGAGGTGCGGCTTTGACCAGGCCGTGGCCGACGGCAGGATCGTCATGATGGGCGAGGAGGTGGAAGAGGCCTATCTCGACTGTGTCCAGGCCCAGTGCATCAATCCGGAGCTTGCAAAGGAAAAGGGCCATACCCTGAAATTTGTATACACCCCGTTCCACGGGGCGGGCAATAAACCGGTGCGCAAGATTCTCAAACGGATTGGCTTTGACAATGTGGTCGTGGTCAGAGAACAGGAGCTGCCGGACGGCGATTTCCCGACGGTGGCCTCTCCAAACCCGGAGAACAAGGAGGGGTTCGCGCTGGCAATCGGCTATGCCAGAGAATGCGGAGCGGACCTGATTGTGGGCACGGATCCGGACTCGGACCGGGTCGGGATTCTGGTCAGGAACAAGCAGGGCGAATATGTGACCTTTACCGGGAACCAGGTGGGCGCGCTGCTGACAGAGTATATTCTGAGCAGCCTGAAGGAGCGCGGACAGCTGCCCGGAGACGGTTATGTGGTTAAGACCATTGTGACCACCAATATCATCAAGGCCATGTGTGACGCCTATGGCGTTGAGATGAAGGAGGTATTGACTGGATTTAAGTTCATCGGCGAAAAGATCAAAGAATCCGAGGAGACTGGGATTGGTACCTATTTGTTTGGATTTGAAGAGAGCTACGGTTACCTGAAGGGGACCTATGCCCGGGATAAGGACGCCGTGGTCGCCGCAATGCTGATCGCGGAGATGGCCCTGTACTATCAGGAAAAGGACAGTTCGGTCTTTGAGCAGATGGACAGGATTTATCAAAAGTACGGCTATTACAAAGAGCAGGTCGAATCCGTGACCATGGAGGGGATTGAGGGCCTGGAGAAAATAAAAACCATTATGGAAGAGATCCGAAAGGATCCGCCCCAGACCGTTGCAGGGAAAAAAGTCCTGGCGGTCCGGGATTATCTGGCCTCGGTCCGCAAGGATCTGTGCACCGGAGCGTCGGAGAAAATACTGCTTCCCAAATCCAATGTGATTTATCTGGAACTGGAAGACGACAACAATTTTATCATCCGTCCCTCCGGCACCGAACCGAAAATCAAGCTGTACTGCCTGCTCAAAGGCGGCACGGCCGAAGAGGCGGAGCGGCTGGCCGCGTGTGTGAAGGAGGATATCAAAAAAATCGTTGGATAATCAAGAGGGCCGCATGCGCGGCCCTTTTTTAGTGCGGAACGCAGCGTGTGTACGCTGTTTGTCAGCTCTTGTGCCGGGGCTCGCGCTTCCGGTAGAAATCCACAATGATCCAGCCCATCCAGAGCAGGCCGGAAACGCCGAAAAAAGCATATAAATGGGCCACCAGTGTGGAGAAACCCAGCAGGGAAAAGGGCAGGGCCAGAAGGCAGAGCAGACCGGCGCCCTTTACCCGCTGACCGAAGGTGCGGAGCCGAAAATGCCCCAGAAGGCCAAAGCCCTGGGAGACCGCTGTCGTGCAGATGGCCATGAACAGCACAAGGGAGTACAGATATTTCTGTGTCCGGCCGGTCATGGCCGCCAGCTTGAGCATGGGGATTTCACTGTCCCAGAGGGCGTCAAACTGCCAGGACTGGCTGACCCAGACCACCAAAATCAAAAGACCCAGAATAAAGCCGCCGGTCACGGCGGCCGTGCGGATTCCCCGCGGGGTGATCCCCTGCTGGAGCGGGACCAGCACCGATGCCGCGGAGATGGTGTTGTAGCTCACATAGCAGACCGCGGAGGTCAGCATGCCCCGGGTCAGCCCCTGAAAGGAAAAGGCTGACTGGGCGCCGAACAGGGCGGCGCTGACGCAGATGTACACCATGCCGAAGATCATACAGGGCACCAGGATGGTGTTCAGAGCCACAATGCCGCGCAGATCAAAGGAGAGCACGGCAAAGCAGATGACGGCCATCAGCAGAATGCCTGCAATGGAGGGAAGCATGAAGCTCTGGCGCAGGAGCGCGCCGCTTCCGGACAGCATGGTGAAAAATCCGCAGAACATATAAAAGAGCATGAAGAGCTTTACCGGCTTTGCGAACCGGCCCGCCACAGAGGTGAGATACTCGTCACAGGTATGCAGATCCCAAAGATATGCCCGCCGGAGGATGATATAGCAGACGGCAATCAGCAGAAAGGTGGCGAGAATGATACCGCTGTGGTCTGTGCCGGACGGAAAGTTAAAATACTCCATGATCTCCCGGCCGGAGGCAAAGCCCGCCCCGATGACGAGGCCGATATACACGAAGGCCAGATTGAACCCCTGTTTCATAGGAAACTCCCTTCCGCCGCTCCGCAAGGCAAATAGAATAGTCCATAAAAATCTCAGAAGCGGAGCGGGGCATGGAGGTTTTTATGTCTCTGCGAAACGCGCCCGGAAGAAAAGAATCATCCGCGAAGCGGCTGCGGCGCAGTTTCGAAGCCGCCCAATGCGGCGGGGGTTACGCAAAACGAGGTCATAGGGCGGGAGCTCGCGGCGATGTCCCATATTTATCTATATAGAGCGGACAAGGTGTTTTATGCCAGGAAATTCCCGCAACAAAACAGCCGCGCTGTAAGAAGGGGCAAAAAAACACCACACCGCCCAGGATCTGGCGGTATGGCGCCTTTTTCGTGTATCGGTCAGGTGAAAAAACTGCGGATGCGGTTTATTTTCTGTATCCGCACTTGGGGCATACGCCGTTCTCGTCCAGCGCAATACCGCACAGGGGACAGCGGTCAATCCTGTTCTTTGTCTCGAATTCCGCCGAAGCGGCGTTGACACCGCTGGTAAAGGTGATTTTGGCAATGTTCAGCTTATCCTTCAGCAGGTCATAGACGATCTTAATCATGCCTTCAACGGTCATGGTTTCCTTTGTAACGACCAATCGGCAGTCCGGATAGGCCGTTGCAAGCTTTGTCTGAAAGGCGGGCCCCTTCATGATGTTGTTCGGCGCGCCGTTTCGGATGCCCTGTGTCTCGTAAACGTCAAGAACGGCCGGAAGCAGGGGATCGTCCTCGCGCAGAATCAGCGCGTGGTCAAAGTTTTTCAGCACTTCCCAGGCGGTTTTCTGAATTTCGTTGCAGGGGAAAACCATGTTGACGCCGGGTTCCACGGAGTCCTCAACCTCAAGCGTCAGAACGCCCGTATGTCCGTGCAAATACTGCGCCTCCCCTTTGAAACCATAAAATCTGTGTGCATATTGCAGATCCAGCGTTGTAATACTCCTCATTGTATTGTCCTCCTCATATATTTTATTTACGGGTTAACGCGCCCGTATGCGCACATGTTTGCCGGGCCGCCCCCTTTGGACGGCTCATGCCCTGCAATCCGGACAGATGCCTCTGAACATGAGATCATGGCCGCAAAACGCAAAACCGTGCGTATCAGCAATCCTTTGCTCCAGCCCCTCTATGTACGGCATCTCCACATCAAAGACCCGGCCGCACATTAGGCATCTTACGTGATAATGGTCGCCGCATCTGTGGTCGAACCGGTCCGGACCGCCCGGAACCTCCAGTCTCCGGATCTCTCCGTTTTCAGACAGCTGATGCAGGTTGCGGTATACCGTCCCCTTGCTGATATTGGGGTGCTCTGCGGCAACCATTTGATAGATTTCGTCCGCGGTTGCATGGCATTTTAGTTGATTCACAGCTTCAAAAACCAAAGCACGTTGAATGGTGTTTCGTTTCGGTGTCATGGAAAGCTCTCCTATTAGTAATATTTCCTAATAAGCACAATATCTCAAAAGAGAAGCGTTGTCAAGTAAAATTTTCTGTTTTTATGAATTTAATTATGAGGGGATAAACCGGATGGCAAAAGCGATTGACAGGCGGCATCATTTGGTGTAGGATGAACTATATTTCCCGCGGCGCGGAGCTGTGGGAAAGGGCGCTCGGTGAAAGCGGAGATGAATGGGAGAGACGGCGGCGTGCGCCCGCCCGGCGGTTGGCTTGCAGAAGGGGGCGAAGGGGCGTAACAGGCCCGGCCAGCCGGATGCGGATTCATATTTTGTAGCCGGTCTGCCAACATACATCTATATATAGTGGACAGGATTTTTTATGCAAAAATTTAAGTTTTTTTTGAGAAAAAAGATTGACAAAACCGCTGGACTGTGATAATATACTTCATACCTCTGTGAAGAGGTTTTATTTGTGTTAACAAAAGCTCCGTTTTTTTCCGGTCTCTCTTTTGGCGGCCCGAATCGGCTTTTGAAATTGGATAAACGAGGTGAAAAAGATGCAAACCAAGATCACGCTGGCCTGCACAGAATGCAAGCAGAGAAACTATGACACCACCAAGAACAAGCAGAACTGCCCTGACAGACTGGAAATGAACAAGTATTGCAGATTCTGCAGAAAGCATACCCTGCACAAGGAAACCAAATAGGGACGGTATTGGCAGCTGGCGGTGCGCAGTGCGGTCTGCCGGGGTGCAGAGGCCGTGCGGCAGCCGTATAAAGGAGTGTAGATTATGGAACAGACAAAGCCAAATTTCTTTGCCAGAATTGCGAACTATTTTAAAGAAGTCAAGGCTGAACTGAAAAAGGTCGTATGGCCGACTTTCGCAAAGGTCAGACAGAACACCTTCATCGTAATCATTTACGTTTTGATCGTGGGTCTGGTCATTTGGGGCCTGGATATGCTCTTTACCTGGGGTATGTCATTCTTTATCAATCGATAATAATAGGAGGGAAGGGATTCGTTCCCGAATATTATGGCAAACGCAAAATGGTATGTGGCCCACACCTATTCCGGATATGAGAATAAGGTGATGACCGATATTCAAAAAACCGTGGAAAACCGGAACATGCATGACATCATTCAGGAGATCCGGGTGCCCATGGAAGAGGTTATCGAGATGAAGGATAACCAGAAAAAAGTGGTTGAGCGCAAGATATACCCCGGCTATGTTATGGTCAAGATGATCATGACGGACGAGAGCTGGTACGTCGTCAGGAATACCCGCGGCGTCACCGGATTCGTGGGACCCGGTTCCAGCCCTGTTCCTCTGACGGAGGAAGAGGTCACGAACATGGGACTTGAGCACAGAACCATTCAGCTCGACTTTGAGGTCGGCGACAACATCAGGGTGAAATACGGACCGCTGGAAGGGTTCGTGGGCGTGATCACCGAGATCCAGATGGACAAAAAGAAGATCCGCGCCAAGGTCTCCATGTTCGGCCGTGACACCGATGTGGAGCTGGAATTCAACCAGGTGGAAGCCCTGGTATAGCCCTGAATCCTCCGGAACAGGCCGGAGCTTGCTATGTTACCCACACGGATGATTCCGTTTATATATTCCGGCGGTTTGCCGCCGGTCTGTGGGAGGGAAGGCCGCCATAGGGCGGGAATCCCGATATTACCACGTTTGTGAAACAAGGAGGTGTATTGAAATGGCACAGAAAATCACAGGTTACATTAAATTGCAGATCCCTGCAGGAAAGGCGACGCCTGCCCCCCCTGTCGGCCCGGCTCTGGGTCAGCACGGCGTTAACATCATGGATTTTACCAAGCAGTTTAATGAAAAGACACAGAAGGACGCGGGTCTGGTAATCCCGGTTGTTATCACCGTATATCAGGACAGATCCTTCACATTCGTAACCAAGACCCCCCCTGCTCCTGTTTTGATCAAGAAGGCTTGTAAAATTCAGAGCGGTTCGGGCGTCCCCAACAAGACGAAGGTCGCACAGCTGAGCAAGGCGGATCTGCAGGCGATTGCCGAGCAGAAAATGCCCGACCTGAACGCGGCTTCCATTGAAGCGGCTATGTCTATGATTGCCGGTACTGCGCGGTCCATGGGTGTTACGGTCGAGGAATAGTTTCGCCCTTGGCGGAAAGAGGAATCGGCTGGCGGTTACAAGTATTTGAAAATAGTGGGAGGAACGCGCAAGGCGTTCTGTGAAACCACCATAGGAGGATTTAACATTGAAGAAAGGTAAAAAGTATCAAGACAGCGTAAAGCTGATTGAAAAGGGTAAGTTCTATGACCCTGCTGATGCCTTGGAGCTGGTTTGCAAAACCGCAACCGCAAAGTTTGACGAGACCGTCGAGCTCCATGTGAAGCTTGGCGTTGACTCCCGTCACGCTGACCAGCAGGTCCGCGGCGCGGTTGTTCTGCCCAATGGGACTGGTAAGACCGTCCGCGTTCTGGTATTTGCCAGAGAGGGCAAGGCCGACGAGGCCAAGGCCGCCGGCGCTGATTATGTCGGCGCGGAAGAGCTGGCCCAGAAGATCCAGAGCGAAAACTGGTTTGATTTTGACGTGGTTGTGGCCACCCCTGATATGATGGGCGTTGTGGGCCGTATCGGTAGAATTCTGGGCCCGAAGGGCCTCATGCCGAACCCCAAGGCCGGAACGGTTACCCCGGATGTCACCAAGGCGATTCAGGAGATCAAATCCGGTAAAATTGAGTACCGTCTCGATAAGACCAACATCATCCACTGCCCCATCGGCAAGGCGTCCTTTGGCGCTGAAAAGCTGAGCACCAACTTCAACGCGCTTATGGGCGCGGTGATCAAGGCGAAGCCGGCCGCCGCAAAGGGTCAGTACCTGAGATCTGTGACCATCGCTTCCACGATGGGCCCCGGCATCAAGATCAACCCCAACCGGGTTGACGCGTAATCCGGATTCTTGCATCTGAAAAAAATAACTGAATATAATTCCGCAGACAGCAGGTGGCAAAAGCCGTAAATCCTGCCGAGGATGACATTGAAAATGCTGTTGCATTCTGTCCCTCGCGGTGATCTGTGAGGGACTTTTTCATAGGTTCGGAGTGTCTGTCCGCCGGCCCCGGGTTTGTCCGGGCGGGCGATAACCATGCTCCTGCGGAATCAAATGGCAGAAAGGAGGATGTTACATTGCCGAGTCAAAAAGTATTAGAGAACAAAAAGGCGATCGTTGCACAGCTTACAGAGAGATTTCAAAACGCCCAGGCTGGCGTTTTGGCCGACTACAGAGGTCTTACCGTTGAGCAGGACACCGCGCTCCGCGTCAAGCTGAGAGAAGCAGGCGTCGAGTATACGGTTCTGAAAAACAATCTGACCCGCTTTGCCGCAAACGCGGCTGGGCTGGAAGAACTGGACCCCATCCTGCACGGCCCCACCGCTGTTGCCACAAGCGTTGACGACGTGGTCGCGCCGGCCAAGGTTCTGGTTGACTTTGCCAAAGACAATGAGGCGCTTGAGCTCAAGGGCGGTTTTGTCAATGGTAAGGTAATCTCCCTGGATGAGGTTAAGGTCTATGCCGCAATCCCGTCCAAAGAGGTCCTGATCTCCAAGATGCTGGGCTCTCTGCAGTCACCCATCAGCAAGCTGGCAAGAACCTTGCAGGCTATTGTTGATGAAGAGGCTGCACCGGGCAAAAAGGCCGCCGAGGAAGCGCCTGCTGAAGCGGCAGCGCCCGCAGAGGAGGCCCCTGCGGCTGATCCGGCGCCCGCTGAGGATGCGCCTGAAGCACCTGCCGCTGAATAATTTTCGCGGCAAAGACAAGACCCCGGCAAAAGAAGCGGCAGAGCCGCGCCGCCGGGCGATAGAATACGAATAATAAAATTTTATAAAAATGGAGGATTTCATAATGGCTGACGTAACAAAGATTCTTGATGAAATAAAAGAACTGACCTTACTGGAAGTAAACGATCTGGTAAAGGCGCTGGAAGAAGAGTTCGGCGTATCCGCCGCTGCTCCTGTTATGGTTGCCGGTGCTGCTGCTGGCGGCGCTGCTGAGGAAGAGAAGACCGAGTTTGACGTCGTTCTGACCGCCGCTGGCGCGCAGAAGATCAAAGTTATTAAGGTGGTCAGAGAGATCACTGGTCTGGGTCTGGCTGAAGCAAAGGCTGTGGTTGACGGTGCTCCCAAGACTGTCAAAGAGGCTGCCGCAAAAGAAGAGGCTGAAGAGATCAAGTCCAAGCTCGAAGAGGTTGGCGCGTCTGTTGAACTCAAATAAGTTTGAATGTACTGCAAAAGCCCGGCTGATATGGCCGGGCTTTTTTCTGTGCATTGCAAGCAGATACTTAGGATAATTCCGGATATCCGGCGCATACTAAAAGGAACGAACATTTGAAAGAGGTGCGCCCATGCTTAAACGAATTGACAGCAATCAAATGGGAAAGAGCAGGAAAGGCTGGCTGGAGAGCTGGCACCATTTTTCCTTTGGAGAATACTACGACCCCAACAATCTGCAGTACGGTGTCCTGCGGGTGGTCAATGACGACCTGATCCAGCCCGGCGGCGGCTTTGACTTTCATGCCCACACCGACATGGAGATCATCACTTATGTGGCGGAGGGTCAGCTGACCCATATGGACACCATGGGCAACAGCCGCGTTCTGACCCGCGGACAGGTACAGTATATGAGCGCGGGCACCGGCGTTGTCCACGGAGAATTCAACCGCGGTCCCCACCGGGTCCGCCTCCTGCAGATCTGGGTGGTCCCGGACCGGGACGGCTATCCGCCCGCCTACGGGGATTATCAGTTCAAATGGGAGGACCGGGAGGGATGCTGGCTGCCGCTGGTATCTGACATGGAGGGCGGAGCGCCGGTTCGTATCCATCAGGATATGCGGATCTTTGCCGCATGGGCTGAGTCCGGCCATACCCTCACCTATACCATTGGGGCCCAACGGCAGGGGTATCTGATCCAGATTGAAGGGAAGTCCGACATTGGCCGCATCCATCTCCGGCCCAGAGATGCCATGGAGATCCAGAATGAAACCATAGAGCTCCGGCCCGCCGATCCGTCCCACTATCTGCTCTTTGATATGAAGCTCGACGAATAGGGCGCTGCTGCGGGCGGACAGAGCCGTCAGGCAGAGCGGAAAATGCGTCGTCGTCACGGTCTTTGCATATATTTCTTCGGCGTTGTGTGGAATTCATTGGAAAAAGCGCGGTAGAAACTGCGCATGGAATTGAAGCCGCTCTCCATGGCGCAGAACGTGATGCTGTTGCGGGGGTCTCCCATAAGCGTGACCGCGCTGCGCAGGCGCAGCAGGTTCAAATACTGGCTGAATCCGGTCAGAAAGCAGTTCCGGAAATACTTTGACAGATAGCTGGAACTGTAGCCCAGACTGTGTGCCAGCGTTTGCAGGGTAATCGGTTCCCGGAAGTGCGCTTCCATGTAGAACAGGATCCGGGAGGCGAGCTCTGTTTCCATCTGTGCAGGACCCGGCGCAAAGGTGAGCACCCGGTACAGTTCCCCTAAGATCAAATAAATACAGCCCTTGACCTCCAGCGTGTTGCACTGGGGGTCAATTATTTTCTGGATCCAGGTATCCAGTCGTTTCACCGTCTCCCCGTCACAGATAAAAGGGTTGGCGGCACGCCGTTTTCCGGTCAGTGCTTCAAATTCATCCGCCATGCGTGAAGGGATGATAAAGACCTTGGACGCGGAGGCTTTGGGAGTCCTATACTGGTGCGTGTCAAAGCTCAGGGAGACCCCCAGCTCGTCTTTCTTTAAGATCCGGCGGCGGTTGTTAATCGTGAGCTCCATTTCGCCGTCCGTGACAAAGTACAGTTCAATATGGGAATGAAAATGCGGATAGCAATAATCATTTTTATATGTATGATAATAGATCTGGTCGTGCTTCTCCCGGCCAATGGCAAACTGCGCGCTCATGGAACCCACCTCAATCAGGATAAATATTGGCATGAATTAAATGGTATTTGGCATGAAAGTGACAGATGATGTCCTTATAATTATACCGTAGGTCAATTCGGCTGTCAATGCCGTTATTTTCTAAAGGGGGTCGTCAATATGCGCGAGCTGTTTCTGCCGGACAAAAATTTTCGGAATCAAGTTTTGAAAACCGCTGGGCCGATTGCGTTTCAGAACATATCCGTTTCCCTGCTGTCCCTGATGGACACAGCGATTATCAAAAGCCTGGGAGAGGGGCCAATGGGCGCCGTTTCTTTGGCCAACCAGCTGACCTTTTTGACCAATAACATGACCTTTGGCCTGAGCAGCGGCGCGTCTGTGTACCTCTCGCGCTATCATGGCGAGCGCAATGGCGAAAAGATTCGGGAGACGCTTTTTGTCTCAGTGTTTTTAAGCCTTTGTCTGAATCTGGCCGTGGCGCTGTTTGCCATACTGCTGCCGGGACGGGTCATGGGAATCATGACAGACCATGGGGAGCTGATTCAAATGGGCGGACAGTATTTGCGGCTGTCGGCGGTCAGCTATCTGTGCATGGCGGTATCCTATTCCATGACCGCCCTGTTCCGCTCAATCGGAAAAGCCCATTATGTGCTGGTACCCACCTGTATTTCCCTTGGACTGAAGACCCTGCTGAACTTTTTGCTGGTCCATGGGGCAGGCATTTTCCCCGCGCTGGGCATTGCCGGCGCGGGCATCGCGACCGTTGTATCCAAGGCCGTGGAGCTGTCAGTCTATCTGGTGTTGTACAGCAGAACTGTGGAACCCAGCTATAAGCTGACGCTGTCCCGCTGCAGAGATATCACCTTTGCGAAGTGCCGGTCGTTTCTGAAAAAGACCTATGCGGTTGTGCTGAATGAAAGCCTGTGGGCGGTCGGGCTCTCCATGTTCAGCATTATTTTCGGAAGAATGGCTGTGACCGAAATATCAGCCCTGAATATCGCAAAGACGCTGGAGGAGCTGTTCAACTCCCTGTTCTATGGCGTGGCCATCTCCGCGGTTGTGATTCTGGGGGCGGATATTGGCGCGGGGCGGATGGAAGAGGCGAAACGGAACGCGAAACGCTTTCTGATCCTTGGGGCAGAGACCGGCCTTGTGATTCTGGTTGTTATGGCCGCCGCGGGCGGTATGATTGTGGACCGCTTTTTTGGAGGTCTGCTCCCGGAGACACGGCAGACGGCTAAGATACTGATCTTGGAGTTTGCGGTGTATATGCCCTTTCGGAGCGCGGCAAGCGCGGCGATTATGGGGGTCATGCGCGCGGGCGGGGAGAGCCGGCGCGCCATGGTCTATGACGTGCTCCCGGTCTATGCCTGGTCCCTGCCGGTCGGATTTCTTTTAGGAATGGTATTCCATCTGCCCATGGCGGTTGTTCTGCCGGCCATGTACTTCAAGCGGGTCATCAAGGCCTTTTTCTCCCTGCGCCGGGTCCTGCAGGGAAAATGGCTGAACCGCGGGGAGCCGGCGGACGCGTGAGGCCTGCCGGAACCTACACGGCAGGCCTCATGAGAGCCGCCGCGTGCGGAGCGGCCGCTCTCAAGTTCCGTTATCCAAAGATCTTTTGTTTAATCCACATACAGGTGCATGGGATAGGTCAGATATTCCACTGGCTGCAGCTTTTCCGCGGTGATATAGCCGCTGGGTGCGCGCAGGACCGTGGGAATGCGGTTGACCAGCGTGGCGCAGGTATGCTCCACGGTTGCGGGCTTTTGTACAAAAAAGGCGGTGTCCGGCTCGCCGAGGATCTTCCAGTCGCACATATCTCCGTCGTCCTCGCCGTAGACCTTGCCGATGCACTGGGTCTCAATGACCGGCCCCTGGAAGGTCTCTGTGGTGACCACGGCGCTCATGCCTATACAGTTTCCCTTTGGGATGGCGGCCTTCATGGTATCGCTGTACAGGTCCCGGTCATAGAAATACGGCACGCATTTTTGGGTTTGGCTTTTGATGCTCCAGCCCATCTTATTGCAGAGCGCTTCATTGGAGTTCCAGACATAGCTGGGTTCCAGGGTCTCAGGATGGGCGATCTGCGCCTCAAACTCCGCCGGGGTCAGTCCCACGCCGTGGGCCTCTGCCAGGGCCAGACCATAGTCCTCCACATTATAGCTGATGGCGCCCTCAATGCGGTTAATCCGCTGTACCCCGCCGGCCACACAGCCGATCATATTGATCCAGTAGATGTCCTGCATTCCGGTACCCACAATCGTACAGCCGTTTTCCTTTGCCAGCCGGTCCAGTTTGTTGGTCAGGCAGGCGGAGGTGGTCCAGGGATAGATGGCCTCCTCTGAGGTGGTGACCACGCTGATGCCGCGGCGTGCGCATTTTTCAAAATGGGGATAGACATCCTCCAGAAAACTGAACAGCGTCACCACCGCAATATCCGCGTCACAGGAATCCAGCACCTTGTCCGCGTCGCGCTCAATCACCACGCCAAGCTTCCGGTCCAGTCCTGCATACTCCCCCACATCCATGCCGACAATCTCCGGGTTCACGTCAATGGCGCCCACAATCTCGGCGCCCTTCTCATAGAGATACCGCAGGATATACCTGCTCATTTTTCCGCAGCCATACTGCACCACTCTGATTTTTTCACAATTCATGGCTCTCTCTCCTTTCTGTTTCTTATACCAGTATATCCCACGTATGACAATTCCATGCGAAGTCCAAAAAAAACTTGACATATGGGCCAAACATGGGCATAATACAAATAACAAACTGCATCAGGAAAGGAATGAACACCATGACCAAATACCGACTGCTACCCATAGCCCTTGCGGCCTGCGCCCTTTTGCTGGCCGGATGCCAGGCAGAGCCCGCGCCCGCGGACAAACCGGCGGACACGTCCGCCTCCGCGCCGCAGGACGCACAGCCCAGCGGGAAAACCGCGTTTACCCGCTTTGAAGCGCAGACGCTTGCGGGGGCGGAAACAGACCAGACACTGTTTAAGGACTATAAGCTGACGATGATCAACATCTGGGGAACTTTCTGCGGACCGTGCCTGAAAGAGATGCCCGACCTTGGCGAACTTCACCGGGAATATGCGGACAAGGGTTTCCAGGTGGTTGGCATTGTGACTGACGCCGGGGATATGAATGGGAATATCGACAGTGCCACCGTGGAAAAGGCGAAAAAGATTGTGGAGCAGACTGGGGCGGATTATACCCACCTTCTGCCCTCCAAGGATTTGATCCGCAATAAGCTGGCAACGGTGAGCAGTATTCCGGAAACCGTGTTTGTGGACGAGCAGGGACGGCAGGTCGGCCGTGCCTATACGGGGGCCATCACCAAGGCGGAATGGGCGTCTGTCATTGAATCCTTGCTGGAAAAGGTGAATTGACATGACAGAGCGAAAACGGCGCATCACAGCGGGCGTTCTGCTGCTCTGCGGCGCCGCCGTGATGGCGGGCGGCGCGGTGTTCGGCGGCGAGGCGGCAATCGTCCTGCGCAAGGCAATCTATGTATGTCTGGAGTGTATTGGCATTGGCTGAGAAAAAAAGAAAACATACCCGCCTCTGGTTTCAGTGCGCCTGGGCGGTCCTGACCAACGGCTATGCGGCCGGGTTCGCCAAGGGCACGATTTTCAAGGGCCCCACCAAGGCCTTTTGCGTACCGGGGCTGAACTGCTATTCCTGTCCGGGCGCGCTGGGGTCCTGTCCCATTGGCGCCCTGCAGGCGGTGCTGGGAGACGGCGGACATAAGCTCGGGTTTTATGTCCTGGGCTTTTTGATGGTTGTGGGGGCTCTGTTCGGGCGGTTTGTGTGCGGCTGGCTCTGCCCCTTTGGCCTGGTTCAGGATTTGCTCTATAAAATCCCTTTTTTCCGGAAGCGGAAAAATCTGCCCGGAGACCGGTGGCTCAAATGGATGAAGTATGTCATTCTGGGCCTTTTTGTCATCCTTCTGCCCCTGGTGGCGGTGGATTTTGTGGGACAGGGCCAGCCCTGGTTCTGTAAGCTGATCTGTCCGGCCGGAACGCTGATGGCCGGGCTGCCCCTGCTCGCCGCGAACGAGAGCCTCCGTGCCGCGGCGGGGCATCTTTTTGTGTGGAAGGCGCTGATACTGGTTCTCATCGTGGTTCTGTCCCTTTGGGTCTATCGGCCCTTCTGCAAATATCTCTGTCCCTTAGGTGCGGTCTATGGTCTGTTCAATCCCATTGCCTTTTACAGGCTCAGGGTGGATCCGGACCGCTGTATCCATTGCGGCGCATGCCAGAGAGCATGCGGAATGGAAATCCCGGTTTTCGACAAACCCAACAGCGCGGACTGCATTCGGTGCGGAGACTGTATGCACGCCTGTCCCACCCGGGCAATCACCTCCACCGTGACCCGGAAGAAGGCCCGGACTGCGCCGCGGGCCTGCGGAAAGAAAGGCGCGCTTTGAAGCCTGTGTTTGCGGGTCTTGCGCCGCAAAGAGAAAAACCAAAACGGATTGATAGAATAAATTTATAGCATTTATACAAAAAGTACATTTTGCGCACCGCCGTTGGCGTTTGCGCAAGCTTCTTTTCTATGGAGAAAAGAAGCCAAAAGCCATCAAAGAGGGCAAGCCCCCTTTGATATTCCCCTTGCGCCAAATGCTGGTTTTCTAAGGCATTTGGCGCTTGTTTTTTGCAGGTATGGCGGATAAATCCATTGGGTTTGCGGATAACGAAGGGCTCCCGAAAAGCGGAGCGTGGTACGCGACGTTTTGTGGGAAAAAGGAGCGGCAGCAAACTGCGCTTGTGTACCACCGTATGACATCTTCGGGCTCCGTCTCTGCGTTTGACGGGGAGGCCTTGTGTACCGCGTGCTCCTTGGCCGGCCTCACGCCTGACGACCGATGCGAAATCCGGGTGAATTACAACTGCCGGAACCGGGGCCTCCGGGGATTATCAAAGGGGACCTCCCCTTTGATGGTTTTTGGTTTCTTTTGTCCATACAAAAGAAACTTGCGCAAATCGCCATAGGCGATGCGCAATATATGACTTACTTAAAACAATAGATAAATTACAGAATCTATAAAAAACCATCATTCATTGAAGTTTTAACACATTTTATATGTCGTTTGTAACACGAAATTAGTTTTGGAAAATGTATGCCAAATGTGTTAATATAAAACCAGGCGGTAATGTGAAAATGAATACAGGAAATCAATACTTAAATCATGAAAGGACGGGATCAGCATGTTAAAAGATATTCCATACAGCGAACTGAAACAGAACGGGAGAGCATATGAAATTATGCTGCTTCGGGATCAAGACAACTGCACATTTGCCCATATTGCAAAAAAATATTCAATATCTGGCCCCAGAGTAATGGAAATATACAGAAAAACACTGATTCAGAAGCTGCATTTATATATCAATCACATTTCAGCCGTGCTTGGCTATGAGGACACCGCACAGGTCAGAAAAGTCTATCATGAAACCTATGAATGCTTTCAGGACTGGAAATATGTCTGTGCGCATTTTGAAAAGGAATACCAGGATATTTTGACGGCGTACAGGGCCGGGGAGCCGGGCATACCAGCACAGTTTGCCGGGGAAATGCCCCCGTTCAGGGACAAGCTGGACGATAAAACGATTGCCCGTGTGATTGAAATGCGTGAAGCAGGACGTGCGTCTTTTGCGGCAATCGCAAAGGAATTGGAAATGACGCAGGCAAAAGCCAAGCATACATACGATATGTTCTATCATCAAAAAGGCATGGAGATTGTTAACGCCTTGCAGAATAAAGCAGAGACCAAACAAGAAAAAAATGCAATTTGGAATTGTTATTTCAGAAACCAAAAATCGTCCAAAACACAATATGATTGGATGGTGAAAGAGCATCCTTCCTTATGAACGGAAGCGTCATACCCAGCTTTGCAGGGAGGCGGCCAGATGTCATTTGCACAAAAAAGGCACGGCCCATCCGGGCTGTGCCTTCTCTATGAATCAGCCGGACGGTCGGCTATGCCCGCCAGAGACCGTGGATGTTACAATAGGCATAGACCGCCACGATTTCATCCTCCGGGGTCAGGGCAAACTCGGCCGCGGGCTTGTCGCCGGGATGGAGCTGACGGATTTGCCAGCCGTTTCCGGTTTCCAGCACAATCCATTCAATCCAGTGTTCGTCCAGCATTGGATGTTCGGCTTCGCCAACCTGTACCAAAACCCTTCCGCGTTCCGCGTCCACTACGGGGATGTGTTTTTCCAGAGAGGCCTCCACCGTGCCCGGGACCAACTCCTTCATCTTCTCGCCGCAGCAAACCACCGGAACGCCCTGATCTGTGGCAAAGCAGATGACGTTGCCGCAGTGTTCACAAACAAAAAATTTCATGGTCATACCCTCCTTTTTTCATACTATATCCAGAATTTAGCTCTGCTATACTTATTTTCCCACAGAGTCCACGCCGCTGATCCGCATGGTGATCACCTGATTGGATTCCCGGTCAAACATAAAGTCCTGCATATACAGGTTCTCTGTGCCGTCCTTTTTCATGTCGTCTGTCAGGGTTGTGCCAAGGTACTCCACCTTTTTGCCATCCATCCGGAAATATCGGATCGCGCTGGCGGGCGTTTCGGAGGGAACCTCGTTCTCACCCTCTGCGGCGTCCTCCTTGCGCTGGTTGTACTGGTCGCCGTAGGCTTTGACAAAGTCGTCAAAGGCTGTGTTCAGACCCACGCCCCGGCTGGATTTGTACCGGGTGGCCTGAGCCTCGTCCGGGAACTGGCCGCTGGCCACAATCAGGGAACCGGCCTTTCCGTCCCCGGTGTAGAGCACAACCACACCGTCATAGGTGCGGTAACTGCGGTCTGTGGACACGGGGGCGCCGGTGATCTTCTCCACCTCGTCCGCGGTCATGCCAATGGTGAGCTTCTGGCCGCTGACCGTGTCAACCAGAGAGAGATCATCCATGCCATACTGGTATTTCGTCTCGTCGGTCCGCTCGTCCAGCTGGACCTCATAGTTCTTTTCCGGTGTCTGGCTCTGCCCGGTCTGGCCGCCTTCTTGCCCGGCCTGGGCGGAGGAAGAGGCCTTCGGCACAATGTTTGAGCCGGTGGAACTGGCCGTCTTTTCCTTCCCGCATCCGGAGAGCAGGGTCATGGAAAGAGAGAGGGACGCCAAAAGTGCTGTTGTCTGTTTTAAAGTCATAATGATTTCCATAGCCTTTCTGCCCACAAATTCTGAATCATACGCGTGCTCTTATCGTGGGCGGATAAGGCGTACCTGAGATTGCCGCGCGGCGCCAGCTGAAATAAGGGAGAATGTCTGAAAGCGGCTACCTGTCCGCTTTCAGATAGATCATCAGCACGGCAATGTCCGCGGGTGACACCCCGGAGATCCGAGAGGCCTGCCCCAGTGACCTGGGCCGCACCTTGTCCAGCTTCTGCCGGGCCTCAATCCGGAGCCCGTCGATTTGAAGATAGTCAATGTCCTCCGGAATGGCCTTGGCCTCAAGCTTTTTAAACTGCTGGGCCTGGACCATCTGCCGCTTGATATAGCCCTCGTATTTGATGGTGATTTCTGCCTGTTCCCAGACCTCTCCGGGAAGCGCGGGCCGGTCCGGGTCAAAGGGGGCGAGCCCAGCATAGGTGACCTGGGGACGCTTCAGCAGCTCCGCCGCCCGGATTCCGGATTTGAGCGGGGCGCTTCCCGCCGCCTCCAGGTAGGCCTGCAGGGCAGGGGCCGGCGGAAAGACAAGGGCCTCCAGCCGGGCTGTCTCCGCCTCCACCTGTTCCTTCTTTTTCAGAAAGGCCTGATACCGCGCGTCAGAGATCAGCCCGATTTCATGGCCCAGAGGAGTCAGCCGCAAATCCGCGTTATCCTGCCGGAGCAGCAGGCGGTATTCAGACCGGGAGGTCATCATCCGGTAGGGCTCATTGGTGCCCTTGGTGACAAGGTCGTCGATCAGGGCGCCGATATACGCCTCGGAACGGTCCAGCACCACCGGCGGCTTGCCGGAGAGGCTCCGCGCCGCGTTGATGCCGGCCATCAGTCCCTGTGCCGCCGCCTCTTCATAGCCGGAGGTTCCGTTAAATTGCCCGGCTCCATACAGCCCCCTGATGTTTTTGAATTCCAGCGAGGGCTGGAGCTGCAAGGGGTCAGCGCAGTCGTATTCAATGGCATAGGCGCTGCGCATGACCTGCGCGTGTTCAAAGCCCGGAAGGGAACGGATCATCTGAATCTGGATATCCTCGGGCATACTGCTGGAGAAGCCCTGCAAATACATCTCCTCCGTATCCAGGCCCATGGGCTCCACAAAGAGCTGGTGCCGTTCCTTGTCCTTGAAGCGCACGATTTTATCCTCAATGGAGGGACAGTATCGGGGGCCGATCCCCGTGATGCCGCCGCCGAACAGGGGCGAACGGCGGAGATTGTCCAGAATGATCTGATGGGTCTTTTCGGTGGTATAGGTGATATAGCAGGAGACCCGGTTTTCCAGTTTCCCGCTGGTTTCAAAGGAAAAAGGGGTCACCGTCTCGTCGCCCTGCTGTTCTTCCAGCTTGGAGAAATCAATGCTCCGCCGGTTGATCCGGGGCGGCGTGCCGGTCTTGAAGCGGACCAGCTCCACCCCAATCCGCCGCAGGTTCCCGGACAGGCCTTCTGCCGGGAATACCCCGTCCGGGCCGCTCTCCATGCTGAACTCACCGATGATGATACGGGATTTCAGATAGGTGCCGGTGCTGAGAATGGCCGCCCGGCAGAGATACGCCGCGCCGCTCCGGGTCACGACGGACCGGACAGAGCCGTCGCTGTTGAGGGTGATGTCAACAATTTCCGCCTGGCGCACATCCAGATTCGGCTCCAGCTCCAGCCGGTGCTTCATCTCGGCCTGGTAGTGCCTGCGGTCAATCTGCGCCCGCAGGGAATGAACGGCCGGCCCCTTTCCGCGGTTCAGGATCCGGGACTGGATAAAGGTGGCGTCCGCCGCCTTTCCCATCTCGCCCCCCAGGGCGTCGATCTCCCGGACCAGATGTCCCTTTGCCGTGCCGCCAATGCTGGGGTTGCAGGGCAGGTTTGCCACGCTGTCCAGAGAGATGGAGAACAGACAGGTCCGCATCCCCAGTCTGGCCGCCGCAAAGGCCGCCTCTATCCCCGCGTGGCCGCCGCCCACAACCGCCACATCATAAGTATCTGCAATAAACAATCATTTCACTCCTTCGTCGCAGCAAACGCCGCTTCGGTCGTTTTGACCGAAGCCGCCAAAAGCTCCCACGCTCCGATGCCGCTTCTTTCCCCAAAAATGCCGTCGCCTTTCATGTCCGGCGCTTCCGCGCCTCACGCGCGCCTAAAACGTGCCGCAGGCCCCGTTCTTTCCGCGGTCTTTTTTGGAAAGCGGCTAAAACAGCCCAGTGATCTTTCCGGCCGGATCAATGTCCATGCGGTTGGCCGCGGGTTCCTTTGGCAGGCCGGGCATGGTCATGACATCCCCGGTCAGGGCCACCACAAATCCGGCACCCGCCGATACCCGTACCTCCCGCACTGTGATGGTAAAGCCCGCGGGCCGGCCCAAACGTTTGGGATCGTCCGACAGGGAATACTGGGTTTTGGCCATACAGACCGGGATTTTATCAAAGCCCAGCGCTGTGAGCTGCTGTATCTCCCGTTCCGCCCGCGGGGTATAGGTTACCCCTGACGCGCCGTATATCTTTTCCGCAATGGCCGCGATTTTTTCTTTTATCGGGCTGGCCGTGTCATAAATCGGGGCAAAGCTCCGGCTTCCGTCGGCCCGTTCAATGGTCTCCACAACCTTCTCCGCAAGATCCGTGCCGCCTGCGCCGCCCTTTGCAAAGACCTCGCAAAGGGAGAACGCAACACCCTGCTGCTTACAGTAGTCTTCCACGTAACTCAGCTCCGCATCCGTGTCTGTGCCGAACCGGTTGATGGCCACCACCACGGGCAGGCCGTATTTCTGCATGTTTTCAATATGGGCGCCCAGGTTGACTATGCCCTGCTCCAGCGCCGTCAGATTTTCCCCGGCCAGCTCCGCCTTGGGAATGCCGCCGTTGTATTTCAGAGCCCGGACCGTGGCCACAAGGACCACAAGGCTTGGTTTCAGGCCGCCGCAGCGGCATTTGATGTCAAAGAATTTTTCCGCCCCCAGGTCAGAGCCGAAGCCGGCCTCGGTGATGCAGTAGTCCGCCAGCTTCAGGCCCAGCTTGGTGGCCTGTATCGAGTTACAGCCGTGGGCGATGTTGGCAAAGGGGCCGCCGTGCATAAGGCACGGGGTGTTTTCCAGCGTCTGAACCAGATTGGGCTTGACGGCGTCGCGGAGGAGCAGGGCCATGGCCCCGGAGACCTGCAGCTGCCGGGCGGTGACCGGCTGATTTTGGTAATCATAGCCAATCACAATCCGGCCCAGCCGGGCTTTCAGATCCTCCATACCGTCGGCCAGGCACAGAATTGCCATGATCTCGCTGGCAACGGTAATCATGAAGCCGTCCTCCCGGGGAAAGCCGTTCACCTTTCCGCCCAGGCCGACAACCACCTGCCGCAGGGCCCGGTCATTCATGTCCAGACACCGCTTCCAGGTGACCCGGCGGGGGTCGATGCCAAGGCTGTTGCCCTGATGAATGTGGTTGTCAATGGCCGCGGACAGGAGGTTGTTGGCCGCGGTAATGGCGTGCATGTCGCCGGTAAAGTGGAGATTGATATCCTCCATGGGGACCACCTGAGCATAGCCGCCGCCGGCCGCCCCGCCCTTGACGCCCATAACCGGACCCATGGAGGGCTCCCGCAGGGCAATCACAGCGGATTTGCCGATCCGGGCCATAGCCTGGCCCAGGCCAACTGTGGTGGTGGTTTTTCCCTCGCCGGCCGGCGTGGGATTGATGGCGGTAACAAGGATCAGCTTCCCCGCAGGCCGGCCCGCCGCTGTGTTCCAGACGTCCTCCCCGAGCTTTGCCTTGTATTTGCCGTAGTATTCCAGATCGTCCTCAGGAATCCGCAGATCTGCCGCGATTTCGCGGATGGGCTTCAGGTGTGCCGCCTGTGCGATCTCAATATCTGTCTTCATACAAAATTCCCTCCTCATTTGTATCTGCCTTATGCCTCATCTTATCATACCTGGACATGGATGTAAATATTTTCGCCTAAAATTAACGAAAAGTTCATATGCAGCAGTGCCGAAACAAACGGCTGTTTGCCGCTTTATTTATATATTGTAATTGACAGCTTTTACGGTCCAGGCCCTGGGGCGTCTGCATATTGTGCACTGATACAGTCAGATCAGTATATTACAGAGACGGAGTCCGCGCTCCATGGCGTACTGCACGGTTTTATAGGTGCCGCTCCTGGGGCTGGTGAGGTAGAAGATACAGCAAACACTGTGGTCCACCATAAAGCGGTTCCGGCGCATCATACAGCCCCGGTCATAGACCTCCGCGGTATAATGGATGAGATCCGCCTGCCGGTATATCCCATCGTATAGCGCCCTGTCCTGCGCCCGCCAGCCCCGGGTCTGTTCCCGGCATGGCAGGGCCAGGATCAAACGAATATGCGGAAACTCCCTGCGCAGGGCGAGAACCGCCTGGGCGGCAAGCGTATCAAAGCCTCTGGCGCCGCCGGTGATGAAATCGGTCATGTTTTCCTGTATCAGCATCCGAATCTGCCGCTCCAGCTTTTCTGGAATCAAATCCCGGTTTTCGGGCATCATATCACGGTGGCCGGTAAAACAACAGGCCTGTTCTGTTCTTATCATGAGTATCACCAAATCAAAGTATAGCACAGCCGCCGGAGGCTGTCAATTCTGACAAAACTGCGGTGCGCGTCTTTACACGGGGTATGGAATGGCGTATAATACCAGAGATATCTTTGCAGCGATAAACGGTGACGGGAGTTGAATTTGCATGAAAATCCTGACGCAGGCGGGGATCATTTTCGGTCTCTGCCTGATTGGTGAAGCCATTGCGGCGGTTCTGCCCTTTGCCTTCCCGGCAAGTGTCATCTGTATGATACTGCTGTTTCTCTGTTTTCTGTTCCGGTGGATCAAACCCGATTCCCTGCGGGAGACCGCCGGCTTTCTGCTGGAGAATATGGCGTTTTTCTTTATTCCCGCGGGGGTGGGGATCATGGAGTCCTTTGCGGTTGTGAAGGACGCGGTTTTTCAGCTGGTTCTCATCTGCGTGGTTTCCACCTTCCTGACCTTTGCGGCCACGGCATATACCATAAGGCTGGTCTCTGCCCTGCAGAAAAAGCTGGGAAAGCGGGGGACTGCACATGAATGAATTCCTTGCCTCCCTGAGGGCGCTGACCGCCTTGCCCATGTTCGGCATCACGCTGACCATAGCGGCCTATGCCTTTGGCGTCTGGCTCAGCCGCAGGGCGAGAACCCCGCTGGTCAATCCGCTTCTGGTTGCTGTGGTGCTCGTTGTCTGTGTTTTGCTGGCGTTTCGCATTCCCTATGAGACTTACCGGCCGGGCGGCCGGATGATTGAGCTGTTTTTGGCGCCGGCGACAGCGGTGCTGGCTGTAAAAATCTATGAGCAGTTCAAACTCCTCAGGGAGAACTGGCTGCCGATTCTGGCAGGCGCGGCCGTGGGCTCCGCAGTTTCCATCCTCTGTGTGACCCTGATGTGCCGCATGTTTTTTCTGGACGAGGTTCTGCTGGCATCCCTGCTGCCGAAGTCGGTGACAACGGCCATTGCCGTGCCCCTGTCAGAGCAGAACGGCGGCATTGCCTCCATCACGGTGGCGGCGCTGATCTTTACCGGTATTCTGGGCGCCGTCTTTGCGCCGGCCCTGATTCGGTTGTTTAGGATCAAGGATCCGGTGGAGGCCGGAATCGCCATAGGAACCAGCAGTCACGCCCTCGGAACCACAAAGGCGATTGAGATCGGCGACGTGGAGGGAGCCATGAGCGGGGTTGCCATCGGCGTTGCGGGACTGATTACGGTGATATATATTATGTTTTTATAACTTGAGCACAGATGTCCCCCGTCTCTTAAGCGGCGGGTTCCATTTCAGAATTTCAGAGGGAGCTATAATCACCCTCTGAACCCCTGAGGCGCTAACGCGCCCTGTGCTGGTTGCAATCTGTCGCAAGCTCTGCTTGAAGCAAGATTAGCCGCAGCGTTGCTCCGATTGAAAACCTATATTATATTTAGACCGGCTGGCGGCAGCCAGGGGCAAAAACCAAAAACGGGAGAAAAAGTTGCACAAATTTTTCCCCGTTTTTTTCTTTTTTCAGCCGGGAGCCCAAGCACCGGGAAATGAAATGTTACAATTCTGTAACACAAGATTTTGGGGAGAAGGCTTTTTTGCCGTACCTTATAGGGCGGTAAACCCGGCATCGAATGGGAAATAATTACATTTCGGAACATTGGTGAAAACTTACAAAATGTGCGGTCTGCAAGGCCTCTCCTTTGAAAAATCGGTCATGTTACTTGATTTTTTAGGCCAGCCGTGGTATAATAGGGACAACTGTTGCGTTGGAAGTGACACTGGTTCACGGCGGTCTTTGGGTTGCCGCCGGGACCGGAGAAGACAAAATTTTGAGGTGATTATACATGCAGAAACGCAAAAGGTCAGTTGCGGCAGTCTTGGTTTTGGCCCTGCTGATGCTTGCAATTCCAGCACAGGTATTTGGACTTGAATTTTCAGACGTACCGATCACTGCGTCCTATTACAAAGCGGTTGACAAACTGAGCAATGTCGGTGTGATTCAGGGGCGGGGCGACGGCGCTTTCGCGCCTGGGGACAACACCACAAGGGCGGAGTTCTGCGCCTTTCTTGCCCGGGCAAACGGCTATAACCCCAATTACTATGAGCCCAAAGAGCTGCCTTTCCCGGATGTGGATCCGGACAGCTGGGCGGTGCCGTATATCTCCTTCTGCTATGAGAACGGCTACATAAACGGTATGCTGGACGGAACCTTCTGTCCCAACGATTATGTCACAGATGAGCAGGCCGTCAAGATGGTTGTCTGTTCCTCCGGCGTGGGGGACGAATCCCTTACCAGCGTCGGTCCGAAGTGGTATTCCGGATATTTGAATGTTGCACAGAAGTATGATTTGCTGAACGGGACCAAGGTCCGCGTGAACAATTCGGCGAACCGCGCGTTCGTGGCGCAGGTGGTCTACAATGCCATGCTTGTGACCGGAGAGGCGGAGGACAAGGTCCAGGACGCGGTGATTGTAGGCAATGCCACCGCAAAGCCTGTGGTGACAGAGAGCCCGGCAGAGCCGGAGGAAACCCCGGCACCCACGCCCATTCCTACGCCGGAGCCCACACCGGTTCCTACCCCAGAGCCAACCCCAGAGCCCACGCCGGTTCCCACACCGGAACCCACGCCTGTGCCCACACCGGCGCCAACCCCCGAACCCACCCCTGTTCCCGCGCCGAACGTGCCCGGACAGCTGACTGTGGTTTTGGACCCGGGGCATAACTACAGCGTGACCGATACCGGCGCCAACGGCAATGGCCTGCGAGAGCAGGATGTGACGTTTTATATTGCCAGCAAGGTGAAGCCTTTGCTGGAACAGAACGGATTCAACGTCATTATGACCCGAAACAGCCTGACGGACAATGTATCCACGGAATCTGTCAGCGCGAGCCTCAAACGCCGGGCGGAGATCGCCAACAGCGCCGGCGCTGACCTGTTCCTCTCCATCCACTGCAATGCCGGCGGCGGCTCGGGAACAGAAACCTACTACTACAACGGCTCAGAAGAGGGCAAACAGCTGGCCTCCGTGATTCAAAAGAACGTCGTATCCAAGGTTGGACTGTCCGACCGCGGCGTGAAGTCCGCTGGGTTTGCGGTGCTCCGCTATACCTCTATGGTTGCCGCGTTGCTGGAGACCGCGTTTATCGATACGGCGGCCGACGCGGTCAAGCTCGGGGATGAGAACAGCCAGTGGGCCTATGCGGAAGGTATTGCCAGAGGTGTTTGCGAATACTTTGGCGTGAGCTATCAGAACTAGAACAAGATTCCCGCACGGCTGTGCGGGAAATGGGAGGGGACGCCTTAGGCTTCCGGATGGACCGGAGGGCTGGGGCGTCCCTGTGCGTTTTTGAGGAGGAGGAAGTATGAAAAAACCGGAACTGCTGGCCCCGGCCGGCAGCTTGGAAAAGCTGAAAAAGGCGTTTGTCTATGGGGCTGACGCGGTCTATATCGGCGGCGAGGAATTTTCTCTGCGGGCCGCGGCAGACAATTTTACGGTAGAGGAAATCCGGGAGGGAGCCGCGTTTGCCCATGCCCGCGGCGGCAGGGTCTATCTGACCGCCAATGTCATTCCCCACAACCGGGATATCGACGACTATGCGGATTATCTGCGGCTGGTGAAGGACACGGGGATCGACGCGGTCATTCTCTCTGATCTGGGGATGTTTGCCGTGACCCGGGAGATCGCGCCGGAGCTGGAGATACATATCAGTACACAGGCCAACAATGTGAACTACAAAAGCGCGCGGATGTGGCGGGAACTGGGCGCCAGGCGGGTTATACTGGCCCGGGAGATGTCTCTGGCGGAGATCGGCGAGATTCGGGAGCGGGTTCAGCCGGAGCTGGAGCTTGAGGCGTTTGTGCACGGCGCCATGTGCATCTCCTATTCGGGGCGCTGTCTGCTGAGCAACTACATGGCAGGCCGGGACGGCAACAGCGGCAGCTGTGCGCATCCCTGCCGATGGAAATACTATCTTATGGAGGAACAGCGGCCGGGCGAATATATGCCGGTCTATGAAAATGAGCGGGGAACCTTCATTTATAACTCAAAGGACCTGTGCATGATTGAACATGTGGATGAACTGGTCCGCGCCGGACTGACCAGTTTTAAGATCGAGGGCCGGGTGAAATCCGAATACTATGTGGCAACGGTGGTCAAGGCATACCGCCAGGCCATTGATGCCTGCTGTGCGGACCCGGAGCACTATGTCTTTGACCCGGAATGGCTGTCAGAGCTGAGAAAGGTCAGCCACAGGGACTATACCACCGGCTTTTACTTTGGGCGGCCGGGCGGCACGGAGCAGCACTATGCCAGCAGCTCCTACATCCGCGAGTATGACATGGTGGGAATTGTCACCGGCTATGATCCACAGACCGGGATGGCAAAGGTAGTCCAGAAAAACAGGTTCTTTAAGGGCAGCCAGGTCGAATTCCTGCGGCCGGTGGGACGGTTCTTTACCCAGACCATCCGCTGTATCCAGGATGCGGCGGGAAATGAACTGGAGGTGGCCAACCGGCCCCAGAGTGTGGTCTATGTCAGGACCGACCAGCCGGTGGAGCCGGATACCTTTCTCAGACAGGAAAGAAAATGAGGAAATCCCAATTAGTGTTATGGTATTTTAACTTGACTTTTGGACAAGTTGGTGATAAAATATGAAATGCGGGAGTATCTATACTCCGCATGGTTGACGTAAAATAATAAAAACATATTTTCTCGGGAGGAAACTACTATGAGAAACACAAAACGGTTCCTATCCTTGGTATTGGCTGTGGCAATGCTTGCAGCCTGCATGTTTACCACTGTCATTGCCGCGGATACAACCACAACGACAGGCGCTTCATCTTCTTTCTCTGATGTGGCCGATGACGTCTCTTACCTCACTGCAGTAAAGACACTGAATCTGATGAACATCATCAAAGGTTATGAGGACGGCACTTTCCGTCCGACACAGAACGTAACCAGAGCGGAATTCACCGCAATGCTTATGAGAACGCTGAACTATGGCGATCTGGGTTCTGCCAGCGCGTCAGAGCTTCCCTTCTCTGACATTGATGACAATAACTCTGACATCAACTGGGCGATTCCCAATATCAACACCGCCTATGGCATGGGGATCATCAACGGCTATGAGGACGGCACCTTCCGTCCCAATGACAATGTGGCCTATGAAGAAGCGATCAAGATGATCGTCTGCACCCTGGGCTATACGGATATTGATATCAGCGGAACCCCGTGGTATGCACAGTATATTGCGCAGGCGAACAAGCTGGGCATTATCCGGTACGCCAGCTCTCTGGGCCAGGCGGAAACCCCGGCCAGCCGTGCCTGCATTGCGCAGATGCTGTATGATTCTCTGGAAGTCAAGATCATTGAGCAGGATACCCTGACCGACAAGACCATTCTGACCAGCTATCTGGGTTATATCAAGAATGTGGGTACTATCGCATCTGACGGTGTCACCAGCATGACCGATCCGGACGTGAACCTGAGAGACGATGAGATCCAGATTTACGCCAAGGAACCTGACAGCAGCAACTATGAGACCTATACCTATAAGACCACAGACAGCAGTCTGAAGAATTATCTGGGTTATCAGATTGAATACTATTACAAAAACGACGGCAGCAACATCCGGACCCTGGTTCTGTATGTGCTGAAGCAGAACAAGGATCTGGTGCTCACCTCCAGCATGATTGACGAGGATACCACCACCAGCAGTCAGATCAGGTATTATAAGACAGATTCTGACAAGAACACCACCCAGGTGTCTTTGGCGGCCAACAATGTGGTCATTTACAACGGCAAGCTGTATGGCCGGGATGAGGCAAGCAGCCGCTTCTCAACCGATTTGATTCCGGAAGTGGGCAGTATGACCCTGCTGGATTCTGACGGTGACGGGAAATATGATCTGGTCAACATCAAGGATTACGAAGTATACTATGTGAGCAGCAAGGTTCCCTCCGAGTATTCCATTGTTGACAACAAGACCAGAACCGGCGAGGATCAGCGGCTGATATTAAATGTAGATGACAGCGGCATTGAGACCAAGATTGTCAGCACAAAGGGCGCGACGGTTGCCTACAGCTCCATCAACACCGGCAACATTATCTGTCTGGCAAAGAGCAACCCCGCAAACGGCGGCAACCTGATTCAGACAGCTGTTGTTGTGACTGAGACCGTTAAGGGAACTATTAACCGGACCGAATACGGCGAATCCATGACCATCAACAACACCAAGTACAAGTACTCCAAGGCGGCGCCCTGGATGAACGGCAGCGGAGTTGCGGACCAGCCTGAACCGGTCGTGCAGGACAGCGGAACCTATTGCCTGGATATCAATGGCGACGTGGTTGCCTATGAGAAGGAAAAAGTCAATGAAAACGTTTCTTATGGTTATATCATGGGAATGGCAGAAGCCTCAGACTCCTTTGATGACACTGTAACACTTCGGATTCTGAATCAGAGCGGGAATGAAATTTATGCGGATCTGTCCAAAAACACCCGTGTAGATGGAAAGACCATGGGATCCATCAGTGATATTATCAAGACACTGGAAGACAGCGCATATGTACTGAACCAGGATGCGGATGCGGCGCATGTAACCGTGCAGCAGGTAATTAAGTACAGCACCAAGAATTCCAGCACAGGCACAGTTTTGGATAAGATTGTAACCATGAAGGAAACTGACAAAACGGAGGACTCTACTGTTGATTCGCTCTACTACTATAACAAGGTAGACGGTGCGATGGATATGACCTATAACAGTGGTTCCAAACAGCTGAAATCCGGCAGCACCAGTGTGAATGTCGGCTCCGCAGTTATCTTTGTGGTACCGAGTGACCGGACCAGTTATGACGACTATGCCAAGCAGTCTTTGGCAGTTGCCTTTAAGAATAACCGGACCTATAATGTAGAATTTTATGATGTTTCCGGCACCAACTCTGCGAAGGTCGTGGTCAGCTTTGGCGCAAACGCCTCCAGCACAGTGGATTCTTCCTCTCCGGTGAATGTGGCAACAGAGGTAACCAGTGAAACAAATTCCACTACCAGCAGCAAGATGCAGTATGTGAAGGGATTTGCTTCTTCCTTCTCCACACCAAAGGGAACGCTGGACAGCTGGGTATCCAATGAATCCGATATGGATGTCCAGACTGGTGATATCTTCCGTATGGGCACCGATAAGGACGGCTATGCGAAGATTATGGAGGAATCTTTGATCTACCGCGTCGGCGACAATAATAAATATGGAACATTTATTGAACCTGCAAGTGATGATATTGACGATGCGGAATATGTCGTGATCCTGGGAACTGTTATGGCAAAGGATGAGACCAGCTTTACACTCCGCGGTGAATATATCACGGCAAAGGATAATGTCAATCCTGATGAGGACATTGAGATCTTCAATTTCTCCGACTTCAGCGGAGCCCGGATTCTGAAGTATAATGACTCCGGTAAAGAATTGGAAATCAATGATGTATCCAGTGAGTATGAAGGGATTCTGAAGGGACTGAGCACCTATAAAGGCGGCGCAGAGAATCCCAGCAAAGTCCTGTTGTACAAATCTCAGGGCAGAATCAGAATGCTCTGTGTTCTGGGCGAAAACGAGTAACAATACTTTAAAGTAATAGAGTCCCTCCGGGTCTGCCGGAGGGACTTTTTTGTCTGCCGCGAGGGATGTGCAAATTGTCTAAAAAGCAAAACGTCGAGCCGCAGAAGTTTTACTTGACACTAGATGGAAATCTGCGTATAATAGTTATACACTAAATTATTTAGCGCAAAACAATTAAGGAGGTGAAGAGTTGCCTGTTTCCTATTACCATATCAATCAAAGCCTTAAGAAGATTCAGCTTTTGCGCCATCGATTTCTGCAGCAGCGGATGGGGCGCCTTGGGCTCCATCCCAGCCAGCTGCCCATATTGGAGTATATCAACAGAAATGCGGGCTGCACGCAGGTGGAAATATCAGAAGACCTGGCTCTGACGCCTGCCGCGATCGCGCTTGCCACCAAGCGGATGCAAAATGAAAAACTGCTGGAGAAAAAAGTGGATGAACACAATTTAAGGCGTAATATTCTGACCCTGACAGACCGGGGGAAGACTCTTTACGAAGAGACCAGGGGGATTTTTGATCAATTCGACCAGACCATGTACCAGGGAATGGAGCAGAGAGACTTGGAGCGGTTTCAGAGTTATCTTGACCGAATCACGATGAATATCACCGGTGAGGAAACCAATGAAATCAATCCGAGGGTTATAACCTCTCTGATGCGTCAGCTGCGGGAGCCCGGCCCGGAGAGGGAATGATAAGAGGGCTGGCGCATGGACGGCGTTATGATTTGCATCAGGCGGCTTTTCCAGCCCGGGCATTGACCGGGTATGCACAAATAACATTATGACAGACAAGGAGGACAGGACACTATGCGAAAGTTATTATCCCTGCTGCGGGGAAAATATCTGTGGATGACAATTTTGACACCAATCCTGATTGTCGGCGAGGTCATTATGGAAGTCTCGATCCCAAGAATTATGGCCAATATTGTGGATATTGGGATTGGAAATAAGGATATTGCCTACGTCGCGGCCGCGGGGGGCATGATGGTGGTTATGGCCATTTTATCCTTGTGTTTCGGCGGCTTTGCTGGCTGGACTTCGTCCATTGCGGGCATGGGCTTTGGCAAAGAGGTGCGCAAACGCATGTTTTACCGAATCCAGGACTTTTCCTTTTCCAATGTGGACCGGTTCAGCCCCTCGTCCCTGATTACCCGAATGACAACTGATATCACCAACACGCAGAACGCGTTTATGATGGTAATCCGGATGATGGTACGGGCACCGATCATGTTTATCTCTGCGTCCATTATGGCCTTTTCGCTGAACCGGGAGCTCTCAACCATTTTTCTGATTGCAGTACCCATTTTGGCAGTGGTGCTGACGGTAATTATCAGCAAGGCCTACCCCAGATTTCAAAACATGCTCAAGCGTTTTGACTTTCTCAATGCCAAGATTCAGGAGAACCTGATCGGTATCCGGGTCGTCAAGGCGTTCGTCCGGGGCGATTATGAAAACGAGGGCTTTGAGGAAGCCGCGGCGGCGGTGCGTGATACCCAGATGCGGGCAGAGCGGCTGATCGTCCTGAATATGCCCATCATGCAGATGGTGGTCTATGGCTGTATTTTGGCGGTCTTGTGGCTTGGCGGTAAAATGATTGTGGTTGGCAGTATGGGCACCGGCGATCTGGTCAGCTTTATCAGCTATGTCAATCAGATTTTGATGTCCCTGATGATGGTAGCCATGTCCTTTACCATGCTGGTTATCTCCAAGGCGTCTGTGACGAGAATTGTGGAGGTCTTAAATGACACGCCGGACATTCCGGATACGGCAGAGGATGATCCAAAGGTCAAAGATGGCTCCATTGAGTTTGACAAGGTGTGCTTCAGCTATAAGGGGGACCTGTCCAGCTGTGCGCTCCGCAGCATCGATCTTTCCATCCGCTCCGGCGAGACGGTGGGCATCATCGGCGGGACCGGAAGTTCCAAGTCCACGCTGGTTCACCTGATTCCCCGGCTGTATGACGTGACAGCGGGCAGCGTGAAGGTAGGCGGCCGGGATGTCAGGGACTATAAACAGAAGACCCTGCGCAATGAGGTTGCCATGGTACTGCAAAAGAATGTACTGTTCAGCGGTACCATTAAAGATAACCTCCGCTGGGGAGACAAAAATGCAACGGATGAGGAGATTATTGAAGCCTGTAAGGCGGCCCAGGCGCATGACTTCATCATGTCCTTCCCTGAGGGATATGACACGGAGCTGGGACAGGGCGGCGTCAATGTATCCGGCGGGCAGAAGCAGAGGCTCTGTATTGCCCGCGCGCTTCTGAAAAAACCAAAGATCGTCATTTTGGATGACAGCACCAGTGCGGTGGATACCACCACAGACAGCAAAATCCGGGAGGCCTTCAGAAGGGAGCTGGCGGACACCACGACCATTATCATTGCTCAGCGCATTTCTTCAGTCAGCGATGCGGATAAGATCATTGTTCTGGACAACGGCCGTATCAATGCGGTGGGAACCCACGAAGAACTGCTCGCATCCAATGAGATCTACCGGGAAGTTTATGAATCTCAGCAAAAGGGGGTGGCATAAATGCCTCCAGCACATAAAACAGCGGGCATGAGAAAGCCCAAAGACGCGAAGGGAACATTTTTCCGAATTCTAAGCTATTTAAGCCCGTATAAATGGCCTCTGATTCTTGTGGCCGTATTCGTGGTGATCAGCTCCGGCGCCGGTGTGGTTGGAACCTATTTCCTTAAGCCCATTGTGGACGATTATATCGTACCTTTAATCGGAAGCCAGAACCCGGATTTTTCGGGGCTTTTGAGCATTATAATCATGCTGGCTGTCATCTATGCATTGGGTGCGCTCTGCACCTACGGCTATAACCGGATCATGGTAAATGTGGCGGCAGGGTCCCTGTACCGGATGCGGATGGATATGTTCACGCACATGCAGAAGCTGCCGATCCGGTATTTTGACACACGGACCCACGGCGAAATCATGAGCCGGTACACCAACGACATTGACACCCTGCGGAACATGATGAGCCAGAGTATTCCACAGCTGATTTCCTCGGCCATTACGGTGATCGGCGTGTTTTCCATGATGCTGGTCCTGAGCATTCCGCTGACCGTCCTTGTGGTCCTGATGATGCTGACCATGATCTGGGTGATTAAAAAGATCGGCGGAAAGAGCTCCATGTACTACCGGAACCAGCAGAAGGCCATTGGCGCTGTGAACGGATACATCGAGGAAATGATTGACGGACAGCGCGTGGTCAAGGTCTTCTGCCACGAGGAGGAGAGCAAGAAAAGCTTTGACGTGATCAATGAGGAGCTGTGCACGGCCGCGACCCGGGCCAATACCTTTGCCAACATTCTCATGCCCATTATGAATAACCTGTCCTATATCCACTATGCGCTGACCGCGATTGTGGGCGCGATTCTGGCGATCTATTCCAGCCGGGCCGATCTGGGCTTTTTCAGCCTGGGCCTGGGCGCGCTGATCTCCTTTTTGCAGTATACACGGTCTTTCGCGCAGCCCATTACACAGGTGTCTCAGCAGTTCAATGTCATTTTGAACGCCCTTGCCGGCGCGGAGCGTATTTTTGCCCTGCTGGATGAGAAGCCGGAGGTGGACGACGGCTATGTGACGCTGGTCAATGCGGTGATTGATCCGGACGGCACGGTCCATGAGGCCGAGCATCACACCGGCCGGTGGGCCTGGAAGCATCCCCACGGGGACGGCACTCTGACCTACACCCCTCTGAAAGGGGCGGTGGAGTTTGAAAACGTGGAATTTGGCTATGAGCCCAACAAGATTGTGCTCAATGGCATTACCCTGTATGCGGACCCGGGGCAAAAAATCGCCTTTGTGGGATCCACAGGGGCGGGCAAGACCACTATCACCAATCTGATCAACCGGTTTTATGACGTGCCGGACGGTAAGATCCGTTACGACGGCATCAACATCAATAAGATCAAGAAGGCGGATCTGCGAAGATCCCTGTCCATGGTTCTGCAGGACACCCATCTGTTCACCGGGACGGTGATGGACAACATCCGGTACGGAAACCTGCATGCCACGGATGAAGAGGTCATTGCCGCGGCCAAGCTGGCAAACGCGCATTGGTTTATCACGCATCTGCCCCAGGGATATGACACCATGCTGACCGGCGACGGTTCCAACCTGAGCCAGGGCCAGCGGCAGCTGCTGGCCATTGCCAGGGCGGCTGTGGCAGATCCGCCGGTGCTGATTCTGGATGAGGCCACCAGCTCCATCGACACCCGGACAGAGGCCCTGATTGAAAAGGGGATGGACCGGCTGATGGAGGGGCGGACTGTCTTTGTGATTGCGCACCGGCTTTCAACGGTCCGTAACTCCCATGCGATCATGGTTCTGGAGCATGGGGAGATCATTGAGCGTGGCAGTCATGAACAGCTGATTGCCCAGAAGGGCAAGTATTATCAGCTCTATACCGGCATGTTTGAGCTCTCGTGAGCCATTGAATTGTTAAGAAATTGATTCACAGGAGATAAATAAAAGAGGCGGGCGCAAATGATTTTCCATTTGCGCCCGCCTCTTTTTGTTTGGCAACTCTATCAGGCGTTTGACTTTTTGCACGCTCCGTGTCTTTACAGGGGCAATTCGTTCACTTGCCGCTGCATTTTTATAGCATTAAAAAAGGATGTATATCACGCTGTTTAATCTGAGAGCGGCCTTTATTGGCCGCTCTTTTTTAATCATGAAATTCAGCTATGCAAGCATAGGGTATCCTTTATTCAGCCCAGCCGGCCATGGCACGCCGGGGCACTTTGATTTCCGGTATAATAAAAATGCAGAAAGACAGAGCATAAAAAGGAGGAATTCAAATGCCAAATTTAACAGCGCCGATCCCGCCAAAGCTCACCGGTGAGACGGAACGGGACCTGAAACGGCTCAGGGAATGGGGGACTGCACTGGTGGACGAGCTGTCCTATCTCTTTTCCAATCTGGACGCGGGCAATGTCAGCGAAGCGGCCTCTGTGAAAGCGGAGCACATTGACACGGCCAATGCCAGAATCAGCAACGCCCAGATCGGGGCCCTGAACGCGGACAAGCTGGCGGCCGGAACCATTGATACAGGCAGAGTTACAGTGTCCAGCGACGATGGGAGCCTGGAGCTGGCCGACGCCAAAATCGTCGTCCGGGACCCGGAGCGGGAACGGTTTCTGGCGGCCTATGACCGGGCGTCCGGTAAATTCCAGTTTGTTCTCTACAACGAAAAAGGGGTCCCGTCGGTCTACATCAACAGCGCAGGGGATGCGGTATTCACCGGAAAGGCGGAGAGCGCGGCCATTTTTGCCTCGACCATTGTGGGAACGGACAGCGCCTCATACGCGGCAGGAAGCGGCGGCGTGTTTGTCCTGCTGGACCCCACCGGCATGAAAATTATGCAGGATCAGAATGGCAAACGCCGGCAAAAGCTGGGTATGTCCGTGGGAGATGACGGAACCTCCTGTCTGGTGCTTGGGGCGGGCAACGGCGAGGGCGCTCACAGCGTCAACGGCGTGGTCTATACCAACGGAACCTTCAAAATTGAGAAGAATGACCAGTACGCCAATATGGGACTGGTTGGATATGCCCCGTTTGTGACCTTCTGGGAGGAGAGCGGCGAGCTGTGGCTGTCTGGAAGCCGGGTTCTGGTCAATGGCGTTGACCTGGCCGCAAAGATTCAGGAGCTGGAAAAGCGGATTGAGGGGCTGTCCGCATGAGAGGAGGAAGAAAAATATGCTGACCAACACCTATCAGGGAAAGATCAAACCGGCGTTCTTTGACCGGATGACAGAGCAGTTCCGGCGCTATCGGGAACACAAACAGCTTTTTGACCGGCGGATTATCGAGAACAACCGCTGGTTCAAATCCCGGTATCAGGGGGAGCGGGACGGGGAAATGCCCGCGCCCACCACGCCGTATCTGTTCAATGCCATTGCCAACAAGCATGCGGACGCCATGGACAACTATCCCGCGCCCAATATTTTGGAGCGCAGGGAGGAGGACCGGGAGCTGGCGGAAACCTTTACCCGAATCCTGCCCATTCAGCTGGATCTGTGCAATTTTCGGAATACCTACAGCAGGGCGTGGTGGTATAAGCTGAAAAACGGTGCCGCCTGCTATGGGGTGTTCTTCAATCCACAGCTCCGGGGCGGGCTGGGTGAGATTGACATCCGAAAGATTGACCTGCTGAATCTCTTTTGGGAGCCGGGGGTCACAGACATTCAGGACAGCCGCTTCGTGTTCCTCACAGCCCTTGCGGACCCGGAGGAGCTCAAGGCACAGTATCCGAAATGCGCCTCCCAGCTCTCCGGACAGTCCGATTTGGAGATACAGACCTATGACGATATGCAGAATACGGCAAACGGTGACCAGCACCGGGATAAGGTGCTGGTGGTGGACTGCTATTACAAAAAACAGCGGGGCGGAATCCAGACCGTGGAGCTGGTAAAGTTCTGCGGCAGTTTGATTCTGGACGCTTCGGAGGATAGGGGAAGCCAGGGTCTGTACGCCCATGGGAAATATCCCTTTGTTCTTGATGTCATGTATCCGGACGAGGACAGCCCCGTGGGCTTTGGACTGGTGGACATCATCAAAAGTCCGCAGCTCTACATTGACCGGCTGGACGGGCTCATCAGCCGCAATGCCCTGATCGCGGGCAAAACGCGGTTCATGATTAAGGACAACGGCGGCTTGAACGAATATGAGCTCTCGGACCTCTCAAAGGATATCATCCATGTGGCGGGGGCCGTGGGGGATGAAAATATCCGGGAACTGCAGGCCAAGCCTTTGCACAGCTATATCATCCAGCACCGGCAGAATAAAATAGAGGAGCTGAAGGAGGTGGCGGGCAACCGAGACTTCCAGCAGGGGGAAACTACCGGCGGCGTCACCGCCTATTCCGCCATTGTGGCGCTGCAGCAGGCCGGGGAAAAGCTGAGCCGTGATATGATCGCGGAGGGGTATAATGCCTATAAGGAAATTATCTATCTGTGCATGGAGCTGATGCGGCAGTTCTATGACCAGCCGCGCTCCTACCGGGTGGAGGACCCGGACGGCGGCCGCGCCTATATCCGGTTCTCCAACCGGGATTGGCGGGAGGATTGCAAACATCGGTCTGTTGCGCTGGATGTGGCGGTCAGCGCGGAAAAAAACAATCCCTACAGCAGGATTGCGCAGAATCAAACGCTGACCGATCTATGGAAAATGGGAGTATTTCAGCCAGAAGCCGCGCCGGCGGCGGCACTGCTGCTGGAGGGCATGTATCTGGACGGAAAGGAAAAACTGCTGGAGGGAATCCGAAAAAATCAGGAGGCCGCTGCCGCGGCGCAGCAACGGGGTGTATAAGTATGGACGGGCCGCCCGCAAAGGCGGGATTTGACCGGAACAGCCGAAGCGCGGTTCTGCCGTGAGGGATTTACAGCAGGACCTTGCCGTGGATGGTCAGAGTATCGGAGGATGTCAGCAGGATGGGGGCATAGGCTTTGTTCATGGAAACCAGCTTTGGCATACCGGCACGGTTGTCCCACATTTTGCAGAAGCTCTCCCCATTGTATGTAAAAATCCCGATTTCCCCCGGCTCCAGTTCTGTCTGCTGGTGGACGAAGACGATGTCGCCGTCGTGAATCAGGGGTTCCATGCTGTCGCCGGAAATATGCAGGGCAAAGGTCGCCTCGTCAGGCGCCTCCAGCTCCCGTATCTCCGCGTCCTGATCGTCCAGATAATTCCCGCGTCCGGCCGTTGTGGCCTGTGTATACAGAAGAATCCGCCGCATCCGGCGAAAGGTATGCAGCCCCCGGACCGGACTGTTGTTGTACTCGAACTCCAGACAATTCCGGACCGCGTCCTGACTGCGTTTGGGCAGGGCCAGCATCTTTTTAATAAACACCGGGTCCAGCTCCTCGCGGGTCAGGCCTGTTCCGGGATCCGGCAGAAAAAACGCGGCAATGTCCCTAATCTCATATTTCTGGCACAGGCGCAGGAACACCTCAACAGAGGGTTCCCCCAGGCCGGTTTCCCATGCGCTGAAGGTGGACTGGCCGATTCCCAGCCATTGGTACACATCCTTCTGGGTCAGGCCCGCGGCCTTCCGGGCGTCCTGCAGTCTTTTACTGATATGCGCATTTGCCATTTCAATCACCTCTGTAAGCAAGTATAACATAAATCCTGATATAAGGCAATATATAAAACAAAATAAATGTTATGATGGACTTGACAAACAATAAGATTGTTGTATAATACAGATATACAAATCATATTGTTGGGGCCAATGGCAAAAGCGGTGCGTGCTATGGCGGAAAGGAGAGAAATGACACATCCTGACATTGTGAGAATGGAACGGCTTGGCTGTCTTAACCCCGAGGCTCCGGTCCAGTGGATCGGCACCTGCCAATACTGCGGCGCGGAGCTGTATGACGACGGCCTGGCAATGGTTGAGAGTACGGACGGCAGATTCTGTGATCTGGACTGCTGTCATGGATATTACGAGATACACAGCACTTAATGCGGCCCAAACTGCCGCAAAAACAAAAGAAAATGGGTGATCGTGTGAAAAAAACACAGGATGTCTCCGGCGCGCGAATCGCCGCGATACGCCTTATCTGCCCGCAATAAGGCGTTGGCGTGTTTTTCATTACGATTTGCGGGCGGAAAGGATACGGCGATTATTATGAAATTGACAAACGATGAGGCGGTAAAGAAATGGATGCGCGGTCTGCCGCTGATGAAAAAAGAACTTGAGATGAAAATTGCGTTTTACATGGATTTGGCCCGGGAGGTCAGAAAGCTGGGCGAGGCAGGAGAAAAACGGCTGACGGCATATATGGCGCAGATCGAACAGCTTCAGGATCGAATCAAAGGCCTGGCACGGGATATGGAGCGGCTTTTGGACCAGCTTGATCCGGATGAGAGGATGATACTCACCGCCCGGTATGTCCGCCGCCTGCTTTGGGACGCCATGGAATTCCATGTGTATTTCAGCCGGCGGCAGGCCATCCGTATACATAACCGGGCTGTCAAAAAGCTGGTGGGCGCCCAGGTGGGAGGCGGGGAAGATGCCCCGGGCGCGTGAGACGCGGCCGCGGGACGGCGGCACTGAACAGTATGCAGGGCTGGAACAGGCCGCCGCCAAGCTGCGGGAGCTTCTCAACTGCGGCAACGAACGGGTGGAACTGTCCGCGGCAAAGGAGATCCTGGCCATGGCCGAAACCGAGGCGGCAAAGCGTGCCCGGGAACAGGAGGGCACCATGCGGATGGAGGTGGAGATCCGGATTGCGGAATGATACAGTGCAGAACAGGGGGGCGGTGCTGTGGAGAATCTGAAGCTCAGTCTGGAGCTGACCAGTACGCAAAAACAATTTATGGATGCGGATGCGGACGAGGTGCTGTTCGGCGGCGCGGCCGGTGGCGGTAAATCCTATGGACAGCTGGCGGACGCGCTGCTGTTTGCGCTCCGGTATCCCAAGAGCCGCCAGCTGATCCTCCGGCGCACCTTCCCGGAGCTGGAGCATTCCATCATCTTTACCTCCCTGCAGTTCTATCCCAAGAGGGCGGCCAGTTACCGGGCCGCGGCACACACCTGGGAATTCCTGAATGGGTCGCGCGTTGAGTTTGGCTGCTGTGCGGCGGAAAAGGATGTGCTCCGGTATCAGGGGGCGGAGTATGATGTGATCCGCTTTGATGAGCTGACCCACTTCACCGAGGCGCAGTATACCTATCTGCACTCCCGGGTGCGGGGCGTAAATCCCTTCCCCAAGCAGGTGAAATCCAGCACCAATCCCGGCGGTCCCGGGCACGCCTGGGTAAAGGAGCGGTTCATTGACGGCCGCCGGCCCGGGGAGCTGTGCCGGGATGAAAAGACGGGCAGTACCCGGATATTCATCCCCTCGCTGGTACAGGACAATGTTTTTCTCATGCGCGCGGACCGGGGGTATCTCCGGCGGCTGGAACAGCTGCCGGAGGCGGAGAAAAAAGCCCTGCTCTACGGGCA
Source organism: uncultured Ructibacterium sp. (assembly GCA_965146665.1). Taxonomy (GTDB): domain Bacteria; phylum Bacillota; class Clostridia; order Monoglobales; family Monoglobaceae; genus Ructibacterium. Next base: position 67,748 of record CBCTHE010000013.1, read on the forward strand.
ATGGGATATTTTTGACGGTCAGGTGTTCACGGAATGGAGAAATGACCCGGCGGGAAAACAGACCCGGCAGTGGACCCACGTGATCGCGCCCTTTGACATTCCCCGGACTTGGCGGAGGTTCCGGACCTTTGACTTTGGCTATGCCAAGCCTTTTGCCGTGTCATGGTTCGCGGTGGACCACGACGGCCGGGCCTATAATTACCGGGAGCTCTATGGCTGTACCGGAGAGCCGGACACAGGCGTGCGCTGGACCGCACAGCAGATCGCGCAGGAGATCCGTGCGGCGGAGGACCGAGAGGAACGGGGCCTGACAGTCACGGGCTATGCGGATCCGGCCATCTGGAACAGCACAGGCTCCGGGGAGGGGAGCATTGCGGAGATGATGGAAAAATGCGGCGTATATTTCGAGCGCGGCAAAAACGGCCGCCTGGCTGGAAAGATGCAGGTTCATTACCGGCTTGCCTTTGACAGCGCGGGCTATCCCATGCTGTATGTATTCGACACCTGCCGCCACATGATCCGAACCCTGCCGCAGCTCCGGTATGACCCGGTGCGCCCGGAGGATGTGGACACCCGGCAGGAGGATCATCTCTATGACGCGCTCAAGTATTTTCTCATGAGCGATCCTCTGCCGCCCAGGATACTGCAAAGCGCCGGAACCCCGCCGTATCACCCCCTGGCGGAGGAACAGCTCCGCGGATACGGGCGGTTTATTCTATGAGCAGAATTTTCCTTAGAGAAAATACGGAAATTCACGGGAAACAGGGTTGATTATTCAATCGAACTGTGGTACAATACGTCGTATACGATAAGAGAATCTGAGGTAAGATTATGCGGATACTGGGCATTGATTTTGGCGACAGCCGGACTGGCTTTGCCGTGTCAGACCCCCTTGGTTTCGGCGCGCGCACACTGGCCCCCTGCAAGGAGAAGAATATGGTTAAGGTGGCCGGCCGCGCAGCCGAGCTCGCAAAGGAAAACGGGGCGGAGCTGATTGTCCTGGGGTTTCCCAGGAACATGAATGGCTCTGTGGGGCCCCGGGGCAAAAAGACCAAAGCCTTTGCGGCCCTGCTGGAGGAACGGCTGGACATTCCGGTCCGGCTGTGGGACGAGCGGCTGACGACCGTCTCGGCACACCTGCTGATGAATGAGACCAACACCAGAGGCCAGAAACGGAAGGACAGCGTGGACAGTATCTCTGCCGCATATATTCTGCAGTCTTATCTTGACAGTCTAAAATGAGGAGGAGTGCATCATGGCTGAATTGCCCGAGAATCCACATCTGGTTGATTTGATTGACGAGAATGGAGAGACGGTTACCTTTGAACACCTTGATACCGTACAGTACAAGAACAGGGATTATATCATCTGTATCCCCTATGATGACGAGGAAGAGGTCGCCACAGAAGTCGTTATTTTTCAGATCAATAAGGAAAAGGAAGAGGATTGCCTGGAACAGGTAGAAGATTCGGGAATTTTGTCCGCAGTCTATGATCTGTTCAAGGACCGCAATGCGGATATGTTTGACTTTGAGGATTGATCGCATGCTTTTGTTTTCCAAATGATTTTTCAGCCGCGGCTTTCCGCGGCTTTTTTCATGCGTAAACAGTTGACTTGTATGGAAAAGCATGCTATAGTGTAAAAAAGCTCTGAATTAGAAACAGCGGTCCATGCCAGGAGGCATATAGGGGCCGGAAAACACGTGCCGCCGTCCGGAACCAACCGGCCCGGCGCACAACGAGGCAGATTTTGTTTTGCTCTTGTATGCCTATGACAGCGCAATATGAAGAAAGAGGCGATACATATGTATTGTAGAAAATGCGGGACACAGCTCCCGGAGAACGCGCGTTTCTGCGGCCGGTGCGGCGCGCGGGCAACCGATCCTGATACGCCGGGACAGCGGAATTATGCGGGTTTTCAGACTCCTCCCGCCGCGGAACCGGCCGCCGGAGGGAACAGACACCTGCTGGAAACCTGGGGCATGACGGTCACGGCGGCGCTTGCCCTCATTCTGATTTTCTGTAAATGGATCAGCGTTCCGGTCCTTTCCCTTTTCACGCAGGGACAGATCCGGTTCTCCCTGTTCCAGGCAGCGGATCTTGGCAGTATGCTTGCGCAGATTGGGGTGACAGGCGGCGGTGTGCCGCTTGCATTGGTCTTTATTCTCACCGGGCTTGTGCTGGCTTTGGTGCTGTGCGTCATGGCTCTGATCGGCGGATGGAGACGGCAGAACCGGGCTGTAGCCGCGGGACTGACCGGCAGTGCGCTGGGATTTGTCCTGACAGCGGTCGTCATGGCGGCCGTGGGACTGATCCAGTGGAAGCTTAATCACGGCGCGGGCCGTATGATGCAGGGTTCGGTCTCCCTGACAGCGGCGCCATGGGTGCTTTTGGCCGTATTTGCGGCAAACCTGTTCTTCACGATCCGATACCTTGCCAAGGAAAAGACCGCCCAATGGATCCCGGTGGTATTCATCAGCGCGCTGGTGGTGCTGGGGATCATGGTGGTGGTCACGCTTGCATTTTTTGTGATTGATCTTTTTGTGGGATACCGGAATACGCCGCAGAATCAAATTCCATTTCCGGGCGGCGTATTCGACGAATGGAATGCTGGGCCGGAAGGCTCCAGCCCCACGCAGTTCTGGCATTTTAAACATTAAGTGAGAAAAAGCCCTCCGGTTCACTGCCGGAGGGCTGTTTTTGCTTTAGGGACTGGCTGGATCCAGCCGCCTCTGCCGCGCTCAGGCCGAGGTCCGCAGAACGATGACGGTCATGTCATCATCCGCCTCGCCGCCCTTCAGGGTCACGGACTTTTCCATGATCTGATCGGCCAGCTCCTGCACCGGGATGTCTGGCGCCGCGCGGTCAATGGTCTGCCGGATCCAGCCCTCGTGGCCGTCCCGGATCTCCAGACCGTCGCTCACCATGACAACCGTATCGCCGCAGCCCAGCTTATGGGCAAAGGTCTCAATTTCCACGCCGGAAATGACACCCACGGGCAGAGAGGCGGCGCGGATGGTCTCTGTGCCGTCCTTGCGCTTGATATAGCTGGGCTCGGCGCCGTTTTTAATGAATTCCGCCTCCCCGGTGTATAGATCAATCATGCACATATCCACCGTGGCAAAGGCCTCATTGGCTGATTTCATCACCATGATGGAGTTGATCAGTTTCACGGCGACCGTCTTGTCAAAGCCCGCGTCCATAAAATCCTCCAAAAGTCCCACAATGGCATTGCTTTCCCGGCTGGCGCGGTGTCCCGTGCCCATCCCGTCGCTGAGGGTGGCAATGAACTTCCCGCCGCGCAGAACGTTGACCATGTGGGCGTCGCCGCATTCGTCGCTCTTCCCGGTGCAGGCAAACCCTGCGGCAATGCGGAGATCCGGCGATTCATGGAACTGCAGGGTCACGCCGTTCCTGCCGTCGGCCACCGGAAGGTGGGAGGGAGTAAAGCTGGCCCCCAGAACACTTTTCAAAACCGGTGGAATGGCGGCCTCGTTCACCTCCGGCCCGTTTTTGCGGATGCAGACCTGAACAGAGCGTTTGCCCTCCAGCGCCTGTACCACCTGTACGGAGCGGACCTGTATTTCCTTTGCCTCCAGCCGGCACCGGATCTCCTCTGCGGCCAGATTGTCAAAGGCCGCCTCCCGGTCCAGCTCAGAGGAAATTTTCTCAAGGATCTGCGCGACACCGCTGAACTGTTCGCCCACCAGCTCGCGGTTTTCGCAGAGCTTGCTCTTCCACACTTGGTTGATTTTATAGATCTCAAACAGCCGGTTTACCTCTTTGACCAGTCCCTCCAGGCGGAGACAGTGACCGGCGAAATACGGGTCTACATCCGCTTCGTTTAAAACACCTTTGCGTTCCATGATCTCAAGAAACTTAAACATGGTTTTATAAGTGGCGTTAAAATCCCTGTGCCAGCACTCTCCGACCCGGGTGCAGGTCCGGCAGACACGGTCTGCCGCCGTGTCAAACAGGGCCGCAATATCCTGCATATCCACCTGGTTCTGCTTGTCCGAAAGCTGGACAAAGGTATCGGACAAGGTCTGGAAGGAGGCTGCGGCAAGGGCCAGTTTGGTCTGTACGTGCTCTTTATAGGGATTGTTGGCCTCCACTGCCATGGCATCAAAATCTGTGAACCGGCGGATGGCCTGAAACACACCGGCCGGCATGACAGCCAGCAGCGCGGCGGCCGCGGGAACCTCATAAAAACGGACCGCGCTTTCGCCGCTGCCCAGGCCATATGCGGAAAGAAGCATCCCCGCCAGGGTCAGTCCTACGGCGGCGCCGTATTTCCCAAACCGGGCACAAAGACCGCAGGTCAGGCCGCAGACGCCGAAAATGGCGAGACAGGAAAAAAGATCCCCGCCGATACCCAGCAGGAAACCAATGGCAAGTCCTGCAACCGTGCCGGTTAAAACTCCGCCTGACACAGCAATCATGCCAAGCAGAAGCAGACCCAGAACATTGACCACAGCAAAATGGGGGATGATGGTAATACTTTGAAAGCTCAGCAGTGCAATTCCGGCCATGATACAAAGGCTGAGCTTTTCCTCTGTGCCGGGTATCCGGGTGATAATATTCCGTCCGGACAGCAGGCTCCGGCATTTGTCAAAGACCAGGATCCCAAGTGAGACCAGGCCGAGATCAATCAGAGTGAGCAGGACGCCGCCTAAGGAAAAGCCTGTCCACAGCATACTTCCAATGTCAAAAAGGACGGTGACTGTTGCGGCGGTCAGGGCCGCGGATTTCAGGCTCAGCTCCTCTTTGCGGTCCAGAATAAACAAAAACGCTTCAAAGGCCAGACAGGCCCCTATGTAACGCACCATATGCCAGTTTCCCAGAGTCAGGTATCCAATCGCCACCATGGCCAGAGAGACCAGGCTCTGCACAGAGAATTTCCGTTCCATGGCCAGAAAGGCAAGGCCAAATGGGGCAACACCCGGCAAGGGCGCGGCCCGGGCGATCAACAGCCCGGCGGCTCGGAGCAGTATATCCAGCGGTGCTATCTGTGGTTTTATGGGTTCTTTTTTCTTCTTTTTCTCCCTTGGGATCAGCGTGATTTCCATTTCTTTCAGTTCTTTCATCATTTCCACCTCCGTAGCAATTACAGAGGTATTATAACCATATTCTTCCATTTATTTTGTCGAATTGCGGGATACAGAAGAATTTTCTCAAAAATTTGCCAGTATGCTGCCAAAGAGACCGGTGAGCAAATAGCCAGCCGCAAAAAAGACCAGAAGGGCGCCGAGGACATAGAGGGTCCGCCGGAATGGAGATGCCGGCTGCCGGGAGACAGCACGCTGGGCCGCCCGCGCTTTTTTCTCCCTGCGGGTCAGGCCCGCCTGGGTTTTTTCCATGGTTTGGATATAGCTGTTAATAATATTCTGGGCCTCCGTGACAATGTGATACCCAGCCGGGGCAGATTCTGCGGATGAGCCGGAGCTGCGCAGGATGAGTATGGCCTGTTCGATGGCGTCAGATTTGATATCGTTGATGATAACTACCTTTTTGGACTGCTTATCTTTCATGGTCGCTTCCTCCCCATGGGTATTTGTACTTGTAGTATCAACATGGTTTGGAACATTTATACAAATTGCCGTGAAAAAATTTTTGAAAAAATTGCGAAGAAAGACTTGCTTTTTTTAAAAAACGTGGTATAATAATCAAGTGACTTTTTGAGACACATCTTTGGAGAGGTGGTCGAGATTGGTTTAAGGCGCAGCATTGGAAATGCTGTGTACGTTAATAGCGTACCGTGGGTTCGAATCCCATCCTCTCCTCCACGCCGGAGCAAAGTTCGCTTTGCTCCGGCTTTCTTTTTGTCTTAGGCACTTTTTAGGCTCGAAATGAGGTGCGACAGCACCGGCTTCAAGAGAGAAAACGGAGTTTTTTGCAAATCAATGATTTAATGGCTTTTTCTGATGTCAGAGAAAAGAGCT
>CBCTHE010000014.1:0-72705 GCA_965146665.1 uncultured Ructibacterium sp.
AAGTCCGCGCCCCAGCGGTTCGCCGCCTGGGTCCGGGCGGACAGGCTGGAGCGGAGTGTTCCGCTCCCCACATTGTCCGTGAGGCGGTTCCGGCTCATCTGGACCGTAAGCCCCGCGGCCTCCAGTTTTTCCTTTGTCCGCGCCGCGATCAGATAGGTTATGTCCTGCTCCTTAAGGCCAAACCCGACCGCTCCGGTATCTGCGCCGCAGTGGTTATGGCCGGGGTCAAGAAAGATCTTCATGGGTACTGTCCCCCCTTTTCTCACCGAGAATTTTCCGCAGAATCCACGGAACCTCCACGCCGAGGCAGATGAGGTTTTCAATGATGCTCACCAGCTCGGTGTAGACATAATAGGACTGGACGCTGTTGAAAATGATGCGGCTTGTATCGCCAAACAGCGCGGACAGTCCATAGGCCAGCAGAACCACAAGCACAATGCCGGCCTTTTTGAAGCCGCCGTCCCGGAGCTTGGAGGAGGAAACCCTGCCGTCTGTCTTATAACCTTTGGCAATCCCGGTGGCAAAGTCCAGCAGAATGCCCAGGACCACCGCCCAGGTCAGAAGATTTACATTGAGTGTGAGGCCATTAAATAGATTTTGGAGTTGCTGCATTTCATTCATATCTCCGCCTCCTATGCTGAAAAATTGTCAACGGTCTCAATGGGAAGCGGCGTCCCCTGTTTGACCTTTTGCGTGATCAATGTAGCGGAATTCATGTTTACTTCCCCCTGCGCCGCGGCGTCCGCGCACAGGTGGAGCTTTGCCAAAAGGTTGAGATTGGTGATGCCGCTCATGTCCAGACCGCCCTTGCAGAGTTTGACGGCGGCCTGGATGTCGTTGTCATTGTAGGGACCCGATACGTCCCGCAGGGAGGCCTCGTCCGCGTACAGGGCCCAGGACTCGGTGCGTTCCCCGCCGCTGCCCGTCTGGGCAAAGTATCCGATCATGCCGGAGAGCTTGCCATACCGGAGAATGTCCGGCGTGACATTTTTCCAGTACACACCTGCAAGTATCTGGGTCGCCGGCTTGCCGGCTGCCGGTATCAGCGCCTCATAGAGCCCGCGCGCGGGGACATAAAAGAATTCATAGTCGGTCCCGTCCATATCCAGATATGGGGTCCAGAAGGTCCAGTTCCGGCCGTTTGGTTCGGCGAACCGGAGACAAAACCGGTTAAAGCCGCTGAGCCGCGCATCCACACCGCTTCCGGCGGCGTAGTTCACCCCGGCCGCCGGGCAGAAAAATCCGGTTCCGGTCCAGCCGCTTGACCCGGCCTGGGTGCCGTAGGCGGACAGTTCGGTCAGAGCCGGCGGCTGTATCACCGCGGTCTCCACAGCGGTGAGACGGCTGTCCAGAACATAGCCTGCGTATCCAGACAAAGCGATTCCATGTTTGCGCTCGTCCTGGGTGAACTCGTCTGTTATCTTCACATGGCCATAGCTCATGGTGGTGCCGACGCCGTATATGGTGTTCATGTTGGCGTGATTGGCGGGCGCCTTTCCGTTTACGGTATAGGTGGTGGCGTAATAGGACGGCGGCTGCCCGCCCAGCATTTCCGCATCATCCACCACGCCGGAGCCGTTGGTGTCGTAGACGCTCTTGGACATATCCCCGCCGCCCGCCTGGGAGACCGCGTCGTCCACATATTTTTTGGTGGCCGGATGATATTCTCCGGCGGGCACGTATGGGGCGGTATTGGTCTTGGTCAGAACCGCACCCGCGTCCGCCTTGGAAGCGCCCGCGTCGTCCACATATTTTTTGGTAGCCGGGTTATAGTCTCCATCGGGCGTGTATGGGGCGTTGTTGGACCGGGTCAGGACATCCCCGCTGGCCAGGGCGCGGACCTCCGGAAAATTGACGGTCTGCTGAACGCCGAATGTCTCCGGCGCTCCGTCCAGCAGAAGCTCCTCCCAGGGGCGCAGATAGGGACCCTCCTGGCCGAGATAGATGGTGCCGAAGCCGCCCAGCACCTGGTCGCCCTCGGAAAGGTCTTCGGGCTTCAGGTATACGTCTCCGGCTCCGCCCCGGGAAACGGTGGCGGCGATGCGGAAGAAATCCGAAGCGGGGCTGTATACCAGATACAGGTTGGGGTTGTTGTCCTGTGAGAGCCGGGTCCCGTCAAACCAGTCGGTCAGCGCGGGGACCTGCCGGCGGACCCCGTTTATCAATACCGCAAAGGACGGGGTTGTGATGCCGACGCCGTCGTCTGCCGTGAACTGATAGCTTGCCGGATCCATGACAATCCGCCGGTTTTCGGCGTCGGTATAGGCCTGACTGCCGGGCGTCAGCCCGGCCGCCAGAATGGTTTGGACCTTTGACAGCGCTTCGGCAGTGCCGTCCACATAGTCCTTGGTCGCCGGGTGATAGGGGGCGCTGGGGGTAAACGCGGTATGGTTGGTTTTGGTCAGAACCTCTGTGCGCTGGGCCAGCGGTGCGGTTTTTTGATCCACATAGGTAAGGGAGGCCTTTTGCGCCATATCGGCCTGCAGAGCGGTTTCCGCGGCCTGGACGGCGGCCTCCAGCTCGGCGGCCTGACGGTCCCGGGCCGCTGTCTCCGCGCTGAGCGCGGCCCGAATTGTCCGGTCTCCGTCCGCGCGTTCGCCGGCCTCGGCCTCCAGGGCGTCCCTGACGGTGCTGTCGCTGTCATAGTCCACATCCCGGGCGCTGTGGCGCCCTTCCTGCGCTGAAAAATGCCGGGTGAACCTGGACTCGGTCTCCTGACGCAGTGTCTCTGCAAGGTGTTCCGCATAGTATTTGATCCATGCGGAGGGACCCTTTGAGGCATAGCTTTTTCCTTTTCTGTCATACCATAATGACATGGCGGTCACTCCTTTATGATTGATGATAGATTGCCGAAAGAGAGATGAATCATGCGGTTCGGCGCTCTTAGGGCTTGCCGGGGTACGGCACTGCAGTCCGGGCCGGGGACAGGCGCGGGGGAACGGCTGACTGCGGAAAAAGTATACTATAAATCCGGGTGCCGGACCGTGACTTCTGGTAAAGACCGCCAGTTGAAATAATCGGGAGAATTGAGTATAATTAAGAAAATAGGAATAAATCGCAGGAGGTACAGTATGATACAAGGCAATGTAATGGTCGGACAGTCCGGCGGCCCCACGTCGGTCATCAACGCCAGCCTGGTGGGCGTGTTCAAGGCCGCCAGAGACGCGGGGGTTCAGAAGGTATACGGCATGCGCAACGGAATCGAGGGTCTGCTTCAGGAGGGGTACGTGGACCTGGGGGAGCATATTGCCAATGATCTGGACATTGAACTGTTAAAGCGGACACCGTCCTCTTTTTTGGGGAGCTGCCGGTTTAAGCTTCCGGACATGCGGCAGGATGAGAGCGTATATCAGAAGCTGTTTCAGATACTGGACAAGCTGGATGTCAAATATGTGATCTATATCGGCGGAAACGACTCCATGGATACCATTATGAAGCTGTCCGCGTATGCCATGACCGTCAAGAGTGAGATCCGTTTTATGGGCGTGCCCAAGACCATTGACAACGATCTGGCAGAAACGGACCACACGCCCGGCTATGGGAGCGCGGCGAAATATGTGGCTTCCGCCATGAAGGAAATCATCTGTGACAGCGACGTGTATAACATGGAATCCGTGACCATTGTTGAGGTCATGGGCCGGAATGCCGGCTGGCTGACCGCGGCCGCCGCCCTGTCAAAGGGCGAGGACTGTGTCGGGCCGGACATGATCTATCTGCCGGAGCGGACCTTTGATTCCGAGGCGTTCCTCCGCCGAGTTGAGGAGACGCGGAGGCGGAAAAAGACCGTGGTGGTGGCTGTGTCAGAGGCCCTGCGCAACAGGAACGGCCGGTATGTCTGTGAGGAGAATCTTTCCCGTTCCCCCTCGGACGCCTTCGGCCACAAAATCCTGACCGGTACGGCTCTGTATCTGGCGGATCTGGTGGGACAGAAGATCGGTATCAAATCCCGCGGCATTGTGTTTAATACGCTCCAGCGCTGTGCCTCGCACCTGGTGTCACGCCGGGACATGACTGAGGCGTTTATGGCCGGGGCTGAGGCCATGCGGGCCGCGCTCAAGGGACACACCGGAGAGATGGTTGTCTTCCGCCGGGTCTGCAACGAGCCCTATCATGTGGTCATGGAGACCTATGACGTGTATAAAATCGCCAACGCGGAAAAAGTGGTGCCGGATCAATGGATTACGGCGGACGGCACCTATGTGACAGACGCGTTTCTGGATTACTGCCGGCCGCTGATCATCGGCGAGCTGGAGCCGTTCATGGTGGACGGTTTGCCGCGGCATCTTTTTTTGAAGGACTGAGATTCGCCGTCAGCGAGCCATAACCATGCGGCCTCAAAAGGGGAGTTTAGCAAGCGCAGGGCGTATGCGTTCGGCTCTCTTATGGCTGCGAATACGGACAGTCAGGGGCCCGCGCGGAATGCGCGGGCTTTTGTCATGTTCCGGCACCGTGGTGCGTAAGATGGAAGGGGCGGGGCTATTATTTTTCTTGCCAAATCCCAAATAATGTGATAAACTTGTATATAATTGTTGTTTTATTATGAACCATGTTTGCTTTGTGCGCAGAGACGCCGTGAAGAAACCCGCCGGAGGCGGCTTCGGGCGGCCTGTTCTTTCCGCCCGTGCTCTGCACGGGATAAAAATCTCCTAATTCCTTGCTCCGCAAAGGGAGATTTTGAATTGTCGTTTTATGAGCCATGCGGAGCGGCGGAGCGTCGCAGCGCGCCTTGTTCCGCTTGCCCGCGCTATGGCGGGGCTTCGCTTTTACGGCGGCAGCTCCTTTTTCCCAAAAAACGCCGGCACCGGCCCGGCGTTTTCCGGGAACCCTGCCGGAAATGATGTCCCGCCCGTGCTTTGCACGGGATAAAAATCTCCTAATTCCTTGCTCCGCACTGGGAGATTTTGAATTGCCGTTTTATCAGCCATGCGGAGCGGCGGAATGGAGATTTTTATGAAACGAAACATGACACGTCAATCGAAAGCGGCGCAGGGCGCCGGAAAGCTGTTCCGGGTTTCGGCCGCCGCGTTTGCGGCGGTCCTGCTGCTGGGCGGCTGCGGTTTTAACCGGGCGGCCAAAAGTGTGGGAACCATTGGCGGTGCGGACGGTCCCACTTCGGTGTATGTGACCGACAGTGAGGGTACGCCCGCGGCTACAGCGGCGGCGACGGCATCGCCTGCGCCGGAGCCCAAGGCGGCCAGTGAGCTGATTGTGGGCAAATGGAGCTTTGACCATATGGAGGACGGAAGCGGGAATGCGGTGGACCTCAGCGAGGTGCAGTCCGGCGGCATGGACCTTTCCGGCATCCTGGGCAAGGCGCTGGCCTCCGGCGCGAGCCTGGAGTTTACAGAGGACGGGAAGCTCAAGCTGAGCGTACTCTCTGTGAACTACAGCTTTGACTCGGATACCACCATTAAGCTCAGCGGCGGCATTCTGCCCCAGACCTTTGAGAAGGTTCCGGTGACAGTGTCTGAATCGGCCGCGCGGATCAAGGCTGGAAATTATACCGTTGTTCTGAAACGGGCCTAGAAAAAACTTACCAAAGAGGGGGAGAACAAAGTCATGAATTACAAACTGGTCATAGAATTCATTGTCCTGGCATTATATCTTGTAATGATGCTGTTCATCGGACTGGGATTCTATAAAAAGAATGAGGACATGTCCGACTACTTCCTGGGGGGAAGAAGTCTCAATAAATGGGTGGCCGCCATGTCGGCCCAGGCCTCGGATATGAGCGGCTGGCTGCTGCTGGGCCTGCCGGGCACGGCCTTTGTGCTTTTCGGGGGCACCACGTCGGCCATGTGGACGGCCATCGGCTTGCTGATCGGTACATATCTCAACTGGCTTTTCGTGGCCAAGCGCCTGCGCAAGCAGACCCAGGTTTCCAACGATTCCATCACCCTGCCGGTGTATTTTGAAAACCGGTTCAGGGACAAAACCAAGATCCTTCGGATCGCGTCATCGCTGTTCATTATGGTATTTTTCCTGGTCTATACCGCGTCTCAGTTTGCGGCGGGCGCCAAGCTGTTTGAGGCGGCGTTCGGGGTCCGTTACCACATCGGCCTGCTGATCGGCGGTATCATTATCATTGGATATACCTTCCTGGGCGGTTTTAAGGCGGTTGCGTGGACCGACCTGATTCAGGGAATTATTATGTTCTGCGTGATTGTGGTTATGCCCTTCCTGCTCATCAGCAAGCTGGGCGGATGGGACCAGACCCTGATCCAGTTCCAGGGCGTTGAGGCGGTCAAGGGAGAGGTGTTCTCCTGGCTTCCCAGGGGTACGGCCGGCGCTGTTGACGTTCTGCTTTTGATTAGCAGCATTGGCTGGGGTCTGGGGTATTTCGGCCAGCCCCACATCCTGACCCGGTTTATGGCGATCCGCTCCTCTAAGGAGATACAGCCCGCGCGGATTATTGCGACGGTCTGGGTCATTCTGACGCTGGCCTGTGCGGTTGTCATTGGTATGCTGGGCTGTCTGTACGTCAATGCCGGACTTGCGGGGCCGGAGCTGGCGTCTCTGGTGGACGGGGATAAGGAAAAGATCTTTATGGTCCTGATCCAGAGTATCTTTGGAAATTCCAGCAATATCATCGGCATCATTCTCTGCGGCATTTTCCTGACCGCCATTCTGGCGGCAATCATGAGTACCGCGGACTCTCAGCTTCTGGTCACCGCGTCCTCGATCACCGAGGATTTCTACTGCTCTGTGGCGAAAAAAACACCGTCGCAGAAAAAGATGGTCTGGCTCAGCCGGGGGGCGGTCATTGTGGTTTCCCTGATTGCCATGCTTCTTGCCATGAAGCCGGAAAGCTCGGTTTTTGATCTGGTATCCATGGCCTGGGGCGGCTTTGGCGCGGCCTTTGGCCCCTGTATCATCTTCTCGCTGTACTGGCGCCGGATGACGGCGCAGGGAGCCATTGCCGGTGTGCTCACAGGCGGCATTGTGGATATCATCTGGTATTTCATGAAGGGCGGTATCTTTGAGGTCTATGAGCTGGTGCCTGCTTTCCTGATCTCCTGCGCGGTGATTGTGGTGGTGAGTCTTTGCACCAAGCTGCCGGACGAGGTGGCAAAGCAGTATGACGAAGCGCAGGCCGCTGAAATTTAAAAAAATTGGTGCGGGAATTAGAATGAAAGACAGAAACAAGCCTCCAGCCAGCGGCTGGAGGCTTGTTTTGTACATACGGAAGGACGCCTGTACAGGCGTCCTTCCGAAAGTTCAGGCCGATCTTTTGACGCAGCCGGGTGTGACCGGTGGTTCTTCGGCCTGCGATCTGCCGGTCGAAACCGGATCAGACGCAGGCCCGTCCGCGGAGCGGATGAATCATCCGGGTCAGCTTTTGGCCTTGCCCAGAACGTTTTCTTTGAAGAAGAAGGTAATCGCCCACAGTCCGCCCAGGGCAACAATGGTAAAAATAATCCGGGATACGATTGACAGCTGGCCGCCGAACAGCGCGCCGACAAGATCGAATCCGAATAATCCAATGCTTCCCCAGTTCAGGGCGCCGACAATTACCAAAATCAATGCTAATACGTCCATAATGATCTCCTTTCTTTTGTGGTTCCCGCTGAGCGGGAATGCTCGGTTGTGGGGTGTATCTGAAAAATCAGTTTATAAATTGATTTTTCAGATACACCCCAATCATCATGCTGTTTTTATTATGTTCTTTTTTGATAAAATCATTCAAAAAGTTCTGGAAAAACTGGAAATATCCAAAAATATATGTTATGATAAAGACAGCGGAAAAGCGACGCTGCGAAACGCGGTGCTGTATCCCGGTTTTCCGGCAGGCGCTGTGATAGAATCGGCCGGTTTCGCAAAAGCTATATGGAGGTTTCGCGGGGGAATTCCGTCCGCGGAGCGGCAGGATTTTTCCCAATGCGGATAAATTGTGCATACTGGAAAGGATTGGTCATAGAATGAAAAAAAACGGACTGTTTGCCGCCCTGGCTTTGGTTTTGCTGGCGGGTGTGCTGGCGGCGTTCTGGATCGGGGGCATCATCATGGGAAAATCGGCATCTGACACCTCTGCCAAAAGCGAGCCCATTGACTACGTTATCATACTGGGCTGCCGGCTGGACGGTGAAGAGCCCGGCCGGTGCCTGGACGAACGGATAAAGGCCGCGGCAAAATATCTGCGGGCCCACCCGTGGGCCATGGCGGTCTGCTCCGGCGGACAGGGGGACGACGAGGTGATCTCAGAGGCGGAGGCCATATCGCGCGCCCTGCAAAAGCGCGGTATTCCGGCGCGGCGGATCCTCAAGGAGGATCAGTCCCACAGTACCTACGAAAACTTTTACAATACCAAAAAAATTCTGGATCAGCGCAAGGATGGACAGCCCTATCAGGTGGCCTTTGTCACCAATGACTTCCACGTTTACCGCTCCCGGCGGCTGGCGGCCTATGTGGGTTTTCACAACCCGGCGGCGGTCTCGGCCAAGACCCCGTCCGCCCTGTTTTATCCCAATCTGCTGCGGGAAATCTGTTCCGTGGTCCTTTCCTGGATCCGGTATCAATGAGGGCGCGCTGACGTCCACAGCCCAGATTTTTATCTGTGCTATCCTATCATGTGAAAAAAATATATTTATAAAAATTTATTAAGGGAGGTGTTTGTGATGCACACAAACACAATGGAGACTTTTGTAAACGTCGCCCCCTATGTGGTTCTTCTGGCGGCGGTCATCGGCCTGGCCTTTGCGGTCTACAAGTTCTTTTGGGTCAAGGGCAAGCCGGAGGGAAGCCCGCAGATGGCGGAAATCGCGGCAAAGATCCGCAAGGGCGCAATGGCCTATCTGAAACGCCAATATAAGACGGTCGCGGTCTTTTTCGTCTGTATGCTGGTCATTCTCTGCGTGATGGCCGCCCTTGACATGCTGACCTGGTTCGTGCCCTTTGCGTTCCTGAGCGGCGGCTTCTTCTCCGGCCTTTCCGGCTTTATTGGGATGAAGATCGCTGCATACGCCAATTCCAGAACCGCCAACGGCGCCCGGTCCGGTCTGAACAAGGGACTGAAAATCGCCTTTTCCAGCGGAACGGTCATGGGGCTGACTGTGGTTGGCCTTGGTCTTCTGGACATCAGCGTCTGGTTCCTGATTCTCAGGGCGGTTCTGGGCAGCAATGAGATGGAAATTATGAATGCCATGCTCACCTTCGGCATGGGCGCCAGCTCCATGGCCCTGTTTGCCCGTGTGGGCGGCGGCATCTTTACCAAGGCCGCGGACGTGGGCGCGGATCTGGTGGGTAAGGTTGAGGCCGGAATCCCAGAGGACGATCCCAGAAATCCGGCTGTCATTGCGGACAATGTGGGCGACAATGTGGGCGATGTGGCCGGTATGGGCGCCGACCTGTACGAGTCCTATGTGGGCTCTGTCATCTCCTCCGGCGCGCTCGCGGCGGCGGCGGGACTGGGCTTCGGCGGCGTGGTAATCCCCATGCTGATCGCAGCAATCGGTATCATTTCCTCCATCATCGGCACCTTTTTTGTCAGCACAAAGGAAGGGGCGACCCAGAAGAATCTGCTGTCCTCCCTGCGGCGCGGCACCTATATCAGCTCCATTCTTTCGGCTGTGGGCTCCGCGGTGCTGATTTACGGCATCATTCCAGAGCACGCTGGCGTGTTCTGGGCGGTGATCTCCGGTCTGGTGGCAGGGGTTCTGATCGGCTTTTTCACAGAATACTTTACCTCGGATTCCTACCAGCCCACCAAAAAGCTGGCGAAATCCTCTGAGACCGGAAGCGCCACCATCATCATCGACGGCCTGGCGCTGGGCATGCTGTCCACCGCGGTTCCGGTGATCATTGTGGCTGTATCCGTTCTGGTGAGCTATTTTGTCTCAGGCGGCAGCCAGAGCTTTGCCATGGGCCTTTACGGCGTCGGCATTTCGGCGGTTGGGATGCTCTCAACACTAGGAATTACCCTGGCGACAGATGCCTATGGTCCGGTGGCGGACAACGCGGGCGGCATTGCAGAAATGGCGGGGCTGGAGAAATCCGTGCGGGAGCGGACAGACGCGCTGGATTCTCTGGGCAACACAACAGCCGCCACAGGCAAGGGCTTCGCCATCGGCAGCGCGGCTCTGACCGCTCTGGCGCTGATCGTTTCGTATACGGATAAGGTGACCGGCCTGGGCGGAAAGCTGGAACTCACCCTGACCAATCCGCCGGTTCTGATCGGCCTGTTCATCGGCGCGATGCTGCCGTTCCTGTTCAGCGCTTTCACCATGCAGGCTGTGGGCCGGGCGGCCCAGAAGATCGTGGTGGAGGTCCGCCGGCAGTTTAAGCAGATCAAAGGCCTGATGGAGGGCAAGGCAGAGGCCGACTATGAGACCTGTGTGGACATCTGCACCCGGTCTTCTCTGAAGGAGATGGTACTCCCCGCGGCGCTGGGGATCATCGCCCCCATTGCTGTGGGGCTGATTCTGGGCGTGAACGGCGTGGTCGGCATGCTGGCCGGCGCGCTGGTCTCCGGGTTTGTGGTGGCCATCATGATGGCCAATTCCGGCGGGGCCTGGGACAATGCCAAGAAGTATATTGAGGCGGGCAACTTCGGCGGCAAGGGTTCGGATAACCATAAGGCTGCAGTCGTGGGCGACACGGTGGGCGATCCCTTTAAGGATACCTCCGGTCCCTCGGTCAATATTCTGATCAAGCTCCTGACCATGGTCTCCATCGTGTTTGCGGGACTGATCGTAAAGTTTAACCTGATTGACTGGCTGACCCAGCTGTTCAAGTAATACAAAAGGGCGTCCGACAGCGATCGGACGCCCTTCCTGCTGCGCGGCGGAAAGAGAGAGGAGTGCGGTATGTTCAGAGAAATGCGAAGAAAAAAGCAGGCTTTGCCTGCGGAGGAGAATTTCAGGATTTTAGAGCAGGGAACCTCTGGGGTGCTGGCCGTGGCAGGGGACAGCGGATTCCCCTACGCGGTCCCCATGAGCTATGTATACGAAGATGGGAAAATCTATTTTCACTGTGCCAAATCAGGGCACAAGCTCGATGCGGTAAAGCGAAATGAAAAGGTTTCCTTCTGCGTCATTGCGCAGGACAGGGTGGTGCCGGAGGCGTACACCACGTATTTCAGAAGCGTGATCGTGTTTGGATATGCCCGGGTGCTGGAAGAGGAGGGGGAGATACGCGGGGCCATAGAGAAGCTGGCCGTCAAGTACGCCCCGGGGGACGCGCCGGGCCGGGAAAGAGAAATCGAAAAACAGCTTCCTGCCCTGTGCATGGTCGAACTGACCATTGCGCATATGACCGGCAAGGAAGCAAAAGAACTCAGCCGGGAAAGGCCGGATTAACAGAGACGCGCCGTGCGGACAGGCGGAAGGTCACAGACTGTTCATGAGTCTGTCCCGATTGGGGTTATAGGAATGGCCGTGGCAGATGGCAATGGCCAGGGCGTCGGCGGTATCGTCCGGCTTTGGGATTGATTCCAGGTTCAGCAGGAGCTTGACCATCTGCTGAACCTGGTTTTTTTCTGCCCTTCCGTAGCCTGCCACCGCCTGCTTGACCTGGAGCGGGGTATATTCAAAAATCCGGACCCCGTGGTTCAGGGCGGACAGCAGGAGGACCCCCCGGGCCTGAGCCACGTTGATGGCGGTTTTCTGGTTGTTGTTGAAAAACAGCTCCTCTATGGCCATGAAATCCGGGCGGTACTGGTCCATGATCCGGTTCAGGTCGTCATAGATGGACTTGAACCGCGCAAACATGTCCATGGAGGCGTCGGTGGTGATGGCGCCGTAATCCACAGCGCGGAAGTGGTTGTTCCTGTATTCCAGTATGCCGTAGCCCACAATGGCATAACCGGGATCTATCCCTAAAATGATCATTTTTTTGCTCCTGTTCCGGAAAAGTTTTGGCAGATTTTTTACGAATTCCCCTTGCAAAACAGGAAGGGGTATTATATAATGAATTTATAATACCGTAAGTATATCACAGTTTGGAGGAATTTACAATGGCAAAAGAAAAGGTTGTATTGGCTTATTCGGGCGGGCTTGATACATCAATCATCATTTCCTGGCTCATTGAGAATTATGGCTATGAGGTGATCGCGGTCTGCGGTGATGTCGGCCAGGGAAAAGAGACCGAGGGACTGGAGGAGCGCGCCAAGGCCAGCGGCGCTTCCAAAATATATATAGAAGACCTGCGGGACGAATATGTGGAGGATTTCATCTTCCCGACCCTGAAAGCAGGCGCGGTCTATGAGGGAAAATACCTTCTGGGCACCTCCCACGCCCGGCCGATCATTGCACGGCGGCTGGTTGAGATCGCGGAAAAGGAAGGGGCTGTGGCCATCTGCCACGGCGCCACCGGAAAAGGAAACGATCAGGTGCGGTTTGAGCTCACCATTAAGGCGCTGGCGCCGCACCTGAAAATCATTGCACCCTGGCGGATCTGGGACATCAAGTCCCGTGAGGACGCTGTGGACTATGCGGAGGCCCATGGAATCGAAGTCCCTGTGACCAAAAAGGATCTGTATTCCAGAGACCGGAACATCTGGCACATCAGCCATGAGGGAATGGATCTGGAAGATCCGGCCAACGAGCCGCAGCTGGACAGCCTGCTGAAGCTCTCTGTGCCGCCGGAAAAGGCGCCGGATATCCCCACCTATGTGACCATCGGCTTTGAGAAGGGCGTACCCGTATCTGTGGACGGCGAAAAGCTGGCGCCCCGGCCTCTGGTGGAAAAGCTCAACGCGCTGGGCGGCGCAAACGGCGTGGGCATTGCGGACATTGTGGAGGACCGTCTGGTCGGCATGAAGTCCAGAGGCGTTTACGAGACCCCGGGCGGCACCATTCTCTATGCGGCCATCCAGGAGCTGGAATATCTCTGCCTTGACCGGGATACTCAGGCGTTCAAGCGTCAGGCCGCCATCAAGTTCAGCGAGCTGGTCTATGACGGCAAATGGTATACCCCCCTGCGGGAGGCGCTGTCCGCCATGGTGGATTCCATGGAGGAAACCGTCACCGGTCAGGTGCGGCTGAAGCTGTATAAGGGGAGTGTATCCCCGGCGGGAACCAAGTCACCGTATTCTCTGTACAACGAGGAGATCGCCAGCTTTGGCGACAGCCATGAGCTGTACAGCCATAAGGACTCCGAGGGCTTTATCAACCTGTTCGGCCTGCCCCTCAAGGTCCGTGCCATGATGAAGCAAAAAGACGAAAAATAGGATTTTTATAAGCCCCGGCCAGCTGTCGGGGCTTTCGCATGTACGGAATTTTGCCGGGATTGGCACTTGCCTTGCGGGACAAAACGTGTTATAATAAACGCGAGAAAAATCCGATGCATGTTCCATGGATTGGATATCATGATAAGCTCCCGCTGATCTGGCGCGGGGCTTCGGGGAGATGCGGCGCGGAAGTCTGCGCCACATCCCCGGCACAGCGCGGCGGGCCTGCCGAACGGCCGGCGCTGTGTCTGCTGTGCGAATTCTCTTGTCATTTCTTTCCTCCGCTGATGAGAGAGCATTCCCTAGTCTATGCCGGCGCGGAGCGGCGGAATGGAGATCAATATGGCAAAACTTTGGGGCGGCCGGTTTTCTAAGGCCACGGACACATTGGTAGACGATTTCAACTCTTCCATCCGGTTTGACGCGCGGATGTACGCCCAGGACATTGCGGGCAGTCAGGCCCACGCGGAGATGCTGGGCCGTCAGGGGATCATTCCCAAGGCGGATGCTGATCTGATTGTCAAGACCCTGGGCGAGATCAGGGCGGATATTGAGGCGGGGCAGATTGAATTTGAGATTGATGCCGAGGATATCCATATGAACATTGAGACCATCCTCATCTCCCGCATCGGGGATGTGGGAAAGCGCCTGCACACCGGCAGAAGCAGGAATGACCAGGTGGCATTGGACATACGCATGTATCTGCGCAGTGAGATTGACGAAATAGCCGGCGCGCTGAAGGAACTGCGAAAAACCATTCTTGCCATTGCCCAGGAGAACCTTGCGGTCATTATGCCGGGCTATACCCATTTGCAGAAAGCCCAGCCCATCACCCTGGCCCATCATGTGATGGCCTATTATGAGATGTTCAGACGGGATGGGGAGCGTCTTTCGGACTGCCGCAGGAGGCTGAATGTCATGCCCCTGGGTTCCGGTGCGCTGGCGGGCACCACCTATCCCCTGGACCGGGACTTTGTCGCGGAAAAACTGGGGTTTGACGGCATCACCCAGAACAGTCTGGACGGTGTTTCCGACCGGGATTTTGTCTGTGAGCTGGCCTTTGACCTGTCCATGATGATGACCCATCTGAGCCGGTTTTCGGAGGAGATTATTCTCTGGAGCTCCCATGAGTTTGGATTCATTGAACTGGACGATGCCTACAGCACAGGTTCCAGCATCATGCCCCAGAAGAAAAATCCGGATGTGGCGGAGCTGGCCCGGGGCAAGACCGGCCGGGTATACGGCTCGCTCATGGGGCTTCTGACCATGATGAAGGGCTTGCCTCTGGCTTATAACAAGGATATGCAGGAGGATAAGGAGCAAATTTTTGACGCTGTGGACACGGTAAAGATGTGTCTGCCGGTGTTCAGCAAAATGCTGGCCACTATGCGGGTGAAAAAGGACCGGATGCTCATGGGTGCCAAGGGCGGCTTTACCAATGCCACCGACGTGGCCGATTACCTGGTCAAGCACGGCCTGCCATTCCGTGACGCACACGCGGTTGTCGGCAGGATGGTGGCCTATTGCATTGAAAAGGACACGGTCATTGACGCGCTGTCCATGGAGGAGATGAAGACCTTCTCCCCGCTGATCGGCGGGGATATCTATGACGCCATCTCTCTTGAGACCTGCGTGAACCAGCGGAAGCTGACCGGCGGGCCGGCCATGGACACCATGCGGAGAATCATTGAAAACTATAATCAGGCAGAGGCGTGAGCCCCTGTATCACACAAATACACACACAAAGTAAGGAGAGATTCACACAATGAAACTGTTTATTGACACAGCAAACGTTGAGGAAATCAGGAAGGCCAATGATATGGGCGTCATCTGCGGCGTCACAACCAACCCATCCCTGATCGCCAGGGAGGGCCGCGACTTCATCGAGGTGGTGAAGGAGATTGCCTCAATCATGGACGGCCCGGTCAGCGCTGAGGTGGTCAGCCTTGAGGCCGATGCAATGGTGGAAGAGGCCATGTCTCTGGTTGAGAAGATCGGCAACCCCAATCTGGTGATTAAAATTCCGATGCTCCCGGCGGGGCTTGCGGCTGTGAAACAGCTGTCCGCCAGAGGAGTAAAAACCAATGTAACCCTGATCTTTTCCGCGGCGCAGGCCCTGCTGGCCGCCCGTGCGGGCGCGTCCTATGTCAGCCCGTTTTTGGGGCGTCTGGACGACATTGGACAGGATGGGATGAATCTGATCCAGGAGATCGTTGAGATTTTTGACATGCACGCCATTGAAACAGAGATCATAGCCGCCAGCATCCGCGGTCCCATTCATGTGATCAATGCGGCGCGGCTGGGGGCGGATATCGCCACCGTACCCTATCAGGTGCTCATGCAGATGACCCGGCACCCGCTGACAGATGCGGGAATTGCGCGGTTCCTGAAGGATTGGGAATCCGTCCCCAAATAGCTGCACATAAGAAACCGCGCACAGGCATGCCTGTGCGCGGTTTTTGTCTATATTGGGGGAGAAATGATGGGGAACTTTGGAAAATTCGTTTCGGAAAAAAGGCTCGTTCCAATCCCCAAAAAAAGGCGGCCGGGACGTTCCGGCCGTCTTTTTGTCTCTGACACAAGGAAAGCCGCCGAAACAGCCTTCCAGGTGAAAGAGCTTTCAGCAAAGCCCTCTCCAGAAGGAGAAATGCTCCCAAGGGGATTTATTTGTTGATAAGCTCTTTCAGACCGCTGCCAGCCTTAAAGGTCGGAACCTTAGCGGCCGCAATCTTCATCTCAGCGCCAGTCTGGGGATTTCTGCCCGTTCTGGCGGCTCTGTCTCTAACCTCAAAACTACCAAAACCAACTAACTGTACCTTGTCGCCTTTTTTCAGAGCGTCCTCAACGGAGCTGACAAAAGCAGCCAGAGCAGCCTCTGCGTCTTTTTTGGACAGGTTCGCTTTTTCAGCCATAGCTGAAACCAATTCTTGTTTGTTCATTTCTCCATATCTCCTTTAAAAAATGATAATAAGTAAAATAAATTTTACTGGCTACATTGTACTATAAAAAATCTCAAATTACCAGATCTTTTTCAAAAATGTTATAAATTTGTATACTTGCACAATTTTCCGCTAAAACGGGTGGTTGGAAAGAGGCGGTTTTTGTTGTTTTTTCACACTTTGAAGCCTCTGAATCCCCCGCCACTGCTGGGATTGCGCAGAGTTTAACAAACTTTTTCCACATACAGGGTTCCCCGCTGCCGTCCGGCTTATACATGGAAATCGGAAGTGCTCCGGTATCGTTGCAGCCCTCAGCTGTCCCGGACACCAAAAAACGCCGGACAGACGCCGGCGTTTCGGTTGTTGTGCAGCGGCAGGCCGACGGGAAGCATCGGTCATCCCTGCTCGTTCATCTTCATCTCCAAAAATTCCTGCCGTGAGATCAGCACCTGCCGGGGCTTGGTTCCCTCGTAGGGGCCGATGATCCGGCGCTCCTCCATCTGGTCAATGAGCCGGGCGGCGCGCTGGTAGCCGATCTTAAACCGCCTCTGGAACATGGCCACAGAGGCCTGGCCGCTGTCCAGCACCATCTCTACGGCTTGGAAGAAGAGCTCGTCCCTGGCCCCGGTTCCGCCGCGGGTCATGTCGCCGTCCTCGTCGCCGGATACGCTGCCGCCCTCCAGGCTGGCGGTTACCCGTTCCTGTTCCTTCTGTATGTTTTCAATGATTTCCTCGTCGTAGTCCGCCTCGTACTGGCTCTTGATAAAGTCAATGACCCGCTCAATTTCCTGGTCGGACACAAAGTTGCCCTGGATCCGCATGGGCTTCATGGCCCCGCTGGGATTGTAGAGCATATCGCCCCGGCCCAGGAGCTTGTCCGCGCCCGGCGCGTCCAGAATGGTCCGGCTGTCGATCTGGGAAGTCACGTTAAAGGCGATCCGGGAGGGGATGTTGGCCTTGATGACGCCGGTGATGACGTTGACCGTAGGCCGCTGGGTCGCAATGACCAGATACATGCCCGCCGCCCGCGCCAGCGCGGCCAGGCGGTTGATGGCATCCTCCACCTCGCTCTTGGCCGCCATCATCAGGTCCGCAAACTCGTCTATGATAATCACGATTTCCGGGAGCTTGGAATCCGGTTCTCCGCGCTCCTCCATCAGGGCGTTGTAGCCCTTGAGGTTCCGCACATTGTTGTCCTTGAGCAGGTTGTAGCGGTTCTGCATCTCGCCCACCGCCCAGTTCAGGGCGCCCGCGGCGTGCTTGGGATCGGTCACCACTGGGATCAGCAGATGCGGTATCCCGTTGTAGATTCCCAGCTCCACCATTTTGGGGTCGACCATAATCAGCTTTACCTCATCCGGCTTGGCCTTGAACAGAATACTCAGGATCAGGGAATTGATACAGACGCTCTTGCCGGAGCCGGTCTGACCGGCGATCAGGACGTGGGGGAACTTGGCGATGTCAGCCACCACGCAGTTTCCGGCGATGTCCTTGCCCAAAGCAAAGGCGGTCCTTGACTGAAAGCTCTGGAATTTGTCGCTCTCCAGCACCTCGCGGATGGGCACAGGGCTGGGATCCCGGTTGGGAATCTCAATGCCGATGGCGGATTTTCCTGGGATGGGAGCCTCAATCCGAACGCCTGGCGCGGCCAGGCTCAGGGCGATGTCATCCGTCAGTCCCGTGATCTTGGAGACCTTCACCCCAAAGCCGGGCTGAAGCTCAAACCGGGTCACAGAGGGCCCCTGGGTGATATTGATGATTTTGGCCTCCACCTTGAAGCTGTGCAGTGTTTCCAGCAGACGGTTGGCCTTTTCCTCCAGCTCGTATTTGATCTCCTGCCGGGATCGGGCTTTTGGCTTGGGCGGGTCCAGCAGGTCCAGGGTCGGCATATGGTACTGGATGATACGCGGCGGCGACGCGGCGGTCTCGGCAATCTGGCTTTCGATATGTTCTTCGGGGGTCAGATCCCCGTCATCCCCGGCGGCCATACGGCGGCCGGCCACAACGGCCCGGTCAAGCGGCATGCCGGCGTCAACCGCCTTTTGGGTCAGGGGATCCAGTACATCCTCCAGCTTGGCCTCGGTGGGCGGTGTGAATACAGGATCCGCATCCTCTGGATTCTCCTGGGGGACAATGCCGCCGTCCTCCTGGGCCAGGGGAAGCT
Organism: uncultured Ructibacterium sp.; assembly: GCA_965146665.1. Taxonomy (GTDB): domain Bacteria; phylum Bacillota; class Clostridia; order Monoglobales; family Monoglobaceae; genus Ructibacterium. The sequence continues at coordinate 18,269 of CBCTHE010000014.1, forward strand.
CGCTGAGGATGCCGGTCTTCATATTGTCCAGCCGGAAAGGGAGCTCCCCGTCATCCACGGGCGCCTGATCCTCCGGCGGCAGAATATTCTTCAGCAGTTCGTCATCCTCCTTGAGTTCAAACCGCTTTGGCACCTCTTCGTCCCAGTTTCGGGTCTGTTCCTTCAAGCCGCTTTCCCCGCCGGCGCGGTCCGCCGGATCGGGCAGGGGCTCCTGTCCGGTGAAATATTCGTCAAAGAATCCCGTCTGGTTTTTTTTCTCCCGTCTGGCCTTAGGCGGCGGCCCTTCCGGCGCGCCCGCTTCAAATGCGCCGGCGTCCTTCTGCCGGAACTTGCCGAGAAATGCCGGGCGTTTTCCGGCTCGGCCGGGCGCCTTGCCCGCGGCCAAATCCTCGCTGGGGTAGGGCTCCAGCTCAATTTCGCTGTTGGCATAGTCCCGCACCTGCTGGGAGTGCTGGCGGATGGCCCCTGTGATTTTCCGAAACAGGGCCTCAATGGAGATTCCGGTCAGCAGTATGCCCAGAATCAGCTCCGAGGCAATGGCCAGGACCCAGGTGCCGGTAATGCCGATGAGCTTCACAAGGATTTTGCAGAGGCCGCCGCCCAAAATACCGCCGCCGTGGCTCTGGATCCCGTTTCGGTACAGGGTTACAACCTGATCCACAAAACCGCCTTCCACAAAGCTGGTGTCGCTGGAGAACAGACACACCAGAATGGAGGTGCTGACCATGAGCCCGGCCAGCAGAAAGAACCGGGGCACGTTGCCGCTGCCGTCCTTGTTGACAAACACGTTAAAGCCCGTGAGCACAATGAAGATACAGCTGATGGCGCTGGCCATGCCCAGCAGGCCGTAAAACACATCCTTGACAAAGCTGCCTACCGCGCCGGTGGTCTCGGTCAGAAAGGCAAAGGTCAGAAACACGCCGCAGGCAATAATCAGGATGCCCTTGATCTCGTTGGAGAGCGCCTTGCGTTTCACGGCAGCTTTCTGCGGCTGTTTTCTGGTGCCCGCTTTGGCCCCCGCGGGCTTTTTCGCGGCCTGGGCGCTGGCGGTCTGTTTGGTTTGGGCTTTGGGCTTTGTCTGGGGTTTGGCGGCCGGCCGTTTCTCGGCCGGCGCCTTTTTTTGCTTGGGGTCGGTGGCGGGACTCTTCCCGCCGGTCTTCTGGGCCATAGGATCAGCCTCCTTTTATGTAATGAAAGGGGATTGCCGCGCGGGCGGGTCCCAAAATTGGAAATAACAGCATGAAAGACACACAGTATGCCGTAAACGCTCCATTCTGCCGGAGGGATTACGTAATTTTTCACCTTATATCATACCACAAATCTGCGGCGCGGTATATTACAATTTGCTATCATTTTACCGTGGCCGAGCTGGGAAAATTGGCGATTTTCCCCGGTTTTCTGCGAATTTTCACCGCTGGCGGAAATGACCGCTTGCAACCGGAGGCCAGCTGTGCTATAGTATTCACAAAGAATTGACAGATGAGGAGTGGATGAAGGATGAAGATCAGAGACTTGCTGAAGGAGGACCGCGTCACTGTGTCCTGTGAGCTCTTCCCGCCCAAAAGGGGCGGGGAGCTGGAAAAGGCCAAGGCGGTGGTGCGGGATATGGCCAGGCTGAACCCGGCGTTTATGAGCGTCACCTATGGCGCGGGCGGCACCAACAGCCGGAATACCGTGGAGATCGCCAATGAAATTGAGAACGTAAACGGCGTCACCGCCCTGGCGCATATGACCTGCGTCTCATCGGAGCGGGAACAGGTGCGGAGCATGCTGGAAGAACTGCGGGCGCTGGGAATTGAGAATATTCTCGCCCTCCGGGGGGATATGCCCATGGAGGAGGGGCTCAGCCTGTCCACCTGCTTCCGCCATGCCAGCGACCTCATGGGGGAGATCCGGGACTTCGGCGGTTTTTGCATCGGCGGCGCCTGCTACCCGGAGAGCCATCCGGAATCGGAATCCTATGACCGGGATATTGAGAGCCTGAAACAAAAGGTGGAAAACGGATGCGATTTCCTGACCACCCAGATGTTTTTTGACAATGACATTCTGTATAATTTTATGTTCCGGCTCCTCCGGGCGGGCATTCAAATTCCCGTGATTGCCGGGATCATGCCGGTGACCAATTCCAAGCAGATCCAACGGATCTGTTCCCTGTCAGGAACGGCCCTGCCGCGCAGGTTCCGGATGGTGGTGGACCGGTTTGCGGACGATTCCGCCGCCATGAAACAGGCGGGCATCGCCTATGCCACCGACCAGATCATCGACCTGTTTGCCAACGGGGTGAACCATGTGCATATCTATACCATGAACCGCCCAGACGTGGCGGGAAGCATTATGCAAAACCTGTCGGACATCATCAAACAAGCATAAAATTTTGGAGAAGAGGCCCGGGAGTGGATTTTGCCGGGCCGTCCCATTTATCGTTCCAAATCGGCAAAACCGCGTCCTATATAACAAATTGCCCGCTTTGTCAAGAATAAAAAATAAAATTTATGTTAACCGTTTTGTAATCAAACTGTAACAAAAGACGCGGCGCAGAAATTTAAAATTCACAGCTTTTCCACCTTGGAAAATTCCCATTTTTCAAGTTATTCACAGACTTATACACATTTTCCACAGGTTTTTGGGGTGGAAAAGTTAAAAAAAGCAAAGTTATCCACAGGCGGCGGATTTTCGCCAAAACCCGGACAGGCGCAATATTACAAGTGGTTTACAATAAAATTACAAAAAATTTTACGGAAACTTTTGGTTTTGATCACATTATGGCGGAAATGTAAAATTCAAGTAAAAACGAGAAATACAGACAGGAGGAATTGCAAAAATAGTCCTTGCATAATAGGGCCGAATATGCTATACTAAACATCTATAGATCGTGCTGCGCAGAGGGCGGACGGCCGGGGCGGGATTGCCTCCGGCGCGCGGGTACAGGCCCGCCGCCGCGCAGAGAAAGGCTGGATTTGTGAATGAAGAATAGCGATAAGTACCAAAAGGGTTATTTTATGCCTCCGGTTTGTGAGATGAAATGGGCGAGTAAGGACGCCATCGACAAGGCGCCCAAGTGGTGCAGCGTGGACCTGCGGGACGGGAACCAGGCCCTGGTTGTCCCCATGAGCCTGGAGGAAAAGGTGGAATTTTTTACATACCTGGTCAAGCTCGGATTCAAGGAGATTGAGGTGGGGTTCCCTGCCGCGTCTGAGACCGAGTACCAGTTCCTGCGGAAACTGATTGAGGACGACCTGATCCCGGATGATGTGGAGATCCAGGTGCTGACCCAGGCCCGGGAGCATATCATCAGGAAGACCTTTGAGGCCCTCCGGGGCGCCCGGAAGGCGATTGTCCATGTGTACAACTCAACCTCTGTGGCACAGCGGGAACAGGTTTTCCGCAAGTCCAGGGAGGAGATTAAACAGCTGGCGGTGGACGGCGCCGTGCTGCTGAAGCGTCTGGCGGACGAGACGGAGGGGAACTTCCGGTTTGAATACAGCCCGGAGAGTTTTACCGGAACCGAAGTGGACTATGCGCTGGAGGTCTGCAATGCGGTGCTGGATGTGTGGCGGCCCGTGCCGGAGAAAAAGGCGATTATCAATCTGCCGGTGACCGTGGAGATGTCTCTTCCCCACGTGTACGCCAGCCAGGTGGAATATGTCAGCGACCGTCTGAACTATCGGGAGGCGGTGGAGCTGTCCCTGCACCCGCACAATGACCGGGGCTGCGGCGTGGCCGATACGGAGCTGGCCCTGCTGGCCGGGGCGGACCGGGTGGAAGGTACCCTGTTCGGCAACGGGGAGCGGACCGGAAATGTGGATATTGTGACCCTGGCGCTGAACATGTTCATGCACGGGGTGGACCCCAGACTGAATTTTGAGAATATGCCCGAAGTGGTGCAGACCTATGAGCGGCTGACCGGCATGACGGTGGAGCCCCGGCATCCCTACAGCGGGAAGCTGGTGTTCGCGGCCTTTTCCGGCTCCCATCAGGATGCCATCGCAAAAGGGATGAAGTGGCGTGAGGAACGGGGTGAAAAGCGCTGGAGTGTTCCCTATCTGCCGGTGGATCCCAAGGATTTGGGCCGGGAGTACGAGGGTGACGTCATCCGGATCAACAGCCAGTCCGGCAAGGGCGGCATTGGCTATCTCATGGAACAGCGTTTTGGCTTTCATCTGCCCAAGGCCATGCGTGAGGATTTCGGCTACCGGGTCAAGAGCGTTTCTGACCGGCAGCACAAGGAATTACAGCCTGAGGAGATCTATCAGATCTTTAAGCAGGAGTATGTGGATATCGAACAGCCCGTGGCTTTGGTGGAATGCCACTTTGAACAGAAAGACGGCATGACCGCCCATGTGACCCTGAGAACCGGCGGCGGGGAAAAGACGGTAAGCGGCAAAGGGAACGGGCGTCTGGATGCGGTTTATGAGGCGCTGGGTGACATTCTGCCGCCGGGCTTTGTGGTGGAGCACTATACCGAGCACGCCATCGGCACGGGATCGGATTCCAAGGCCTGCGCGTACATTGGGCTTTCTGACGCCTATGGTACGCTGATCTGGGGCGTGGGAACGGATGACGATATCATCACCGCTTCCCTGCACGCGCTGGTGAGCGCTGTCAACCGGGCGCGGCGCCACGGCTGAGGAAGCAAAGGGCTGCAAACTGAATAGAACAAGGAGTTGAAGAGGATGAAACGTTTCGTTGCAATGCTGCTCATTGTGGGGATGTTCCTGTATTCTGCGGCTCCTTTTGTTTTTGCGGACGAGGAAAAAAGCTATGTGGCCCAGGACGAGGGCTATGTGCCGAGAGATACCAGCTATGCCACCCGGGAAGAGGCGGTGGCGGGGTTTGTAAAAGCAATAGGAGCGGAAAAACTGGATACGGACGTCAATGTCCTGAAAAAATTTAAGGATTCCGGCAAGATCGCGTCCGCCTATACCAGGGAGATCGCGGCGGCGGTGTCCAATGACATGGTTACGGGCTATGCGGACGGGACATTCCGGCCCCAGGCGCCCATCACCCGGACCGAGGCTCTGGTGATTTTGAACCGGGTTTTGTCTGTGCGGACGCTGCCCGCGCTGGAGGACATCTCCTTTGCGGACACCCCGGAGTGGGCCGAGGAGGACATTGACCGCCTCGCCTCCGCCGGTGTGGTCAAGGGTTACGGGGACGGTATTTTGGGCGCGGAGGACCCGCTGACCACAGAGCAGGTCAGTATTCTGGCCGGCCGCGCGGCACGCATGGTCGGGCCTGCGGGGGATTTTTATGAATATGTGAACGAGGAATGGCTCCGGGAGACGGAGATCCCTGCCGGACAGCCCGCGTGGTCCGATACCAACGAGATCTCTCAGGCGCTGTTAAAGGAGATCGGTGAGATTGTTTACTCCCTGTACCGGCAGAGGTACAAGGAGCAAAAGGAATTTCCGCAGGGGAGCAGTGAGCAGAAGATTGCCGATGTGTTTTCGGCCGCCGGGAACACCATGTACCGGGACAAGCTGGGCCTTGCGCCCGTGCGGGAGTTCATGGAGCGGATCGACGGCGTGAAGGATATGAAGGGACTGCTGGAGTGTATGGCATACCTGGAGTACAATGGATTCCACGGCCTGCTGCCGGTGGCGGTCAGCGTGGACGCCTATGATTCGTCCAAATATGTCCTTGCCTACTCGGATGTGTATACGGGAATGAATGTGTCCATGGTCCAGGGCAAGGAACCGGAGAAGGTCATTGCGGCTTATGAGAATTATCTGACAGAGCTGTTTTCCCTCTTTGGGAGCGAGGCGGACGCGGCGGCAAAACAGGCGGAGCAGACTGCGGCGCTGTGTGCGGAGCTGGCCAGGGTGTCCATGCCCATGGAGGAGCACAATGAGGTGGAGGCCCATTTTCAGGTCTATTCCATGCAGGAACTGAAAAAGGTCTTTTCCAATCTGGACGCGGAGAAGTTTTTGAAGCTCCTGGGGCTGTCCCAGGCGGAGGAGATGGTGGTGTATGACCTGCCTCTGGCCGAGAAGGTGAATCAAATCTTCCAGAAGGACAACCTGGAGCTTTTGAAGAATTACCTCCGGGCCAGTGTGATGGACGGCTCCGCCATGTTTCTCAACTCGGACGCGTTTTTCATCTGGCGGGACTACCAGGATGCCCTGAACGGTACAGAGAGCGATGTGCTCCCTGCGGACTATGCGGTCAGTATGGTGGAGGAGCTTCTGGGCTGGGATCTGGCAAAGCTCTATGTGGAGCGCTATGCCTCAGCGGATGCCAAGGCAGAGGTTGAAAAGATGACCCAGACCATTCTGGAGGCCTATCAGTCCAGACTGAAAAAGAACACCTGGATGAGCGGGGAGAGCAGAGAAGCGGCAATCCGTAAAATCGCGAACATCCGCGTCCGGGTCGGCTATCCGGAGGATATAGACCAGTATTCAGACCCGGGCTATGAGATACGCAGTGTGCGGGACGGCGGCAGTCTGATTGAATACAGGACCGCCTACTGCAACCGGTATTTTGACACCGGGGCGGCCGTGTTCGGCAAGGACGCTATTGCCGCGGATAAGGATACCTGGAGCATGCTTCCCCAGACGGTCAATGCGATGTATGACCCGTCCAGCAACAGCATCACCATTCCGGCGGGAATTCTGCACGCGCCCTTCTATGACCCCAAGGCCAGCTATGAGTCCAACCTGGGCGGCATCGGAACAGTCATTGCCCATGAGATCAGCCACGCGCTGGACTCTCTGGGTTCCAAGTTTGATGAGAACGGCAATCTGAAAGACTGGTGGCAGGAGGAGGATAAAAAGGCCTTTGACCAGATCTGCCAGAAGGTGGTTGACGCCTATGACGGCATTGAGGTCCTGCCCGGCATGATGGTGAACGGAAAACAGACCCTGGGAGAAAACCTGGCGGATCTTGCGGGAATGGCCTGTGTGCTGGACATTGCGGGCGCGGATAACCCGCGGCTGGACGACCTGTTTACCAACTATGCGCAGACCTGGCGGATGAAGTCCACGGAGACCTATGCCAAAATGCTGCTGCAGGCGGATAACCATGCCCCGGACAAGGTCCGGGTGAACCGGGTGCTGTCCAATTTTGACCTTTTCGAGGAATTCTATGAGATCCGTGAGGGGGACGGTATGTATCTGCCCGAAACCCAGCGGATCCAGATCTGGAGAAGCGGAATCCATGGATAAGCCGTCTCTATCAAGAAGGTTTCTCCAGAGGGAGAGGGCGCCGGTGTGCTGGCCATTGCCAGTGCGCCGGCGCTTTTGCATGGAAAAGACGGTTTATGCTTCCGTAAAAAAGATTAGGCTCTTGCAAAATTATAGAAACTGTACTATAATACAGACAAGAAAGAGTGACCGGCGCCGTGCGCGGAGGCGTGTGTCATAAAGCGTGCGCTGAAATGATGTGCGGCGAAGATTTTCCCAAGGCAAACACAAAAGGATCCAATAAAGCTGAAGGAGGGAGTGTCATGCTGTCAAACAGAAATAAACCCCAGGGTCTTCTGACCTTTATTCCGGTCGCGCTGGTGCTTGTCCTGCTCTGTTTCATACCGGTACTCCGCTGTTTTGTCCTTGCGTTCAAGCAGTATCAGCCCATGCTGGGGATGGCGGGAAGCAGCTGGGTGGGGCTTGAGAATTTTCAGGCGTTTTTTTCCTCGCCGCAGTTTGTCCGGGTGATTCAAAACACCTTGATGATCAGCGGGCTTTCTCTGGCGTTGGGCGTCTGCTGGGTTTTCGCGCTGACCGCTGGGATCTCCTCAGTCCGGAACCGGTGGATCCAGGCGTTTTTGCTGGGGATCGCGGCCTTGCCGGCGGCAGTCCCCGCTGGCCTGTGGGCGGGGACCCTTTCGGAGGCGGCCGCGCTTCATGGGCAGTACAGCCGCCTTGGGGCTGTGGTCTATAATGTGCTGGCCTTTTCTCCCTATGGGGTGATTGCCGGGGTTCTGGCGTGCCGGGACGGATACGACCGGCGGCGGGCCCTCTGCGCCGCGCTGGGATATGCCTGCGTCGGTCTGATGCTTCTGCTTTCGCCGTCACCGGATTATATGACCAGCGCCTATAGCCCGTCAACTTACGAAACCATGGATGTACTTGACACATTCACCCACCGCCGGGGCCTGTTGGAGAGCGATTACAGCATGGGTGCGGCCATAGCCGGCGCTAAAATCTTTTTTCAGCTGTGCACCGGCGCGGCTGGCCTTGCCGGGCTTTTGCTGCTCCAGAGAGACGGGCGGTCCGCGAACCCGGTATCCGGGCACCCGCGTACCTGGCTCTGGTCACTGCTGCTGTTGATTCCTGCTTTGGCGGCGGGTCTTGTGTTTGCCCGCTGGTCAGGCGGCGCTGACATTCTGGCAGAAGCCGCCGCGCAGAGCGCTCTGCACAGCAGCCTTATCATTGGTCTAGGAACGGCACTTGTGCTGGCGGTTTTGACCTGCTTGGCAGCCCGCGCACTCCAGGGCGGCAGCAGGACTGCGGCCGTGGTTTTGGCGGTGGCCGCGGCCTGTTCAGGCAACGTGCTGGTGTGGTATCTGCAGGCAAGAATCATGGGTCTGGTCAATACCAATGCCGGTGTGATTCTGGGGCTTGTGCCCCATTGCGCCGCACTTTCCTTTTTGCTCTGGCTGTCCCTGGACAGAGAGAGCAGCGGCGGGATGAGGCAGTTTATAGGAAAAGCCGCGCCGGGTCTGCTGGCCATGTCTGGTCTGGTGTTTTCCATGGCCTTTGGTCAGACAGTTTTTGCAAGGGCTCTGCTGTCCCAGCGCGAACTGCTTCCTCTGGGAGTTCTTTTGGATGAAGTGACGGCACAGGCGGGCGCCGCGCCGTATTCGTACCTGACACTCATGCTCATTCCTGCGGCTGTGGCTTTTTCCGCGGTCTTTGCCGCCGCTGTTCTCAGCAGGCGGAGCCGCGCCGGTGAACCTCCGGCCGCTGGATAGAATGCGGGTTTGATTTTGCGGAAAGGCTTGATTTTTTTCAGAAAATGAGGTATACTAATAAAACTGTAGGAATTTGCAAACAGGAAAGGATGTCTGAAGATGCAGAAAGTAACCAAAGATACCATTATCATGGATGTTTTGAGACTGGATCCGGGTACGGCGGACTTTTTCTTTGGCATTGGCATGCACTGTCTGGGCTGTCCCTCTGCCAGCGGTGAGACCATTGAACAGGCCTGCCAGGTGCATGGCGTGGATGCGGACGAGCTGGTAAACAAGATCAACGCCTATCTGGAATCCAAATAATTTATGGCTTCTTTTAAAGAAAAAGTAAAAAAACTCTTGACAAACAGATGGTAATTAGGTATAATAATTGCCGTCTGTTTGTTCTGGATAGAGAGGAAGAGACAGATGGAATTGAATTTACTTCCAATTCTCAACTGTGAAGGCAGAAAACTGCCCATTGATGTTACGCTGGAGCTGGAAAACCGACCCGGCGATGAGTTCCGTTTTTTGGAACCGGTGCGGGTCACCGGCCAGATCGTCAATGTGGGAGGCTGTCTGGAGCTTGACGCCAAAGGTACGGCAGCGCTTGAAATGGTTTGTGACCGCTGCGCGGAGCCCTTCTCCGGTGAGATCGCCTTTACATTGGAAGAACGTCTGAAAAAGGAAGATCCTCTGTCCGGGGAGGAGGTCAGCCCGGATGTGACTGTATTTGCCGGAAACGCCATTGAACTGGATGCTCTGGTCTATGGCGGCGTGTTCCTGAGCCTTCCCGCCAAGGCGCTTTGCCGGGAGGACTGCAAGGGACTGTGCGCGGTCTGCGGCAAGAATTTAAACGATGGCCCCTGTGCCTGTGACACCAGGCCGTCCGACCCGAGATTTGACGTTTTGGACCAGCTTTTGTAGAATATGCAAAGATCATCTTTGTTTGGGAGGCAGCTCCCCTATATTTGAGTAAATACGGAAAGAGGTGTAAGATATGGCAGTTCCAAAGAGAAAAACTTCGAAAGCCAGAAGAGATAAGAGAAGAGCGAACTGGAAACTCAGCGTTCCGGGCATGGTTGCATGCCCCAGCTGCGGCGAACTGAAGATGCCCCACAGAGTCTGTAAGGCCTGCGGCAGTTATAAGGGCAAGGAAGTTATTGCTGTTGAAGCGTAAGTTTGTTGAAACCCGCCGATTTCGGCGGGCTTTTTCTTTTTCCGGCCGCCTGTCCCATGACAGGGAATTCGTATATTTCTTATTGATTTTTTGAATTTTTGTGTTATAATAGACCTGTTTGTATGCCCTGTGCCGGAAAAAGCTGAGGCTTCGTCTGCGGCGCGGAGGTTATGCACGGATCTGCCGGTTCGGCTTTCATGGGCGGAATCAGGCGGGAAAGAATGAAGAATTGGAGGAATCAATATGGCGTTGTACAGTATCATCCTGGCGGCAGGAGAGGGAAAGCGGATGAAGTCCGCCCATGCGAAGCCCCTGCAGAAGGCGGCGGGCAAAGCTCTGGTGGACTGGGTTCTGGACGCGGCGGAGGGCGCGGGCACCGATGAGAATATTGTGGTGATCGGCCATCAGGCAGAGGAGATCAGGGAATACCTGGGCCAGCGCGTCACCTATACATACCAGTACGAACAGCTGGGGACCGGCCATGCGGTAATCCAGGGGATTGAGCCCATCAGGGACCAGGAGGGCACCGTCATGGTGCTCTATGGAGACGCGCCGCTGATCCAGGCGGACACCCTGCGGGCGGCAATGGACTGCCATCTGGAGGAAGGCCGCGCGGCAACGGTGATCACCGCCCAGGTGGACGATCCATACGGCTATGGCCGGATTGTCCGTCAGGCTGGGAAGATGACCCATATTGTGGAAGAAAAGGACGCCAGCGAGGCGGAGCGGGCCATCCGGGAGATCAATTCCGGCATGTATCTGTTTGCTGTGCAGAAGCTGGTCTCCGCGCTGGGGCGTCTGAATAACGACAATGCACAGGGGGAATATTACCTGACGGATGTGATCTCCATCCTGCTGGCGGACGGAGAGCCTGTGGACACCTATGTGGCGGATGTGGAGGAGACCCTGGGGGTCAACGACCGGATCCAGCTGGCCCAGGCCGACAGAATGCTCAATGCCCGGAAGGTGCGGGAGCTTATGCTGGCGGGCGTATGCGTGCTGGATCCGGCGTCGGTCCGCGCGGACGCGGATGTGAAGGTGGGCCGTGACACGGTGATCTATCCGGGGACCATCCTGGAGGGGGGCACCGAAATTGGCGAAGACTGCATCATCGGCCCCAACACCCGGCTGAAGGACTGCAAGATCGGAAACGGCACCGAGATCCAATACTCGGTGGCGCTGGAAAGCACGGTGGGGAACGGGACCAGTGTGGGGCCCTTTGCCTATATCCGTCCGCATTCCGTCATTGGAAGCGGCAATAAGGTGGGTGACTTTGTGGAGGTCAAGAATGCCAGTATCGGGGACGGCACCAAGATCGCACACCTGACCTATGTGGGCGACGCGGATGTGGGCCAGCGGGTCAATTTTGGCTGCGGCACGGTGGTAGTGAACTATGACGGCATCTCCAAGCACCGCACCGTCATTGAGGATGACTGCTTTATTGGCTGCAACAGCAATCTGGTCTCTCCGGTGACTGTCCGGAAGCGGGCCTATACCGCAGCGGGATCCACCATAACGGACGAGGTGCCCGAGGACGCGCTGGCCATTGCCCGGGCCCGTCAGGTGAACAAGGACGGCTGGGTGACCAAGAACAGAAGAAAGGATTAAAAATCCATGTATTTGATCGTTGGGCTGGGAAATCCCGGCCGGGATTATGTAGGAACGCGGCACAACATTGGGTTTGAAGCCGCGGACGCCATCTGTGCGAAATTTGATATCCGGCTGGGTAAGGAGAAATTCCGGGCCGTGTTCGGCGAGGGCCGGATCGGCGGCGAGCGGGCTGTGGTCGCCAAGCCCCAGACCTTTATGAATCTCAGCGGCGAGAGCGTCCGGGAGATGCGGGACTGGTACAAGCTGGACGAGTCGCATATCATTGTGATCTATGACGACATCTCCCTGCCGGTGGGCAAGCTCCGCATCCGGGAAAAGGGGAGCGCCGGCGGCCATAACGGGATCAAGAATATCATCTACCAGCTGGGCACAGACGTGTTCCCCCGGATCAAGATCGGCGTGGGCGCGCCCCGGCATCCGGACTATGATATGAAGGATTATGTGCTGGGCAGATTCTCCGGGGAAGAGGTGGAGGTTCTGATCCAGACCGTGATCCGCGCGGCAGGCGCTGTGGAGGAGCTGATCGCCCGGGGCGCGGTTTCCGCAATGAACCGATTCAATGGCTGAGATGGGTTGAGACTATGGATGTTTATTTGAAGCTGCTGGAGGAGCTCGCCGAGTTCCCCGCGCTCATAAAGGATTTAAAAACGAACCAAACGCCGGTCAATGTATTGGGTGTGTCAGACTCTGTCAGGGCACACCTAATTTATTGTGCCTGCAAAAAGCTGAACGCCCCGTCCCTGGTGGTGGCGCCGGAGGAGACGGCCGCCCGGCAGCTCTATGAGGATCTGCGGTTCTTTTTGGGGGACAGGGTGTACTTTTTTCCGCGGACAGACCTGCTCTTTTATGACGTGGAGGCCAAGGGCCAGGACGTGACCCGGGAGCGTCTGCGGGTGCTTCAGGCCCTTTCGGCGGGCGGGGAGGCCTGCCATGTGGTGACCACGGCTGAGGCGCTCACCGGGGTCACCGTGCCGAAGACGGTCTATGAGGAGCGCGTCGTCAGCCTTCGCGTGGGGGATGAGGCGGAACTGGAGGCGCTGGCCAAAGAACTGACCGGCCTGGGCTACCGCCGGGAGGAGATGGTGGAGGGCGCCGGACAGTTCAGCATCCGGGGCGGCATATTGGATATCTATCCCTGCGCGGGTGTGCAGGACAGCCCGGTCCGGATCGAATTCTTTGACACAGAGGTGGATTCCATCCGCCTGTTTGATCCGGAGAGCCAGCGGACTGTGGACCGGCTGGAGGCTGTGCGGATCTATCCTGCCAGAGAGCTCCTTCTCGATGAAAAACAGCGGGCCGGGCTTATCGCGCGGCTGGCGGGCTTCCGGGAGAGCCTTGACCCAACGGGCGAGCGGGAGCAGAAGCTGGAGCGGAGCCTCAGGCGGGACGCGGAGCGGCTGGAGCAGGGGATGCTGTTCCCCTCTCTGGACAAGTATATTCCCTACATCTACCGGGAAAAGCCCACGCTTCTGGACTATATCAGCCCGGAGACCCTGGTGTTCTGGGACGAGCCGGTCCGGATCAGCGAAAAGATGAAGAACGTCCGTTTCCAAATGGAGACAGAGGTCTGCGAGCTGGCGGAGCGGGGCGTACTGTATGAGGGAAACGCGGACTATGTGCTGCCCTATCCAAAGGCGGTCAGCCGGCTCGTACATTTCCGGTTCGTGGGGATGAGCGGCATCTCCCACGGCACGCCGGACTACCGGCCGGTGCGGACCCACAGCTTCACGGCAAAGAGCCTGAACGGGTTTCAGGGGCGGCTGGAATTTCTGTGTGACGCGCTCCGGTTTTATCAGCGGAGCATCTACCGGACCCTGATTCTGGCCGGATCTCCGGTCCGGGCCAAGAACCTGATCCGCCAGCTGGAGGACGAGGGCTTCCGGTGTTCCTATCAGGAGGAGCTTAGTGAGCTCCCCAATCCCGGCGGCATTGTGGTGACCCACGGCAGTATTCAGCGGGGCTTTGAATACCCCCTGACCCGCATAGCGGTCATCGGCGACCGGGAGATCTTCGGCGGTGAGAAGAAGAAACGCCCCCGTTATAAGGGGAAGAAGGGGGAGAAGATCGCCAGCTTCACCGACCTGAACCCCGGCGATTATATTGTTCACCAGAACCACGGTATCGGGCAGTATGTGGGAATTGAACAGCTGAGCGTGGACGGGGTGCGGAAGGACTATCTGAAGATCCAGTACCGTGGCAGCGACATTCTGTATGTGCCCACCGACCAGCTGGACATGGTGTTCAAGCACACGGCAAGGGATGGCGCCCATGTCAAGGTCAACAAGCTGGGCGGGGCGGAGTGGGGCCGGACCAAACAGCGGGTCAAGGCGGCCGCCGCGGACATGGCCAAAGAGCTGATCGCCCTGTATGCCCAGCGGTCCCGGATCCCGGGCATTGCCTTTGACAGAGACAGCGAGTGGCAGAGGGATTTTGAGGCCGCGTTCCCCTATGAGGAGACCGACGACCAGCTTCGCTCGATTGCAGAGGTCAAGGCGGATATGGAGAAGCCCCATCCCATGGACCGGCTCCTGTGCGGCGACGTGGGCTACGGCAAGACAGAGGTTGCCATGCGGGCCGCTTTTAAAGCGGTCATGAGCGGCTATCAGGTCGCCTATCTGGTGCCCACCACAATCCTTGCCACCCAGCACTTTAACAATTTCAGACAGCGGATGATGGAATATCCGGTACAGGTGGGTATGCTCTCCCGGTTTACCACCGGGGCCCACCAGAAGGAGGTCCTGAGAGGTCTTGAGACCGGCGGGATGGATGTGGTGATCGGCACCCACAAGCTCTTGGGCAAGAACGTGAAATTCAGCAAGCTGGGCCTTCTGGTCATTGACGAGGAACAGCGGTTCGGCGTGGCCCACAAGGAAAAACTCAAGGAGCTCCGGAAAGAGGTGGACGTGCTGACCCTGTCGGCCACGCCCATCCCCAGAACCCTTCATATGAGCCTCAGCGGTATCCGGGACATGAGCATCATCAACCAGCCGCCCAGCGAACGCTATCCTGTGGCCACCTATGTTCTGGAATATGACGAGGATGTGGTGCGGGAAGCCATCTCCCGGGAGCTGGGCCGGGGCGGCCAGGTGTATTACCTGTTCAACCGGGTGGAGGGCATCTATAAGGCGGCCAACCGGATCGCGGAGCTGGCGCCGGACGCCAGGGTGGCTGTTGCTCACGGCCAGATGCACGAGCGGGAGCTGGAGGAGATCATGATGGAGGTGTCCGAAGGGGATGTGGATATTCTGGTCTGTACCACCATCATTGAGACCGGGCTGGATATCGCCAATGTGAACACCATCATCATTGAGAACGCGGACCGGCTTGGTCTTGCGCAGCTGTATCAGCTGCGGGGCCGGGTGGGGCGCTCCAACCGGCTGGCCTATGCCTATCTGACCTTCCGGCGGAATAAAATGCTGTCCCAGGAGGCGGAAAAGCGGCTTTTGGCCATCAAGGAGTTCACCGAGTTCGGTTCCGGCTTCAAGATCGCTATGCGGGACCTGGAGATCCGGGGAACGGGAAACCTGATCGGCGCCCAGCAGCACGGACACATGGAGGCGGTCGGCTATGAGATGTACTGTCAGCTGCTGGAACAGGCTGTGCGGGAACAGCAGGGCAAGCCGGAGGAGAAGAAGACGGAAACGCTTATTGACCTGCCCGTATCTGCCTATATACCGGAGGACTATGTGGACAGCCACAGTCAGCGGATCAGCGCCTATAAGCGAATCGCGGCCATTGAGAGCCAGGAGGAGCTGTACGACGCCTATGACGAGATTGAGGACCGCTACGGCACTGTGCCCCAGGTGGTGCACAGCCTTATGGAGGCGGCGCTTATCAAATCCCTGGCGCAGAGGTGCGGCATTGCGGAGATCATCGGCAGCACCGCCCAGGTGATTTTCCGGTTCGACGAGAGCAACATGCCGGAGCTCCAGCCGCTGGTGGAACTGGTCAGCCGGCGGCCAAAGGAGTTCTTCCTGCCCAATCCTGACAAGCCCAGGCTTCACTTCAAACTGGAGAAGCCGGAACCGGGCAAAGAGCCGGATTATTTCCGGGCTGTCCGGGAGGCAGTGGAGATACTTCTGGGCGGAAAATAGCCGATTATGAACGGAATGTAAACAATTTGAGAAAAATTCAAAAAAGACTGGAAATATTCCGGAAAGTATTGTATAATATGAATAATTGTCCGCGCTGACTGCGGGCAGGCTGGTTTTTAACAATTTAAGATGTCCCCCGCCTCTTTAGGCGGCGGGGCCCATTTGATTGCTTCGGCGGGCGTCCGGCTCTCCTGAAGCGGTTGGATGACGGCGCAATGCGCCTTAGTGAAAGGAGAGGTAAAACTTGGAGAACGAAAACAAAGACTTGCAAGGCGGCGCGGAAGAATCCGAGCTGCAGGAGAAGGTACGCCAGGACATAAGCTCCAAAATCGCGGAGGCCGCGGCTGAAATCCAGGAGGATATTGAGAGCGCGGAAACCGATGCGGGCGAAGTGATTGACGAGGCCGTTGACGAAGCTGATATAGAAGCTGGTGCCGGCGGTGAGGCGGATCCCTTTGCGGCTTACAGCGCGGACGGCGAGGATGAGAGCTGGTCGGATGAGGCGTTTGCAGAACCTCCGAAGGAGCCCAAAAAGGTCTCCATGACGGTGAGCAATCTGGTGCTTTCCCTGATCGGAACCGCGGTTGCGGGCGCGCTGGTCCTGTTCCTGTGTCTGCAGATTCCCGGCTGGATTGAGCGTATGCCGGAGGGCAAGAAAATTGCGTCCGTTGATGGAACCGAGATTACGGATCTTGATATGAAGTATTATATCTACCGTGCGGCCATGGACTATTATCAGAATGATGATTCTGAGGGTACCACAACCAGCCCGGTTGATTACGACTGGGAAAAAACTGCGGAGGACGGCAGAAAGGTCTCTGAGATCGTGAAGGAGAATGCTGTTGAAAACGCGGTTGGCGAGGTCCTGCTTATGAATGCGGGCGACAAGAACGGGATTGAGTGGAACGAGCAGGAGGAGCTGGAGGCTGCACAGGCCCAGAACCAGCAGCTCATCAGCATTTACGGTGAGGAACTGGTGGAGCTGAATGCCAAAGCCCAGGGCCTTGACACCATTAAGCAGTACAATCGGAAGATTGTACAGGCGGAGCACATGAAAGCCGTGCAGGCGGACATGGAGGAGAACCCCTCCAAGTACTATCCGGAGGACACCTCCGTGCTGGATCAGTACGCGCCCACCGATAAGGCAACCGTGAAGCACATTCTCATTAAGAATGAGTCCGATGACGCTGCGGCGGCAGAGGGTGAAGGCGAAGGCGAGGCGGCGGCTCCGGCCGAGGACAAGCGCGCCAAGGCGGAAAGCGTGCTCAGCCGTGCCAAGAGCGGCGAGGACTTTGACGCGCTGGTCAAGGAGTTCAATGAGGACACCGGCGCCACAGAAGCGGGCTATACCTTTGGCCCCGGCGAGATGATGCCCGCCTTTGAAGAGGCGTCTTTCAAGCTGAAGCTCAATGAGATCAGCGACCTGGTGGAGACCTCCTACGGTTACCATATCATCAAGAGGATTCCCGGCCAGTATGAACTCCAGGGCTACTGGAAGGATCAGGCCAAGGTGAAGGTGAACCAGGGCATGATCGACAAGATGTCGATCAAGGATATCATGAGCGCCATTGTGAACGCCAGCAATGACTTCCAGACCAAGTATTCGGAGCAGCAGGGGGCCCAGACCTCGGGCTCGGGCGCGTCCGGATCCGGCAGCAGCTCTGCCGGCAAATAGGCATACGGCAATATACAGCGCCGCCCTCCGGGGCGGCGTTTTTTATGGCGGAGTTTGGGGTATCCTGTATCAGACAAAGTAAAATTTGACTTCTGTCTTTTGGTTGTGTATAATAACAAAAAACAAAGTAAAGACCGGCGGGCCTTTGCCGGGGCAGCGCCCGTCATTCAAATGGAGGTGAGCGGATTGACATTTTATAATTTTTTGTCTTCCATACTCAGCTATGTGTTTACCTTAATCATCTATCTCTTTATCTTTGGCGTGATCCGCCTCATCTATCTGGATGTAAAAAAAATGAGCCGTTTTGAGAACGACAATGTCAATGTCAGCGGTGTGGAGACCGCGAGCCTCAAGACCGTCCACAACAAAAATCAGACGGAGCTGGCCTTGAAAAACCGCTACATCATCTATAGCCAGGCCGTAATCGGCCGGAGCAAGAGCTGTGATATTGTGCTGCGGGAGCAGTATATCTCAAACCAGCATGTCAGAATCTGGTTTGAGAAGGGCGAGTGGTATCTGGAGGACCTGGGGAGCCGGAACGGAACTGAGGTCAACGGCCAGCGTATCCGCCAGCGGGTCATGCTGGACCCCCAGGACGAGATCTCTGTGGGCGGACTGCATTTTGTGTTTGAACTGTGACGAGACAAGGAGCGACCTATGGGAAAATTTAAGGGCTTGAATTACCGGCGCCCGGCCTATCTGCTGATGCTCATGAACCTGTTTGGCTTCGGCCTTCTGTTTGTGGCGAACAGCTATAACCTCAATATGCTCTATGTGGGCGCGGGCCTGCTGGGACTGTTTATCCTGATGTATACTATCATCGTCCTGTGCAGAATGGGCGATAAATTTATCATGCTGATGGCTTGCATGCTCATCACCATCGGCGTTCTTTTGCTGTGCAGAATCAAGATTGAATACGGCATCCGCCAGATTATGTGGGTGGCTGTGGGCGGTGTGGCCTTTTTCGCCGCCTATATCATCTACTATAATATCCGGTTCTGGGACAGGATGTGGTTCCTCTACCTGGCCCTGGGGACCGGCCTGTTTGCAGCGACTTTGGTTTTCGGAACCACCATAAACGGCTCCAAAAACTGGATTTCGCTGGGGACCTTTACCTTTCAGCCCTCAGAGATCACCAAGATCCTCTTTATCATGTTTCTGGCCTGCTATTATTCAAAGGCTTGGGACAGGCCCTTTTTGAAGCTGACCCCAAAATGGATCACCCTGCTCGGCACCTATCTGTTCATCGGCTTTCTGGTGCTCCAGCGGGACTGGGGCACCATTCTGGTCATGTTCTCCATCTATATCTTCATGATCTATGTGTATGAGAAGGGCTATGGCTTTCTGGCGCTGAACGTGGGCGCCGCCTCGGTGGTGGCTGTTCTGGGATATCAGTTTTTGTACCATATCCAGGTCCGGGTGAGCACCTGGCTGGACCCCTGGGCTGATATTTCCAACAAGGGCTATCAGATCACTCAGTCCCTGTTTGCCATTGCCTCCGGCGGGTACTTTGGCCGGGGCCTGGGCAACGGCTCGCCCAATTATATCCCGGAGGTGCACTCGGACTTCATTTTTGCGGCTGTGTGCGAGGAGATGGGGGTGTTCGGCGGCGCGGCGATCATTATACTGTTCTTCCTGATCGCCTACCGGTGCTTTAAAATCTCCATTACCGCCCAGAACCCATTTGACAAGGCGGTATGCCTGGGCCTGACCCTGATGTTCGCGGTTCAGACCTTCATCATTGTGGGCGGCGTCATCAAGATGATCCCGCTGACCGGTATCACGCTGCCCTTTGTGAGCTACGGCGGTACCTCCATTGTTGTGAACTTTATTTCCCTGGGGATCATCCAGGCCATTTCCGCAAAGGAAGAACGCGGGTCAGGAGGTGAACTGCGTGAATCCAAATAAAAAAATCATCCGGGTTCTGGTGGTGGTCTGCGCCATGTTCCTGTCCCTGGTGACCTATCTGCTGTACTTCAATATGTTCAAAGCGGAGGAGGTAGCCACCAACCCCTATAATAAGCGCCAGTGGGAGGATGAAAAATTCGTCAAGCGCGGAAACATCTTTGACCGGGACGGCGTGCTCCTGGCCGAGACCGAAGTCAGCGGCGACGAGAGGATTCGTAAATATCCAAAGGGCAGGCTGTACAGCCATGTGATCGGATACTGCTCCCGGACCTATGGCAAGAGCCAGCTGGAGATGAACTATGACAAACAGCTTCTGGGGCAGGGAGACATTGCCATCAGCTTTAACGAGCTTCGCTCCGGCTATGACCTGAATCTGACCATTGACGACGACCTGCAGCAATATGCCTATGACCAGCTGGACGGCAGGGAGGGCGCGGTTGTGGCGCTGGAGCCGGGGACCGGCAAGGTGCTGGCCATGGTCAGCTATCCTGACTTTGACCCCAGTGCGGCGAGCCTGGAGAAGAACTGGAACAGCATTGTGGAGAGGGAGGACGCGCCCCTTCTGGCCCGTGCCACACAGGGCCTTTATCCGCCGGGCTCCACCTATAAAATCGCCACGGCGGCCGCGGCCTATGAAACGGGCCGCATGACCGAGACCTTTCAGGATAACGGCAAATTTGAGCGGGACGGCCTGACTGTGGACAACTATGGAAAGGCGTCCTACGGGGAGATCGACCTGAAGCGGGCCTTTGAGGTGTCCAGCAACCACGCCTTCTGTACGCTGGGCTATGAGATGGGCCCGGAAAAGGTGCTGGAGGAGGCGGAGGCCTTTGGCGTAAACAAGAGCTTTGGCTTTGACCTCCCTGTGAACAAGAGCCAAATCCAGTATAAAAAAATGACCGGCGCGGAAGCGGCGCTGGTCTCCATCGGTCAGGGCCAGCTCCTGATGACGCCGCTCCATGTGGCCATGATGGGGGCCGCCGTTGCCAACGAGGGAAAGATGATGCAGCCCTATTTGGTGGACACCATTTCCACAGCATCCGGCCTGACCCTGTCCTCCACCAAGCCCGCGGTGCTGTATGATGTCATGAGCGCGTCCTGTGCCGCGTACCTTGACGAACTGATGCAGGGCGTGGTGAAAAACGGCACAGGCAAGAGCAGTCAGATCTCCGGGATCACGGTTGCGGGCAAGACCGGAACCGCGGAGAATGAGACCAGTCAGGACCATGCCTGGTTCGTGGGCTATGCCCCGGCTGAGGATCCGCAGATCGCGGTGGCGGTTCTGCTGGAATACGACGGCGGCGCGGGCGGCGCCAACGCCGGTCCCATCGCCAGAAATATCATTAAAAAATACCTTGGAACCTGAGATAAAGCGGTATGGGCTATACCCGGCCGGTCTGAGGGCAATGCAGCTGCATTGCCCTCAGACCGGCTTTTTTCTTTGCGGCAAAAGCGTTTTGGTATACGATTTTAAGACTGCCGCTCATTATAAAAAGGGGATTTTTCTCCGCGTATTAAATAATCAATAGAGACTTCAAAATAGTTAGACCAAGCAACTAACGTGGCAATACTGGGGTCTCTAGAACCATTTTCATAATGAGATATTGCCTCTCTTGAGAGTTTTAAAGCCAAAGCCACTTTCTTTTTGTATTATTGCGCACCCGTCTGCGACGGTCAGCGCAAGCTTCTTTTCTATGGAGAAAAGAAGCCAAAAGCCATCAAAGGGGGACACCCCCTTTGACATCCCCCTCTTGCAAAATGCCAGTATGTCAAGGGCATTTTGCGCTTGTTTTTCTTTCGTATTGGTGGTAAATCCGCTGGAGCTTCGTATAAATGGCTTTTGTAAATTGACGTTTAGCGTCATGCTTGCCCCGCTGAATTTTCTAATGGGTTTTTGCATTTTTCATAGTCTGCTTTTTAATTGAATCCTAGAATTAGTTTTCTTCTTTATCCGGTTTATTTTCCTCATTCTGTTTGAACGATGCCAGTCCTAATCGGATTAACTCTACAGTTGCTTCCGACCGTGTCTGATATCGATATTTAAACCGAAAATCTTCAATTCGCTGAAATAAGTCCCTATCTACAGAAACAGTATATCTGGCCTTATCAGTAGCCATATTCATCACCTCATAATAATTATACAACAGTGAACCAAAGATGTAAAGCATCAAATAAAAAAAATACTTGACAGTGAACCAGTGAACCTGTATAATGAATATAGGTTCACTGGTTCACTCGGCTAAAGGAGGTGAAATTATGGCAATAAATCATACTCAATTTACAATTACAATTACACCAAGCTTAAAGGCAGATATAGATCTAGCAAAAAGAAAAAATTATAATAGGCGTACGCAAAATGAAATGTTTTGTGATTTGATCGATCGTGGTTTGGCATCCATTCAAAGTGAAACAAGTGAACACACGCAGTGTATGTTGGATACAAGAAAGTAAAATAGATATCTTTTGAAATGACAGAATTGAGCATGCAGGCCTTGCAACAGGCACTGATTCGGTCATTCCGGCTTAGAACGCCGGAAGCTCCCGCGCTTCGCCGTTGCTCCTCCTCCCAAAAAATCTCGGCTGAAGCCTTGATTTTTTGCGGCCCCTTCATTATCAAACCTGGTGGATTTATCCGCCAAACCAACAAAAGAACAAGCGCCAAATGCCTTAGATAATCAGCATTTGGCGCAAGGGGATTGTCAAAGGGGGTGTCCCCCCTTTGATGGCTTTTGGTTTCTTTTCTCCATAGAAAAGAAACTTGCGCAAACGCCAACGGCGTGCGCAATAATAAAGTAACTGCTGTCTTAACACCTAAAAAAAATGAAATATACTATAAAGATCTAAAGAAAGGAAAGACAAACATGTTAAAAGTAGAAAACAATCGGTTTTATTACGGCGGTATCTCTTTCCCGGTTCCCAACGGTCTGTACATAGATTCTTGTCCGCCGTTCATTCCACGGAATGGTCTCGTAGTCTATTCTGAGGACCGAAGCATCTGTATTGCACTATGCTTTTGCGAATACGAAGAACCTATTCCTCTCTATATGGATAATGCGGACTATAATCATAAGGATTATGTGACCATGCCCATTACAAAATATGAAGTCAACGGCATAACATGGTATTGCAGAATCTTCACCTATAAGAAAACTCAAATGTTTGAAGCTTATCTCGACACCAACCAAAAAGACAATCAGATTTATCTTGATATTACGGTTGAAATCCCAAAGGGCCGTTACTCTATGCCTGACGTTTTTGAATTACAAAGTATAAAAGCTCTTTTCTCTGACATCAGAAAAAGCGATTAAATCATTGGTTTGCAAAAAACTACGATTGCGCACGCCGTCGTCGCAACGGGCTATGCTCCGGTCGTTCCGGCTTAGAACGCCGGAAGCTCCCGCACTTCGCCGTTGCTCCTCCTCCCAAAAAATCTCGGCTAAAGCCTTGATTTTTCGGGACCCCTTCCTGAGTCACGTCTTTTTTTGTTGCACTTACATTGTACATTCACACGCGCAAAAATGAACAAAACATATTAGAAATTAAAAGATAAAACGTATTCACATCTAAACTGACTTTTTTGCTGCGGAGAAAAGTAAAAATTAAATTTTCACAAATTTTATCTATCGATACGGGTATAAATAATCTGCGCTTGTATAGTTTATGTTGAGGAAGAACTTTGATAGAATACTATAAAGCAAACAACAGAGAGCAGGTGATTTTATGGCGAAAACCGATAAACGGGACGATGCGTTTGAAAATATCATGGATTATGCTGTCGTGAATGCCAATATCAGAAAGTTTCGGGAAAAAGCAAATCTAACGCAGGCGCAACTAGCTGAAAGAAGCCATATATCATCAAAATATTTATCCCGTCTTGAGAATAATTACTATCATGGTCATTTGCATGTTTATGTTCAAATTGTGAATGCCTTAAATATTTCGCTGTACGACTTGATAGGGCGGGATGCTGACGAAGAAGAGCTTGCATCCCAGATCTGTCTGCTGACAAGGGATATGACGGACAATCAAAAGGACGCATTATTTGAAAGCATAAAGTTGATCAAAAAACACAGTTTTTAACAGTGTGATACGCACCGTGGTACGGACGCCGGGCAGGGCGGACCGGACCACGGTGTTTGTTTTGAATCAGGCCGGGGACAGGAAGGAGTGAACACGCGTGAAGAGAAAAAACCGCATACGCGCCCTTAAACTGGGCAAGCCCGCCGGGGGAACCATCCGGTGCGGCGCCTGCGGACACCTTCTGGGGTATCTGAACCAGGATTGCGCTTATGTTTATCTGCATCTCCTTTGCCGCTGCGGAACCAGCGGGTATCTGGAGCTAAGCCGCGGTTCATCAGAGCCCGCCGGTACAGGAACGGCGGACAGATGGAAGGGCCAGGTGCACTGTGTCTGCTGCGGCAGGCCGTTGTTTTTTATCGGGGCCCGGGCCCGGGGCTATGCCTTTAAAGTCCGGTGCGCCTGCGGCAGGGTTTACGACAACGGCCGGGACCGCCGCCGGGATGTGTACCGGGAGCTGATTCTGGAGATAGAAGGTTTACATAAAAATAAAAGCCCGGAAGCATAGGTCCGAAAAACGGCGAAAAATCCCGGCTGGCTGGCCGGCGCTGTCCGTGTCGAATCTTGCGGAGAAATGGGACTTGTATTTTTGATCCGTTCGTGCGACAATAGTAGGGCATTAAAACCGGTTTTCATGTAAATATCAATTTGGGAGAAGGAGTGAATTGCATGAAAAAAATCTTTCAGTTTATTGACGCGGACGGCCGGGAAAATACGGTGGAATTTGAAGCGGTTCAGGACAGGGCTTACTGCCGGCAATTCGGCGTCCGGGCACAGCTCAGCCGGGCGGGCAAGGTGCTGGAGACCGCAGAGGCCGGCGCGCGGTTTATCACGCCGGAGGAAACGTCGGCCGTGATGGACATGCTCTGTGAATTCCAGGTCACGCCCTGTACGCTCTGTGATGTGATCTAGCAGCCTGCCGCTGTCCCGCGGACAGACACAGCCCTTTATAACGCATCGGTAGAAAAAAGCGTTAAAACGCCGCGAAGTGGGGATATGCCCGCCGTTTGCGGTCAGACAGGTACCCGACCGCCGAAAGAGGCGGGGGACATCTTTGTAAGCGTTAGATTCCGGCGGTCTCAGAGAAATCTTCAGATTTTCATTGCTATTCTTCATGTTTTGGGCTATAATGGTAACAGCATTGAAATTGGAGGTTATCAATTATGAAGCAGTTCATGGATGAAAATTTTATGCTCAACAATGAGACAGCAGTTCGGCTTTATCATGATTTTGCGGCGGGGATGCCGATCTTCGACTATCACTGCCATCTGAATCCTCAGGAAATTTACGAGGATATCCCCTTTGACAACATCACCCAGCTGTTTTTGGGAGGCGATCATTACAAATGGCGGTATATGCGTTCCTGCGGGATTGACGAGGCGTATATCACCGGCAGTATGCCTGACCAGGAAAAATTCCGGGCCTTTTGCAGGGCTTTGCAATACGGCATTGGAAATCCGCTGTATCACTGGACCCATCTGGAGCTCCGGCACTATTTCGGCATTGACACCATTGTGCGGGAGGATACCGCAGACGCCATCTGGGAGGCGGCCAATGCCAGAATCAGGGAGACGTCCATGAGTCCGGCGTCACTGATCAACCAGTCCAATGTGGCCGTGGTCTGTACCACGGATGATCCTGTGGATTCATTGGAATGGCATAAGAAAATTCAGGAGAAGGGCCACGTCAGCGCCAAAGTCCTGCCGGCGTTCCGGCCGGACAGGATCCTGCATTTGGAAAAGCCCGGATTTGGGGCCTATGTCGCCACGCTGGGCGCCGCGGCGGGAACCATGATCACCACGTTTGAGGAGCTGATTGATGCGGCCTATAGCCGGATGGAATACTTCCACCAGATGGGGTGCCGGATCTCTGACCACGGACTTGAGGACGTGCCCTTTGCGGAGTCGATTCCCGAGGATGCGGAGCGGGTGTTCCATAAGGCCATGGCGGGAGATTACGTGACAAACTATGAGGCGGCCGTATATAAGACCGCGGTCCTGACCGCCCTCGGCCGCAAATACAGCGAGCTGGGCTGGACCATGCAGATCCACTACGGCGCCATCCGGAACAACAACACACGGATGTTTGAAAAGCTGGGGCCGGATACGGGCTATGACTCGGTGGGAGACGCCTCTGTGGCAAAGCAGCTGTCCGGGCTTTTGGACGCGATGGAGCGGGAGGGCAGGCTCCCCAAGACCATCCTCTATACCTTGAACCCCAAGGACAACTATGTGCTGGGGACCATGCTGGGCAACTTCCAGAGCAGTGAGATCGAAGGCAAGGTGCAGTTCGGCTCCGGCTGGTGGTTCAATGACCAGCGGGACGGCATGGAAAACCAGATGAAGACCCTGGCCAACCTGGGAGCCCTCTGTAAGTTCGTTGGTATGCTGACGGACTCCAGAAGCTTTCTGTCCTATACCCGCCATGAGTATTTCCGCAGAATTCTCTGCAATATTCTGGGAACCTGGGTGGAAAACGGCGAGTTCCCGGCCGATATGGACACGCTGGAGACCATTGTGAAAGGCATTTCCTTTGAGAACGCGAAACGCTATTTTGGGATTGCGTGCTGAGAGACCGCATGTTGAGGAGGCGCAGAGATGGACTTTATACAAAAAGGCAAGGAATATGATATGATCGGCCTGGGCGAGGTGATGCTCCGGCTCTCGCCCCAGAACACGGACAAGATCTCACAGTCCCATATCTTTGAGAAAAACGCAGGGGGCTCGGAATTCAACGTCATGTCCGGCGCGGCCATGCTGGGTGTGCGCACCGCGCTGATTACCAAGCTGCCCGAGAACAAGCTGGGACACTACATCCGGAATATGATCCGGTATGGGGATGTCAGCGACGATCACATTGTCTACGATACCTCGCCGGAGGCCCGGCTGGGCGTTTACTACTATGAACAGGGAGCGTATCCCAGGAAGGCGTCCGTCATCTATGACCGGGCCCGTTCCTCCATCACCACCCTGTCCATTGACGAGATTGATCCGAATATCTGCGGCAGGACCGCGGTCTTTCATGTCAGCGGCATTTCCCTGGCCTTGAATGACCGGCTCAAGCAGACCATTCTGGAGCTGGTCCGGCGGTTCAAGGCCGCGGGAGCCTGTATCTCCTTTGACGTGAATTACCGCGCCAACCTGTGGGACGAGGCGGAGGCACGGGCCTGTGTGGAATCGGTGTTTCCGTATGTTGATATCCTCTTTGTCTCAGAGGAGACCTCCCGCCGGATGCTCCGGCGCACAGGAACCCTGGAGGAGATCATGGAGGGCTATGCCAAGGAATACGGATGCAGGGTGGTTGCCACTACCCGCCGGGAGGTCATCAGCCCCCGGGTGCACAATTTCAGTTCAAAGATCTTCTATGACGGCAGGTTTTACGAGGAACCCGCCTATGAGGGCATTGAAGTGGTGGACCGGATCGGGAGCGGGGACGCCTATCTGTCCGGCACCTTGTTCGGCATGATCCGGTATGACGATATGCAGCGGGCGCTGGAGACTGGAAACGCCATGGCCGCGGTGAAAAATACGGTCAGCGGCGACATGTCGGTCAGCAGTCTGCAGGAGATCCAGAGCATCATCCGGGCCCATCAGGCCACCGGACATCAGGACGAGATGAACCGATAAAAACGGCCCGCCGGGAGGGAGCCCCGGCGGGCTGTTTTTACTGCGGTAAAAGCCGCGCTGGAGCAGACAGAAGGCGCAAGCGCGTGCCCGCGCGCAGAAGCTGCGGAAATAATTTGCCGCTGAACCTTGGAAAAATGGAACAAAAGAAGAATTTTTTTCGTCTAACAACTGTAACATCTGAGAAGGGGACTGGAAAACCAACCGTTATGCGGGCCGGGATCCCCTGTAATCCAAACATTTTCGGCAGTTTTTCTGCGGAGAAATGTGTGAGAGAAAAGGAGTGTTATTTTATGAAACAATGGCAAAAGAGATTGTCGGGCCTGATGGTTCCGGCAGTGATCGCGGTATCTGGTACTGCGTTCCCGGTATTGGCAGAGGAGACGATGCCTCCGGCCCAGACCGAGACACAGCCGGGCGAGGTTACACCTGCGGTTTCAGAGGCGGAGATTCTTCCAGCCGAGAATTTTGGCGAGCGTCTGCAGGCGCTTCAGCTTCAGGAGGGGATCACCAAGATCGTCCTGAAGGAGGGAACCTATACGCTGACTGCAAATGAGCTGGGCCGGATCGCCAAGGCGGGCCTGACCATTGAGGGCGCGGGCGCGGATAAGACTGTGATCGACTGCGCGGGAAAGCTGACCAGCGGCAATGCCGGAATTCTGGTCGAGGCAAGCAATGTAACGTTAAAGGGATTCAAGATCAAAACCAGCGTGAAATTCGGAACCAAGAAAGCCTTGGTAAAGGCGGGAAAGATCGCGGCTTCCGCGGCTGTCTATCCGGAGCGGATCTCGGACTTCCGTCTGGAAAACGTGGCGCTGGAGGGCGACAAGGAGTCCGCGGCAGGGCTTGACATCAACAGCGTGGACGGATTTACCCTGAGCAATGTGACCATCAGCAAGTCCGCCAAGGCGGGCGTGGGCATCACCAGCGGCACCAAAGGCACCCTGACCGGCGTGGCCACGTCGGAGAGCGTCTGGGGCGCGGTGGGAATCATGGCTCCGGCGGCCGTCACAAACCCCGAGGTCCCGGCACAGCCGGATTCCGCTGTAAAACTGGGCGCGGGGAACAAGTTCGGCGAGAAGAGTTTATACATAGAACAGGCCGGCTCCGGCGAGACCAAAAAGGACTGCGGCCAGATCACCGGTGAGATTCCGTCGGGCTATGCCCAGACCACAGCCGGCGGTAGCAAGACGGTCTTTGCACCCCTTGCGGACATGGCCGGAAAAGAGGGCTTTGACCAGAGCTTCAAGCTCTACGGCACGGCGGAGCTGACTGCCCCCCTGGCGGTCTCTGCGGCTCTGACCGTTGAGGGCGCGGACGGCAGCGCCGCGGTGGTGAACAAGAGCGGCAGCGCCTTTTCGGTTAAGGCGGCGGGCAAGCTGACGCTGAAAAATGTGGATGTCACAGCCAAGGAGAGCTGTGTGGTCAACGAGGGCGAAACCGTCATAAGCGGCAGTACCCTGAAGGCGGACGGTGTCATTTTGAAGAACGCCGCGGCACAGGATAAAATGAAGGCCACAGATGTGGTCCTGGTGCCCGGCACCTATGAGGAAGGCAAGGTTCTGGCCGAGAATGTGGGAGAGCTGTCCGGCGAAATCAAGGATTCCGGGAACCAGTTCTGGAACATCAAGGTGCAGAACGGCAACGCGACCATGACAAAGGATACCGCGGTTTCCTTTGTTTCTGAGGCGTCGGCCCTCCTGGCGGACGCAAATGGAAACCCGGCGGAGGTCAAGGCCGAGATCCCGAATCTCTCCGATGCCTATGAAAAGGCCGACGGGGAGGAGGGCAAGAACGTCACCTACAGCGTGGTTCTGAAACAGGCGGACGCCGCCCAGAATGCCCCGGCCGGGCTGCCGGATGGAACCCTGCTTCAGGCGTTCTCTGTGACCATTGAGAAGACCGTGGGCAAGGAAAAGCCGGTTGAGGTAACCCCGGCAAAGGCCCTGGATGTTAAGCTGACCGTGTCCGGCAACTTTGTGATGGACGGCATCAAACTGTTCCATGACAGCGGCGCGGAAAACACGGCGCCGGCAGAGGTCGCCGCCTCGGCGGATGCAGCGGCGCGGACGCTGAGTTTCCAGACAAAGGACTTCGGCAAGTTCTGGTTCGCGGGCCAGCCTGCGGCGGAATTTGCGGAAGAGCTGGTTATGAGCGGTACCTATCACGGCAAGGCCGGCGGAAAAGAGGGCGACTATGCGGTGATCGGCAAAAAGCTCTCGGTTTCCCTGAAAGAGATCGAAGCGGCCCCTGCGCCTGAGGAAACCGGGACAGAGGCGGAGCCTGTAACGCCTGCGGCGGATGAGACATCGTCGGAGCCGGTTATGGCCTACCAGTGGTACCGGAGCACAGACAGCGGCTTTGAACTGATTGACAAGGCTGTGTCGGCGGATTACAAACCTGTGGCCGAGGATCAGGGCAAACAGCTGAAGGCTGCGGTGACCAAGGACGGCGCCGTGAAGTACACCGACGCGGTGACGGCCGTGGAGGCGCTGGACAGTGAATACACCAGCGCGCCGGACGCGCCGAAAGCTTACAGCACCAGCACCACCAGCATTACGCTGAGAACCGTGAAGAGCGAATATGACGATGCCACGGTGGAATATGGGATTGAGAAGAGCGAGGATAAAATCACCTGGCAGAAGAGCACCCGGTTTACCAACCTGAAAGCCAACACCCGGTATTACTTCTATACCCGGTATGCGGCGGAAGGCGTACATGCTGCTTCCAAGACCAGCGGCGCGTCAGCGCTCTGGACGGATCCGGTCAGCAGCGACCCCAACAATAACAATAACAATAATCACAACCGGCCCGGATGGGGCGGGATCTATATTCCCGGAAGCTCCACCAGTGACGGGGGTCCCATCAACTTCCACGATATGAATGGATATGACTGGGCTACAGCGGCGGTGGACGCGCTGAGCTCCAAGGGGATCATCAAGGGAACCTCCAGCTATACCTTCAGCCCTGCCGACAGCATCAAGCGCGCTGACTTTGTCCTGATGCTGGACCGGATGCTGGGTCTCAACAACGTCATTACCTCGAACTTTGATGATGTGCCTGCAGACGCCTATTATGCGGAGGCTGTGGGCCGGGCGCGGTCCATGGGAATCATCAAGGGCTATGATTACAGCAATTTCGGCCCGGAGGATTACATCAGCCGTCAGGACATCATCACCATGGCATACCGTGCATTCCTGAAGAAGGGGATTATCCATACCTCATATAATACAATCGTACTCGACAAGTATGAGGACAGGGGCGAAATCGCCGACTACGCGCAGGAGGCTCTGGTCACCATGACTGACCGTGAGATCATCATCGGCAATGACGAGAACCGCGTCCATCCAACAGACACAGCAACCCGTGCGGAGATCGCCGTGATGTGCTACCGTCTGTATAATTTGATTTAAAAGGACGACGGAAGGGTTCAATCCGGACCGCGTGAAATATTGGGGAGGGCCCGTCAGGCAATGCCTGACGGGCCCTCCTTTTGCGGACAAAGACGAAATTCGGATAACCTGCCCCTTGTTTCTCAGGGCGGGGGACAGGTGAAAGAAACGAAAATAAGCCGGTTAACCGGCGGGCTTGGTCAGGGTGAAAAACAGCCGGGGCATTTTGAGAATATAGGCTCCGTTCTTTTGCGGCTTATACCACGCCGTCATCTCTGCGGCCAGATCCGCTTCAAACGCCGTCCTTTCGTCCGGGCTGAGCCGGTCAAGATAGGGCCGCAGACCGCTTCCCTTATACCAGCCGATGATCGCGGCAGGGGAATTGACAACATGATAATAGGTGGTTTGCCAGATCTCAAATGCGCCGCTCAGCCCGGCCAGAATATCATAGTATTCCTCAGGCAGCAGATTGTAAAAGTTTCGGATGCCTGACAGCTTTTTTCCCCATTTCTGCCCGCCCGTCAGGACGGACAGCAGTCTGTAAAACGGCGCCTCCTGGATAAAGGGGATCTGTACCGCAAAGACGCCGCCGGGGTTCAGCTTGGCAAAAACGCTCCGGATCAGCTGTTCCTGCTCCGGAATCCAGTGGATACAGGCGTTCGAGAAGATGAGGTCAAAGGCGCCGGAAATCTGATTCAGGTCCCGGGGCACATTGCACAGGAGAAATTCCTGTGCAGGATACGACTCCCGTGCATTTGCAAGCATGTCTTCCGAGCTGTCCACCCCGAGGATCTCAGCATCCGGGAACCGCTCCGACAGCACCCGCGTGCTGTTGCCCGGCCCGCATCCGATATCCAGAATCCGCGCCGGCGCGGTCCCCTGTATGCGGCTGACCAGGTCTATGGACGGCTGTGTCCTTTGATTTCCAAATATCATGTATTGCGCAGAGCTCCAGTCTGACATCATAACCTCCATTCCGCCGCCATGCACGGCATTAAGCATTGTTCATCAAGGGGCAGAAAGCCAGTCATGCGGCGTTCCGGCGGCACAGTCTGCCGGCCGCTTTGCGTGGTAAGCCATATCTGCATGGAGAGAAGTATGCGGGCTTTCTATCCTGCATTATACCATAAACTGTGCGGGGATACAACGGGGCCGGCACGGAATCCTGCCGGCTTCGCGGGAACTGCCGCCGTAAATGCCTATTGAAATTTTGCGCGTCTTGTGATATGATAGATATAATTTAAGAAAAATCACATTTTCGGAGGTAAGACATGGACATATTTGTGGAACAACTGGTCAAGAAAAAGCGAACGGGCAAGGATTATCTTCGGATTGCCGCCTGTCTTCTCGGGGCGTTTATCCTGCTGTTTGTGATGGTGCTGGGCATGGCGATCAAGGGGGTGGGCTTCATCATCTTTGTGGCCTGCTGTGCGCTGATCTATTTGCTGTATATGCTGATTACGGCCACCAATCTGGAATATGAATACTGCTTCACCAACGGCGCCCTGGATGTGGATAAGATCATCAACGTCCGGAGCCGAAAGCGTCTGACCGAGGTGAACGCCCGGAAGATTGAGATGATGGCAAGCAACCGGAACCGGGAGTATAAGCGGTTTCTGGAGGATCGTAACACCAAGAAGATCTATGCCTGTTCCCATCCTGACGACGAGGGAGTTTTCTTTGTCACCTATCAGGATGACGACGGCCGCAAAATGCTGATCTTCAACCCCAACGAAAAAATCAAGGAAGGCTTCCGCCGCTATAACCCGCAGAAGGTGCAGCTGAATGATTAAGACGGGCGTGGACGCGGTCGAGATCCGGCGTTTTTCGGAGATGGAGAATCTGGAGGCCTTTGTCAAACGGGTCTTTACCAGACAGGAGAGCGCTTACTTTGCCCAGAAGCGGAACCCATATGAGAGCATTGCCGGGCACTATGCGGCCAAGGAGGCCTTTTCCAAGTATATGGGGACCGGGATGCGCGGCTTTGGCTGGAAGGACATTGAGATTGTACATGACAGTCTGGGAAAGCCCTGTATCCGGTTTATGGGACATCCGGCACCGGTGGACCTGAGTATTACCCATTCCAAAACCACCGCTGTTGCAGTGGTCTGCGGCGAGGAAAGCGCTATGGCCGGAGAGCGCGCACAGCAGATCAAGGCCTATCAGGCGCTGCTCCCCAGGCGCCGGGACGATATGCACAAGGGGGACTGCGGCCGGGTTTTTATTCTGGCCGGTTCACGGGGGATGACCGGCGCGGCCGCCCTTTGCGCCGAGGCGGCGCTGCGGTGCGGAAGCGGTCTTGTGACCGTGG
The DNA here is from genome assembly GCA_965146665.1 of uncultured Ructibacterium sp. GTDB lineage: Bacteria > Bacillota > Clostridia > Monoglobales > Monoglobaceae > Ructibacterium. Next base: position 51,030 of record CBCTHE010000014.1, read on the forward strand.
GAACGCCGGCGTCGGAACAGCCTGTTCTGGCGGTTAAGCTCACCGAGGCAATGACTCTGCCGCTCCCTGAGAAAAACGGAATGCTGACGCCCGCAGCCCTCCGTCAGGCGGTGGAGCAGACCGGCCTGAGCGATGCCTGTGTTGTTGGCCCGGGCCTGGGCAGGGCCCCGCTGCTCTGGCAGATTGCAGAGGGACTTCTGGAAACGGGAAAGTCTGTCCTGCTGGACGCGGATGGTCTAAATGCCCTGGCCGGGCATATAGATATACTACAGCGCGGTCAAGGCGAGGTAGTGCTTACCCCGCATCCCGGAGAGATGTCCCGTCTCTGCGGACTGACTGTGCCGGAGATCGAATCGGCGCGGGAGCAGGTGGCGGCCGAATTTGCCAGACGCTGGGGTGTGACCCTGCTGCTCAAGGGAAAGGATACGGTGATCGCTTCGCCGAGAGGGGAGACCCATATCAACCCCACGGGCAACAGCGGCATGGCCACCGGCGGCATGGGCGATGTGCTGTCCGGGGTGATTGGCTCGTTCCTGGGGCAGGGCCTTCGCGGATACGAGGCCGCGGTGCTGGGCGCCTTTCTTCACGGACTGGCCGGGGACCTGGCGGCAAAACGGCTGGGCGAATTCGGCATGATAGCCGGTGATGTGGTAAAACAGCTTCCCCACGCTGTTCGGAAACTCCAGAATCCTTAAATTTGGAGGGGTATTGTGAAAAAAAGTATTTCGGTTGTATGTGCCGTTATACTGATGATGACCTTCACCGCCTGCGGTAAGGGCGATGTGAAAACAGAGATCAACAAGCGATATCAGAATCTGGAAAGCTATACCGCGTCGGTCCGGGTGACCGTAACCGGCAACAAGGGTGCGGAGACCTATCAGATCTCCCAGAGCTGGCGATCCCCGGAGCAGTACCGGGCCGAGGTGGTCAGCCCTGAGCGCCTGCGCGGGACGGTCAGTGTCATCAATGGCAAGGCCATGTGGTTCCGGAGTGCGGACGCCCCCGCCATGCAGATGGAGCGGGGAATGGCGGAAAGCCAGACAGACTATCTTTTTCTGCCGGATTTTCTGGCAGAATACTATGGACAGGAGCCCCTGCCGGAGCTGGAGGCTAATGAGGAGGGACTGGTGATGCTCAGCGCCGCCCGGCGCGGCAGCAGCCAGTACCGGTTTAATCAGACCCTCTGGATTGATGCGAAATCGAAGCTCCCCGCGAAGCTTGTGACCTGGGACGCGGACGGCAATGAAATTCTGCGTGTGGAGTATGAGGACTTTGTGCCCAACGCAAAGCTTGAGGATACGGTATTCCTTCCATAGGCGATGGGCGAATATGGGGCGAGACCCCTTATGACGAAATTGAGATGTCCCCGCCCTTGCGGGCGGCGGACGACAGGCCTGGGCATTGGGGAGCGAGACAAAAATTTTGTTACTCGCTCCCATGCCCGCAGTCCTGCGTGAAAAGGAGCAAACAAGCAGTATGAAAGCAGAAAAGCGAGCCTGGGCCGAGATCAGCCTGGATGCAATCGAGAATAACATTCGCCGGATACGGGAATATGTCCGGCCGGAGACAAAAATCCTGGGTGTGGTCAAGGCGGACGCCTATGGCCATGGCTATCTGGAAGTGGCAAAGACCCTGCTCAGCGGCGGCGCGGACAGCCTTGCGGTGGCCTGTATTGACGAGGCGGTCCAGCTTCGGCGGTGCGGCATTGGCTGTCCCATTCTGATCCTGGGGCACACGGCCAACGAATACGCCGGCCAGCTGGTGGATGAGGACATCATGCCAAGCTGTTTCAGCTATGAGCTGGCAAGCTGTATCTCCCGGGCCGCCGCCAAGCGGAATAAGCGGGCCAGGATTCATGTGAAGATCGACACGGGCATGGGCCGGGTGGGTTTCCGCTATACTGAGGATGAGGCCATCAATCAGGAGACGGTCAACACCATTCTGAAGATGGCGGTGCTCCCGAACCTGGATATTGACGGGATATTTACCCACTTTGCCGTTGCGGACGAGGGGGACGACGCGTATACGGAACTTCAGTTCCGGCGGTTCCGGGCGATCTGCGGCCGCCTCAGGGAGAACGGGCTGGATGTGCCGGTGAAGCACTGCTGCAACAGCGCGGCGCTGATTCGGTTCCCGGAGATGCACATGGACATGGTCCGGCCGGGCATTATTCTCTATGGATTAAAGCCTTCGCCCTATGTGGACTGCGGCCGCCTGCACCTTCAGCCGGCCATGCAGTTCAAGGCGCGTATTACCAACCTGAAGGAGGTGGAGGCCGGGGTCAGCGTGAGCTACGGCCGGAAGTTCCAGACCTCCGGCCCGGCCAAAATCGCGACGGTGCCTGTGGGCTACGCGGACGGGTATTCCCGGATCCTGTCCCAAAAGGCACAGATGATCGCGGGAGGAAAATTGTGTAATCTTGTCGGAAATATTTGTATGGATCAATGTATGATTGACGTAACTGGTGTCAATAATATAGCTATCGGCGACGATGTCATTTTGTTCGGCAAGAGCGATGATATAGAATTACCGGTAGAGAGCCTTGCCGAGAAAATGGGGACGATCAATTATGAAATCCTTTGCGTCATCGGCAAGCGGATTCCGCGGGTCTATTTCCGCGGCGGCAAGGTGGAGGAGGTACACAATTACCTGCTTGACCCGCCGGTTTCCGGCTGATTCATACGAATAAAGTACATAAACTTACAATCGTTCGCCGCAGGGTAGTCCAAAGATTATGTACCAAAATCAGTCAAGCCGCATAGAATGCTAGTGAGGAAAAGGATGCTTTAACAAAAGACCCTGGAACAGTCCGTGGGACCGAGGCGGCGGCCGAGGTTTTTCAGGAGCGGGGAGGAGCCGCACAGAGCGCGGGGAATGGAGCGGTTGGCCGGCCCGGGTGCAAAGAGCTGTGCTCCGATGGTTTCGGGTGTTAAAGCCGGGTGTGGAAGCGACGCCCGTTCACATCTGAATCTGAACTTGCGGAGCGTGAATGTTTTGGTAGTAAAAAGAGGAGATATTTATTATGCGGATTTAAGCCCCGTTGTGGGCTCGGAACAGGGCGGCGTCCGGCCCGTTCTGATTATTCAGAACGACATCGGCAACCGCTACAGTCCTACGGTGATCGCCACGGCGATCACATCACAGATCAACAAGGCAAAAATGCCGACCCACATTGAAATTGACGCCGGAGGCTTTGGCCTTTCGCGGGATTCCGTGGTGCTGGCAGAGCAGATCAGAACAATCGATAAACGCCGTCTGAAGGAGAAGATCGGACACCTGGATGAAAATTTAATGGACAAGGTCAACGAGGCTTTGGAAATTTCCTTTGGCCTGACCTGAGGCCGTTCCCGTTTGCGGACCGGCATATTCTGAAACGTGATAAAACCCAGCGCTGCAGAGCGGAAAGGATGAGAAGCATGAAGAATAAAAGCGGATTCGCAAAGATGGGGATTGCCCTCGGTGTTTGTCTGGCGGTCATCGGCGGTACGGCGGTTTTTTCCGAGCCGGGCGGCACAGACGATCCGGTTGTCACCAAAAGCTATATAGTGGACAAGGTTATTCCGGATATCAAGGCGTATATTGACGAACGGTTCGGCATTGCCGCATCAGAGGGCGTGGTCACGGCCCGGCCGGACAGCTTCACTGTGGTCAATGTCTCCGCCGGAAAGCAGGTTATCTGCGAAGCGGGGACGGAGCTGATTCTGCGAATGGGCAAGGGGACCATCATTGCCACCGCCAAGGGCGGCCTTGCGGACACCACCATCGGCTATGATCTGCCGAACGGCTATGAAATGCCGTCCAATCACCAGCTTATTGTTCCGGTGGCAGACGGCCGGGGCTTTCAGGCGGAGACAGATGTGATCGTCATGGTCAAGGGTGGCTATACCGTAAAATAGCGTCTGGTCTGGGAATGCGTTGTATTTCGGGCCGGTGCGGAAAAAATGCTTGCTTTTTTCCGTGCGTTGGCGTATAATATAGGGCAAGCAGAAAAGAAAAATGCTGGGGGGACCATTTGGTTGAGAAGGCGGGAGCCTGACCCTTTGAACCTGATTCGGCTGATACCGACGTAGGAAAGCATCTCAATGGAATTTACAGGGCTTATCTTCGTCAATCTGCGGAGATAGGCCCTTTTTCCATCATGGAACCGGAAACACTCTGCGCGGCTGTTTGCGGGGAAGGACCCGGCCGCAGCGCGCCGTACTGCCCGGTGAGAAACAAGGAGGATACATAGGATGTATACAACACAGATGGAGGCGGCCAGACAGGGGTTTGTGACCCCGGAGATGGAGATTGTGGCCGCCAAGGAAAACATGGATGTCAATGTGCTTTTGGACAGGGTTGCCCGGGGCGTGGTCTGCATTCCGGCCAACAAAAACCACAGCGCCCTGAGCCCGGAGGGAATTGGCGAGGGGCTGAAAACCAAGATCAACGTGAATCTGGGCATTTCCCGGGACTGCGCGGATGTGGAGCGGGAGCTGGACAAGGTCCGCACCGCTTTGAAAATGAAGGCGGAGGCCATCATGGACCTGTCCAACTATGGCAAGACCCGGGAAATGCGGGGCAGAATCCTGGAGATTTCTACGGCCATGCTTGGCACGGTTCCGGTCTATGATGCCATCGGCTACTGTGAAAAAAAGCTCAAGGATATCACCAAGGATGACTTTATGCGGGTGGTCCGCCAGCACGCGGAGGACGGAGTGGACTTCATGACCATTCACGCGGGGATCAACCGTGCCACTGCGGAGAGGGTCAAGGCCAATCCCCGGCGGATGAACCTTGTCTCCCGGGGCGGCGCCCTGCTCTTTGCCTGGATGGAGATGACGGGAAATGAGAATCCCTTTTATGAATACTACGACGAGGTTATGGACATCTTTGCGGAATATGACGTGACCATCAGTCTGGGCGACGCGTGCAGGCCCGGATGTATTGACGACGCCACGGACCCGGCCCAGGTGTCAGAGCTGATCGTGCTGGGCGAGCTCACCCGGCGCGCCTGGGAAAAGAATGTACAGGTGATGGTGGAGGGGCCGGGGCATATGGCCCTCAACGAGATCGCGGCCAATATGACCATGCAGAAGCGGCTGTGCCACGGCGCGCCTTTTTATGTCCTGGGTCCGCTGGTCACCGACGTGGCACCGGGCTATGACCACATAACGAGCGCCATCGGCGGCGCTGTGGCCGCGGCCAGCGGGGCGGATTTCCTCTGCTATGTCACGCCGGCGGAGCATCTCTGTCTGCCGGATCTGGACGATATGCGGGAGGGCATCATCGCCTCAAAAATCGCGGCCCATGCGGCGGACATTGCCAAGGGCATTCCCGGCGCGAGGGATTGGGACAATGCCATGAGCGACGCCCGGAAGGAGCTGGACTGGGAAAAGATGTTCGAGCTTGCGCTGGACCCGGAAAAGCCCAGACGGTACCGGGACGGCTCCAAACCGCGGGAGGAGAATACCTGTACCATGTGCGGAGAGCAGTGCGCGGTCAGAAATATGAACCGGATTCTCGGCGGCGAGGAAGTCACAATTTAATGGAAAGAGGGTATGGCGCTCCGCGGTTCCTGCGGTTTGCCGTGCCCTCCTTTGCAAAGGAGCGTATTGTATGAAAAAACTTTTGACCATTGCGGGTTCGGACAGCATCGGCGGTGCCGGGATTCAGGCGGATATCAAAACCTTTTCCGCCCTGGGATGCTATGCCATGAGTGTGGTCACAGCGGTGACCGCCCAGAACACAGCGGCGGTGCTGGACGCCCAGGATATCCGGCCCGATATTATCGAAAAACAGCTGGACGCGGTTTTTACGGATGTGCCCCCGGACGGGGTCAAGGTGGGCATGGTCTCCGTGCCGGAGACCATTGAGGTCATTGCCGCGGCGCTGGAGCGTTACCGGCCCGGCGTGACGGTGATTGACCCGGTTATGGTGTCAAAGAGCGGCTTTCACCTGCTCCGGCCCGAGGCAGTGGATTCCCTGCGCGTCCGTCTTCTGCCCCTGGCGGGCATGATCACCCCGAACATTCCGGAGGCGGAGCTTCTGTGCGGAATGGAGATCCGGTCCCATGAGGATATGGAAGAGGCGGCGCGGAAACTTCGCGGCATGGGCGCCGGGACGGTGCTGGTCAAAGGCGGGCATCTGGATGGAGATGCGGATGATTTGGTTTTCGACGGAACGGAAATGACCTGGCTTCCGGGGAAGCGGATTCAGACCCAAAATACCCATGGCACCGGCTGTACCATATCCTCGGCCATTGCGGCGTATATGGCCCGGGGCGAGCGCCCGGCGGAGGCGGTCCGGCTGGCAAAGGCGTATGTCACGGGCGCCATTGCCAATGCCATTGAAATGGGAAGCGGCTGCGGACCGACCCACCATTTTTATCAGCTTTGGAACCAGGAACAGGAGTGATATGATGAAACAGGAGAGAAATATGGAAATGACAGGCCGGGCGGCGGACACGCTCCGGCGGCTTCGGGCGGAAAAGCCGCTGGTGGACTGCATCACCAACCGGGTTACCATCAACGACTGCGCAAACATTCTGCTGGCCGCGGGCGGATCTCCGATTATGGCGGAGGACGAGCGGGAGATTGAGGATATTGTGCGCATATCACAGGGGCTGGTCCTGAATCTGGGAATTCTGAGCCAGAAGGTGACCGCCTCCATGATAACGGCGGGGAAGGCGGCGAAAGCCCTTGGAATCCCCGTGGTTTTTGACCCGGTGGGCGCGGGGGCCTCCGGGCTCCGGGACCGCCTGGCCCGGATGATCCTGCGGGAGGTACAGCCGGATGTGATCCGGGGTAATTTTTCGGAAATAAAATCCCTTTCCGGCACGGCGGTCCAAAGCCGCGGCGTGGATGCCTCTGCGGCGGACGCCGTCACAGAGGAAAATCTGGACGCCTGCGGGGAGCTGGTTCGAGGGCTGGCAGAGCAATGCGGGTGCGTGGTCTGTGCCACCGGGGCCATAGATGCGGTCTCTGACGGCACAGAGGTGTTCTATGTGAAAAACGGCGACCCCATGCTCTGCGATGTCACCGGAACCGGGTGTATGTGCTCGGCGCTGACCGGTGCGGCCTGTGCTGCCGGCGGCGCGCTGGCGGGCGCGCTGGCGGCTGTGGTCCTGCTGGGGCTGGCCGGTGAATACGCGGCGGAGGAATGCCGGCGCGCTGGCGCAGGTATCGGCACCTTCCGGGTGAAGCTCATGGACGCGGTCTATGCCATCCGTGAAAGAGACATTTTGGAGAGAGGAGCGGTATATGATGCATAATCCCTATGCGCTTTATTTGGTGACAGACACGGACCTCTGCCCCAGGGGAAAACTTCCGGACGTGGTGGAGGCGGCGATTCAGGGCGGCGTCACCCTGGTCCAGCTCCGGGAAAAGGCGATCAGCTCCCGCGGGTTTTATGAGGAGGCGCTGGCGTTGAAACAGCTTACGGACCGGTATGGGGTTCCGCTGATTATCAATGACCGTCTGGACATCATGCTGGCTGTGGACGCGGCGGGACTGCATATTGGCCAGAGCGATATTCCGGCGGAAGCGGCCCGCCGGATCATGGGGCCGGATAAGCTGCTGGGCCTGTCCGCGGGTACCGTACAGCAGGCCCGGACCGCCAAGGCGGACGGTGCCGACTACATTGGTGTGGGGGCCGTGTTCCCCACAGCAACCAAAAAGGATGCCGTATGGATCGGCAGGGAGACCCTCCGGGAGATCAAAGCCGCGGCTGAACTGCCGGTGGTGGGGATCGGCGGAATCCATGCCGGCAACATCAGCCAGATCTACGGTTCCGGCATTGACGGGGTGGCGGTAGTCTCGGCGGTGATGGGAAGCGGAAACCCCAAGGCGGCGGCAGAGGAACTGAAGGAAATGGTGAAACAGCTATGAGTGACAAGCGGGCTGCATTATTTGATCTGGACGGAACGCTGGTAGATTCCATGTGGGTCTGGGACCGGCTCCTGATTGATTTTCTCGACCGGCATGGCTTTGAGACGCCGCCCCACGTGCTCAATCAGGTGGCGTACATGAGCCTGACCCAGAGCTCCGCCTATGTCCAGAAGGAGTTCGGCCTGTCCGTGACGCCGGAGGAAATCCGGCAGGAATGGACGGATATGGTATATGAGGCATATTCGCAAAAGATCGGCTTAAAGCCCGGCGCGGAGGAATATCTCCATGAGCTGAAGGAACAGGGCGTCCGTCTGGGCGTGGCCACGTCCTGTGACCGGGCGCTGTGCGAAGCCTGTCTGAAAAACAACGGGATTTATGATATGTTTGACGTGTACACCTATGCGGATGAGGTTGGCAAGGGCAAGAGCAGTCCGGACATCTATCTGGAGTGTCTGCGCCGGCTGGACTGTCCGGCAGAGGATTCCGTGCTGTTCGAGGATATTTTGACCGCGCTCCGGACTGCCAAAGCCATTGGCATGAAGGTGGTCATTGTGGAGGATGCGAGCGCGGAACCGGACCGGGCCGCGCTGAAAGCGGAAGCGGATCTCTATATCCGCGATTTTCGGGCGCTGCTCTGACGGCCCTGTGAGGTAAAGCTATGGAAAGCGGGGAAGCATGATGAATACAGGGAAAAGAATTCTGGCAGGCGCCCTTGCGGTGCTCCTGCTGGGAACGGCCGCGGCAGTGGTCTGGTTCGTACAGTTTACGAGTCTGGGCTATCGGATGACCGTCCCGCTGCGGGACTTTGAACAGATCGGACACAATATCTATGTCCACAGGAGCTTTGCGCTGGAGCCTGAGACCGTGCTGGAGACGTCGGCGAAGGCACGCGGCCGGGTGTCGGCATTTTTCGGAGACCTCACAGGGGATCCGGTTCTGATCCTCTGTGACGATGCGGAAATTCTGAATAAGCTGGGCGGTGACCACGATACCGCCACGGCTGTGCTGGGAAGGGCCCATAGCTATACCTCCCTGTCCTCAAAGTATTTCAATCTGGATATTCTTGCCCACGAGTATACCCATGGGGAGGCCCACGCACGGCTTTACCGCGGCCGTTTTCTAAATAAGGCGCTGGTTCCCGTATGGTTCGACGAGGGACTGGCGCTTCAGAATGATATGCGGGAGAACTTCAGCGAGGAGACCTGGCGGATTAAAACGGAAGACGGCGCCCGTGCGGTCCCCATGGAGGAGCTTGCGGACCCGGCGGTCTTTTATGCGGGGACCACCGAGGACCGGCGGTTTCGCTATATGCTGAGCCGCCACGAGGTCGCGGCCTGGATCGCGGAATACGGCGCGGACGGGCTGTGCGCACTGCTGGAACAAATCAACCAAGGCGGGGAGTTTCAAAGCCTGTATCAGTCGGGTCCGGCACGGCACTGAAAAACTGAAAAAGAAAAAGGAAAACAAACATAGGAAGGGGTATGTAGAATGTCAAATTTATTGATGCGGTTTCCGGGAGGACGGCCAAAGGCGTTTACCATGAGCTATGACGATGGGGTAGAGCAGGATATCCGGCTGATGGAGATTATGGACCGGCACGGCCTGAAAGGGACGTTCAACATCAATTCCGGGCTGTTCGCGCCGGAGGGAACGGTATATCCCGCGGGGCATGTGCACCGGCGTATGACCCGGGACCGGACCGTGAGCCTCTATCAGGGGAGCAGCCATGAGGTGGCAGTCCATGGGTTGACCCATCCGTTTCTGGAGCAGCTTCCAGCCGGCCGGGCGGCCTATGAGGTGGTGGAGGACCGGCGCAGGCTGGAGGAGCTCTTTGGATATACGGTGCGGGGCATGGCCTATCCCTTTGGGACAACCAGCGATGCAGTGGCGGATACCCTGCGGGATGCGGGGATTGTCTATGCCCGGACTACGGTGAGCACAGAGCGTTTTGATATTCCCCGGGACTGGCTGCGGCTGCCGGCTACCTGCCACCACAACAATCCCAGATTGGGTGAGCTGGGCGAGGCGTTTATCCAAAAGCAGGACATCAACGGCCCGCAGATGTTTTACCTCTGGGGACACAGCTATGAGTTCGAGGCGAACGACAATTGGGATGTGATCGAACGGTTTGCGGAGCAGATCGGCGGCAAGCCGGATATCTGGTATGCCACAAACATAGAGATCTTTGACTACATCACCGCCTATGAACAGCTTCGGTTCAGCGTGGATATGACATTTGCGGAGAATCCCACCAGCCGGGATCTGTATTTTATGTGGGACGGCAAAGCCTGTCAGGTGAAGGCAGGCCAGACCTTGCAGCTGGGCTGATGGCAAAGAGGATTCTCATTGCGGGATGCCCCGGGAGCGGGAAGAGCACCTTTGCCAAATCCTTAAGCAGGCGGCTTGAGCTGCCTCTGACCCATCTGGACCAGCTTTACTGGCGGCCGGGCTGGGTACATGTTGACCGGGCAGAGTTTGATTCCCTTTTGGACAGCGTGCTTCAAAAGGATGCCTGGATCCTGGACGGGAACTTTATGCGGACCCTGCCGCGCAGAATGGCGGCCTGTGACACGGCGGTCTATCTGGACTTTCCCCGGCGGACCTGTCTGCTGGGTGTACTCCGACGGGTTTTGGCAGGCTATGGCCGCTGCCGGGACGATATGGGAGAGGGATGTCCGGAGCGGCTGGACCTATCCTTTATGAAGTGGATCTGGGACTTTCATCGAAAAGAGCGGCCGCAGTGTATGGAGATTCTGGAATCGGCCCGGCCGGACCAGCAGGTGTTTATCCTCCATTCCCGGAAAGAGCTTCCCGGACTATTGGAAAAACTGGAACAGCAGAGGAGATATGAGCGAGACAATGAGAGATGAAATGACAGTGGCATCCATGGAACTGCCCGGCGATCTGGCGCCCCGCCTGCTCCGGTGGTATGACTGCGGGCACAGGGACCTGCCCTGGCGGGAAACCCCAATGCCTTACTATGTGTGGATTTCGGAGATTATGCTGCAGCAGACCCGGGTGGAGGCCGTTTTGCCGTATTTTAACCGGTTTATCAAGACACTGCCGAATATCCGTGCCCTGGCGGAGGCGGAAGAGGACGTTCTCTTGAAGCTGTGGGAGGGCCTGGGGTATTACCGCCGGGCCTATAACCTCCAAAAGGCGGCAAGGGTTGTGATGGAACAGTATGGCGGCGAAATGCCCCGGAGCTTTGAACAGCTCCGGGGCCTGCCCGGAATCGGGGACTACACCGCCGGTGCTGTGGCGTCCATTGCGTACGGCGAACCGAAGCCCGCAGTGGACGGCAATGTGCTCCGGGTTTTGGCCCGGGTTGCCGGTGACTACAGGGATGTCATGAAGAGCGGGGTTAAACGGGACTTTTCCAAAGCGCTGGAGGCGCTCTATCCGGCGGACCGGTGCGGAGACTTTACCCAGAGTCTGATGGAACTGGGGGCCATGGTCTGTCTGCCCAACGGCGCCCCACGGTGCGGGCGGTGTCCCCTTGCGGATGTGTGCCGGGCAAATCTGCGCCATGCCGTGGACGAGCTCCCGGTCAAAACGCCCAAGAAGCCACGGAAAATACAGGAAAGAACGGTTTTTGTTCTGGTGCGGGACGGCGCCGTGGCCGTGCGCAAACGGCCGGAGGAGGGACTGCTCGCCGGATTGTGGGAGCTTCCCAACACGGACGGGCACCTGGACCCGGAGCAAGCCGAAGAATATCTCAGAAGCCTTGGACTGACCCCTGAAAGGCTGGAACCGGACCGGGATGCCAAGCATATTTTTACGCATATAGAATGGCATATGCGGGCATACCGGGCGGTGTGCCGCGGCACGGGAGCGGGACTCCGCTGGATCACAGCCGGGCAGCTGGAGCGGGACATCTCCCTGCCCTCGGCCTTCCGGCACTGGGATATCGGCGCCCTGTGATCAACAGAAGAGGATAAAACAAAGGATCCGCGGAATTCCGCGGATCCTTTGTTTCGCTACAGCGTTTTGGTCAGGTGCCGGGTTACATGACAGTTGATATTGACCGCACAGGGCATACCGGCGATATGGGTTGGAAAGGTCTCCACATTGACGCCGAGGGCCGTAGTCACGCCGCCGAAGCCCTGGGGACCAATGTCAAGGGCATTGATGCGCTCCAGCAGGGTTGCCTCCAGTTCCGCATAATAGGGATCCGGGTTACTGGAATCCACATCCCGCAGGAGGGCGGACTTGGCCAGATATGCGCATTTTTCAAAGGTTCCGCCAATGCCGACGCCCACCACCAGAGGCGGGCAGGGATTGCCGCCGGCACGGCGTACCGTATCCACCACAAAGTCAATGATCCCGTCCAGCCCGTCAGAGGGTTTGCACATCTTCACCGCGCTCATGTTCTCACTCCCAAAACCCTTGGGCGCCAGGGTGATCTCCAGATGCTCCCCGTCTGTGATCTCGGTGTGGATCACCGCCGGGGTGTTATCTCCGGTATTGCCGCGCCGGACTGGGTCCGCCACCACGGATTTCCGCAGATAGCCTTCCGCATAGCCCTGCCGGACCCCCTCATTGACCGCGTCGTACAGAGAGCCGCCGGTCATGTGCACATCCTGGCCCAGCTTCAGGAAAATTACGGCCATACCCGTGTCCTGACAGATCGGCATCTGTTCATTTCGGGCTATTTCAGCATTCTTAAGAATGTCCGTCAGCATGGTTTTGGCGGTAGCGTTCTGCTCCCGCGCAAGGCCCTGTTCCAGCGCACACTGCACATCCCGGTTCAGATTGCAGTTGGCGTCAATGCACATATATTTGACCGTTTCAATGATCTGATCTACATGAATTTCTCTCATTTCAAAATTCAACCTTTCCCAAACAGCCAAAAGCTATTGCAGTTTTGCAAGACTCTCCAGCACAGTCTCAAGCATGGCGTTATATTTTTCTCCCTTTTTGCGCTCTTCCTCAACCACAGCGGCCGGGGCCTTTTCGGTAAAGCCCTTGTTATTCAGCTTTCCTTCCACACGCCTGATCTCGCCCTCCAGACGGGCCTTTTCCTTATTCAGGCGCGCGGTCTCCTTTTCCCTGTCCACAAGCTCATCCAGAGGCAGAAGCAGCTCCGCGCCCGGGGCGGCCACAGATACGGCGTTTTCGGGTATGCCGCTCCGGTCCGCCTGGACAAAGACCTCGCTGGCGGAGGCCAGCTTGGTATAGAAAGGGATACCGGCGGAAAACACGCCAGACTGTTCCGTGACAATGTAAAGGGTGCACTTTTTGGAGGGCGGTACATTCATCTCACTGCGGACGTTTCGGATCCCTTTGATGGAATCCATAATCATACGCATATCCGCCTCCGCTCCTTCGTTCCGATAGGCCTCGTTGTATTCCGGGAAGGCGGATATCATGATGCTCTCGCCCTCATGGGGCAGGGCCTGCCAGATCTCCTCGGTGATGAAAGGCATGAACGGATGCAGGAGCTTTAAGGTATTGGACAGCACATAGGTCAGCATCTGCTGGGCGGTCTGGTTGCTCTCCCCCTCTTCAGAGAACCGGGGCTTCACCAGCTCAATGTACCAGTCGCAGAAGCTGTCCCAGATAAAGTCATACAGCTTAGACACCGCAATGCCAAGCTCGTATTTATCCAGATTTTCTGTCACCTCGCGTACCAGTTCGTTGTACGCGTGCAGGATCCACCGGTCCTCCAGCCGAAGCTTGTCCAGAGCCGGAAGCGCGCAGGTGTCAATGTTCAGGTTCATAAGCACAAATCTGGAGGCGTTCCAGATCTTGTTTGCAAAGTTCCGGCTGGCTTCCACCCGCTCAATATAGAACCGCATGTCATTGCCCGGGGAGTTCCCGGTTGCTAGGGTAAACCGCAGGGCGTCGGCGCCGTACTGGTCGATGATCTCCAGCGGGTCAATGCCGTTGCCCAGGGATTTGCTCATTTTCCGCCCCTGGGCATCCCGGACCAGACCGTGCATATACACGTCGCGGAACGGCACCTCGCCCGTGTGCTCCAGACCGGAGAACATCATCCGGGCAACCCAGAAGAAGATGATGTCATAGGCTGTCACCAGCACAGAGGTGGGATAGAAGTATTCCAGCTCCGGCGTTTTGTCCGGCCAGCCCAGCGTTGAGAAGGGCCAGAGCGCAGAGCTGAACCAGGTGTCCAGCACGTCCTCGTCCTGCCGCATGGCGCCGCCGCACTTGGGGCAGACGGTCAGATCCTCCTTGGAGACGACGGTCTCACCGCAGTCCTGACAGTAATAGGCCGGAATCCGATGTCCCCACCACAGCTGGCGGGAGATACACCAGTCGTGGACATTCTCCATCCAGTGGGTATAGGTCTTGGCAAACCGGTCGGGGACGAACCGGGTATCGCCGTTTATGACCGCCTCTGTGGCGGGTTGGGCCAGCGGTTCCATCTTCACGAACCATTGCTTGCTGGTGATCGGCTCCACCGTGGTACCGCAGCGGTAGCATTGGCCCACATTGTGGGCATGGGGGACCACCTTGACCAGAAGCCCTGCGTCCTCGAGGTCCTGCACAATGGCCTTTCGCGCAGCGTAGCGGTCCATGCCCGCATACTTGCCGCCCAGGGCATTGATGGTGGCGTCGTCATTCATCACCTTAATCTGTTCCAGATTGTGCCGCTGTCCCACTTCAAAGTCGTTGGGATCATGGGCCGGGGTGATTTTTACACAGCCTGTTCCAAATTCCATGTCCACATAGTCGTCCGCGACCACCGGGATTTCGCGGCCCACCAGCGGCAGGACCAGCATTTTCCCCACCAAATTGGCATACCGCTCGTCAGCCGGATTGACCGCCACCGCCGTGTCGCCCAGCAGGGTCTCCGGCCGGGTGGTGGCAATCTCCACAAAGCCGCCGCTGTCCTTAATGGGGTATTTGATATGCCAGAAAAAGCCGTCCTGCTCCGCGTATTCCACCTCTGCGTCAGAGAGGGCTGTGGCACAGCTTGGACACCAGTTGATGATGCGGTTCCCCTGATAGATGAGGCCCTTGTTATAGAGGTTGACAAAAACCTCTTTGACCGCCTTGCTGCAGCCCTCGTCCATGGTGAAGCGCTCCCGGTCCCAGTCACAGGAACAGCCGATTTTTTTCAGCTGGTTGATAATCCGGTCGCCGAATTTTTCCTTCCAGGCCCAGACCCGTTTCAAAAATTCATCCCGGCCCAGGTCATACCGGGTCAGATTCTCGTTGACGCGCAGATCCTCTTCAACCTTGATCTGGGTGGCAATACCGGCGTGGTCTGTGCCGGGGATCCAGAGGGCGTTATAGCCCTGCATCCTCTTCGCGCGGATCAGAATGTCCTGAAAGGTCTCGTCAAGGGCATGTCCCATGTGCAGCTGTCCCGTGACGTTGGGGGGCGGAATGACAATGGTGAAGGGTTTTTTGCTCTTGTCCACTTCCGCATGGAAATACCCCTTGTCCACCCAGTTTTGATAAATGCGTTCCTCGACCTGTTTGGGGTCGTAGGTTTTTGGCAGCTCTTTGGCCACAAAAATCGCTCCTCTCTATCTATCTTCCTGCATTGGTTTCAGAATGATGTAAAATTACCCTATATTATATCATTTCCGCACTGTCTATGCAAGCCTTTTCTGAAAGAAAAACGCCATTTGCGGATATTACGCAAAGGAGGAACATTCCGGCCCGGCCTCCACCCGCAGCTGGTTCCTTTCGCCTCTTTCAGTAAACGAGTCTGAAATTCCTTGCAGATACAATAGAGTGCATAAAGGAAGACGGACACTGTACGTGTCCGTCTTCCGGTTGACAAATTGATTTGCAATGCTTCTGCATCCTCCCGTGATTTTGAGAAAGATTTCTGCTTATCCGTTATTCATACATTTTTACATATTGAAACGTGCTGCCTGCCCGCTGCATCAGATAGGTATAGGTTTCCTCCACATCTTTGCTTGTTCCGTCTGCATAGCTGCAGCGAATCACTGTATGCTGCGTCATATTGCAGGTATCGCTGTCCTTCCATTGTATATCTGTCACCCGGCAGGAAACGAGCGATTCCTTCACACCGCGGCCGTGAATATCCGCTATGGCCTTTTGCTGATCGCTGTAATAGGCGGAGGTGGGGTCTATATACTTTGCCATGTGGGAAAAATCCCCTGTGTTTACAGCTGTGGTAAATCCAACTGTGGAATCCATGGCCAGTTGTTCCAAACGTGCTTCGTCGTCTGCGTGTGAGACGGGGGGAGGAGAGGCAGTATGGACCCCGGCTGGTGCTGACGCAGATTCTGATGCAGGCTCCGATACAGAAGCCGGTGTTTGTGTTGCTGTTTCAGCGGGTTCCTCAGCAGGCTTTTCGGCGGCCGGAGGTTCCATTGCCTGTGTGGGCGCCGCCGCAGGAGTCGCCGTTGGCTCCACAATTTCCGACTTTGGTATTTCATAATAGTTTTTTGAGGTGTCATTACATCCTGTCAAAAGCAGCATAGCGGCTAAACATATAAAAAGCTTTGTCACAAAACATCCCTCCATTATTCCGCAACCCAAACATAGCCAGTATAGCCGTCATAGGATGATGCGGTTGTGTATAGCTTTAGCCAAACGGTATTTCCATCCGAGGAAACCGCATAGTCATAGACACTTTTGAGACCGCTGGAATTATAAGTCAAGCTTGAGGCACTGCTGTAATTGGGGGAGTAGTAAAGGGTTTGATAGGATGTGACATATACGCCGTTGCGCAGATAAGTTTTTCCCCGCTCCTCAGCCTTTTCCTTTCTAATCTTCAACTCTGCGGCCGCCTTTTCGGCGGCTGCTTTCCTTTCAGCCGCCGCTTTTGCGTCTGCTTCCGCTTTTTTTTGCCGCTGAATCTCAGTTTCAAGGCCTTCTTCATCAATGACCTCCAAAGTGTATTGCGCGTCGCTTAGCACCAAGCTCTTCGTACCCTCTGTGGACACAGAAAAGATAACATTATTTTTTGCCAGGACAGAATCCTGATTGTCGCTTTTCAATTCGGCGCTCAGCCTGTTAAGTCCCGTAATGCTGATCTTTGAGTTTTCTTTTTCCTCACCCTTTTCATACAGCAGGAACTGGCCGTCGTCTGTGATCTTATAGGCGGCGCCCAACTCCTTGTTTTTATAAATCCCGGCAATATCTGCAAGCATCAGCTTTTTTTCGTAGATAACCTGATTCTGTAAAATAATCATGTCATATTGTGTACAGTCGTCTACGAGCGTCAGAGGCGCGCCGCCGTCAACAATCAAATTCAAAGCCTGATCCTCAGAAGTTGTGAAGCAGATATATTTTCCGTTTTCGCTTGCCATAAAATTCGTCAGCAGCTGGGCGATCATTTTGTTGTTTTGCTTTATATGATCGGTATCCTTCAGTATACTGTTTAAAAACAGCTGACTATCCTTATTCTCAAACAGCAGACTGTTGTCAAAAACCCTGACATCCGTAATATCCGAGGAGACCTTTATTTTTTCCTTTTCATCATAGGAAAGATACAGATTGCCGTCATGGTCAATAAAGGCGCTGTTTTTGCCATTGGGACTAAACGCAAGCCTTGCGACATCCGAGCAAACTTTGGTCTTGTCCCCTTTGCTGATTTCATCGGTGAATTTGGAAAGATTTTTATAGGTATTCTCGTGAATCCGGGGAAGCTTTTTCAAATATACGGAACTCTCGTCGTTTAGATAATACAAACGGCCGTTGGCGGTGATGTGAAAACTCCGTACGTTTGAAGCGAGCTTGACAGAATCTCCGCCTTTGATCACGGCATACAGTTCCCCGTAATCCCTCTCCCAATTATACCCGCCTGTGAACAGCGCCATCAGCCCGTCGGGCGTGACGCGCAAATTGCCAATGTCAGTTACCGAGATTCTCTGGGCTTCACTGTCATTTGAAAACTTGACATAATATATACCGTCTGTATTTATGTATGAATAGGCCGCGGTGTCCGCATAGGACGTGAAAGCCTTTACCTCGCCGGCCAGTTTCTCTTTATTGGAGCCGGTACTCCAGCTGTATAAACTGTTGTCCGCGGTAACAAAGAGACCGCTGCTGCCATTGTCTGCCAAACTGTAATTTGACCTTGCGTTTTCTTTGGAAAGACCCGACGCAACTTTTTCTTTTTCTGCCCCAATTTTTTGGACATAGAAATCTGCCTCTGCGCTGCCCTCGTCTGTCGTTTCCACCAGATAAGCAATGGCGGTCTCATCCTCGGAAAAGCAGAAGGAGGATTTTACCACCCCGCCCGCTATCTTGATTTTATCCTGTCCGTGAAGATAGAGATATAATTCATTTTCTTTATTCAGCACCAGAAGATTTTGTGATTGAGGAGCAATTACAAATTCATCCTTCTGTGCTGTTTCGGCAATTCGTTCTTTTTCACCGTTTATATCCAGACAGTATAGCTCTCCGATATTGATATCCTCCGAACCGCCAAGAAACATCACCGAACTTGGCGCCGGATCCGCTTCGGCTTCCTTAAAAACAGGAATGGCGAGGTCGCAGGCAGATAGAAAGATGGTCCCCATCAGCATGATCCATAAAAGTACAGCATATTTTTTCATAAAATTCCCCACCCCAACTATGTATTATTATAGAAAATATATCATAGATAAAAAAATTTGTCAACAAAGACGAAATATTGTCGTTTGATGAAGCTGCGTGGAAAGAGCCCGGAGGCTCCGGCGGCGCATAAGAGGGCAACCCTTATGCTTCCGTCAGATGATCCGGGCTCATTTTTCTCACAATCGTTTTCTGCCGTGTGCTTTCATACAGGTTCCACAGATCCGCCTGCTGCTGCCGCAGGCTTTTGCTGGTATAGAGCTTTTTGTCCTTGACCGCGCAGACGCAGACCAGGCCGCTGGCCTGCTGAAAGACCAGCCAGCCGTCAGCGAAAATGGATTTTTGCCACTGTATCCGGCCGGGGGACAGGCTCTTTCCCATATCCTCCAGAATGATTTCCCTCTCCGCCGCGCCGGTCCCGTCAGCCGTATACTGAACCAGACGGAATCCGCGGCCCGCTCCGTTTTCCTCAATGGCCTCCCGCGCAAAGAGAAAATGCCTGCCGTCTCTGTAAAAGACGCCCGCAAGATCGCGCGGGTTTAAGTGCTCCGCACAATCTGCGTATACAAACAGGTCGGCGGTGCTGAAATCCCGCAGATCAAGGGTACAGCTTCCGGTCTCGTAAAATATCCGGCAGGTGTTTTCGTCCAAGGGCTTCCAGAACGCGCCAGGGTCGTGCAGATATGGCGCCGGCTTTGCTTTGCCGTCATAGATCAGCTTTTTTGCGTCTTTTTCCGTATCAATGGACAAAAGGTTTTCCCGATCCTCTGCCAGGGCGGCAAACCGAAGCCGGGCTCCCTGCCGGAACATCTGAAATTCCTTTCCGTACCGCAGAAATTCCTCCATTTCAATCAGCCGTTCGGCGGTCCCAGTCTCCAGAGATACCCGGATGAAAAAGGAGGAATAGGTCTGGTTATCGCTGGGATGCCGGGCAAAAAAATAAATATACGGAGGGATGATGACGTGCTGGGCAGACTGCAGTGTCTTTTCACTTTTGGTGACGCTGTGGTGGTCTACTTCAAATTTCAGCTCGCCCCGGTAAAACAAGGCGTTTTGAAAAACAGTCCAGCCGTCGTCATAGTACCGAAGGTCGGCGGAGAGCTGCTTAGACTGCACCGGCCCGAACACCACGCCCTGTTCGTCCGGAGCCGAAGGACGGCAGCTCTGGGGCGTACAGCCGGACAGAAGGAGAACCGCGGCCAGAAAAATAATGATTTTTCTTCGCATCTGCCTGCCTCCTTCTCTTATGGGATAATAACTATAATTCATATAATTTATAATTACTATAACATGTTGAATGTAAAATGTCAAGGGGACTATAATAATTATAGGCGGTGATAGAAATGCTTAACTATAATATAGGAAAAAGAATCAGGCACCTGCGGACAGAACTGAGGATTTCCCAGGAACAGCTGGCTCTGTGCGCGGAGATCACCCCGGCTTATTTGGGACAGATTGAACGGAGCGAAAAAAATCCGACCGTCAGAGTGATCGAAAAGATTTCCGATATCTTCGGCATGACCCTTTCGGAGTTTTTCGCGGATCCGGCGCCGGAAGCCCAGCCCGCGAAGGCGGGGGAGGCATATGTGCGCCAGCTGGTGTTTGAAATGCGGGAGCTTGCGCCTGCCGAGCAGAGAGAACTGCTGAAGCTGGTCCGGGGGATTGTCCGGTTTAGGCATCTGGGAGAAAAAGAATAAGGAACCCGCTTGTCAGTCAAGGGGTTCCCTTTTTTCGATTCAAATAATTTTAGCTTTCCGTCCGCTATGCCTCCATCTTCCAAAAGGCCGCGCTGTAGGGGGCAAGTTCGCTCCCCGAGCCAAAGTCGTGAACCAGCCCTGTGATCAGGTCAGTGGCCTTTCCGCAGCCCGCGTCAAAGTGGGCGGTATACGCCTCGCTGTCCGCGTTGATTGCCACCAGCACACGCTCCCTGTCGGTTTTCCGCTCAAAGATCACCTGCTTGTTGGTGAGAACCACCTGCCGGAATCCGCCGCGGCAAAGAGCGCCGCTCTCCCTGTGCGCCCTGGCAAGGGCGCTGATCCAGCCGGTGAGAGCGTTTTCCAGGGGCTTTGCAAAACAGGGGCGCAGGCTTTCGTCAGAGCCCGGCTCCTTGACCCCCTCAGCACCCCACTCGCTTCCGTAATAGATGCACGGAATACCCGGCATGCCAAAAAGCAGGGCATAGATCAGGGGCAGGTGCGCCTTGTTGGTAAGCTGGCTGGCGATGCGGGTCACGTCGTGGTTGTCCACAAAGCAGAGCAGGTGCATACCCTTGTAAAGGGTCCACTGCTCCGGCCCGAACTGCCGCAGGAGGGAGTGGGTGATCTCAAACAGATTCATGGAGTTGAAGCTGGAATACAGTCCTTTATAGCACTCATAGTTGGTACAGCTGTGGAGCAAGCCCTCCCCCACGAACTGGTTATAGTCC
Source organism: uncultured Ructibacterium sp. (assembly GCA_965146665.1). Taxonomy (GTDB): domain Bacteria; phylum Bacillota; class Clostridia; order Monoglobales; family Monoglobaceae; genus Ructibacterium. Next base: position 71,832 of record CBCTHE010000014.1, read on the forward strand.
CCGTGGAGCAGTTCGCCCACCAGGAAGAAGTCCGGTTTCAGGCCGTCGCAGAATTGCCGAAGACGCCGGAGAAAGTCCCTGTCCAGGCAATAGGCCACGTCCAGCCGAAGCCCGTCAATGTCAAAATCCCGGACCCATCCCGCAATACAGGAAAACAGATGCTCAATCACTTCCTCGTTCCGGAGGTTGAGCCTCACCAGCTCATAGTGCCCCTCCCAGCCCTCGTACCAGAAGCCATCGTCATAGTTGCTGTTCCCGTCAAAGCTGATGTGAAACCAGTCCCGGTAAGGGGAGTCCCATTTCTTTTCCAGCACATCCTGAAAGGCCCAAAACCCGCGGCCCACATGGTTAAATACCCCGTCCAGCACCACTCGGATGCCGTTTGCGTGCAGGGCGCCGCAGACGGACCGAAAGTCCCCGTTTGTGCCGAGCCGGGTGTCAATTTTCCGAAAGTCCCGGGTGTCGTAGCCGTGGGAATCCGACTCAAAGACCGGGGAGAGATACACCGCGTTTGCACCTGTCTTTTGGATGTGCTCCGCCCAATCGGCCAGCTTCAGGATCCGGGAGGCGGGCACGCCGTCGTTGACATAGGGCGCGCCGCAGAAGCCGATGGGATAAACCTGATAAAAAACACTTTCATAAGCCCACATAACAATCTCCATTCTGCCGCTCCGCAAGACGATGTATTTTAAGAAAAATCTCCAATGCGGAGCTGAAATTAGGAGATTTATAAATCCGCGGGAAACCGCATTGAAAAATACGGCTTCCGCAAAAGTACAGCTTTTGTCAAAAACAGGATGCACCCTATTCCGCTAGATATAAATCCGAGGCAATGACTGACACGGCGTTGTTGCTGATACGCTCGTATCCCTCT
>CBCTHE010000015.1:0-71024 GCA_965146665.1 uncultured Ructibacterium sp.
CCGCGCTGAAAATACTTGGCGGGCAACTGCCCGGAAACATAAGTCGCCGCCAGAATTGACTTTCGGGAGTATAGAATATACTCCCGAAAGATTTTTTTCTAAAATAATATATTCCTCTATAGCTCAGTTGGTAGAGCATGCGGCTGTTAACCGCAGGGTCGTTGGTTCGAGTCCAACTGGAGGAGCCAATGGCTCCGTGGTCAAGCGGTCAAGACACCGCCCTTTCACGGCGGTAACAGGGGTTCGATTCCCCTCGGAGTCACCAAGATGTATAAGCAACAGTCATATTCTGGCTGTTGCTTATAGCATATTTACCTGTAATTTAAATGAAATGGACCTTTAGCTCAGTTGGTTAGAGCAACCGGCTCATAACCGGTCGGTCCGGGGTTCGAGTCCCTGAAGGTCCACCATAACACATAAAACCCGCATTTTTATGCGGGTTCTTTGTTTAGTGGCGTAAAATTGGCGTAGTTTTTAATGCTTTCGTTCACCAAAGTTAGTATTTTGCTTTTATTGCCTGCTTCGATTTTTTGTTATACAAGAACCTATAATTTGAGCAAGATGGAAACGCAGAACAATCTTTAGAAGAATTAAAAATGATTTAAAAGGGTGCTTGCGGTAAACAGCTGCGGGTGCCCTTTCGATGTTTTGCACTTGTTTGCCGCTTCTGTGGCTAAACTATGCAGAACGGACTAGACAAAATATGGAAAGGATGGTATAATAGCTTCGCTGTGCTTGAAAAAGCCAGAATGATGTGAAGCAGCTGTGCGCTGATTGACTGTTTTGGGGTAGGAGGGGTGACTATGTGGAAAAACCGTCTGTTTAAAAATATTTTAGTTTTGTGTATGGCTCTTGCCATTGTCTATATGACGGTGATCTGTGCAATCTGGGTCGGTTATGAATCCTCCAAGAGCAGAACTGCGGCGGAGGCTAAGAGCCAGCAGCTGGTTCTGGGAATCAAGGAGGATGTGGACAAGCGCATGCTGGTTGCCGCCTCGCTGATGGAACAATACGCCTGGGATGCGGAGATCAGCGGATTTATGCTCAGCGATGTCTTTGATCCCACCGAGGTGATCCGGGTGCGCAACAAAGTCGCCAATACGGGGACAAGCTTTTCCCAGCTCGGCTTTCGGGTAGATCTTCTGAACGAAAATCTGCAGAAAGTGGTCACAGGAGGCGGAGCGCTGAGCCTGGAGGAGTACTTGGATGAGATCGGGGCGTCCCGCGCGCTCTACGAACCCTTGCATGAACAGCTGGTAAAGGGCGGTGCCAGAAGCCAGTTCGCAATGTATCCGGCGTCCATTGTCTCCAAGACTACGGGACAGGAGCAGGTGCTTTTGCTGTATAAGAGCTATATCCATCGGCGCGACGAGGTGTTTTTCTTTGCCCTTTTTGAAAAATCCTATTTGCTCAGTGATTATTCCATCACCGGGGGCGAGGCCTTTTATCTGACCTGCCGGGAGGAGCCGCTGATGGCCTTTACCGGTCAGGAGCCGGGCGTCAGTCAGGTAAGTGACGCGGATGTGTCTGCCTTCATCCGGGGACCGCAGACAGGAAAGCCGGAAATTTATCAGGGCAATGTGGTGAATTTCCAGCGGTCGGGCACCGTGGAGGAACTGGGGTATTATCTGGCTCTGCCGCAGGAGAACTTCGCCAAGACAAATTTGAGTATGATTCTTCTTCTGACCCTGGCAACGCTTGCGGCGCTTTTGGGCGGACTGGTTCTGATCTATATGGCGGTGCGGCGGATCTACCGGCCGGTGGGCCGGGTGGTGCAGGAGATCCGGGAACACAGCCACAGCGATTCCACGGACGAGATGCAGATGATCCACAATACCTTCACTGATTTTCGCTCCACAGAGGAGGAGATGAAACTCCGTCTGGCACAGAATCAGGTCTATCTGCGGGAGAAGTTTCTCAAGGATCTGCTGTATGGTATCATGCAGGAGGACGACATCATAGACATGCAGAAGCGCTATGATCTGGAGTATCTTAAAGAGGATATTTCGGTCACAGTGGTGGAATATGTGGATATTGAGCATCTGAAGGGGTTCCTGGGCAGAAACGACCTGACATCTGTCAAGCGTGAGATTTTGGAATACATACGGACGGACACAGGCTTTGAACGCCTTGAGGTCTTTGAGACCAGTGAGTCCCAGTTTGTGATTATCACGGCAGGCTATGGACTGGAGGAGGTCAAACGCATGGTTTCCAACAGCTTGAACATTGTGGAGGCCTGCTATGATGTGTCCCTGCTGGGCGCGGCAGGCGAGCTGTGCCAGTCCCTGGAGGAGATACGGAGCCCGTTTTATGACGCCCTCAATGCGCTGGGGTATAAATCCATGTTTGCCAACCGGAATATGGTGACAGCCAGAGAGATTCAACGGATGAATACCTATTATTATCCGCTGGAGCTGGAAAAGAATCTGATCGGTTATATTCAGCAGGGCAGGTGGGACAGCGCCGAGAAGCTGATTAACAATGTGATGGAGAAGAATCGGAGCCTCTTTGTCACAGGAGAGAATGCCACAGAACTGAAATTTGCCATGCTGGCGACACTCAAGCGCTGTGTTCAGCTTCAGGGCCGAACAGCGGAGGCGGTCTTTGACAAGCAGTCCTTTGAAAAATGGCAGTTCGCCAAAGAAAATCTGGAGGAGATGCGGTGCAGTTTTCTGGTATATTTCGGCCAGCTCTGCAGTGACGCGGCCAATGCCCGCGCCAGGGAGGGCTCCTCTGCCCTGCGCTGTCTGCTGGATTATATCCACGAGAATTACATGAAGGATATTTCCCTGTCTGATGCCGCGGATCAGTATGAGATTTCACAGGGATATGTGGGCAAGCTGTTCCGGGAGCATTTGCAGACCACCTTCAAGGATTATCTCAACCAATACCGGGTGGATGCGGCCAAGGAACTGCTGGTGCAGAATCCCACCATGAAGATCAATGAGATCGCACAGCGGGTTGGCTTTATCAGCGCGGTGACCTTTAACCGGGTATTCAAACGCTATGAGTCTGTCTCGCCCGGAGAGTACAGGAAAAAACAGGAGCAGGTGCAGGTATAAGCTGACAACGGACAGCCAAAAAGCAGCAGGCATGCCGCGCGGGATGTTGACGCGGTATGCCTCTCTTTTTCAAATTATATTTCCATATTCTTACATACCGTTATCTGTTTTTCCCCATAAAACCGGGAAAAGTTGCGAAACGGTAAACCCTGTTACAATTTGGAATATTGAATTTGGAACATTTCCCTTGCTATAATAAAGCTATAAAAGTTGACAAAAACAGAGGGGGATGACAATGAAAACAAGTGCAACTTTACCGAAGCAGACAGACAGCGCGGGACAGCGTACCGCCCGGGCCGCGGCCCGAAAGCTGCGCAGAGCGGGCCGCGCTCTGATACAGTACAAGTACCTTTATATGCTTCTGATTCCATTTTTGCTCTGGTATGTTTTATTTATGGTCCGGCCGCTGTATTTTCTGCAAATCGCCTTTAAGGATTACAGTCTCTTCAAAGGCGTGGCGGAAAGTCCGTGGTGCGGCTTCAAGCACTTTACCGATTTTTTTCAAAGCCCGTATTTTGGAAGGCTTCTGAGCAATACGCTGATTATCAACATCTATGGCATTGTCTTTGGCTTTACCACGCCGATCATTCTGGCGCTGATGCTCAACGAGGTACGCAAGGTCTGGTTCAAGAAAGCGGTCCAGACCATTACCTATATTCCGTATTTCATCTCCGTGGTCGTGGTGGCCGGTATGGTGAATACCATGCTGTCGCCCAACACCGGGGTGGTAAACCTGATCCTGGAAAAGCTCGGCGGTCAGAGTGTCTATTTTATGACCAAGAAGGAGTGGTTCCGGGCCATCTATACGATCATGAACATCTGGATTCAGACTGGGTTTGGGACCGTGGTATATATCGCGGCCCTGTCCTCCATTGACCAGCAGCTGTACGAGGCCTGTGTGATCGACGGCGGAGGAAAATGGAGACAGCTGCTTCATATCACCATTCCGGGGATTCTGCCCACGATTATGACCATGCTGATCATGAAAATCGGTTCTCTGCTGGACGTGGGATATGAGTCCATCATCCTGCTCTATCAGCCGGTGACCTATGAGACGGCGGATGTCATCAATACCTATGTCTACCGCATGGGCATTGAAAAGGGGAAATATGACATCTCTGTGGCCATTGGGCTGTTCAACTCAGTCATTGCCCTGATCCTTGTCATGTCGGCCAACAAGCTCAGCAACAAGATGACCAATACCGGTCTTTGGTGAGAGGAGGAGAAAAGGTGAAGCAATCAAAAGGAGAAAAAATATTCAGCGGGGTCAATGCCTGTCTTCTGGCGGTCATTGCGCTCCTGACCATTTATCCGCTGCTCTATGTGCTGTCGGCGTCGCTCAGCTCGTCCGACGCCTTTTTGCAGGGCCGGGTCATTTTATGGCCGGCGGACTTTACCTGGGCCGCCTATGCCAAGGTACTGAGTCAGCAAAATATCTGGATCGCCTATGCCAACACCATCTATTATACGGTGCTGGGTACGGTGGTCAATATGGCGTTCACCATTGCGGGAGCCTATCCCCTGTCAAAAAAATATCTGCCCGGCGGCAGGGTGATTTCCAAGCTGGTGGTGTTCACCATGTGGTTCAACCCCGGGATCATTCCGTTTTATATGACCCTGAAGGGCTATGGTCTGCTGGACACCCGGACAGCCATTATTGTGGCCTTTGCCATCAATACCTTCAACGTCATTCTGATGCGGAATTTTTTCCAGTCCGTGCCGGACGCGCTGGAAGAGGCGGCCAGAATCGACGGCGCCAACGATCTGACCATTCTGTGGCGGATTTTCCTGCCCCTGTCCCTGCCGGCCATTGCGACGGTGGCCCTGTTCTACGCGGTGAGCCGGTGGAACGGCTATTTCTGGGCCATGGTCATCTTCCAGTCGGACAGCAAGATACCGCTGCAGGTGCTTTTGAAAAAGCTGATTGTGGAGGCCACAAACCGGGCGCAGTATGCAACGGTGGATATGTCGGTCCAGTATTCCAGCGAGACCATCATCTATGCCACCATTATCATTTCCATCCTTCCCATGCTGGTTGTATATCCATACATTCAGAAATATTTTGTCAAGGGTGTGATGGTTGGAGCAGTCAAAGAATAGCCGGCGGCAGCGCGGGCGAAACAAATACATTTCATTCATCCAATAAGGAGGGCTTTTTATGAAAATGGGAAAAAGACTATTTGCGGGCATGACGGCGGCGGTGTTGCTGGCGTCCACACTGGCCGGCTGCGGCGGCGGAAAGGACGGCGCGCCGGCCGCGTCGGGGGGAAAGGCGGAACAGACCCTGTTTTTGTTTGATTTGGTTCCGTTCAACGAGGATTGGGAGGTGTATAAAAAGGCGGAGGAGGCCACCAATATTCATATCAAGGGTACGCTTTCCCAGAGCACCTCAGACGGCAATACGGCCTTCAGCCTGATGCTCTCATCTGGCAATCTGGCAGACATCATACATACCTGGAAACGGAACGACTTCTATAAATACGGCAAGGAAGGGGTGCTTATCCCTCTCAATGACCTGATTGACAAGAACGCGCCCAACATCAAGAAGTTTCTGGAGGGGCGGGAGGATGTCAAAAAATATATGACCGCGCCGGACGGAAACATCTACTTTATCCCGTTTATCCCGGACGGGGATGCGTCAGAGGGCTGGTTCATCCGTCAGGACTGGCTGGATAAGCTGAACCTCAAGACGCCGGAGACCGTACAGGAGCTGTATACGGTACTGAAGGCCTTCCGGGAGCAGGACCCGAACGGAAACGGGAAGCAGGATGAGGTGCCGTATTTCAATCGGGATGCCTCCGCGAATTCTGAAAGCGGCATCAATGATCTGCTCTGCTTCTGGAACGGGCTGGAGAAGAATTTCCAGATCATTGACGGCAGGGTGGTGTACGGACCCACGCGGCCGGAGTTTAAGGAGGCCATGCAGGAGCTCTCCAAATGGTACGCGGAGGGCCTGATCGACAATGAGATCTATACCCGGGGCAACAACGCCAGGGACTATCTGCTGGGCAATGACCTGGGCGGCATGACGCACGACTGGTTTGCCAGCACGGCGGACTATAACAATAAACTCAAGGAGCAGATCCCGGAGATGAACTTTGTGCCCTTTGCACCGCCCGCGGGACTGGACGGCGTAAAGCGGGAAATGGCCCGACGCGACCGGGTATCCGAGTGCGGCTGGGGCATCTCTTCCCAGAACAAGGATCCGGAGACGGCTATCCGGTGGATGGATTACTGGTTCACAGAGGAGGGACGCCGTCTGATGAACTTCGGCATAGAGGGCGAGGACTATGACATGGTGGACGGCAAGCCGGTCTTTAAGGATTCGGTGCTCCACGGCGACCAGTCTGTGGCAAATTATCTGAAGGCCAAGGGCGGCCAGGGCAATGTGGGTTTCCATCAGGACTTTGAGTACGAGCGGCAGTGGACCAATCCCATTGCCTTAAAGGGGATCGAGGCGTATACCCAGAACGGCTATTTCCAGGAGAAATACCCGGCGGTGATTTTGGAGGAAGACGAGCAGGACGAGTATGACAATATCATGAAGGACATTGAGGTTCTGCGGGACGAGACCATGCAGAAGTGGATTCTGGGGAGCGAGACCGTGGAGGCCGGCTATGACGCATTCATGGAGAATATGAAGAAGATGGGGATTGAGCGCGCCACCGAGATCCAGCAAAAGGCGGTTGACCGCTATAACGCGGAATAGCACAGCGGAAGTTACGGAGAGCAGACAGAAAGGAAGAGAGCCTATGAAACGAATCCTAGCGGGAATGATCGCTGTCTGTATGGCAGTGCTCTGCCTGCCTGCCGCAGTCTTTGCGGCAGCGGAAACCAACGGACAGTTTTCAGATGATTTTGACGCCTATGCGGACTATGCCGCGGCACAGGCGGGCGGCTGGTACCGCGGCGCGGAGCAGACGGACGAACAGGCGGATATAATACAGAATCCCACGGCCGGCGGCGGTAACCGGTGCGTGCTTCTGACAACCGCCGGAGCCGGCGTCAGCCAGATCGCACACTCCGGCATAGGGGTTGACCTGATCGGACAGGACTATGCGGTGGTGGCGCTGAACCTGTGCGCGGTCAACAGCGCGGCGGACCGTCAGGTGGCGGTGACCGATGACAGCGGCGGCAGCTATACGCTGCTGACCCTGACCGGCGACGCGGTGATAGGGCCGGACGGCAAGACCCAGGTCGGGACCATCAAGGGAGAGACCTGGTACCAGCTGGCGGTGGCCGTCGATTCTGCCAAGGGCACAGGAACCGTGTATCTGGACGGCAAAAAGCTGGGGGATGCGCTTCATTTGGGCGGTACGCCCACCAGCGTGGATTCCGTCATCATCTCCCAGACCGGTTCGGCGGGCCACTCCGCCGCGGCACTGGTGGATGATGTGCGGGTCTGCCCGGGGGAGGCCCCGGACGGCCGGGACCAGCAGTACCCCAAGCGCGCGGTTGATTCGATTGTGCTGCCCGCGCCCCAGGGTTCGGTGGACCTGCCTCTGTACCCGGCGGCGGGCGCAGAGGGGATTGAGACCTATGTAAAGGACGACTTTACAGGCTATCAAACCCATCCGGACTGGCATGGCCGGGACATTCCGCCGAACTGGTATACGGGCTGGAACAACAATGGGAGATTCCAGTCGTACAGCTTTAAGGACGCCCATGGGGACGTGGTACACTTTTCCGCCTCTGGATCGGGCCAGACGCCCTATATACAGCGGGAGTATCTGCACAAGGTTGTGGGCAGGGGGGATTATGTGGCGCAGTTCGATATCCTCATGCCGGACGACAATTCGGCCAAGGCCTTTTCCATCGCGGACGGCAACGGAAACCTGCGCAGTGTGGTGCGGTTCAAAACGGACGGTTCCATTTTGTTTGACACGGCGGGCCAGGCTACCAAAATCGGCATGAATACCCATAAGTGGATGCGCTTCGCCTGCGTCTATCATGCGGACACCGGACTGTACGACGCCTATCTGGACGGCCAGATGGTGCTGGAGCAGAAGGCCATGTCCGGCACGGTGGCGCCGGGGATGAGCCGGTTCAAGCTGGACCTGACCGGGGACAGCAAGGGGGCGTCGGACACCTATGTGGACAATGTTGCCATCTATTCCGGCACAGAGCCGGTAAGCTTTGAACAGGTGCCCGCGCCCGCGGCGGATAAGTTCCCCAATACGGTGTTTGACTGGGATCCGGACTTCAGCGGAAACCTGCAAAACGCCGTGGCGCTCAAGATCGGCTCCGCCAACGCCTATGTGGGGGCGCAGCGTACCACGGCGGACCCAGGCAATGTCAATGTAAAGCCCTTTGAGGAAAACGGCGTCACCATGGTTCCGGTGCGGTTTATCGCTGAAGCCTTCGGCGCGGACGTGTCCTTTGAGGAGGCCGCGGAAACCGTGCGGATTCAGTTCGGCGGCGGTCAGAGTGAGATCCGCTTCCAGAACGGCGGGGACATTGCCTATGTCAACGGTGAGGAGATCCAGGTGACCCGGCCGGTGAGCCGGGAGGACCGGATCTTTGTCCCCATCCGATTTATTGCCGAAAAGATTGGGAAGAAGGTCTATTACAATGAGAACGGCGTGATTGTCATCGGGGATACGGAAACCCCGTTCCAGCTGCCGGAGGAGGAGAAGGCATTTACGGCCCTGACCCGGAAGCTGACCTACACATACCCCACCAAGGAACAGATCAAAAAGGATTACTATGCCCACAACGGGCTGGAGCAGGGGGAGAAGATCCAGCACCCCCGCATGTTTGCCGACGCGGATAAGCTGGCAGATATCCGGAGCCGAATCCGGACCGACGAGAACATGAAGGCCTGGTATGAAGGGGTGAAGAAAGGAGCGGAATCCGCCTATGAAACCCAGACGCCGGGATGGTATTTCGAGGCGGACGGCTCCATGCTCAGCCGCGTCCGGGAGGTCATGGATAAAATAGAGAAATGGGTCATGGTTTACCAGATGGAGACCGACCCGGCGGTCAAACAGAAATATCTCGACCGCACCTGGAAGGAGATCAGCGGCGTGGTCTTTGACTGGCCGGACTGGGATCATATGCACTTTCTGGATCCCTCGGAGATGATGCGCTGTATCGCGCTGGCCTATGACTGGATGTATGACGGCTGGACTGAGGAACAGCGGGGCGTCATCCGGAACGCAATCATAGAGCGTGGGCTGCAGCCGGCCTATGACAGCTATAAGGGCTATGGAAACGTCACCTGGGTCAAGCTGGAGAACAACTGGAGTCTGGTCTGCCACGGCAGCGTCATCATCGCGGCGCTGGCCCTGTTCGACTATCAGCCGGACTACTGCGCACAGCTGATGGAATGGGCCATGCACGCCTGGGAGAACGTCATGTATCAGTTCGCGCCGGAGGGGGCGTGGGAAGAGGGCGTTACCTACTGGAACTTTGCCATTCGGTATTACGTGCCCTGTATTGACGTGATGAACTGGTTCCTGGGTACAGACTATGGATATTTTGACGATATTGAGGGGGTGAGCCGCACCGGCTATTACCCGCCTTATATGACAGGGCCCATGGGCCAGTTCAATTACCACGACGCGGGCGAGGGCTTTGAGCGGACAGAGGCCCATTTCTGGATGGCAAAGCGGCTGAACGACCCGGATCTCGGAGGCTACCGCATGAATCAAATTCTGCAGGGCAACTCCGGCACCAGCGTCTATGATCTGCTTTGGTATGATCCCGCATACTGTAATCTGGATGTGGACCTGCCTCGGGACGGCCTGTTTGACGCCAAGGTCACAACGGCCACCTTCCGGAGCAACTGGACAGACCGCGGCGCCCTGTTCGGGGGCATCCACGGCGCCTACAACAATGTCAATCACGGCCATGTTGACGTGGGGACCTTTGTTCTGGACGCCCTGGGGGTCCGGTGGGCCTGTGATCTGGGCGCGGACGCCTATGCCCTTCCCAGCTATATGTCAAATCCCAATGTCTACCGCCGCCGGGCCGAGGGCCACAACACCATTGTGGTGGATCCTCCGGGAAGGCAGCAGGGCAGCTATTTCTACGATCAGGAGCCCAATGCCACCGGTGTGGTAGAGCAGTACGTGAGCAAGGACAAGGGCGGCTATGTGGTCATGGACATTTCCCAGACCAATCAGAAGATGGCCTCCGCGAAGCGGGGCATGTTCATGCTTCCGGGCCGGGAACAGCTTCTGGTCCAGGACGAAATCGAACTCAAATCCCCCGGTGATGTCTGGTGGTTCATGCACACCCGGACGGATGTGACCCTCTCCACGGACCGGCGGAGCGCCACGCTGACCTACGGCGGCAAGACGCTGAACGCCGCAATCGTCTCGCCGGACAGCTCGCTGACCTTTGGGGTCATGGACGCGCTTCCGCTGGAGGGCTCCCCTGTGGTGGACGGACAGAACCAGAACAAGGGCTTCCGCAAGCTCTATATCAACGGCAAGGATAAAAAGACCTTTGAAGTGGCTGTGGTGTTCACACCGCTGCCGGATCCGGGGATCCAGCCGGAGCTTCCGGACTGGCGGCCCATGGAGCAGTGGGAGGTTCCCGACGGGCCCATGCCCGCGGAGGGCAAAACCCATCTGACCGGCATCAGCCTCGACGGTCAGCCCATGGAGGGCTTCTATCAGCAGCAGAACAGCTATACGGTCAAGCTGACGCCCGGCGCGGTCAAGGCGCCAGCGGTCACCGCGGAATTCGCGGGCGGTGAGGCGGATATGCGCATCACCCAGGCAAAGGATGTGAACGGGACCGCGGTCATCAGCCTGAAGGACGGCGAAACCGGCCAGACGAAATACTATATGGTGGAGTTCGCGGTGGGCACCATGCTGGGCGTCCCGCAGGGCGTGCAGTCCTATGCCATTGCGGACGCGGTGGCCTCTGACGTGCCGCAGACTGAAAACGGAACGGAGAACGCCTATGACGGAGATGTGAACACCCGCTGGTCAGCGGAGGGTATTCAGTATGTGGACTTTGACCTGGGTGAGGAAAAGGAGGTCGGCGCGGTGTCCGTGGCCTGGTACAAGGGCGACGAGCGTTCCACAGAGTACAGCGTGCACCTGTCCCGGGACGGCAAGCGGTGGTCAGAGGTGTTCCATGGCATCAGCCTGGACAATACTCTGGACTATAATACTACGATTTTTGAACCCCAGCAGGCGCGGTATGTCCGCGTGACCGGATATGGCAATACCCTCAACGCCTGGAACAGCGTTGCAGAGACGAAAATATTCCCCGCGGTCAGCACTGAGGACTAGCGGGCAGAGGAGGAGAAGCAGATGAAACGGAAGCTGATTTCTTACCTGCTGGCGCTGTGTATGGCGGCGGGGCTGATTGCGCTCCCCGCCGGCCCTGTCCGGGCGGAGCAGGTGGAGACCATTTTGGCGGAGCTCCGATATGACGCGGCAACTCGGACCGAGATCCGAAAAAATGTGGACCTGTCTGACAGCACCGCCGCCTATGACGCAGAGACAGAGGGCTGGAAGTTTATGGTCAAAGGCAAGGATGCCGGCGGCGACGGCAGCACAAAGGCCTTTGCCGCGGTCATGAGCGCGGAGCAGGGCGGCAGTGTCAGCGGTATGACGGTGACCTATGAGGTGGTCATGACGCTGAAGGACGCCGGCACAAACAGGAATTTTCAGGTGTTTTACAATGGCTCCAAGAACAAGAGCATCCTCAAAACCAATCCCAGCGGGACCTGTTATCTGCTGGGAATCGACGACAGCGACGACTATAGGTTCAGTCCGCAGAACGGACACAAATACCGGTTCACCTATACCTTTGACCTGGCCGCGCAGAAAGTCACGGCCTCTGCTGCGGACCTGACTGACGGCGGGACGGAGGTAAAGCGGACGCCGGAGACGGAGACCGGATTTGACAATATTGTCAAGTTTAAGCATGAGTTTTCCCCCAAGCAGGCGGATGGGGAAAAATATACCTATCTCCATAGCGTCAAGGCCTATACGGTGTCGGACAACAGCGTGGAGATTGACCAGGAGGTGATGAGTGTCCTGCCCCCCTGTGCGGGCGACCCCATTTCCGTTCCGGTCAAGGTCACCGGCGCGGTTCCTGACCGGGTGGAACTTTTGGTGAACGGCGCGGTGACGGCGGAGGCGGATGCGCCCCCCTTTGCCCTTGCTGTTCCCCGCGCGGAGGCCGGGACCTGCCGGCTCCGCCTGCGGGCCTATTACGGCGGCATGTCTTTGGATTCAGAGGAGCTGACCATTGAGGTCCCAATGCAAAAAAGGACAGCAGTCTACCGCAACGATTTTAACGACAGTGATTTGAAGAACGCGGGACGAAACGGAAGGACGGACTTTGTACAGCGGAACGGCGGGGAGGCGGGGGATCTTGCCTTTGAGATGACCAGCTATACGGAGAACGGAAACAAAAACGCCTCGCACTTTGCCTATAGCTTTTCCCCGGCCCTCACCCCGGAAAACACCGGGAAATTTGAGATTGCGCTGGACATGATTCCCGGCGAAAAGGGGACGCAGCGCGGACTGGAGATCAAATTTCTGGACGGAGAGACCACGGCGGAGGATCTGATCCTGTTCCGGTTTAAGGCAGACGGTTCCTGGGCATTTGCGGGCGGAAGCAAGAATGCCCAGTACAAGCCCGGAAGCACCTATCACATTGAGATGGTCATTGACCAGATCGACAATTCCTATGACTGCCTCCTGCTGGAGGACGGCAAGCTGCTGTACAAAGACCGTGGCCTGACCCTGGCCACCAAGAGCGGGGCGGCAGGCAAACCAATTTCCCGCCTCAAGATCCAGCAAAACGGAGAAGAGGACGGTGCCAGCTGTCAGATTGATAACGTCGGCATCTGCCGATATGAGGAAATCAAGGAGGTCACCATCACGGAGACCCATGCAATGGCCTCCCCGGACGGGAGAGTCACAGGAAGCTTTCTGCTGGACTCTGAGGGGAGCGTCTGGTACAGCGCGGCCTATGACGGGAAGCCGGTGCTGGAACAGGCGGCGCTGGGGCTGGAGCTGGACGCGGCGGGCGGCGGTCCGCTCTCCTCCGGGTTTACGCTGGAGCGCGAGGAGCCTGTCACGGTAACCGGCAGCTGGGCGCCCTTGTACGGCACCAAAGCCGAATACCCGGAGAACTATACCCAGTATACCTACCGTATGACCGAAAACGGCAGCGGGCGTCAGCTGCATATCCTGTTCCGGCTGTACAATGAGGGGATGGCCTTCCGGTATGTGATACCGGAACAGGCGGGACTGGACAGCGGGTATGCCATTCTTGCGGAGCAGACGGAATTCCGGCCCGCGGGAGACCCGGAGGTCTGGTATCAGACCAAGACCGAAACCATTCCCTATCACAAGAAGCTCAGCGCAATGGGCAATCCCACAGGGATCCGGCGCCCTATGACCCTGCTCTTTGAGGATGGGACCGGCGCCGCTATTGTGGAATCGGATATGTATGGCTTTGCCAGAATGCACATGGATAAAACCGGCGGCAATACCTTTCGGTCAGCCCTGGCCGGCAGTGTGTCGGTCAAGGCGGCGGCCGCCGCGCAGTCCCCATGGCGCGCGGTGATTCTGGGCACCAGTTCCGGCGATGTGCTGGAAAAGGGGTATCTGGTGGAAAATTTGGCGCCGGAGCCCTCCGGCCCGGAATATGAAGATGTGTCCTGGATCACGCCGGGCAAGGCGGTCCGGGTGGCCAACGGCTTTTCTTACGAGAATGCGGTGAAGCATGTGGATTTTGCCGTGGACCGGAATATGCAGTATATCATGTTTGACGGCGGCTGGTACGGGGACGAGGGCAGCGGCGAGTCCGATCCCCGCTATCCAACCAACGACGCCGTGACCGGAAAGCCCATGGATATGAAGGCCATCTGCGGCTACGCCCACGCCAAGGGAATCAAGGTGGTGGTCTATATCAACAACCGGGCGATCTTTGAGGAATACCTCTACAACAGCAAGAACGGCCGGCCCGCCCCCCGGTATACCACCGAGGAACTGCTCCGGTATCTGAGCGAATGGGGCATAGACGGTTTAAAGCCGGGCTTTGTGGACTGTGATACCCAGCAGGCGGAGATCTGGAATCTGGATCTGGCCCGGACTGCTGCCAAATACCATATGACTGTCAACACCCACGACCTCTATGTCCCGGCGGGAACCAACCGGACCTATCCCAACTTTGTGGGAGCGGAGGGGATCTGGGGCGACGAGCATCCGGACATCACGGCGGCCCGTGACCTGACCCATTTTTTCACACGGTATGTACAGGGGCCGGCAGACCATACCTGGTGCTGGTATAACTATCGGGTGTCCAAGACCTTCCGGCTTGCCTCCGCAGTCCTCAGCTATTCACCTCAGCAATACCAGTTCTGGTACGAAGGCCCCCAGAATTACACCAAGGCCGATGAAAAGGAACTGCAGTTCTGGAAGGATGTCCCGGCGGTTTGGGACGACACCAGGGTGCTGGAGGGTGAGATCGGGAAGTATCTGACCATTGCCAGAAGGAGCGGGACGGACTGGTTCCTGGGCTCTGGGAGCGCGGTGAACCGGGAGCTTTCCATTCCCCTGGACTTTCTGGGCAGCGGCCAGTACATTGCGGAGATCTATCGAAACGGCCCGGACGACTATTTTGACATTACGGTGGCCGATCCCAATGATCCGGTCAGCGCCAAGACAGTAAACGGAAAAAGGGACACTGTGATCACAGAGAAAAAGCTGGTGAGTCAAAGCGATACGCTGACCTGCTCCATGAAGGATTCCTTTGGGTATGCGGTCCGATTCAAACCCGCCACCCCGGAGGAAATTGCCAAGCTGAGCTATGTGGAAATCATCTCCCCCATCAGCGGTTCTTCTATGGAGCCCCAAGATATTACATTTCAGGTGAGCGTCGGCGAAGGGGTACAGAAGGTGGAGTATTACAGCGACAGCCGGTTGATCGGAACGGCGGACACCGCCCCCTTTGCCTTTACCTGGCCCAATCCGGGAGAGGGGATGTACTCTGTCACCGCCAGAGCCTATTATGCAGGCGGCGCGGTGGCGGAGACAGAAGAGCCCACAGTGGTGGGCCTTGCCAGTATGAGCGAGGCCGCGGTGCTGGATCTGAATTTCAATGACGGATCCTATACCGGGGTGGATATTTCAACCGATACCAAGCAGATCGTCCCCAAAAGGGAGACGGAGAAGGAGGACCTGGCCGTCAAGATTACCACGGTACCCGATGGGGGCGATAACGCCCGGGCGCATCAGCTGAACTATGTGCCGAATCCGGCGCTGACCGCCTCCACCGGAAAGCGTATCAGACTTCAGGCGGACTTTCTGTTCCAGGACAATCAGACCCGGCGCGGACTGTTCGAGCTTCGCCGCGTTGCGGCTTCGGGACAGCAGGACAATCCGATTCTGGTGAATCTGGACGGAGGAAATATCAGCGTCAAGGGCGCGGCGGCGTCGGTTCCCTACCGGGCGGACGCGGTCTACCGCATCAAAATTGTGCTGGATATGCAGACTTGGCGGTTTGACTGTACCATAACAGAGGAAGGCAAGACCATTTTCCAGGAGGCGGGTCTCTCCATGGGGAGCGCGGATTTCACCAAACTGGAGCGGGTCAAGTGCCAGCAGGAGATCGCAGCAAAGGGGCTTGCGGAGAGCGTCATGTTTGTGGATAACTATCAGGTGTACCGAAGTGTGGCCGCGCCGGAGGTGAACGGCTATACCTTCACGGACGCGTCGGGCGGGACCTCTGCGGATGCCGCCGCGGCGCCGCTGGAGACCCGGGAGATCCGGCTCACCTTCACCTCGGACATGAAGGCGGCGTCATTGAAGGAAAATGTCAGGATGGTGCGGATGACGGACGGCGCTCCCGTGGCGTTTGAAGGCGTCTGCTCCGGTACGGACTATACACTGACGCTGGGGTCCGCTTTGGACCCGGACACGGCATACCGGATTTATTTTGACGGGGCCGAGGATAAAAACGGCGTCCCGGTGATTAAGGGGTATTTCGCGCGGTTCCGAACGGAGAAACAGCCCTTTGGACTGGATTCCTTCCTGTGCATGGCCGGAGACGGCTATGTGAGCAGTGTTTCCCAGATTTCGGCCGGCCAGGAGGTGCGGGTCATGCCCGCGGTCCGGAACGAGACGCAGGAGACTAGGAATTTCACGGTGGTGGTCTGTGTCCACAGTGCGGACGGCGCTTTGCGCGGCGGCGCGGCAGAGCGGTATTCGCTGGGGCCGGGTCAGACCCTGCACAACGCCGCAATCAGTTTTACGGCCTATGCGGGCATCAGCGCCGCGGACACGCTGGAGGTATATGTCTGGGACGGACTTCGGACCATGCGTCCCCTGTCCCTCCCGCGGAGCTTTTGATCCTGAGAGGGGAAAGCGGCGGCGGGCTTCTGCCGGCCCGCCGCCGAGAGTTGAAAGGAGAGAAAAAGCATGAATAAGCAGGCTATTATGATTACAAAGCGGATCGGTGCCATGAGACGGGCGCTCCTGCCCTGTTTGCTGGCACTGTGTATGGCGGCGGGGACGCTGCTGTTTCCTGGAGCGGTCTCGGCCGCCCAGGGTGCCGGGGAGACGGTGCTGTTTGACATTCACTATGACGGGGCGGGCGGTATGGTGACGCCTGTGAACCTGCCGGGTAAGGTTGACCCGGATACGGGCGGCCAGATTATATCGCCGTCCGCCGCCTTCAATTACCAGGCGGACGGCAACGGAATCGACAGTCTGGGCAAGGAACTGGTGCTGTCCGTGCGGATCACGCCGCATGACAAGACTTCCAAGCGGCTGTTCCAGGGGTTTATACCCGCGGGCGGCAGCAACCGGGAGCTGATCTGGTTCAAGGAGTCTGAGGCGGGCTTTATGGCGGATGACCGGAACAAGGAAAAGGGAAACACCTTTTCCTATGAAGCGGGACATACCTACCGCTGTACCCTGACCATGAACCTGGTTTCCGGCCTCGCGGCAGCCAGTGCGCTGGACGAGACGGAGAACAAAACGGTATTTCAAAAGGACAATCTGATTGTGCCGGAGATCTTCCCCTTCCTGCCCAGAATCAAGGTCAGCTTTGAGGGGGCGGAGAGCTCCTCCACCGTGCTTCATGAAATGAAGCTGGTCCAGCGAAAGCCCGCGGAGCAGGGAACCTTCCGCCAGATTGCCAATGTGTATTACGACCCGGACAAGGGAGCGATGATGCCGGAAGATTCAGCCCTGTTCAATTATGAGAACTGTCCGGACGCAAAAATCAATGCGGACGCCGGCGGGCTGGAGATGTTTGTTTGGGGAAACGAGTCGGACGGCGGCGCGGGACAGGGACAAGGCAAGTCATTTTACTGCAGAATGCCGGACGGCGGCGCGGAAACCCGGGACAAGACTGTGTTTATTGATTTTTGCATGTCCACGCCGGACTATGGGACAAACCGGAAGCTTTCGGCGGTCCATGAGGGCGGCACGACGGTCCTGTTTGAGTCCAATCCCAGCGGGGAATGCAAGTTTTTTACAAAGACGGTGGGAAAACCGGATAATAACAAAAAGCTGAATATCCGGTTCCAGCTGGAGTTGTCCACCGGAAAGGCAAAGGCCTCTTTGATCGACATGACAAGCAAAAAGATCGTATTTGAGCCAAAGGAATATGACATTGGCTTCAGAGAGCTGAAGGAACTGCGGATGGAGCTGTCCCCCAAGCAAAAGGACGGCAAAAAGGTGACCATTCTGCACAGTATCTCGGTCTGGCAGATGGAGAAGAACGGAATTACCCTCCGTCCCTATGCCGTGGGTATGCCGCCCTATACGGCGGGAGACACGGCCGAGCTCCGGCTGGAGCGGACCGGCGCCGCGCCCGCACAGGTGACGGCCTACTGCGACGGGACCAATCTCGGGACCCAGACGGAGGGCTATCGCTGGCAGACGCCGGTACTGACCCCGGGAACGCACAGCTTTTATGTAAACGCAATCTATGACAGCGGCGAAATCCTGACGGACGCCGTGCAGGTCACCGCAAAGAAGTATGAGGTCAAGGCCGCCTTTATGGACAGCGCCTGTGAAAGCGACGCGGACATGAAAAACGGCCTCAGCGGCGCCAGCGGCGGAACCAGTCCGGGCAAGGGGAAGATCACCTATGAACCCATGCCGGGCACAACCGGTCAGGGGAACGCTGTCAAGCTGGTACCCAGCGGCAAGGATATGCCCGCGGACGGCAAAATCGACGATTATAACCAGAATTTTAATATGTCCATACACGCGGAGAAAAAGGACGGCGCGCTGATTGTATGGGAAAACGACCTGATGCTGACCAGCGCCCCCTGGACCGAGGGCACGGACGTCAGCGGCGCCGCCGGCGTGGAGATCAAGATCATCCGCGAGGGCAAGGAGACGGCAGAGGATCTGCCCGCCGGGCAGTTTTTCAAGGCCCGGAAGGACGGCAATCTGTCCTTTGCGGGAACCGGGCTCACCGTTCCCTATGAACCGGGCGTCCTGTACCACCTCAAGTTCCAGATCAATATGGAGACCGGGAAATATAATGTTGTGGTCAGCGATCCGTCAGGGCCGGTGTTCAGCGGCTATAACCTGACGCTGGATGACCTGTCCAAGGGCGGAATTGCCGCGGTCACCCGGTTCAAATACCAGCAGAACGCGGTGCCGGGCCGGTCTGACATCGGGTCTTATGTGGACAATGTAAAGATCTATACCCAGGATGAGGCCGGGAGCTATATCAACGCGCTGGAGGTTCGGAAAGGCGGAACCGCGGTCTATGACCTGTCACAGGTCAGGGCGGGCGATGTCCTCACCCTGCGGGCCAGTCTGAAAAACAACGCGGGGGCTGAGGCCGCGGTTCCCACCGTGATCTTTGCGGTCCTGGATCAGGACGGCGGTCTGCTGGATGTGGTTCGGGCCGCGGGCACGGCAGCCGTTCCGGACGGGGTGGAATCCGAGCTGGTCACGGCGGAGCTGACAGCCAGGGCGGACTTTACCCAGGGGACCCGGATCAAAGCTTTTGTCTGGGATGGAATGGAGCGCATGGAGCCCCTGGCCGAGGCCAGAACTTATTAAGAGAAACGAGGTGCAAATATGAAGAAACCGATCATGAAATTCCTGACGCTGGCCTGTGCCGCCGCAATGCTGCCGGTACCGGCAGCTGCCGCACCCATTGACGGGGTCAGGCAGGACAATGTAAAGCGCCAGGTGGTCATTGCGGGCTCTCTGGATGCGTCCTGTGCAGGCCGCGGCGTGACAGTTGCGCTTTTGCCGGAGGATAAGGCAAGCCTGGCGGAACCGGAATTTTCAGACTTCAGCTACCTGAAGCAGACCGCCCTGGACCAGAACGGCGGCTATCAGGCGGCGTTCGCGCTGGAGTCCGGCTCCGGCAGTTATGTGGCCCGGGTATACATTGATGGTATGGCCGCGGCAGAGGAAAAGACCTTTGCGTTCTATTCCTTTGCAGAGGCGGATGCGTATCTGGAACAGATCAACGCCGGCGATCCGGCCGGGCTCAAGACCCTGCTGGAAGCCCACAGGGCGGAGATCGGAATCGACACCGGGCTATACCGTGCCATGCTCAGCGGCGGGCACAGCCTGACGCGGGTTTACCAGGCGGCCGCGGAGCATGCGGATTTTTCATCGCTGGGGGAGTTTATCCTGTTTTTTGAGGAACAGCTCCGTCTGGCGGCGGCCGGGACGGGTGACAGTGAAATTGCGAGATTGTTGGTGGAAGAGAACGCGGCGCTTTGGCAGGGGCTTCTGGCCTATGAGAGCTATGGGGCCATGGACGAAAGTGTCCGGCGTGTGGTATATGAAAAGCTGGGGGACCTGCCCTTTGAAAATGACGCTTCCCTGAAAGCGGCCTTTGTTCAGGCGGTCCTGCTGGCACAGATCCAGACCCAGGCCTGGCAGGGGGTTATGAGCCTGCTCAAGGGTCCGCTGGATCCGGAGGCCGGGCTCAGCCTCACGAACTTCAACCGGTATCCCAGCGAGGTATCCAAGGCCATTGCCGGAGAGCGGTATGACAGTGTCCGCGCGTTGCAGACGGCCATGGACAGCGTCAAAGGCGGCTCCGGGAACAGCGGCGGCCACGGCGGCACAGGTTCTGGAGGCGGCGGGGGCGGCGGCTTCACCAGCAAAGGTG
This sequence comes from uncultured Ructibacterium sp., assembly GCA_965146665.1. Lineage (GTDB taxonomy): Bacteria > Bacillota > Clostridia > Monoglobales > Monoglobaceae > Ructibacterium. The sequence continues at coordinate 20,148 of CBCTHE010000015.1, forward strand.
AGGAACCCGGCAGTGAACCGGTCCAGCCGGAGGAAGCGGATAAGAGCTTTCACGATCTGGAGGGCTATGACTGGGCGAAGCCAGGAATTGAGGCTCTGGCACAGCGGGGCATTCTCAACGGTGTGGCGGAAAACCAGTTTGCGCCCGGCGCGCAGGTAACCCGGGAGGAGTTTGTGGCCATGCTGGTCCGAGCGTTTCCCATGCGGTACAGCGGCGGTCCCGCGGACTTTGCCGATGTCCCAACAGGGGCTTGGTTTGAACAGGTGGTCGCCGCCGCGCAGGAAAACGGGATCGTGAATGGGATCGGCGGCGGATTCTTTGGCATTGGCCGCCCCATCACCAGAGAGGAGCTGGCGAAAATGGCGTTTTACACTCTGGAAAAGCTGGCGGGCACAGAGGTGTCAGGCAGTTCCGCCGTCTTTACGGACGAGACGGCCATTGCAGACTGGGCCCGGCCCTCTGTGGATGCAATGGCGGAGCTGGGTATTATCAACGGCTATGAGGACGGCGGTTTCCATCCCCAGGACAATGCGACCCGTGCGGAGGCGGCCAAGATCATATACGGTATGCTGCAGCGGACAGGAGGGATTGAGGCATGACAAAAAGAGGGATACTGCCGGCCATTCTGGCTGTGCTGTTGTGCTGGGGCGCGGTTTTCACGCCAGCGTCTGGGGCCGCGGCTGAACCGGCCGCGGATACCGGCAGTCATGAAATCATGATGCTCAAGGCGCTTGGAATCATCAAAAACTATGGAAAGGACGGATATGTTCCGTCCTATGCCATCACCCGGGGCGAGGTTGCGGTTATGATTCTGAATATGCTGGGGATGGATCCCGGCGTCAAAATCGGAGAGGAACAGACCGAGGAATGGGCGGCGCCTGCCATGGAAAAGGTTGCCCAGATGGGGATCATGACCGATCCCAGCGCGGAGCCCATTCTGTATCAGGACCTGGTGACGGTGCTGGTCCGGGCCTCCGGCTATGAGCTGGCGGCGCAGGATAACGGCGGCTATCCTGCGGGCTATCTGAAAATGGGGAGCAGGGCCGGGATCACCACCGGGGTTTCCGGTACGCCGGACGGCCAGGTGAGCAAGGCCATGGCCGCGCGGATGTTCTGCCAGACGGCGACGGCTGATATGGTGGTGCAGACTGGCTTCGGTACGGAGAGCACCTTTGAGGTGGTCCCTGGGAAGACCATCCTGTCGGAATATCGGAAGATCTACGAGGTCACAGGCCGGCTGACCGGCACGGAGGCCGCCACCCTGTCCAGCGAGACAGGCACAGAGCTGGGGACGGTCTCAATCGACAACTTGACCTATGAGACGGGCAACACCAATCCGGACGGCCTTCTTGGCTATGAAATTCAGGCGTTTTACCAGCTGGATTCCAGCGAGACGCGGACCTTGCTGTATCTCCAGCCCCGCCCGGGCTGGAACCGGGTGACCACTGTGGAGGCGGAGGACCTTCAATCCTTTTCCGGCAACACCTATACCTACCGCACCGAGACCGGGGCGGAGCGCACGGTCTCCATATCGCCAAAGGCGGATGTGATCTACAACAACAAGCCTGTGCTGGCGCCGGAGGAAAGCCTGTTCCTGCCGGAGGAGGGGAAGGTTGCGCTCATCTCTGTGGCCTCCGGACCGGTCGATCTGGTGGTTATCACGGCCTATCAGACTCTGGTGGTCCAGTATTACAGCCAGGAGTCCAAGACGCTTTATGACAAATACGCCGGACAGCCGGTGGTCATGGACCCGGACGACCCGGAAACCGTGGTCTCTTTGAGGGATGTGACCGGAAAGGCAGTCCAGCCGGGCTCTCTGAAGCCCATGGATGTAGTCACCGTGGTGCAGAGTGCGGACGGACGGTATGTGCAGGGGACGGTATCCCGGGCTGCGGCCGGCGGAATGCTCAGCTATGTCCGCCTGCAGGAAAAGGACAGCGTTGTCAAGATCGACGGCACAGAATATGAGCTGTGCCGGAGCTTTGAGCTCCACGGGGAGATGACGATGAAGGCCGGAACCAATGTCAAGCTCTACCTGGACGCCAGCGGCCGTGTGGCCGCGGCGGAGCTTCAGTCCTCCTCCCTGCAGGTGGGGTATCTGACCATGGCGGCGCTGGATACCAGCTTTGAATCCACCCTGAAACTACGGATCTTCACCTCTGGCGGCGACTTTGCGGAGCTGGAATGCGCGGGCCGGGTAAAGCTGGACGGGGAGACCGTCTCTCAGGTGCAGGGGCTCCGTCAGCGCCTGCAGGACGCCAACGCCGGGCAGGAGGCTCAGCTGATCCAATACCGGACCAATGCGGACGGCCAGGTGGCGGAAATTGACACCCAGCGGTTTGATGAGAAGCTGGAGTCTTTGGATTCCCTGCGGCTGAGCACCCCGCTTTCCAGCCTTGCCTATAAAAACAATACCAAGATATTCGGCAACAAACTGGCTGTGGACGGGGACACCATCATTATGAACGTGCCAAAGGACGGCGACAGGCATGACGACGCACTCTATGAGATCAAAAGCCTGGGATATTTTGCGAATGACAGTTCCTATGTGATAGAGGGGTACACCACCAGAGATACCTTTGGCGCCGTGCAGGTTGTGGTGATGTATGACCAGAGCTCCGGCAGTACATTGGATAAGACCTCCGCCATTGCGGTGGTGGAGAGCGTGGGCCGTGTTTATGATCCGGAGACCGGCGAGACCCTTGACCAGATCGTATGCTATGGGAACGACGGCGGAACGCTGTCTGTGGAGGATGGGATCGACCTCTCGCAGATCAGGGGCGGCGACGTCATCCGGTTCAGCAAGGGACAGGGCCAGATCAAAAAGCTGGAGAAGATCTATGACTATGAAAGCGGCGCCAAGACCGGCGCGGCGGATCCGGGCGGCACGTCCACGGTTCTGGGCTATGTCTATTACAAGGACGCGCCGTATATTCGGGTTTCCACGGTGAACCCGGCGGAGGAAACGGTGACGGAGGACAATCTTCTGCTCTACAAGGCGGATGCCTTCACCGCGTATCTGTATGACGGAACCCTGAAGGAGCCCGAGGTGGTGACCACCAATGTCAGTGAGATGCTGGATTACTACCATGCCGGAGAGGACTGCGCCAAGGTGCTGATCGCCACGCGCAACAATGACCCGACCACGCTGATTGTGATTCGGTAAGAGACTTGCAGACAGATGTGAAAAGGACGCCTTCCGTTTGGAAAGCGTCCTTTTTTGTGCGTTTACTGCCGGAGCTTGAAGGTTCTGGGGGCCAGCCGGTAAGCGAGCACCAGAGCCGCCGCGGCATACAGAAGGCAGAAGGCGGAGACCAGAATGCCGAAGGTCAGCGTGGGCATCTCCTTGCCCATGGCAAAATAGCAGATGAAGTAAGTGATAAAGTTCACGGCGGAGTAGACCGGGTTTTTGATCTCCATGCTGATGTTATAGGGCTGGAGCAGATAGTACATGACCAGCGTGTGAACGGAGAAGAACACGGACATAGCCAGAATGGACACGAACAGCACCAGATAGTTAACCGGATTTTCCGTGCCGCCGGAGAGCAGGAGCAGCAGGGGCAGTCCCAGGGCAATGACAGAGGCTGGGGCCAGATTGATGGCGATGACATACCTGAGCCGAGCCGTGAAAAGCGCCAGAATAGCTTTGGGCTGGCGGTAGAACCGGTAGGTGAGCATGCTGTGGTCGCAGTTGAGGAACATGGCCTGGGTGATTCCTCTGCCCAGATTGATGAGGTACATCACAAAAAGAAAATAGGGCAGGAAGGTCAGCATCAGGCCGTTGACCACGGCCCGTACCTCTGCGGAGAAGACACAGGCCGCGGCGGCCGCGGCCAGAACAGCCAGCAGGAGAACGGTGAGCTTTTTTGCGGATTTGGTCAGAAGTCTGGAGTGCCGTTTCATAAACAGGTCGTTGAAGTAGGCATAGCCGGATTTGACGCTGGTCTGGCTCAGGTCGGCCTGAATTTTTTTCTGGTACGCCGCCTGCATGCCCTGAGTGGAGGCGGTGACGTTTATGGCAAAGCTGTCCGGCGTCAGCAGTGTCCGGTAAATGGCTCGGTATTCCCGGAACCGCCAGACATACCCAAAGGCCCAGACCCCGCCTGCCACAGCCAGGACGGCCAGAAGGGCAAAGGCAAGTCCGTTCATGGCATAGCCCAGCACGGGCGGGGCGTAGGCCGCGGCGGTGAGCACCGCCGCCCCTGTCCAGACCAGGGGCGTGGGCAGATTTTCGTTCCGGACCTTTTCCCCGTCCCGGCAGTCGCGGAGCACAGCTGCGGTCAGAATGAGTTTCACGCCGCAGACAAACAGGGGCATCAGCAGACAGGTCAGGACATTGACCCCGGCCAGAAGGCCGAACAGCAGCGTGAAGGGCAGAAAGCCCGCCGCTGTTTTCAGCAGGAAATACAGATAGTTGGACAGGGTATAGTCCCGGGCGTCCATCCCCATCAGAAACATGGCGTAGTATTTGTCCTTGGTTGGGTTAAAAATCTGGGTGTTCAGAAGCCCGCCGATCAGGGTCATAAAAAAGAAGATATGCACAAAGGCGTCCGGCTTCGCGGTCTTTGTGAGCGGAAGCGCCGCAAAGACCATAAGACCCAGATACAGTGCCTTGCCCAGAAAGACGGTGCCCAGTTCCATCAGTGCCGCCACAGCCATGGCAAAGAGCTTCAGGCCCTGATTGGAATACAGGGAATCCGGAAGAATCCGTTTGACCAGAGGCGTGGATTTCAGAGCATACAGGATGCTGTTGGTCCGGTAGGTGATTTTCAGCCGAAAGGACAGCAGGAAGGCCTCAATCATTTTCATCACCCCGCAGTGCGCTGATAATTTTGTCTTTAAAGGCCGTGTTGTCCAGGTTTTCCTTTGGTACGGCCTCCAGAACGCCATCGTTCAGAATGACGATCTCATCGCAGAGATCCAGGGCCAGCTCCATAATATGGGTGGAAAAAATGATGATGTGCTCCTGTTTGATCCGGCGGAGCAGCTGTTTCATCTCGTCCGCCACCACCACGTCAAAGGAGGTCAGGGGCTCATCCAGCAGCAGAATCCCGGGATCCGCAATGAAGTTCACCAGCATCTGCATCTTATTTTTCATGCCGTGGGAATAGTCCTTGAGCAGTTTATCCCGGTCCTCCGGCTCAATTTTCATGAAGTCGAAATAGGCGTCAATGGGCTTGGGCGCGGTCAGACGTTTCCGGTTGATGTCCAGAAAGAATTTCAAAAACTCCCGGCCGGTCAGAAATTCCGGCACAACCGGCGTGGACAGCACATAGCCGATGTCCTCGGCCGCAATGGCGCGCCGCCGGCCGTTTTCCTCGATCTCAAAACTGCCGCTCTCGGCCCGGATATCCTCGTTGATGCAGTTGAAAAGGGTGGTCTTGCCCGCGCCGTTTCTGCCCAGCAGGCCGTAAATCTTCCCCTTTTCAAAGGTGAAGGAGGCGCCGCGCAGGACCTCCTTGGTGCCAAAGCTTTTTTTGATGTCTGTGATGATCAGGTTCATTCGTATTCCTCCAATCGGCGCGCTGCGCGCCCCTGTGTTTGGTTATAAGAGAGCCGAAACCATGCGATTTCAAAAGGCAGATTTCGCAAACTCAATATCATTTTATCGCGTTTTACGCCGCATCCGCTTATACCATTTAACCAGCTCCATCTGAACGACGGACAGGAGTGACAGGCCCAGAACCGCAAGCCACCCTGCGGGCGGCAGAAGGGTCAGCCGGAAGGCTGTCTGGCAGACCGGAACAAAGAGAATCAGCACCATGAGCAGGCCAGAGGCGGCAAAGGCGGCCCAAAGCCAAGGATTATGTCCCTCGGCACGTACCCACACGGGCTCTGTGCTGGAGCGCTGGTTCAGGGCACGGAGCATCTGGGACAGGGCCAGTACGGAAAACGCCATGGTCTGGCCGGCGGCGTGATTCCCTGTCCTTGCGCCCAGCCAATAGGCGGCTGTGGTCAGGAGCGCCGCGAAGCATCCCTGGGTGACCACCCTGCGTACCAGGTCCTTTTCAAACAGAGTGCCGGTTTTAACCGGCTTATGCCTCATGATGTTCCGGCTGGCCGGGTCTATCCCCAGGGCCAGCGCCGGCAGTGTTGCTGTGGCAAGGTTTACCCACAGGATGTGCACCGCCAGCAGGGGCGCGTCCCAGTTGAAGACCGTGGCCGCAAACAGGGTTAGGATTTCGGCAATGTTTCCGGCCAGCAGAAACTGGATCACCTTCTGAATATTCCGGTATACGCGGCGGCCCTCCTTGATGGCATAGGCAATGGTGGTAAAGCTGTCGTCCAGCAGGATCATATCCGCCGCGTCCTTGGCTGCGTCAGTGCCGGTGATGCCCATGGCCACACCGATGTCGGCGGCCTTGAGTGCGGGTGCGTCGTTCACGCCGTCCCCGGTCATGGCGGTCACCTCTCCTGTGCGCTGGAGGGACTGTACGATCCGGAGCTTATCGGCGGGGGAAACCCGGGCGAAGACCGCGGCGGTCTTTACGGCCTGATCCAGGTCCGTATCTGTCATAAGGGCCAGCTCACCGCCGGTGACCACGGTATTTCCCTCCCGCCAGATCCCCAGTTCCCGGGCAATGGCAAGGGCCGTCAGCCGGTGATCGCCTGTGATCATGACCGTCCGGATCCCCGCCTCCCGGCAGATTCGGATCGATTCGGCGACCTCTTTCCGGGGCGGGTCAATCATACCTGCCGCGCCGATGAAGGTCAGATCAAATTCAATGTCCGTGCCGTCCTCTGCCGGGAGCTCCGGCAGGGTGCGCATGGCAAAGCCCAGCACCCGCAGGGCCTGTTCTGACATGCCGCGGCACAGCCGCAGAATGTTTTCGCGGTCCGCGCCGGTCATGGGGCGGACACCGGCTGAGGTAAGCAGTCGGGTGCACAGGGGAAGCATTTCGTCCACCGCCCCCTTGGTATAGGCGGTGAGTCCGCCGCTGAGCATGTGGACGGTGGTCATCCGCTTACGCTGGGAGTCAAAAGGCATCTCATACAGCCGGGGATAGGTGTCCTCCAGGGATTCATGGCCGACTCCAAAGGAACTGGCCAGATGGATGAGGGCCCCCTCAGTCGGGTCGCCGATGACCGCGCCTTCCCGGTCTGGGTCAAGGCTTGCGTCGTTGCAGAGCGCCGCGCACCAGACCAGTTCCCGATAGACGGCCGGGTGCTGGGCGGCGGCTTCTGCCAGAGGGGTGGGCCGGCCGGCTTCAAAGTCCCCGTTGACCGCGATCTGGGTGACCGCCATCTGGTTCTGGGTCAGGGTTCCGGTCTTGTCACAGCATATGACCGTGGCGCCGCCGAGGGTCTCCACAGCAGGGAGCTTTCGCATCAGCGCGTTTCGCTTTGCCATCCGCTGTACACCCAGCGCCATGACAATGGTGGCGGTTGCGGGCAGCCCCTCCGGAATGATGGAGATGGCCAGGGAGATGGCGACCAGAAACTGGGGGCCAAGAGGTCGGTGGTACAGGGCGCCGATGGCAAAAATGAGGGCGCAGACCACCAGACCTGCTATGGTCAGCGTTTTGCCCACCGCGTTCAGCTTCCGCTTCAGGGGTGTATCCAGGTCCTCCTGCCCATCCAGCAGGCCGGCGATCTGTCCCACCTCTGTACGCATGCCTGTGGCGACCACAACACCGGCCGCCCGGCCATATGTAACCAGAGAGGAGGCATACGCCATGTTGCTTCGGTCGCCAAGCGGGCAGTCTCCGGGCAGTGTATCATCCGCGTCCTTTTCCGCCGGCACCGATTCCCCGGTGAGTGAGGCCTCCTGTACCTTCAGGTTGGCCGAATCAATCAGCCGGATGTCCGCGGGGACCATGGCGCCGTCATCCAAAAGGACGATATCGCCGGGCACCAGTTCGCTCGCGGGGATGACGCTCTCATCCCCCTCCCGCAGAACGCGGGCAGTGGGGGCGCTCATGCTGCGCAGTGCCGCGAGAGAGGACTGGGCCTTTTTCTCCTGGACAATGCCGATCACCGCGTTCAGGATCACAATGGCAAAGATGACGCCCGCCTCGGTCCACTCCCGCAGGAAAGCGGAAAAGGCCGCCGCGCCTACAAGAATGAGAACCATGGGATCCAGAATCTGCGCTTTCAGCATTTGAAGCATGCTTTTGGGCGGTTTGGAACGCAAAAGGTTTTCTCCGTTTTGCTGCAGCCGTTTTTCAGCCTCCGCATCACGCAGTCCGTCTTCGCTGGTCTGCAGCTTTTCTAAGACCTCCTGGACCGGCATATGATGCCAGGGCTCTGTACTGTGATAATCCATAAAGGATAACCACTCCTTTCATGATAAAAAATATAGATTCAGGGAAACCCTGATGATAAGGCCGCTTCGGATCACGGCATTTTCATGAGTGCTTCCGTATAAAAACACAAAAAGACATAACCCGCACCTAGGATAAGCGCAGGCTATGCCTTCTATTTTTCTGGTAAACTTGATTCAGTTTATAAGCGGTGTCACTTCGGTCCGCGTCGCTGCTGTCGGCGTCGTCCATAGATTTTTACACCCGGTCCCTTTCTGTTTCAGAATAAATTTGATAACAGTATATGCGATTCCTTCGTATTTGTCAAGTGTTTTTTAAGGGGTCCGGTCCAAATCGCAGGGAACTCGGCCCTTATGACCTGTGCTTCAAATACTGGAGCGGGGTTGTGCCCTTGTATTTTTTGAATACCTTGATAAAGTAATTTACATCATTGAAGCCGCAGTCCAGCGCGATGCTGAGAATGCTGTCATTGGTCATGCAGAGTTTTTCACAGGCGCATTCGACCCGGTAATAGTTCAGGTATTCGATGGGGGACTTGCGGGTCATCTCCCGGAAAAAACGGCAGAAGTAATTGGGATTCATATGGGCGCACCCGGCCAGCTCGCCTAGGGAGAGCGGCTCCGTATAGTGGAGGGCGATATAGTTCAGCACCCGCTTGAACTCCTTGAACTTTTTGGCGTGGGCCATGTTGTTTTCCGGCAGTTCCATGAAGCGGTTTTCCTGAAGCGCAAGGCCCAGAAACCGGAACAGGGCGCCCTCTGTGATCAGCGTATAGCCCGTCTGCCGCCCGCTGAGGGCATGGGCCATGGTGCGGAAGGTATCCTGAAAGGCGGTCTCCGCCGCCGGAAAGTGGGAGCGGATCCGCTTTTGCTGGTTCAGGAGCGGCTCCAGACTCTCCTGTGTGGACAGGTGATTTTTCAGATAGAAGTCCATGTCAAAAACAATACATTCATAGTGACATTGCTTTGGCGTGCCGCTGTGGAGAAATCCGCTGTTGACGAACACTGCCTCCCCCTGTTTCACCCGGAGCTCCTCCCGGTTGAGGATCAGCAGAAGCTCCCCCTGGAGCACCCGGATGATCTCGTATTCGTCATGCCAATGGGGCGGCATGTTGTATCTGGGATGGGTTGGGGTTACATGATAATAGGCAAAGGGAAAGCCGGCACTGCCCCGGGTCAGATCCTCCCTGTACTCCAAATACCGCATCTGCATGACCTCCTATAAAAAAGTGAATATTTTGCTATTTTTTATTATAATAGCATGAGAAATCCCGGATGTCAATTGCTATAATACAGGTGTATAAGCAGGATTCCGGCGCGGAGGCGGCCACAGGGGCCTCCGGGGGACTGACTGCGCCGAGGAACCGGCACAGCGGTCTGATCTGCGGGCCGGCGTGATGACAATGTTATGGAGATTAAATTTGAGAAACGGAGGTAATAAAAATGGCAGAAAACAGATATGTGGGCGAGTATCCGGTGATCGGTATCCGCCCCACCATTGATGGACGGAGAGGGGCGATGAAAATCCGGGAATCCCTGGAGGATCAGACCATGAATATGGCCCGGTCTGCAGCCAGGCTCTTTGAGGAGAATCTGCGCTATTCCAACGGTGAACCGGTAAAGGTGATCCTTGCGGATACCACAATCGGCCGTGTGGCAGAGGCGGCGGCCTGTGAGGAGAAATTCCGGAAGGCGGGCGTAGGCGTGACCCTGACCGTGACCCCCTGCTGGTGCTATGGCGCGGAGACCATGGATATGGATCCCGGCACCATCAAAGCGGTGTGGGGTTTCAACGGCACAGAGCGTCCCGGCGCGGTATACCTGGCCTCAGTCCTGGCGACCCATGCCCAGAAGGGACTGCCGGCCTTTGGGATCTACGGCCGCGATGTGCAGGAGGCGGACGATACGGAGATCCCGGCGGACGTGCGGGAGAAACTGCTCCGGTTTGGCCGGGCCGCTGTGGCTGCGGCCACCATGCGCGGCAAGTCCTATCTGCAGATCGGCTCCATCTGTATGGGAATCGGCGGTTCCATCATTGACCCCGCCTTTATTGAGGACTATCTCGGTATGCGTGTGGAGTCCGTGGACGAGGTGGAGATCATCCGCCGCATGACTGAGGGCATCTATGATGAAAAGGAATACGAAAGGGCGCTGGCCTGGACCAAGGCCAACTGTCAGGAGGGTTTTGACAAGAATCCGGAGGAGCTGAGAAAGTCGCCGGAGCAGAAGGAAAAGGACTGGGAGTTCGTGGTCAAGATGATGTGCATCATCAAGGACCTGATGAACGGCAATCCCAATCTGCCCAAGGGCTGTGAGGAGGAAATGGTGGGCCACAACGCGCTGGCCGCCGGTTTCCAGGGCCAGCGGCAGTGGACGGATTTTTATCCCAACTGCGACTTTGCCGAGGCCATGCTCAACACCTCCTTTGACTGGAACGGCGCGCGTGAGCCGTATGTTCTGGCAACGGAAAACGACGTGCTCAACGGTCTGGGCATGATGTTCATGAAGCTGCTGACCAACCGGGCACAGATCTTTGCGGACGTCCGGACCTACTGGAGCCCGGAGGCGGTCAAGCGGGCCACAGGCTATGAGATTGAGGGCATTGCCAAAGAGGCAGGCGGATTCATCCACCTGATCAACTCCGGCGCAGCCTGTCTGGACGCCAGCGGCCAGGCAAAGGATGCCCAGGGAAACGGCGTGATGAAGCCCTGGTATGAGGTCACAGAGGCGGATCAGAAAGCAATTCTGGATGCCACCACCTGGAACTATGCGGACTGCGGCTATTTCCGCGGCGGCGGGTTCTCGTCCCGGTTTGTGACAGACGCGGAGATGCCTGTCACCATGATTCGGCTGAATCTGGTCAAGGGCCTTGGCCCTGTGCTCCAGATTGCGGAGGGCTGGACTGTAAAACTGCCGGACGAGGTTTCAGACAAGCTGTGGAAGCGGACGGACTACACCTGGCCCTGCACCTGGTTTGCACCCAGAACCACCGGCGAGGGCGCTTTTAAAACCGCCTATGACGTGATGAACAACTGGGGCGCAAACCACGGCGCCATCAGCTGCGGACATATTGGGGCAGATCTGATCACCCTTTGTTCCATGCTGCGGATTCCGGTCAGCATGCACAATGTCCCGGAGGACCAGATTTTCCGTCCGGCGGCATGGAATGCCTTCGGCATGGATAAGGAGGGCCAGGACTACCGCGCCTGCGCCGCCTACGGACCCTTTTTCAAGCGGTAACAGAGTCATTTGCAGGGACGGTCCGCCGCCCCGGAAGGAAGGATGAAACACAATGGAATTGAGTTATATGGATGTAAGGGAACAGATCTGCGACATTTGCCATAAGATGTGGCAGCTGGGCTGGGTGGCGGCCAATGACGGCAACGTGTCGGTCAAGCTTCAGGACGGAAGCTTCATGGCCACGCCCACCGGCATCAGCAAGAGCTTTATCACCCCGGAAAAGCTGGTCCGCATCGACGGCGAGGGGAACATACTGGAGGCGCAGGAGGGGTTCCGGCCCTCCTCCGAAATCAAGATGCATCTGCGCTGTTATCAGGAGCGGGACGACGTGGGCGCTGTGGTCCATGCCCATCCGCCGGTGGCCACCGGCTATGCGGTTGCCCGCAAGGCCCTGGATGAATACTCCATGATTGAGACGGTGATTGCGCTGGGCTCGATCCCGGTGACCCCCTATGGCACGCCGTCCACCTATGAGGTGCCGGATGCCATCGCCCCTTATCTTGGCGAGCATGACGCGGTGCTCCTGATGAACCACGGCGCGCTGACCGTGGGCGCGGACGCCATTACGGCCTATTACCGGATGGAGACGCTGGAGCTGTTCGCGAAGATCAGCATGTACGCGCACCTTCTGGGCGGTGCCAAGGAGATCTCAGGCGAGAACATTGACCGGCTGATCCAGATGCGCGCCGGATACGGCGTGACCGGAAAACATCCGGGCTATAAAAAATACAACACGGAAGAAAAGTAAAGATCAGCCCCGGAGGGAACCCCTCCGGGGTTCTTTTTTGCTTCCGAAGTTCTTTCCCTGATAAAAAAGGAAAAGAGGAAGAGGAAATAAAAAAACAGGGGAAATTTTCGCTTCAAAAAAGGAAATCGCGCCTTTGTGTCGAATTATTAAAGGTAAAGCATTTGTTGTTTTAAAGGAAATTGTGAAATCCAGAAACGAGGAGAATTCAGAATGGCAGAAGAACTATTTGACACCTCAAAATTGAAGATCATCCCTGTTGAGATCAACAGCGAGATGAAAAAATCCTATATTGACTATGCCATGTCCGTGATTGTGGGACGTGCGCTTCCGGATGTGCGGGACGGCCTGAAGCCGGTGCACCGCCGGATTCTGTACGCCATGTATGAGGACGGTATCACGCCGGACAAGGCCTACCGCAAGTGCGCGACCACGGTTGGTAACGTGCTGGGCCGGTACCATCCGCACGGCGACGCTTCGGTCTATGACGCAATGGTGCGTATGGCGCAGGATTTCTCCCTGCGCTATCCCACGGTGGACGGCCACGGTAACTTTGGTTCGGTTGACGGTGACGGCGCGGCCGCCTACCGTTATACAGAAGCCAGAATGTCAAAGCTTTCCATGCATATGCTCACGGATATTGAGAAGGACACCGTTGACTTCATGCCGAACTTTGATGAGAGCCGGAAGGAGCCCATTGTGCTCCCCTCCCGTTTTCCGCATCTGCTGGTAAACGGCTCCAACGGTATTGCCGTGGGTATGGCGACCAATATCCCGCCCCACAATCTGGGCGAGGTGATCGACGGGATTGTGGCGCTGATTGACAATCCTGAAATCACCATTGACGAGCTGATGGAATACATACCCGGCCCTGACTTCCCCACCGGTGCACAGATCATGGGCGTCAGCGGCATCCGCGCCGCCTATCATACGGGCCGCGGCAAGATCCGGGTCCGGGCCCGGGCGGAGATTGAGGACTGGAAGGATAACCGGCAGCGGATCATTGTGACCGAGATCCCCTATGGGGTCAACAAGGCCCGGCTGATTGAGAAGATTGCGGAGCTGGTCCATGACAAGCGCGTGGAGGGCATCTCCGACCTGCGCGATGAATCGGACCGCGACGGTATGCGGATCGTCATTGAGCTCAAGCGTGACGTGAACGCCACCATTATCTTAAACCAGCTGTATAAGTATACCCAGCTGGAGGACAGCTTCAGCGTGATCATGCTGGCCCTGGTGAACCAGACCGATCCCCGGGTGCTGAACCTGAAAGAGGTGCTTGTGAACTATGTGGACTTCCAGAAGGAGGTCATTGTTCGCCGGACCCGCTTTGACAAGAAAAAGGCGGAGGCCCGGGCGCATATTCTGGAAGGGCTGACCCTTGCGCTTGACCACATCGACGAGGTGATCAGCATCATCCGGAACAGCTATAACGACGCCAAGGAAAGGCTGATTGCGCGGTTTGGATTCAGCGACCTGCAGGCGCAGGCCATCCTGGACATGCGGCTGGCGCGGCTGGCCGGCATGGAGCGGGAGAAGATTGAGAACGAATACGCGGAGGTCAAGGCGCTGATTGCGCACCTGACCGAGGTTCTGGGCAATGAACAGATGGTTCTGGACATCCTCAAGGATGAGATCCAGCAGATTAAGGACAAGTTCGGCGACCCGAGACGGACTTCTATTGAGCCCGCGGCGGATGACATTGACATTGAGGACCTGATCGAGGAGGAGGACAATGTCATCACCCTGACCCATCAGGGGTATATCAAGCGGCTGGCTGTGGACACCTATAAGAATCAGAAGCGGGGCGGCAAGGGGATTATTGGACTGCAGACCAAGGAGGAGGACTTTGTCTCCACCATGTTTGTGTCCTCCACCCACGCCCATATCCTGTTCTTTACCAACACCGGAAGGATGTACCGGATCAAGGCCTATCAGATTCCGGAAGGCGGCCGGACGGCCAAGGGAACGGCAGTGGTCAACCTGCTGGCCCTGGAGCCGGGCGAGTCTATTTCCGCGGTCATTCCCATCCGTGAATATGAAGAGGGAAAATACCTGATGATGTGTACCAGGGCCGGGGTCATCAAAAAGACCGACCTGATGGAATACCAGAACGCGCCCAAGGGCGGTAAGATCGCCATCCGTCTGGACGAGGATGACGAGCTGATCCGGGTGAAGCTCACCGACGGCACCCAGGACCTGTTCATTGGCACCCACCTGGGCAAGATGATCCGGTTCAACGAGAGCGATGTCCGGGATATGGGCCGGGTGTCCAGAGGCGTCCGGGGCATCCTGCTGGAGGACGGCGACTATGTGGTTGGAATGAGCATCTTCCGGGAGGACGGGAAAATGCTGGTGGTCAGCGAAAAGGGATTCGGCAAGAAGACCGAGCTGTCTGAATACAAGTGCCAGTCCCGGGGCGGCAAGGGTACCACCACCTATAAGATCAGCGACGCGACCGGCGCGGTGGCGGGCATCAAGATTGTATCGCCGGAGGACGACGCGATTCTCATCACCTCTGAGGGGGTCATCATCCGGATGGACACCGAGGAGATCAGCACCTATGGCCGTGTGACCAAAGGTGTGCGCCTGATGCGGCTTGCGGACGGGGTCAGCGTTGTGACGGTTGCCCGCGTGGAGAAAGAGGATGAGGTCGAGCTGGCGGAGGAGCTGGCGGCAGAGGAAACGGCCGGGACAGACTCTGCGGAAACGGCGGAATAACGGAGGACAGACGGAATGAAGCGACTGGTTTGCACTGTTTTGGCCGCGGCGCTGGCCGTGTCGGCTCTGGCGGGCTGCGGCAGGAAAAACAAGACAGACTATTACATGAAGGGATATGAGGCGGTCGAGGAGGGCCGGTATGAGGCGGCGCTCAAGGACTTTCAGACCGCCGCCAAGGCCGGGGATGATCAGGCCCAAAAGGCGGCCGACATTGTCTCTGGGTATCTGAACGCCCAGGAGGCCTTTGCCCTGGGTGACGCGGAGGGGGCAAAAGCGTTTTTGAAGGACATTCCGGAGGACTATAAGTACTACGCCATCGGCGAGGACATTGACACCCTGCGCCGCAGGGTGTACAGCGCGGGCGGCGAGGACAGGCCGGAGGAGACGCCCAGGCCCAGCGCCAGCGCTTCGGCCGCGCCAACCGCCTCCGCCGCGGCGGACAAAGAGAACGGTGAGAAGGATTTTTCCAAGCGCGAGGAAATTGACCTGGAGCTGCAGCAGATCCGGGAGCTGGTGGAGGAAGGGTATCTGGACCAGGCGGAGGAGCGGCTGGACGGCCTGAACTCCGCATCCCTCACCGACGGCCAGAAGCGCAAGGCGGACCAGTACCGGGAGGAGATTGCGGAGCAGCGCCGGGAACACAAAAAGGACGGCAGTCAGGATGACGCGGAGTTCACCGCGGATAAGGCCGTGGAATATGTCCGGGAAGCATACGGCCTGCAGGGGGACCCGGGGGATGATCCGGCGCCCCGGTATGACAGCGGCGGGAAAAAGTATTATGAGCTTGTCATCCAGTCCGGAGAGGGCGCATCCGCCGAGATTCTGACCCTCCATATATACAGCGGCGGCGAGATCCGGATTGTTGACCGGCGCTGACAGAGGCGGCCGGGAAATTTTTCGCGTTGGATTGGAGAGAAGCATGAAAAAGATTTTGAGCCGGGTGCGGCGGGCTGTGGACGACTATCAGATGATCCGGGAGGGCGACAGGATCGCCGTGGGGGTATCAGGGGGCAAGGACAGCCTTGCCCTGCTGTGTGCCCTGGCGGCTCTGCGCCGCTTTTATCCCCGGAAGTATGAGCTTATCGCGGTGTCGCTGGACATGGGATATGCCGGAACCAGCTTTGCCGGGGTGCGCGCCCTGTGCGCGCGGCTGGGCGTGGAGTATGTGGTGAAGCAGACGGATATCGCGGAGGTTATCTTTGATGTCCGCCGGGAGAAAAATCCCTGTTCCCTGTGCGCCAAAATGCGCAGGGGCGGCGTGAACGATCTGGCGGTGGAGCTGGGCTGCAGCAAGGTAGCCCTCGGACATCACAACGAGGATGTGCTGGAGACCTTTTTCCTGTCCCTTTTTTATGAGGGGCGGCTGAACTGTTTTTCGCCCGTGACCTATTTGTCCAGGCGGGACATCCATGTGATCCGGCCGCTGATCTATGTGCCGGAGGGCGAGATCAAGGGCTATGCCCGGCGGGAGGAGCTCCCCATTGTGCACAACCCCTGTCCCATGGACGGAAAATCCAAACGGCAGGATATGAAGGAATTTATCAATCAAAAGACAAGGGAAGACAGGTTTTTCAAAACCAAAATCATGCATGCCATCCAGACCGGGCTGCCCGCCTGGATTCTGGAGGAGGTATGAAGAACGAAAAAGGAGAGAGACCATGAAGAGAGTAAAAAAGGCGGTTATACCCGCGGCCGGATGGGGCACCCGATTCCTGCCGGCGACCAAGGCACTGCCAAAGGAGATGCTCCCCATTGTTGACACCCCCACCATCCAGTATATTGTGGAAGAGGCGGTCAGCGCGGGGATTGAGGATATATGCGTCATTACCAGCCCCTATAAAAAGGCGGTGGAGGATCATTTCGACCGTTCGCGGGAGCTGGAGTTCACTCTGGAGGCCAGCGGCAAGGCGGCTATGGCCGAGGAACTGCGGAAGATTGCGGAGCTGACGAGTCTGGTTTCCATCCGCCAGAAGGAGGCGCTGGGGCTTGGCCACGCAATCCTGTGCGCCAAGAGTTTTGTGGGTGACGAGCCCTTTGCAGTCCTGCTGGGGGACGACGTGGTTTACAATGACGAGAAGCCCTGCATCAAACAGCTGGTGGAGGTATACAACGACTGCGGAAAGTCCGTGCTGGGCGTGCAGACCGTGAGCATGGACGATATTCATAAATATGGCTGTGTGGACGGAAAGCAGGTCGGCGGCCGGCTGTACGAGGTCAGCGGTATGGTGGAGAAGCCGAAGCGGGAGGAGGCGCCCAGCAATGTGGCGGTCCTGGGCCGGTATATCATCACGCCGGAGATCTTCGGATATTTGGAACAGACCAAACCCGGCGCGGGCGGTGAGATTCAGCTCACTGACGCGCTCCGGAGCCTTGCCGCGGAGCAGGGGATGTATGCCTATGATTTTGAGGGAAGGCGCTATGACGTGGGCGATCGGCTTGGCTTTTTGGAGGCGACTGTGGAATTTGCCCTCCGGCGCGAGGATTTGAAGGATGAGTTCCTCAGGTATCTGGAACAGGTTGTCGGCAAATGAGACCGGGAATGATTCTGTCCCTGGCATGGAACGACTGCAAAGCCCGGTTCGCGGGCTCGGCGCTGGGAATCTTCTGGGCCCTTGCCGGTCCGCTGGTGACTGTGGGAATCTATTGGTTTGTGTATACCGTGGCCCTGGGCGGCGCGTCGGTTGACGGCGTTCCGTATGCCCTTTGGCTCATGGCGGGGATCGCCCCCTGGTTCTTCTTTGCAGAGGGGCTCACCGGGGCGGCCTCCTGTTTCTGGGACTATCGTTTTCTGGTGCGGAAAATGCGTTTCCGGGCGGAGTGCCTGCCGTTGGTGCGGGTCTGCTCCGCCTTTTTTGTACACGCGGGGTTTTTGGCGCTGGTGTGGCTGTGCCTCTGGATTTCCGGTTTTCCGCCAGCTCCGGGTCAGCTTTGGACCTTTTACTGGATGGCGGGGGGCTTCCTCCTGATTCTGGGACTGGGGAAGCTCTGCGCCCTGCTGTGCGTCCAGCTTCGGGATGTGGCGCACGGGGTGAATGTGGCAGTCCAGCTGGGCTTCTGGATTACGCCGGTGTTCTGGAGTCCGGACACGCTGCCGGAGGGCCTGCGGTGGCTGTGTGTGTACAATCCGGCGGCGGTGCTGGTGCGGGGCTGCCGGGCGGCGCTTCTGAACGGGGGGAGTCTGCCGATCTGGGACCAGTACTGTTTCTGGGCGGCTGTGGCGTTGCTGAATCTGGCCGGATATCTGCTGATGAAACGGCTTCGGCCAACGCTGGCGGACAAACTGTGACGGTGAGGAGATATGATATGAAAAGATTGATTTTCATCGGCGGCACCATGGGGGTGGGCAAGACCGCCGTGTGCCGTGAACTGCAAAGAACTTTGCCTGGCAATGTGTTTCTGGACGGGGATTGGTGCTGGGATGCGGCTCCGTTTGTGGTCAATGCCGAAACCAAGGCCATGGTGCTGGACAACATCTGTTATCTGCTCCAAAATTTTTTGGACTGCTCTGCGTACGAAAATGTCATCTTTTGTTGGGTCATGCATCAGGAGGAAATTGTCCGGCAAATCTTATCGGAGCTTCGGGGGACGTTTCCGGTGTTTTGGTTTTCCCTGACCTGTGCGCCCGAGGCGCTCCGGGAACGGCTGGAGGGGGATATCCGCGCCGGTATTCGGAAACCGGATGTGCTGGAGCGGAGCCTTGCGCGGCTGGAGCTGTATTCCGCGCTGGGCTCGCGGCTGGTGGACACCACAGGTCTGTCGGTTGGCCGTGTCGCAGAGGTGCTGGAGGAGTGTATGGAAAAAGGACACGGGTTGATCTGAACCGTGTCCTTTTTACCTTTTAATTCTAGGTCAGGAGTGTTTACAAATGCGTAACATATATTGAATTGTTGTGTGAATTCGTGTATAATACTAACAGCAGATAAAGGAAATTGAAGAGCGGTTAGCCACCAACCCACCGGGGATCTTTTGATTCCGGGAAGGAGGTGGAGCTTATGGGAAAGTTACTTAAAGTAATTTTATCAATCGTGATATTTTTTGCGATTGTGTCCATAAACGCGAAATAGCCGCCCTCACCCAAGGTTGCGGCTATTTCATTTAGCATAACTTTGGCTAACCGTTTAACGGTTTACCTTTATCTGCTTTTATTATACGTCCTTTTTCTATATTTGTCAATCCCTGTTTGCGTATAAAAGTGTTTTATTGCGACGTGGTGTGCGGAATATGATTTGTTTTTAAGAAACGCTTTTGTTCATTTTTGAGCGGCCAAAAACGAACCAAAAAGGCCGCATAGGGGCGGCGGCCCCTATGGACCCCGGAGGCCCGGTTCCGGCAGTTGCAGCTCACCCGAATTTCGCATTGGTCGTCATGCGTGAGGCCGGCCAGGGAGCACGCGATATACAGGGCCTCCCCGTCAAACGCGGAAACGGAGCCCGAAGATTTCACGCGGTGGTACACAAGCGTAGTTTGCTTGCCAGACCCGGTTCCGACCGCCGAGCCCGGTCGGCGTCTTTTCCCCTTCGGGAAAAAGATTGGGGCGCTGCCCCAAACCCCGCGTCACAACAAGCTTCGCTCCCGTCGTTTTGGCCGAGTGCGCCAAAAGCTCCTGCGCTTCGCCGTTGCGACGACGGCGTGCGCAATCGTAGTTTTTTGCAAACCAATGATTTAACCGCTTTTTTGAATGTCAGACAAAAGAGCTTTTACGCTTTCTATTTTAAAAACATCACGCATGTTGTATCGGTCTCTCTGAATTTCTACACAGACACTAAGATGTATCTGATTCTCTTTCCCGTTTGTGTCGAGATAAGCTTCAAACATCTGAGTTTTAATATAGGTAAAGATTCTGCAATACCATGTTATGCCGTTGACTTCATATTTTGTAATGGGCATGGTCACATAATCCTTATGATTATAGTCCGCATTATCCATATAGAGTGGAGTAGGTTCCTCATAATCGCAAAAGAATAACTCAATATTGAAACCACGGTCCGCAGAATAGACTGCAAGACCATTTCGTGGAATGAGCGGCGGACATGATTCTAAGTACAGGCCGTTGGGAACTGGAAAAGAGATACCGGCGAAATAGAACCGGTTGTTTTCTACTTTTAACATGTTTGTGCTTCCTTTCTTTTCTCTTTGTTCTATAGTGCATTTCATTTTTTCCGGTTGTTTATTGCGCACGCCGTTGGCGTTTGCGCAAGTTTCTTTTCTATGGAGAAAAGAAACCAAAAGCCATCAAAGGGGGGCACCCCCTTTGATAACCCCCTTGCGCCAAATGCTGGTTATCTAAGGCATTTGGCGCTTGTTTTTTTGCAGGTATGGCGGATAAATCCATTAGGTTTGTGGATATCTTCGGATTCTGTCAAAAACACAGCAAACTACGCTTGTGTACCACCGCGTGAAATCTTCGGGCTCCGTTTCCGCGTTTGACGGGGAGGCCCTGTATATCGCGTGCTCCCTGGCCGGCCTCACGCATGACGGCCAATGCGAAATTCGGGTGAGCTGCAGCTGCCGGAACCGGGCCTCCGGGGTCCATAGGGGCCGCCGCCCCTATGCGGCCTTTTTGGTTCGTTTTTGGCCGCTCAAAAATGAACAAAAGCGTTTCTTAAAAACAAATCATATTGCGCACCGTCTGCGACGGTCGGCGCAATAGAAGTGCCATAAATCTTTGCATAATTGTCGGTAATATTAAGTATAAAACCAGAAGACAGACTATACAATATGCTCGTTGTTGGCATTTTGAAATCTTTTGATTGACAAATGAAAACAGAAGGATAGACAAAACATTTGATCTCTAAAAAATGAAAGTAAGCCCTGAAAATATGCGGCTTTTGAGAAATAATCAGTATAACTTCCCTGACAACTGCATACCTTGAAAAGAGAGAAGCCTGTCCGCAGGACAAAAAACCAAAAAACAGCCTGCATTTTTGGGCAATTTGTCGAAAAACGCCGAAATCACAGGAGGTATCTTTGAAACATTTTACAAAATTTACTAATAGAATTTGTGCAAAATTTTTATTCAAAAAAATGGACAATAATGCGGATATATGGTAAAATAAAGTTGTTCATATTAGATAAAATGTGTCGTGGGTCTGAAAAGCTTTTTTGATACTTTTTACAGAAACACGAGCAGGGGGTGCAGCAAATGAAGAACACAGAGAAAACACCAAAGCCCTATACAGCCTTTATTGACGAACCGCCCATGTACCTGTTCAACCAGGGGGCCAATTACGAGAGCTACCGGATGCTGGGCGCGCATAAAATGCAGGATGATGCCGGACAGGAAGGATATTTGTTCGCAGTGTGGGCGCCGAACGCCAAGTCCGTGTCCGTGGTCTGCGACGGCAACGGCTGGGACCGGAACCTTGGCAGAATGCACCGGCACACAAACGCCGGAATCTGGGAACTGTTCCTGCCCGGTGTCACTGAGGGCCAAAACTATAAATTCAGCATTGAGACGTATCGCGGGGATATTTTGCTCAAGGCGGATCCATACGCCTTTTATTCAGAGGTGCGCCCTGCCAACGCTTCGGTCACAGCGGATCTGACCTATACCTGGAATGACAGCGGGTGGCTGGACGCCCGGGCGGAGACCCTGCCCTATGACAAGCCGGTGAGCATATACGAAATGCATTTTGGCTCCTGGAAGACCAGAGAGGACGGGAGCTATTATACCTATACGGAAATGATTGATGAACTGGTTCCATACCTGAAACAAATGGGCTATACTCATGTGGAGCTGATGCCCATCTGCGAATATCCATTTGACGGCTCCTGGGGCTATCAGGTGACAGGGTATTATTCGGCCAACAGCCGCTATGGAAAGCCCGCAGAGCTCAAAGCCCTGATTGACGCCCTGCATCAGAATGGAATCGGTGTGATTATGGACTGGGTTCCGGCCCATTTCCCAAAGGACGGCTACGCGCTGGCCCAGTTTGACGGGACGCCCCTGTATGAGCATCCTGACAGCCGCCGGGGAGAGCACAGGGAGTGGGGAACCCTGGTTTTTGACTGGACCAAGACGGAGATCTTTTCCTTCCTGATTTCAAACGCCCTGTTCTGGCTGGGCGAATACCATATGGACGGCCTGCGGGTGGATGCGGTCTCCAGCATGCTTTACCTGGATTACAACCGCCGGGACGGCGAGTGGCTTCCCAACAAATACGGCGGCAAGGAGAATCTGGAGGCCATTGACTTTCTGCAGAAGCTGAACAAGGCCGTATTTGAGCGGTTCCCCAATGTCATGATGATCGCGGAGGAATCCACAGCCTGGGGCGGGGTGACCAAGCCTGCGCACGAGGGCGGTCTGGGCTTCAACTTCAAATGGAACATGGGCTGGATGCATGACGTGCTGGACTATATGCAGTGCGATCCCCTGTTCCGGAAGGGAAACCACAACAAGCTGACCTTCCCCATGATGTACGCGTTTGCGGAGAACTATATCCTGGCCCTGTCCCACGACGAGGTGGTCCACGGCAAGCGGTCGCTGATTGATAAAATGTGGGGGACCTATGAGGAAAAATTTGCGGAGCTCAAGCTCCTGTATGCCTTTATGTATGCCCATCCCGGCAAGAAACTGCTGTTCATGGGCGGCGAATTCGGGCAGTTTGTGGAATGGCGGTTTGCGGAACAGCTGGACTGGGGGCTGGATCAGTACGATGCACACGCAAAACTGCATAAATTCTCGGCTGACCTGAACCATTTTTACCGGGAGCACCCGTCCTTCTTTGAGATCGAGCGGGAGATGGGGGACTGGAAGGGTTTCCGCTGGCTCAATGCGGAGGACGCGGAAAACAGCGTTTTGTCGTTTATGCGGATTGATGCCGCCGGGAGCGAAAAAATCGCGGTAATTCTGAACTTTACCCCGGTGGAGCGGACCAAATATGTGGTCGGCGTGCCGGAGTACGGCGAATATGAAGTGATTTTCAGCAGTAACAGCAAGGCTTACGGCGGGGACGGAAAGGGCACGCGGCGGGTCAAGGCCAAGACGCGGCCCGCGGACGGCCATCCCTATTCCATTGAGGTGGCGCTGCCGCCGCTGACCGCCTATTACCTCAGGCTGACGCCTCTGCCTGTCCCGGCCCGGAAAAAGCCGGTGAAGGCCGCGTCCGCGGCGCAGACCGAAAAGCCCGAAGACGGGAAGGCGAAGCGTAAGACCGCCGCGGCGTCCGGGAAAAAGCGTGTCCCGGCTGTTCCGGTGAAGGCGGAAGTAAAAACGCCGGAGCCCGCTGGGGCGGAACCTGCGGCCCCGCCTCAGGAAAACACGGAAGCGGACGGAACGCCTGTGGCGGCTCCGGCGGCAAAGCCCCGCAGAGCCGCAAAAAAGGCCGGACAGACCAAGCGGGCCTGATCGCTGCAAATACTGACCCGTGACGGGATGCGCGCCCATTGGGGCCGGAAATCCCCGGATACGGGGTTTGTATACTGAAGCACCCCAGGGCGTTCCGGCCAGCTGCCGGAGGTTTTGGGACAGGGGATACGGGGCGGCCCGCCCCGCCATGGGGGCTTATCCGGCTCACGATAAGCCCGCGGCTGGTTCCTGATACGATTCTGTGAGCCGGAAAGGCAATGGTGATGATGATGAAATCAAAAGAATGTGTGGCGATGATACTGGCCGGCGGACAGGGAAGCCGGCTGGGCATCCTGACGAAAAGTGTCGCGAAACCCGCGGTTCCCTTTGGGGGGAAATACAGAATCATTGATTTTCCCCTGAGCAACTGCACCCATTCCGGCATTGATACCGTCGGTGTCCTGACGCAGTATCAGCCTCTGGAACTGAATACTTATATCGCCAGCGGCCAGTCCTGGGATCTGGACCGCTCCAACGGCGGCGTCTATGTCCTGCCGCCCTATACCTCCGCTGACAAAGGCGAGTGGTACAAGGGCACGGCCAACGCCATCTATCAGAATCTGAGCTTTATCGCCCAGTTCAATCCCAAATATGTGGTGATCCTGTCCGGAGACCACATCTATAAAATGGACTATAACAAGATGGTCCGGCAGCATAAAAAAGCGGGTGCGGACGCGACCATTGCGGTCATTGAGGTCCCGTGGGACGAGGCGTCCCGGTTTGGCATCATGAACACGGACGAGGATATGAACATTGTGGAGTTCGAGGAAAAGCCAAAAAACCCAAAAAGCAACCTGGCGTCCATGGGCGTCTACTGCTTCAGCTGGGAGGTTCTGAAGAAATATCTCACCGAGGATGAAAACGACCCGGCATCAGACAACGACTTCGGCAAGAACATCATCCCGGCCATGCTGGCAGACGGGCTGAAAATGGTGGCGCACCGGTTTGACGGTTACTGGAAGGACGTTGGGACCATCCAGAGCCTCTGGGAGGCCAACATGGAGCTTTTGGACGACAATCCCGGGTGCAAGCTGGATGACGACGACTGGAGGATCTACAGCAAGAACCCCATCAAGCCGCCCCATTATGTGTCGGCGGAGGCAAAGCTGAAAAACTGCTATATCACGGAGGGATGTGAGATCTACGGCGAGGTGGACCACTCGGTGATTTTTGAGGGCGTCACCGTAGAGGAGGGGGCCAAGATTGAGGACTCCATCATTATGCCGGGCGCGAAAATCGGCCGGGATGCCTTTGTCTATAAGTCCATTGTGGGCGCCGGCGTGACTGTGGGCGAAAGAGCCGTGGTGGGCTCCATGGAGGATACCGCCAACACGGAGTGGATCAACAGCAAGATCTGCAGTGACGACATCACCCTGCTGGGGCCGGAGGTTCAGATCGGCGACGGGGTCAAGGTCGCGGTGAATTCCATGGTCACAGCTGATATTGCGGGATAGGCAAGGACTTTAGAAAGAGGTGAATAGACTATGAAAAACGATATGTTGGGTTTGATCTTCGCGGAAAACCCGGAGGCCGGCATGGGGGAACTGACCAGCCAGCGGGCGCTTGCGGCCGTCCCCTTCGGCGGGCGGTACCGGATCATAGATTTTATGCTTTCCAGTATGGTGAACTCCTCGGTGATCAACGTGGGGATCACAACCCCCTATAACTACCAGTCCCTGACAGACCATCTGGGCACCGGCAAGGACTGGGATATGGACCGCAAGAACAACGGGCTGTTCATCCTGCCGCCCAAAGATACGGGGGACGGACCGGGGGAAACCCAGGGCGGTGTGGACATCATCTACGGCGTGCACCACTATCTCTCCAAGAGCCGGCAGGAATATGCCGTGGTGGCGGACTGCAATACCATCTGCAACATGAACTTTGACGAGGTTTTAAAGTTCCATCTGGAGCATGAGGCGGATATCACCCTGATCTATCACAAAGCCGGAAGGCTGTCGCCCTCTGAGCTGAAACGCCAGATCCTGCTGGATGTGGACGCAGACGCCCGGATTCGGGATATGCACGTGTACCCGGCAAAGCAGAAAACAGACCTCTCCTATATGCACATGTTCATCGTCCGCAAGGAACTGCTGATGGATCTTGTGGATGATGCCGTAGCCCACGGCAAGCACTCCATTTCCAAGGATATTTTCCTGGGGAGTCTGCACCGGCTCAAAATCTGTGCCTATGAATACAATGGCTGTGAGCTCAAGATCGATGACGTAAAGTCCTTCTTTGACGCCAACCTTCAGCTTCTGCACCGGGAGACCCGGGAGGAGCTGTTCGGGCTCAAGACCAACATGCCCATCTATACCAAGGTCAAGGACACGGTGCCGACCAAATACGGGAAGAATGCGGAGGTGTCCAACTCCATCATTGCGGACGGATGTGTGATAGAGGGCTCGGTGAAAAACTGTGTTCTGTTCCGCGGCGTGCATATCGGCAAGGGTGCGTCCATTGAGAACTGTATCATTATGCAGAATTCAGAGGTTTTGGACAACTGTATGATGGCCAACGTGATCTTTGATAAGGAAGTGGTACTTAGAAACGGCAAAAAGCTGATCGGCCAGGACACCTATCCCATGGTAATCGGCAAGGGAACCGTGATCTAAAGCGTCGCTGCAAACCGGCGGAGCAAGACGGGTCTGTCCGCACTCCGGCGGTTTTGGGAAACGCGCTGTGGAAAAAACGGGAAAGCTTCAAGGCGGGAGCCTATACAATCTTCCTGAAAGGTGTGATTCATTTTGAGTAAAATATTGATGTGTTCCTCTGAGGTTGCGCCCTTTGCTAAGACCGGGGGCCTGGGCGATGTGGCGGGCGCCCTCCCGCAGGCGCTGGTTAAGCTGGGCCATGATGTGCGGGTGGTGATGCCCAAATACGGCTGTGTGCCGGAGGAATACCGGCAGCAGCTGGAGTTCAGGTTTTTTATCTATGTTCCGCTGGGCTGGCGCAGAAAATACTGCGGTGTATTCGAGCTGGAAAAGGACGGTGTCACCTATTATTTTATCGACAACGAGTATTATTTTGGAGATCCGTATCTCTATAAATGGAACGATTTGGAGCGCTTCGCCTTTTTTGACAAAGCCTGCCTGGAAATCCTGCGGCATTTGGAGTTCAAGCCGGATGTCATCCACTGCCACGACTGGCAGACCGGCATGGTGCCGGTCCTGCTCAACGCATACTTTGTGCGGGACGCGTTTTATCAGGGGATCAAGACCGTGTTCACCATCCACAATCTCCGGTATCAGGGGATTTATTCCATGGATATTGTGGCGGACTTTTTCTCCCTGGACCAAACCTTCTTTACGGAGGATAAGCTGGAGTTCCACGGCTGTGCTAACCTGCTGAAGGGCGGAGTTGTGTACGCCGACTATGTGACCACGGTCAGCCCCGCCTATGCGGAGGAGATCAAGACGCCGCTGGGCGGCGAAAAGCTGGACGGCCTGCTCTTTGCCCGGTCCAACGCCCTGTTCGGCATCATTAACGGCATTGATTACGGCGAGTACAACCCCAAGACGGACCCATATATCTTCGAGAACTTTGACCAGCGCAATATTGTGAGCAAGAAAAAAGCCAATAAGATCAAGCTGCAGGAGCAGCTGGGGCTCCCTGTGGATGGGGAGAAGGCCATGGTTGGTATCGTTTCCCGGCTGGTGGACCAGAAGGGCTTTGATATCATCGCGGAGGCCATGGGCGAGCTGATGGGTATGGATATCCAGCTGGTCGTCCTGGGCACGGGCGAGGCCAAGTATGAGGAGCTGTTCCGGCAGAACGCGTGGTATCATCCCGATAAGCTCTCGGCCAACATCATGTTCAGCAATGACATGGCCCATAAGATCTACGCAGCTTCGGATCTGTTCCTGATGCCGTCCATGTTCGAGCCCTGCGGCCTGAGCCAGATGATCGCCATGGCCTACGGCACCGTCCCTGTGGTGCGGGAGACCGGCGGGCTGAAGGACAGCGTCCAGCCTTTCAATGAGTTCACGGGCGAGGGCAACGGCTTCAGCTTCTATCCCTACAGCGCCCATGACATGATGTTCACCCTGCGTATGGCGCTGAAATTCTTTGCCAACAAAGAGGTCTGGAACCCGCTGATGAAGCGCGCCATGAAGGCTGACTTTTCCTGGGCGGCCTCCGCGCAGAAATACAGCGATATGTATGAAAGTCTGCTGGGCGGCGCATAACGCGCCGCTGGCTGAAAAAAGGCGTCCCGGACCGCGGTATCAAGCCGCGGTCCGGGACGTTTTTTTTTGCTTTTGGCGCCGGAGCGCGCAAGGTCAATGTGACATATCCGCAGGGGCAGGGCTATACCACCTGAATCCCCAGAAGCATGGCCAGATCAATGGCCTGTTCGGCGCTGACCTTTGCGCCGCGCAGTTCGGCATAGGAATCGGACAGGGTGATTCCGTCAATGACACAGGTGGAAAAATCCACCCCTTTCAGGGACGTTTTGAAAAAGTCTGTGTGGGTGAGGTCGGCCCGGTCCAGAGACAGATTTTTAAATTTGGCCTCTGACAGAAAGGCGTGCCTTAAGACGCTCTCCGTGATTTTGGAACGGTCCCAGAGACTGCCGCTGAAGTTGGCATAGCAAAAGGAACCCTTTTCCAGCGCGGTGAGCAGGAAAGAGCCGCGGCTGAAATTACAGCCGTCGCCCCTGCAGTCCAAAAGCCTTGCGTTCTTAAAGTAACAGGCGCCGAAACGGCTGCCTGTGAAGTCGCAGGTATCCAAGGTGACGTTATAAAAGGAGCAGCCGCTGAAATTACACTCCAGAAACCGGCATTGTGTAAATACCGCGGACTCAAATTCCATCTTGTCCAGATCCAGCCCGGTGAGAACCTCGCGTTCATAGTTTTTTCCCTCCAGATAACCGCTGGTCTGCAGCGCTGTGTTGATATCCTCTGCCAGCATGCCGTCCCCTGCCCTTCTTCCCAATGTTATGCGGGCCGTTCCGCCGGCCGCTGGCTTTTATTATAGCCCAACCGGCCGCGGAAGTCAACGGCGGAGCACAGGAGGACGGCCGGAGGGAGGAGAAAACTGTCATATTATGCTGGAAATTATCTGCGGAGTATGGTATGATGGTATGAGAAAATCCGGATTGAAACGGAGGTACAGTATGATGGATTATATCAGTAACTACCAGTCGCCGGCGGGGGCAATCACAATCGCCTGTGACGGCACAAGCATAACCGGCCTTTGGTTTGACGGAGCAAAGTATTTTGCGGACACGCTCGCACCCGAGTATGAGGAAAGGGAGACGCCGGTACTGCGGGAGGCCAGGGCGTGGCTGGACTGCTATTTCGGCGGCGGGATCCCGGATTTCACGCCGCCTGTGCAGCTTAACGGCACGCCGTTCCGGATGGCTGTCTGGGAGGTGTTAAAAGGCATTCCCTATGGCGGGACAATGACCTATGGCGAAATCGCGCGGATCCTTGCGGAGCAGAATGGAAGCGGCAAAATGTCCGCCCGGGCTGTGGGCGGGGCCGTTGGCCGCAACCCAATCTCCATTATTGTGCCGTGTCACCGGGTCATAGGAAGCGGCGGGAGCCTGACCGGATTTGCGGGGGGCGTTGATAAAAAAATCAAACTGCTGACCATTGAAAAGGTAAACCTGCAGCATATGTTTATTCCCCAAAAGGGCACTGCCCTCTGACAAAAACCCCTCCCCACTGCGCGGCAGAGGGGAGGGGCAGAATTTTATTCTATTTTTCGGCATCCTCCAGCTGAATCTTCTCCCGCTGGTCAATGGGGGTATAGGGCAGCCGCTTCGCAATGGTCTTATAGGCTGGCCTGATGATCTTGCTGCTGGTCATAACCTCCTCGATCCGGTGCGCACACCAGCCAACGATCCGGGACATGGCAAAGAGCGGGGTGTACAGCTCCTGCGGCAGACCCATCATCTGATAGACAAATCCGGAATAGAAGTCCACGTTGGCACAGATGTCCTTGTCAAGGCCCTTGACCTCCCGGAAAGCCCGGGGGGCCAGCCGCTGGACCAGATCATGCAGGTCATACTCCTGCTGGTGTCCGGTGACATCTGCAAGCTCCTTGGCCTTGGCTTTGAGAATTCCGGTTCTGGGATCCGAGATGGTATAGACCGCGTGGCCCATGCCATAGATCAGACCCTTGCCGTCCCCCGCCTCCTTGCGCAGAATCTTTTTCAGGTAATCCAGCACCTCGGTTTCGTCATCCCAGTTTTTCACGTTGGCCTTGATCTCCGTCATCATGGAGAGCATCTTGTCGTTCGCGCCGCCGTGCTTGGGCCCCTTGAGAGAGCCAACCGCCGCGGATATGGCCGAATAGGTGTCCGTGCCGGTGGAGGAGAGTACATGCACCGCAAAGGCGGAATTGTTTCCGCCGCCGTGCTCTGCCTGCAGAATCAGGGCCAGATCCAGAATTTCCGCCTCCAGCGCGGAATACTGGTTGTTGGGACGGATCATATACAGAAAGTTTTCCGCCACAGAGAGCTCCGGATTCTGATTGTGGAGCACAAGGCTCTCGCCGTCAAAGTAATGGCGCTTACAGCTGTAGGCGTTGGCCACCAGAACAGGAAACCGGGCAATCAGGTCAAAGCTCTGCCGGAGCAGGTTGGGAATTGAGATATCGTCCGGATTGTCGTCATAGGAGTACAGGGCCAGCACACAGCGGCCCAGCTTATTCATGATATTCTTGCTGGGCGCCTTGAAGATCATGTCCTCTGTGAATTCATAGGGCAGATCCCGGCGGCTTGCCAGAACCCGGGTAAAGTCCGCCAGGGTCTCACGGTCGGGCAGAAAGCCGAACATCAGCAGAAAGGCGGTTTCCTCAAAACCAAAGCGGTGCTCCTTCTGGCAGTTGGACACAATATCCTCCACGTCAATCCCGCGGTACCGGAGCTTTCCCTCCACCGGAGATTTGTTCCCCTCATCCATGACATAGCCGTGAACCTCGCCGATGGTGGTCAGCCCGGCCAGGACGCCGCTTCCGTCCGCGTTTCTCAGCCCGCGTTTGACATTGTAGTCGCTGTAATAGTGGGATGGGATGGAGTTCCAGACAGAGTTTTGCTGATGGATCAGCTTCATGTAGGACTTGATGTTGGCCTCCATGGTACTCCGTGTTTGATTAGATTCATATCGATCCAAAGGAATCACCTCTCTCATAAAATTTGTTCAGCAATGATACCGGAACAGAGGCTGGAATTCAGACGGCCTCTGTGGGAATGTTAAACTTTATTTTACCGCATTTTAAGCGCAAAGTCAAGAAAAATGTCAAAACCGCGCCCGTTGCTCCGGCGCGGGACCTGAAAAAACGAAGAAGAGCGGCGGGAGAACAAGACGCGCCGGATACCTGCGCCGCAGGGCGGGAAAGCTTGGCGTTTCGCGCTGTCCCTGCCCCGGCGCGTATTGGAACGAACAAAAAGACGGACTCAAGCTTGAGTCCGTCTCGGTTTCTGTGTACAAAACGCAGCCTGTATGCCCTGCACGGCCGTGCTGTGCGGCATTACGGCTGTTTGCCGATATAGGCCAGGATACCGCCGTCAACGTAGAGAACATGACCGTTGACAAAGTCGGATGCCTCAGACGCGAGGAATACCGCGGGACCAGCCAGATCCTCCGCGTCGCCCCAGCGCGCGGCCGGCGTCTTGGCGATGATGAACTGGTCAAAGGGATGTCTGCTGCCGTCAGGCTGTTTCTCTCTCAGAGGCGCGGTCTGAGGCGTTGCGATATATCCCGGGCCAATGCCGTTGCACTGAATGTTGTATTCGCCGTATTCAGAGCAGATGTTTCTGGTGAGCATCTTCAAACCGCCCTTCGCCGCCGCGTATGCGGAAACGGTCTCGCGGCCCAGCTCGCTCATCATGGAGCAGATGTTGATAATCTTGCCGTGACCCTTTTTAATCATGCTGGGGATGACAGCTTTGGACACAATGAACGGCGCGTTCAGGTCCACGTCAATGACCTGTCTGAACTCCTCCGCAGTCATATCGCACATGGGAATGCGCTTGATGATACCGGCGTTGTTTACCAAAATGTCAATCACGCCGATCTCGGCCTCAATTTTCTTCACCATCTCCTGAACCATAGGCTCGTTGGTCACGTCGCAGACATAGCCCGCGGCGTCAATGCCGTCTTCTTTATAGGAAGCAAGACCCCGGTCTACGAATTCCTGCTTGATGTCGCAGAACACAATTTTTGCGCCGGCTTCGTGCATTCCCTTTGCGATTGCATAGCCAATGCCGTAGGAAGCGCCGGTCACAAGGGCGACCTTGCCCGCCAGGCTGAACTTTTCTAACATACCCATCTCAAAAACCTCCTATCATATGTTTGATAATAGTATAGCACAGGCGAAATTGAAAGTCAAATATTTCCCAGACTTTTGCGGGCAAAAATTCGGTGCCGGACTGGGTAAAAAGTGGATAAAATTACATGGCGGAAAATTTCGTCAGGAATTGTAAAACGAAGAAAAATGGGGTAAAATAATAAGGAACTGTGCATAATGCACAAAAAACAGTTGACAAA
The DNA here is from genome assembly GCA_965146665.1 of uncultured Ructibacterium sp. Lineage (GTDB taxonomy): Bacteria > Bacillota > Clostridia > Monoglobales > Monoglobaceae > Ructibacterium. Next base: position 51,962 of record CBCTHE010000015.1, read on the forward strand.
ATATTGCTATTATGCTATACTCTTAGCAAGGGTCAGTTGAATCTTGATTTTAGATTCCCCGGCTTAAGATTTTTAGGAGGTAATTTTCATGCAAGGAAAAGTAAAATGGTTTAACGCAGAAAAAGGATTTGGCTTTATTGAGAGCGAAGAGGGAACCGATGTATTTGTTCACTATTCTGCGATTGCCATGGATGGCTATAAAACCCTGGAAGAGGGCGCATCCGTCGTTTTCGACGTGGTTGAGGGAGCAAAGGGCCCGCAGGCTGTGGATGTTAAGCTCGCGTAATTCGGGATAAAGGACAGGAACGGCGGCCCGGCGGTGAGCCGGGACGGTTCCGGCGCCGCGGGATCTGCGGCGCACTGTTGAAACAATATGCCTGAAAAAGCAAAGCCGGCTCCGGTTGAGTCGGTTTTCTTTGTATATAAGAACCCGGTGAAACCGGATTTCACGGAGGAAGAAACGAATATGAGTGACATTTTGACAAAGGCCATTACCAAAGACGGTTTTTTTAAGATTTCTGCTGTGGTCACCACCGAGACGGTGAACCGGGCCCATGCTTTTCACCAGACCTCGCCGGTGGCGTCGGCGGCCCTTGGCAGGCTCCTGACCGCGGCGCTGATGATGGCGGACGGCCTGAAGGAGGAAGCCGCCAGCCTGACCCTGCAGATGCGCGGAGACGGGCCGCTGGGAACGCTTGTCGTTGTGGCGGATTCCAAGGGCGGTGTCAAGGGTTATGTGGCCAATCCGGCCGCGGATCTTCCATTGAGGCCCGACGGAAAGCTGGACGTGGGCGGCGGTATCGGACGAGGTACGCTCAGCGTGATCCGTGATCTGAAAATGAAGGAGCCCTATGTGGGGCAGATCCCCATCCAGACCGGAGAGGTCGGGGATGATCTGGCCTATTATTTCATGCAGTCGGAGCAGGTGCCGAGCGTGGTTGCCCTTGGCGTGCTGGTGGACCGGGATTATACCATCCGGTGTGCCGGCGGGTTCATGGTGCAGGTTATGCCCGGTTGTGATGAGCAAAGCCTTGCCAGGCTGGAAAACAGCGTGCAGGGACTGATGAGCGTCACGGATATGCTGAAACAGGGCATGGACGGACAGGAGATCATCAAATATGTCATGCTGGGCTTTGATGTGGAGATTCTGGGGGCCGCGGAGGTGGGCTATGCCTGTGACTGCGGACGGGAACGGATGGAGCGCGCCATTGTTTCCCTCGGCAAAAAGGAGATCCAGGATATCATCGACGAACAGGGACAGGCGGAAATTGTCTGTCATTTCTGCAACAGGGCATATACGTTCGGCCGGGAGGAGCTGAAGGCGATGCTGGCGAAGGCGGTGAGACGCTGACTGTCCGGCGGCGCGGAATGAAATCGAATGAAATCGTGTGTTATCGTGAGAAATAACCAGATATGTTGAGTGTAATCCTAGATAATGTAATATAATCGGTTGTGATGGCTTTGACTTTTTTGTGTCCGCGGAGTATAATAGTCAACGTTGTCGCCGCTCGTTGACGGCATCAAAGTGTGGGCGCTTAGCTCAGCTGGGAGAGCATCTGCCTTACAAGCAGAGGGTCATAGGTTCGAGCCCTATAGTGCCCACCACACTTGGTCCGGTAGTTCAGTTGGTTAGAATGCCAGCCTGTCACGCTGGAGGTCGTGGGTTCGAACCCCATCCGGATCGCCACAACTGAAAGATATGCGCCGGAGCTTCGGCGCGGCGCAGTCTTTCATTTATATACAAATGACACGCCTCTGTAGCTCAGTCGGTAGAGCAGGGGACTGAAAATCCCCGTGTCGGTGGTTCGATTCCGCCCGGAGGCACCAGGCTTCTTTTCACAGAAGCTGATGTGCGGGAGTGGCTCAGTGGTAGAGCGTCACCTTGCCAAGGTGAACGTCGCGAGTTCGAATCTCGTCTTCCGCTCCAAAATGTATGATAAAAGACGCATATGTTTGCGTCTTTTATCATACTATAAGTATACAGCTGCATATGGCGCCATAGCCAAGAGGTAAGGCAGAGCTCTGCAAAAGCTTTATTCCCCAGTTCAAATCTGGGTGGCGCCTCCAAAAGAGACAAACATTTTTTATAACATGGTTATAATGATGTTTGTCTCTTTTTATATGAGAAATTACCCGAAAAATGGGGCGCAATATGTTAAAATTAGTTAAAAAATAGTTAGGTTTATAGGAGAGTTAAAAGTAAAACATCATAATACGGATGTTTTGTCAAAACTAAAATCTTAAAGCGCATTTTGAGTTAATCAAGATGTGCTTTTTGTATGCAATAAAATAATAACATGGAGGAGAATAGAATGACGAAATTGAATTTGTATCAATCAAGATTATTCGGCAGAGTGTGTTACGGTTATGAGCGGGATGCGGAAGGTCTGGTGTACGTAAATCCCGAAAAGGCAGAGGTAGTTAAACTGATATTTCATATGGCAATAAGCAATTGTAGCCTACAGGATATACAAGCGGAATTGCTTAATCAAGGCATCAAATCACCGTCAGGTAAGGAAAAGTGGACGCGAGATGTTATAGATAAAACCATAAACAATAAAAAGTATGTGCCATTCATTATTTCGTTTGAAGATTACCTCATGGCTCGTGGCGAAAAAGAATTGCGTTGCCGTTATGATAGGGGGTTATCCATGTAAAATAAAATATAGTATACAGCAGAAAACGTGATTCTTGATATTGCATAAAATACGTATACGTGCATTAACTGAAATAATACTTAGGGTATTTACAAATCGATCCAATTCTGATATAATATAAATATACGTGGAATTGGAGTGAACTGCGTGACTGAAAGAGATAAAAGAAAAGCAGAGGCGATCTGGTCATACACAATATCGGTTGAAAAAATACTGAAGCACTTGGTCGAGCAAGGAATTCAGACGCAAGAAGAAGCCGATTACTTATCAAATTTGTTTTACGAAGAATTGAATGTTAATGATATACCCGGTTGCAGGTGCTCCAATATAGGGGAGCTGATGCGAAGTGATGGGACTATAGATAAGGAGTATGTCTCATTGACAGAAATTGCGCGTAGTAAAAGTGGCAAGAATCCGGGGTATTTGATACAATGTTGGCTTAGAAATGCCAATACAGTAGAGTATTTAAGAATGTGGGAAAATAAGTTCAATTCTAATTTTCTGGATAATGAATGTGAGAAGTTGCTTAAAAGTATTAAGAGTTCAAATAAAACATTGACGCTAAAACTTTGGATCAATGCTACTAATGCGAAAGGGATAAAATCCAAAGCCGGTAAGAATGGTGGAAGTATTGCTCATCCTGAAATTGCGGAGGTTTTTCGTGCATGGCTGTTTCCGGAAATTATGCTTGAAATGGTGCAATGCTATCAGAATTTAGGCGGAGATGCTTTATAGCATTTTTGAAGAGGAGGACACGATATATGTTGATAAATGACAATCAGTACTTATCAATTGTTAAGGATATAAAAGTGGCAATTAATGAATCACAGTTTAAAGCAGCCGTGTCCGTAAATCGAGAACTTGTTATGCTTTATTACAATATAGGTTTAATCATAAATGAACATAAAACTTGGGGAAATAAATTTATTGAGAATCTGGCAAAAGATATTAAATTGGCGTTTCCTAATTCCACAGGCTACTCTGTGAGAAATTTAAAATATATGTCTAAGTTTGCAGCGGAGTATCCGGATAGAGAATTTGTGCAACAGGTTGTTGCACAAATTCCATGGGGACATAATATTGCGTTGCTGGACAAGATTGTGAATATTACGGAGAGAAAATGGTACATTGAAAAGACGAGGGAAAATGGTTGGTCAAGGAATGTGCTTATTCATCAAATAGAAAGTGGCCTTTATGAACGTCAAGCGATTGCAGAAAAGATTTCAAACTTCGAATCCCGCCTCCCTGCACCTCAAAGCGAACTTGCTGTGCAGACGATGAAAGATCCTTATATTTTTGATTTTATTCCATTTAAGGAAGATATGGTTGAGAGGGATATTGAAAATGCCCTTGTAAAAGAAATTACATTTTTGTTGCTGGAACTCGGTACAGGTTTTGCGTTTTTAGGGAATCAATACCATTTAAATGTTGGCGGCGATGATTTTTACATTGATTTGCTCTTTTATAATCTTAATCTACGCTCTTATGTAGTGGTTGAACTGAAAACGGGTGACTTTAAGCCGGAATATGTAGGTCAGCTTAATTTTTATTTGTCGGCAGTGGATGGAATATTGAAAAAAGATAATGATAATCCATCAATTGGTCTGTTGCTTTGTAAAAACAAAAATAACTTGGTTGCGGAATATGCTCTCAAAGACATGTCAAAACCAATTGGTATAAGCGAATATAAAATTACAAATAATTTACCGGAGGAATTAGAGAAACAGTTACCATCGGTTGAGGATATACAAAGTCGTATTACAAGAAATAATTAATACATTTTTTTAACGCAAACAAATCTGTTTTGCGGAGATTTTGATGAAAAACTGTTCTATGATAGAATCAGATTATATAGTTTTGATGTGAGGATAAAAATATGAATGAGTTGTTGAATGGCATATTTGAATACCTTGATATAAATTCCAGTAATGGTTTAGCCACTGAGGAAGAGTTAAAGAATATGACTTCATTTCAGAGGTTGTTTTTTAATCAAGTTCATGAAAAAATAGGGATTGATGCTGTATATTTCCTTCGTGATTCAAATGGAATTGCAAAAATTCCTCTTATATATTTTTCTGTAATAAAAAAATATGATGCAGAGAAGGTTGCAGAGTTACATCGACTTTCGTGGAATCTTGGTGAGGCTCCGTTATTGTTTGTAGTGACTCCGGATGAAATTCTGATTTATAATAATTATAAGGCACCTGAAACTGTTGAGAATGGAAATCTTAATCCCGTTGCGGGATTGATAGAAAACTTAAGTCTGGTTAATGGACTGGCTTTGCAGCGAGTTGAACTCCAAAAATATCATCGTTCCTTGCTTGAAAGTGGCGAATACTGGAGGCGAAGCAAGAATAGATTTGATGCTCAGGGTCGGGTAGATGCTACTTTGATGTCAAATTTGAGGATAATGCGAAAAACATTAATTAATCAAATTGAAAAAAGATGTGATAAAAGCAAACAAATAATTACCAGCGTGATTCATGCTTTGCTCTGTCGCTCGATATTCATTAAATACTTAGAAGAAAGAAAAGATTCAAATGGAGAAGCGGTATTTCCGCAAGGGTTTTATAGTACTTTTTTAGACTCAGCAAAACAGTATACTGATGTGTTGAAAAGTAAAGATGCAACTTATAATTTGTTTACCTCACTTAAAGAAAAGTTTAATGGTGATACACTCCAAGTGACAGATGAAGAAATTGAAATTATTACTCAAAAAGATCTGGATGAACTTTGTACATTTATATTGGGTGATAGTGAGTTAGAAAGTAAACAGCTTACGTTATGGCCTTTATACAGCTTTGATATTATTCCCATCCAATTGATAAGTAGCATTTATGAGTTATTTTTTCATCTGTCAGATGAAGAGGATGAAAAAGGAACATATTATACACCACTTCATCTTGTTAACTTAGTAATGGATGAGGTGTATCCATGGGAAGGAAAATATAAAGAAACATCTTTTTTTGATCCGTCGTGTGGTTCAGGTATCTTCTTGGTTGAAGCATACAGGAGACTAGTTTGCAGATGGATGACTCAAAATGAAGTTCCTACTATTACCTGCGAACAACTGAATAGCCTTCTAAAAAACAGCATTTTCGGTGTGAATATTAATGAAGAAGCTATTCGAGTTGCATCTTTTAGTCTTAGTTTAGCTATGTGTGATTTTCTTGATCCACGAAGTATATGGGATAAATTAGCATTCCCGTGTCTGCTGGAGGACAACTTAATTACAAGCGATTTTTTTGCCGAGGATAGTGCTTTTAATAATAGGCAATATGATGTTATTATTGGCAATCCACCTTGGCAGAGTGGTATTACCGAGGAAACGAAAACATACTTAAAAAAAGTAAATCGTGTTATTGGCGACAAGCAAATTGCGCAGGCCTTTTCTATTAAGTGTTCAGAATTATGTAAACACGATGGAATTATTTGTATTCTTATGCCTAGTAAGGGGTTGCTTTTTAATAGATCTGATAAGAGTAGATCGTATAGGAAAAACCTGTTTTTGGATAATAATGTTCTAGCAATCATTAATTTGTCTGCATACAGGAAATTTCTCTTTGACCATGCTAGTGGACCTGCTGCAGCAATTATCTATACACCTAAAAAAGAGGATGTGTGGCAACCAATAATATATTGTACGCCAAAGCCCAATTACACAATTGAAGACATTAGAAAGTTTTCTATTGATCCCAATGATATATGCAGAATACCCCGTGATATTATAGAAGATGATAGGATTTGGAAAATTGCAATGTGGGGAGCGCCTAGAGACCTTGAATTAATAGGGAAATTGCAGAATACTTTTGTACCTATGTCAGTATTCATTGAAGAAAATAATATGGTGACTGCAGAGGGATTTAAAAGAGGGAATAGAAAACATAGGTGTTATGATTTTGAGGGTATCCCATTGGTTGAAGCGAAAAAGTTTATGCCATACTATGTTAATGCTGATGAACTTCAAATGGTTGACTTTGTTGATTATGAGTGTACGGTTAAGAATGCTAGAGAAATCTTTAAAGCCCCACATTTGATAATTAAACAAAGCCACAAAGATGGAATGTTTCTGTCTATGGTGCTTGATTATGATGTTGTATTTAATCACAGCTTGTTAGGAATTCATGGTGAAATCAACAAGTTAAAATACTTAAGTGTGATAATTGGTTCAAGAGTTTTTTCGTACTATCATATTCTTACAAATAGGAAATGGTTAGTAGAAAGAGATGAATTGGAGGCAGGGGATATATGGCAAACGCCAATACCTTTGCCTAGTGATGCTGACATTGCTGAAGCGTGTGAAATATTTGATGAACTGGCGACAGCGCCAACGGAAAAACAAAGAGAAGAAAGTTTTGTACATCGTATGTATCGACTAAAAGAATATGAGTGCTATCAAATAGATGATGTAATTGATTATGTGTATGACTATTTCAAAAATAAACATCGTTCAATATCTTTTAAAAAACCTAATGCAGATGTATATAAAATGTATTATTCTACAATACATAACGTATTGACCAATACATTTGGGATAGGAGTAAACTTTTCTGGAGAACTGTATTTTGGTGATGCACCATTGTCTGTACTTGTTTTAAATGTTGCGCGACAAACGGATGGCAAATTAAATATTGTTACAAATAATGAGCGGTTGAATGACATTCTTTTGGAACTAGATAATTCATTAGTTGACAATAAACAAATGGTATTTGTGAGAAGAAATCTTCGAATTTATCAACAAGATAAAATATATATTGTTAAACCATCTCAACGGAAATATTGGACATATTCTGCTGCTTGCCGTGACGCAGATGAGATATTTGAAGATGTTTCCAAGGTGTGGAGGTGATATGATGAGTAGTATAAGAAATATAACATCATCCTCAGCGGTTCCGGATGATTTGGCTAAAAGGCTTGGACCTGCTGGTGTTAATGAGATTTTATTGACTTTTTGGCGAGGGTATAATGATTTAATAACAGATACAAGTGTCATTATTAGTGAGAATACTGAAGAAGATGACATCACGCAAGAATGGTATGGAAAAATATTGCAGAGGTGGACAAATGAAAACCGATCGACTACTCTTAAAATAAATAGTATTGGACCGGTGCACCAGTATCAGGATTCAACGTTAAAAAAGAAACGAGGATATAAACCTACAATTGATTTTTGTTTTCGTGATTGGGATACTTCAAACAGCTATTTTGGGGCAGAGTGCAAAAATCTTTATAATCATAAAAAAGATAAAATTAAAAGATATGTAGAGACAGGAGTAAAAAACTATACAACAGGGCGGTATGGTTCGCAGTCGTCTGAATCTTCAATTGTTGGATATGTATTAAGCGGAAAGATCCCAGAAATAGTAACAGAATTAATTTCTGAAATTGCAAAAACTTTTCCCATAAACAATTTATCTCGTGAATTGCGATACATAGAACCGCAGTACGTTTCACAACACAAAAGGACTCTGGACAGAAGAGAAATAACATTGCATCATTTGTTTTTTGATTTTACACATTAAGAAAAAATATTCTGAAAAGTTGGCATCTAAACCGTTCAGCTCAGCCAACTGCATCGGAGCAAAGTTCGCTTTGCTCCGATTTTCTTTGTCAAGAAAAATATCCGCCTGCTTCCTTGCGCCTCTTCTATTGCAAATGGGCACGTTCGGCTCGTCTGTTCAGTTGCGAACACCTTTACGACGGTTTGGAGTCGCTGCCACCTTTTTGTGAGCGTACGGGTTCGGTGCATCGGTGAACGGAACTTCAAATCTGAACCATTGGTGTTCAAATTTGAAGTTTTTTGTTTTGTCTGAATATTTATACATTATGAGTTTATTGAATGTTGACTGCTTATTTTTAGACTGTACATTAAAATTGAAATGGTTTTTACTGCATAATCCTTTGGTGGTCTGCCTTTTTGTGCTTGCCAGCTATTCCTGCATTGTTTTTCCCCTTTATCTGCCATAGGAGGCTTTTTTGTCTTTGCCCGTTTATACTGGACTTGTTCAGCGCCCCTCTGCCGATTCTGTTGGTGTATCCATTCCTGCAGAAATATTTTGTCAAGGGTGTCATGGCCGGCGCAGTCAAGGGATAAACCAAAGTATACGATAGGAGTATACGAGTGAATTTTTCTAATTGACTTTTCGGACTGGCATGTACTATCATGGGAATAAAATATTGATAATGTGCTCAGAAATGAGGGAAAGGAAAAGTGTGTGTCTGTGTTTTGCAGACAGCGCACAGGAGGAGTATGAAGAGAATTGTAAGTATTTTTATTATGATTGCTGTGGCCTTTGGGACCGGTGTATTTGCCAACAGCCAGGATGCAATGCCGGAGCGCCTTTGGGGGCTCGGTATCATCCAGGGAGACGAAGGAGGGATCAGACCTGAGGACAGTCTGACCCGCGCGGAGTTCTGCCAGATGGTGGCACGGATGCTTTGGGTGGCGGATATTAACACAGAAGCCATGGAAACCGGTTATGCCGATGTGCCGGCGAATCACTGGGCCAGCAGCTGTATTATTGTGCTTCAGGGGATGGGAGTGGTCGACGGCAATGGTGACGGAACCTTTGCACCGGATGAGAACGTCTTGTTTGACGAAGCTGTAAAGATTCTGGTATCCGCAGCTGAATATCAGGTGGAGGCGGAAGAATTCGGCGGTTATCCCCAGGGCTGCCGGGCCGTCGGGGCGCGGCTGGGTATTACCCGGGGTGTGGAAGCGGGAGAGGCGCCCATCACCCGCCTGACCGCTGCGAACTTAATCAACAACACTTTGGACGTTGTACCTTTATCTAAAAAGTACGGCACAGATGAATATGAGAAAAACAGCGATAATCTGACCATGTATGAGCTGCTTCTGCAGCGCATGGATTCGGTGGAGATCGAGGGCGTGGTAACGGCCAATGCTGCTGCGGACCTCCGGGACGCAGACGCGGATTTAGAGGATGGCTATGTCACTGTTAAGGTGCTGAAGCAGGCAGGGGAAAACGTAGAGCCGCAATTTGTCAGATACCGCAGCCAGAATTCATACAGCGCCTATATGGGGTATTATGTAAAGGGGTTTGCCAAGTATCTTAAGGATGTGGGAATTTATGAGATATTTAATCTGTCGCCGGTGGAACGGAACAACAACCTGACTGTGGTTCAGGCTGACGATGCCAGGCTGGAAGCGGAATATCTGGAGTACTGGCAGGATGAGCAGAAAAAGGCCCAGAAGGTCAGTATTGCTGACGACGCCGTCTATATCTACAACAACCGGCCTTTGGTTTCTGCGGAGGCCGAGGGGATGCAGATCCATTACGGCCAGTACAGACTGCTGGACAACACCGGGGACAAGCGGGCGGATCTGGTATTCATCGAAGAGATTGAGAGTTTTGTGGCAGAGAAGGTCAACCAAAACAATCAGACGGTCTATTTTGCAGACAAACAGCTTTACCGCGGCAGGAACAGCTTTGCCTATGAGCCGGATGACGGAGAAAAGGTCTATGAGCTCCTGGATCAGGAGGGCAAATCCGTCGGCTTTGAGGAGATCAAGGCGGGGCAGGGCGTCACCTTGATGACGAGCCGGGACGGGAGCTATACCCGTGTGCAGATCAGTGAAAAGATGGTCACAGGAAAGGTTGACGGAGCAAAGCCTGAAGAAAATGAGATCACCATTGACGGCGAGACTTATGCGCTGTCCCTGAATGCAGAAGGGGTGAATCCGGCGGATATCAAGATTGGTGATGAGGGCAGCTTTGTTCTGGATGTATACGGCAGAGTGGTTGGTTTCTTTGGTGTCAAAGTTGCTGATCTGCAGTACGGCTATGTGGTGGGTGCTGCGGATAACGGCGCATTCGGCTCAGAGCTGCAGCTTCGGGTGATAAGCGGAACCAAGCCTGTGCGGCAGGAGAAAATTGAAAATGGAAATACAAAGATTTCTTATTTCTTTCAGAACGATCAAATGAAAGAGTATATATGCTCAGCTAAGGTAAAATGCTATGAGACCTTTGAGAGCATTGATGCGGAAGGCAGGTATGTACAGAACTTCCAGAGTATAGCGCCGACGCCTGAACTGCTGAGAAACAAGGTGATTGGATTTTCTTTTAATTCGGAGGGCGAAATTAACAAGCTGTACCTGTATGCGCTCAAAACCAATGATTCCGAGTTAGGCAATTCAGAGTTCAATGCCAAAATTATTTCCTTTGGAGGAGAGGGCACAGGCAATGCAGCAGGGCGCGGGTATGCCACCAATGAAAGCACGGCCTTTATCTGTGTTCCCAACAGCGCCTCTCCCAATACGGACGATTATTATGTGCAGCTGGAGCTCAAGGATGAGTCCACTGGGAATTATGTATACGGCGTCAAGACCTTTTTTGTTCCCACTTCCAATGACCTGAGTGCGGATGAAATGAGAGAAATTCAATATGCCCAGCCAGTAGACGTGCTTGTAATCCGCGCGGATATGAATGCGGCGGACCCAGCACCTGTGGCACAGGATGCGGATGTGTGCATTGTAGGTGAAGTAGCTGTGAGTATCGGTGAGACCGGGGATGATGCGGGTGCGGAAATCTATACTCTGCGGCTTTTAAACAAGGATAAGGAGATCACTGAAAACACACCCTCCTCGGGCAAGGCCTTTGACACGGCGGCAGGTCTGATGAAAGGGGACTTGATCCAGTATACCAGAGACGGATTCGGAAGAATCGCGAGAATTGAGCAGGTGGGCCATATCCAGGGGCTGGACAGCGGCCTGGCGGCGGATGACACAAGAGACCATGATTACCGGGAAGAGGGCAATATGCTTTACGGTCTGGCTAAAAATGTTGAACGGGACCTCTATTATTACAATTACAATGAGATGGTGAATATGATTACACTGGATTTGGGCAATGGAGTGGAAAGATTTCTGCGCGTTCCCACGCAGGACGGACCGCCGGTGTATCGGTATGAGCGCAAGACCGGATGGATTTATCCTTCCGCCGCTGAGGATATAATAGACGGAAAGTCAAGCATCTGCGCGTTTATGGACAATGACAATATGGTATCTGCTGTTGTAATTATCAACGGCTAGAGGAGGAGGCAACATGAAAAAAGGCATAGCAGTTATTTTGGCGTTTACACTCCTGTTCTCCTGTATTTCGGCATTTGCATCGGCACCGGTCCCGGGGGAACCGGAGGAGAGCGCGGAGACGGTCTCTGCGGCTGTCCCGGAGGCTCCGGGTGCAGAAGAGGATGGAGGAACGTCCGCGGCGGTACCTGAGACAGGGAGTGTGCTTCCAGTGCAGACTGCTGAGCTGTCCGTGGGGGATGCGGAAAAAATGCTGGCAGAGGTGGAAACCTCCGCAGATACAGCCATACCGCCCGTGGGAACAGTGTACTATCAGGATGATTTTTCGGGCAGTGCGCTGAATTCCAGAATCGTGCCCAACACAACGGCCGGCGGTACGGTTGGTGTGAAAGACGGGATGCTGGTGATTGACAAAGAGGCTTCCAAAAGCGGCTGGACCGGTGTAGATATATACCTGAATGAGGATCAGTCCGGCGTGACGATGAATGAATTCGTGACGCAGTTTGAAATCCGGCGGGAGGCAGGCAGTCTGCCCCGGGTCAACATCAGAATGCGCGGCAGCGGCGGTGAGTATACCGGTATAAACTGGGGAACGAGCAGCGGCAACACCAATCTCTATTATTCAAATGAGAAGGGGAAGGATAACAATAATACAAATGTGTTCTCAAAAAACGGAGAGTATGCCAAGGCCGACAGGATGACTGTGACAGTCTGCTATAACTTAACGGAGCAAACCTTTACGATGTGGCTTGACGAAAACATGGTGGTTCAGAACAAGTATCCGCGTGCCGCAGCTGCAAATGATGTGCGGTATCTGAGAATTTACATGGAAAACCCGGCGGGAACAGTCTCTGTTGATAACTTCAAGTTTTATGACTTAAAGGCGTATACCGATGACGAGCGGGTGGGAAAGGACTGCGAGGCGCTGACCTATGAAGAGCTGTTTGCCGGCGCAGAAGTGTTGGAAGGGCTCGTTGCCTATGATCTGACTTTGCCGTCAGCAGGCCCCTTTGGCAGTACAATCACATGGGAGAGCTCCAGCCCGGAGGTTATTTCCAATGAAGGAAAAGTTACGCGGCCGGACGGTGAGGACAGTCCGGAGGTCACCCTGACCGCATCCATACGCTCCGGCAGGGAGATAAGAACCAAGGAATTCAAGGTCAGAGTGCTGACGGCCAGTATTGATCTCAGCGGGAAGCCAAGCGTGGAGCGCATGATCTATGAAAATGACTTTTCCTCCGGCGGACTGGACGATCATATTGCGGCCGCCGCGGACGGCGGGGATATTTTCGTCAGAGACGGCACCCTGCATATCGCCCGTGTGAAAAATGAAGGTACGACTATAGCGGATATCTATCCCAATGCAGATAAAACGGCAGTCAGCGGCTATATTGGCGTGAGTTATACCCTGAAAAAGGACCAGAAGAAGATTATTCAGCAGAGAATGCGGATGGGCGGATCTTCTGATCTGCTTGCTATAACCTGGGGGAGCAATAACAAGGTGTCCTGTATGGCCGCTGATACCTATGGCGGCGCGGTCAAGACCTATTCCCTTCCGGAGATCTACAATGATGAACTTCAGGTGACCGCTGTGTTTAACACCATGCGGGGTACCCTGAACCTGTGGCTGAACGGCAAACGGGTCCTGGAAGATAAATACGCCAGAGCCGCGCCGGGCAACCAGCTGACCTATCTGCGAATTTACATGGAGGGAACCAATCTGGTCACAGCCGAGGTAGATGATCTGAAGATCTATAACGCAGTTATGTCGCCCCTGGATAAGGTCAGCTTAGACGCGGAGTGGCTCACAGCAGAGCAGCTTTTGACCAAGCCATATGTGAAGGACAATATCATTGACACGGATCTGAACCTGGTGACCGAGGGAAAATATAAGAGCAGAATCACCTGGAGTTCATCAGATGCCAGATATATTACAAACGACGGCAAGGTCACCCGTCCGGTGGATACAGATGAGCTTCCGGAGGTGATCCTGACGGCAAACATTGCGTGCGGGGGCTTTACGGCAAGCAAAAGTTTTGCTTTTAAGGTGCAGAACACCTATTCTACAGACGAGAAACTTCTTGAGGCTGAACTAAAGAACGTTACGGAGCAATCCCTAATGAGTCCCGGGGACACGGATCCCAATGGAGTCAAGTCCAGCCTGAACCTGCCGGCGAAAGGGGTTTACGGGGCGGAGATCTCGTGGAAGTCCAGCAACCGGAATGTAATAACCAACAGCGGCCGGGTTATCCGTCCCCGCAATGACAGCCAGGCTGAGACGGTAACCCTGACGGGAACCCTTCGCTTCGGCAAAGGCACGGCGGAAAAGAAGCTGACCTTTACGGTTTTGCCGGATGATCCCTGGACCGACCCCAATCACATGAGTGATGCGGATTTCTTCGGAAAATGGGAGAACAGTGCCTGGACCGTGGACGGAAAGCTGGACTATACCCGGACAGAGCTGGCCGGTGTGGAACAGGCGGCCAAGGATGGGGATTATCAGAAGGCAAAAGAAGAGATGCTCAGGCATATGCGCATCCGCAGTGTGCAAAGCCCTGTGACGCTGGGGCGGAGAGAGAACGGCTGGGCCAATATGGCCATTGCCGACATACAAAATCTGCAGGGAAACAAGTATTATCAGGGCGATGCCAAGGTGTCTTCTTGTGAATACCAGCCGGTGTATATTCCGGTCAAAACCGGGCAGATCGCCAAGGGCGGAAGTACCTCCTACGCGGTCATTGCAAAGTATAATGAAGCCAGCGCCGTGCTGATTGCAGGATTGCATCATCCCAACCCGGAATTCCGGCCCAAGATGGAGATCACGGTCAATGGCAAGACCATGATTCAGGATGCGGCCGATGCGGCAATGATACGGGCAGGCAGCTATAAATCCGCCAACTATGCCGGTGCCGAAGATCTGACGGTCAAGATGTTCGGAGATTTTCTGGGGGACGAGACCTATAAGACTATGCTGACCTTTGATTTCAGCAGTCTGGGCGACAGAGATACGGTCACCGGTGTGCGTCTGATCCTCCATGCCAAACTGCAGCAGAGTTTTGCCGAGCCCAAGGAGCTCATTGCCCTGTTCGAGCCCAGCACCTTTGAGGAGAGAAAGGCCACGTGGAACAGTTTTACAGGCTATGTCTATAACTTCAACGGTCTGCCGGAAGGAACCACATGGGGCAGTATTCCCGGCGCGGACGTGGAATATGGGTATCAGATGCCCAGATTTTTGGCCTTGAGGTGTATTGCGGCGGAATACAACGCCACCCGGGATGAAAAATACGCATACTACATGATCGGCAGTATGCTGGATTTTATCAAGAAAAAGGGCGGACGCACCACAAGCGGCCAAGGCTGGCCAAAGAACGATCCGGAGATCATGGCAGGTTTCCCGCGGACGCTGGATACCGCGGAGAGGATGAGGAACTGGGGCGCTGCCATAGGGTATCTGGTCAAAAGTCAATATATGACCCCTGAGGCCTGTACGGCCATCCTCAAAACTATGTGGCACATGACCAACAGCATGACCAAGTCCACCTCGAGCTCAGGCAACTGGATGCAGAATGAGCAGATGGCAATCATTCAGACCGCTCTGACCTTCCCGGAGTTTGCGAAGATGCCGGAATGGATAGACGGAGCGCGGAAGCTGACAGAGAAGATGTTTATTGAGACCAACAACTATCCGGATGGTTCATACATTGAAAAGACCGCCGGCTACAGCCAGAGCTCACTTAGCAGTTATATTGACTTTAAGCGGCTTATGATGAGCCGGGGGATGAGCGTGTCCAAGGAATATGACGAGATGCTGCTGAAATCCGCATATTATAATCTTCAGCTATACGGCCCCAGCGGACGGAATCTCCAGTGGGGAGACGACAGTGCGGGCCAGCGGAAGGCGGAGATGTATCCGGAACTGGCCAAATGGTACAGCGACAAGGAACTTCAGTATATTGATTCCTTTGGAAAAAAGGGTGAGAAACCCGATTGGACCTCTATGCAGTTCCCGGACGGGAGAAATACCTTTATGCGCTCTGACTGGACGAAAAACGCACTTTATCTGTTTACTAATGTGCGCGGCACTGGCGGACACGCCCATCAGGATGACAATGGCCTGATTGTTATAGCTTATGACCGGATCCTCCTTCCGGATTCCGGGATCTTTACCTATACCGCAACGGATCCCGACCGGATCTATGGCGTTTCCACCAGGGCTCACAACACGGTGGAGGTGAATAATAAATCCGGCAAAGCCACCGGACGCGGCACCATTCACGATTGGGTCACCAACGGAAACTACGACTTTTTGAGCCAGTCCTCAACCTCCTATGCTGATGTGGGACACCGGCGGTCTATCCTGTTTATTAAACCGGATCTGTGGATTGTCTCCGATCTGATGACACCGAAAAATGCGTCCGGAAAGAATTCGTATAAACAGCTGTGGCATATGCTCCCGGACGCCAACCTGTCAACGGACAGTGAGAATGGACTGATTACCTCAAATTTTAAAACCGGTGCCAATATTTTGATCGGCTCTGCGGCCAAGGACGCGGAGGTCAGAGAGGAGATGGGGCGGTATGACTTCGGCTACCAGCAGGTGACCGATGCAAAGTATGGCTATTATGAAAAGACCGGCGTTACCGGTCCGGCTGTCTTTGACACGGTCCTGCTGCCGGACCGTTCCAACAAAAATGAACTGAAGGTAGAGCGGATTGACCTTGGGGCTGCCGCCTCTGAAGCCACGGCCGTCAAATTTGACACGACCATAGACGGAGAGCGGAACCGTTTTTATTATCTGCTGGATTACAGCCACAAGCCGGGCCGGATCAGAACCTTTGACCAGTACAGAACCGACGGGAAACTGGCGCTGGTACGGGAAAGCCAAAACGGCAAGGTTCAGGAGGCCGTACTGAACACCGGAAGCAAGATTCAGACTGCAGACGGCGGGCTTCTTCTGGAGGCGCCCAAAAGCGTTTCGGATCTTTCTTTCAGGCAAATTGGCGGGCGGCTGTATATTGAGACCACTGGAACGGCCTTTGAACTGAAGGGGCTTAAAGTGAAGCTGGACAATGTCAAGACGGTCTATGTGAATGATCAGGCGGTTGCCTTCAGCCAGACTGACGGCGGGGCAATCGTGCTTTCCGACACCCCTGCGGATGTTGTACCGCCGGTGGATTCTTCGGGCGGTCATGGCGGAATCGGCGGTTCCGGCGGCGGAGGGGGCGGAACAGTGACGCCTCCGGAACAGACGGATAAACCTGGTGAAATTGAGCCGGACGTGCTCATTGATATCCAGGGGCACTGGGCAGAAGACTATATTACGACTCTATATGACTGCGGGATAGTGAAAGGCGATGAGGAGAAACGGTTCCATCCGGATACTCCTGTCACTCGCGCAGAGTTCCTGACCATGATGCTGCGGACGGTTGGAATTGAGGAAACGGCATATCAGGACTGCTTCGGAGACGTATCTGCCCAGGACTGGTACAGCGGCGCGGTACAGGCCGGGCTGGACAGCGGAATCATTTCCGCGGATACGGCCTTCCGGCCCGGCGATCAGATTACCCGGGAGGAGATGTGTAAGATTCTGGTTCTTTCCGCCGGGGAGCATTTGGAGCAGAGTACGGCGCTGGAGACGTATGGATTCAGATTCAGCGATGCGGAGCAGATCAGCGCTTGGGCCGTCGGCTATGTAAAGATTGCCGCT
This sequence comes from uncultured Ructibacterium sp., assembly GCA_965146665.1. Taxonomy (GTDB): domain Bacteria; phylum Bacillota; class Clostridia; order Monoglobales; family Monoglobaceae; genus Ructibacterium. The sequence goes on from CBCTHE010000015.1 coordinate 69,375, forward strand.
TATTCCGGCTTGATTGAGGGCAAGGAAAACGGAAATTTTGAACCATTGAGCAGTGCCACCCGCGCTGAATCAGCCGCGGTGGCCGCGCGCCTTTTGGAAAACTGGAACTAATATTTATTCTGTGCTTGGCAAAGCGGGCGGCGGTTGATACCGCCACCCGCTTTGCCTGGTACCGTTAGGCGGGGAAACAAAACCCCGGTTCAGCCGGAAAATCAGCAGACAAAAAAAGACAGCCGCAAATGAGTGACTGTCAGTGATAGCGAAGCTGTGCTAAAATTTCTATGCCCCTTATAAGGAGCGGTGCAAGCCACCGGTTAGTGGTGGCCTTGACACTTATTGCTTAAAATCATCCGTATTTATCAGTTTTGCTAAATATTCTGCCACAGCCTGCATATACATGATGCTTTGCAGTACGTACGTTTCCGCCCTTCTGCTGGTTTTTGGCGCTTTTGCTTTTGGTGCCGGTGTCTGGAGCTCGTACAGTTCCACACCAAAGTATGCCGCAATTTTGTATAGAGTTTTGATTCGTGGGTTGCCCTGCCCGCTTTCAACAGCGATTATACTGTTTGCACAAACACCGCATTTTTCTGCCAGTGCGTTGAGGGACAAATGGTGCTCATTCCGCAGCCGTCTTACATTTTCTGCTGTTGTGTTCTGGGTTTGCTGTAGTGTCATCATATGAAAACCTCCTCAAAAATAATGAGATTATCATATACAAAATAATGTCATATAATGTCGAATTGGCGCAAGCGATAATGTTTGAGACGTAAATATCATTGACACAGCATTAAAATACATGGCGCAGTTATATTGCGTGGAAGAATCAGAGTGCCGTTGGTTGAATGGACGGCACCTTGCACACGGATTTCCTTAAAAACGGATTGCTGAAGTGTCCGCTATAAAAACAGCACTGCCCTTGACAGGTAGTGTAATTTTTTATTTTGTTCCTATGAAATGTTTTATCATAAACAGGTGATTGAGCTTATCAATGCTTTACAGGAAAAAGCGGCTATATGGGATAGCTGTTTTAGAAGGTATTATTCTTCTAAAAAACGCTATGATATCCTGACGAAAAGATAAGCCGCAGCGGCATTGTGAATCTTGTCAAGGGCAGGTGTGGTGATTTTTTAAAACGGACCAACTGTTGACATGAATATCCCTGTATGTTAACAGGGGACGCCAAGGTGACCAAGAATAAAAAAAGAATGTTGTTATGGCATACTTAAATGCTGTAACAACATTCCGATTGGTCGGGGCGACAGGAACTAATCTAACCACTTTCAAGCCGTTTTCTGGTAAAATATGAACCTTACAAACCGACGTTTTTACAGGCTTTTATCATTTTTTGTTATTTTCCATAAAACTTTAATTTTAGCAGTTTTCAGAAAATTCGTGTAAAAATCGTGTACAGAATCCCATCTGCAAAAGCGCCCCCGGCCTCTAATGACCGGGGGACTTGTACGCCCTGTATTTGGCCGCTTCCCGAATAGTGGGAGGGCTACTATAGCAGGGCTGTGATATTGTACGCTATGCGCAAGGGACTTTGTGCTTATAATATACCACATCATGCCACCTGTGTCAAATATGACACACCATGCTGGTTGAACAGAAATCCGTACTCAGTAACCCTCAAATTGAGGGTTACTGACG
>CBCTHE010000016.1:0-69124 GCA_965146665.1 uncultured Ructibacterium sp.
TTTGACGGGGAGGCCCTGTATATCGCGTGCTCCCTGGCCGGCCTCACGCCTGACGGCCAATGGTAAATCCGGGTGAGCTGCAGCTGCCGGAACCGGGGCCTCCGGGGGTTATCAAAGGGGGTGTCCCCCTTTGATGGCTTTTGGCTTCTTTTCTCCATAGAAAAGAAGCTTGCGCTGAACGCCATAGGCGGTGCGCAATAAAACAGTCCTTAATAATTTTGACTTTTTATATTGATTTGCGCACATTATAACAGGAAAAGAAAGAGAAAAAAATAAAATACAGCATATTATTTGAGTATGCTGTATTTTACTATAGGAATGCAAAAAGACCGCTCCTGCCCGTAGCCCCCCGGCCCGCGCAGAAGCGGTCTTTTTCTTTGTTTTATCCGGCGTCCGCGGCAGTCTGCCGCTCTTCAATCTCCTGAATCAGATCCTGTGTGATCTGATTGATCACGCTGAAATCCACAGCCTTAATATAGATGGCCTCCAAATCGTCATGAATGGCGTGGATTTCACCCAAAAGCCGCTGTACCTTTTGAATCCGGCTGGCATATTCCTCCTCGTACATGGAGAGTGCGGCCTGATTTCCCTCGTCCGTGCCAGGCCGGACCGCTGTCTCATAGAGATCCAGAATCACGTCGGAGGCCCGGGACGGAAACAGCTCGTGCGGGGGCGTGGAGTCAAAGACACAGATGCCCAGGGACCGGAGAATCACCATATCCAGACTGTCCGGGTCAAAACTGCAATGGTAGATCTCAGTATCAAGCCCGGCGTTCTGCGCGGCAAAGGCAACCTTTTTCATCAGGGTGGACTTGCCGGTTCCGGGGCGGCCCTTGATGAAATACCGGGTCTTAAAGCCCTCGGTCAGGTTTTCAATATGATTCACAGAGCCGTCGGGGGTCAGCGAACCGAAAAACCGGTGCACACTCCGGGGGGCCCGGGGATTGGGCACAACGCCCCGGAGTATCTCTTCGGCCAGGTCCTCCGCGGCCAGATCCAGCTTTTCAAAATCCGTGTTGTCAATGTAGACGGTTTCCCATTGGTCATGGACCTCCTTCGCCTCTCTGAGAAGCCGGTATATCCGTCCATACCGGCCGGAAATCTGAGCTTTGAGGGACAGGATCTCATCCTTGTGCACCGCCAGGGCGCCGCTGTCCCAGGCGATCCCCAGGTTGACATATTCCTCCGCCGCGCCCGGGGCCTGCGGCTCTATGATATGGGGGGCGGTGCCGTCCACCACCGCGGTTTTGCTTCCGCAGAGGACAACCCCATCCAGAGAAGCGGCATCCGAACTGCAGTAGATGTGCTCCACATTTTGGCCGCGGCTCAGAAAATGGTTCCCGATTTTTTTCATCAGGGTGGATTTTCCGGTGCCCGGCCCGCCCTTGAGAATATAGATCTTCTCCATCTGGTCCAGAGTTGAGGGAAAATAATTGACAAAGCCCTGGGATGAATTGGCACAGGTAAAATACTTATGGATGGTTCCTGTCATGCTATCACGCTTCCTTTCCAATTAACCTTATTGTATCCTATGTACGCGCCGGCATACCGGTGCGTGTCCCCGGAAAAGGAAATTCTGCGTTCGCAAAACCCGCCGTCACAGCGGGACCGGTGGGCGCCGCTATTGTCCGGGGCCCAGCTCCCGGGCCTCGGTCAGGACATTGCGGCGATAGCAAAGCTTCAGGGAAAACGGCGCGCTCCGCTCCTCCAGAAGCCGGAACATGAGTTTGTCGCCTTCCCAGAGGTTCAGGGAAAAGAGATCCTCTTTTCTGACCCATTCCAGGGTTCCCTCGTCACAGTCCTGCAGACGGCCTGTGAATCGGTCCGCGGTGTAGAGAAAGATATACTCCGGCTCCATGCCGTCACAGCAAAAGGTCAGAATTCCCCGGAACCGATAGTCCAGCAGGGTCAGTCCGGTCTCCTCCCGGACCTCCCGCAGGAGGCACTCCTCCGGTGCCTCGCCGGGCTCAAACTTCCCGCCCACACCGATCCATTTGTCCCGGTTCACATCCTGCTTTTTGGAGATGCGGTGAAGCATCAAATATTTTCCATCCTGCTCAATATAGCAGAGTGTCGTCTGCATCATATGGCATCCATCCTTTCAGTTTTTACACCATGTTAAAGGAGATTCGTGCAAATGTCAAGCATACCGGTGTGTTTCGGGAAGAAAAAGGCTGGCAAATGCGGGCAGACCGCCGGCTTTGGGGAAGGGCGGGTGCTGTAATAACTGTTGTTTTCATGTACAAATCCGATGGGGTATGTGGATGATGAAAAAGAGCGGATGGGAAGGAGCAGCTACGGCAAATCATGCAATACTATGGCATTTCATGAAAAGGGGTGGACAGTCTGTGTGCGGCTGCCTTATAATACTGCTGCGCGGTATAGAACATACGAGAGAAAGAGGGGAACAGCATATGCTGAATCAACAGGTGGACTGTGCGAAAGAATTTGAAAAATTGGAGAACTGGTATTTTACAGCGGATTGCCTGTCGGACTTTGATCCAAACACCGCTGCTGGACATGTGGTGTTTCGGCGGCATACCAGAAAGGTCAGGCTTTCCTTTAATGATGTGACTACACCCTTGGAACGGGCGCAGAGCTGGGTATTCCCGCCTGAGAGCCGGGAGGATATGGAGGTTTGGTTCCGGCTGGAATTCCAGCCGGACAGCATTCGGTTTCGTCTCCAGCTTGAGCCGGATACACAGCCGGCCCGGGGAAAGGTATGGGATTTCACAGAGGAGGACGGGCGGTATATCTACACGGACGGAGAACGGAGCATAGCTGTGGAGCGTTCACCGTTCCGGGTATCGCTCCGGGATGCTGCCGGGCGGGTGCTGGTCCAGACCAATAACATGGCGGACGCCGCCTGCCTGCACAAGGACAGACCGTTTCCCTTGGGGCTGGTGCGGAATATGGAAAGCTGGCAGTGCCGCTTTGCCAGCAGTCTTTCCCTGTTCCCGGGGGAGAAGATCTTTGGCGGGGGGGAGAGCTTTACCCGGCTGGACAAGCGGGGGCAGAGGCTTGTGCTCTATACCAGGGACCCCCATGGCACAGAGTTTGAAGGGATGTACAAGCCCGTCCCGTTTTTCCTGAGCAGCCGGGGCTATGGCATTGCATATCATACGTCCGCGCCTCTGACTGCGGATGTGGGGAAGAGCTGTAATCTGGGGAATGTGGCGTTTCACTATGAGGACCGGCTGGACATCAGCTTTTTTACCGGTACGCCAAAGGAGATCCTGCGCGCCTACACGGCCGAGACCGGACGGTGTCAATGCCCGCCGCTCTGGTCCTTTGGCCTGTGGATGAGCCGCATCACCTACAAAAGCCAGCAGGAGGTCCTGGAGACAGCGGTACGGCTCCGGAAGTCGCACATTCCATGTGATGTAATTCACATTGACACCGGCTGGTTTGCGGAGGACTGGCGGTGCGATTACCGGTTTGCAGAGGACAGGTTCCCGGATCCGGAGGGGATGATCCGCACCCTTCGGAAGATGGGTTTTCGTGTTTCCCTCTGGCAGAATCCCTATTTTACCCCGGAAAATCCCTTGTATCAGGAGATTCTGGACAGGGGCTATGCAGTGAAAAATGGAGATGGACGGCTGGCAGTCCGGGACGCGGTACTGGATCTGAGCAACCCGGATGCAGTTAAGTGGTATCAAGATCAGCTCCGGCGGCTTCTGCGGATGGGAGTTTCCGTCATCAAGGCGGATTTCGGCGAGGCCGCCCCCTTAAACGGACAATATTATTCCGGCAGGAGCGGATATTATGAGCACAATCTTTATCCGCTCCGGTATAACAAGGCGGTTTATGAAGTGACGCGGGAGGAAACCGGAGAGGGGTTGATCTGGGCCCGTTCCGCATGGGCTGGGAGTCAGCAGTATCCAGTGCATTGGGGCGGCGATGCAGATAACACGGACAACGCCATGCTGGCAACGCTCCGCGGCGGGCTGTCTCTGGGCCTGTGCGGGTTCCCCTTCTGGAGCCATGACATCGGCGGATTTGTCAAACAAAGTCCGGAAGAACTCTACAGCCGGTGGCTTCCCTTTGGTATGCTGACCTCACACAGCCGCTGCCACGGAGCGCCGCCTACGGAGCCATGGGAATACAGTCCGGAATTTCTTGCGCTGTTCCGGCAATGTGCAGAGCTGAAATACAGTCTCCTTCCTTATATTTATCAGCAGGCCCAGGAGTGCTGTGCCAATGGACACCCTATGCTCCGGCCTCTGTTCTTTGAATTTCCGGAAGATCCGGGCGCCTGGCTGATTGAGGACGCATATCTGCTGGGGACGGATCTGCTGGTGGCCCCGCTGTTTGAAACCGGCCGGCAGGAGCGGGAGGTCTATCTGCCCCAGGGGGCGTGGACATCATATTTTGACGGGAAGCGCTATGAAGGCGGACGATGGCACACGCTTGCGGCTGTCCATGTGCCGATCATTTTGCTGGTCAGGTCCGGTGCCAAAATTCCTCATGCCGTTCCGGGACAGTGTACCGAAGCGATGGACTGGAACCGGGTGGCTTGGAAAAGTTATTGATCTCCGCGGCCAGCCAGGTACGGCTGCAGCAGAAAAAATCCCTTCCGGGGGCAAAGCCTCCCTGGAGGGGAATTTTTTTGCGTCAAGCTCTAATAAACACCTGATTTTAAGTAAAAATCAATACAATGCAGGGCCTTTAATGAAATGCATCATAAGATTTCATGAATCTGCAACACTTTCCAGGATTTTTGTATTGCAGTATTTCTGAAAGTTTTGTACAATGACAGCAGTAGGAGAGGGGGCGTATATGTGAAAATTGACAAAAAGATTTTTGCAGAATACCATAATCCAAGATACACCCGGGAAATGGACGGGGAACTGGGGAACTGGTCCTATGCCAATGAGTCCAAAAACAGCAGGGCGGCGGTCAGGCGGTATCACTACAACGCCGATCTGGTGGACGCATCCGGGAGACATCAAATCGCGGCAGTGAACTACCCGGTGGTGGGAATGCAGTCACAGAATGATCCGGACTACATAGAGTATCAGATTCTGCTGGCCAAGCTCGCGTACATTGACGGGTTTATGTCGGATTTCCGGCATCTGGCTGACCAGGCGGGGGTGAAACAGCTGAAGCTGCTCAAACGGGCGGCAGAACGGTATGACTTTGAGATCGGCGTGGATTGGTGTGACGCGCAGATTTTTTATAGTCTGAAAAAAGACCGGCCCGACCTGGACACCAGGGAAAAACAAATCGGCTTCTGCAAATCGTGTTTCAAATATTTATTAGAAGAGATTTATGACGGACCGACCGGTGCAAACATTGGCGGACATCCTGTGATCCTTCTCTTTGGGGATGGTTTTACCTTTGCGGAGTTTGCGGCGCTCAAGCGGGAAACATCCGGGTTTGGTACCCGAGAACCCTGGTATTTCCGCCGTGCGGTTATGAAAGGTAAATATGACGGCGGAACGGTGACCTATACCTATGACGGGGACCATGAATATTTTGCCCCGGCGCACCGGAATGAGATCGCGGGCCCCTTTGGGTGGATACCATTCCGTCTGCGGGACGCGGAGGCGGACGGCAAGCCGTACTGGGACGTGTACGCAACAGAGGAGGACTGCCTGGCATATCTGTATACCCTGCGGAATCATGCGGCGGAAAACCGGACCAGCTACCGGGCGTGGATCAGCGTTGTAACGCCTGGGATGGATCAGCGCGGCTGCGCCGCCTGGGGGCGGGCCATCAGTTATCTGGAGCGGGGAGACGGCTCCCTGTATCGGGCTATGTGGAAGGATAATGTCAAGCACAGGGAGGAGGCGGACGCTGTATTCATCGCGGGCTGGAACGATTATAACGAGGGTCATGAGATAGAGCCCACCCTGGAGAACGGGTATCGGGAACTGGAGACGACTGCGCAGTACGGTGCGCAGTTCAAGGGCATTGCACAGGAGACACGGCCGGAAGATTTGCGTTTGCCGGCGCGGTTGTTTGCCCTGCGCAAGCGGGCAGCAAAACTCCGGCAAATTGGCTGTGAAGTCCATGAGGCGGAACGATATCTGGACGCGGCGGCACAGCTGACCGCACACCGGCGCTGCGATGCGGCGGCAAAAAAATTACAGCGGGCCGAGGCGCTGCTTGGTGAGCAGTGGAGAGAGATCAGGACAAAGGAGCTCCAGGCGGAGACGCTCAGACCAGTTTTCCGGTCGGCTGTTCAAAACATTGCGCGGCAGGCAGAGGTTTGGGCCAGCAGTGCACGGCCGTTCTGTGAGGCTTGGCGGGCGGCAGACGGGGAACAGCTGCGCAGCTATTGGCAGTCAGACGCGGGCCCCAGCGAGCTCAGGCTGGAATGGCCGGCGCCACACAGGATGACAGGGGTTCAGATCTTTACCGGATGGCTGGAGAGGGCCGATTTCCCAAACTGGCCCATGATTCCCAGACAGCTTACCGTGGAGTGCCGAACCGGGGACAGTTGGCGCCCCTTGTTTCGGACGGAGGACAATGCATGTCAGGATATTATGCTCACTTGTGATGTGAAGGCGGACGCACTGCGGATCAGAAGCAGGGATCCGCTGGGCATGGTGATCCGCGGCGCTGCAGTGCTGGCACCCGAGCCAGCCGGAGACGGGGTCAGCTGTTATGACGGGGCAGGCTTTCAGCTTCCGGAGGCGGCCGCGGCACAGCTGCGGGGACAGGTGTTCGGCGGATATCTGAAGTTCCAGTATTTGGATGAGGGATTAGGCACCTTTTCCATCCGATCCGGCGGGAGATTTCCGGAAGTATGCAGGATCACAATGGATGACACCGGTGCCTGGAAGGATGCAAGGATCCGGATATACCCCGCAGGAACCAACTGGAGCCACAGTATGGAGCGGCAGGCAGACCTGATTGTCACAGGAGATGTGAGGATCAGGAAAATGACTGCGGAGTTTACCATATATGGAAAATAAACAGAAAGGAAGAACTGAGATGAAACGATTTTTAGCAGTGGCCCTGACCATGGCAATAACACTTGGGCTGATCCCGGCGGCGGCCCGGGATAAAGAGATCACGGTGACGGTCAACGGGAGCAAGGTACGGTTCCCGGATGAACAGCCCTTTGAACAGAGCGGCCGGGTGATGGTGCCGGTGCGGTTCGTGTCAGAGGAACTGGGCGCAGAGGTCAATTGGCATGAACAGACCCAGACCGTATCGGTCATTGACAGCAGCCATGCGGCGGCCCTGACCATTGGAGCAAAGGAGGTAACTGCAGACAATGCCGCCGTCACCATGGATGTGAGTCCTGTTTATCGGAATGACCGCACCTATGTGCCGCTCCGTTTTGTCAGCGAAGCGCTGGGCGCGGAAGTGGAATGGGATGAGAACAGCCGTACCGTAACGGTGACCCGTTCCCCGCAGCGGCCGGACACGGGCAATGACAAAAAGGTCTATGCGCTGTATCACGGATTCCGGCGGACCAGGGAACATGACGGGGATCTGGGCACCTGGCAGCAGTACTATACCAGCAAGCAGTCCGGCACCGGCGTGGACCACATCAATTTCAGCGCGGATATGATTGACGGGGACGGGATCCACAACCTTGCTAACATGAACGGCGGCCCCGTAGTAGGAATGCAGTCTGAGCTGGATCCTGCGTATATTGAATATAAAATGCTGCTGGCAAAAATCGCGCATATTGACGGCTTCATGGTGGATTTCGGATTCCCCGAATATGGAAACACCGTTTTGATTAAGGCATTCATGGAACAGGCTGAAAAATATGGCATGGAGGTGGGAGCAGACTGGTGTGACAGCTGGCTGGTTGATAAAAACTGGATTGCCAGCTACCGGGATGATATCAAAAACCGGGAGGATAAGCTGGACTATTTTGCCGAAAGCGTCCAGTATCTGCTTGACGAGGTATATGACAGCCCCAGCGGGGCCACCATAGACGGACATCCCGTTATTTTTCTCTTTGGCGGCGGTCCAAATTCAGGCGAGATGAAGAGAATTATGGAAAAGGCATACGACTATCCCGCCGGACTGAAGGAACCGTATTACATCCGCCGCACAGGGCTTACCGGTTCCTACAGCAATGGAAACGTGAGCTTTTCAAATCCGGTGAGCACGACGCAGGCCTGGCTGGACATCGGCGTGGATGTCCACTCCTGGATCGTGCCGCGGGTGCGTCCTATGGATGAGAACTATCCGTATTTTGACAGCTATGCATCGTTTGATGACGTGAAACAGTATGCCCGGACCTATAAACAGCTTTGGGACCAGGGGAAAAAGGTTCATGTGAATACTGCGGTGGTGGCCCCCGGCTTTGACAACCGTGCCTGCGCGGCTTGGGGACAGGGAAAGTTCCATGGATTTGACCGCCTGGACGGTGAGGTTTACCGCTGGCAGTGGGAATTCTTTAATCAGAATAAAAACCAGATCGACGTGATGTTCATTGCGTCCTGGTCTGACTTTACGGAGGGACACGAGATTGAACCCACCATAAAGAACGGCTGCCGCGAGGTGGAAACCACCCAGGAGTATGCGGCGGAGTTTCGTGACAAAGCGGCAAACGAGGGGGACAAGGAGGCTCTGCAGATTCCGCAGAAGATATTTGAGGCCAGGCAGTACGCACAGAAGCTGGAAAAAGCCGGCTTTGACACCAAAGACATGACCGGTATTCTGGATGCCGCGGCACTGGGCGCTTCCAGAGGGGCATATCTGTTTGCCAACGCTATGCTGGATCAAGCGGTGACACTCCAGAAGGCGTGCGAGGAAGATCTTGAAGTTGAAACTGTGACCGTCAGTGTACCCGCAGGTAATCTGGAGATCCTCTCTTTTGAAGCGGATCCTGCGGCGGGCAAGGATGAGAGCAAGGGGGTTGAGGTGGCACATGGAAAGCCTGTCAGCGCGAACGATGACCTTTCAGAAGGACGTGCGGCGAACGCGGTGGACGGCGTGATCGCGGACGAGTCCCGCTGGATCACTTCACAGAATAAGAGCAGCTATTGGCTGGAGATCAACCTGCAGAACGAGTTTACGCTGACTGGGGCCGATCTGTACACCGGCAAAATGGACGGCACCTTTGGACTGCGCGATGTGAGGCTTCAGGCTTTGCAGGGCGAGGACTGGGTGGATATACCGGGTGCGGGCGTCTCCGGAAATGAGGAGAGCAATACCGACCTGTTCTGGACCTTCAATGAGCCGGTCACCACCTCTAAAGTGAGGGTTGTCTGTGACGATGGATCCATCGGGGTTCGCCTCAGGGAAATTTATGTATACGCCGATCCAGCGGTCACAGATCTGTCTCTGCTCCATCCGGAGGAGACCGTCAAAGGCAAAAATATAGCCAAGGGCAAGAAGGTCACCACCAACGACGCGCTTTCCACCGGACCGGTTTCAAATCTGAATGACGGGGAGGTATCGGACAACTCCCGATGGATATCCTCGCAGGACAGCGGTACCTATTGGGCGGAGATCGACTTGGGCGGTGAGTATGAGCTGGCGGCGGCCGATCTTTATATGGGCAAGGACGACGGAAGCTGGGCGCTGGCGTCGGCACGCCTGGAATATTCCAAAGACGGGGAATGGGTCACGATTCCGGGGACAGAGCTCAAAGGTAACGATTCTACCAACACGGATGTTAGTTTTACTTTTTCACCGGCCATTACCGCCTCCAAGGTGCGGCTGGTCAGCGACGACGGTTCCCGCGGCGTCCGTGTGAGGGAACTGATGCTCTATACTGCGGGCAGTCCTTCCGGCGGCGCGGATGATGACTCTTTCCTGGAACTGCGCGGCAGGGAACTGGCCCAGGGCAAACCGGTTACTGCCAGCAGTGAACTCAGCGGCGGCCCGGCGGCCCGGGCGGTAGACGGCATTGAGACGGACGGGTCCATGTGGATGACCAAGACCAGTCAGGACAGCTATTGGCTGGAGATTGACTTGAAAGATACCTGTAAAGTCATGGGCGCGGACGTACTCTCCGGCAGAAAGGACAATACCTGGGCTGTGGAAAATGTACAAGTGCAGTACCAAAAGGACGGCAGATGGGAGAGCGTTCCGGGGGGAACCATCACAAACAACCCCAAGAGCCGCACGGAGCTCCGCTGGAATTTCGCCCGGCCGGTGGAGACAGACAGGATCCGGTTTAACTTTGCGGATGGAACGCGGGGTGTCAAACTCCGGGAGGTACGGCTGTACGAGGGCAGGGCATCGGTTGAAAACAGTGAAACCGAAGTCCACAATATGAGCAAGGGCGTATGGCTGACTGTAGACGAGGCCACCGCAAAGCTTCTGCGGGAGCATTATTTTGACGGAATGCTGTATATGCAGTATCTGGGTGACAATGAACAGAGCTTTAAGGTGACGGCGGACTGCAGCAGGCCGCTGCCGGAGAAGATCGGTGTTACGCAGGGTGATTACTCCGTTGTTTCGGAGGTCCGGCAGGAGATCACCCACGGCTGGGAACAGTGCCGCTTTGCGTTGTATAAGGACAATCTGGCTTTGGAACACAATCTGGAAAACGGCGCCGATTTTCTGGTCAAGGGCACAGGGAATATCCGTAATATTGAAATGCAGTTTAAGGTCTATAAAAAAAAGAGATAGGGAGTGAGACGGCGATATGAAGACAACAAGCGCGGCAGAAGTCAGGCCCATGGGGCAGAGTAAGCTGAAAAAGCGCTGGAATGAGCAGAAATATCTCTTCTTTATGATATTGCCCTGCCTGACATTCTATTTTATCTTTCATTACTTGCCTATGTACGGCGTTATCATTGCATTCCAGAAATATGATGTGGTGAAAGGGATCACGGGCAGTTCCTGGGTAGGCCTGGATAATTTTATTAGGTTTTTTGAGGGGCCGTATGCCTGGCGGTTGATTCGGAACACTCTGCTATTGAGTATATACAACCTGGTCTTTTACTTTCCAATACCGATCATCTTCGCCCTGTTTCTCAATGAAGTGAAGAACAGGCATTTTAAAAAGGTGGTTCAGACTGTGAGCTATCTGCCGCACTTTGTCTCGGTCGTTATCGTGGTGGGGATGCTGCAGTCTCTGCTCTCCCCTTCCACGGGCGTCATCAACCGCATGATCGAGTCTCTGGGCGGCGAGCCAGTCAACTTCTTTATGCAGCCAAACTGGTTCCGTACCCTCTATATCTCCTCCACAGTCTGGCAGGAATTTGGATGGGGCTCCATCATCTACCTGGCGGCGCTGTCCTCGGTGGATGGCGGCCTGTACGAGGCGGCACACCTGGACGGCGCCGGGCGGTTCCGTTGCATGTGGAACATCACGCTGCCGTCCATCAGCCCCACCATCATCACCCTGCTCATTCTCAAGGTGGGCAATCTGCTGACGGTGGGCTATGAGAAGGTTATTATGATGTACAATCCCGGTATCTATGAGACGGCCGATATCATCTCCAGCTATGTATACCGGGTGGGTGTCTCCCAGGCGAACTACAGCTTTGGCACGGCGGTGGGGCTGATGAATTCCATTGTTTCCATGGTCCTAATACTGATTACCAACACCGTGAGCAAGCGGCTGACCGAAACAAGCCTGTGGTAGGAAGGAGGAAAATAATACTATGGTACAGCAAAAAGGCAAAGGAGAGCTTATTTTTCGGTGTATCAACGGTCTGATCATGCTCCTGGTTGTGGCGGTGACCCTCTATCCCCTGCTGTATGTACTGGCGGTTTCATTAAGTTCCGCGCAGTATGTCCAGGCAGGCATGGTGACTATCTTTCCAAAGGGGCTGAATCTGGAAGCATACCGCGAGGTCATGTCAGATACCTATTTCTGGTCATCCTATAAGAATACCATTGTTTACACTGTGACCGGAACGGCGCTCAGCCTGTTTTTGACCACCATGCTGGCGTACTGCCTCTCCCGGCCAAACCTGTTCGGGCGCAAGCAGATATCCTTTCTGATCCTGTTTACCATGTTCTTCAGCGGCGGTCTGGTACCCAACTTCCTGCTGGTCAAGAATCTGCACATCTACAATACTATGTGGGCCATTATCCTTCCTGCCAGCATCAGCACCTATAATATGATCATCACCCGCACCTATATGCAGGGGCTCCCGGAGGAGCTGTTTGAATCCATTAAACTGGACGGCGGCAATGACTGGCAGATCTTTACCCGTATTGTGCTGCCGCTGTCCAAGCCAGTGGTGGCGACGATTGCCCTGTTTTATGCGGTGGGGCTGTGGAACGGCTACTTTAACCCCATGATCTACCTCAAGGATGCTGACAAATACCCGCTTCAGATCATCCTGAAGGATTTAATACTGAGCCAGAACGCCAGTGATCTGTCGGCTGGTGCGGCCGAGGCCCTGGGCCAGAGCATGATGACAAGCGAGATGATTATTTCCGCATCCATTATGATCGCAATGATACCGATTTTATGCGTCTATCCTTTTATTCAGAAGTATTTTGTCAAGGGCGTCATGCTGGGCGCTGTGAAAGGCTAAACCAAAATCCAAATAGGAAAAGGAGAATTGTTATGAAAGAGTTCTGGAAAAGAATCATAGGTTTTACGGCTGCCTCAGCTCTGGCTGTGGGCCTGCTGACAGGCTGCGGGGACAAAAACGGCGGCGTCGCTGTGGATATGGATACTTCTCAGCCCATCACCATTGAGATGATGGTGCTCAACAACACCAGCGGCGACGGCTCTGAATTTGTCATCAAGGACGTGGTCAAGGAGAAGTTTAATATTGACATCAAATTTTCTCTTAACAACAACCAATCCCACTTTGAAAAGCTCAATCTGCTTATTGCCTCCAACGAGCTGCCGGACATTGTAGCACCCCTTCCGGCGGACCGGTGCAAACTCATTGGTCCTAAAGGCGCCCTGGCGCCGCTGGACGAATACTTTGAATACCTGCCAAATGTGGTCAAATATCTGGAGGCCGACAAGGTAAACATGGTATCTGCCATGGCGGACGACGGCCACATCTATGCTCTGCCCCGGTTTGCGCCGGATAAAAAGGACTACAAGTGGGCACCGATTATCCGGCAGGATTATCTGGAAGAACTGAACATTCCAGCCCCCGCCAGCTATAAGGAACTGTTTGACGCCCTGCGTCAGATCAAGGCGGCGCATCCCAACACAGTTGGCATTGTAAACCGCGAGAAAATGAACTTTTTAAAGGCCTATGGCGTGGGATATAACACCTTTGACACCATGTTTTACAACAAGGAGACTGACACGTTTGAATTTGGTCCCATGAACGCCGGGTTCAAGGAGATGATGAACGATTTCTCCCAAGCCTGGAAGGACGGCCTGCTGGACAAGGAATTTTTTACTGCATCAGAACAGCAGTGGCAGGAGAAATTCCTGAACGGCTCAGGTGTGTTCACGCTGGACTGGCCAAAACGCGCCTACAGTCTGAATGAATCTTATAAAAAGCTGCACCCGGATGATACCAAGTTTAATACCAATTTGATTGAGCCGCTGGTTTCTGAAAATTATACCAAAAAGCGGCTGAATTATTCAGAGACCCTTGGCTTGTGGACCTCTTGGGGCATTTCCAGCAATACCAAACACTTGGGCCGCATTCTGCAGATGGTGGACTGGATGTACAGCGATGAGGCACAGGAACTGGTCCAGTGGGGCAGAGAGGGTGAGCATTTCGTTCTAAACGGGGATGGCAGACATCAGTATGCGTCCAGCCTTCAGGCGTCCTATAACCCAGAGGGGACCATTGATCCCATGAATACGCTGGGACTGAACCACAACCGCATTATGCGGGTGGAGAAGGACAACGGCGTCGTGGAGGTTCCAGATGCGCTCAATGCCATTATTCAGGGCTACAGCGCAAGCGTGGAGGGATATGAGACCGATTATAAAATTGCCCTCACCTTCACAGAGGAACAGTCCAGCCGCATTGAGGAGATAAAAATGGTGACTGACACGCTGGTCAGCGAAGGCGTGGTAGCCTTTGTTACCGGAACTCGTCCCATGGGCGAATTTGACGGCTTTGTGGAGCAGATCCGCCAGCAGGGCGGCGCAGAACTGGAGGAGATTTATGCGGCGGCCTACTCTGCCTATCAGCAGAAAATGCAGAGCGCCCAGTAGGCAACGCTTCCAGAAAGGAGGAGGTTTATGAACATGCGAAAAATGAGGCAGATGCTGGCGGGGATTCTGGCAGCGGCGGTAATGGCGGGCGCAGGCGCGTTCCCGGCCGCGGCGGAGGGAGCCGCAGAACGGGAGTCTGTCTATCCCAAGATTGACTACAGCGCCATTGCGGTGACAACGGAGGCGCATCACCAGGGGAGCGACGGTTCCTCTAACTCAAATGCCGCCGTGGACGGTGTGACGGGGCAGACCAGCGGTGCATATAAATGGTATTTGAGCGGTGACAAACTCAAGGGAGCCTATCTGACCATTATACTGCCCCAGAAGTACAAAATTGATAAACTGGTGCTGTACAGCGGATATACCAGCCGGGATCCGGCCGTGGTCAACACGGAGGCAAACAAGCCGAATAACACAGCAGAAATAGCATATCACTATCGTTTTGACTATGAGACTGAGGATGGGAGCTTCGCGCCGGTTCCAGGTGCTGAGCGCAGCAAAGCATTCGACGGTCTGACTGCGGCAGATCGGGAGGCAACGCTTGAATTTGACGAGGTAGAGACACAGAAAATCAGGTTCGTTGTGTTGCCGGACCAGTATAACTTTCGTTTGCGGGAGATTGCACTGTACGGCATTCCAGCTTCACCGGAGCCGGGAGCCCCGCCTTTGGTCACGCTGGATGAAGTCCCAGATGCGGAGGCTGGCAGCGATGTGACCCTGCGGGCCGGGGTGGTGGAGAACGGCAACAGCATTAACCGGGTGGACTTCTATAACGGCGGCACGCTTTTGGGCGCGGGCACCCTTGTCGGGAACAAGTATGAATATGTTCTGCGAAATGCGGCGGGCAGCTATAACATCACGGCCATGGTTATCTATAATGACAGCGGAGAGACTGTATCTGACCCAGTCATTTTCACGGCAGGATTTGCTGAACTGGGCGTTAACGCGGCGCGGGGCAAGCCGGCGGAAGCCAGCTATTTCAATGCCGGCAACGGCGGCCCGTCCTGCCTCACTGACGGTATTAAGGACAAGAGCACGGGCACCGCTGTCCTGTTTGCCGATCAGAATAAGACCAGGGATGTGACCCTCAGCATTGATCTGGAGGGCCAGTATGAGGTGGACAAGGTGGTGCTGTATCACGGCATGGGAACGCCGCTGTCCCAGACGCTGAACAGCTTTACACTGCAGTACAGTCCCGAGGCCGGGACAGTAACGGATGCGGATTATGTCACGCTCAGGACTGTAACCGGGGCCGCGGCAAACCCATGGATCATTGCATTGGACACGCCGGTGACCGCTGGTCATATCCGGCTGATTTCCAATATTGAAAACAGTGGCACAAATATGTTCCGAGTGCGGGAAATTGAGGTATACGGCACCGAGGCAGTCCGTGTTCCGGCAGTGACAGTCAGACAGGCCGGCGGCGCGGCAGAGGGGGATACGGTGACCCTGCAGGCAGATGTGGCCGCCAACGGTAGCGTTGTTGGAAGCGTGGAGTTCTTTGACGGAAGCACCCTGCTCGGCCGCGCATCCGGAGAAGACGGTGTTTATCATTACGCATGGAACAATGTACCCGCAGGGAAACACAGCATTACAGCAAGGGTGAGCTATGGAGAGAATGGGGACGCCGTGACCTCAGAGCCAATGGTCTTTACCGCGGCACCGCGTCCTGTGCCGGAGGTGTCCATTGAGCCGATCGGCAATGTCACAGCCGGTGATACAGTCACCCTGCGGGCCGTGGTGAATGACAAGGGCTATGCCATTGTCAAGGTGGAATTTTTCGACGGCACGAAATCCCTGGGCGAGGCGGGGAATGTGGACGGCGGATTTCAGCTGGTCTGGAATGACGTGCCGGAGGGCGGGCACAGTGTCACTGCAAGAGCTTCCTATGATGAAGATGGAAAGACTGTGACCTCCGCCCCCTTGACCTTTACCGCGGCGGCCGCGCCCCTGCCCCCGCCGGAAGTGGTTATGGATCCGGTCTCCGGTGTGACGGAAGGAGATACCCTGACCCTGCGGGCGGAGGTAAAAGCCTGCGGCAATGCCATCACCAGTGTGGAGTTTCTTGACCGGGAGAACAGCCTTGTGGGAACTGCTGTTCTGCTGGACGGCTGGTATCAGTACAACTGGGTCAATGTCCCGGCCGGTACGCACAGTATCACCGCGCGGGTGACCTATGACCTGACCAAAACAGTAACCTCGGCGGCGGTGACGTTTACGGCCGTTCAGCGTCCAGCTCCCGTTGTGGTTATAGAGCCGGTCACTGATATGACCGCTGGAGAAAGCGTGACCCTGCGGGCAGCGGTGACTGACAACGGCAACCGCATTGCAGGGGTGGAGTTCTTTGACGGAACTGTCTCTCTGGGTCAGGGGACAGAGGCGGCCGGCGGGTATCAGCTTGTCTGGAACACCGTTCCGGAAGGGGAACACAGCGTCACCGCGCGGGTGACCTATGGTGAGAACGGGCAGACCGTGACTTCCGCAGCGGCGAAGTTCCAAGCGGCTGAGAAAACACCCGGGCCTGTTCGGGAAAATACAGCCCTTGGCGCAGATGTGGTCAGCAATATTGAGGACAGCGGCAACAGCTCTGCGGCCTCACTGGTGGACGGTGTAACCAACAAAACCAGCGGCACCGACAAATGGTTTGCGGACAAGAAACAGACCATGGACGCATGGGTGAATCTGGCGCTGAAAGAGCGCAGTATGGTGGAGACTATCCGAATATACAGCGGATACAGCAATAGCCAGCCCACCACGAAGGATAAACTGACTGACTTTGAGATCTGGTACAGCGATGCGGTAACGGCCGACCCGGCAGCCATGACGGATTATACCCTGGCCAAGGCGGTGAGCGGCGCGCCGCTGGGTCTGACCGAGGTGGTGCTGGATGCGCCGGTGGCGGCGCGGCATATCAAGATCATCTCCAAGGTGGAAAACAACCGTGTGGATCCACAGAAGTCAGATGGTGTCCGTGTGCGGGAGATTGAGGCCATGGGAACCATCATTGCCGGCGCGTTCCCCAATGCGGTAATTGACGCCGTCACAGGCGTAATCGCTGGGGATGATGTCCTGCTCAGTGCCGCGGTGGATCCGGCCGGAAATGAGATCAGCGCAGTGGAATTTCTGGACAATGGCGTTCTGCTGGGCGCCGGAGTAGCTGCAGGGGAAAAATTCCAGTATACCATTGCAAATGTGGCTCCGGGGCCGCACAGCATCACGGTCCGTCTGATCTATGGCGGTACACAGCAGATGACCTTTGGTCCCATGCGCTTCACCGCAGCGGCCAACGAGGGGCTCTTTGGCATTGTCATAACCAGTCCCGCAGAGGACACTGCGGTGCAGACAGGGCAGACCATTGTTATCAGTGCCGCGGTCAGTGACCGAAGCCAGCAGCTTCGAGAGGTTGCCCTGCTTCTTAACGGCAGGGTGCTGAAAAGCTTTGCGCCCAGTGCAGACGGGAACTATGAGACCACCGGAAGAGTCCGGGCCGGCCGCAATACGGCAGAGGTTCAGGCCACTGCTGCGGACGGCAGTATACAAAGCAAGTCCGTGACATTCAACGCGGATTTTGGAAAAATTCAGTATGACCGGACCTTTACCGCCGCGGCCAGTGTCAAGGGCAGTGACTCTGGATCCACGCCGGATGCATTGATCGACGGCAAGAGCACCGGGGATACAGGCTCAAATAAATGGTATTTGAATGCAGAGGCCAGCGCGGAATCCTGGGCCAGCATCAGCTTTCCCGGAGAGTACCGCATTGACAGAATTGTCCTGACCAGCGGTTATATCTCCAGAAACCCATCCATTGTGAACACGGAGGACAACCGGCCGGATAACACGGCGGAAATGCCTTTCCACTACCGGTTTGAGTATAAAGACAGAGAGGGTATCTGGACGCCCATTCCGGGAGCGGTGTTTGACAAACCTTTTACCAGTCTTACCGAGGAGGATAAGGTTGTCACATTTGCATTTGACGAGATCTCCGCTGCGGGCATACGTTTTGTCTGCCTGGAGAAGGGTTACGGCTACCCGTACCGCCTCCGCGAAATAGAGCTTTACGGCACCATGGCCAACAAACCTCCGGTTATCACGCTGGCGGAGCCGGGCAACGGCGGGCTGATCATGGAGGGGGCGAGTCTGGAGCTGTCCGCAGAGATTCTGGACGAGGAAAACGATGTCCGTGAGGTGCACCTATATGTGGACGGCGTCCAGACTGCCGCAGAGGTGCGGCAGGACGGGACGGCCTTTACGGTGACACTTGCAAGTGACGGCCTCTCCAGAGGGGAGCACAGCGTCTATCTGACGGCGGCGGATGGATATGGCGAGGCGGGTACTTCCAATACTGTGAAGGTTACGGTGGCGGACGAGACCGCGATACTTCGTGTGCTGGAGCAGTCCAGCCGGGCAAATATAGAAGAGAATCTGCAGTTTGCCGCGCGGCAGCTGGGCATTGATCTGAGCCGCTATCTGGCACTTGCCAGAACCAGACAAGAGAAGGTGCTTCTGGCTCTGCTGGGCCAGACTTTTGCCTCAAAGAGTGCGCTCCAGAGCGCCCTGGACAAGGCTGTTGCAGAGGCCGGCAGCGAGAGCGGCGGCAGCCGCCCCAGCGGCGGCGGAACCGCCGGCAGCAGCAGCCATGCCGCCCCCGCCGGATCAGGCGGGGTGGCACCAGTACAGACGGAAACGCCAGGCACGGCAGAGGAGACTGGCTTCTCGGATCTGGGTCAGGCAGAGTGGGCCAGGGAGGCTGTCAATGCCCTGGCGAAAACCGGCGTGATTACGGGTGTGGGCGAAAATCGTTTTGCCCCCCTGGACCAGGTGACAAGAGGCCAGTTTGCAAAAATTTTGATCGGCGCGCTGGATATGCTTCAGACCGATGCCGCCGCTGCATTTTCAGATGTCCCGCAGTCAGATGAATTTTATCCCTATATTGCCTCTGCGCGGGAGATTGGAATTGTGCAGGGCAGGGGCGATGGCACCTTTGGAACAGAGGAGCCCATCACCCGGGAGGATCTGGCGGTGATGCTGGTCCGTGCCGCGGACGCGGCAGGAATTGCCCTTTTGGACACGGTACCGGAACAGGTTTTTCTGGACGCGGGAGAAGTTTCAGAATATGCCGCCGGCGCAGTGAGACAGGTGCAGAAAGCGGGCATTATGACCGGCGCGGGAGACGGACGGTTTGCCCCGCAGGAGACCAGCAGCCGCGCAATGGCCGCAAAGGTGGTTTATCTGCTGACCCGCGCCGCCTGAACAGCGGCAGTACAGAAAGGAAGGATAACATATGAGTAAGGCACAAAGAAAGAGCGGCATTTTGCGCAGGATCATGGGCTTTCTGACTGCTGTCATCCTGCTGGGCTGCACCGCCGCTCCTACGGCGGCCGCAGAGGTATCTGCCGGTATGGGAGATGCACAGATCCCCCTTCTGGTGGGACTTGGCATTATGCAGGGGGGTGGAAACGGAAACCTCAATCTGGAGGCACCGGTGACCCGCGGAGAATTTGCGGCCATGATTTGCCGTACCATGGGGCTGTCCGCTTATACGGAACAGCAGAAGTTCTTGGATGTACAGCCGGGGCACTGGGCTTTTGCTGCAGTGCAGGGGGTGTCAGACCAGGGCTATCTGGTGGGTGACGCGGATGGAAATTTCCGCCCGGACGCGCCCATTTTAATGCAGGAGGCGGCAAAGGTTCTGGTGGCGGTGCTGGGCTACGGCTATCCAGCGGCAGAGGATGGCGGTTATCCGGCAGGGTACCTGAGCACTGCCCGGAAAATCGGCGTTCTCGCCGGAATGGATTTGGACGCGGAAAAGCAGCTGAGCCGGGGCGAAACCGCGCGGATGTTCTATAACAGTCTGCATATTAAGCTAATGCGGCAGACCGGATTTGGTGAAGCCGCCGCTTATGAGATCAGCAGCAACAGCACCCTGCTTTCTGATTATCTGAAGGTGACAGACGTGCGCGGAACCATTCGGGCAAACCATTGGGTCAATCTGGACGGGGAATATGAGATTGCGGAGGATCAAGTTGTAATCGGCGATAAACTGTACTATGCGGGAAATACGGATATTGCCGGCAAGGTTGGCTATAGTGTCCATGCCTATGTAAAGATGGACGGGAACAATCCAGTGCAGACGGTGCTGTACTATGAGGAGGATGCCGGGCAGAACACCGTAGCAGTGGACGCCCGGGACATCAGCGAGAGCACGACAGCGGAGCGGTTTGTGTATATGGATGGCGACAGGACGAGAGAGGTGGCCATCCCCAAAAATGTGGTCCTTATATGGAACGGCAGATCGCGTTTTTCCTTTGACGCGGAGACGCTGAAACCCAAGACGGGCAGTGTTGCCCTGGTGATGCACGGCAGTAAGCCGGCTATGATCCGGGTTAGCTCCTTTGAGAGCCGGGTGGTGCAGTCGGTCAGCGAAGGCACCAGGTGTATTTACTACAAAAATGATGCGCCGCCAACCGACCTGGAGGATCCGGATATCCAGTATTCCATTCTTAAAATGGACCGAAAGGCGGGAATCACGGATCTGGAGGAAAACGACATTGTATCCATTGCCCAGAGCGAGGATGGTATGGTGGTTGAAATCATTGTCTCCAGCGAGCGTATGACTGGAACTGTCTCAACAGTCTCCGGAGACCACTATGCCATTGATGGGATGTCCTATCCGGTGTCTCCGTATTATTCGGGAAAGACGCTGGAACTAGGCAAGCACGGAACCTTTTACTTTGACACGTTCGGTGAGATCGTATATGCGGAATACGATTCCGCGAGCCGCGACTATGCGTATTTGCTGGCTGCGGCGTTTGAGGATTCGCTCTCGCCCAAGCTTACGCTGAAGCTGCTTACTATGGCTGGCAAAATTGAGGAGATTGAGGTCTCGCAGAAATTGACTTTCAACGATCAGCGGATGGATGTGAAGGCGGCGGCGGGGCTTTTAAAGACCGAACAGCTGCTCCGGGTTCAGCTCTCTGCGGAAGGGGAGGTGCGCCGGATCTGGACGGCGCGGGACAACACCTCTGCCCCCAGTTCTGACTATGACCCGGAGGAGTTCAGCAAGGATATCGACAACAAGAGCATGCGATACAGCAGTCAGATGTTTTCAGACGGATCAGAACTGGTATGTGTGCCGGATAACGTACCTGTCCTGATTGTGGCGAAGGACCGCAGCAATGACCTGGATGAGCGGGGCTGCGGTGTATCAACCGTATCCAAGACCTTTTCTTCAAGCACCACCTATTCGGGCATGACCTTCTATGACATGAATCCGGACACCAGAATCCCTGGGTTGATTGTTCGCAAGAAAACAGTAGGGTCTTCCTCGGTCAATTCCACAAACTCAGTTTGTGTGGTGGACGAAATCCATCAGACGCTGGATGCGGAAGGAATCCCTATACAGGCGCTGCAGTACTACAGGGACGGGCAGATCTATACCACCCCGGTAAGTCCGGACATTGTCAGTACCCGCCGCAGCGACAACGCAGACAGCAAGAATGTGCCGGAGGTATTTAAAAATGTGTCGTTCTCGGATCTTCAGCGGGGTGATGTGGTACAGCTTGTGTCCAACAACGACGGTGAACTTTCGGTATTTCGGCCGCTGTTTGTTCAGAAGTACGCGCCGGCAGACTACACGGCGCTGGTCACCAACGGAGGCAGCGGCTACAGCGAGTTCCCAACCCTGGAGACCTTCTATGGCGGGATCGTCCGGCATAACACGCAGATCATTACAATGCAGGCAGGCGGCAAGGAGGCCAGTTTCTCCTGTACCAAGCCAAAGGTTTACCG
Source organism: uncultured Ructibacterium sp. (assembly GCA_965146665.1). Taxonomy (GTDB): domain Bacteria; phylum Bacillota; class Clostridia; order Monoglobales; family Monoglobaceae; genus Ructibacterium. The sequence continues at coordinate 21,818 of CBCTHE010000016.1, forward strand.
CCTGAACCGGGAACGGGGCAGTATTGAGGTTCTGACTGTTGACGATCTCTCCAACTGGGTCGGCCGGGGTGATGTGTTCGTACACGCCTCCCGTAAGGCCTGCCAGGTTATCGTGGTCTATGATTAGAAAAGGAGCACCGCAGCGTCTGGTGCAAACGGCGGCAGACCACGCGGATTTCATAATTGAAATCCGCGTGGTTTCCTGCGCATTTGCCGTTGGCAGACATGCAGCAAAAAAAGCCTTTTCACTTTTTAGGAAATGTAGTACAATATGGAGGTAATGTGTGGATTCCAAAATGGAGGAAAAATCGGGAGGGCAAAAAAATGAAGCAGATCAAATGGGGACAGCGGGCCGTCCGCCTGCTCAACAGTCTACGGACGAAGCGGATACTGGTCAGGATGCTGGCGGGGTATATCAGTATTTTGCTGGTGATCCTGTGCTTTAACGTGATCATTTATTTTTACCTGAAGCCTATTTTACTGCAGGAGAAGGTGGACAGCACCAGAAATTATCTCACCTATATTGGCCAGCAGACGGATATGCAGCTGCTGGAGGCCAAAAGCTATATGCACAAGTTTTTGGAAGAGTCTGTCCCTTTGCGGGAAAAGGAGACCGGCGGCGAGATCAACCGGCAGATTGCCCTGACCCGGGACCTGATTTACATGATGGCCTCCTGTCCGCTGATTGAATATGCCGCCGTCTATGACGCGGAGGATCCCAATGTTATTACCAGTGACGGTACACTGGGCCGGGAGGCGCTCATAGAAAAAATTGCGCAGAATACGGCCCTCTCAAAGGAGGAGGTCAAGGTCAGCATCACCACCAACAAACACTTTGATTACTTCCCGGTCCGTACGGACAGCGCACAGACCAATGCGCTGGTGCTCTACACTGGTGTGAGCTACAGCAGTACAAAAGACTATAAAATGGTGGCGTTTATCAGCAGCGGCCAGATCCGGGATATGCTTACCAATGCCACGGTGGAAGAGTACGCGCGGACATATATTGTCAATCAAAACAATGACGTACAGCTCAGTGTGGAAGGGGACATTCTGGATAAGGCGCTCATATCCCAGGATGGCCGCTATGGAAATCACACGCTGGTGGTTTTGGATTCGGAGTTTCAGGACTGGTCCTATGTTTCGGTTCTGGATGATGAGCGTATTGTGCAGAACCTTGGCTTTTTGAAAAACATATTCTTGCTTCTCATTTCCATGATGCTGGTCATCTGTCTGACCCTCAGCATTCGGTTTACCAAGCTGTACTATACTCCGATTTCCAACATCATTGACAACTATATGCTGTCCCTGCACAGCGGCAAGACGGAGTTTGAGGCCATTTCTGAAACCCTGGACTTCCTCCGGGCAAAAAACCAGCAGGCCCAGGAAAAGGAGGTGCTCTCCGGCATTCTCCAGAGTGGCTTTTATGAGGAGGATATGGAACAGCTCTTCTCTTACAGCCTGTACCGTGTGGCTGTGGTGCAGAGCGGGCAAGAGCATATAGAAGAAAATGTGGTTACCGGATTTTTTCTGAATGAGGCGGAGATCGCCTGCAAGGTGGTATACAACCAGCACGACGGCTGTACGCTGATCCTCAACGGCAACGACCTGGAGGATTCCCGTATTCTGGAGCTTCTGCTTCGCCTTCAGAAGATGTATGCAGAGAACTATCAGGTTTTCATGGCGTTTGGCGTGAGCGGGCTCTGTGAACAGATCATGGATCTGCACGAGACTTACCGGGAGGCGGCTCTGGCCATTGAGTACGGTGACAGCAGCCGGGAATCCTGTGTCTATATGAACCGGGATCTGGTTGAGGCCAACCAGAGTCTCTATATGCCCATTGAATTTGAACGGAAAATGACGGAGTGTGTATATGTCCGCAACTATGACGGCATCCGGGCGCTGATTGAGGATATCTTCCGGCAGAATCGGGGTGTGCCCAACGTCTATCTGCACAGCATCGTCATGAACATGTGCAATGCATATGAAAACATCTGCAAGAAGCTGGATAATACCTCAAAGCTGTCCGGTGATATTATCAACCACGAATACCGGGTTCCAGTGATCAGAGAGCATTTGACCGAAGTTTTCACCAGTCTGGAGGGGGATCTAGTCAAAGAAAACCGGATTGAGGCAGTGCGGAACTATGTAACCATGTATATTGCTGAAAACTACAGTGACCCAACTGTTTCCATTGAGACGATTGCCGATGACATTCAGCTCAGCACCTCCTATGTCTCGACGCTGTTCAAAAAGGCGGAAGGGATTGCATTCTCACAGTATCTGCTCCAATATCGGATTGATATGGCCAAAGAGCTGTTGAAAAACAGCGGTGAGAAAATCAGTACGATATCAGAGAGGGCCGGCTTTGGAACCTATAACAATTTTGTGCGGATGTTTAAGAGGAAGACAGGGCTATCTCCCAGCCAGTACAGGCTTGTAAACCAACAGATGAAGGGAAACGAAAGCAATGGACATCTATAACACAAAACAGGAGGGGCCGCCGCTGCGGAGGGTTTTCCCCCTTTCCGGTCTCCGGTCTGGAGGCGGTCAGGATCCTGCCGCGGGCCAATATGATACTTCGCCGGCAGGCATGGTCAGCTGCGCTGTGCCCAAGACGAATTGAATGGAGCCTATGACATCCGGCCGGGAGGCTGCTCGGTTGAGACGCAGGTACGGATCTTTGCGGGGAACCGGGTTAATGCGGAGTTGTGCTTATGACAGGGGAAGCCCCCGTAATCAAAAGATTACGGGGGCTTCCGGCCTTCTTTTAGGTTGTGCTGAAGCACAGCTTTTTTCAGCGCAGGGGCGGTTTATTTTTCAATCATTTCTTTTGCCATCTGGGCCAGCTCGTCTGCGGTCAGCTTGCCGTCCCTCTGCATGAGCTGATAATCAATACCGTCTTTTTCAAATGATACGCTCTGTACCTTGTTGTTTTCTACCTGATCAGAGCCCCAGCTGAATACGAGCTCTCCGCTCTCTTCTGCCTTTTCATCCTCAGCGGTCATTTTATAGTTCGGCGGCACCAGTTTATTGATATAGGCGGCGTAATATAGTTCCACCCCATTAACCGCAGCGATGACATCCCCGGATGGATCGCTTTCAGTATTGTATTTTTTCTGCGAAAGTTCCACGCTGTCACCGTCTTTTTCATATCTGAAGGACAGGGATTTGAATTTTTCGATTGAGTTGCCTCCCTCGTCCCGCAGGTCGTTGCTGACAACCGAACCGCTCCGGAAGGCGTAGCCGTTTTCAAAGCTGTCAATGAGTACAGGGGTATAGCCGACTTTATCCACACACTGTTCGGCTGTGGGGAGTGAGGTATATTCAGGAATGCCCCATGAATGGCCGTACCAGGTCTTGACAATGCCGCTTGACGCAAATGCTGTCACGCCAAGAACCAGAGCCGCGGCCGCCGCAATGACAAAAATTTTCCGTTTGGATTTCATAACCTTGATCTTCCTTTCTGAATCGGAGGAATCAATGCTGTTATGAACCATGTGTTTAATTTTTTGCGTGTCAATACGGCGCGGTCTATGGATACTGTCCCCGATACCGGGCACCTTTAATTCTTTTGACAAGTTCCGTTTGTTCGTCATAACGATTCCTCCGCTTTTAATAAAATTTTTTTGAGTTTGCGTTTTCCTCTTGAGAGTTTGCTTTTAATGGCGGAGAGACTTAAGCCTGTTGCATTGGAGATCTCCGATAATTTTTCATCATATCTGTAGAATCTAACAAATATTTCGTTATCGGGTTCTCCAAGCTCCATAACCGCATTCCATAAGATGTCGCGCTCAAATCTGTCATCTGCTGTACTCCCCTCGTCGGGCAGTTCAATATCATCCAGAGAGGTATAGTCTTTTTTCTTATTCAGTCTTTTTAATGCAAAATTTCGGGCTGATGCCGCGATATAGGAACGCAGCGTGCCCTTTGATAAATCTATGTGATCTGCATTTTTCCAAAGGGAAATAAAGACATCTGCTATAATCTCCTCAATATCCTCCTGAGGCAGACTGTTCCCGAGCATATGATATAGCACTGTACTCAGGTAGGGAGTATAGCATTCAATCGCCAAATCTATGGAGTTTTGCTGTTTTTTCTGGAGCTGCATAAGCAGTCTTTGTTCCTCGGCCATGTTTCACCCTGCTTTACTGTGTATAATTAAAAGCTTTTAATCGTTACAACCTTATATATCCTCAAAAACCTGAAAAAGTTTCACAGCCGCAAAAAATTTATATAGCCAATACATAAGAAACGCGCGGCAGTGTCTTCCACAGCCGCAGAACACGCAAACGGAAGCGCGCGGATTTGTATGCTGTGCGGCCTGAAAGCGCAGACCGGCTTCGCTATGAAAATCTTCGTTTATCCGTTTGCGGATTCGCAGCGCTGTTCCACATTTTCAAAACACACGGGTACAGCGTCCGGCGAAACAGCAGCAATGTTCCTGATTTCACAGTTTTCCATCACCGCCCCGCCGTTCGGCAACCCGGCAAAACCGTATCGCCCGCCCTCGGCGACAAAAATGTTCTCAATGCGTGAATCTTTCAGGCCCTTGCACAGCGAAACGGCGTAAACGGCGTGGGAAACCACATTTTTTATAGTAATGCCAAAGGTATCCCCCAGCTCGCTGTGATTTTCGGCATACGCCATGTCACCGATGCGCACAGTGCTGGCAGTCTGAGAAAAATCGGTCTGCGTGCGCAGATGCGTAATTCCCTCGATGTCGATGTTATACAGCTTGTATCCGTTGTCGTTGAGCAGCCGCACTACCGAGCAGGCATACGGGTCGGATGCAATGTGCCGAATCCTGACATCGTGAATGTCGGCGTCGGCCCCCTCGACCCAATAGCCAAGCCTTCGCTCAAATCCGCCCAGCGCGGTCAGGGCAACGGTGTCATCCTCGGTAAAGCCGGTTATGTTTTCGATCAGAATGTCGTGACAGCCAATGCGCAAATCAATGCCGTCCGCATTTTTTACATAAGTTTCCTCATAATTGCGGGGGCGTTCGCCGGGGTAATGCACCCCGGCGGCGTCTATTCTCGAAAGATCCGCCCGAAATGCCAGATTGCGAAACGCCGCCTCACGCACAAAAACGTTGGTTATCGCCCACCAGCGCTGATTGGTGAGGTTCAGGTTCTCCACTGTCAGACCGCGCACATTGAAAAAAAATAATGTGGTGTTCACCGATATATGCGGGAGGCCTTCTTTGGAACAACTGCGCTCGGACAGCCCGTTATACCGGCCGCCGTCCAGCACGGCGCTGCCAATGCCGCGCAGCGTAATGTTCCTCTGCTCGCCCGCAGGCGTTTGTCCCAGCAGTGTGCCGAGGTTTTGATTGGCAAACATATTGCCGTAAACGCCGTCGGCAAGACGCAGATGCGCGTTATCAAAGATCAACTCAATATCATCCGGCAAACGGACGGTTTCGGTGATTTCCCAAAGATCGCCGCCGGTTCTTTGGTTGTGTTTGGGAATCAACACACGGTTGACGCCCGTTTGCTTTGCCTTGCGGATGGCTAGAGAAAGACTTTGGCTGTCGTTTACGCCGGGCGTTTCATTGGCCAAGATATATGATTGCATAAGGCTCACATCCTTTCGTCTCATATTGTATCGGCAGCCAAACGGAAAGTCAAGGCGTGGCTCTGCGAAACTTTTTCGCCGCGTATGCGCGTGATGAAATTGGGTTAAGATTCATTAAAGTAAGGCAGCTGTGTCAACCAAATTTGGACATAAAAAAACCCGAAAACCGCATGAATGCTGGCTTTTCGGGTTTTTGGAACGAAATTTATCTCTTGCTGAACTGAGGCGCGCGACGAGCTGCCTTGAGTCCGTATTTCTTTCTCTCCTTCATTCTCGGGTCACGGGTCAGGAATCCAGCCGATTTCAGCAGGGCTCTGTATTCATCGTCAACCTCCAGCAGGGCTCTTGCAATACCGTGACGGATCGCGCCGGCCTGACCGGTGAAGCCGCCGCCCTGAACGTTGACCAGAACGTCAAACTTTCCAACGGTTTTGGTCAGCTCCAGAGGCTGTTTCACAACGACCTTCAGGGTCTCAAGACCAAAGTAGTCGTCAATGTCTCTTTTATTGATGGTAATAGCACCATTGCCGGGCACCAATCTAACCCTGGCAACAGATTTCTTTCTTCTTCCTGTTCCGTAATACTGTACGTTTGCCATTTGTATTCAGTCCCCTTTCCTTAGTTCTGCTCCCAGGCAATGGGCGCCTGAGCCTGGTGATTGTGTTCCGCGTCCCTGTAAATGCGCAGCATTTTCAGTGATTTTCTTCCCAGTGTGTTATGGGGAAGCATACCGGCGACCGCCAGTTCCATTGCCTTTTCCGGACGGGTCTCCATCAGTTCTTTGTAGGAAACCTCTTTCAGATGGCCAATATAGCCGGTGTGTCTGTACCACTTCTTCTGAATCAGCTTGTTGCCTGTCAGGACAGCGTCTTTTGCGTTGATGATGATGACATACTCACCGCAGTCAACGCCAGGGGTGTACTGGGGACGGTGCTTGCCTCTGAGAATCGTCGCGGCCTGCGCGGCGACACGGCCCAGAGATTTGCCAGCGGCGTCAATGATATACCATTTCTTTTCAATTTCATTGGCTTTCGCCATGTAAGTTGACATGATAATGCCTACCTCCTATTTAAATTCTTCATCGTGCGTGACGGCGCCCTTAAGGCATTTGTTTTCAGCACCGGCCGGACTGCAGTCTGTCCGGATGGATGCGAAAAACAAACGCCTCAATCAGCGGCGCCCTGCTATTATAATATGGTTTTAAACTTTTGTCAATAGGTTTTTTGAAGAAATTTAATTTACAGCCGGTCAAACTCCCGTATTCTTTGATATACTCTCGTAATCTCTCAAATACTCGTGTGTCATTTTCAATTTTGTACATATTGCCGAATTGATTTATCCCCCGGTTTTTTCTGCTGATCGGGTGATTCCTGCTGTTTTCCCGCGCTTACTGCCTGATGAAAAATTTCGGAAAAAATTTTACAAAATCTCTTGACAAATACCGTAAACCGTGCTATCATATTCAAGTCGCTGTGAAGCGGACACGCTTATTAACTGAATATGGAGGGGTTCCCGAGTGGCCAAAGGGGGCAGACTGTAAATCTGTTGCATCTTGCTTCGATGGTTCGAATCCATCTCCCTCCACCACGCTGGAACGAGTTGCGCTCGTTCCTTTTTTTTGCAGAAAAAACAGTCACACGCTCCGCTGTTCCTCTTTTTCCCCACAAAACCTTCGGTTTTGCGGGGGCCCCGGCTCATGCCGGATGGAATGGAAGATATCTAAATTGTTCAATCTTCCCACGTCGGAACGGATTTTGCTCTGTTCCGATTTTTGTTGCACAAAAATCAATCACATTCCATATCGCCGAAGGCAATCTTGCCCGCGGCTTTTTTTATTTTGTCCATGGGCGGCCAGATACTGGGCCCGGTTGAAATTGTCGATTCCGCACATTGACACTCAAACTTTCCGGCGGTATAATAGGTGCAGAACGACAGGTGTGCCCCGCCCGGGCCATGCGGTTTTACATAGTCCGGCGGCGGGCGCGGATCTGTGCGGAACTGACCCGGAAGACAGGAGGAAAATCAATGCGAAAGGCAAGACAGCAGATGTCCGAATCCATGGCGCTGGCTGTGGTATTGACCCTGGCCGGCGGGTTTCAGGACGCCTATTCCTACAACTGCCGCGGCCATGTGTTTGCCAATGCGCAGACCGGGAACATTGTCCTTCTGGGACAGAATCTGGCCACGGGGCAATGGGCCGCGTGTGTCCGCTACCTGCTTCCGATTCTCGCTTTTATCAGCGGAGTGTATATCACGGAGAGGCTCCGCCACCGCTTTAAGGAATCCGAACGCCTCCACTGGCGGCAGATCATTTTGGGCATTGAAATTGTGCTTCTGGCAGCCGCGGGGCTTTTGCCCCAGGCGCTGAATGTGCCCGCCAACATCCTGATGTCCTTTGCCTGTGCCATGCAGGTCAGCGGTTTTCGGAAATTCAAGGGCATTCCCTGCGCCACCACCATGTGTATCGGCAATATGCGCAGTGCGACGGAATTGCTCTGCAAATACCGGATAACCAAGGAACCGGAGCTGAAGCGCAGAAGCATGCACTATTATTTCATCATACTTGTCTTTGCCGCCGGTGCGGCGGCGGGGGCGGTCATCACCGGCTATATCGGCGAGCGTGCCATCTGGATTTCCGCCGCGCTGCTGCTTGCGGGGTTTATCATGATGTTTATCAAAGAGGAGATGGAGGAGAAAACAGAAAGAAGCGGCGTCGTATAAGCCCTTTTTATTGGTACGGGTTGAGGAAAGGAAGGAATCAGCAGAAGGCTATGAAAGAGATACAGATTCGCGGGTTTGAAAAGCGGGATATTCCGGCCATGACAGAGCTTTGGAACCGTGTGGTTGCAGAGGGCAGAGCCTTTCCGCAGACAGAGGCTCTCAGCGCAGAGGAAGCGGCGCGGTTTTTCGCCGGACAGAGTTTCACAGGTGTTGCGGAGACCGGAGGACAGCTGGCCGGGCTTTATGTGCTCCACCCCAACAATGTGGGCCGGTGCGGCCATCTGGCCAATGCCAGCTACGCGGTCCGGGACGGATTCCGGGGTCTGCACATCGGGGAGCGGCTGGTGCGGCATTCGCTGGCGAAGGGAAGGGAGCTGGGCTTTGGCGTACTCCAGTTCAACGCGGTGGCGGCCTCCAATCTGCCCGCCATCCGGCTGTATGAAAAGCTGGGCTTTGTGAGACTGGGGACGGTTCCCGGCGGGTTCCTGAACCGGGAAGCGGTGTATGAGGACATTATACTTTTTTATCACGTGCTTTAAGAGCAGAGAAAGGAAGCGGAAGTATGGATGTGAAGCAAGTCAATCTGGTGTACTTCAGCCCGACCGGCAGTACAGAGACGGCGGTCAGGCTTTTGGGGCAGGCGTGGGGGGAACTCCCGGCGAAAGAGACCGATCTGTCCGTCGTGCCGGAAGCCCAGCGGTTTGGAAGCAGCACGCTGGTAATCTGGGGCGTGCCATCCTTTGGCGGACGGGTGCCGGACATTGCAGCAGAGCGGTTCGGCCGACTGCGCGGGGACAGAACCCCCTGTGTATTGCTGACGGCCTATGGGAACCGGGACTACGATGATACCCTTCTGGAAATGAAGGATCTGGCGGAGGAACAGGGCTTTCTGCCCGTTGCGGCTGTGGCCGCGGTCTGTGAGCACTCCATCGCGCGCCAGTATGCCTCGGGCCGGCCGGACGCGCGGGACCGGGCCTGTCTGGCCGAATACGGAAACGCGGTGCGGGCGGCGGTGACGGCCTGGGACGGCGCGGCGCCGAACCTGAAGGTAAAGGGGAACCGCCCGTATAAGGAAAAGAAGGGCGGCCCGCCTATGGTTCCGGCCGCGGGCAAAACGTGCACCGGCTGTATGGCGTGCGCCAAAGCCTGTCCCGTTCAGGCCATCTCCTATGAAAATGTGAAGAAAACGGACCCCAAGACCTGTATCTCGTGTATGCGCTGTGTAAAGGTATGTCCCGCGGGCGCCCGGAAATTGCCGTCCATGCTCCTTGCTGCGGCGGGTGCGCGGCTGAAAGCCGTATGCGCCGAGCCAAAGCCCAATGCGCTGTTTTTGGCGGACGTGCACGGCGGGATGGGGGCCAGGCCATGATTGCCTGTATTGCCGTTGGATGCGGCGGCTTTTTGGGCGCGGTTCTGCGGTATTTGCTGGGCTTGATTCCCTTGGAGGGGACGCGGGGGTTCCCGCTGGTTACACTGCTGATCAATCTGGCGGGCTCCTTTGCCATTGGCGTGATCGCGGAGGCGGCCGGGGCGCGGAATGCCGGAAAGGGGCCGGTGGCTCTGTTTCTTAAGGTGGGTATCTGCGGCGGTTTTACCACCTTCTCAACCTTTGCCCTGGAAACAGGGGATCTGATTCTGAACAGAAGAGGTGGACTTGCGGCGGCCTATATGGCGGCCAGTCTGGCGCTCTGTGTGCTGGGTGCGGTTCTGGGGCGCCTTGCGGCCCGCAGGGTCTTGTGAGTTTGAAGCAAAAAAGCAGTCCCCGGCATTGCCTGGGACTGCTTTTGACTTTTCGGGATTAGGAACGCGTCACAATGGTGGCCTTGCCGTCTTTTTGGATCACCCAGCCCAGATAGGCCAGTTCCTGTACATCAATAGCTGCCTGTCCTTCTGCGTCATAGACCTCTGCGGTGTAAATTCCCAGATCGCTGTCGTTCTGCTTCAGCAGGACGTTGACAGGTTTCCTGTTCCAAACAGTCAGCTCTGCCGGGAAGTCAGCCGGATTGTGGCCGGTCAGCTGTTTCGCGGGAGCGTTCACCACAACCAGCGTATTGGTTTCGGCCTCATAGGTTACCTCAAAGCCGTTTTCACGCAGATCTTCAACCCGGACCAGCTGCATGGCCCTGTCGCTGCCGTTGACAAAGCCGGGAATGGGGAGGTCGTTCACATGGACGGGCGAATCCGGGAAAGCGGCCGGCGCGCTGGGCGTCACGGGCGCGGGCTCCGCGGTGGGGGACGGGGTGACGGCGGGGGCCGGAACTGCTGTGGCCGAGGGGATGGGGGCCGCTGGTGCGGAAGGGGCGGGCTTTTCCGTCCGGGCCGGTTTGGGGGCTGTGGTCCGGACCGGCGCCGCCGTGGCGTCCGGGACCGCCATGCTCACATATTCCCGGGGCGGCTCCGGCGCGGGCGTTGCAGTGGGAACCGGCGCGGGCTCCGGCTGCGCCTGGGGCTGGCTTGAAGCCTGTGAAAACGCGTAGTCCAGCATGGTAATGCTGTCCGTATACCGTCCGTTGGAATAGGGGGCGCCCATAATGACGGAAATCATCCGAACACCGTCGCGTTCCACCACGCCGGTAAAGCAGGCGCCCGCGGCAGAGGTGGTACCGGTTTTCAGGCCCATGGTACCGTCATAGTCATAGCCCCGGCCGGGCAGCATTTTATTGGTGGCGTAATAGGTCTGACCGCGGAAGTTCAGGCTGGTCAGACTGGAGTAATTCAGACAGTCCGGATAGTCGCTCACCAGCCGGTTGGCAATGGTGGCCATGGCCCGGGGCGTTACGCGGTTGGACGAGGAAACGCCGCTGCAGTCTTGGAAATAGGCGTCAATGCCCCAGTCGGAGACAAACTGGTTCATCCGCGCCACAAAGGCGGCTTCGCTGCCGTACAGGTAGTCGCCCACAGCCATGACTGCCGCATTGGCAGACACCACAAAAATGGCGCCCAGCAGTTCGTCCAGGCTGTAGCTTGCCCCGGCGCTGAGATAGACGTTGGAATATCCGGGATCCCGCGAATAGGCCGCCAGCGCGGATCCGACAGGGATCATGGTATCCTTGCTGATCCGGCCCTGGGCCATGGCGTCATAGATAACATAGGCCGCCATGACCTTGGTCATGCTTGCGGGAACCATGGGGGTATCCCCCTGATAGCTGTACACCTCTTCACAGGTGTTCGCGTTGAGTACAAAGCCGCCCCGTGCCGAAATGCCGATGGCATAGGCGGAACTCAGATTTAAAATGACACCAAACGCCACAAAAAGCGGCAGGAATTTTCTGCAAAATTTCAAAACGTCAAGCACTCCTTTTCTGATTGGAAAGGTTATGTTACAGACAGAAATGTATTTGTAACAATTCTGTAACAATTCAGTATTGTAATACGTTTTTGCCAATTTGTCAAGTTTTGGGGGGAAAATGATGTGAAAAAGGCTGCTGGGACAGCCGGTGAGGCGGCGCACGGCAGGCGTTTGGGGCAAATTGTAAATTTTTTTTGAACAGGGACGGTTCCCGGCGGGTTTGTCCCTTGAAAAAGATGTTTGTCTGTGTTACAATAATAGGAACGACAAAAATGCAGGCCCGGCAAAACGCCGGCGGAGAGGAAAACTTATGAGCTGCTATTTTATGGTGAATATCTATCTGAACCATCCGGACCAGCGGGCGGCATATGACCAGTATATCAAAGAGGTAAAGCCCATTGTGGAAAGCTATGGCGGTGAGTATCTGGTGCGGACCGAGGCACTGACTGCTCTCAGTGAAGCATGGCGGCCGGACCGGTTTATCATCATCCGGTTTCCGGACCGGACGCGGATGGACGCCTGCTTCGCGTCAGAGCAGTACGGCAGAATTAAGGCGCTGCGGACCGAAACGGTGGAAAGCAGGGTGATCATTGCCGACGGGATCTGAGAATGGTCCGTAGAGCACCCATATTTTTGCCGGCCCTCTTGACCGGCCCCCTGGGTACCGGGTTATGATGGGTATGAGGTGATGATCATGCTGATTCAGGAGACCGGCAGACAGACCGGACTGACGAAAAAGGCGATTGTGTATTATGTGGAGCAGGGGCTGGTCGCTCCCGCTGTTTTGGAAAACGGGTACCGGGATTTTAGCCCGGAAGACGTGGAGCGTCTCCGACGGATCGCGGTCCTGCGGAGACTTGGCCTTGGCACCGGGGAAATTCGGCAGGTGTTCTCGGGCGAAAGCGCGGAACAGCTTCAAAGAATATCGGTGCAAAGGGAGCTGGACGCGCAGGCAGATCGGACTAAGGCGAAAATTCTGGCCCGGCTGGCTGGGGGTGCGGCGTATGATGCGGTTCTGGTGGAGCTGGACGCCGCCGCATGTGCCCAATCGGTTGCGGAGCGGCTTTTGGAGGCGTTCCCGGGATATTATGGGAGGTTCATATGCCTGCATTTTGCCCGCTTTTTACAGGAGCCCGCCTGCTCTCCGGAGCAGCGGGCCGCGTATGAGACCGTGACGGCGTTTTTGGACGGAATTCCCCCTCTTGCCTTTCCGGAGGAGCTGGACCGTGAAATACGGCAATATACGGCGGCCGTGGACGCGGAGGCGATTGCGGCCATGCAGAAAAGCGCCGAAGGGGCGCTGGAAGCGCCGGAGCGGTTTCTGACCGAGAATGCGGAGGTGCTGGACCAGTATCTGGAGTTCCGGAAGTCAGAGGAATACCGTTCCTCTTTGGCCGGCCGCCTGCAGTCCCTGCTGTGGGAGTTCAACCGGGCAAGCGGATATTGCGATGTCTTTATCCCGGCCATGAAGCGGCTGAGCCCGGCCTATGCGGTGTACTGTGAAAAGCTGGAGGCCGCGGAGCGGGTGCTGGAGAAGCGGTATCCGGAGGCGGCGGAACTGGCCGCTGAATATAGAAGAATGGAATAAATAAAAGAAGATAAAGGAATAGGGCCGGGTTTCCGGCCTATACTATATTGAGACTGTGGAAAGAGGTGAGTGCATGGACGCGAACAGTGACAGCGGAAAAAAACCTGACGGGCGAAGTCCCTATGGCCGCCGGAGCTGTTGGGCGGCCATGTGATTCCGTCGGGTTTTCTTCCAGATTCCGGATTACACCAGGAGGAGGCATCGTGTGATTTTCACACGATGCCTCGGCGAGTCTGACTGCGCCGCCGAAATTTTCGCACGGAAGGTGCGAAACGGCGATGCGCGAATCATCTCTTATCATTCCTTTGCTCCGCAGATAAGAGGCGGTTCATTCCTATTGATGCCGGCGCGGAGCGGCGGAATGGAGATTATTATGGAAGAAAATTTGATTGAGCTGGGGCAGGAGGTTCTGCGGGACAAGCTGGTGGAACTGCTCCATGAAAAAAAATTCACCGAACTGCGGGCGACGCTTGACGCCCTGAATTCTGCGGATATTGCGCAGATACTGGCGGAGGTCACAGAGAACGACCTGCCGCTGCTTTTCCGTATTCTTCCCAAGGAGGTCGCGGCAGAGGTCTTTGTGGAAATGGACAATGACCAGCAGGAGTTTTTGATTTCCGCGTTCAGCGACCGGGAGCTGAAAGAGGTGCTGGACGAGCTGTATGTGGATGACGCCGTGGATCTGGTGGAGGAGATGCCGGCCAGCGTGGTCAAGCGGATCCTTCGCCATACGGACCCTGAGACCCGCAAGAGCATCAACCAGCTTTTGCAGTATCCCAAGGACAGCGCGGGAAGCATGATGACCATTGAGTATGTGGACCTGAAAAAGCACATGACCGTGGGGGAGTCCTTTGACCGGATCCGGCGGACCGGCGTGGACAAGGAGACCATTTATACCTGTTATGTCACCGATGAAAACCGGAAGCTGATCGGGCTTGTATCAGTCAAGGAGCTTCTGCTCTCTGACTATAATCAGGTCATTGAAGATATCATGGAGACCAATATCATCTATGTGGGGACCCTGGACGACCAGGAGGACGTGGCCCATATGTTTGACAAGTACGATTTTCTGGCCATTCCGGTGGTGGACCGGGAGAACAGGCTGGTGGGGATTGTCACGGTTGACGACGCCATTGACGTTCTGCAGGAGGAGAACACAGAGGATATTTCCAAGATGGCAGCTGTGGTGCCAAGTGAGGACAGCTATTTGAAGACGCCGGTGTGGCGGCATGCCAAGAACCGGTTTTTCTGGCTTTTGTTTCTGATGCTCTCCGCCACCATAACCGGGAGCATCATACAGGAATACGAAAACGCCTTTGTGGCCATTCCGATTCTGGTGGCCTTTGTTCCCATGCTGATGGGCACCGGCGGAAACTGCGGTTCCCAGAGCTCAACCATGGTGATCCGCGGCCTGGCCCTGGAGGAGATTCGGTTCAAGGACTTTTTTAAGGTGCTGTTTAAGGAGCTCCGGATTGCGGTCATTGTGGGGGTGGTGCTGGCTCTGGTGAACGCGGCCCGGGTTTACCTCATGTACAGCCATAACGCGGATGTACTGTCACAGATTGGTCTGGGGCAGCTGGCGCTGGTTTCCGGCCTCAGTCTCATTGGGACGGTGGTGCTGGCCAAATGCATCGGCTGTATCCTGCCCATGCTGGCCAAGAAATGCAAGCTGGACCCGGCGCTGATGGCGGCGCCGCTGCTGTCTACCATTCTGGACACCTGCTCCGTGCTGATTTTCTTCAATATTGCAATGGCCATTCTGCATCTATAGAAAGAATAGAAAGAAAAGAGTCTGAAAAGGAGGCGCCGGAACGGCGCCTCCTTTTCCATATCAGTACCCCAGTCGGCCGCTTAGGGAATCGTCGTTTTCCACCCAGTCGCTTACGTCAATCCCGGTGAAATCCGTGGGCGTGTTGCGGACCACCACCCGCTCAATGCCGGCGTTGATCACCATCCGCTTGCACATGGCGCAGCAGCAGGCGTCGCTGACCAACGCGCCGGTTTTGGCGTCCCGGCCCGCCAGATACAGGGTCGCGCCCAGGGTGTCGCGGCGGGCGGCGGATATGATGCAGTTGGCCTCGGCGTGGACGCTCCTGCAGAGCTCATACCGCTCCCCCCTTGGGATCTGGAGCTGTTCCCGGGTACAGAAGCCCAGGTCAGAACAGTTTTTTCTGCCCCGGGGCGCACCGGTATAGCCTGTGGAAACAATTTCGTCGTTCTTCACAATGATCGCGCCGAAATTCCGGCGCAGGCAGGTGCCGCGTTCAATGACAGTCTCGGCAATGTCAAGATAATAGTTGTCTTTATCCACTCGTTTCATCTTCTTACCGTCCCTTTCCGGTCCAACTCCGGTGGGGCTGGACCCATGATTTCGGTTCTAAAAATACTTTTCTATGGCTATTATAGTAGAATCACGTCGAATTTTCAATAGTTTATATTGACTTTGTTCTGGGGAATTTATATAATAGATTTGTCTGCTTACCCTGCGCGGGGGTAAGATCGGTCTTTTTCCCGCGCAGGGTTGGCAGACAGAACTTATGAAAGAACAGCTTTTATGTCCGCGCCTTATCTGCCCACGGTAAGACGCGGATTGGATTGGATCATTGGTGGGCGGAAAGGCTGTGTGGATCAGGATGAAGCGTATTGAATCGACAAGCCCGGCCCAGACCCGGGAGGCGGGCCGCCGGCTGGCGGAAACGCTGTCCCCCGGCGCCGTGCTGGCGCTGGTAGGGGAGCTGGGATGCGGCAAAACCGCCTTTGTGAAGGGCGTGGTGGATTATTTCGGCGACGGCGGGGAGGTCACAAGCCCCACCTTTACCCTGGTCAACGAATACGGCGGAAGCGTGCCGGTCTATCATTTTGACGTGTACCGGCTGGAGCATCCCGACCCGGAACAGTGCGACTGGATGGATGACTACCTCTTCGGCGACGGGATCTGCCTGATCGAATGGGCGGACAACATCCGGGCCGTCCTGCCCGGCGGCACCATCCGCGTCGAATTTGCCAAAGACCCCGGCCGGGGCGAAAACTACAGGGAGATTACAATATGCTGATATTCGGAATTGATACCTGCTGTATGGCGGCCACAGCCGCCCTGATGGATGACACGCGGCTGATTGCCCAGACGGTCATCAACCACAAGCGCACCCATTCCCAGAAGATGATGCCCCAGGTGGAAGCCATGTTTGACCAGGCGGAGCTGGATATCCGTGACGTGGACTGCTTTGCGGCGGCGGCCGGGCCCGGCTCCTTTACCGGGGTGCGGATTGGCGTGGCCACGGCCAAGGCGCTGGCACAGGCGTGTGACAAGCCCTGCGTCCCGGTGTCAACCCTGCATGCGCTGGCCAACAATACGGCGGTTTTTGACGGACTGGTCTGTCCCATACTGGACGCCCGGCGGGAGCAGGTTTACAACGCGCTGTTCCGGGGCGGCCGCCGGCTGGAGCGGCTGTGCCCGGACCGGGCCTTGGCTGTGGAAGCCCTGCTGGAGGAGCTGAGGGAGAAGGCGGAGCCGGTGATCTTCTGCGGCGACGGGACGCTGGTGTACCGGGAGATGATCCGGCAGGCGCTGGGAGACCGGGCGGTCTTTGCCCAGCGGATGCAGAATATGAACCTTGCGGCCTCGGTGGCCGAGCTCGGCTGGGATATGGCCCGGCGGGGCGAGACGGTGCCCTATGGACAGCTGGTGCCCGCATATGTGCGCCTTTCCCAGGCGGAACGGGAGCGGCTGGAACGTACGGACAGGAGGGAAAACAGATGAGGCGCCCGGCACGCCGGGCCGGAGGGCTGCGGGTAGCGCGCGGGGCCGGAAAGGAATGGATCAGATTGAAAAAATGGAATCGATTACAGCTGCTCAGCGGCGTTTGCGCGCTTTTGCTCTCCGGCGCCGCGCTTCTGCCCATGGCGGCGTTTGGAGAGCCCACCGGCACACCGGCCAAACCGGAGACCACGGCGGAGCGTGTCACAGCCACGGCGCGGCCGTCTGCCGGAACAGCCAGCCCCGCCGGAACCGGCGCGCCTGCGGCCGGAACGGAAAATGGGCAGGGGGACGCGAAAAAGGAACCGGAGCAGACGGCAGATCCCAGGATTGACGCCCAGGGAAAGCCCATTCTCGGCCAGGGTGAGACCGGTATTCTGATTGAGGCGGGAACCGGGACGGTGCTGTTTGATGCCGACAGCCAGAAGCGGATGTTTCCGGCCAGCACCACCAAGATTATGACCGCGCTGGTGGCCATGGAGGCGCTGGAGGCGGGCGAGGCCGCGCTTACGGACCAGGTGGAGATCACGGCGGCCATGCTGGACGGCCTGGACCCGGACAGCAGCAACATGGAGCTTGTGGAGGGGGAGGTGATCTCCTTTGAGCATCTGCTCCAGGGCCTGCTGATCCCATCAGGCAACGACGCGGCCATGGCCATTGCCTTCCGGATCGCGGGCAGTCCGGAGGCGTATGTGGAGCGGATGAACGCCAAGGCGGCGGCGCTTGGGCTGAAGGACACGCATTTTGTGAATCCCCACGGGCTCCATGACGAGGATCACTATACCACCGCGGCGGATATGGCTGTGATGGCCCGGGCGGCCATGGGCTATGAGACCTTCCGGGACATTGTGGACATTGCCCACATCAAGATGCCGCCCACCAACAAAAGGGAAAAACAGCGGTACTATATTAACACCAACGGCCTTTTGTCCACCATGCGGTATACGGGCTATTATTACAAGGGCTCCACCGGGATCAAGACGGGGCGGACCACAGAGGCGGGCAACTGTCTGGTGTCCTCCGCCCAGAAGAACGGCATGGAGCTCATCGGGGTTGTGTTTGGCGGCAAGGAGGTGGGGGATTCCCACCTGGACACCATACGGATGCTGAACTATGGATTTGACAATTTTGAATCCATACAGGCGGTCTCCAAGGGCGAGATTCTGGGCGAGATCCGGGTCAAGCAGGGAAAGGCAAAGGACACGGTGACCCTGTCAGCCGGCGGCGGTGTGGCGGTCATTGTCCCCAAGGGGACAGAAAAGGACGCGCTGGAGATCCGGATGAATGTGCCGGACGCGCTGTACGCGCCCCTGACCAAAGGGCAGGAGGTCGCCACGGTGTCAATTCTGCATCAGGGGCAGGAGCTGGGCACCGGCCTGCTCTGCGCGGATGTGGACATAGAGCGGAGCGTCTTCTGGCCCGTGCTGGCTCTGGGGGAATGGCTCTGGAGCATGACCGTGGTCAGGATTCTGGTCTACCTGTTTCTGGCGGCGATTGCGGTATTTGTATTCATCATGATCGCGGGGCTCCGAAAGGAGCTGAAGCGGGCCAGAATGCAGAAAAGACGGCGCAATCGTCAAAACCGGGGAAAATAACCCGGCCGCGGGAAATTTCTCTTGAAAAAGACAGAGATCTGTGCTATACTAAATCAGAATGGAAAGGCAGGGGCATTTTGCGTCCCGGCTTTCCCAGCATCAGAAACAAAAGCATCCGTATGGACGAGGTATAATATGGGAACAACCTTAACAGTTTATCTTTGGACCTTTCTCCTTTCAATGACGCCGATCTCTGAAATCAGAGGCTCAATGATCTATGCGTTAAACAGTGTGGATCACAGCGTTTGGAACATCCTGACCGTGTATTTTATCTCCGTGGCCGGGAACTTTTTGCCGGTTCCATTTATCATGCTGATTTTCCGGCCCATTGTGAAATGGCTCAAAAAGACCCGCGTGTTTGGGAAATTTGCCCATTGGCTGGAGGAGCGGACCAAGCGCAAGGCCGGGAAGCTCAGCAAGGCCAGCGCGGGCGCCCTGCTCATTTTTGTTGCAATCCCGTTCCCGACCACCGGCGCCTGGACCGGCGCCATGATTGCCTCTCTTTTGGATATGCGGTTTAAATACGCCCTGCCTGCCATTCTGGCCGGCATCATGATCTCCGGGGTGGTTATGACCCTTCTGGTCACCGGGGTTTTGAATCTGGGCGCTTTGGGAGAATTGATGACCTCCTGATATGGGGGTCCGGGGAAATAACGGGAAAGGATATGTAACATGAGAGAAGAGCAGCCAACAGTCAGGAAGCGAAGTGCGAAAGGGAGAAAGACGCTTGTGGTATTCGGCATTTTGTTCATTGTTGCCGGGGTGTTTCTGGGATCCTTTGCCTGTTCCTTCCAAATTATGATTCAGGCGGCCAATTCTGCACAGACAGATGAGGACACGCTGGAGAGCGAAAACAGAAAGCTGAAGGAAGACGTCCAGCTTTTGCAGGATCAGGTCACGGTACTGCAGACCGAGCTGGAACGCTATAAGGGGCCGTCCTCGTCCGCCAAGCCCGCGTCGTCCTCCTCCGCCAGAAGCGGCAGGTCAGGCACGGGCGCAGGGAGCGGCAGGAGCGGGAACTGACGCGGCACAGTGCCGCAGGCATAAGGAGACGCCCCATATGCCAGACTGTTTTGCCATCAGGCTTTTTGATGGCCATCCGAAGAAAAGGACCGGGCAGGGAGCAGTTTGTTCGTGAAGGAATAGCAAAGGAGAGATGCGTATGAAGAAGCCAAAGTATAAGAGAATCATGCTGAAGATCAGCGGCGAGGCGCTTGCGGGCGACAAGGGGTTTGGTCTGGACCAGCCCACCATTACCGCCATTGCCCAGAAGGTGAAGGACTGCTATGACATGGGCGTTGAGATCGCCATTGTGGTGGGCGGCGGCAACTTCTGGCGCGGGCGCACAGGCGAGGGAATGGACCGTTCCCGGGCAGACCACATGGGGATGCTGGCCACGGTAATCAATTCTCTGGCGCTTCTGGACGCGCTGGAACAGCTGGGCGTAGAGAGCCGCGTACAGACCGCCATTGAGATGCGCCAGATCGCGGAGCCCTATATCCGGCTCAAAGCGGCGCGGCATCTGCAGAAGGGCAGGGTTGTGATCTTTGCCTGCGGGACGGGCAACCCCTTCTTTTCCACAGACACCACCGCGGCCCTGCGGGCGGCGGAGATTGACGCGGAGGTCATTCTGCTGGCGAAAAAGGTGGACGGTGTCTATGACAGCGATCCCAACCTGAATCCGGATGCGAAAAAGTTTGATTCACTGAGCTTTATTGAGGTATTGAATAAGGGGCTCGGGGTGATGGATTCCACCGCCACCTCCCTTTGTATGGATAATAATATCCCCATCCTCGTGTTTGGTCTGAACGATCCTGAGAACATCAAGCGCGCGGTCATGGGGGAGGAAATCGGCACCATGGTGAGCCGGTAGCGCGGAAAAGGCGCGCTGGATAACCGGCGCCGGCGGATCCGTCTCAGAGGCGGCACCGGCGTTCTGACAGGCTTTCGTATACGCCCCGCCGGCCCACGGCAGGGGACAGCGTATGTTTCTTAAAATCATTATGTGGGCAGAAAGGCTGTGGAATTAGAGATGAAAAATGCAGAGAGCAAAATGAACAAGGCCATCGCGTCCCTGGAGGGGGATCTGGCGTCAATCCGCGCCGGACGGGCCAATCCTGCCATATTGGACAAAGTCACCGTGGAGTACTACGGCGTGCAGACCCCGCTTGCGCAGGTGGGCACCATCTCTGTGCCGGAGGCCCGGACGATCATTGTCCAGCCCTGGGACGTATCCGTACTCAAGGAGGTTGAAAAGGCGATTCTGGCCTCTGACATTGGGATCAATCCCAATAACGACGGCAAGGTGATCCGGCTGAACTTCCCGCCGCTCACTGAGGAGCGCAGAAAAGAGCTGAACAAGACCGTGTCCAAGCGGGGCGAGGAAGCCAAGGTGGCGGTCCGCAATATCCGCCGGGATTCCATTGAGCAGTTCAAGAAGCAGAAGAAGGCCAATGAGATCACAGAGGATGATCTGAAGGACCTGGAGGATCAGATCCAGAAGATGACCGATAAGTTCGTGAAAAAGATTGACGGGATCATTGCGGACAAGGAAAAGGAAATCATGGAAGTGTAGCGAAACGTAACCGTGAAGAACCGGCGCGGTGTGCCTGACACGGCGGATGCCGGGCGGGGGCGGCCGGCCGCGGCTTTCGCGCCGGGAAACGGTATAGGGGGGAATAGGAGGCCCGGGCCTTCTATTCCCCGTGTCGCATATGAGGGGCTTAACTATGTTTTGGAACCGGAAGAAGAATAAACTTGCGCTGGATATGGACAGGATTCCCCGGCACATTGGCGTGATCATGGACGGAAACGGGCGGTGGGCCCGGCGCAGGGGACTGCCGCGCTCTGCGGGACATAAGCGCGGCGCGGACATCCTGGAAAATATCTCGGACTACTGCAGCGGCCTTGGGGTCAAGGCCCTGACGGTCTATGCCTTTTCCACAGAGAACTGGTCCCGGCCCCAGAAGGAAATCGACGCGCTGATGGACCTTCTGTATGACTATCTGATGATGGTGGAGGAGAAGTTCCGGGGCAGGAATATGCGGCTGAAGATCAGCGGTGACATCACCCGGCTCAGCGGCAGGATCCAGTCGGCGATCCGCCGCGCCGAGGAGGTCACCGCCTCCGGGGACGGTATGGTGCTGAATATTGCTCTGAACTACGGCGGCCGGGATGAGATTGTCCGGGCGGCCCGGAAGCTGGCGGCTGACGCGGCCGGCGGAAGGCTCCTGCCCGAGGAGATCGACGAGGCGCGCTTTGCCGCTTATCTGGATATGGCCGACCTGCCGGAGGTGGATCTGATTATCCGGCCCAGCGGTGAAAAGCGGCTGTCCAATTTCATGCTCTGGCAGGCCGCCTACGCGGAGTTCTGGTACAGCGACATCTGCTGGCCGGATTTTAAGGAGCGGGATATGCGGCAGGCAATTTATGATTATCAAAACCGTGACAGACGTTTTGGAGGTGTGAAATGACATGGATGTGTCCCTGAAAAGAAGAGTCCTCACCGCAGTCATTGGACTGCCGCTGATTATACTGCTGCTCTTTTCCCCAACGCCTGTTGTGATCGCCACGGTCATGGCGGCGTCCATCATCGGCCTGCATGAATATTATCATGCCGTGGGCCTGTACCAGCACAAGCCGGTCTGTATCATGGGCTATCTGGCGGCGCTGGTCATTCCAATCGGCGCGTATTTTACTCCCGGCACCTCGCTGGCGCTGGTGTATATCTACATTGTCGCCCTCTTTGTGATGATGCTCATCAGCCACAGGCGGGTGACGCTGGACCATCTGGCGCTTCTGGTGATGGGGCTGTTGTACATTCCGTATTTTCTGTCCCACATCATCTATATCCGGAATATGGAGCTGGGGAATTTTTATATCTGGCTGGTATTCCTGGGGGCGTTTATGACCGATACCTGCGCGTATTTTGTGGGCAAGGGCGTGGGCGGCAAAAAGCTCTGCCCCAGCATCAGCCCCAAAAAGACCATTGCGGGCGCAGTGGGCGGACTGGCGGGCTGCGGCCTCAGCTTCCTGCTGTTCGGCCTGATTGTGAACCTCTGCTTTGGGGCATATCTGGGAGACCGGAGGCTCAGCCTTGGTCTGCTGTTTTTGCTTGGGCTGGTCACTGCGGTGGTGTCGGAGATCGGTGACCTGGTGGCGTCAATCATCAAGCGGCAGTATGACATCAAGGACTTCGGGAATCTGCTTCCCGGCCACGGCGGCATACTGGACCGCTGTGACAGCATCATTCTGGTGGCGCCGACGATTTTTCTGTTTTTGCTGAAAATCGGGATTTTGGCGTGATAGAAGGCTGTGATTGAGCATATGATAAAGGAGTATGAATTTCAATGAAATTATCCATTCTGGGCTCCACCGGCTCCATTGGCACACAGGCCCTTGAGGTGGTGGAGGAACTGAAGGGGATCCGGGATATTACGGTGACAGG
Organism: uncultured Ructibacterium sp.; assembly: GCA_965146665.1. Taxonomy (GTDB): domain Bacteria; phylum Bacillota; class Clostridia; order Monoglobales; family Monoglobaceae; genus Ructibacterium. The sequence goes on from CBCTHE010000016.1 coordinate 44,795, forward strand.
GATTTCCGGGAACCGGAATCTGACGCTTCTGGAGGAACAGATCCGCCGGTTCCGCCCTCCCTATGCCGCTGTGCCGGACGAGGGGCTGGCCAAACAGCTGGCCCTGTCTGTGGCCGACACCGGATGCAGGGTCCTCTCCGGCCAGGAGGGGCTTTGTTATCTGGCCGCAGAGACCGGCGCTGACATGGTATTATCCGCCATTGTGGGTTTTGCCGGACTGGTGCCCACCCTCCGGGCCGTGGAGGCCGGAAAGGATATTGCCCTGGCCAACAAGGAGACGCTGGTGACTGCGGGCAAAATTTTTATGGACGCAGTAAAGCGCAGGGGCGTACGTCTGCTCCCTGTGGACAGCGAGCACTGCGCCATCTTCCAAAGCCTGCTGGCAGGCCGGCCAAAGGAGATCCACAGGCTCTTGCTGACTGCCTCCGGCGGTCCGTTCTTCGGCAAAAAGCCGGAGGCGCTCAAAACCGTGAAAAAGGAACAGGCGCTGAAACATCCCAACTGGAGCATGGGCGCCAAGATCACCATTGACAGCGCGACGCTGATGAACAAGGGCCTGGAGGTCCTGGAGGCGCGCTGGCTGTTCGGCGTGGGGATCGACGATATTGAGGTGGTGATACAGCGGGAGAGCATCATCCACTCCATGGTCGAGTTCAAGGATCACAGCGTCATCGCCCAGATGTCCCTGCCGTCCATGAAGCATCCCATCCAGTACGCCCTGACCTATCCGGAGCGGCTGCCCTCAAAGGACCCGCGGGTGGAGTTCGCGAAGCTGGGCCGCCTGACTTTTTACGAGCCGGATGAAAAGACCTTCCGCTGCCTTGCCCTGGCCAAATCGGCGGGGCGGCAGGGGGGGATTCTGCCCACGGTCATGAACGCCGCCAACGAGGTGGCTGTGGCCGCGTTTCTGGAGGACCGAATCGGATTTCTTGAAATCCCGGATGTGGTGGAGGATGTGATGAGCCGCTGGAACAACATAGAGGATCCCACAGTTGAGGATCTGCTCGCCGCGGATGCGGCGGTGCGAAGGGAAGGTGCATTGGTATGATTTTGACCATTATAGGAGCGATCCTGATTTTTTCTGTCATTATATTTGTCCATGAGCTGGGGCATTTCCTGACCGCCCGGATCTTTGGGGTGACGGTCCATGAATTTGCCATTGGCATGGGGCCGGCCCTCTGGAAACGGCAGGGAAAGCACACCATGTATTCGGTCCGTGCCATACCCATGGGCGGCTACTGCAAGATGGAGGGGGAGGATGAGGACAGCGCGGATCCCGGGTCGTTCAGCCGGAAGAAGCCGCTGCCCCGCATTGTGATTCTGGCGGCGGGTGCCTGCATGAATCTGGCGCTGGGCTTTTTGATTGTGCTGGGGCTGGTGGCCGCCACGGCGGTAGGAAACGGCGGTTTGCCCTCCACCACGGTGGAGAACGTGAACCCGGAATCTTCGGCCGCTGAATTTCTGCAAAAAGGTGACCGGATCACAGAAATCAACGGCAAAACCATTCATATCCGAAGGGATCTGAGCTTTGAGCTGTCACAGACAAACGGCGCGGAGACCACGCTCACTCTGGACCGGGACGGCGAAAAAATCACCAAGACCTTCACGCCCATGGAGGTGACCTATGAGGATGGGAGCACCGGGTACATTGTGGGCTTTGACATTGCCATGGACTCCATCACGCCGGGCGGTATTCTGCACGAGGCGTTCTTTCAGACGGTCTGGATGGTGAAACTGGTCTTTGTATCCCTGGGAATGCTGTTCACCGGCAAGGCCGGGATCAGTGACCTGTCAGGTCCTGTGGGCGTGGTGCACGCCATGAACACCGTCGCCCAGAGCGGATGGTATAACTTCCTGTTTTTCGCGGCTTTTCTGGCGGTCAATATCGGGATTATGAACCTTTTGCCCCTTCCGGCGCTGGACGGCGGCAGAATACTCTTTGTCCTCATTGAACTGATTTTCCGGAAACCTGTGCCCCGGGACAAGGAGGGCTGGATCCACTTTGTGGGCTTCGCGCTTTTGATCCTGCTGATGCTCTATGCCACCTGGAATGATATCCTGCGGATCTTTACGTCATAGCGTGAATGCGGCCAGCCCTGAGACAGGGGGCGGAGCCGCTTGTGCCTTATGGCGTTTTGCCCCGCCGCGGAAGCGGCGGGGCAGTTTTGCGTTTCACCCATGAAGAGAGGGGATGCTTTGATGAAACAGATTTATCCTTCCTATTACACGGCGTTTCGATGTATTGGCGGGGCCTGTGGGGACAACTGCTGTATTGGGTGGGAGATTGAAATTGATTCCAAAACCCTTGCGGCTTACCGTGTCCTGCCCGGTCCGCTGGGGGCGCGGATTCGGGACAATCTGGCGGCTGCGGGCGACGGGACCGCGCACTTTCGCATGAAAGGGGACCGGTGTCCCATGCTGACAGAGGACAACCTCTGCCAGATCATTTTGCAGAAGGGCCCGGGGAGCCTCTGCGAAGTCTGTGACCAGCATCCGCGTTTTCACAACTGGTTCGGGACCGAAAAGGAATCCGGTCTGGGGCTGTGCTGTGAGGCGGCGGCCCGGCTGATTCTGGGGACGCCGGAGCCGCTGACGCTTCTGGAACGGGAGATCCCGGAGCCGGCTGACCCTGAATTTGTGCCGGGGCCGTGCTTTGCGGTGTTGAAGCGGGCCCGGCGGGCCGCGCTGGACCTGCTCGGGGACAGACGGCAGGGGATTGACGTGCGGCTGGGTCTGCTTCTGGCCCTTGGGGAGGATCTCCAGCCCGCGCTGGAGGCGGGGGAATCGGCGCGGATGGACCAAATTACAGCCCGGTATGAAAGTATCTCTCATCCAAATAAATTCTGCGGCAGTCTCTGTGCCGCCCTTGACACCGGGCGGCTGGAGCAGGCGGCGGTCTGGAAAGAAATTTTGGATTTTTTCGCGGGGCTTCTGCCCATTGATGCGGCATGGAATGCGCGCCTTTCAGAGCTTCGCGAGGATCTGCCCGCGCTGCTGGCCAAGCGCCCAGCCTTTCTGCGGCTGTATCCGGCGCTGGAAGAGGAACAGGAACGTCTGGCCTGTTATTTTGTGTACCGGTATTTTATGCGGGCGGAATTTGACGGCGACCTGCTGGCTAAAGTGAGACTGGCGGCGGTCAGCTGTCTTTTGGTCCAGCTGTTGGAGCTGGAGGTCTGGCACCGGACAGGCGCGCTGGATTTTGAGGCGCGGTCCGCCTGTGCCCGGCAGTACTCCAAGGAGCTGGAATACTGTCAGGAGAACCTGGACGCGCTGGCGCTGGAGCTGTGGACCGCAGAGTGCTTTAGCCTTCGGTCCCTGCTGGCCCTGCTCACGGAATCATGCCGGATTAACGGCCCCGGAAAGCCGTATTGACAAAAAGCGTAAAACATTGTAAAATAAACTAAATTGAAAGAAAGAGTGGCGTGTTATGGCAATTTGGAATGAAAAGTTTGAGACAATGTCCCGTGAGGAAATGCGGGAATGGCAGGGCGCGCATCTGCGCAGTACCGTGAAGCGGGTCTATGAGAATGTGGTGCCCTATCGGGCCAAGATGGACGCGATCGGCTTGAAGCCGGAAGATATCAGAGGGATAGACGACCTGTCCAGGCTCCCCTTCACCACCAAACAGGATCTGCGGGACAACTTCCCCTATGGCTATTTCGCCATCCCCATGGAAGAGGTGACCGAGATTCACGCCTCCTCCGGAACCACGGGAAAGCAGACGGTTGTGGGGATGAACAACCACGATGTGGGAATCTGGGCGGAGATCGCGGCCCGGGCCCTGACCGCCTATGGCGTGACAAGGGAATCGGTGGTACATACGGCCTATGGCTTCGGCCTGTTCACCGGCGGCTTCGGCGCCCACTACGGCGCGCTGAAGATCGGCGCGTCCGCCATTCCGGTATCCAGCGGCAACTCCCGCCGTCAGATCCAGATTATGAAGGACTTCGGCAGCACATTCCTGGCCTGTACGCCATCCTATGCCCTGTCTCTGGCGGAGACCCTCTATGAAATGGGCTATACCAAGGACGATATCAAGCTGGAGGGCGGCGCCTTCGGCGCGGAGCCCTGGACCCCCCAGATGCGCAGAGAGCTGGAGGACAAGCTGGGTATCAAGGCCTATGACATCTATGGCCTGAGTGAGATCATGGGACCGGGTGTGTCCTATGACTGCACCTGCCAGAATGGGATGCACATCAATGAGGATCATTTCATCCCGGAAATCATTGATTCTGAAACCGGCGAGGTTCTGCCGCAGGGCAGTGTGGGAGAACTGGTATTCACCTGTATCACCAAGGAGGCGTTCCCCCTGATCCGGTATCGGACCCGGGACATCACCTCCCTGAACTATGAGCAGTGCGCCTGCGGCCGGACCTTTGTCCGGATGAGCAAGCCCATGGGCCGGAGCGACGACATGCTCATCATCCGCGGCGTCAACGTCTTCCCGTCCCAGATCGAAGAGGTGCTGATGAATATGGAGGAGACCATGCCCCACTATCAGCTCATTGTGGACCGGAAGGACAACAAGGACACCCTTGACGTGCTGGTGGAGGTATCGGAGCAGATTTTCACAGATCAGATCAGCTCCCTGGAATCCATTGCGAAAAAGGTGGAGGGCAACCTCATGACCGTGCTGGGACTGAAAGCCCGGGTGAAGCTGGTTGAGCCCAAGAGCATTGCCAGAAGCGAGGGCAAGGCGGTCCGGGTCATTGACCGGCGCACCCTGTATAACCGATAAGGGAGAACGCCATGGATAAAATTACTGTTATTGTACCCTGTTACAATGAGGAAGAGGTTCTGCCCCTTTTTTACCGGGAGGCGGAAAAGATCCGCGCCTCCATGGAGGATGTGGAGTTTGAGTACCTGTTTGTGAACGACGGCTCCTCGGACCGGACCCTGTCCATGCTTCGGGAGATGAGCGTCAGCGACGAGCGGGTAAAATATGTATCTTTCTCCCGGAATTTTGGCAAGGAGTCGGCCATGTACGCGGGGATGGAGGCTGCTGCCGGCGACTATGTGGTGATTGTGGACGCGGATCTGCAGGATCCGCTGGAGCTGATCCCGACCATGTACCGGGAGGTCAGCAACGGCTGCTGCGACTGTGTGGCCGCCCGGCGGGTCACCCGGGAAGGGGAGGCCAGAATCCGATCCTGGTTTGCCCGCATGTTCTACAAGCTGATCAACCGGATCTCCAAGACCGAGATTGTGGACGGCGCCCGGGATTACCGGATGATGACCCGGCAGATGGTGAACAGCATTCTTTCCATGACGGAGCGCAACCGGTTTTCCAAGGGTATCTTCAGCTGGGTTGGCTTTGACACCAAATGGCTGGAGTATAAGAACGTCCAGCGGGCCGCTGGGGAGACTAAGTGGTCCTTTTGGAAGCTGTTCCTCTATTCCATTGATGGGATTGTGGCCTTTTCCACCGTGCCGCTGGCCATCTCCTCGGTCATGGGCGTGCTGTTCTGCATTCTTTCCTTTGTCGGTATTCTGGTGGTTATCATCCGGGAGCTGATCTGGCAGATGAGCTCCTATGGCTGGCCGTCCCTGATCTGTATTCTCCTGCTGGTCAGCGGGATCCAGCTGCTCTGTATTGGGGTGCTGGGCCAGTATCTTTCAAAGACCTATCTGGAGAGCAAACAGCGGCCCATCTATATTGTCAAGGAAACCAATACCGGACTGGATGACCACAGCGGGACAAGGTGAACCATATGAAACACACAATACAGCAAGCAAATCCGGACGGACTGGGACGGGTGTTTTATCAGGCGGCAGGGACAATTATTTTGTCCCTGCTTGCTGTTTACGCGGTGATCTGGGCCTTTACGGCGGACACCCTGTTCGGTTCGGCGGTTTACAACTCCTATGTGCTTCAGGCCCAGCGCTGGCTTACCGGTCACCTGGATCTGGGACAGGACTACAGCTATCTGGAGATCGCGGAGTTCGGGGGCAGGTATTTCATCAGCTTTCCCCCTATCCCTTCTGTGATCCTGCTGCCCTTTACCGCTGTGTTCGGTCTGGAGACGCCGGACCATCTCATTGCCGCGGCCATTGGGATCACAGGGGCGCTCTACGCCCTGCGCCTGTCCCTGCGCATGGGGCAGGAGCCCCATGCAGCCGTGCTCTGGACCCTGCTTCTGACCATTGGGAGCAATTTTCTGCACATTGGCTATCGGGCGGATGTCTGGTATTTTGCTCAGGTCTGTGCCTTCACCTTTTCCATGATGGCCTTGTACTACGCGGCCTGCGGCGGCGTGCGCCGGGCCTGGATTCCCCTGTTCTGCCTGGCCCTGGCAGTGGGCTGCCGCCCGCTGAATCTGGTGTATCTGCCGCTGGTTGTCTGGCTCCTCTGGCAGACGGTCCGGAGAAGCGGCGGCTGGCGGGCCTGTCTGTGCCGGGGCTGGTGGCAGCTTCTGCCGCCGCTGGCCGTGGGGGTGTTCCTGATGGTTTTGAACTACGCGAGATTTGGCAGTGTCTTTGAGTTTGGCCACAACTATCTGCCGGAGTTTGCGGAGGAGTCTGTCCACGGACAGTTCTGGCTGGGCTATATCCCCCAAAACCTGGGCCGTATGTTCCGGCTCCCGGCTGTGGAAAACCACAGGCTGGGTTTTCCGGTCTTTGACGGTGTGGCGCTGTGGCTGGTCAGTCCCATTTTCCTGGCATGGCTGTATTTCGGATGCAGGGGCGTCTGGCAATGCCGGCGGGACCCTGCCAGCTGGCTTTGTTTGATACTGCCCGCGCTGCACATACTGTTTCTGTGTGCGCATAAGACCCTGGGGGGCTGGCAGTTTGGAAACCGCTATACCGTGGACCTGCTTCCCTGTGTCTTTTTCGGGCTTCTGCTCTGGATGAAGGCCGGCGGACGCAGAGGCTTTCCCTGGCCCTGCTATGCGCTGCTGTTCTGGGGACTGGGTGTGAACCTGGTCGGCACCATTGCCGTCATGGAGCATTGGATCACAGGCTAATCAATATGGGAATCAGAACTTGACCTGACAACACAATCAAAGCTTGCGGCCGGGTACCCCAGAACCTTGTTGTATTTACAATAAAACAAAAAAGCCACCATTTTGGCGGCTTTTTTTGTTTTGGAGCCCCAGCGGGTGAGAAGGCCGCCGTACTCCTCTCAAATGATATATTTTAAAGGATTTGAGAAACAAATTAAACTTCCCTGGCCATGGGAAGATTGATTGTGACCCGGGTGAAACGCCCGAATTCACTTTCGATCTGTATGGTACCGCCATGGCTTTCAATGATTTCTTTGGCAATGGAAAGGCCGAGGCCTGTGCCGCCCTTGTCCCGGCTCCGGGCTTTATCCACCCGATAGAACCGTTCAAAGACATGCTCCAAATCCGCCTTTGGAATTCCTTTGCCGCTGTCCTCTACCTTGATGTAAACATTGTTATAGAGACTGCCCGCAAAGACTTGAATTTTATCGCCTTTGGAGCAGTATTTGATAGAGTTGGAAATGATGTTCTTCACCGCCCGCTCAATCTGATCCTGATCCGCAAAGATGTCAGGCAGTTCGGTGGTGCGGTTATAGGTCAGTTCCAGACCCTTTTTCTCCGCCTCCAGCGCGAACATGTTTTCCAGCCGGCGAAGCATGTCATCCATGGAGAACAGGGTCTTGTGAATATCAATCCGCTGCATGTCAAAGCGAGAGAGAATCAGCAGGTTCTGAACCAGAGCCGTCATCTTGTCGGTTTCATCCTGTACGGTGGACAGCAGGCTGGTGGCCGTTTTTTTGTCGTCCAAATATCCGTTGAGCAGGGTTTCCGTATAGGTTCGGATGGTGGTCAGCGGCGTTTTCAGCTCGTGAGAGACCTCTGCTACAAACTTCTGCCGGGCCGCCTCCAGGTTGAACTGCTCCGTCACGTCCTCGAACACGCAGACAACGCCGGCTGTCCGGTCATTGTCCATCTTAAACGGGACGAAATAGGCCTTGATATGATCCGTACCGACCAGAAGGTCCCTGGCCTCGGTCTTGGACCGGTCCAGATACAGGAATTCGGCCATGCACACCCCTGCCCCAATGGAGCGGAAGAACCTGTCGAACCGGAGATCCTCCGGATTTTCGATATGGAACAGCTTCTCTGCCGCGGGATTGATATGTACGACATGCTGATCCGTGTCAAAGGCGATGATCCCATTGTTGATATGCTCCAGAATCACCTCGACCTTGTGTTTCTCTGCGTTGATCTGATTGAGGCTGTTGTTCATCACATTGCCCATATGATTAAAGGCCTTGACAAGCTCGCCCATCTCTCCGGGCGGGACCTTTTCCAGACTGGGCTCAAAATTCCCTTTGGCGAATTTCTCCGCGCGGCGGGTCAGCTGCCGGAGCGGCGCCGTCATATACCGCGCCATAAAAAAGCCAACGGCTGCCGCGAGCGCAAGCCCAATGAGCATGGCCCAGAGCAGATAGCCCAGCGTCTTTTGAATCAGGACGTGAATTCCGGTCTTGTTGTCCCGGATATAGAGAATAAAGCCGTCCTCCGTGGTTTCACCGTTTCGGATGAACAGGGCGTAATCCAGATAGTCGCCCCGGGTGGAGGTGCGGTTCCCCTTTGCGGCGCGCATGGCCGCTGAAAGGTTGGGTGTGACGGCCAGGGTACCCGGCCGAAGCGCCACCGGCGTAATCACGCTGGCGTCCCGTGCGCTGAGCACAAAGCAGGAGCGGTTTTCATCCAGACCCAGCTTCCCTGCGTAGGCATTGACTGCCGCCTCCACCTGGGGGAGCTTGACGCCGTCCTCCTGCTCAGAGGTGAGAATATAACGGATGGACTGGGGAAGCTCGCTTTGTGCCACGGCGTTCATGTTGGCTTCAAACCCGGATTTGTACAGCTCCAGCACACCGAAAAAGCAGATGGAGCCAGTCACCAGAACCGCTGTGAAAACGGCCAGCATGAGCATCCCCGTCAGCCGCCAGTAAAGCTGTTTCAACACGCCGTGCGCACCTCCCTTTGCAATGCTGTCTGAACCAGTGGTTCCCCGGCACAGCGAATTTTCTATTTAGAGCGGCCGTCAGAAAAGTCTTAACGGGCCTTCCCCAATGGCCTTCTGTTTGATCCATATCCTCAAACAGAAATCCCCTATATTATAACATGAAATATTCGTCAGGTAAAGTAAAAATTTAAAGTTTTTGAAATATTTTTTTAATACATGGGCGGTTTTATGTGAATTTACGCCCAGTGGCATGAACATGCGGGCAAAATGGCCCCCAAATCAAATGCAGGGCCGCTCTTTTGGGTCTGGTTCAGGTGAAAAAACGCCGCTCCTCCTGCCAGAGCAGGTCACAGGCGGCCCGCAGGCGGAGAAACAGGGCGAGGTCCTCCTGTGTAGAAAAGGAAAATGGGCCCTGGACGCCGCCATAAAATCCGGGCCGGGCCGCGCTCTCCGGCAGGAGAAGCCGCCAGCCCTGGGACGGGTCCAGAATATACCGCGGCATTCCGCCGCTTTCCCGGGGGAAGGGCCGGCCTGGGCCCGCTAGACAAAAGACACGGCCGGGGTGCCGCTTTGCCAGCTGGGCGCCCTCTTCCGGGGTATCCGCTGTGCGGATACCCGCCCGCCGCAGAGCGGGGCCAAGGCCGGGGACGGAAAGCTCTGTCCGGGCGTACAGCGGGGTCTGATAAAACGCCCTGCGGCGGGCGTCAAAGGCCATAAGCCTGGGACGGGCGGCCGTGATGCCCAGTTCCTCGTCGCGGGCGGTCAGGGAATCCGGGTGCATCCGGTAGGCGTAGATGGGTTCCTTCTGGGACAGATGGCGGATATGAAACAGGCTGTTGAGCCGCATGAAATAGTCATAATCCTCCAGCATAAACTGGCGGGGGGAATAGCCCCCCAGCACCGCGTCCACACTGCCGCGGTACAGAAAGGCCGCGCCGATGGTGTTGTTGGCAACAGTGTTCAGCAGGGCTGTAGAGGCGGGCAGAATGACGTTTCCGCTGCCGGGCGGGAGCTCAAACCAGCCGTGGCCCCTCAGCCGCTGACCTGTTGGCCCGATGAGAAACATGTTTCCGGTCACCATGTCCGCGTCAGGGCTGTGCCGCAAGGCTTCGGCCATGGAAGCGAGACAGCCGGGGAGCATGCGGTTGTCCGCGCTGATCCAGGTAAAAAATTCGCCGGCCGCCTCTCCGAAACCGCGGTTCAGAGCCCGGGGGAGTTTCTGGTTCTCCTGGGTGATGAGGCGGACGCGCCTGTCCCGGGCGGCGTATTGCGCCGCAATCGCGCCGGAGCCGTCCGTGGAGCCGTCGTCCACCACAATCAGTTCCCAGTCTTGCCAGGTCTGGCCCAGTACAGATTCAATGGCCTCGCCCAGATACCGCGCTCCGTTAAAGACCGGCAGTACCACAGAGACCAGTCCAGGCGCATGGGGACGGCCGATCCGGCTTGCGGGCAGATAGCCGGGCCGGCTCTTTTTCCAGGGGAGAAAACGGCTCAGCATGGAAGGACCTCCTTCTGGTCCGGCCGCTGGAGCGCCAAAAACAGCTCCGCAAAGGCGTCCCGTTCACATTTCTTATAATAGCGCTCCAGCTCAGAGCCCCGATGCTCCAGCCGCCGCAGTTCCCTGTCCGCGATCCGCATCCGCTCCCGGACATACCGCAGATCCCAGTCCCAGGGCGCGTAGCCGTCCCTGCACAGGCGGTAGGTGGTAAAGATCCCCGCCCGCAGGGTGTTTTTGACATGTGTCCGGGTGAATCGTCTTGGCTCTACCCGGTGCTCGACCCAGGCGGCAGGTTGGATGCCCACCTCCCAGCCGCGGGACTGGGCCAGAAAGCACAGGGCGGTTTCCTCGCCGCCCTCAAAGCCGTCCCTGATCCGGCCGTAGCTGGAGGGAAAGCCGCCCAGCGCCTCCAGGGCGGCGGCGCGGATACAGAAGCAGGCGCCGTAGGGAAATTCGTATTGCCCGCGTACCGGGCGATAGCTGCGGAAGGGCACGGTGTATGCGCTCCAGAGGCCCTCTCTGCCCGGCAGAACAGCCTCCGGCCGGGGAGTGGGGAGGGCCAGCCGGATCTGGCCGCCCACAATGGCGGCCTGGGGCCGCCGCACAAAGGCGGCGGCCATACTGCGCACAAGTCCGGAATCCGCAACCGCGTCGTCGTCCATATATAACAGCAGGGAACCCTTTGCGTGTACGGCGCCGCAGTTTCGAGCGCGGGACAGGCCCGGCCGGGCTTCTCTGACCCAGCGCGCCTCGGCCGGAAGCAGTCCGGCGGGCGGGCTGTCCGGACGGTTCCAGACCACCAGCACCTCATAGGCCGGGGCGCCCTCCTGTCTGAGCGCGGAGGCCACCGCGTCCGGCAGGCCGGGACAGGTCCCGGCTGTGCAGATGATGAGGGAGAGCCGCAGAGGCCGGCCCCCGCTTTCGGGGATGGGTACCGGTGTGCGGACGGTTTTGGTTTTTTGGGGACGAAAAAGTTCGTTGATCCCTTTTTGCAGGGACAGCCAAAGGCCGCTCCGCCGCAGCTCGGCGGCCGCGGCCAGACTGATATTAGGATTCGGTTTCTCCATGGACTTCAACCTCCGCCGGAATGTGAAATAAACCAAACTGCGGGTGCGCCGCCCCGGCCTCAGCCCAGGCGATTCCCTCGCAGTAATCGTAGTAGGTGATGGGTGTGGTATCCCGCCGCTCCAGCCCTGCCGCAAGGGAATAGCGCCCCGGACAGAACAGGCTTTGAAACCGGAAGGTGACGGTCTGGATTTGGCCGGGCTCCAAACGGGCGCCGCACGCAGCGGTAGAGAGCACCAGCAGGTCCAGCCCCTCCCGGCTGCGTACGGCCAGCGACAGGGACAGTCCGGATGGGTCCGCTTCCCGGGGGACTGCGGCGGTGACATGTACGGCGATTTCCTCGCCCCAGCGCCAGAAGCCGGGACAGGAGACAGCGCGGATGGAGCCGGTGTGGGAGCCAAAGCGGTTGAGCATGCCCGCCGGGACCGGAGCGGAGCTGCCGCCCGCCACCGCGTCCTCCATATAGGCTGAGGTGACCGCGCCCACTGCGCCGTCCTGCCGGACGCGTCCCTGATCCAGCCAAATGGCCCGGGTGCAGAATTTCCGAACCGTGTCAATGTCGTGGGTTACATATAGAATGGTGACGCCCTGGCATTTCAGCGTTTCGAATTTCCGAAAACATTTTGCCTGAAACAGGAAATCGCCCACAGACAGGGCCTCGTCCACCAGCAGAATATCCGGCGCGGTACAGGCAGCAGCCGCAAAGGCCAGCCGGACAAACATACCGTCTGAATAGGTTTTGACCGGCTGGTGCGCATAGCTGCCAATATCCGCAAAGTCCAGAATCTCCGGGAGCTTTGCTGTGGTCTCGGCCCGGGTCATCCCGCACAGTGTTCCATTTAAGTATATGTTCTGAATGCCTGTATATTCCGGATGGAAGCCTGCGCCCAGTTCCAGGAGCGCGGCCAGCCGGCCGCGGACCAGCAGCTTGCCCGCGGTGGGCGCGGTGACGCCGCTGATGAGCTTGAGAAGCGTTGACTTTCCGGAGCCGTTTCTGCCAATGATGCCAACCGCCTCGCCGGGGGCCGCGGAAAAGCTGACCCGGTCCAGAGCGGTTTTGGACTGTTTTTTCCAACGCCCAAAAGGGCCGCCGGCATTGGCCGGGGCCCTGCCCTTGAGCGGATAGATTTTTGTCAGACTGTCTGCAATGATCTGTTTCATATGCGCACAGACGCCGGGCCGGCAGCGGCGTGACGGCGGTTCCTTTCTCAATGCTGTTTTCCGGGGAACGCCATACGGTCCCAGACATGGAATAAGGCCATTATAGCATATCGCATAGGGCAATGCAAGGCGGGCGGCAAAGCGGGAAGATCAAAAAAGAAAAAATTTTATATGGGACTGGAACCAAAAAGGGGGTTTCACGTATGATAAAGTGAACACTAAATAGGAGGTGCAAAGCACAATGTTTGGAAATGGTTGTGGACTCGGAGGCAACTCCGGACTGTGGATTATCATTGTTATCATCCTGATCTGCTGCTGTAACGATGGCGGCAGCGCACGCGGACTGAACGACTGCTGCTGCGACTGATTTGTGAAAGGCCGAAGGGCCTGTACATAGCCGCGCTGCGGGCTACGGCGGCGCAGAAGCATACGCCGCCGCAAAAATTGCTACATCATCCGCCCTGCCGGAGCTGTACCGAGCGCAGGGCATCCATACACAAGCGCGGGCTTTCCGTCCGCAATGCAGGACGGAGGGCCTGGGCGGTAAGCGCCCGAAATCCGTAAAGTCGGGTTGGACGCAAAACGGCAATTCTATTTCAGGCGTAAGGAGGTGTAAGTATGGGCTGTTTTAATGGTTTCGGCGGTGACAGCTGCCTTTGGATCATCATTCTCATCATCCTGATTTGCTGCTGCTGCGGCGGTAATGACGGTTGTGGCTGCAACAACAACTGCGGCTGCTGCTAGTTTGTGAAACGGGGGCGCGTCACGCCCCGGCCCGGCCGGATCAAGGGAGAAGCACCAGGGGCGGCCGGGTACAAACAGAAAGACAGGGCGCGGGGGTTCCCGCACCCTGTCTTTTTCCGTGTAACGCTTGCGCGGCGCGGTTCTGCGGTCCGGAATAGCCCTGGGGAAATTTGCGCGCGGCAGACAAAGTTGAGGCTTGACAAGGTGCGGAAATTGTGCTATACTTCTTCTTGCGTGATTGCCGATATAGCTCAGTCGGTAGAGCGATTCACTCGTAATGAATAGGTCAACGGTTCGATTCCGTTTATCGGCTCCACTTGAAAACCCGCTTCCCATATGGGATTGCGGGTTTTTTGCATGCAAAAAAAGAACGCCCGAAAATGGGCGTTTTTCTAATTTGGTGACTATTTGGTGACTTTTCATCTCAATTTGACGCGGCGGATTGTGGTTTCAGCATGTTTTCTAAAGCTATGGCCGCCCTTTCTGTCCTGTGCTTTCAGCGCATGGGCATATATATTTATGGTGGTGCTTGTCTGGGCGTGTCCTGCTTTTTCAAAAATTTAACAGCTTGCTTTGAGTATTGTATCTTCAAGGGGTCTCACCTTCTTTCCGGTTCGGAGCGGAAAAGGTTACATCATGTCCACATGCCGACGGTAACGCCGCGGAATATCTATGCCGACGAGATAGCCAAGCTCATGCAGGGCGGCGGGAATAACTGTGAAGCCGTCCTTGTAAAACTGCTGTATACGTCTTGATTTATCGCTGATACCGCTGTAATTTGGAGGGCATACAAATGTCCAGTCTGCGCCGTCTTTATTCAGCACCAGCCTGAAATATTTGTCCAGATCATTATCCTCAAACCCAGCAAGGCGCAGCAGTATAATATGCTCTCCTGCCTCGTCAATCGGGGAAATGATAAGTGTCTTGCCGTCATGGGATACCAGAAGTAAAAGCGGATCGTCCGCTTGCATTGCCTCCTTTACTCCGGCTTCATTTGGATAGTATATTTTTTCCATTCATCTCACCTCTTTCTTTCAGTTCGGAGCGGGACGGATCAGCGGCATTTACGCTTTTTCCTTATACATCCGTTGTGCTCTTTCCTTCCCGAACCCCCAGCACCTTTCCATAACAATGTATTGCGTCGGTGTCGTGAAAATAGATTTCTGGATATTTGGGGTTGTGGGATTTAAGACCCTCCTCCGTAAGTTCCTTGACATATACGCTTCCGTTTATCATGAACAATCCTATTTCTCCAACCTCAATATCGGGCTGTTGCTTAATATAGAGCGTGTCACCGGAATAATACGTCGGCTCCATGCTGTCACCGGTCACGGTCACCAGAAATGAGGTTTCGGGCGGTTCGTCCTCCTCCATAATAATCATGGTATAGGAGGATGAATCAAGAAACTGGCCTGTCCCTGCTGATACGCGGATGTCGTACAGCGGTGCTTCACGTTTCGGAAACTTAATGATGTTGCTTTCTTTTTCCTGTTCTTTCGGTCCGCGGATTGCCTCTATATACTTATATTCAATATCAAGCACGCCAGCAATGACGCCCTTTCCTCTGTCATCAAGCAAGCGGTATTTGTCTATGATTTGTAGCTCTCTGTCTGTGAGTTGAGCGCAAGGGCCTCCGTTTTTTGAAAATCCAAAAGCGTTATCAACAGTTGTCCCATAGAGGTCGCACAGAGTAAACAAGGTATTTGCGTCAGGCTGAGAATAGCCGGTTTCCCAATGCCCAACTATTTGCTGGGTACGCCCTAAGTGTTTAGCAACGTCTTTTTGGGTCATGTTCGCTTTTTTACGCAACGTTTTTAGAATGTGGGCTATTTCTTCTCTAGTCATATAATGCGCAACTCCTTTCTTGTACATATAATATCACATATTTTCTCAAAAAGCAAGATGAAAAACTAAAAAATTTAGTAAAAAGCCTTTTGCGCTCAAATTTATAGTGCTATTATAGGGGTTCACTCAAAAAACGAGTGAGAAAAATAAGTAAATGGAGGTGATGAATTATGTTTGACATTAGGGACAACCTTAAACAGATGATTGTTAATAAAGGATTAAAACAGTCCGTTGTGGCCGCTAAAAGCGGCTTGACTTCCGAGCAGTTATCCAACATATTGAACAGAAAAAGAAAGCTAGAAGCTGGAGAACTATTTGCGATTTGCGACACCATAGGCACTACACCAGAGCGACTTCTGAGATATAGCTCCCGGTATGGCAGAGACGGCTAAAAGTAAAGTTGTGCCGTACATCTTACCGAGCCGACAAGCGGGCTGAACAAAGAATTTAATGCCCCCAACTTTGGGGAGGCCTACTACAGGAAATTGCATACCAGAAAGGAGAAAACGAATGAAGCCCATACTAAACCCAAACTATGAGCTATACCGAAAAGATGATCTTGCATTTTGTGACAGCTTGCATATTGCGGAGACATTCGGGAAAGAGCATTACAACGTAATTAGAGATATTGAAGATTTGGATTGCAGTGAAGAATCAAGCCTGTGAAAAAAAGTCTGTAAAAAGCAGTTTTGTATGATAGAATAAAAAAATATAGGAGGCTGTTTTTAAGGACAAAGAAAAGAGAGTTTAGCGAAGGGAAGAAAAACATCATAGCAGAACTTTTAGAAGAATACGACATCCAAAGCGCGGAAGATATTGAGGAAGCGCTAAAAGACTTGCTTGGAGGTACCATCCAAAACATGATGGAAGCGGAACTTAGCGAGCATTTAGGGTATGAAAGGAACGAACGAAACAACAGCGAAAACGCCGGCAACGGCACAAAACCAAAGACCTTACGAAGCCAATACGGTGAAATACCTATATCCGTACCGCAGGATCACAACAGTGAGTTTGAACCAAAGGTTGTTCCTAATATTATAGTTAAGGCAGTTAAGCTGAAACCCGGCTTAACTGTCCGCTTGAAATTATGGGTCTGCCCCGGATTTTGTGTAAAGTCCAAACGAGGGTAAAACGCAATTGCTATGGCGGGGAGTGAAAACTCCCTGCCATTTTTGAATATATCACAAAATGCTCAGATAATCAATCCTTAATTCGGCAGCCGATCAGCGAAAAATACCTCCAGCTGTGAGTGGATAATTCCCCAATCCCGCCGTTTCCCCGTCCATTTTTTGGTGATGTCCATCATCGCCAGATAGAGCATTTTCAGCAAACTGTCATCGGTCGGAAACACCGATTTGGATTTTGTGACCTTGCGTAACTGACGATTGAAGCCCTCAATCGCATTGGTGGTGTAAATCAGCGTCCGAACTTCCTGTGGATACTTGAAATAGGTGGATAATTTCGGCCAGTTGGCCTCCCACGATTGGGCGATTTTGGGGTATTTCCCATTCCATTTCTCACCGAAGGATTCCAGTTCATACAAGGCGGTTTCTTCATCGACAGCAGCATAAATCCGCTTTAAATCTGCCATGAGTACCTTAATGTCCTTGTAAGAGACAAACCGTGTGGTGTTGCGGATTTGGTGGATGATACACTGCTGGATTTCTGTTTTCGGATACACCGCTTCGATCGCGTTGTCAAAGCCGGTTAATCCGTCCACGCAGGCGATTAGAATATCATCAACGCCCCGGTTTTTCAGACCATTTAGGATAGACAGCCAATACTTCGCGCTTTCATTCTCGCCAACCCACATGCCCAGGACTTCTTTGATTCCAGCCATATTGATGCCTATGGCGATATAGACTGCCTTTTTCACAAGCTGTCCTTCGCTGCGGACATGGTAGTGGATGGCATCGAGAAATACGACAGCATAAATCTCCTCGAGCGGCCTCTGCTGCCATTCTTTGATGACAGGCAATATCTTGTCGGTAATCCGGATGACGGTGCTGTCCGACACCTCTATCCCGTAAATCTTACGAATATGTGCGTCGATGTCCCGTGTGGTCATGCCCTTGGCGTACATGGACAGTATTTTCTCCTCGATGTCGCCGCTTAAGGATGTCTGCTGTTTTTTCACAAGCTGCGGTTCAAATTCGCCTTTGCGGTCACGCGGAACATCAATGTCCACCTCGCCAAAACTGGTTTTCAAGGTTTTCGCGCTGTGGCCGTTGCGACTGTTTTCAGTGTCCTTGTTGCGGTAATCGTACTTGCTGCAGCCCAGTTCGTCGTCCAATTCAGCTTCCAGACCGTTTTCCAGTATGTCGCCAACAAAGTCCTTGAACAACGCGTTGATGTCGGACATATCGTTGCTGTCCAGCTCCTGCATCAGTTCCCGCACTTTCGCTTTGCGCTCCAATTCCTCCGGCGTTCTTTTTCTTTTTGACATAGTGAAACCTCCAAACTTTGTATTTATTATATACCCCTTTGGAGGTTTACACAATTTTTGAAGAAGACTCTGCCGCGCCCGGAGATAGATCATTCCTGTCTCTTCGTCGCAGTATTCTCCGTTGTACCGGAAGGGATTATTGACGGTTACGGGGCTGTTTATTGATAATAAACAGCCCCGGCCAATGTCTAATTTGTTTCTATGATTACTGTCTGGGTGCCTTCGTTCCACTCTACTTTTGCTCCAAACGCCTC
Organism: uncultured Ructibacterium sp.; assembly: GCA_965146665.1. Taxonomy (GTDB): domain Bacteria; phylum Bacillota; class Clostridia; order Monoglobales; family Monoglobaceae; genus Ructibacterium. Next base: position 62,751 of record CBCTHE010000016.1, read on the forward strand.
TGCTGCTGCCCGTATCGGTATAAGCGTGCGGTCTTTTACTAGTTTGGCCGGCACATCTAGCTGTATCACCTCGTCATTCTTCAGCATCTTTTCCTCCCCGATTGTTAATTCAACCGTGATTTCCTCTCTCCGCGCTGTTACCTGCTGTCTTTCATCATTCCAGCTCATTTCCGCACCCAATGCCTCAAAGATTGTGCGGAGCGGCACCAGCACTCGGTCATTCTCCTTTTGCGGAGCTACATCAAATTCCAGTTGTTTTTCGTTTAGCAATACAAATATAGAACTGCCATTCATCTCCAACAAACGGTTATAATCTATTTGGGGCGCTTGGTCCAGTTTTGTTTTATCCGCTACAATCCACATGGTTTCCGGAATAAATCTTTCATGTGCAATGTAACCTTCTCTATCATATTCTTGTATCAAATTACTCACGAGAATAACCAAAAAGTTTTGATTACAATTTGCACTAATTACTCTGCCTTCAGGTGGAGTAATTATTTTACGACATTTTAAATCTAAACTCCGGAATACCACTTCTTTTTTTATATAATGATCATCGACTGTTTGATTTGTAAAAATTAAATTGCCATATTTCGAATATGCGGTGGCAGGAAGAGAACTTTGGTTTTCTCCTAGTACATTCCCATTATAGGAATCTACTAGAAAAGTTGCATTCACATAAGCCTCAAAAGTATTTCCTCGTAAACTTACAATTACATAGCGATCTTCCAAAATGAAAGCAGATCCGGAAACTAGTATGTTTTCATGGCCAAACACGTGATCTGTTCTGATGCTATAAACATTATCTGTGCTTGAGTTTCCGATAATAACTTCCATATATTGTGGTTTATTTACTCTGTAATTTGGTACTTCATTCTCAGGTTGCTTGTTATAAATTGCATAGGATACCTGTGATGAAGCATCCCCAGCATACAATTCGCCATTTGGTAATTCAGGAAGTTCCAACTGCTTAACTTTATTTCCATTTGAGTCGATCTGATATCTCTGATCATCCTTTGTCACCCATGCTCTCCCAAATTTAAATGGCTCAACACTATCAAACATAGGGATAAGTCCCAAATCGTACAGCGTATTAACGTATCCCCATTTTCCATTGATAAAAACAGGAAATAAATCACATGAAAACCTAGGCCCGGACATGAGTTCACTCGTAAAGTTTAATGGATTCTGATTTGCAGCCCCTCCGTCCGATACACAAACTTTATCATCACCAATATCATCGACTTCCATATATTCATCTAGTTCGTTGTTACCGTTCAATAAGTTTATTTCCTCTATATAAGCTTGGGGATATAATTCCTGTAATTCCTCTGCTGTCACCTCTGTTTTTATTCCTTCACTATTTGCATAAACAGGAAAAATTACCATATAACAAAATATTAACACGAATATGATAACTTTATTCATATCTTACCTCCTCATTTTTGCCGAACTCCATAAATCCACCCCTTAGAGTACTGGTCCAATAATGCCGTATTATCGGCATAATAAATTCTTTTTGTAAAATTACTAAGCCGGTAGTTATATACCATAAACGCTAGATCAACTGGAGCGGCTACCTGTGCGTCTATTACCTCGCCCATTAACAGCGAAAACTCATCCCTTGGCCGAATCGATTTTTCTATTGGGACTCTAGGATGTTTGCTATCACGGACATTATCTTCAAGGCCAAATGCAGAATGACCAATCTCGTGAGCGGTTACTGCTATAAAGTTTCTTTTGGTATCTTTGGATGTTTTTTTATCCCATCTCCAAAATAAATATTTATGTTTTGCCTACAGCAAAACCTCACCTTTAGGCCGGTTGCTCCTTTTCCCACAGAGCGGCTACATTAGCGCGCCGCTCTGCGGGAGCCCTAGTAGTCACTTTTCCGTTGGCCGTCTTGGAACTTCTCCGGCCCGTTGCGTCATAGGCGTAGCTTGCGTTCACTCTATTTTTAATATCAGCCCTCCCGTACACTGACTGCGCGGGAGGGCTGATACCGCCGGGCTATCAAGGACTATTTATATAGCCCGCTCAAACACCTTTCATATTATTATTTTACAGATCTATCTCACTCATGAAAATCTTCCTTCTCCCATTCAGTTGCAAAATTAACAGGATTTCTACACCAGTCAATATACCTTATATTCCCAATTCCTCCTCTAAAAGTATAAACATACAGCGTGTCATATAATAACAGCATATAGCGGTACGCTCTTATATTCTCGCCCATTTGCTCTGGCTTAATATAGGATGGCAGACCTCTTTGCATCGCTACATCATATAATGGTTTTGTTGTGTCATATGGATGAAAACTGCCCGGTTCTGGCAACAACCTTAACATGGTTACAACTGCCTCTTCATAGGTCATATAACTGTCTAAATCTGCAATTGTTCCTTTCTCTGTCTTTTTTCCTGTGAAAAGTCTCAAATCTACCAATGACATAGCAAATAATTCGTCTTGCGAACCTGGTTCAAGATCTATAAAATCAAAATCAAGACCAGCGTCCTTGTCTTCGTATTGTTCCTTTAGGTCAGGAATGTCCTCTATATCATAGAAGAATGTCCTCGGAGTTTCATACGGAGCATTTTTTAAAACAAATACCATTTTCAACGCATCTCTGCGCGTGATGTATTCATCTGGCCACCACTTGTTTGGATCTCTTATAATATCAAACTCTTTTAAATTATCCATTGCATTATATTCTGCCGTCGCATACTCATCATCAAAATCATATGCACTTATTTGTATTGGAACTGCTGTTAATGCAAAAACTCCGACGCATAAAAATACTATAACAAATTTCTTCATTTTTCCTCCTTTATTCACATACCCGCCTGTTCTCTGATTCCGTTCGCTATACCAATTCCCATATAGTTGGGTATGGCAACAAACTGGAATGTTTTGTAGTGACAGCTCTCTGGATTTTTATTTACGATCCACGGCCAATATCCATATCCATACCCTGTATCGTCTATTGGTTTAATTTCACCTGTACTATTTTTGACATATATCGCGTCTTGGGCCTGATGTTCCCGAATTGTAATTCTGCCCTCTAGTTCATCCCGATCCCGAAATCCCATTTCAGCCCGAAAAATTCTTTCCACAGTTATCGCGGCTGCTTCCGCATATGCGCGTTCGATTTCTTGGCGATTTGGAAAATGATAAACCCCATTTTCGTCTATGTATGCACGACAGGCGTCCATCACCGCTTTATTAAATCCGTTTACACGGGTATAGGAATGTGTTAATTCATGTATCAAGGTAGACATAAGTTCGGCATCGTCTAATTTTTCCCCTTTTCGGTGGGAAAAAATTAAAACACTTTGCTCTTTTTCTCCATATTTTCCACTAGATATACTGTTTCTATCCCCTTCTTTAAATTCAATTTTGTGAATTATTTCATCTTGAAAAATTAGTTTCAGCAGAGCGCTCCCTGTTTCAGAGTTCACCTTTCCATCATACTTGACATCTGTAACAGAGTAAATCCCATCGCTGACTTCATATACTAACGATGCTTCTTTGCCAAACATATTTTGTGTATAAGTCTCAACCCGTTTAAAATCTTTTTCATTCATTTCTGCTACAGTTCCAGTTGAATCGACTAGCCTCACCGGGTTATTACTACAGAATACATACCAATTCAGTCCATCCTTGGCAGGATCTTCGGTGATAAACCTACCCAAGCTCGGATCATAATACCGCGCCCGGAGATAGATCATTCCTGTCTCATCGTCGCAGTATTCACCATTGTACCGGAAGGGGTTATAGCCTGTTACACCATTTTCCAGAATGTTCCCAAAGGCGTCATACGCATACCCCTGTCCATTCATGGAAACTACGCTTCCATGGGTGTCATAGGTATAATAGCTCACCGCTGTTCCCGCTTTCTGTGCAACCAGCCGTGAACCGCGGTAATATTTGGATGTCTCCGCACCTGTTCCGCTGGTCTCACGGACGATGTTCTGACCGTCCCTCGTTACAACGCGGCCTTTTGGGTTCGTTTTGCCTACGGCAAAATCTCACCTTTTGGCCGGTTGCTCCTCTTCCCGCAGAGCGGCTACATTGGCGCGCCGCTCTGCGGGAGCCCTAGTGGTCACTTTGCCGTTGACCGTCTTGGAACTTCTCCGGCCTGCTGCGCCGTAGGCATAGCTGGCGTCCTCTCTATTTTTTATATCAGCCCTCCTGTACACTGACTGCGCGGGAGGGCTGATACCGCCGGGCTATGAACATCCTAGATCTTTATATCTTCTGTTCCTGTTTCTTTAGGGCTCAAGTGTTCAGAAAGCAACAGATCCAACGTGCTTTCAATGACGTCGAGATTATCATAATACAATCGCCTTTCTATAAACAAAGACGCATAAACAAGGCGAAGATATTCATAAGCTCGAATCTCTTGTTTCAACATTTCCGGCGCACAGTAAATTGCTCGGGCACTTTGGCTGACCGGTCCTCCCAGATCACGGTATATGGGTTTCAGTTCATCCGGCCTTTGCTCTTCCTGCGTAATGAGTCCCAGCCGCAAGCCTATGTCGTAAAAGCTGTTGCCGGGCAAGGGCGTATATGCGGAAAAGCAAACACCAAATGATTGTTCCCCTAATACTCTTATAATAGTTGCAAGCGCCTCCTGATAGGTCAGGTGTGCGTCAAAAGCCGCATAAAGCTTTCCGCCTTCTTCACGTCCGGCAATTAAAGCCAAATAGGCCAGCGAACTCGCCAATGCCATATCCTCCGGGACTAAATCAACAAAATCGATATTCACGTCATATTGTGCATACGCTTCAAGTTCCTTTTGATATATTTCTTTTGCAAGATCTGGATCTGCCGGGTCAATTTCCATGCAGTATTGTCGGCGTATTGGTTTTCCAGTTGCAAAATACGGATTGTTTTTTATGATATACGCAATCATAAATGCGTCCCGCCTTGTAATATAGGACTCTTCATTCCATCGTTCCTCTGGGTTTCTTACAACATCCAAAAACTCGAGATTCTGGATGGCGGCATCCGCTTTTTTCCCTGTCTCCCACTTCTCGCCATAAACCGTTAGATTTGAAATAGTCATGCAAAATATCAATACATAAAGCAGCTTTCTTTTCATACTTATCCTCCTTATTTAAATCTGGTATCTGTAATAGCAACTCCCGCTTTTCCTACTATATCAAGAGCAATGCCAACGGTTTTTCTTGCTTCCATGGTTTTAAATGTGTATTTGTCATAGTATATACTTTCTTGACTCTGTGCAGGCATCCAGGGCCAAAATCCAAAGCCTCCGTTCAATCCAGCAGAAGAATCGGCAATATCTATTACTCCACTATCCTTTCTCATGCTTATTTTATCTTCGCCATATGTTCTTTGAAGTTCTCTTCTTACTTGATTCTCTACAGTTATTCCAGTGGCTTCTCGATACCCTCTTATAAGTTCTCCCTTATTTAGTCCTATCGTATTTACTCCTTTTTTAAATTGAATATTATTATAAACTTCATCAAAATATCCTTGTCTGTCTGCATAACAATGCGCCAATTCATGCACTAATCGAGCCGCCGCCTCATTGGCGTCAAGGCCCATTGTCCCTATGGTGGCATGCCATATCGTACTATTCTGTCCCCCCTCTTTGCTTGAACCTTGTGAAGTTCCTTCCTTTGCATACAACAGATTAAATTCGGCATCTTCATCTTCTGCCAGAATTTTTAGCAAACTCGCTCCAGTGATTGAAGCAACATCGCCATCATAGTTTATACCAGTGATTTTATATATTCCCTTTTCAGGGTCTCCATGTTCAAAAGTAACACCTTCGCCATATAAGACACTTGCGCTTTCCTTAAATTGATTATAATCCTTTTCCGCAACCGTGAAATATAATCCACTGGAGTCCACGAACGTCACCGGGTTATTACTACAGAACGCATACCAATTCAAGCCGTCCTTGGCAGGGTCTTCGGTAATAAATCTACCTATAGAAGAATCATAGTACCGTGCCCGGAGATAGATCATTCCTGTCTCTTCATCGCAGTATTCTCCATTGTACCGGAAGGGATTATGAGTTGTCACACCGTTTTCCAAAATGTTTCCAAAGGCGTCATATGCATACCCCTGTCCGTTCATGGCAACTACGCTTCCATGGGCGTCATAGGTATAATAGCTCACCGCTGTTCCCGCTTTCTGTGCAACCAGCCGTGAACCGCGGTAATACTTGGCTGTCTCCGCACCTGACCCGCCGGTCTCACGGACGATGTTCTGACCGTCCCATATATGGTTGGTCACTTTTCCGTTGACCGTCTTGGAACTTCTCCGGCCTGTTACATCGTAGGCATAGCGGGCATCCAAACCGTTGTCCGTCTGCACGTTCGTCAGCTGGCCGCGGGCATTATAG
>CBCTHE010000017.1:0-66819 GCA_965146665.1 uncultured Ructibacterium sp.
GGCCACTTCCGGATCAGCGAGCTGGCGCTCTACGGCAAAGCGGGCGACAGCCCGGATCCAGGTCCAGATCCGGAACCAGTCAAGTCCCTGCTGGATGCGGTTTATCTGACGACTGTGCCGCTGGATCCCAGTTATTCTGATCTAAAGCGGCTGAATAACCAGAGTGTTTATGCCAACGAACCGGTGGTTGTCAATGTGTCCAAGGATGTCAATATGGGCCGGGACTATTGCTTTGATGTGGTGTTCAAGGGAAAACTTGCCGATGTACAGGGCATAGAGTTTGCGTGCTATCAGGCGTTTTTCAAACACCAGAGCGTCAAGCGCATTGATGTGGACTGGTATGACGAGGCGAGCGGACAGTGGAAGGCGGCTTTGACGGATCATGTGCTGGCCTGGAAACAGTCGTCGGAGAGCGAAGACCTTGCAAAGGCTATGGCCTATCTTCCCGCGGGGATAAAGACCTCGCGGATCCGGGTGTACATCAAGGATGCAAACCGTGAATGGGATAACCTTCGGATTGAGGAGATGGCCGTATACGGTGAAATGCTGGAGGAGAAGCCGGAGAATCTGGCGGCCGCGGCGGAAACTTCCGTCAGCTATGCCTTTGATCCGGTGTATTACGCGGCGGCCAATCTGACTGACGGGGACTATGACACCAAGCTCACCAGCAAGGAGGGCGTCCAGCCAAGCGAGCAGGAGCCCGTCTGCATTTCCTTTGACTTCGGCGGGGACTATTACAAGATTGACGCGCTGGAGCTGGCCACAGCATATGCGCGGTATTGCGGGATCCTGACGGGAGAACTGCAATATTTGGAGTATGGCGCATGGAAAACGCTGAAGCCGTTTAACTTTACCCGGGGCGGCATAGCCGCCACAGACGACTATGAAATCGACCAGATTGCGGCGGGGGTGGTCACCAATGGACTGCGCCTGAAGATCACCAGCGTGATTTTGGATCAAACCTATCATAATTTCAGCATCAACGAAATCACGGTCCGGGGCAGCAGAGCGGAGGCCCCGCCCCAGCCCCGCCCGGTGGAATGTCAGACAGAGCCGGGGTTTGAGGCGCTGACCGACGGCGATGCCGGGACTGTGTGGACATCGCCCTTTGAGGAAATTCCATCCACGCAGGCGCCTCATGTGATCCGGCTTGGATTTCAGCGTGCGGTTTCGCCGAAGATCCTCATTTTTGCGGGCAGCGAGCCGCTGCCGTCCAAAGTGGCGGCAGGCTATGAGATCGACGGCGTCTTTACGGCCTTCGGCCCGGAGACCGAGCTGGTCTACCAAGACGGAACGGCCCGTGTGATCCTGCCGGAGACGGCGGAGACAGAGACGCTGGTCCTGCATATCACAGGCGCGGATCGTGCGGATTATACGCTGGCCGAACTATCTGTACTGGCCTTTGACCGGTATGACAGTGTCGCAAAGGCCATTGAAACCTTTGCCGCCACCCAGCATTATGATGATTTTCTGCTGGCCAGCGAGGCTGTCAAGGCCATTGCGGACGAGGCGATTCGGGCGGAGTTTGCGGCTCAGCTCGACAGCGAGAAGCAAAAGGCGGTCAAAAATCAGAATATCAATGCAGTCTATGACGCGGCCGCCAAAACCGTGGAGTTATCCGGACGGCTCTTTATCCCGGCGGATGTAAAGATTCCGCTTCAGATCAAGGGCGCATCCGCAGAGATGACGGTGGAGGCCGCGGCGGATCAGACCGGCGCATTCCGGGTGACAGCGGATGTGAGCGGTCTGCATGGATACGGAACCTATACGGTGACGGCGGTGGTAGAGGGGGAGACTGTGACAGGCTCCTTTGACCTGCGGCCCCAGAAGAGCGGCAAAGAGATTCTGCGCTTTTCCATTGACGGAAATGCAGGGAAAATCAGCGGCAGCAGCATCCGCGTTACCCTTCCCAAGGGGAGCACGGCATCCGGGCGGGTCCCGGTGTTCCAGCTCTCAGAGGGCGCTGTGCTCCTGCATGACGGTACTGTGGCTGAGAGCGGAAAAACCGCGTTTGATTTCAGAAACCCGGTCACTTTGACTGTGCGGGCTGAAAACGGTGAAACTGCCAGCTATACGGTGACGGTCACCGTGTCCTCAGGAGGCGGGTCCGGCGGATCTGGTTCCGGCGGCGGAGGCGGAGGCGGCAGCCATATGGGCGGCAGCAATATCGTTCTGCCGAACGAAAACCAGAAGCCGGGCCCTGAGGATGAGCCGAATGGAGAAGAGACGGGTTTTGCGGATGTTCCCGCGGATCACTGGGCCCATGGGTATATTGAAGCGCTGCGCAGGGATGGAATCATCAACGGCGCAGGTGAAAATCGTTTTTATCCGGAGGACACAGTGAAACGGGAAGAATTTGTGAAAATGCTGGTGCTGACGCTGGGCATGGAGCCCGGAGGGAAGTCCGGCTTTGCGGACGCGGCCGAAAACTGGAGCGACCCGTATCTTGCGGCGGCGGAGGCGGTCGGCCTTGCAAACGGAATCGCGGACGGAATGTTCGGCGTTGGACAGGATATCTCCCGTCAAGATCTGGCGGTGATGATTTACCGGGCTCTGCCCGAGACGATGAAACCCGAACAGACGGGCGAGGCCTTTGAAGATGACGAGGCCATTGCAGACTATGCCAAAGAGGCGGTTTACGGGCTTAGAACCCTTGGGCTGCTCAATGGATATGAGAACCGGTTCCGGCCCGGCGAACAGGCCACCCGGGCGGAGAGCGCGAAAATTCTGGCTGGATTCAAAGGAGTGTGGGAAAAATGAGAAAGCTGTTGTCAATGATACTGGCCGGTGTGCTGGCTCTGGCGTCTTTTGCGCCAATGACGGGCTTTGCGGCATCAGAAAATCTGATGCGCTGGGTCACGGTCACCACGGATATTCCCTGTCAGCCGGAAGCGGGTGCGGACCGGCTCTATGATGGGAAAAATACAGAGGGCATGGTGACGGACGGCAGTGTAAAGCCTGCGTTTCCCTGCTATATTGAACTGGATTTCGGCGGGTATGCGGCGGAGGTGTCAGATCTTCGCCTCCATACTGCGGGCGGCAAGGATATGGGCGTGACCAACCTGGGGCTTGAGGCCTGGCAGGACGGCAGATGGAAGACGGTTCGGTCCGGCGAGATGCTTCGGTGGAACCGGTCCGACAGCGGGAACGCCGAGAGCCGGGAGGTTCATTTTTCTCAGCCGCCCCGGGCGGAGAAGTTCCGGCTGGTGATCCAGGCGGCAAACCTCAAGGATCAATCTTTCCGGATTGATGAGCTGGAGGTGCTGGGCGCTCTGACCGGCGTCCGGGAAAAGAAGCAGGTCACGGATACAGAAATTGGTTACATTCGCTGTGAGACAGGGGAAAATGTCACACTCCCCAGCCGTATTACAGCATACCTGGCGGACGGCAGTTCCGCGTCCATGGGTGCGGCGTGGGGGACGCCGGACACCTCTTCTGAGGGGATCCGGACTGTGACCGGATATATGCCCTATTACGAGGCGGTGCCGCGCGTGCTTCTGGATGTCTATGATCCGGATAAGGATACCGGCGCGGCGGCGGGCTCCTGGGCGGAGCAGCTGATTGCGGACGGCGTGAAATCCGGACTGCTGGGAGAGCTTCCGGCAGAGCCGGAGCGGCCGGTGCGGGAATGGGACGGCGCGCTGATGCTGTTCCGGGCAGGGGAATTGGCCCCAGTACAGCCGAAGGCGGATTCCGCCCTGACCGGGGAAGTGCCCGGCCGGGAGATGGCGGCCGCGGTGGAGGCTGTCTGCGGAACCGTATCGCCGGAGAAGCCCCTCACCCGGGCAAAGGCAGCCGCCTGGGCCGTCAGGGTGAAACCGGCCGCGGGCACGTTTGAGAAGAAATCCCTGCCCTACGGTGACCTGGATGGGCTGAATCCGGAGGAGCTGGCCGGGATTGAGGAGGCCTTCAGCCGCGGCGTCATTGGCGGCGGCGAGCGCTTTCGGCCCGGAGACGCTGTGACCCTGGCGGAACTGCTGTCCATGCTTTCAAAACTGGAGAAGGGTGCCCAGACCGGCGCGGACGGAAGCATCAGCCGTACCTTTGCGGACAACGGCGCGGTGCTGGTCAACCCTTACATGGGAATTTTCAGCTACTATCTGGACAACGGTCTGGTCAGCTATGACATCCACTATGAGAATGATACCTATTTCGAGGATGTTCCCGGCCTTTCCAATATCTATATCCGGGTTCCCTGGTCAGTGATTGAGCCGGAAAAAGGAAACTTTGACTTCAGTGTGGTGGACGGCGCCATTGAGAAGTTCAAGCGCGCTGGGAAACAGATTTCCCTGCGGTTCACCGCCTCTGAGACCGGTCATGTCTACGCCACACCCAAATGGGTGTTTGACGAGGGCGCCAAAGCGCATTGGTGGGGCTATGACGGCAAGAACGATTCCTACAGCATGCCCTATTTTGACGATCCGGTATTCCTGGCGAATCTGGACGTGTTCCTGGGCGAGGTGGCAAAGCGGTATGACGGAAACCCCAACATTGCCTATATTGATGTGGGTTCCCTGGGCATCTGGGGCGAGGGCCATACCGGGTCAGCCGGTTACACGCTGACCCCGGAGATGGCGCGCACCCATCTGGAGCTCCACGCAAAGCATTTCAAGAAGACCAAGGTCGTGGTGCTGGATGATATGGGACAGAACTTCAATGACCGGTTTTTCCCGGAGATCAAGGCGGACGTCATCCGGCTGGGTTTTGGCCTGCGCAACGACGGCTATGCCGGGGTGGACGGCAAGATGCGGTTTATCCTGCCCGAGGACAAGACGCTGGGCGACGGGATTTGGGAGCATGCCCCCATTGTGATGGAGCCAGAGCACTACGGTGAGATGCAGAGACTGGACATCTGGGGAGACGGCGTGGATCTCGCGCACTGGATCGACACGGTCCATGCCACCTATATCGGCCTTCACGGATATTCCAAGGTTATGGCAGAGGAGAATCCGGCCTTTATGGAGTACGCCAATAAGCGGATCGGCTACCGGATCCTTCCGGAGACAGTGCGGCTGACCGGTGAGGCGCGGGTGCATGGAAACCTGACCCTGTCCGCGGACTGGAAGAATGTTGCCGCGGCGCCCTGTTACAACGGGGCCTATCCGGCCGTCACCTTAAAGGATCAGGACGGGAACATCGTCTCCGTCATGGTGGACGACGCCTTTAACGTGAAGGATCTCCCCGTGGACGCGCCGGGCAAGGCCAAGGCGGTGCGGGAGGAAGCGGTTTTCCGCCTGCATGATGTCCTGCCGGGCGGAACCTATCAGGCGTATCTCTCACTGGGCAATATCACAGGTTCTCCGGAAATCCGGATGCCCATTGACGGCAATGACGGCGAGGACCGGTACTATATCGGCGACGTCACGGTCAAGGGCGACTATGCGCTCTCTGTGAGCCAGCAGTCGGATGACGCCATCACCCTGCACTTTGAACTTTCGCCGGAGATTGGCGGATACACAGCCCTGTGGGGCAACATTGCCCTGCGGGAGCAGGGGGCGCCGCAGGTGTATATGCCCGGTGATATTGTGATCGGAGTGAACACAGCGCCGCTGGCCGCCGCGCTGAAGGATAAGAGCCCCTGCGACATTCCGGTGACGCTCTCACTGGATGGGGCGCAGTATAAGGGCAAGGAGCTGAAGGACAAGAGCGTTCTGGCCGGAAAGGTGTTCGATGTGTATTTTGACATGGATACACTGGGAGCGGATATGACGCCCGGCATGATGCTGTCCAGCCAGGGACGGAGCCCCAAGATCGGAACCGCGGTCATACAGGAGGATTTGTCCATCCGATTCCAGGCAGCAGAATAGAAAAAACGGGGAGAAATCCCCGTTTTTTTCTTAAATAAAAGAGAGGAGCAACAAAGATGCAAAACCAAAATGAACTGGTCCACCGCAGTGTGAAGGTCTATCTTCCGGCCAGAAATGACATTCCGTTTTTTTATGATTTCGTAGATTTATGCGCCGATTATGGATATAACTGCATGGTGTTTGAGCTGGGCGGCGCCATGGAATATAAAAACCATCCGGAGATCAATGCGGGCTGGGAGGAATACTGCAAAAAGTTCATGGATTATCAAGGGCAGAGCCTGGATATCCAGAACGAACCCCGCTGGGCCCGGAATTCCATCCATATGGAGAACGGCGGCGGCAGCTTTCTGACCCAGACGGAGGTGCGGGAGCTGATTGGCTGCTGCCGGGAAAAGGGGATGTCCGTGATACCGGAGATGCCCTCCCTGTCCCACTGCGACTATCTGCTTTTCCGGCATCCGGAACTGCGGGAGCGGGCGGCGGACGATCTGCCCGACACCTATTGCCCCTCAAACCCCAAAAGCTATGAACTGCTCTTTGATCTGCTGGACGAGGTGATCGAGGTCTTTGAGCCGGACATGATACAGATCGGCCATGACGAGTGGATGTCGGTGGGTCTGTGCGAACGATGCAGGGACAGGGCGCCCGCGGATATTTTGGCGGACGACATCATTCGGATTCATGACTATCTGGCGGAAAAAGGGATTCAAACCGCAATGTGGGGCGACAAGCTCCTCAACGCCATCGGCAGGCAGGGCCAGACCTGGGGCGGAAGCCGGCGGGTCATCACCCACCAGCGGACCGGGGAGTTTCTGGAGGAAATTCCCGCGACCTGGGAGGCGATTGACAAGATCCCCCGCGACATCGTAATCTATCATTGGTACTGGTCCCTGAACACAGACTGGGAAGACGAGTTTTTGAAACGCGGCTTTCCGGTGGTTCTGGCAAATTTTGACGGCATGGCCGTCAGGGACTGGCCGGAGCGGCGTGCCAAGGGAATCCTGGGGGTGAGCATATCCAACTGGAGCCTGCTGAACCAGGAGCACCTTCAGAGAAACGACGTGCTGTTCAATCTTGCCTATACGGCGGAGCTGCTGCGCGGCGAAGACGGAGATTTCCGTACCCTTGCCCTGCGGGCGGCCCACGGCCTGTACCAGTACAGAAAGAGAAAGGGCGGGCGCTGGCTGGAATTCCTTCACCGTACCACCCTTATGAAGGAGCATGTGATGTTTGTGGACGGCTATATGATTGACAAGCCGGGGGATTATCTGGGAAAATACCTGGTGCGTCTGGACAGCGGGAAAACCCTTGAGGTGCCCCTGTACTACAACCTCAACATTGGAACCAAACAGGCGGATTTCACACGGAACGAGACCACGGATGTGGATGGCCTGAAATGCAACGGACAGCTGTTCGAGGCCACCTACTCCTGTGATCTGGAGGACACGGAGCAGGGGATCTTTTACCGATTTGGGATAGAGCTCCCGCCTCGCGCCCGGGTAGTGTCCGTGGCGCTGCTGCAGGACAGCCAGTACGGGGAAACTATACAGCTTCGAGAAATTTCCATGCCCCAGGAGGATATGGGATACCTGGGATAGAAGGTCCCCGAGACAGCGGGCCGCAATCATGAAAACACCGCAGAGTGAAAGCTCTGCGGTTTTTTTTGTCCAGAATCGCCCCAAAAACCGCGAAAAGTCAGGTTTTGGTGATCCGAAAAAAAATAGAGATATACAAACAAAAAACACGATGCTATAATGAACCCGGAAATCAGCAAAGCGTCCGGACGCGCTTGCCAAACAAAAGGAGTGAATCAGGCATGAGAAAATTGAAAAAATATATCCGTTGGGAGCGGGCCTGCATCTGCCTGCTGGCGGCCGCCCTCGCTGCCAGCGCAGTTACGGGATGCGCCGGCGGTAAGAGCGGAAAGACCACCGAGATCAAACCCGGTGCGGATTTCAGCTATCCCATTGAGACCGATGAAAAACTGCAGTACTGGTATGTGGATTATACGGCGGGCAAGGTAAAGCGGGAGGAGGCGCCCCTGTATCAGGAGGTGGCGGCCCGGACCGGGGTGGAGGTCTCCTATATTCCCGTGACGCCTTCGGTCGCCCAGGAGCAGTTCAATCTGCTGCTGGCATCGGGGAGCATTCCGGAGATGGTCATGTACAACTGGATGAGCCTTCCGGGCGGCGCCCAGTCCGCTGTGGACGGCGGACATATCTTAAAACTCAATGATCTGATCGAGGATTATATGCCGAATCTGAAAGCCTATCTGGAGGCGGATAAATCCAGGGACAAGCAGGCCAAAAACGATGAGGGAAACTATTGCTTTGTTCCGGCCTTTCGGGGCGATCCGGAGCTTTTGACCTACACCGGCCCCATCATCCGCAAGGACTGGCTGGACGATCTTGGTATGGAGGTGCCGGAGACGCTGGACGAGTGGTATGCGGCACTCAAGGCGTTCAAGGATAAAAAGGGAGCGGCGGCGCCCTTTGTGTGCGACTCCGCGTACCTGACCATGTTTATCAGCGGGGCCTATCCTGTGTCCATGGGCGGGAATTCGGACGACTGCTATCTGGACCAGGGCAGGGTGGTATATGGCCCGGTACAGCCCGCCTTTAAGGAGGCGGTCAGAGTGCTGCACCGCTGGTATCAGGAGGGGCTGATTGATCCCAATATCGCCTCTGTGGATTCCAACACCATCAACTCCAAAATGACCGGCGGCCAGTCCGGTGCTTCCATTGGACTGGCAGGCGGCGCCCTTGGAAAATGGCTGCTGAACATGCGGGATACGGATCCGGGCTATCAGCTTGTGGGAACCAAATACCCGGTGGTGAACAAGGGGGATGTCCCATATCTGGGCCAGCTTGACAGCACCATGATGAACAACTGTCAGGGGATCTCCGCAAAGGCGAAGAATCCGGCACTGGTGGCCCGGTATCTGGACTTTTTCTTCTCTCCGGAGGGGATCAAGCTCTACAATTACGGCAAGGAGGGCGTGGCCTATGACACGGTGGACGGAAAGCCCGTATTCAAGGAGGAGATCTTAAACAGCGGCGACATCAGCAAATACGCGGACTTCAACGGCGGCCTCGGGGTCCAGCAGTGGGGCGCGTACAGCCAGAATCTTATATTTGACAGTCAGCGGGAGGCCATTGAATCCTGGCGGTACTCTGACGGGGAACAGCACCTCATGCCGCCGGTCACCTTCAGCGCGGAGGAGTCGGCGCAGGTGACCAAGCTCCTGTCGGATATCAAGACCTATCAATCTGAAATGTTCTTTAAATTTGTGTTTGGCGTGGAGGATATTGAGACCGGATTTGACAGCTATGTCAGTCAGATCAAGAGCATGGGGATTGACCAGGTTCTCGCCTGCAAGCAGACCGCCTATGAGCGGTACAACAACCGGTAAACGGAAAACCGCCTGCCCGCGCCGCCTGTGCGGTCTGCGGCGCGCAGGCCTCCGCACAGCGGACAGCTGGCGTTTTTCTTGACATTGATTTGAAAATGTTGACACAGAGAGATGAGGAGTTGAATGAATTGCAGAAAAATACAGCTTTGACAGGCATCCGCATGGGCAGACCGGCAAAGGTTAGGATTTCCACGCGGATCGGGAGGGATTTCAGGCGGAATTACCGCCTGTATCTGCTCATGCTTCCGGTTCTCGCCTTTTATGTGATCTTTCACTATGCCCCCATGCTGGGCGCGGTGGTCGCATTTAAAAATTATTCCCCGTCTCTGGGGATCTTTGGAAGTCCCTGGGTGGGACTGACCCATTTCCGGGACTTTTTCTCCAGCTACTACTTTGTCCGGATTTTGAAGAACACACTGCTGCTGAGTACATATACGATTTTGTTCTGCTTCCCGGCGCCCATCATTCTGGCGCTGATGCTCAACGAGCTCCATTCCCGGGCATTTCTCCGGGTGACCCAGACCATTGTGTATCTGCCGCGGTTCATATCCATCATTGTCATATGCAGTTTGATCAAGACCTTTACCTATTCGGACGGGATCATCAATGACATCATGTTCAACTTCACGGGTCAGCGGGTGCCCCTGCTCCAGGAGCCTCAGTATTTCCGGACCGTTTATGTCATCTCTGAGATATGGCAGACCATGGGCTGGGACTCCATCATATATATGGCAGCCCTCGCGGGTGTGGATCAGGAGCTGTACGACGCGGCCTGTGTGGACGGCGCGGGGAAATGGCGCCAGCTCTGGTGCGTGACCCTGCCCTCCATTGCGCCAACCATTGTGGTGCTCCTGATTATCAAGGTCGGCTCCATGATGAATCTGGGCTATGAGAAGGTCATTCTGCTGTACAACGAGGTCACCTATGAGACGGCGGATATCATATCCTCCTTTATCTATCGGAAGGGGCTTCTGGACTTCAGCTGGAGCTACAGTACGGCGGTGGGCCTGTTCAACTCGCTGTGCAGCTTTATTCTGCTGATCGCCGCCAACGGGATCAGCAGAAAATTTACGGAAAGCAGTTTGTGGTGAGGTGGGAAAATGAAAAAGAGAACAGCTGGCAGTATTGCGTTTGACATCATCAACAGCACCGTATTGATACTTATATCCTGTATCATGCTCTATCCGATTCTGCATGTGTTGTTTGCCTCGGTCAGCAACAGCAGTCTGGTCATGCAGCACAGCGGCCCCCTGCTCCGGCCTCTGGGCTTCAATTTGGATGCCTATAAGGCGGTTCTTGCGGATGAGCGGGTATTTATCGGCTATAAAAACACCTTGATTATTCTGGTGGGCGGCGTGGCGCTGAACATTGTGCTCACCTGCATCGGCGCCTATTTTCTCACCCGGAAAAATGTATTCTGGCAGAAACCTGTGATGATTATGATTGTGGCCACCATGTTTATCAGCGGGGGCATGGTCCCCTTTTACCTGGTTGTAAAAAACCTGAAGCTGATTGACACCACCTGGGCGCTGATCCTTCCGGTGGCGGTCAATACCTATAATCTGATTATCATGAAGACCGGCTTTGCCGCCATACCGGACAGCCTTGAGGAGGCGGCGAAGATGGACGGGGCCAGCGACGAATGGGTTCTGGTTTTTGTCATGATTCCCCTGGCCATGCCCACCATTGCGGTATTGATCCTGTACTACGCCGTGTTTCATTGGAACGCCTGGTTCAATGCCATGATCTTTCTGCGGAACCGGGACCTGTATCCGCTCCAGCTGATCCTGCGGGAGATTCTTCTGCAGAACCAGACCGACCAGCAGGTCAGCATGGAGGCCATGCAGAATATGGAATCCGTATCCGAGAGCATCAAATACGCCACCATTATGGTCAGCGTGATCCCTGCCCTCTGTATCTACCCCTTTTTGCAGAAATACTTTGTCAAGGGTGTGATGGTCGGTGCGGTAAAGGGATGAGAAACACGGTATACCTGAGATAAAGCGAATGCAGTATTAAAGAAAGGATGGTTTGTTGTATGAAAAAGTTTCAGAGGATCATGAAAAGCTGTGCCGCCGCGCTGTGTGCCGCGGTGATGATACTGTCCCTGGTCGGGTTCACCTTTGAGCCGTCGGAGGACATTGGGGCTGATAAGGCGGCCTTTACGGTTGGAGAAAACGGGCAGACTGCTGTAGAAAATCTGACGCATACCAAACCGGACTGGTATCCGGAGGTGAAGTATGCGGACGGAAAATACGGACTTTCCGCATGCACCACATGGCAGTCGCCGCTGATGCTCAACCTGGACACACAAAAATTTGCGGATATCCATAAGGTCAGAATTACTGTGGAGTGGTTTGACGCGGATCACGGCCGCGAGGAAAACGCTGAGAAATTTTACCGGTTCCGGTATGTGAACACAAAGGGCGAAGTGGTGTACACCGGATGGCTGGGTTCCTATCAAAAGACCAACCAGTGGAGGAAGGAGACGGTGGAGATCACCGACATTGACCTCAGCCAGACCAACCTCATCAGGCCGGGCTATGCGGAAAATCTGGAGCTTCTGCCAGACAACAAGGAGGCGGCTCTGCCGGACGGAGGCAGTTTCTATGGCCTGCTGGTGCACAGCATCACAGCAGAGCCCATGGACACGGCCAGCTACAGCCTTAAACAGCTGGATCTGGCGGATGCGGCGGTGTATTCCCCGGGCGGCGGGAGCACGGACCTGAGCTGGGTTACATCAAAGTATAAGCCGGATACGGAAACCCGCACGGTGACCGACAAGGCCGGGGTCACAATGGTGGGAAAGGCCTCATCCGGCGGCGGCACGGCCAATCCGGACAAGGAGTGTTACCTGATGGTTGACCCGGAGAAATTCAAGGATGTCAGCGCGGTAAACGTGGCGGTCACCTATCTGGATTCCATAGACTCCGCCGGAAACAAGCCCTGCGTGAACATACGCTGGGCCCTGCGCACAGAGGGGGCCGGGACCTGGGGCGGCTGGGCAAAGGAGACGGGCAGCACCTGGACAACGGCCAGCGGCCTTTGGAAGACAGCGGTTTTTACACTGACGGACTGTGATTTTCGGGATGGGACCAAACTGAGCCAGTACACTCCTCACAATCTCGGACTCTATACCACAAACAATGCCTGTGACATGAATACACCGGAGGATTCCTCGGATGATTTTTACGGGCTTTTGATTGGAAAGGTGGAGGTGACACCTCTCCCGGAGTACACCTTCACAGGGCTCAGGTTCACGGACCGGGAACAGAAGGAGCTCACAGCGCTCAATCCCGGCGGAGACTTTTATACGGATCTTACGGTAACCCGGACCGGCGGTACAGGTACGGCTGATGTGACTGTGATAACCATGCTCTGCGACGGACAGAACGGCTATCTGGAGCGGATCTCATATCAGACCAAGCAGATAGAACCAGATGGATCGGCCAGCTTCACCAACTGCTTCACCAATCCAGAGGACGCGGCGGGCAAGTATCTGCGCGTGATGGTCTGGGATTCCATGCAGGGGATGCGGCCGATCTCCAATGAGCTTATCTGCAGGTAGCAGAGCCGGGCGCACCAAACACTGTGCGGAATCCAACGCTGGGAAAGGAAGGGGTTTGACAATGAAACACAGAAAAGTGAAAACGGGTGTCCTCTTGCTGGTTTTGGGACTGCTGTTTCAGGCGGGACTCTGCGGTCCCGTCTTTGGGGCCGAAAGCGGCCCGGAGGAAGGCCTGCGGGTGGAACGGACCGGAGATGATCTGCTGATCAGCGGAAGCTTTGCGGGGAATACTGTCTATGCCACCCTGCTGGCCCTGTATCCGGGGCAGGAGCTGACCCTGGAATACGACGCCGTTGTGGACGCCACGGGCATGGTCAGCGGGGCGCGGATTTTGAACGTCACAGACGGGGACTTCCGCTGTGTTTTGCCTGTGGGCAAGGATGGGCCGTTCGGCGTGTACAGAATTTTTGTCATGTACGGCGGACAGAAGTATGAGACATCCTTCCGGTTCACCAAAAGCGGGGCCGCGTACAAGGACGAGCTGAAACAGAAGCTCAACGGGGGCGCGGGGGTGCTGGATACCCTTCTGGAATATCAGGAACTGACCCTGCTGGATGCGGCGTGGTTTGCCGGCGCGCCGCGGGAGCTTGCGGCATATTTTGAGGAGCGGGTCCGCGCCCTGCTGCCGGCGGAGGACATGGACGCGTTTCTGACCCGGACCGAGGCGGAGGCGGAACTGGTCTATGCCATGGACGAGGTGAACGGGGCCAAAACCAGGGAGGCGCTGGCCGCCGCTCTGCAGAAGCACAAAGCGCGCTTTTCTCTGGCCTTTGACGCCGGCGCGGCGGACGCGGCCCCCCTGCTGGACCAGACCTTAAAGGAACTTCCCTACTACACGGCCGAGGCCTTTGAAGCCCTCAGCGGACGGTATATTCTCGCAAAGGTGAACGCCGCCTCCTGGGGGGGCTATCATGATCTGTTTGTCCAGTACGCTGAGATCGGCATTGCGGATATGAACGCCGAGCTGAAAGGCCTTTCCTCCAGTCAGCAAAACGCGTTGTTCCGGCATCTGGCGGAGCTGGCGCCCTTTGACAGTCTGGACGCGTTCCGGCAGGGATTTTTGAGCGCCCGGTCGTGGGTCAAGGCACAGCAGGGCTCCGGCACAGGCGGCGGCGCGGGAGGCGGCCGAGTCTCATCCGGCACCGGCTCCGGCGGGCCGGTCACCGCGGTGCAGGAGCCGCAGAACATGGAACCCAGCCCGGCGGAGAGCCCGTTTATGGATCTGGCGGCTGTGCCCTGGGCCCGGGAGAGCATTGCCTATCTGGCCTCTGTCGGCGCGGTTTCCGGTGTTGGAGACGGCCGGTTTGAGCCAATGGGCCCGGTGAAGCGGGAGGAATTTTTGAAAATGGCGCTCAATGTGTTCGGGTACACGGTCAGATCGGGCCGGACCCCCTTTGCGGATGTAGAGCGGGACGCCTGGTATGAGAACTATGTGTATACCGCCTGCAGCGAGGCGGTGGTCAATGGGGTCAGCGAGACGCTGTTCGGCGTGGGAGACCCCATCACCCGGCAGGATGCCGCGGTGCTTCTGACCCGGATTTTTTCCGGCGTTGACAAGAGGCTGGATGTTACGCCGGGCGGCGCTCTGCCCGGAGACCTCAGCCAGACCGCGGACTACGCCGCGGCTGCGGTGACCGCCATGTTCAAGGCCGGTGTGCTCAGCGGTGATGAAAACGGGGATTTTCAGCCCCAGTCACAGCTGACCAGAGCGGAGGCGGCCAAAATGATATACGGCGTGTTAAACAGCGTCAGATAGGAGGGCAATGTGAAGAAAATACTGATCGCGATTATGATGTGCGCGCTGGTTCTGCAGGCGCCTGTGTACGCCGCAGAGCCGGAGCAGGAACTGCCGGACAGCAATACGGTGCGTCTGCTCCGGGACCTGGACGCGGTTCCGGAACTGCGGGACGGGAGCCTGAACCTCACCCGGGGTGCTTTTGCGGCCTGCGCGGCGCGGCTGGCAGGGGCAAAGCCTGCATCCTGCACCACGCCGGCCTTTGGGGATGTGGGGCCGGAGCATGCGTATTTTGCGGAGCTTTCCGCCGCCAAGGCCCTGGGCCTGATCCAGGGGGATGCGCGCGGGAACTTTGCCCCGAATGACAACATCCTCTTTGGGGACGCGGTGGAAATTTTACTGCGGCTTCTGGGGTACTATGATCTGGCGGAGGAGTTCGGGGGCCTGGACAATACGGCGGTCCGGACGGGCCTGACCAAAAACCTGCCGGCGGCGGATGGGGAATACGTGACCATGGAGCAGTATCTTGCCCTGATGTCCAACGCCCTCTCCATCAATGTGGTTTCCCAGTCTGTCCGGGGGGAGTACGAGGTGCGCAGTCACAATACCCTGCTGCAGGCATATCTGGGGCTGACCCGCCGCACGGGACAGGTGACCGCCTGCGCCTATACCGCGCTGGACGGGGTGAGCGAACTGGATGACGATTCCTTTGTGCTGGATACCCAGGACGGCGCGCTGCAGCTCAGGAGCGGCCGCGCGAAAGAGGAGCTGTTCGGCCTGCTGGGTCACAGGGCGGAGGTGTACTGCCGGGAAGAGGACGGCCGGCTGACCGCTGTCTCAATTCTTCCGGTCAGCGGAGAGCGGGTGCTCAGCATTGCCGCGCGGGACCTTGACCGGGACCGGACCACCAGAACAGCTGTGGCCTATTACGGCGGGGACAGCCGGGGCAGCCTCCGGACTGCCCGGGTTTCCAAATCGGCATTTGTGGTATATAATAGGAGCGCGGCGCCATCCTATATAGATGAGGATTTCCGCATTACGGACGGCAGGATCAAGCTGATTGATACGGATGGGGACGGCGCCTATGATGTGGCTGTGATCACCCAGTATGACTATACGCTGGTCAGATCTGTGAACACAGATGCGGAGATAATCTATGACCAGTATAACCTGAACCCGCTGAACCTGTATCTGGATGAGGTGCGGATCACGGAAAACGGCGCGCCGCTGGAGCTGGATCAGATCACCAAGTCGGACCTGATCGTGTCAGAGCGGGACAGGCAGGGCCGGCTGACCGCTGCGCGCAGAGTGCTGGACAGACGGGTCGGGACTGTGGAGCGGACCGCGGAAGATTGTTGTGTGGTAGAAGGGGAAACTTATCGGCTGAGCGGGTACTATACCCGGCTTATGAAGACCGGACCTGCGGAGCGTCCGGCGGAATTTATTGAAATCAAGGCGGGGGATATGGTATGCTTATTGCTGGACGAGGACAAAAATATAGCCGCGGCGGCCGCCTTGCCGGAACAGCAGGACATGCAGTACGGCTTTTTGATCGCGCTTGCACGGGAGAGCGGATTTTCGTCAACGGTCCACGCACGGATGCTCACAGAGAGCGGTGATGTGAAATACGTGGATTTGAAACCCAGAACAGTCATCGACGGCACAGCAGTACGGGAGGGGGAGGTCTTTGACTATTTCGGCCGGAATCTCTCCTGTACCGCCAGCCAGGATGTAATGGAAGTCGGCAGGGTTGTGAAGTTCATAACAGGCGAAAGCGGCCTGATTACCCGAATGGATACCGACTGCCTCAACACAGAGACCGAGGGGGTCAGGGACAGCGTACAGCGGGCCATCCCACGCAGGGAGATCATCTGGTCCAAGGAGTCCGGAAGCCTTTCGGGCTATGCCCGGGTGGACGGCACCACCAGGATTTTCATGGCGCCGGCAAAGATGAGCGGTGACGACAGGGACTATGGTGTGGTGCTCACCACGGCAATGACCTCCGGCAAGGCCTATGAGGTGGAGGTGTATGATGTGGCCCGGGACGGCAGGGCCGGCGCGGTCAGCCTTTTTATTGACAGCAATGTCACCACCTTTATCGACGGCTGGGATCCGGTCTATATGATTGACGAATTCTTCACATCCATGGACGAGGAGAACGGCACAGTGGAGAAGATACAGGCGTATTCTCTTAACGGGGCCCAGGAGCTGACCTTAAAGGAGGGGGTGAGCACGGCCGGTCTGGGCAAGGGGGACCTGATCCGCTGCGGCATTGATTTCAGCGGCAAAGTGGACAACATTGAGACCGTTCTCTCCCTCAGACAGTCTGCCGGAAAGCCGTTTATGAGCCACACGGCATTTACGGGTTCCTACTGGTTCTATTTCGGGGAGGTCATCCACACGGAGGGGAACACGGCGTTTGTCCGCTTGAATGAGGATGGCACAGATACCCGGTACTTTGATTTTTCCCGGCCGCTGTCCGGCAGATGCCACTATCTGTACGACGGAAAGACGGAAAAGATCACAGTCATGGACATGGCCGACCTGATCGGAACCGAGAGTGCCGGCGGCGCGTCCTGGGTGCTGATGTACGCCTGGAAAGGTCAGGTGGTGGACGTCTTTGCCTATCAGAACATAAAGTGAGGTGGTTTGGGTGAAACGATTGATCAAGCTTCTTATGCTCACGGCGCTTCTGTGCCTGGGCACGGCGCTGTGCGCGGCCGCCGAGCAGGCGGAATGCGCCTGCGGGGCCAGGGACGGAGAAGATTTTGAGATCATGCGGAAAAACATGATTGCCAACGACATTGCGGGTATCTTGCCCGGAAGCATCTACAACCAGGCGCAGGGGTACATTGACACCCTGCAGGAGGATGGATCATGGAAGGATGTGGACTACGACACGCTGCCTGCTGGAACGAATCCGGGCATGGAGCATGTGGACCGGCTGCGGACCATTGCCCGGGCCTATTCCATCCCCAACCAGCCCCTGTTTGAAAGCGAAGCGGCCATGGCGGCCATAGAGCGGGCGCTCCCGGCCATTGAGACGAAAATGCTGAAGCTGACGCCCGGGGGTCAGCGGCAGACGCCGGGCAACTGGTGGTGGTGGAACCTGAACCTGCCCTTTAAGCTGGGCTTTGTGCTCTCAGTGGCGGAGGGGAAGATCAGTCCGCAGGTGTTCGGCGAATCCATGATCAGCCTCAAGTGGTGCCTTTCCCATCCTCTGGACTGGTATATGAAAGGATTGAAGGGACAGGCAACCAATTCCACCGACGCCATAAAGGGAAATCTGTACTATGCCATGCTGTCGAAAAACGAGGCTGATATTCAATTCATTGTCAGTGAATTCGGTGAGAGCCTGAAGCGTGTGGAGCGGCCCTATGAGGGAATCACTGAGGACGGGGGTTATGTGGCCCATAATATGGTGGATTTTTATGGGTATTTTAGCACCTTTATCCTGGATTCCATTCGGGTCCTGGACTATCTCAAGGACACCGCGTTTCTGCCGCCCCAGGATGTGACGGATACCTTCGCGGAATGTCTGTGCGAGGGCGCATCCTGGGCCATGTACCAGGGCTATCGGGAACTGAGCGCCAGCGGCAGAAACATGCACGGACCCTTTACACAGGATCAGACCGACAGCATTGTCTCCGGACTGCGGTTCGTGGCCTCCCAGCAGGGCCGGTACCAGAACCGGGCGCAGGAACTGCTGGACCGGATGGACAGCGGCTATGAAATGCACAACGGCCAGCGGTATTTTTACAACGGGGATTTTACCATCCATAAAACCGACACCAGCTATGTGTCTCTGCGGACGTCATCGTCCCGGACTGTGGCGGGTGAGGCGTGGGGCGGCAATGGCCAGACCAACACCTTTATGGGCGACGGCTGTATGTGGATCTGCAACGACGCGAAGAAGGTGTATGAATCCAGCGCGCTTGCCTGCATGGACTGGAACCGGCTGGCCGGCACCACCATACTCGACGGCCGGATGCCCTTCCGTTTTCTTGCGTATTACATGGTGGCAGAACCCTTTGTGGGCGGGGTTTCTGACGGGGAATACGGTGTCTCCGCCATGAATCTCTCCCATATTTCCTTGCCGCTCAGCGCCCAGAAGAGCTGGTTTTTCTTTGATGATGAGGTGGTCTGCCTGGGAAGCGGCATTGAGAGCGGCGCGGAGAACGAAACCCATACCATTGTGGACCAGCGGGAAAACACAGGCGGCCCTCTGCTGGTTGACGGCGTGGCCGACGTCTCCGGCACAACGGCGGAAAAGACCCTGCAGGATGTGAACTGGATCGCCAATGACGGGGTGGGCTATTACTTCCCCGGCGGGGCGGAGGTCAGCCTGAAAAAGGAGAAGCGGAACGGAAGCTGGAGCCTGCTGAGCGGGACACAGTCCACGGTGCCCCTGACCGCCAATTTCACCTCCCTGTATCTGAACCACGGCGCGGCGGTGCGGGATGGCGGCTATGCTTATGCGGTGCTTCCTGACAAAGAGCCCGCCGCGGTCAAAGACTACGCGGAGGGCCGAAACTTTGAGATATTGGAGAACAGCCGGCAGATTCATGCGGTCAGGGACGTGTCCACCGGGAGCACGGGCGTGGTGTTCTGGCCCGGCGGCCGGGACTGTCTGAGCGCATACCCCGCCTCTGACAAAAAGTATTTTGACGGCATTGTCTCCCGGGAGGTCTCCAACAACGTGAACCGCTTCATCAGCGTGAAGGTAAAGGGGAAGAGCGGGGCCGCCTCCACCACAGCCGCCTATGGCGCACTGGGGTTTGCGGTCAGCGAACAGCGGATCAGCGGGGATGTGGATATACAGATTTGCTGGTTTGACGACAGCGCGGCCCAGTCCGGCTCCTATTGGACGGTCAAATATCTGGCCGCGGACGGGGTGCGGACCACAGAGACGGTCCCGTACCGCTATACGGATCAGTGGGTGACGACCACCCTGACTTTGAAGGATGCCGCGTTCTCCGGCACAGGCCTGATTGAGGACGGTGTGGAGCTGGCCATTGTTCACAACAGCGCGGCGGTGGACACCACACAGGAGAAGTATGAACTGCTCCACAACCCAACCATGGATGGAATCGCCTATTCCACCACCCTGTATGGCCCCATTGTGCACAGCATCCATATGGCACCTCACGGGCAGGCGCCTGCCGCGGCATACCGCGCAAAGGCGGCGGGGATTGAAACGGACACCCCCTGTATCGTATACCGCCGGGACAATCCGGAGGGGACGGCGCTTTCGGTCTGTGATCCCACCCAGTCCGGACAGGTGATCCGCCTGACAGTGGATGGAAGATATTCGGAGGCAAAGAAAACGGAAGGGGTCACCTGCGCCGCGGAGAATGGAAAGACCAGGCTGACCATTCAAACAGACGGCGGCAGGACCTATGAAATATCCCTCAAAAAGCGTTGACAGATATGGAATCAGAGAAGAGAAAGGAAAAAAGAGCATGGAAAATGATGCAAACAGAGTATGGGCCTGTGAGGTATGGAGGGAAGCGGCGGAGAGGACAATGAAAAATGCGGCAGTGATCGGCGCCGCGTTTCCCGAGACAGCGGCCGGCGGCGTATACCGCCTTACCCCGCATCTGAGCAGCTGGGTCAACGGCTTTTGGCCGGGGATTCTCTGGCTGGTCTATGACAGGACCGGGGACGGAAGCCTGAAGGAAACGGCGCGGGCCTGTGAGAAAAAGCTGGACGCGGTTCTGGCCACGCCGGAGAATCTGGCCCATGACGCGGGCTTTATCTGGACGCTCTCCGCGGTGGCCGACTATAAGCTCACCGGGGATCCGGCGGCCGGAACCCGCGGACTTCGGGCGGCCATGTGCCTTGCCTCCCGGTTTAACCCCGCCGGCGGTTTTTTCCGCTCCTGGGGCGACATTCCGGGCAAGGATACCACAGGATGGACCATTGCGGACAATATGATGAACCTGCCGATTCTGTACTGGGCGTCAGAGAACACCGGGGATCCGAGATTCCGGAACATGGCATGCCGGCATACGGACACGGTGCTCCGGCATCTGATCCGGCCGGACGGATCGGCCAATCACATCATCAAGCTGGACCCAGTCACCGGGGAGGCGGCGGAGAGCAGAGAGGACTGTCTGGATTATACCCAGGGCGCCGGGCTGGATTCCGCGTGGACCCGGGGACAGGCATGGGTCATATACGGCCTTGCGCTGGGCAGCCGCTATACCGGCCGCGGCGAATATCTGGACACAGCCAAGCGGTGCGCCCATTATTTTCTGGCCGCGCTGGATGACAGCGGTGTTCCTCCGATTGACTTCCGGGGCGACCCGGCGCGCATGGGCACGGACAGCTCTGCGGGCGCCATTGCGGCCTGCGGACTGCTGGAACTTGCGGCCCAGATTCCCCAAAGCCAGCGGTCAATGTACGAACGGGGCGCTGTCAGGATCCTGAAAGGGCTCCGGTGTCACTGCGCGGAACAGGGGAACGCCCAAAACCTGCTGGCGCACGGGGCGACCCATTACAACGCGGATGAGACCCGGGATGTGGGCCTGATCTACGGAGACTATTTTTACATGGAGGCGCTGTACCGGCTCAGCGGCGGTACGGCCGTGTTCTGGTGAGCCGGTGTGGGAACAGATTCATGAAGTGCATCAGGGAGGGTCTTAATTGAAATGGAAGGTAAAGAGGGCGGCTGGGCTCATGCCAAAATGGCTTTTATCGTATTTGCTGGTTTTTCTGATTCCAATGGCGGCGGGTCTGCTTGTCTATACCTCGGCAGAGCGGATCATCCGGGAGGATATCAAAAACGTCAGCGGCTATGTGCTGGCCCAGATCCAGCTCAGCTTTGACAACATCACCAGCGAGGTGTACGCACTGTCCCGCCAGATCGCGCTGGACACGGAGATCAATGCGCTGATGGAAAAGGAGACACTCACGCCGGAGGATCGGCTTCTGGTCATGGATGCCGTCTCCAAATGCGCGGCCTATAAGGCCAGCGCTACCTCGGTGGACGACTACTACATCTATTTGAAGAACAGCGGATGTATGCTGAAGTACAGCGGTTTCATTGAGCGGGACGGCGTGCGGGACGTGATACCGAACACAGAGAAATTCGGCGGGGAGACCTGGAACGCCATTGTCCGCGGAGAGAAGAACAACCGGATTATCCCTTATGCCTATATCGATTCCGGCGCCGAATTGAAGGAGGCTGTGAGCTATGTCATTCCCATCCCCCTGTATGCGGCTGAGCCAAAGGGCTTTGTGGTGGCCCACATTGACAAGGAGCGGTATCAGGACATTGCCATCCGGATCTATCAGAACAGCGATTTTGCTGTGCTGGACGGCGACGGCACTTTGATTTTTTCCACCATGGACGGCCAGCGGGAAGAGGAACTCCTCAGCAGTCTTCCGGACGCCGCCCATGAGACGGTGGAATACGGCGGCGGAAAGTATTCTATCAAGGAGACCTATTCCGGGGTCAACAGCCTCCGGTATATCAGTGTCACCGCCCGGGACGCCGCCTACCAGAAGCTGTCGCACATCAGGCGGATGATGCTTCTGGCATTTGGCCTCTGCGTTTTGACGGGGGTGCTGTGCGCCATGTATTTCAGCCGGAAAAACTACAGGCCAATCAAAAGCGTGCTGAATCTTTTGGTCAAGCAAAAGCTCTTGAAAACCGGCGGCGACGCGGAGGAGGGACAGCTCCTGATCGACGCCATCGGCCAGCTTGTCACCAGCAAGAACAAGATGGATCAGAAACTGCACCAGCAGAGGGATTATGTCCGCACCAGCGTCCTGTCCAAGCTGATTAACAACGGTTTTTCTGATGCTCTGTCCGCCAAGCGGCTGGAGAGCATGTGCGACTTGGACCTGTCCAGACCATGCTTTGCCGTTCTGGGCTTCCATATCTATGAACAGGACAGCGGGCAGACGGATGTACAGGAATACGAGTTCCGGTTCCTGATCGTGAAAAATGTGTTTGAGGAGCTCCTGAACCAGCGGTATACCGCGTATATTGCGGAGATCAACAGCGTGATCTGCGGCATTGTGAATTTTGGTCCCCAGGAGGAGACCGCGTACCGCAAAGACCTGCGGACGATTGTGGAATGCGGGCAGGCCGCAGTGCTGAACAACTTTGGCATGGAGCTTGCCATTGCCTCCAGCGTGGTCCGGCGGGAGCTTGCCAGTGTTCCACAGTGCTACAGCGAGGCGGTGACCGGTATTCAGAATCTGGTGTTCCAGCAGTCCAAGGATCTGCTCTTTTATGACAGCCTGCTTACAGAGAACCAGAGCGGCTATGAATACTATTTTTCCTTTAATCGGGAACAGCGGCTGATTGACTGTGTGAAGGCGGGGGACGCGGCCGGGGCCAAGGCCATAATCGGTGAGATGTTTGAGAAATACAACGACCGCAGCGTGGCATCCGTCAACGTGATCAAATGCGTGATTTCGGATGTGGCTGCCGCGATTTTCAAAGCCGCCTGCCAAGTGCAGGGGGGCACAGGCGGCGGAATTCCCGCGGAGATCTCCAATCCCCAAAATCTGGACGCGGCAAGCTTGAAAAAGGAATTTTTCAGCTATGTGGATTCCGTGTGCGCGGGTGCGGCCGCCAGCGCCAGCGAGAAGGAAAACAGTATTGTTTCCAGCATGAAAGAGCTTGTGGCCATGGAGTACAACAACATGAATTTGAACATCTCCCATATTGCGGATGTGCTGGGGCTGAACGCGACCTATATCTCCCGGGTGTTTTTGGCAAACACGGGCGAGGGTCTGCTGAACTATATCAACCGATACCGGGTGGAAAAGGCAAAGGCTCTGCTTGCAAACCCCAGTCTGACCGTGGAAAGCGCAGGCGCCATGGTGGGGTTCGGAAGCAGCAATTCCTTTATCCGGGTGTTTCGCAAATACGAGTATATGACGCCGGGGCAATATCAGCAGATGGAGCGGGACAAAGCCGAAAATGCGTGATTGCCCGGCGGCCGAATCAAAGCGGGATTTCCGCGGAGAATTTTATCAATGCATTGAGCCGATACCCGAAGCGGTATCGGCTTTTTGCTGCCCAACCTGCGCTTTGGCGCTGTTTTTGGACATAGAAAAAACGAATAACACACCATTTGATATAAGTATTGGACATTTTGGAATCCGGCGTTTATAATAATACAGAAGAGAAAAACATGGCGGAACAGGCCAAACAGATAATATGGCAGGAAAGGAAGATGAACAGGAGAAAGTCGTTAACAATTCTATTGGCTGTGACGTTTCTGATGCCCGGTGTGACCGGATGCAGCGCGGTACCGGCGCCGCCGTTGCGCCGGGCGTAACGGTCGGTGAAAACGCGGTTGTCGCGGCAGGTGCAGCGGTGACCAGGGATGTCCCCGCAAACACAATGGCCGCGGGAGTTCCGGCGCGGGTGATCAAAGAGATAAAAAATAGAAAGGAAGAGGAAGCATGAGTTTTCAAATGTATGTACCAACGAGGTTTATTTTCGGAAACGGAGGACTGAATGGACTGCATCAGCAGGCCCTGCCCGGAAAAAAGGCACTGCTTGTCATCTCAAACGGCAGGTCCGCCCGTGAGAGCGGTGCGCTGGACCGGACGGAGAAACAGCTGAGGCTGGCCGGCGCCGGGTATGTTCTGTACGCCGGGATCGGCCCCAACCCGGATAAGGCGTCTGTGATGGCCGGCGCGGCAGCTGCACGGGAAAACGGCTGTGATTTCATCGTTGCTCTCGGCGGCGGCAGTGTGATGGATGCCGGCAAGGCCATTGCCATGATGGCGGCAAACAGCGGAGACCTTTGGGATTATGTCAGCGGCGGCACCGGCAAAGGTATGCCGATAGAGAAAAAAGCGCTTCCGCTGGTGTGTATCACCACAACCGCGGGAACCGGAAGCGAGGCGGATCCATGGGGCGTGGTGACCAATGAGGATACCCATGAAAAAATCGGCGTGGGCGGCTATGATTGCCTGTTTCCGGTTCTGTCCATCATAGATCCGGAGCTGATGCGGTCTGTGCCGCCTGCGTTTACCGCGTATCAGGGCTTTGATACCCTGTTTCATGCGGCGGAGAGTTATATCTCCTCTTTTGCCAGTATCATGAGCGACATGTACGCGCGCACAGCCATCGAAAATGTGGGCGCTTATCTCGCCCGTGCGGTTGCGGATGGTGCTGATATGGAGGCGCGGGAGCATATGGCCTTTGCCAACACAATCGCGGGAATTGTGATGACCGTCAGCGTTACGACGGCACAGCACTCCCTGGAACAGGCCATGTCCGGCTATTATCCCAGTCTGCCCCACGGGGCGGGGCTGATTATGCTCTCCAAGGCCTTTTTCAGCTTTTTTATAGAGAAACACGCCTGTGACGAACGGTTTATTCAAATGGCAAAGGCGCTGGGGATGCGGGATGCTGAAAGGCCGGAGGATTTTATCATTGCCCTTTCCAAACTGCAGGCGGACTGCGGGGTGTCGGAGCTTAAAATGTCCGATTATGGAATCACACCGGAGGATTTTGAGAAAATCGCCGAAAGCGCCCGCAAGACCATGGGCGGGCTCTATGCGGCCAACCCCTGTGAACTGACGGACGCGGACTGCGTGGAAATTTTAAGAAAATCTTACCGTTGATCAGGTTATGGCGGATTTGCAGTTCTGTTTTGACGCAGCTTAAATATAAGAGCGCCGCCTTGATACCAAGGCGGCGCTCTGTTTTTATCGCATGGTCTTTGTTATCCTGCGGATGAAGCAGGCTATTGTGCCGGGTTCAGCTGTGCCGGAGCGTAAAGCGGTATCATGGAGCCGCTTTCCCACACGAACAGCTTCATGGTTTTGCCGGCCAGGTCTGCAGGCAGATTGTCAATGGCAACCTCCGCAATGTCTGCGGTTTCCGCGTCAACCGTATTGCCGGCCCAGACCTGTTCAAGCTGTTCCCCGGTGTACAGGGCCGCAATGGCGTGTACCTGACCGGTGAACCCGCTGATATCAGCGGCGCCCTTTGTGACCGCACTGTTTAAAACCTCGGCTTTACTGCCGTTTCCATCAAGGAACCCCAGAGCATCACCCTTCACAGTTACGGTGACGGGCTGTCCGGCCACACTGACGTATGCCCCGGTATCCTGATTCAGGATGGCCAGCCGCGGTGTGAGATCCACAGCCGCGGAGCCGATTGCCGGCGGGGTCACTGCGCCTTCGTTTGTAATGACATCAGTGTTACCGGAGGTCCAGCCCATGACCAGCATCTTGTTTTCCGTCAGCAGACGGCCCTCTTCCCCGGATTTCAGATCCAGATTCACAGTGACATTGTTCGGGTCTGTGTTTTCACCACGGATCTGGGCAAAGGTGATTTTACCCGTCTCTGCGGCGGCCAATTCCTTTGCCTGATCCTCGGGCGACCGATAGCACTTGACGTTGTCAATCGAATAGTAATCGCCGGATTTCCACTGGTTTCCGGTAACTGTGACCATCCGCATCCAACCGCCTGTGAAGCCGGTATTCACCAGCTTGGCGCTGCCGCCCATAAGGGATTTATTGTCAACCTTTGCGTCGGCGATGTAGGGGACGTTGTTCTCGTCTGTTCCAAGAACAAATTTGAAGCGGTGGGTATCGCCTGAGATGCTGATACTGCTTACATCTGTTAAACTGGAACTGCCGTCTTTGTAATATTTCAAATCTATGCTGGCGGAGTTCATGACGAGCCGGGCCAGATTGGTGCCGCTCTGCCCCTGGAGATAGAGCCACAGTCCCTGGCTTTTCGCGTTTGCCAGCATATTGAGGTCAAATTCGTAGGTGAATTCGCCCGACAGCTCAGGCGTGGTGTATTTTCCGTTTCCATCCTGCGCGGTGCCCGGCTGGAAGGGGAGGTAGAAGTCAAAGCCCTTTCCTTCCACCGTGCTCTTCAGCGTTACCGCGCCGCCGGTGTAGTCCACGCTGACCCCGCCGCCGCTGCGTGCCGACGCATAGGGGAGGACGGTTTTTGCGTGATCCTCGTTGGTGCCGGTGTACTGGGTTGTATAGTCCTCGTTTGCAATGTATCCGGTGGTTGCCACTTCAAGGGGCGACTGCTTCTGCGGAACTGTGACCACAATGGGGGAACCGTCCGCGGAGACGTAATTGCCGGTTTCAGCGTCCCGGATCGCAAGGCTGGGGGTCAGGGCGACGGTGCAGTCACCGGTTTCGGAGGGGATAACCGTGCCGTCCGCGGTGATTACGTCCGGATTGCCGGAGGTCCAGCCCGTGACCAGAAGATTGTTGGCGGTTTGCAGACGCCCCGCTTCTCCGGATTTCAGATCCAGCTTCGCGGTGACATTGTTCGGGTCTGTGTTTTCACCCCGGATCTGGGCAAAGGTGATTTTGCCCTCTTCCGCGCCCGCCAATTCCTTTGCCTGATCCTCTGGAGACCGGTAGCACCTGATGTTGTCAATGGCACAGTAGTCCCCGGCTGTGGTGATACCATTTTTAGCTCCAGCGGTGGCTATCAGCGCTGTCCAGCCCGTGCCGCCCTGGTAGTTATCATGTGTGATCTTCTGTCTTGCTGTTGTGACAGCTCCGCCGTCGATCCAAAGTCCGTTTAGATATGGAGTGTTGCCCTCTGTTCCCAGAGTCATCCGGACCTTATGCGTTGCCTGATTCTGAATCGTTTTGGTGCTCCCAAGCTGCTTGGAGTTCGCAGCGTCTGTGTAGTAGTAATATTTTGCAGTAGTGTTCCCCAATTCAATTCTTGCGGTGTTTTTTCCGTTGCCGTTTCTGAGGTAGAGCCAGAGACCGCCAGCGGGCAGAGCGTCCAGGAAGGTGACGTCAAATTCAAAGGTGAATTCACCGTCCAGAGGCTTTGCGGAATAGGTGGTGTCGCCGACCTTGGTGTCCGGTTCGGTCTTGACACCGAGCGTGGTGCCCGGCTGGAAGGGAATTCCAAACTCCTGTCCGCTTTGACCTTTTGTGGACCCCCAGATCGCCGCTCCGTTCTCGCCGCCGGAAAAGGTCATGGTTGAGACTCCCAGAACTTTGTTGCTATGCCAGTTATAAGCAAAGGGAAGAATGGTTGTGTCAGACTCTGTGACACCGGCATAATCTGTTGTGAAGTCCTCGTTGACAATGTCCTGTGTGGCTGCCACATCCAGAGGCTCCTGCCCCAGATTCTTAACCGTGACCACAATGGCTGTGCCGGGGGCGGTGACATAATCCTGATCCGTTTCGCCGATGGTATCCACCATGCCGAGAAGAGGAGTGAGGGTGACTGCTGCGTCCTCGGAGAGCGGCCGCTGTACAGTCCCATCCGGCCTGATCACATTTTCCTTGTCAGAGGTCCAGCCGGTAACGACCAGCCCATTTTGGGTCTGGGTATCAACCAGTTCACTGAGAGTCAGATTCTGGGTGACGCCGTTTTGGTCCGTGTTGCCGCCCTTGATCTGGTCAAAGGTCACATTGTCCTTGCCCTGCTTTACAAGCTCCTGAATCTGTGCGGATATGGGTTTCCATACCCTGAAGTTGTCCACCGCGCAGTATTCGGTTCCCGTCCCTGTGGTATAGTTGGAAGTATTGCTGGGAAGTGCAAAGTTCATCTGTTTCCAGCCGTCAGCAGACCCATTGAAGTCAACTGCCTGCGTTCTGTCTTCAATCAGCGTTCCGTTGACCCAGAAGCCGCGAATGTACTGTTTGCCGTCCTTTGTTCCCAGCAAATATTTGAGTTTTACTGGTTTTGTCTTGAAATCGGCGGAGGCCGACTTATAGGTGGTCCAGTCCTTATTGGTTGCTCCGCTTGTTTGCGGGGTGATCGTCTTCCCGTCAGAGGAGAACAGAACCTTCATAACATTTCCGTTTGCGCTTCGGAACCAGGAAACGCCTTCCTTCATACCGTCCAGCATCTGATATTCATACTCCAGGAAGAATTCCCCGGGGAGCAGATTGAAGCTGAGTGATTCGTCTTCTTTTTTTACCTTAGGCTGGAAGGGAATCCACATCTCTATGGTGTCACCATCCCCGAGGGAGCTGAAAACAGCGGTTCCATTTTTATATTTTACCTCTGCCGCCGCGCCGCTGCCCCAGGAATCAATATAGGGGACGGCGTGCAGGGTTTCGTCGGTTTCGGCTTGGCTGAAGGTCTCGCTGGTCAGCAGCTGTGCCTGCGCCCCGGGCAGCGTTTCTGCTTCGGCCGCCGCCGAGACGATTGGCGCGGAGCCCCTGCCGTATTCGTTATAGGCTGTGACTCTAGCCGTGTAGGAGGTTCCCTGCTTCAGTCCGCTGATGTCGTAAGTCAGGGTTTTGGGCATGGGGGAGAACACCCGCTCGGACTGAACCTTGAGGCTCTTGCACGTGTTGCCGTTTTCGTCTGCCAGTTCGATCATATAATAGTGGGTCTTCTGGGCGTCCTGGGTCTGGGGCAGGGTGACGGTGGCTGTCCGGCCGCTTATGGCAAGCGCAGGCGCCGCGCCCTCCGCAAACGCCGGAACCGGCGCGTTGGCTTTTCGCTTCTCAGGGGTATAGGCAAATGCGGCCGACCACGCGTCGCCGGTCTGCCCGCGCTGAATCACCCATTTGTCCCCTGCGGTAAAGCCGCAGTTGTTGAAGGGCTCTTTGGGAACATAGCCGTTGGCCTTTGCGTTGCCGGCGTCGCCGTTTATGGTGATCCGGTTAATCTCAATCCGGTCGGAATAGACCTCCACAGCCGCGCACTGCGCAACCGGGAACTGGTAAAGAACCGCCGCACCGCCGCTTGCGTCGTGCGAATAGAGATCATAATCCGTGGTCTCCGCGTAGGTCATGGTTCCCTCATTCACCGCGGTAAAGCCAAGGTTCTGCCCGATGGAGCGGTCCTCAGAAATGGTCTTGTGGGTATGGCCGCTGAATACAATCGCCTGG
Source organism: uncultured Ructibacterium sp. (assembly GCA_965146665.1). Lineage (GTDB taxonomy): Bacteria > Bacillota > Clostridia > Monoglobales > Monoglobaceae > Ructibacterium. The sequence goes on from CBCTHE010000017.1 coordinate 29,352, forward strand.
GGGCGGTCCGCCAGAGCGGCCTTGATCCAGCTTTCCGTATAGTTCCAGCGGGTGTCATCCAGAGAGCCGGAGATGGGGATATGCATAAAGACGAAGATGGGCGCGGACATGTCTGTGATTTTGGCCAGCTCGTCCTGAAACCAGCTCGTCTGGGCAGAGGCGGCGGTATTGCTGTTGAGATAGAAGAAGTGATAGCTCTGCTGGTCCCTGCCTGTGAGGGTCTTATGATAATAGCCTGCCGCTTCTGCGGGGAACCAGTCCGCCGCTGTGCCGGTATAATACCCCTTCATGGCGCTGACGCTATGGCCCAGTGCGTCATGGTTGCCCATGGTGACCTGCACCTTGGTGCCGTCCAGCCCGTTTGCCGCCATGGCTTCCTGCATCAGCTTGACAAAGATGGCGTGATCCGGGGCTTTGTCAGGCTTCCCGCTGTTGCACTTGACAATGTCCCCGTTCATGACCAGAAGGTCCGGATTGTCAAAAATGCCCTTCGTGACCGCCATGGCCTCGTCAATGCGGGGATAATCCAGAGCGCGGACCGCTTCTTCATCGCCGCCTGCTTCCTCCAGCCCCTCGCCGATCTCAACATCGCTCATGACCATAAACTGCAGCTGCGGGGTCTCCTCACCGCGGATGAGATAGCCAAAGGTCACCGGCGCGCTTTTGACCCCGGCTTCGTTTACGGCAATGGCACAGATGTTGGTGTCCTCGTTTACGGCAATCGGACCTGTGTATTCGGCGCCGCTCTCGTCCGGCATCAGGTTGTTGGTGGTGTAGTAGATCTTCGCGCCCGCCTCGGCGGATAAGGAGACGGTCTGCGGCGTCCGGTACAGACCGGGCTTGACGCCGGCCTCTGGTTTTTTGACTGTGGTTTCCTCCGCTGTCAGCAGGGCCTGTGCCTCCATTGATTCGGATATGGTGCGGGTTTCAATTTCAGCGGCCGCTGTGTCCGCGGCATTCGGGAGCGTCTCCTCTGCCGCGAAGCCTGCGGGAGACAGGGCCGAAAGCATGACGGAGGTCAGAAGAAATGGAATGACCTGCTTTTTGATCAAAGTTCCTGAGATTTTGAATTTCTTGTTCATAGCTCAAAATAACCCCTTTCCATGGTTTCATCTTTCTGAATTTATCCTAACACACGGGCTTTTTTTGTGCAACATACACTTTTTATTCTGGACTTTACCAATTTTAACTTGGGTCTTCTTCCCTACTGGGACAAGGCTTCGAGCAATTCTCTGCGGACCGCGCGGTAGACTGCCGGATCGGTTTCGAAGTCCGCGAAGCCCCGGAACACCCGGTCCAAAAGCCGGCGGGTCCGCTCCGGCGCAAGCTCCCGCAGCTGTTCCAGCAGACAGAGATCCTCCAGACCGATGCGCTGGGCCTCGCTCCGGGTACAGATGAGCGGCGCGCTGCGGCCGGGGAAGAAGATACATCCGTCGCCGGCCGGCAGAAACATGGCGTATTTGGGATGGAATTCCAGAACGGGTTCCTTAAAGAAGGCCGACTGACGCCGGTCCGGCCCCGCGCTTTGATAGAAGGTGCCGCCCCAGTGCAAAAATCCCTGAATATCCGGATAGCGGACCGGGGCCCAGCCCAGCCAAACCTGCCGAAGGCGCTCCTGGTCCAAAAGCCGGTTGCAGTAATTCCCCCCCGGCGTCAGGCAAGTGTAAACCCAGATCTGGTCGCCCTTGGCGGCGCGGTCTGTATAAAAGTCCCGGTTCTGTTCGTATTCTGCCACGGTGGGACACCAGATGTCCATGGTTCCCTCTAAGGGATGCCCCACAAGGGTGGGTTCCAGCAGCTTGACGCCCGGCATGGCCGTGCGGACAATCCCATTGATTTTCCGGTAGACCGGCTCCAGCGCTTCGTTCGGCTCGTCCAGACAGCACTGGGTCCAGATTTCCGTCAGGCTGTTTTTGCTGAGATAAGCATACAGCTGTTCTGCCATATCCGCAAGCTCCGCCGCGCCCTGCGCGGTGGAAAGGGACGTGCCGGTAACAAGCACCTTTGCCTCGGTCACATGATCAAATTCATCAAAGGCCGCGGTCTTAAACGCCTCGGCGATCTCGTCCGGACTTTGAATTCGGCTGTGGTCCAGACTGTTATAAAACGCGGCGTTATCCCCTGTGGGACAGAGCCGGCCGGCAAAGGCTCCCCCCTGAAAATAGGCCATGCCGGACTTTCTGGCAAGTGCGGTCAGGGCGGACAGCCTGTCTTGGTTCAGCCGCGGCCGGCCCCGCCCGTCCAGCTCGAAAATTTCACAGAGCTCAATTTGAAAGACATTCTGACGGGAAAACGCCGCCGCGCGCATATACTGCTCCAGCAGTCGCCAGAACCTGCCGGACCATTTTTCACAGCGGAATGCGTCGGCAATGTGATCCAGATTGAACCAGTTCACATATTGGAAGGCTGACTGGTCCGCCCGGGGGACCGCGGCCGGAAAGGCATCCACAAACAGGGTCAGCTGTCTGCTCACACTTCCGTGGGAGACCAGCAGGGTAAAAGTGTCCGTGTGCTGTTTCCGGCAGTACTCTATGGGAATTTTCACGGCCAGCGCCGCAGTGGTATAGGCGGGCTGAAAGATCTTGAAAAAGGGCTCCAGCACATCGTATACCATGAAGGGTGCCCGGCGGATGACATGCTCGTTTACGTCATTTTTCAGGTACTCGGTCCGCTGTTTTGCGCCGGTGTTCACTTCCACCGGCAGAGCCAGAAGCTGGAAGGTCTGACAGCATCGGTGCGGCCCCTGGATTTCCAGAGAGACGGGAATGCCGGGGGTGAGATGCTCCAGCATGATGTGTACACCCACATAGGTGCCGTTGGCGCCTGCCACCCGGTGATGGGAGCGGCCGTCAGAGGCCGGCGTGTCGGGATAGAGCGGGGTCAGCTCGTCAAATAGGGAAGCTTGAAAAGTCTGCATTGTCTGATACCTCCAAAGTTATTTTTTCTGTCCGCCGCGGGCGGAGAACTTGTCTTTTGCTTTCGGGCCGCTGTTCCCCGGGGCGGCGGATGTCTGTTTCCCGGCCCGCGGGGCCTGGCAGTCCCGGAGAAAGCAAAAAATCTGGTAAACTGCTTTGGACAGTTTACCAGATTCCCTTGGATGATACAATGCACAGTTTTTAAGATGAAGCTGACATCTTTTATTGTCAGCGGGCCGGCGCGGCCGGCGTCTTACTCTTCGCTGCCGGTGTTGGCTTTCCGATAGGTTCCGGGCGGCACGCCCTCAATTTTTTTGAACAGCCGGATAAAGGAGGTCAGATTGGAAAATCCGGTCTCTGCGGAGATGTCTCCAATCTTTTTGGAGGTGAACCGCAGAAGCTCCTTGGCCTTCTCAATCCGTTTGGCAATGATATAATTAAGGAAGCCATCCGGTTCGATTGCCTTAAAGACCTTGGAGATATAGGGCGGGCTCACGTGGAATTCCTGTGAAATCATATTCGCGCAAAGCTCCGGATCTGCGTAATGCGCGTCAATATAATTCCGAATATCCTCAGCCAGGGCCAGGGAGGGGACCTTCCCCCGATTATCCTCGAAGTTTTCCAGTTCAATCCGCACCTTGGTACAGATGGAATGAAGAAGCCGATAGATGCTGTTTTTGACCGCCTGAATATCGGTGGTGGTGGACAGGGTCAGCACGTACAGGTCATTGATTTCCCGGTTGTCATCCACCACATAGGACTGAAAATTCTTGGTGATCGTGTTGATGATGTCGTGGATGTAGTACTTGAGTATAATGGGGCTGAAGCTGGCGGAATGGGTGAAGCGGTAGAGCAGATCGTCCACATAGGCGCAGGCCTTGTCATACTCGCCGTATTTGATCAATTTGCAGAGGGCATTGCTTTCTTCGGTTTTCAGCGAGAAATAGCAGGGCTGGTTTTGATCAATGTCCTCGTAGAACAGCAGGTCTGTCTCTTCGGTGAACTGGATGTAGTCCAGTCCGGTCAGCGCCTCTGAATAGGCCCGGGACAAATCAAACAGGTCGTCGTACCACTTGCTCACCGCAATGCACAGATCCATTTGAAAGTATTCCCGCATCTTGTCCAGGAACTCCTGCAGACCGGCCTGGAGCTGTTCGGTTTCAGCCTGGGTCTTGACCTGAAGCAGGATGACGCAGTTCCCGCCGCTCTCCAGGAAGAAGGATTCAATCCCATGCTCCTGAAGCAGTTCCCGCCCCACATTGTCAAGGACGGTAAGAAAGAGGCTGAACCGCTCATAGTTGGGTATCTCGTCCTCGTTGAACAAATTGACGTATCCGTCCATGGGCAGGACGCCCACCATGGTGGGCATGGCGGTAAAGTACGGCTTGCGGTATTCCTTTATATCCTCCTCGCTGAAGTTGGTAAAGACGCCGTTGAGAATTTTCAGCCAAAAATCGTTCTGTACGCTTCGCCTGTGCTCCTGCTGCAGGGACTGCCGCTGCTGCGCGGATTTCACAAGGGCCGACTCAATCCGTGTATATTCGTTTTTTCTGTCTGTGCCGGTCTCTTTTGTGCCGGAGGGGAGCCTTGACAGGATCTTCCGCACCGGCGTGTACTGCCGTCTGACCAGCCAGGGGATAAACAGACAGCCAACAAGAATCGCGGCCAGCATCATGAGCAGGACCAGGCGCATGCTGCTGCGGCCTGTGTCAAACAGCTTTTCCGGTGTATAAAAGACCAGCTTCCACCCGTTTGAGGCGATGACGCTGTAGTTGACAATCACCGGCGTCCCCTCCACCTCGCTGGCAAACATGCCGGACTGGCCTGTCATCTGCGCGGTCAGCCCCGCGGATGCCGTGTCTGAGGAAAGGGTGGTGGACAGGAGCTGGTTGTCCCGGCTGAAAATCTCATAGTTGATCTTGCTGTTGTTCAGAGCCTTGTCGATTCGATAGCTGAGAAACACGTCCCGGAGCATGATAACCATAACGGCGTTGTCGTTCATCCGGTATTTCATCAGAATATACTTTGGCGCCACGTCCGTGAGAGTCCCGGTTCCCTTGACCATCCAGAGCTCCTCTGTGGGAGAGCTGACCCATTTCTGCCAGTCAGAATACTCCAGATCCAGTCCGTCGCAGACAACGCTGAAGAACGAATCCGGATCCTGAAAGCCGGTGCTGGTTCCGACCTGCGCGATGTTATCGAAATAACAATAGAACTTATAGGCGTTGAACATGGTCTGGTAGTAGGGCTTCATGCTCTGGACAAACGCGTCCTCCAGCTCCGGCGTCAGCGCGGAGGGATCCTCCAGGGAGCTGACCGCCATCATGGTGGGATCCAGGATCAGCTCAGAGACAGACTGGGGATATTCGTTGAGCGTCAGCTCCAGACTGCGCTGGATATTTTGAAACAGAATGGTGTTTTTCTGATTCAGTTCATCCTGAATATCCTTGCGGATCTCAAAATAGATCAGCAGATTGCAGATGACAGGAATCAGAAGGATCAGTAAAAAAGAAGCAGTCAGCTGCCAGATGATTGAAGTGGATCTGTGTTTCCAAAGTGACAGCATTGCCGTCCCTCCTATCGTTTACTCGATTCCAAAATTGATTTCATGATACCTGAACGCACGGGGCGGCATCCACATCTATTATATCAAAAAAGGAGACGGACTGCAAGTGTTCGTCGAATAATCGCATGAAAGAAACGGAGAAAACCCTGCCGGCCGGGATGCGGTATATCGGTTTTGGGGTGAGTTTTTTGCCCCAGGTTAAAAATGAGCAAGTTTTGTGTTTAAATACTGTAAACTGTTTCAGCGCGCGCCGGCCCTTCCGCCGGGCAGAATAAAAAAGGTCAGGGGCATGATAAAAGTTGTATATTGAAACCGAAAAACAAATTGATTACAATAAAGCCATACCAAATAAAAGGAGTTTGATTGGCATGAGAGTGAAACGAAGTGGAGGCAGTCAGGTTTGCGCGGAGATGCCCTCGGCAAAGCCGCTCAGCCTGTCACGCTGGAAAACGGTCAGCAAAAACGCCGGGCTGTATCTGTTCCTGCTGCCGGCTGTTGTATTTACGTTGGTGTTCATGTATGTTCCGATGTATGGCATCCTGATGGCGTTCAAGGACTACAACATGGCAAAGGGTATCTGGGGAAGCGCATGGGTTGGAATGGATAACTTCATGCGGTTCTTTAAGGGCTATAACTTCTGGTCCACCCTGTGGAACACAATCTCCCTGAGCCTGTATTTTCTGCTGGCCACACTGCCGCTGCCGGTTGTGCTGGGGCTGATGTTCAACAATATTAAAAACGGCATGTTCAAAAAGACGATCCAGATGGTTACATACGCGCCGAATTTTATTTCACTGGTTGTCATTGTGGGACTGATGAAAATTCTGATGGCTCCCAACACCGGACTGATGAATGTCATTCTCACCAAGCTGTTCGGCGCCGGCGCCATTGACATATTCGGAGATCCCGGCGCGTTCCGGCACCTGTATGTGTGGTCCGGCGTCTGGCAGACCCTGGGCTGGAACAGCGTCATCTATGTGGCGGCCCTCGCGGGGATCAGCCCGGAGCTCTATGAGGCGGCAACCATTGACGGGGCGAACCGGATGCAGAGAATCTGGCACCTGGAGCTGCCGAGCATTCTGCCGACTGTGGTGATCATGCTGATCCTGAACACGGGCAGTATTATGAACCTGGGATTTGAAAAGGTCTATCTGATGCAGACGCCGCTGAACCTGAGCGTTTCGGAAACCATTCCCACCTATGTCTATAAGATGGGCGTTATCAACGGGGATTACGGCCTGGCAACGTCCATCGGCCTGTTCAATTCCGTGGTCAGCTGTATTCTGATGCTGATTGTCAATTTCGCTTCAGATAAGCTCAGCGAAACATCATTATTTTAAAGGGGGGAAGAAAAATGGCAAACAAGCATGCAAGAAAGATCAAAGAGGCCCGGGAGGACCGGATCTTCAAAGCCGTGGTATACACGGTGCTGGCGATTCTGGGACTCATCTGCGCCTATCCGCTGTACTTTGTGGTGGTCGCGTCCTTCAGTGATCCGGACGCGGTTTACGCGGGGCAGGTGATTGGCTGGATCAAGGGGTTCACAACCATTGGCTATGAACGGATTTTTTCAGATTCCATGATTGTGCGCGGATTTTTGAACTCCGTGTTCTATACGACGGTGGGAACCCTCATCAATCTGGCCGTGACGCTCCCGGCCGCCTATGCGCTTTCCAGAAAGGATCTGGCCGGCCGGCGGTGGATCATGATATTCTTTATCATCACCATCTATTTCAACGGCGGGATGATCCCTACCTATCTGCTGGTGCAGAACATTGGACTGTATGACTCGCCGCTGGTTCTGCTGCTCTGCGCGGCGCTGTCGGTGTTCAATATGATCATCGCCAGAACCTTTTTTGAGACCACCATTCCGGATGAGATGCTGGAGGCTGCCAAGATCGACGGCTGCAACAACGTGCATTTCTTCTTTACCATGGTTCTGCCGCTGTCCAAGAGCATGATTGCGGTCATTGCGCTTTACTATGGGGTGACCCACTGGAACTCCTATATGAACGCGCTGCTCTATATCAACAACGCGGACTGGAAACCGTTGCAGCTGGTCCTGCGGGATATGCTCATATCCACCGAGGCCATGCGGCAGTTCGTACAGGGCGACGCGGCGGCGGAGATGCAGGAGAAGATGGTCGGCGTGATGCAGTACGCTGTGATCGTGGTGGCCACCGTCCCGATGCTGATTGTATTCCCGTTTGTACAGAAGTATTTTGTCAAGGGCGTGATGATCGGCGCGGTCAAGGGCTGAGCCGGGGGCCGGCAATTTCAGACTCCGGGTTGAAGAAAAGGCGTGGTTGTGGTAAAGTTATTTTAGCAAAACGGTCCTGTCCGCCGCTTATCAAAGCCGCGGATAAACAGAGTCAGGTATGGATGTAAAAATATACAGCGCCCTGAAACGGAACGCGAAGGGGCAGAATGGAGGAAATGATATGAAAAAGTGGAAGAGAACAACTGGGCTGGTGCTGTCCGCCGTCCTGGCGGCAGGGCTTTGCGCCTGCGGAAACGGCGGCCAAAATGCGGGGAAGAGCAGTGTGCCTTTCAATCAGACCGGGTATCCGATTGTAAACGACAAGGTCACCATCAAGGTGATGGCACCCAACTGGGGAAATGTGAAGGACTTCAATGAGCTTGCGGATGTGAAGGAATATGAGGAGCTGACCAACGTGCATGTGGACTGGCAGTATTTCACCGGGGACGCGTCAGAAAAACTGAGTCTTGCCTTTGCGGCCAAGAACAATATTCCGGACCTCTTTCTCATGGCGGATATGTCCAGCAGTACGGTGGACAAATACGGTGAGGACGGCGTACTGATGGCTGTGGAGGATTTGATTTCCGCGTATGCCCCCAATGTCCAGAAGGCCATTGAGGAGGATGTGGACGGCCGGAAGATGGCCACTGCGGCCAACGGCCATATGTATGCTATCCCGTCCCTGTTCCGCAGTCCCATGGAAAAAATCCGCGGCATTTCGTTTATCAATGAGGAATGGCTGGAAAAGCTGAATCTGCCCATGCCCTCCACCACCGACGAGCTTTACCGCACGCTGGCCGCGTTCAAGGAACAGGATCCCAATGGAAACGGAGAGGCGGACGAGGTGCCGCTGACGCTTTACTGGGATAACAACACCTCCGGCGTGGCTTCTCTGTTCGGCGCGTGGGGTGTGTCGAGCGCCTATACCGGCGCCGGCGGGAGCTGTATGTCGGGTCCCTTCTTTGTGAAAAACAATAAGGTGGTCGTCAGCAATATGCAGGACGAATATAAGGAAGCGGTTAAGTTCTTCCATCAATTATATTCTGAGGGGCTGATGAATATAGACGCCTTTACCGGCGACAAGAAGAGCATTGCGGCCCGGATCAAGGCGGAGCCTTATACAGCCGGCATGTTCAACGACTGGGACGGCACCATTGCCGGACCGTTTGCCAAGTCGTCACAGACCTATACCGCCATGTCCCCGCTCAAAGGGCCCAAGGGGGAGCAGAATATGTTCAAACCCGTGTATGGGGTCTTTGCCAACAACTACATAGCGGCCAACACCAAGTATCCGGAGATCGTGATGCGGTGGGCGGACGGAACCGCGGATCCGGACACCTCCTATAAATGGAACAAAGGGCCGGGCAACTACCAGATCATCAACGGCAAATATCAGACGGTTCTCAAGGATGAGGTCGGCGGCGTGGCAAATAACTATGCCTTCCCGGTCATGGGAATCACGGAAAGCTGGTTCACAGAGCATGTTGACCTGCTCAACCAGCCGCAGGATGCCTATAAGGGTAAGATCAATGAGATGTGTATGCCCTATGCGACCATGATGACCGTGGAGCATCTGCGCTATCAGAGCGAGGAGCGGAAAGTGCTGGAGGCGAACCTGCCCCAGATCATTGAGTATTCCAAGCAGAGGGAAGCGGAATGGATCACAAAAGGCAGCATTGACGAGGAGTGGGATAAGCATATCCAGCAGCTTAAGAGTATGAATGTTGAAGAAATCCAGAAGATCATGCAGACTGCGGCGGACAGATGGAATGAGACGGAGTAATTCTGCGGTTTCGGCACAGACGATGTTCGGAAGGGGGAATCTTGTGATGAGAAAGATAAGAAAACGGCGCGTTTTGGCAATGGCTTTGAGCATTGTCCTCACCGCGGGCGGAAGCGGCATTGCTGCGGAAGAGACGGATTTTTCAGAGGTAAGCCTGGCGGACGTATTTGTCCAGGGAATGGCGGAGACAGAGGTTCTGCTGCAGGAGGAGTTCGGTACGGAAATCACAGACGGCACCCAATACGCGGTGCCGTCCATCAGCGAATGGAAGGCGGGAGCCTCCACGGCAGAACTTTTGTATCAGGGCGGACGGGTCTATTACAAACAAACGGCAAGCAAAACGGGTGCGGATATGATTCTGCCTCTGTCTAAGGGACATATTGGCGGCGGAGAACCGGCGGCCGAGGCGGCGCCGGCCACCGACATCTATGTTGAGACGGACTGGAAAGCGGGCAACTCCACCGCCCGGCTCTATATTATGGGGATCAGCGGAGGTAAGCAGGTTCAGCTGTTTTACCTGAACCAAAGCGGAAGCACGCTCCGCTATACCGATGCAACAAGCACCAGTCACTATGCCAGCGGCAAAGTCAGCATGAAGCAGACGGACAGCCATGTGGTTCGGCTTCTGCTCAAACGGAGCGGCGACACCTATACGCTTGCAAAGGCCTGGATTGACGGACAGCTGGATGTGGATACAACCCTGAACGCCTCTGCTTCCTGTGAAGGACTCTACTGCCTTAAGACAGACGAGCGGATGAACTCCGGCGCGGGCAACGGCTCCAGCTTTGGCAGTCTCAGAGTCTGGCAGACGGCCGAGGCTCAGCTCAAGCAATGTATCACGGGGGAGGGCGGCAGTCCGGATTTTGAAAAGATCAAGGGCGGCAACGCCGGGGCAAATGCGGTGACCGGGGACTTGACGCTGGAAACCAATGTGCTCACCGACGCGGGGCTGCTGGTCACAAAATGGGAGTCCAGCAATCCGGATGTGATCGCGGCCGATGGAACCGTAACCCGGCCCAGGGATGAGGACGCGGCGGTTACCCTGACGCCGACTCTGGCGATCCGTGATGTGCTGGGCGACGGCGGCGCGGATTTCCAGCCTGTCACGGCCTCTGCGCCGGGCACGCCCATTTCTGTGAATGTGCTGAGTACCCGGATGGAGGATGTAAAGGAGAAGCTGACCTTTGACGCCATCAAAGGCGCCAATGCCTCTGCGGACGCGGTAACCAGAGACCTGTCGCTGGTGAAAGAGCTGGACGGCGTTCAGATCGCGTGGGAGGTGCAGTCCATCACCCCCGCCGGGACCCATGCGGCCATTGACACAGAGACCGGCGCCGTACAGCGGCCAAACAAGGATGAACAGGATGTGCAGGTGGTTTTAAAGGCCAATCTGTCCCGGAATACAGAGCAGGATTTCAAGCTGATTCCCATCACCGTCAAGAAGATGGATATGGACCCGGAGGAATATCTTCAGCAGATCGCGGGCTGGCTGACCTTTGCGGACTTTGCGGGCGCCAACCAGGAGGCCGGACAGGTGACCGCGGACCTCAATCTGATCCGGAGCTTCAACGGCGCGGATCTGGTCTGGACCAGCGGCGATCCCAAGGTTATTTCCAATGCGGGAAAGGTGACACAGCCCATCTATCCGGAGCCCGCGGTAAAGGTGACGCTGACTGCGGCCCTGTCCTATCACGGGACCGGAAATGCTGTAAAGACCTTTACTGTCACGGTGCAGCCAGGCGTGCCGGCCAATCTGGCGCAGTCCGGCGGAATCAAATCCAACATATCCGGTCTCAGCACAGCTGATCTGGACCGGCTCCTGGATGAGGACGAGACAACCTATGTTGAGATCCCCGCCCGGAGCAAGAGTTTTTATCTCATTTTTGACCTGAAGGAGCAGACGCCGGTCAGCCGCCTTGAATATACGGAGGCGGCGGAGGAACCTGCGGCGTCAGGCTTTACAGTGGAAATTTCAGACAATGGGATCAACTGGACACAGGTGTACACGGGAACCGGGACAGCCGGTCAAAACGTGGCGGAGTTCGTGCCGGCTGAGGCCAGATATGTCCGGCTGCATGTGACGGAAAAGGCGGCCGGAAGGGCCTGCCGTCTCACCGAGGCCGCGGTTCGTTTCTGGCCCAGCGACCAGGCGCTTGTCAAGGCGGACGCCGGCGCGCTTGTGCTGGATGTGCCAAGCGTGATCACTGCAAAAACCATCTCACTGCCCCTGAACGGAAAATTCGGCTCTGAAATTGTGTGGAGCTGTAAACCCGCAGAGCTGATCCGTGAGACGGCCACACCGGGCGAATATACGGTCACCCACGGGAGTGCGAATCAGGCTGTTACGCTGACGGCCACCTTCCGGTCCGGCGGCGCGTCGGAACAGAAGCGGAGCAGTCATACCATATCCGGCACCGGAGGCGGTGGCGGAAGCTTTGGCGGCGGTGGAGGGGGCGGAAGCTCTGTCAGCACCGGCAGCGGCTCACAGGCGTCCAATCCGAAAATTCCACAGCAGACGGAACAGCCGGAACAGCAGGGAGCGGGCATCTTCCGGGATCTGAGCCAGGCGGAATGGGCCAGGACCTATATTGACAGCCTCTGTGCGGATGGAATCGTGCAGGGCAAGGCGGACGGCCTTTTCCAGCCCCTTGATCCTGTGACCCGGGAGGAATTTGTCAAGATGCTGGTGCTGTCCCTTGGACTGGACCCGGCGGATGGCGCTTTGGACCGGTTCCGGGACGCGGACGGGCAGGCGTGGTATACGCCCTACCTTGTATGCGCGGTCAGAGACGGGATTGTAAACGGGCTCTCTGACGACACATTCGGCATTGGCGTACAGATCACCAGAGAGGATATGGCCGTGATGATTGCGCGGGCTGTGGAAGCGCAGGCGGCTGGACAGGACGGAACGCGCTTTGCGGATTGGGAGGAAATTGCGGATTACGCCCGGGACAGTGTGGCGGCGCTGGCGGATATGGGGCTGATACAGGGGGATGAGAACGGCAGATTCCTCCCGAAGGCGTTCACATCCCGCGCCGAAGCGGCGAAGGTGCTGTACCTGCTGCGCGAGGCTGTAAAATAGGAGGAGTTTTCATGAACTGGAGAAACATATTGAGCGCCGTACTCGCGGCGGTTATGCTGATCTTAAGCAGTACGGCTGTCCTTGCGGAGACAGAGCTGCCGGAGGAGACGATCTTTGATTTAAAGTCCCTGGGAATCCTCAAAGGCGATGAAGAGGGAAACCTTCATTTGGAGGACACGGTGACCCGGGCCGAGTTCGCGGAGCTGACGCGGCGGCTGGTTCAGATGGAAAACTGGACGACCAGTGAGGAGAGAACGGAATTTTCAGACGTCCGGATGAGCGACTGGTATTATAACGCCGTATACTGCATGTATGACCTGGGTGTGATCAATGGTGACGGAAACGGCATGTTTCGTCCCGAGGCGCCTGTCTCAACCATTGAGGCGGCAAAGATGCTGATTGCGATTCTGGGCTATGGCGAGGAGGCCGAGCAGGCTGGAGGCTATCCGAAGGGCTATCAGACCACCGCGCTCACCAGCGGAATGGTGCGCGGGGTGGAGTTTAAAGACGAAATTGACCGGACGGACGCGCTTGTCATGATCAACCAGTGCCTGGATCTGTATCTGAATGTGCCCTCCTATGGTGTGGAGAGCATCCTCGGGCCAACGGGCCGGCGCGAGACGCTCCGCGACAGGCTGATGGGCGCCCATACCTCTGAAAAGGTCTATGAGGTAAAGGGCGTTGTACAGGCCACAGCCAGCACCTGGATCATTCCCGGGGATTATGAGGACCTGGCGGATGATGAGATTGTGATCGACGGACTGCTGTACCGCACCCAGGTGCCGGAGGCCGCGGAATATATTGGCAAGCAGGTGCAGTGCTATGTCGCGGTGCGGGATGACATCCGCACCATTCAGAGCATCCGGGAGACGGGCAAAAATACCGTGCTTGAAATCCGGGACGAGGATCTGGTGACGGCGGATTCCGGCATCATCAGCTATCAAACGGATGAAAAGGTGAAAAACGCGAAGCTCTCTGACACGGCCGTGCTGGTTCGGAACCTGCGGCTGGCGGAGCGCTGGTCTGATTCGGATATCAGCCTGGCCCAGGGATCGGTCACCCTGATTGACAACAACGGAGATAAGGCATATGATGTGATTCATATACAGGAGTTTGAAACCTATCTGATTTCAGACACCAAAGAGGATATCATCTATTTTGAAAGCCGTACCGACAACCAGAAGAAAAAGTTCGTCAACTTCAACAACAGTGACACGGATTATGTGATTACGGACCAGGCGGGCGCGCCCCTGAAGGTCACCGACCTGCAGAAGGATATGGCGGTCAGCGTGTTCGAGAGTCAGGACGGGAGCGTCTGCAAGCTGGTCGCGGGACCGGCGCCGTTTACCGCCCCTCTGGAATTGGTCCGGGAGGACGCCTTCTGCTTTGACGGTGAGGAATACAAGGCGGAGCAGGGCTTCCTTGATGAATATCAGGTGGGGGACACCTATCAGGTCTATCTGAATTACCGCGGCGATCTGTTTTTACTGCGGGAGGATACGGAGAATGACTCTGTCCTTCAGTATGGGTATGTGGCGGAGGCCGCGCTGGACGGTACAATGAGTCCGCAGCTGATTGCAAAAGTCGTCAAGCCCGGCGACTTTGTGGAGGTCGAAGAGAAATCCGATGTGGAGGATGACGACACGGTCACATTAAAGCTCAAGGGCCAAAACCGGGCGGTGGAAGAACTGCGGTTTTCCTCCCGCGTCACCGTGAATGGCCAGAAGATGAACGCGGACGAGCTGCAAAAATTTTTCTGCGGTGAGATGGGAACAGAGCGCCGGAACCGGCTTATTTCCTACCGGACAAATGCAGACGGGGAGATCAGCCGGATTGAAATCCCCGAGGTCGTGGGAACGGAGCTCAGCAGCCGGCAACAAAAACGGTTCTATAACGCAAAGGAAAAGTTGTTTGGCGGTAAAACGCTCGGCGCGTTTGGCGCGGAAGAGACGACAAAGGTAATTATGATACCGGACTATGGAAACCAGGGACAGGTGTCGGACGAAGATTATCTGGCCGCTGTTGAAATCAATGACACGGAGGAATATACCGTTAATGGATACGATATTGACGAGGATACCGAATGCGTAAAGATGATCTCGATTATGGCCACTCTGGAGTACGACGCTTCCGCGAAGATTAAGGACCGGGATAAGCTCTCTGTTTTGGAAGAGGCGTCTGTAGCCTTGGATGAGGAGGGGAGCGAAGTGATTCAGCTTACCTTCTGGTCGGACAGCGCGAAGAAGAGCTATCAGGTGGAAGAGGACGCCGAGGCAGTCGCACGGGCTCTTCAGCCGGGAGACTTATTCTATTATGCCCTGTCTCCATCGTCAAATCAGATAAGAAAAATTCTCAGGGTTGACAACGCGCTCTCGCCTGACCGCGGGGAAGGGCAGTTCGGAGAGCCGCTGGAAAGCGACCCAGAAAAGCTGGGACAGATAACGTCCGGCAAGGTAAGCGATATTGTGTATCATAAGATAGATGACTTTTTAAACCGCCGGGTTGATCAGTTCATTTTTGAGTTTGAAACAAGGGACAGTGTAACCGTTTCGGTCAACAGCCGCAATACGCCGCCCGTCTATCAGTTTAATAAACGGAATAAAACCATTGAATTGATTGAAACCCGGGATATTGTACCGGGAGAGGGGACGGTCATGATACATATTAAGAATGATACTGTCCGCGGGATCGTTTATGTACGCTGACCAAGCCGGAGTGTTACATGCCGCCCATACCGGCGGACGGCGTCTTATCAGACTCACGGTAAGACGCCTGTGTAACCCTCTCAGAATCGCGGTGAGTCAGAAAGGCTAGTGGTTAAAAAGATGAACAAAAAGTTTAAACGACAAATAGCCTGGTGGATAGTTGTAACAATGCTTTTGCTTTGCGGACCCGCAATGGCCAGCGATGTCCTGCCACCCCCCCTGATAGGAAATCCGGCTGAGGAGCAAGTCCAGCAGGAACCGCCCCGCGACGCAGAGGGAGAGACGCAGTCTCCCGAAGAGACACCGCAGGCCTCTGGGGAGACTGCGTCTTTGCCGTCGTCTGGGCAGACCGCAGAATCAGGTAAACCGATAGGCTCGGGGACCTTTGATGAGAACCAAAATTTGGAAACAATGGAAGCGGCTAAAACAGCTGAAACAGCTGAAACAGCGGAAGAACCGGCTTTGCTTTCCGATGTGGTTGAGGATGCCGGCCTGGATTCGGTGATCTATGATTTTGAGGATACGACATCAGTCACGAATCTTTCGGATGAGACCTTTTATGGCAAATATAATCCCGAAACTAAAGAATGGGAAAAAGACGGGTATTTTGACTATGAGGCGCATCCCGAAATGGACAGCATCAAAGAAGCGGTCATGCAGGCCGACGGGGATTATACCGAGGTAAAAGAAGCCGTTTTTGAGTACTACCGGACAAAGCGCGGCGGAATGAACTTAGATGTGCCGAGTAAGCAGGACGCGCAGAGCCGGTATTTAGCGGATACGCTGGAGCACAATCTCTATTTTCATCCATCATGGAAAATGCTCGGAAGCTCGACCGTTGACGGCGGGGATCAATATATATCCTTTGACGTCAGTCCCATTTGGGATGAAATCAAGATCAGCTCGGACAAAGCAGTCTCCTTTTATCTGATGGCGTTTCGGAAGGACGGCAATGAAGCGGTGTTCTCCAGCAAGGAGGGGGAGCATCCCCCCATTCTGGAGGTGGAATCGAACGGCGTTGTAACGCCGCTGACCGCCTCAGACGACGCCACGGTCAGCGCGGGTACCAATGATATGAAGAATTACGGCTCAGAGCCCACGCTGCGCGTGGAGGAGAGTGTCTCCTCGATCGGCGGCTCACAGCCGACCGACAGCAATACCAAGCGCGCACACGTCAAGTTTGATTTATCCGAGCTCAGCCTTACCAGCAGCGTTTCGCGCGTCACTTTGAAGCTGTACGGGAAAAACGCGACCAGTGAGGAAGAAAAAGAGATTCTGGCGTTTAAGGTCCCGACGAACAGCTGGACGGAGGATTTGATTACTTTTAAAACGATCGACGGCGACTCTAAAAATAATTACGAGAATATGGCATTTTCCTGGGATGGCGAGAAATATCTGCGCTTCATTATGCCAAACTACTGCGGATACCGTTACCGGGAGGAACAGGACCGGTTTGAAACTTGGTTTTTCCGGTTTGCGGCCAACTATGTTCATGTGCCTGCCGATAACGAGCGCTATGCGGCGATCGCGCTGCGGCAATGGGTCGGATGGCTGGAGCAGACAGGAACTAACGCAAAAGGGAATCCTGCATACTGGCACAACTTGGATTTAGGCTGCCGTTTAATTTGTATGCCGGAGGATTTAATGCGGTTTTTCGACAGCAAGTATATGACGCCGGATATTTGGAGCGCCACCCTCAAATATATGTGGAAGTCCGAATATGAGATTGCCTATAACAACTGGCTGATTAACATGAGCAATAATACGGGAATCGTCGGCGCCCGCGCTCTCCACAATGGGAACTGCTTCTTCAATGAGTTCCGCATGTATGACGACGCGCTGGAGAGAGTGCGGAAAAAGATGGATCAGGTGATAAGCAGTTCATTGATCGGCAAGGAGGGGTCCTATTTGGAGGATTCCCTTGCCTATGCCAGTATGTCGGCAGGCAATACGATCGGATACCTGAAATCGAATCGAATCACCGGCAATCCCGATCTCCCCTTCCGGAATGACGAACAGTTTGACTCCGCAAGGGTCATTGTAAGATCGATCATCAATCTGGCGGCTCCGGGGATGCGTGACAATCAGTGGGGGGACAGCGCGGAATATACTACTACTTATAATGGTCCTGTCAAGTCGGCATATAAAGAATTTGACGACCCGGTGATCGCCTATTTTGCAACGGACGGCAAAGAGGGGAATTTGCCGCCCTATACCTCCTATATGTACAATGATACCAAGAGAATGGTGATGCGGAGCGATTGGGGCGAGAATGCCGTATACCTTTTCTCAGACGTAGGCGGCACCAAAGCCAACCATGGACATCACGACGATAACGCGATCATTCTCTGCGCGTACGGCCGTCAGCTATTGAGCGATCAGCTGTACTATTCCTATTCGACAGGTACGGTTAAGAATTATATCGAATCGGCGACAGCGCATAATACCGTCACGGTCGATGAGAAGAACCAGCACAATACCGGCAGGGGCCAGATCAATTTTTGGGAAACAAATTCGATCTATGATAACAGTTCCAATGTGACGTTTGCCAATCAGGCGGCCACTGTCAATGAAAAGCATACCCGTAACATTTTGTATCTGCGCTCCGGCTTTGTATTAGTCAGCGATTATATGAAGCCCTATGATACGGATTTAGGGAATCATTCCTATCAGCAACTGTGGCATATGCCGCCGGATGCACAGATCACGCTTGATGAGGACAGTTTGGCGGGCAGGAGCAATGTGCTCGCCGACGCAAATGTGCAGGTCATCCCGGTGAATGACGGAACAATGACAGGAACCATCGAAAACGGTTATTATGTTGCAACCACGGCGGACTATCTCAGATATGAGAAAGAGGGCAGCGGTCCGGTTCTGTTTGATACGGTGCTCTATCCCGAAAGGCCGGGCCAGACCGCCGAGATCACAACAGAAAAGATCGATCTGGAGGACGTACAGCAAAACGGCGCAACCGCATCGCATATCTGTATTGAGTCGCAGAAAGACGGGATTTCAGACATCTGCTATTATCTGGTTCATGATTCAAAGCAGCAGAAAGCGCGCCGGTTCGGAAATTATGAGACCGACGCAAGACTCGCCTATGTGGAGCGGGACGGGCGCGGAAACCTGAAACAGTTCGTGATTCAGGACGGTACCTATATCAAGGACCTGACGGAGGATCAAATACTGTTTCAGTCAAAACAGCCGGTTGCTCAATTCGGCGGCACCCTGAACCAGGGCGCGGTCGATCTGGCATCCTCAACGGTGTCTGACCTCACGGACCTCACGCTGCTCGCCAATGCCGGCATTCCGGTGATCAGCCTGGCCTTTAACGGCCAGAACACCGTGCCTAAAAATTCCGGCAGATATATCTATTTTGGGGACGAACCGATTTTAAAGGATGACACGCCGGACCCTGAGCCGCCCCAAAAGCCTTCCGGCAGCGGGGGCGGAGGCGGCAGCGTCAACCGTCCCGGCGGCGGAATCGGCGGCGGCAGCAGCGGCGGAAACTATACGCCCGCGGCATCGGCTGCCCCAACTGCTGGACCAACGGCAGAACCCGCGAAAAAGCCATCGGACGCATATCGGGAAGAACTGGATTCCTTCTGGGGCAGACAGGAGGCCGCCGAGCTTGTTGACAAGGGAATTTTCCAGGGAAAAGGGGATCGGCTGGATCTCTATGGGACCGTGACCCGCGGGGAGTTTGCCGCGGTGCTGGCCCGGGCCATGGAATGGGAGCTGAGCGCCTATCAGGATGGAACTTTCCTGGATGTGCAAAAGGGAGACTGGTATGCGGATGTGATCCAGACCGCCAAAGAACGGGGGATTATTCAGGGCAGCTCTGATGGGCTCTTTTACCCCAACAATTCTGTAACCCGGGAGGAAATGGCCAAAATGCTTGTGCTGGCTCTGGACGCAGGTATTGACAGCCGCGGGGACCTCAGCTATCAGGATCTGGAGGCCATCAGCGATTGGGCTGTGCCGTATGTCAAAGCGGCGGCGGAGCTCGGCCTGATTCAAGGCGATGAAAACCATCATTTTAACCCGAAGCAAAACACAGCGCGCGGCGAGGCCGCAGTGGTGATATGGCGGCTTTTGAACAGCCGGGACAGCGCGCAAAAAGACAGATGAAGTACCCGGTCATAGAAATTGACAAAACATGGCCGGAGCGGGACCTGCCGCGCAATTTCTGCGCGGCAGGCTTTTTAATTTGCAGAAAAACCGGCGAGGCATCTATATGGCGGTATATGTCATGACTGCGGTTTTAATACAATTTTATGAATTAGATTTGCCTTCTGGTATAAAACATTAGAGCACAGCTGTGAAGAAAATATATTTTTTGCTTTATACCGTTGAATTCATCTGCTTATTATGATATTATAATACAAACAAAATGGAAGGAGGAATCTTCCTTGCCTGATTTAAGGCCGGTTTCAGGCAAAAAATATTGGGGGATTAACAAACAGCTGGGAAAAATGGTCCGGTTCAATGCACAGAAAAAATGGCTGTAAAAGGGAATAAAGGGGGAAAACAATGAATCATCAGCATTCAAATTATTCAGAACTGAACAGAAACAGCTCATGCGGAGCACATCGCAGCAGGAGGCTTCGGTTACAGCGGGGAGTCAGTCTGCTTCTTTGCCTGTGTATGCTCTTTACCATTCTGCCAATACAGGTATTTGCCGCGGAAACTGAAACAAACGCGCATCCATTTACCGATGTGGAGAAAGAGAGCTGGTATGGGGAGGCCGTGCAATATGTATATGAGCACGGCATTTTTTCCGGAACCAGCGCAGCAGCCTTTATGCCGGATGGAGCGATGACACGCGGTATGTTTGTTGCGATTTTGGGACGTATGGCTGGAATGAATCCAGAGGAATATACTGATCAGCCGGATTTTATGGATGTTCCTAGAGATGCGTACTATGCACCGTATGTTATCTGGGCGGCCAAGTATGGTGTTGCCGTTGGTACGGGGAACAGTAAATTTGAACCGGAAGCACTTGTTAACCGTCAGCAAATGGCAACTTTCTTTGTACGATATTTTGATACGTTCGGCGTGGAGTATGACGCAGTTGATGTGCTTTCAACGTTTCCGGCAGATTTAGACACCGTGGCAGATTGGGCGGAGGCGGCGGTTTTAGAGCTATGGAAAACCGGTTTGCTGGTAGGAGACGGTATAAATTTTGACCCGTTAGGAAATGCCACCCGTGCACAGGCGGCAACGCTGTGTATGCGCATACATCAGACGGTAAAAGTCTGGTACAAAGAGCCGGGCATACCTTCGGCTGCTGAGCCGGAACAAACACTCAACCCCGGTGAATCAGCACAACCGACTAGAAGACCGGGCGGCGGCTCCGGCGGCGGTTCCAGCAGTACGCGGTACTACGAGGTCCGATTTGCTCTGGGTGATGGGATGGATAATTCCGGCCTTACGCTGCCTGAAACCAAAACCTATCCATCCAAAACAAAGATCACAGAACTGCCAACGCCTTATCAGCGGGGATATGTGTTCCTGGGCTGGTATTATGATGCGGCCTTGAAGGAGCGTGCAGAGACGACAGATACCGTCAATAAAAACATGACGCTGTACGCGAAAATGACTGCGCTGGATGAGGTGCCCTTTGCAGAAACACCGCCTTATCTGACAAAACAGGATGTCGGGACAGACTTTGCGTTCTTTGTAAAAGCAGGGAGCGGTGATGAAGTCAAGCAGGCGCTGACAGTAACGCAGATTACCGCCAACAATACGATACTGACTGAAACAGATCTTTCCATTGCTGAAGAGGGGGACTTGTATAAAGTCACCGGCAGCTATCAGGCCGGCCATACCTATCGGGCAAGGCTGGACGAAAACAGTGATACGGTCTTTGTGGCAGACGGTATCGAACAGCCGGCAAGTGTTCGTGAATTGAACTTTATTACCGCTAAAGCAGAGGTCATGAATCTGAGACTAAGGGAAGATCTGGTGTATGTGCCTAAAGAACAGGTCAGCGGCATGAGCGGTGCCCTTACGGGGCTGTTCGCTGTCGATGTGGGCGTGTCCGATGGTATTCAGACAGTGGAAAATAACGGAACCTTTACATACAGCGGCAGCGAAGTTATCAAATCAGGCGATACGGCAGCCATTTATGAAGGCGTCCGCCCTGGCGAGCGCACACTGGAAACTGACAACGGCGGTACAGTGGTCTATGTGAAAATTACGAATGCGGAAGGAAATATCTATACCTATACAACTGCGGATTCGGAGGATGTTCTCTTTACCCCTGATGTTCTGCCTGTGCTTTCCGGATTGGATAAAAACAGCGGGGATGGGGATATCCTTACGGTGGATAAGTCCGCGCTGGATTTCACTGACGATAAATACGCCGTTATGGGTTTAGATGCTCAAACGACCATAGACGAAGGCGATTTTATTGCATTTTACACCGGAGATATTGGGTCGCAGGAAGGTTCGCTTGACGGGTATGTTCAGATTACCGGCGTCACTCTGACGGAAAGTGAATATACCATTACATATATCGGCGTTTCAGAGGCTGATGTTCTTGCAGCAATGGATATTTACAGCACACGCACAGAGTCCATTGACCTGACTGAAGAAGAAGCGCAGAACATTGAACGGGAGATTGTTTCTCAAGCGGAAGCAAGCGGCTTTGTGGACGAAGCCATTGACTACCTGACCTATATGGCGATGGAGACAGACGGTTTTGAAAAGTTGGACGGTGTGGAGATTGTCAACTACTCTGTGCAGTCTGGGGAGGCTTCGCCAAAAGCAGCGCGGTCAGGAAGGGTGGCTTCCTATGAGAACGGTATCAAGACGCAGAACGTCTCTGCCTCTATCAAAGCAGGTAAAAATGTTCTGGAACACTTTGAAGACGGTGATGGCCTGCGCGCAGAGCTGAAGCTGGAATTTGAAAGGGAGATTGAGATTGCAAACGGCAGCAAGCTTACCATTTCGATGGAAGCCGTGTTCGAGCAGGAGGTTCTGCTCTCCATAAATATCAGCGGCGGCGCCATCTGGAAATGGGCATGGATCATTCCATACATCTATGATTATCAGCTCAACGCCAATATCGACGTGGGCACCTTTACCGGTATTGCTGTTACCGTTTCCCTGGTTACCGGCGAGGGCGGCGATGAGGACGAGGATGCAGACTCTGACACAGGCAACGGCAATTTCCTCGATGTGGACTGGGGTTCTCTGGTGCCGGGCGGCAATGACGTCAGCGTGGACGACTATGCAGCAAACCTCGGTACCCAGCTTGACAAGCTGATTGAAAAAGGCGAGGAGTTTATGGGCGAGGACGCCGAAGCTGAAGAAGACGGCGGCGGTGAGCATCCCCTAAGCGGGCTGATGGAACAGTACGCTGAAATGATGGAGGAAGCCGATGACAGCTGGATTGAGCTGGTGCGCAAGGAAATCTTCAGCATTGGGGGAGCTGTCGATCCGTTCCATATTCTCGTCTTCGGCATCAGTGCTGATTTTGTTGTCAAAGCCAATGTGTATATTACACTGGGCATGACCTTTGAATACGGTAATGCAAAACGCTATAACTTCTCCCTGATGCTTTTTCACCGCCAGACGACCAATGAAACCATTGATCTGGAGACCGAGCATTATGAATTCGTTTTCTACGTCATGGGTACGCTGGGCATCCGTGCCGGTGTGGAATTTGAGATTGCCGTGGGCCTGTTCTCACTTAAACTGGACAGCATCGGTATTACCGCCGAAGTAGGAGCCTATGCACAGTTATGGGGATATTTCTACTATAAGCTGTCTTGGGAGGCCGGAAGTGACCGGAAAAGTATCTGCGCCGGTGCCCTCCATATTGAAATCGGCATCTATCTGGAAATAAAGTTCAAGGCACAGCTCTTCAGCAGTGAAAAGCTGACATATAACCCAACGCTCTATGAGAACCAGTGGCCTGTCTTTACCATCGGAGAGCAGAACAACGTCTATGACTTCAACTGGTCACCGGGCTATGAGGATGATTCGGACGCGGAAGGTCCAACCTATCGCCTCAAATCCGTAAAGTCGTTCACCCTGCCCACTGAACTGTTCGATATGGCCTATATGGATATGCAGACCGGCGAGCTGGGCGGCAGAGATGCGGAGGACGAGGCGGAAAATCCTGCTGTCAACTGCGATGACATCAGTGAAAGCCGTTATGCTATCGAATTATCCAACCCGAAGTTCAGATACGATCCTGCACAGAACACCATAGAGATAGAACCTGACGGCAGTGTAAATGAGACATGCGAGATGACCATCATCTGGAAGGGCGGTACGCTGTCCTTTACCTCCCAGCCTGTCAGTCTGACCGTAACCATTGAATGGAGAGATCCGGAAAATGCCGAGTACATTGCCTTTTATTCCAACGGTGGCAGCGTAGTGAACACGCTTGCGGCTGTGCCTGGTGCCGAGATTACTGCCCCTGAGGATCCGGTCAAGAAAGGCTATGCTTTTGCGGGATGGTATGCAGATCCCGCGTGCAGTGAACAACCGTATACGTTTCCCGCCGCCATGCCGAAACACAGCACTGCTGTATACGCCAAGTGGACCCCGCGCAGCGATACGCCCTATAAGACGGAATACTACCGGCAGGAACTGAACGGCAGCTATTCCCTGGCGGAGACGAAGGAGCTCACAGGAACCACCGACAGCGATGCGGTGCCAGATACAGCCGCCCCCGCCGGCTTTGCTTACAACAAACGGAAATCTGCCGTCAATCAAAAGATTGCCCCCAATGGTTCTACGGTGGTTAAAGTTTACTTTGACCGGCAAAAATATACGCTCACCTTTACCTATGGCGATAAAGATGACGGCAGCCTTCCAAATGTGATTTACCGTGATGTGAAGTACGGGGCACCCATTTATGAACCGAAAATGAATCTGGGCGGCTATCTCTTCAGCGGCTGGGAAGACGGCATGACCTTTACAGATGCGGACGGCAGCCCAACTCAAACAATGCCTGCCGGAGACACCTCCTATGCTGCGAGCTGGACTCCCGATTCCAGTACACCGTACCGGGTGGAATACTATGTGCAGGACACGAAAGAGGATAAATATTATTACAGCAGTGCGCGGGCTGGAACAGGCGCAACGGACACCGCCGTTGACTTGACGCCGTACCATGATGCCGGCGGGGGATTATCGCTGAACAAAGTCACTGTGAAGGGAACCGAAGTGCAGACAGGTGATGACCTGCTCAGGATCAAGGGCGACGGCTCGCTGGTCATCAAGCTATACTTTGACCGCTCTGAATACGAAGTTTCTTTTGATGCTGGCGGAGGCACTGCGGTTGAAAGTCAGATTGTGCGCCATGAAGGAAAGGTTTTGGAACCGGCGGTGCCGGCCCGTACTGGCTATACGTTTGCGGGCTGGATCAACGGTGAAACCGTCTGGGATTTCGGCAAAGATATTGTTACTGGTGATATCACCCTGACGGCCAAGTGGACGCCAAACGGAAATACCGCCTATAGAACAGAGCATTACTGGCAAAATATCACCGGCGGCACAGAGGCGGATTATACACTGCATGCAGCTGTGCCGATGAGCGGATTCACCGATGCAGACACAGCGGCAGAGGCAATTGATTACACTGCCGATGGATTCCAGAGTGCAAAGGCGTTTGAGCAGACAACCATTGCCGCAGACGGAAGCACCGTGGTGAAGATTTACTACGACCGCAAGACTTATACAGCCGCTTTTGTGACGGACGGCGGCAGCGCCGCTCCGGCGGAACAGATCATCCGCCACGGCGGAAGCATAACGGAGCCTGCCGACCCGGTAAAGATCGGCTACACCTTTGCAGGGTGGAAGAATGGTGAGAATTTATGGGCGTTTGATACAGATACGGTCACGGGGGATCTGACACTCACGGCATCCTGGACGGCAAACAGCGATACTGTGTATACTGTGAAGCATATCAAAGAAAACCTTGACGGGAGCTATCCGGCTGATGCGGCTGAAACAGAACCTCTTGCCGGCATGACGGGCGCAAATGCCGCTGTTACACTGAAATCTTATGAGGGATTTGGTGCTGGAACCTACACCAATACAGTTATTGCCGCTGACGGCAGTACTGTGGTAGAGGTATACTATCCGAGAAACAGCTACACTGTTACCTGGCTGGATTTTGATGGTTTGACACAGCTTGGCACAGACATCTTCAAATTTGAACAGATCATTTCTGTCCCGGATTCTGCAGGTACACCAGTCAAGCGTACCGGCTATACTTTTACAAGCTGGAAGGATGCAGGGATCATGCCGTCCGGAGACAAGAATATTCAGGCAGGTCCGGATACCGCCGAGTGGTCGGCCAACACTTACACGGTGACCTTTGACTGCAATTACAGCGGGGCACCCGCGGCGAGTACAGGAATCCAGACTTATGATGCAAAATACAGCCTCCCTGCGGTCCCTGTACGCGCCGGATATGCCTTTATCGGCTGGTACACGGAAGCGGAAGGAGGCGTACTGGTGGATGATTCAACAGATGTGAAGTCAGCAGAAGACCATACCCTCTATGCGCATTGGGAAATAGGTACGGCAACCCCTTACATTGTGAAGCACTGGCAGCAAAATGTAAACGATGACGCTTATACAGAGATTACTGGAGATCAGCAAAACCTGACCGGAACCACCAACGGTCAGACACAGGCTGTGGCTAAAACCTATCCCGGTTTTGCGGCAAAGACTATTGAACAGCAGTCGATAGCCGCAGATGGAAGCACCGTTGTAAATATCTATTATGACCGGAACATACACAATGCAATCTGGACTGTGGATGGCGCGGTATCGCCGGTGACCTATCGCTTCGGTGAAGTGATTTCCAAACCAGAAGATCCCGCTAAGGAGCATTACGCTTTCACTGGCTGGCAGGGATTTACCGAGAATATGACAATGGGCGATGCGGACGCTGTCTTTATGGCAGCATGGACGCCGGTGAAATATTCCATCACCTACGACCTGGGAGGCGGTATTGCAGACAACCTTATGGACTATACTGTGGAGAGCGGTGCCGTTGCACTGACCAACCCATGCCGTGCTGGATACACTTTTTCCGGCTGGTCCGGCACCGGACTGACCGGAAGCGCCAATATGACCGTTATTATCCCAAGCGGCAGCGGAGGAGACCGGAGCTACACCGCCAACTGGACGGCAAATACTTACACAGTCAGGTTCAGCGCAAACGGCGGTATAGGTACAATGGCTGATCAGGGATTCGCCTATGATGCGGCACAGCAGCTTGCCGCCTGCGCCTTTATGAAGACAGGCTATAGCTTTGGCGGCTGGAGTACAGAGCCCGACACGGCAGGTGTTTTTTACCATGACAGGCAGGAAGTAAAGAACCTGACGGCGGAAGATGGCGCGGTTCTCACCCTGTATGCCCAGTGGACCGCAGAAAGATATACGATCAATTACGAGTTGGACGGCGGAGTGGCTGCTGTTGACAACCCAACCGAATACACGCCAGAAACCCCTGATATCATTTTGCTAGCTCCTGTCCGCACAGGCTATACTTTTGACGGCTGGACGTGCAGTGAGTTGGGTATGTCTGAGCCTGCATCGAGTCTGACTGTTCCGCGGGGAACAGCCGGAAACCTGACAATCCAGGCCCACTGGACGGCCAATTCCTATACCGTGATCTTTAATGCCAACGGCGGCTCGGTGGGGGAGAACAGCCGAACTGTGACCTACGGCGCTGCCTATGGACCCCTGCCGGAACCTGTTTGCGCCGGTTATAGCTTTACTGGCTGGTTTACGGCAGCATCCGGAGGGGCGCAGGTGACAGACAGCACCACGGTTTCCACTGACAGCAGCCATACCCTCTATGCCCATTGGGATGCCGAGCAGTACACAATTACATACATTGGGCTGGAAGGTTCGGATACAGATATGGACAGTCTCATAACAAAATACACAGTAACTGGCACCTCCTTCAGTCTGCCTATGCCAGCTCGGGACGGTTACAGCTTTACTGGCTGGACATGTGATAATGACGGCGTATCCATTGAGGAGTCCAATGGCAGCTGCACTGTAACCATTTCCGCAAACACCACAGGCGATATATGCATCACCGCCGGGTGGATGCAGCAAAACCTGATGCTGTACGATACAACGAACCAGCCGGTTGAGGGGTACAATGGTACGGATCCGCTGCCCTATACTATATCGATTCAGAATAACGACACAACAGAAGAGGTTCTTGTAGCTTACTGGACGACGGCTGCAAACCGCACCGGCGGCACCCGATACGCCCCCGGCACGGTACGCGCCAACGTTTCTGCATCTGTGCTTTATGCAGTACAGACCGCCCCAGATACCCCCATGGAGATATCTTCTATGGAGCTGCTGACCATTCTACGGGATAAGGTGAACGACTACACAGACGCCGCCGCCCAGAAGTTGTGGCGGGACGGGCACTATGCTCTGACCGCCGACTTTACGTTGGATTCTGCTTGGACGCAGGGAATTGGCGGTAATGGAAGAGATATGAGCGGCGCTTACCTTACTGGTACCTTCGACGGGCGTGGGCATACCATCACTTATGATAATGCTGGAGATGCGCTGATTGGCCATGTTCAAACCTATGGCGCAGCGGCGGACACTGCGATCCGAAATGTGAAAGTGACCGGCACAATCGTGAACAAGACGCATTACAATCAAATCGGCGGCGTTGTGGATTATGTCTATGGTATTACCAGCGGTTCCGCAGCCGCGCCGCCAGAGATCAGCGGCTGCATTGCGGAAAACCTGACCATCCGCACTGAACTGCCTGACAATTCCGTTGTCGACACCGGCGGTATTATTGGCGGGAGCACCAACAGAATGAACATCACAGACTGCCATGTACGGGGAGGAAATAACGTATTCGCATCTAACGGAACGGCCGGCAAAGCAGGCGGCATTATAGGTTCCTTTGTTGCTGACGGCAGCTGCATCATTTCCGACTGCACTGTGGCAAATGCGGCGGTTTCCGGCGGCAACAGCGCCGGCGGTATCGCTGGGCATTTCAAAGGCGAAACTATGGATAACTGTACGGTGACAGGGTCGCAGATGACCGGCGGTGTTTATGCCGGCGGCATCGCGGGCTGGGTAAATTCTGACAAAATTAAAACAATCAGTGGAATTGCTGGGTGCGGTGTCAGCGGATGTGAGGTTTCCGGCGGCAGTTCTGGCTCAGCCAGCAAGGTCTGCGCAGGCGGTGTTGTTGGATATAACCAGGGTATACTTACCGGCTGTACTGTAACAAACAGCACGATCCGCTATCCCGCTGGCGGAAAGGGTGATCCAATCACAACCGACGCAGCCGAAGAAGAGTATACGCCGGCAGGCAGTCACAGCGGCTGTACTGCCGACAGCACCACAGTGAGTGAGATTGCCATTGCTTAGATCTAATTATAGAACTGCGTAATAGTTTTGCAGAGAATGAAGCGGACTGATCTATCTGATTGGATCAGTCCACAGTACAGGCGTAAAAATATATGATCAGCTTAATTGGAAGCGTGGTATGATTTGAGGAATTTCTGATGCGGTATGATTTGAGGAATTTCTGATGCGGTATTATATGGGCACCATGGATAAACAGAAAGTCCTGTCTGAGTATAGGAGGGGATGAATTGGAGCGAGATTACATATCTGGACAAAGCCTCTTGCCGGGTAATTCTTTGGAGGCTCTTCCAGGGTACAAGAAGCCAATTTAATAGTAAATGTTTGTTACAACTGGAAGGCAAAACCCATATCTAAGCAGATATTTCCCAACTGTTTACATTAAAATAATAAGAACCCCTTGTTGTCAAGGGGTTCTTATTATTTTAAATTGTTGTTTCAATATGGTCGGAGTGTTCTTATAGAACTTTTTGGGAAACACAGTAAAATCTATGGTTTGAGGGCAGTCAAAAAGCATGTATTTACATGACCGTTTATTCTTTTTGGAAGGCAATTTTTCATAATCAACAAGTTTCAATAAACCAAACAACGCTTTAAAGTTATCAACGGTCGCAATGCCAACGGTGATGAAAATAAATATTTTTAAAGTTAATATGACATTGTTCGTGATAAAGAGCTTGATAACCTTTTCAATCGAATGTATGAGGACAATATCTCCGGAAAAATTGCTGATGAACGGTTTGGACGAATGTCCAAAAACTATACAGACGAACAAAAGGACTTGTCTGAACGGGTAAAAATTCTCAAAACAGAACTTGATAAAACAGAGGACAAATCCATGAGTACCGACCACTTTATCTCCATTGTCCGCAAATATACCCGTGCAAAAAAAGCTAACTGAACGAATGCTGAATGAATTGATAAAAAGAATCGAAGTGTACCATGCAGAGCGAATTGACGGTGTGAATGTTCAAAAGCTGACAATTCACTATAACTGTATCGGCACGATTGAGATTCCAGATATAAAAAACATACCAAATGTTGATGTCAATATCCCAACAAGGCAAGGGGTATCAACTGGTCATACAAAGGTGATATAAGAATAAAAAAAGAATGTTGTTACGGCATACTTAAATGCTGTAACAACATTCCGATTGTGTTATCGCGAGTCTGTGAAAAAAGTCTGTAAAGTGGAAAGTTCGTTCCAGTTAACACGCCAGCTTTTTACGTCAAGCGGATATTTTTTGCTCCATTTTGCTTCAAATTCGTCCAGGGCAGCAAGGGCAATTTCTTCGGTCGGCGCCTTGTAAACCGGCTTTAAATCAGCCGTAAATTGCTTAATGTCCTGGCTTCCACAAATCCGCTCAGCCCGTCCACCGATGCAATCAGTATATCAGATACACCTTGGTTTTTCAAGCCGTTCAAAACCGACAGCCAATATTTTGCAGATTCGTTTGCTCCAAACCAAATTCCCAGCACATCTTTTTTGCCTTCTAAATCGGTTCCGATTACCACATATGCAGCCTTTTTAGTTACAATTCCATTGTCTCGGACATTGTAGTGTACGGCGTCTAAAATCACCATTGCATAAACGCTTTGCAGTGGTCGCTCCTGCCATTCTTTAATAAGCGGCAGAATCTTATCCGTAATTTTAGACATACGGCTGTCATCTATATGAATGCCATACATTTCCTGCATAGTCTTTTGAATA
This sequence comes from uncultured Ructibacterium sp., assembly GCA_965146665.1. GTDB lineage: Bacteria > Bacillota > Clostridia > Monoglobales > Monoglobaceae > Ructibacterium. The sequence continues at coordinate 59,769 of CBCTHE010000017.1, forward strand.
TCCCGTGTTGAAACGCCTTGAGAATACAGGAAAATGACCTTGTCTTCTATGGACGATATGTCGGTCTGATGCTTTTTTACAAGCTGCGGTTCAAACTCACCCTCACGGTCACAGGGAATTTGCAGTTCTATTTCGCCCATACTGCCCTGCACTGTCTTGGCGGAATGCCCATTGCGGCTGTTGGTTGTTTGCTTGTTTTTGTAATCGTACTTGCTGTAGCCGAGCTCGCTGTCCAGCTCTGCGTCAAGAGCCGCCTGAATTGTTTCGGCTGTCAGCATTTTTACAAACTCGTGGACATCGTTCATGTCCTTGATTCCATATTCTGCAATTAGTTCCTTTAGTTTCCTGTTGTCTTTTCTTGCCATAATTTAAAACCTCCAACATCAGTTATTTCTATTTTACCCGATGTTGGAGCTTTACACAATATTTCCTGCACTACCCAGTTTTTAGCGATATGCAGCCCAATGTCATCACCCAAAGCTTTAAAATGTTCTTCTCCGCAATGAATCTTTAACCGTTCATGAGAACGCAGATCCCGTTTGCTTACATTTCCTTTGTTCTCTAATATGAAGTACAGTCCTTGCATATCATCTTTTTCTAAGTAAACTGCCCAATCTGGATTATAGGTACCAATTGGTGTATCAATTTTAATTCGGCTGGGAAGATTGAAGAACATTTTTACATCCGGATCATCATCCAGGGATTTGGTAAAGGGGCGTTCTGCCGTGCCGCTGTCATAGATAATATAATCGTAAACACTGTTTTGAACTTCTATTGCGTTTTTGTCAAGTGTTGCAAAGAACTCTTCTTTATCGAAGATTTCCTGGATATAATATTCTTCTCCATCTGCTTTTGTATACTCAATTCCGTCGGTAACGGACGTTCACCATCTAGTTAAGTGCCATGCTCGGCACACTATAAAAAAGACGAACCTGGCGGTTTGTCTGATTACGCATTAACATGTTCCATGAGATCTGCAGGCTGACAATCTAATATTTCACAAAGCTTATCCAAAGTTGCAAGGGAGACAGGGCCATTGCATTTCATGCGCTCTATTTCAAGCTGTGAAATACCAGAGCGGTTTAAATCAAAAGTAGTCAGTCTTTTTTCTTTTAGTTTTAGAAACATCTTGTCAAATACAATCATTTTGAAGCAAAGCCCTTTCTATAATAATTTGTGTAATAGCATTATAATTGAAATTTGCATTTTCTGCTTGCAGAAAATGCAAATGGTGTCGCTGCCGCAGTGACAGGGAGAATTTAATTCTGTTCTTCTTCAGGAGCTGCGAACATACGCAGATTTGTTTTAAGTTTTATGCCCCATATGTTGGGGCATATTTTCTATCCGGGGATTTAAAGTGCAGCGGCTGATTGATAAATACCAGTGGACAGAGGATGTAAAATTAAACATTCCTGTATACAGAAAAGACGAGCATGAAAAATAAATATCGACATAATATGACAAAATCACGCATTGGATATATGCTATATTGAGGATATAAAAGCCTGCAGATAGAATATGCTGGAGGAAAGAAAAAATAAAGGATTCAGGCGTATGAAGCGGGCTTGTTGACGGTGGTTTCATGCGCCTTTTTCGTATTTCATTATATAAGCAGGGGATGAAAATGATGAGATAAAAAGATAGCCGGAAAAGGTGCGTTCAAAAAACATAAGAGAAAATACGGGAGGTTTGTTATGTGGTACAAGAGAAGAGTAGTGGGAATGTTTTTGGCAATGATGCTGACTTTTACCATGGTTCCAGGCGGGTTTGCAGCTGAAGAAACGGCGGATGCGGTCAAATTTAAAGCAAAAATTACCGGTGAAACGCGTATTGTGGTGAGCAGATAAACAAGGAGGTACGAAAGCATGAAAAAGCAAATGATAGGTATAGGGATCGCAGCGGTGCTGGTGATAGGTACAGCGGGAGCGTTCGCCAGCGGAGCGGTTCAGAAAATCGGGAAGCTGATTCAGGAGCAGTTTGCGGAGCCGGCCCCCTATGCGATAGCTGAACTGCCGGATGTTCAAAGTGAAAACCAACAGCGCCGCGAGGTTATTGCCCAGCGGCTCAGCCAACAAGAGAACGCGGAAACAATGAGTCTTTATGACCAAATGATTCAGGCGCTGGAGGCGACGGTTGAAAATCCCAATACATATAACGATATCATATATAACTATGAGTATTTAAAGCAGGTTTACCATATGGAACCTGATGAAATGGACTACATAGCAAATCTGATCATTCAGGGATACGATCCAATGACAGTTATGGATATCTGTTATTTTTGGCAGGACACCAATGAAGAAATCAGTATTATAGAACAAATCTATGAATACAAGTATCTTCGCGGTATGACCTGGATAGAGAATGCGTTTAACTGTGTGACAAATGACAAATGTGGTGTGCTGACGGAAGAGGATGTAGAAAACTATGCAAAACAGGGAGTGACCTTGGATGATATATCGGCTGCAAACAAGCTCTGCCGCAAAGGTGTGCTGACAATTCAGGAAATTTTGGAACAGCATCAGGCAGGTAAAACATTTGCTGAAATTGCCGCATATGTCAACGGGATCTCACTAGAACAGCTCCCGGTTCAGGCTATTGCCCCAGCCGCTGTACAAACAGTGTCTGACGCGAATGCCGGGGAAATAAAACAGGAGGCAAGCGAAGAACCTATTCCGCTTGAGGATGTGATTCTTGCGGGCCAGCTGTCAACAATTACCCAGAAACCGCTGGCAGATTATTATGAAATGGCGCTGGAAGACCAAAATTTAGAGGAAATAGCCGCTGAGCAGGAACGCGCATTCTGCCGAAGTATCGTGTCAGAATTGCGGGCAAAGGGAATCTATAAGGATTTAACCCGGGAGGAAAGTGAATTTTATGATGCAAAGGGGGAAAACGAGAATGTATAACTGGATAAACAAGCTGAGCAAAGCACTGATGGCCGCAGGCCTCATTATCCTCGGAAGCATCAGTGTACATGCGGCATCCTCTGACGCAATTATGAATCAAACAATGGTGAACGCCGCCCTGTCGCGTTATGGCGCTGCCTATGAATCTCCATTTGTGGTTCCGCCCAGTGGGGTAGACCCCTCCACCGGTGCGGTTACGGGACGTACACTTGAATTGTCACTGCCGGGTAAAAATGGTCTGGATTTGAATTTGTACAGGGATTATAACAGCTATGACGCGTTTAATGCATATTGTATGTATATAAACACGGGCCGTTCAAAGTATGTATATGGTATTGCAGTTCCATATACTGGATACATAGATGGTACACATCGGACGGTATATGTTATGTATCCGCGCGAAGAGGACATAGAAGCCAGTATACAAACGCAGATCAGCCGCCTGCAATCACCAGATACAGATATATATGGTCAAGAATACTTTGAACGAACAGCCCTATCTGAAGGAACTGAAGTGAACCTGACCTGGGATAAGTCACAGAAGCCGGTTCACATCGAGCTTTATGGCGATTACATTCGGCGGACGGCTAACAACAGTGCGGATGTTGAAATTGCTGACGGATGGAATATCTATATTCCATCGATATCGGAAATGTTTTCAAGCTGCTCTAAAGATAATTACAAAGTCGAAATCGAAACAGCGTCTGGAACAAAGACGCTAACCTATACCACCTTTTTCTATGAAGTCACAGCAGAAATGGGGATGGAAGACGGCAGTAAGGAAACGATAAAGTATAAATATTTTGTTTCCAATGAAGATAATATTGTTCATTGGCAGAGCATGTATGTTGTCAGCGGAGTCAGCGAATATGATGTGCATATTGAGGAAGATGGGGTTGTTGAGGATCCGCGTGGATTTCAGTACAATTTTAAGATTACAGATCAAGAGGGGAAAACATATTATTATTACCTTCCAAACCCAGTTGACACCGCGGAGGGTTCTATCGCAGCGGTTGGGAACCGGTTCGGAGATGTGATTCTATATGACCACTTGATCAATGGTGAATTTGACCGAAATAGCTGGCGGATCATTGATACCTATGGCAGAACAATATTGGTGAGACCCGGCGGAATTACAGTAAACGCCGGGGAGCTCACAAAACAGATTGACTATCGAACCAGTATCCAGAGAGACGAAGTGAATAATGTTTCCGGAGGCTATGAAACCTTTGATACCCATTGCTTGGAGGTTATCGAATACAGCGGGAATCATGCCGGCGGCGCAGAAATAAAAACTACATATAAGTCGAAAAATAAGACACTGCTTGGCAGAGGCAAGCAATATTTTCAAAAAAACGCAAGAGTGATTCTAGTTTTGGAAGAGGTGGAATATCCAACAAACGCCCGTCGGGAATATGTATATGAGGAGAACCCAAGCGGGCCGCAGTACCTGTTTGGCTATAAAAGTCCCGGTACGATAAACCAGGCTGAATACTATGCCTATAGGGTCATAGGAGAAAAGCTGTATGAAGGTGATGAACTAAAATCCGATGTACAATATTCCTACAGTGGGACCTGGACCCAGAATGCGCTTTACGGAAGAAGCTTTACCGGCACAGAGACATTGGAGAACGGAAAGACAAAGACCACTGAGTATGAATACGACATGGTGGGCCGTATTGTAAAACAGTATACCCAATATTATGCAAACAAGGAGAAAAACACAGAGCGAATTGATTATACGTATACACGGCAGGTCAATGACTTTTCAACAGACAGTGAAAGACTAAAAGCACGGCGTTCTTCGATTCAGAATATCAGCACCACTCGAAATAACAAGACGATTTCATCAGTCAACAGCAGCTACAATCGGAATAAACAGCCGCTGCTGCTGCAGCAGGGTGAAAAGAAAACCACCAACACATATGATATTGCTTACTGTCTGCCTCTGACGCAGGTGAGCAACCGTTTGGACGCCTCTGACCTGAAGCAGGTAAATACCCTGACAGCGGATAAGAAGAATATAGCAAAGACTGAGGTTTATGAGGGCAGCACCTTGAAGAACACCACCAGCTATACCTACAATTCGGACGGAACGGTTGCAAGCCAGACCGTGAGCAATGACAGCGGTAATGCTGTTACCAACTTTGCCTATCAATACAATGCGGATGGTTCCTATACGGTTACGGCAACGGCCCAGGGTGTTAAAAATGCGGACGGAACGGTTTCCAGCATCATCACATCAACCCATATTGATCCCCTTGGCCGCAAGGTCTCAGAGACTGACGGCAATGGGAACACCACCCAATATGAATACGATATGCTGGGCCAGGTGACAAAACAGGTTAACCCGGACGGGACAAGCCAGCAAATTGCCTATGATGTGCCCAACAATCGTCTTTCTGTTACTGACGAAAACGGAAATACGGTCACACAAGCTTATACGCCGGTGGGGAATCTGGAAAAAATTTATCTGGATCAGGATCCCACACAGCTTGTCGGTGAATATGCATATGACAAGCTTGGAAGAAAGATACGGGAGACATCCTATATGGACATCGGAGGATTGGCGGTAAGCAATGAGTACACCTATGACGATTTTAACCGGCCAGTGACCGTCACCAGCAAATCGGGCGATGAAGTATTGGATGTGGCGACTACTGTTTATGAGTTTGCCCCTGAAGTAAGAGAAGTATACGGATTGGATTCGAATCATCCGCTGCAAATGGATGTGTCTGACTACAAAAAGGTGGAAATTACTGCGAGAGGCGCGTGTCAGTTATCTGCCTATCAAGATGGTGTTTTGGCGCAGAGCGATGAAAAAGAATACAAGCAAATCATTCATATGACGCTTGACTTATCAGAAACAGAGGAACTGAAAATTCGTACAACGAGCTCCGGGCAGAACATAACACTTCGTTTTCTGCCAAATGACAGTGAGATCAACCTGCTGGGCGGGGCGTCCCAGGTGGTGACCACCAGCTATCAGGGGGATGAGTATTATGTGAAGCCCACAACGGTCACAACCATAGACGGGTATGGAAACACTGTATCGGAGGCCTATTACAAAGGGACGGCCGCACCGGAAAACCTGCTGAACAAAAATGTGTATCAGTATGACTATCAGGGGAATGTGCTGGAGAGTCTGGGCGGCAGAACGTATATGGAAAAGCTTGGGGATTATACGACCAAGGTCGAATACGACTACGCGGGCCGTCCGTTGAAGCAGTATCAGGCGGGCGGAAGCTACACGTCAACCGTGTATGACAAGCTGGGCAACGCGGTATCCACAACCGACTTTCTGGGAAACACCACAAGCTATCAGTATGACCAGCTGGGCCGGGTGCTGAAAACCACAGCGCCGTTTGATGGGACATACACCAGTGAAGCGTTGACTTATTATGATAACAATAGTAATATAGTAATGACGAAACAGCAGAACAACAAGCCGGGCGAGGCAGTGAGCTATGCGGTGACCGCGAATGAATATGACAGCCGGAACCGTCTGGTGAGCACCAGGGTGAACGACGGTACGCGGGATATCTATACGCAGTATGCCTATGACAATGTTGGAAATATGATAAAGATGGTGACTGGCCAGACAGAGAAGATCGCGGATCTGTTTGGCGCACTGCCTGAGGGCGTGACGTATACAACGTATGAGTATGACCGGTTCGGGAATGTGACCAAGGCCACGGACAGTCTGGGCAAGAGTGTGACCAGCGAGTATAACCTGATGGGTCTGCCGAAGACACAAACGGACAGAAACGGAATAAGCACTTACAATCAGTATAATGCATATGGGAGCGTGTTAATGAGCTCCACCACGAATGATGCAGACATAACGTGGAATTATACAAAAAATAATTTGGTTCTCAGAGGGGCGAACTGGGATGATATTGAAGGAACCTATGTACAATATGAATATGATGACTTTGGAAATGTAAAGAAAGAAGAATTTCCAAATATTAATCAAACCAAGGAATATACCTATGACGTGAACGGGAACCGGAAGAGCTTTACCTTAAAGGATAACGGAAACACGGTTATGAGCGCCAGCTATACCTATGACAGCCTTGACCGCCCTACCAAAGCAAGCTTTGGAGACGGTGTGTCAGATGTAACGTACAGCTACAACGCCA
>CBCTHE010000018.1:0-65344 GCA_965146665.1 uncultured Ructibacterium sp.
GCGGGGTCGCTGTCAAAGCCCCACACACCGCCCGGCTGCACCAGTTCAAGCTGTACCTCCGCGCCGCTCACCGCGCCGGGCTTTACCCGCTGGTAATCGTTTTCCGAAAAGCCCAAAATTTGTTTGCCGTCTGCCGAAAACACATTTCCCTGGGGACGCGCCAAATGATCGCGGATGTCCGCCCACCGCGCGCGCCGCCCAGCGTCCCGGCCAAGGGTCCGGCTGATATCAATCAGCTTGCCGAACAGCCGCCTCAGCACGCCCAGATAAGCCGTTGGGTTGCAGTCGCGGAAATCCTCCGTCGCGCCATCCAGCAGTATGTACACATAGTCCGCGCCTCCGGTATACGGGGGATATTCCCCCATGCTTTTGACCGCGCGGGTATAGACATCTCCGTCCTCCGGTTCTGAAAAAAAGCGGTGAGACGCCCGCGGCGCGCGCTTTTCCAGCCATTTTTCATAGAAGGCCGCCACCGCCGTCAAAAACTCATAGGGCGTATGCCCATGCCGCGGCTTTGTCAGCCACACGGTATCGCAGGTCATCTCATAGTATTCCAGCAGCATGACCGCGCAAAACCACGCGTCCATTGTCTGGCCCTCATACTTGCAGTAATCCTTATCCCGCACATACGGCACAATCCCAACCGGATAGAGTACCCCGCCGGGAATGCCCCCGCCCAGGTCTTCACGGCTTGCCAGCCGGGCCTCCAAATACGCGCTGCAGGCATTGGGCGGCATATCCGCCTTTTTGCCAATCCGCCGCAGCTGTTCCACATCCGCGCTGCGCGCAAGGCCGCTGTCCATAAACGCCAGAACAGCATTCGTGAACGGTTCAAAAAATCCCTTGATCCGATTGCCGGCGCACGCGCCGTACCAGGTTGCCTGAAAATTATAATTGAGGTGATAATCCCCCTGCCAGCCCGGCGTGTCCTGGGTTCTCCACACGCCGTACAGACCCGGCGCGGCGGCGCCCTCCCGCACGGTAGAGCCGAAGATATATTGCTGCCCGTAATAGACGCGGTTCAGGTCCGCATCGTGAAAATCCACCCAGGACAGCAGATAATAGTCCCGCCACCAGCGCAGATGCGCGCTGTGGAGCGCATTGACCGCATTCACGGTATCATACCGCGCCAGCAGCTCCCGGGCGCGGCAGAGCGCGCGGTCCTCCAAAAGATCCGCGTTCCCGCACCCGCCCGCACCGGTCACAGCGGTTGCGATTGTCACAGCCCCTCCGGCGGGCAGGCGGGTTTGAAGCACAGCCGCGTTCCGTCCGGCGTTCACAGACAGCGGCGCCGCGTCAACCAACCGGGACGCGATTACAGCCTCGCTGACAAACCTCGCGCCCGATTGCGCGTTCGTCCGGCGCGACGCCCATACAATCCCCCGCTCCGCCTCCGTCCCGGATTCAACCGGGCAAAGCGCCGCCGCGGTTTTGTTTTCTACGCTTGCGTACGGGCTGATTTCCAGAACGCCGTCCCGCTCCGCCAAGGAGGTCACCGTTGTGACCATCACATCGCAGGCGGCTGACAGCCAGCTGACAATACGCACAGGCAAATTGCCAAGCATGGTCTGCGTTCGTATTTCCGCCCGCGCGATATCCAGCTCTTCCCTGTAATTACAGTCCCCGGCCGCGCGCCCCGCCGCCGCGGCCGAAAGCAGCAAGCCGCCAACCGTCATCAGATTTGGGGTGCGCCCGCGATACCCCCAGGTTTCCGAGGCGTCCCCCCAAAAATCACCCCGCGAGAGCAAATAGCGTTTACACCCCGGCGTATTATCATAGCTTGTGACACCCACCGCGCCGTTGCCCAGTATGGCCGACACAGGCATATTATTGCTCACCACCCGCTCGGTTTGCGGCGTCTTCCAGACCGCTTTGTCAGAAAACGCCGCCATGATACGGGATACGCGCTCCCACTCCTTTTTCCGCTGTTCTTCATCCACCGGCAAAGCCTCCTTTCTCAGATATGCTTATCATATCACGCTCTGCGGGCAATGGAAAAGTATCAAAACCGAAACTATTGTATCAATAGCGGGCATTGCGCTTGCAAAGACGGTTCAAATGCGCTATACTTTCCTAAAACAGCGTATGAAGGCGCGTTCAATTTTTGCTGTGCCCGAATACAATGAAAGGACTGGTTATTACAATGAAGCTATGGTACGAATCACCCGCCGCCTTATGGGAGGAAATGCTGCCGCTCGGCAACGGTTCTCTTGGCGCGATGGTCGGCGGCGACCCCTATACAGAGCGCATTCCGCTCAACGACGACACCCTTTGGTCAGGCGCGCCGCGCAATGCGGACAAACCGGACGGCCGGGCGCGTCTGGAACAGCTGCGCGCATATATTGCAAACGGCGACCTGGCAGGCGCACAGGCCTTTGCGGAACGCCATATGCTCGGTGAGGACAGCGCGGTGTACTTACCCCTCGGCACGCTGACCATTACCAACGACGCCGCGTCCGCACACGACGCTTTTATCACGGGACAGCCCGGGCGTCCGCCCTACAGCGCGTACCGGCGGGAATTGGACCTGCGCACCGCCGTGGCGGGCTGGAGCTATCAAATGGGGGATGTCTCCTGCCGCGCAGAGGCGTTTGCAAGCTATCCCGACAAGGCGCTTGCCCTGCAAATCACGGCAAGCGGCGGCACGCTGTCGCTGACCGTCGGCCTGGAGAGCCAGCTGCCCCACCGCGTACAATGCAGCGGCGCCGATACGCTCTGTATGCGGGGCGAGGCCCCGTCCCGTATCAAGCATTACAGCGACCGCACCCCGGACGCGGTTGTGTTTGACGGGGCTCACATGGCGTTTTCCGCACAGGCGCGGGTACTGTGCGACGGCGGCTCTCTATACGCGAACGGCGCCTCCGTCGCCGTCCGGGAGGCGCGGACCGTGACGATTCTCTACACCAGCGCCACCACCTTCGCGGGCTTTGACCAAATACCGGAGACCGATACCGAAAAAACCGACAGCATCTGCCGCGGCCGGCTGGATTCCGCCGCAAGCAAAGGCTTTTTGACGCTGAAGGAACGGCACATTGCCGATTACAGCGGCCTGTTCGGCCGCGTGGAAATCAATTTGGGGGACGGCGCGGAACATCTGCCCACGGACCGGCGCATTTTGGCTGTCCGAAACGGCGCACAGGACAACGGGCTCTGCGCCTTGCTGTTTCAGTACGGCCGCTATCTGATGATCGCCGGTTCCCGGCCCGGCTCTCAGCCGCTTAATTTGCAGGGGATTTGGAACCGGGAGGTGCGCCCACCGTGGAACTCCAATTATACCACCAACATCAATACCGAAATGAACTACTGGCCCGCCGAGGTATGCAACCTCACCGAATGCCATCAGCCGCTGCTGGAAATGCTGGAACAATGGCGCACATCCGGCGCGCAGACCGCGCGGAACAGATACGGCTGCCGCGGCTGGTGCGCCCACCACAACACAGATCTGTGGCGCATGTCCACCCCCTCCTCGGGCAGCGCGCGCTGGGCGCTGTGGCCCATGGGCGGCGCGTGGATGTGCCGCCATATCTGGGAACATTACCAATTCAGCGGCGATACCAATTTCCTTTGCAGATACTATCCGGTTCTGCGGGGCGCGGCGGAATTTTTGCTGGATTTTCTCACTGAGGATGCCGACGGTTTTCTGACCACCGCGCCCTCCACCTCGCCGGAAAACGCGTTTCTGCACGACGGACGGGCCATCAGCGTCTCCAGCGGAAGCGCAATGGATCTGTCCATTGTGCGGGAGCTGCTGGAGCATACGCGGGACGCGGCGGCCGCCGCCGCGCCGGACGACGCGCTTCTGCCGCGCATCGCGGACGGCCTGAAGCGGCTGAAGCCGCTGCAAATCGGGCAGGACGGCAGAATTCTGGAATGGGATTCGCCCCGGACGGAAACCGAGCCGGGACACCGCCATCTGTCCCATCTGTACGGCCTGTACCCGTCCGACCGCATCACCCCCGATACCCCGGCTCTATACGCCGCCGCCCAGCGCACGCTGGACTTCCGCCTGTCCCACGGCGGCGGGCATACCGGCTGGAGCTGTGCATGGATCATCTGCCTTTTCGCCCGGCTGGGCGACGGCGCGCAGGCGGAACGCTATCTTCGCACCCTGCTGTCCCGCTCCTGTTACGCCAATCTGCTGGACGCCCACCCGCCTTTCCAAATAGACGGCAACTTTGGCGCCGCCGCGGGTATTGCCGAGATGCTGCTCCAAAGCCACGGCGGAAAACTGCGCTTTCTTCCCGCACTGCCGCCCGCGTGGAAAACGGGCTCTGTACGCGGGCTTTGCGCGCGCGGCGGCTATACGGTGGACATGGAATGGTCGGAGGGCAGGCTGACCCATTGCCGTGTCACGGACGATACCGGCAGGGACTGTACGGAAAAATTCATAACCCTGTGACAGAAAAATGGGACGAAACCCCGCCGTTTCGTCCCATTTCTGTTATTCCCCGCAAAGGCCGCCGGCCAGCCGCGCCAGCGCTTCCATATAATAATAGTCTCCCCAAATCATACATTCGTCGGTGCCGTCCCGTCCGCCCAGCGGCTTTGCATAGACGCCGTGCAGCAGAATACCGTCCGCCCGCGCGGCGCGCGACGTATAGCCCCCGGCAAGGCTCTCCAGTATTTGCAGCGCTTTTTCGCGGTAACCCTCACATCCCGTATACTGCGACGCCTCCAGCATGCCGCACGCCGCAATGGCCGCCGCGCTGGTGTCCCGCTCCTCCGGGCCGTCGGTAAAGATCAAATCCCAATAGCAAACGTGATCGTCCGGCAGGTGCGCCAAAAAGTAATCCGCCGCCCGCCGGAAGACCTCCAAGATCCCGTCGTCCTCCACATACCGCCGCGCCAGAGCCGTTCCGCAGATCACCCATGCCTGCCCGCGCGACCAGGACGAATCATCGCTGTACCCCTGATGGGTCACGCCGCGCAGGGGTCTTCCGTCGCCGGGATCAAAATAGAAGGTATGATATGCCGAGCCGTCCGGCCGCATTGCGTACCGCAGGGTGGTATACAAATGTGTCCGGCCCGCCGCCGCATACCGCGGGTCGCCCGTTTGCCCGGACGCCCAAAACAACAGCGGGAGATTCAGCAGACCGTCCACAATCAAGCGATAGGAATCCCGCGCTCCCACATTGCCCCACGCCTGAATAAACCCGCCTTTTTCGCAGAACCGGCCCAGAAGCTTATCCGCCGCCAGGAGCGCCGTTTCCCGCGCGAACGCGCTGCCGGTCAGCGCCGCGTCCGCCACACAGGACAAGGCGTATAAAAAACCAATGTCATGATGGTTCAGATTGCGTTCCGCCTCCAGCCGGCGGCGAAAATCCGCCGTATAGTTCTGCGCCAGCTCTCTGACCGTTTCATCCCCGGTCGTCTGATAGCACAGCCACAGCAGCCCCGTCCAAAAGCTGTTGGTCCAATCGTCGTTTTCCGTCTTTGCATAGCGCAGTCCGGCGCTGCTGGCCGACGGATAGCCTCCTTCAAATTTCGGTATATTCTCCCGTATCTTTTGCACGCAAAACGCCAGTTCTTTTTCTATATCCAGCACCTTTGCCCCCTCCTATCCTAAATCCGGGCGGTCGGAACATCGTATTGCAGGGCAAACCGCGCCGTCCGTTTCAAATACCACAATATCATTCCCGCCCTTTTTCAGCAATGGCGCGGGCAAGTACAGCGCGCGCTGCGGCCCCCGGGCCCAATAGCGGCCCAGCAAAAAACCGTTGACATATACCAGGCCCTTTTCCAGCCCCTCCGGATACAAAAAGGTGTCGGCCGGCGCGTCCACACACAGCGTGCCGCGGAAATATGCGGGCAGCGCCGCCGGGCCGTCGGAAAATTCCGCTTTTGGAATCTGCTCCATGGACAGCGGATACGCTGTCCAGTCAAACAAAAACTGATTGCGGAACCGAACCGGCGACAGCAGCCCCTTGCGGTCCGCCAAATACGGTCCGTAGTTCACACGTCCCATATTTTCCACCAGTATGGATAACCGGGATTCGCCCGCCGGGAATTCCACCTCCAGCGTATTTTGTCCCCCCCGTTCCAAAATGCCAAAAAACGCGCCATTGATGTACACATGCGCTCGGTCCCGCACCTGGTCCACGCACAGCGTGCCGCGCTCGTAGGGACCGTGAACAATGGTTTCGTACAGAATGTATCCATAATTCTGCCCGTACTGCTCCATGGACAGCGGCGCTGTCGAGGTGATTCCCTCAGGCCGGCAGTCAGCCAGGGCGAGGCATCGCGTCAGCGCCGCGCGGCCATACGCGGCGCGGGGCAGCGGCGCAGGCAGCGGCGGCGGAACAATTCCGGTACAGCGCGTCAAAATTTCCCGGGCCGCGGTGAATTTTTCGGTTGGAACGCCGGATTCATCCACCAGCGCGTCATAATCATAGCTGGTCACCGTGGGGGCATAGCCGCTGTCATGATTGGCGCCGTTCATAAGGCCAAAATTTGTGCCGCCGTGAAACATATAGACGTTGATGTTTCCGTTCTGCTCCAGCGCCTCCTCAAAATCCCGCGCAAAGGACGCGGTATCCCGGGTGTGATGCCGCTCGCCCCAGTGGTCAAACCAGCCCACCCAGAATTCGGTGCACATACGCGGCAGGCCGGGCTGAACCCGCTCCAGCGATTCAAACGCTTCCTTTGCGCCGCTTCCAAAATTCACCGTCTCCCATACGTCCTCCAGCTGTCCGCCCGCAAGCATGGAACAGTCCGGCCCGTCGCATGTGAACAGCGGCACATCCACCCCGCCGTCCAGCAGTAAATCGCGTATGGCCGCAAGATATGTCTTGTCGTTGCCATAGCTGCCGTATTCGTTTTCGATCTGTACGGCAATGATATTTCCGCCGTTTGTCGTCAAATGCGGCGTGACGCGCGGCAGCAATACGGAAAACCAGTCCGCCGCGTGCTTCAAAAACCGCGGATCCCTGCACCGCAGATTCATTTCCTCACAAAGGAGCCACGCGGGCAGGCCGCCGAATTCCCATTCGGCGCAGATGTATGGGCCCGGGCGCAGCAATACATGGAGCCCCAACGCCTGCGCGCAGTCCAGAAAGCCCTCCAGATCCGCCAGGCCTTCAAATACAAAACGCCCCTTCTCCGGCTCGTGCAGGTTCCACGGCACATAGGTTTCCACCGTATTCAACCCGCACGCCTTTAATTTTTCCAGCCGGTCGCGCCAATACGCCGGTACAACCCGGAAATAGTGCACTGAACCCGACAGCAGACGGAAGGGCTTGCCATCCAGCCGCAGTCCGCCCTCCGTGATTTCCAATCCTTTCATTTCTCCCTGCCTCCTAACAGCGGTTTATGCTCTGATCACGCAATATTTTTTACCGGCCCCGCGGCAAGCGCATAGGGTCTCCTCCGGGCGTCTCCGGCGCATACGCCCCTTTTGCCGCCCGCCCGGGATTCTATGTATGCGGGGCCCTTACGCCAACGGCCCGGCAGACGCCGCGCGTGCCAGCGCGCCCCCCGCGGCGTGCGGAGGGCGCGCATCATGCTCTCCTATTCTTATTTCTGGGGCGCGGGCAAACGGCCGTTTGTCACCTGCAGCGGCTCCATGGAGGTTAAGTCCTTCCAGGCCAGCACGCGGATGCTCCGCCCGGCGGGGTCCTCCACCGAAAAGTCAAACGTATATGTTTTTTCGCCGGCCTTGAGCGCTGCCTTTTCTCCAATTTGCGCCGCCTCCAGCCTGTCGCCGTTGAACAGTCCCACAACGGGCTGTACCGAAGCCTCGACAAACAGATCGTTGACCGCGGTGACCGTAACCCGGTTGTTTCCCTTCTGCACCGCTGTCAGCGCGGTCTCCCCGTCACCGAAGGCCGCGGTCACCTCCACCGGCTGTGTTTCTGCGTCCACCAGTTCGACGGTACAGGTCTTCATTTGCACGGTGGCAGCAGATTCGTCCCTTACTGTGCAAACGTATTGATAAATATCCCCGGCCGCCGGGCCTTGGCCCTCTGCCTTTTCCGGTTCTATTACCGTCACATTGAAGTCCTTTTCACCGGTAATCACTCTTTTTCCGTCAAGGGATTTCCCGCGGAAAATCTCAGCGGCCACCGGAAGCGCCGCGCCAACCGGGATTTTTACATGCTCCGGCAAATCACATTCAATCATGCCCGGATCTGTCTGCGTGTTGTACACCTGCAATTCGTTCAAGGTTGAGTATGGGCGCACCTGCTGCAACATCACATATTGTGCCGTGACAGGCGGGAAGTGCACTTCCACCGGATATGCAGAGGTGAAGTAGGATTGGTTTTGTTTGTTTGCCGCATTCACATAATTTTGCCTGATTGGTATCTCCGTCCACTCGGATGCATCATTGCTGTACCATAACGAAGAATTAAAGAGCGTCTGTTCGCCCTCATATCCAGCATAGATAACAAGGGTATCAAAGGTTTTCACTTCCCCTAAATTAACGCTGTTCTGTTGTGTGGCATTATAATTTCCAAAACCCCAAAAAGAATCGTAATCCCCGTCGTTCCCCTTAAAGCCATAGGCGTCCTTGGAACCATTCTTGAACGTTCCATACTCTGAACCGCTGGTTGAATATCCGTTGCGTATATTCACATCTTTATCCAATGCTAGATTGGAGACGCCCATTCCCCAGCTTGTCACCGTATCGCCTTCTCCGTTGGCATTTTTCGGCGTGACCTTGCATTTGAAGAAGCGATTTTCCCGAATATCCTCCTCCGTCACCTTGTAAATCCGTTCCGTGGCAGCAGGAATATCCTGATAGGTTCCGTTGAGCATGTCAGAATACATCCACTGATAGACTGTTCCTTCTTCTTCCTCGCCGTTTACATCCTGATAGGCGTAGGTGACAAACAGGGAATCCACCTTTTTGGCACCCTGATAATCATAATTGACCGTGGGCATCACGCGCAGCGCCTTGGGCGGGGCCGCCGTTTCAGACTTGGTGGCAATGGGGCCCAGTACGCTTGACCGGAATTTCAAGGTTGTATTCCCCATGGTAGGACGCGTAATTGTAACTTCGCAGGTTATATACAGTGAGGTAAAATCTTCCGGTATGGTATATTCCGCGCTTGCCGCGCCGTCTATTTCCTTAAAATTGCGATTGACAGGCTTTAAATTTGTTGTACAATAATACCACTGATAGGTAATGGTTTTTGCCTCTTCAGCATTCATCACGTCCACATGCGCGGTGAGTGTCCCGCCCCTTACCACGTTGCCGGTCACATACAAATTCCACACATTCGCCGGAGTCTTATAAACCGCCATGACGCTCATGGGCAGCATTGCCGCCGCCAATGCCAGACAGGTTAATACCGCCGCGATTCTTTTTTTCAACATCCTTAAAACCTCCTTCAAAATTGTTTAAAGCTGGGTATTTTCAAGGCCGCAGTGATTCCGCCGCCAATGCTTCTTGGTTGATAGGTTCCCTTTTCCGTGCTTGGAAAGTACAGCATCCGCGCGCCGCCGTCCTCCAGCGCAAAGGGCGCCGGCTGTTCCGTGGCAATGACCGCGCCGTCCGTCCCGCTGATTTTCAGGCCATAGCCCGAGCCGTCGCCAAAGACGGTGGTCATCCACTGCCCCGCGTGCGTTTCGTCAAGGGGCCGGTCCACTGTTATGGTATTCGCCTTTGCGCCCGTTACCGTCCGTTCCTGGTCCGGAGCGCCGGTCAGTTCCGCGCCGCTGGCCGTCCATATGCCGCCCTGGCCGTAAACATAGCCCCACACAGGGTTCCCGGCCCGGTCTGTCCGCAGTACGGCGGCCCGGCCGCTGAACGTAATGCCGTTGACGGTCCGGCGCGCCGTGTCATTGTTGTAATAGACCGTGTCCACATACTTCCCGCTTGTCACCACTGCCGCGCCCGCCATTTCGTCATGGGGCTCCGCATCCGTAAACCGCACCGACTGCACCAGACCCTGCTGGGCCTGCCGGTACGTTTCATACACCGCTCCATAACGGGTAATATCCTCTGCATCCACCAGCCGGCGGCGGTACAGATGCCAGCCGGGGTACGCGTCCTGCAATTCCGTTTTGTTTTGGGTCCGGCGCAGTGTGGGAATCCGGGAAAAATACACCTCGCCGTCCGGCGTCCCGCTCATAAACGCCTTGACCGTGGTGCCGCTGTTCTGACCGGTCCACGTATACCAAAAGTCCTGCGTGCCGTTGCCAACCGATGGGGTGCGCATCAAATTCCGGTACAGGTTCAGGCCCTCCGTGCGTCCGGTCCCCTTGAGATACTCCGCCAGCGTCCCCTCCTGCCGGTCGAGCAGGAGCGAGGTCTGCAAATCGCAGTCCTCCTCCGCGGCCCGCAGATACAATTCGTGCGCCTGTCCGCCCTTCAGTCTGCTGATATCCACAAAGTAGGAACGGCTGCCCTCAATCTGCACGGACAGCAGCAGCAGCCGCTTGATTTGCACATTGTCCCCCTCCGGCCCGGGCTGCGAGCCCTCCGCCAGCATCACCGCGCCGCCGCTGGCCGTTCCGTCGTCATAGGCGAGCAGCGCCGCCCGCGTGCTCTGTCCCGCGCGTTCACCGTAGGACTGGGCGGCCGCGGCGTCCCACACCCAAACGGTATTGTGCGCCGGCGCGCTCATATGGAACATGCCGTTTGAACGCCGTTCATAGGGATAACCCGCATCGGGCAGCACCTCTATGCCGCCGCCCCACAGGGTGATGCCCAGCTGGTTGGCGTGGTAATGCCCGCCGCTGTAAGGCAGGCCCTCCGCCTGGGGATTCATAGACAGGGAAATCTGCGCCGCGTCAGAGGTGTCTCCGCGCGTGAGCGCGTAAAAGCCAAAGTGGTTCAGTTCAATATTGCCCAAGTGCGACGCCAAAATCGGATCGTCCGCACGCTTGGTATCGGGGTCCTCAAATCCCGTATCGTTGACCGCGATTTTGCGCCCGTCCGGAAATTTCAGTAAATTGGGAATCTTCCCGGCCTCTGTGAGCATGGGCCACCGGCTCCGCAGGTTCCGGTAATCGATTCTTTCGCCGGGATAATCCGGCGGGTCGGTATAACAGGTTGACAGCAGGTTGATCAGTTCGCCGATGTTGTTATAGGTCACCGTATGATAATCCACCGTGCCTTCGCCCCACATGCCGTCGCTGTGATAAAAGGCGCCGGTCATCAGGCGGTCCGCCCACGCGAGATATTGCCGGATCCGGTCCGGGTCGTTGAGCACAATCGCCGTTCCCACCGCGTTTTTGATGCCATATGGGGTCACATTCCCGAAAAACATGCCGTCATAGTATGTATGGTAATCATCCAGCGCGCTTCGGAACCACTGCTCAATCACCGCCTGATAATTGTCCCCGGTCTCGTCAAACAGCTGCTGCCACACCTCGTCCGCACCGTAAATGCTGTCGTAGCCATATACACAGGACACCGGCAGGCAGGAGCCGTATGCGTTAAACGAAGAACCCGATACTGTTTTACTGACCGAAGGATAGTGCGCCGCCATCTGATACATGGCAATGGCCGCCCGCCGCGCGGCAAGGGAATTGCCGGTTTTCCGGTAAAGCAGGCACATACGCTGGGCCAAAATCTCCACATTCGGGCGGCTGTTTAAATGGGTCGCCTTTGCCGCTTCCCCGCGGGCATATTCCACAAACGCCGCTTCGTCCATATTCAGATAGCTCTGAACCGCGGCTGTCAGCGTTTCCTGCGATTCCGACAGCCGCCCGCGGTCCCACGAAGCAAACAAATATGAAAAATACTTCCCGCTGTTGGGGTGCGCGGCGGCCGCGCTTTTCGGCGGCTGCTGCAGCTCGTATACGGGCGTCAGCGGACGTAATTCAGCATCCCACAAAAACGCCCGCATGACATATTCGTCCTGCGCCGCACCGTCCGGCGGCGTCAATTCCGCCTGTGCCGCGCCGTTCTCCGCCCGGGTGCACGCCGCCGAAACCAGCGTATCGCCCCGCATCACCGCCGCGACCAGCACTGCCTCTCCCGCATCCTCCGGCAAGACCGCCCGCACTGTCACCGCGCCCTCTGTCAAAAACCGAAGCTGTCCGCCCGCGCCGTCGAAAAATTGGATGACCGCGGGCGGTTCCTCCGCCGCGCAGACCATGCCGCCCAAACATACGGCAAATCCGGCTGCAAGCGCCGCAAACCAGCGTTTTACCATAAATACGCCGCCAATCCGTAAACCACCTTCGCGGCCGCGGCGCGGGTCGCCGTTTCCCGCGGCGCAAACGCGCCGCCACCCATACCGTTGATGATGCCCGCCTGCTGCAGGGCGTATACCGCGTCCTTTGCATAGGCGGCAATATGGGCATCGTCGGTGAATTCGGCCCGTTCCTGCGTCTGCTTCAGCACAATGCCCCGCGTCTGCGCCGCCCGGTAAATCAATACCGCCAGGTCCTCGCGGGTGATGGCGTCCCCTGTGCCAAACGCCGTGTCTGAAACCCCGGCGACAAGGCCGTTCTGATAAGCCGCCGCCACATAGGGCGCATACCACGCATCGCGCTCCACATCGTCAAACGGCGTTTCGCCCGACGGCAGCTCCAGCTGCAGCAAACCGATCAGCAATTTGACAAATTCCTCCCGGGTGACGCTTCGGTTCGGCTCAAAATGCGTGTCATCCACCCCGTTGATGATGCCCCGTGCCGACAGCGCCTGGATTGCAAGCTGCGCCCAGGCCGCGTCCTCCAAATCGGAAAATGGTTCCCACAGATTTTCATTCTTACCCTCCGTGGGCGCCGAGGAAGCGGTCACCGACTGGTCAACGGTAATGCCGCTTCCCGGTCTTCCGCCTCCGCCCCCGCCGGAACCGCCTTTGCCGCCTGAGCCGCTCTGGCCGGTTCCCTTTACTGTCACCGGAATTTCCCGGCTGTAGGATTCTGTCCCCAACGACGCGGTCGCGGTCAAGGTCACAGGCGTATCGGCGGTGCGGCGCGTCACTGTGCCGTCCGCGCGAACCACGGTACTGTCGCTGGTCTCCCAAGCAATCCTGCTGCCGCGGCTTCCCTTTACGCGGAGCGTCAGATCCTCTGTCACCGCGCTCAAATTCTGCGGGCCCAAATCCAGCTCCCACAGATCCAGGTATGGGTCGGGAATCGGAACCACATGCACCGTTCTGCGGGCGATCTGCTGGTTGCCCGCACTGTCCTCCACAAAATAAACAATCGTATAATCTCCCAAAACATTGGTGTTCACCGTGTCGCCGCCAACCGTCACGCGGGCGGTTATATCCCCGTCCCGGTCATCCGCCGCCGTATAGCCCGCCTCCTCATAGGCAAAGGTCTGCCACACCGAGGTTTCCGCGCCGCCCTTTAACGTGATCACCGGCTGTGTCACATCCTCGCCCGCCGGCACCACGTGCACCGTGCGCGTGACCGTCTCCGCGCGGTTGCCCTTGCGGTCAGCAGCGGAATACTGCAAAATATAGTCGCCCAGTGTGTTCGTGTCCACGGTTCCTGTGATGACCGCTTCCAAATCTTCATCAATGTTGTCGGTCACCACGGCCCCCGGCTCCGTATAGGCGGCTCCCTGTGCAACGCGCACCGACGGTACGCCCTTTAGCGTAATCACCGGCGGCTGGGTGTCGATGTCATGGACAATCACCGTCCGGGACGCGGTCTGTGCCCGGAGTCCGGAGTCGTCCGTCACATCATAGGTAATGGTATAGGTCCCGGTGGCTTTGACATCCACTGTGTCGCCGCCCACCGCAATCCGTTCTGACAAATCAACGCCCGCCTCGTCGGCCGCGGCCGCTCCGGCGTCTGAAAACGCGGTGTTTACCTCAACAAACTGCTTTTGCCTGCCGTTTAATGTAATCACCGGCGGCTCTGTATTGACATTGTACGCCTCCAACTCCCGGAAGGAGAACGCGCCGCCCCATTTTTCGTTGATGGCCGTGATACAGAAGCGCACATACCGCGCGCTGACCCGGGAAAAATTGAATTCCTGCGTCTTCCAGTTTGAGGTGTCCTCCCGCGCCTCCAGCAGCGTCCAGTCGCCGCTGTCCACTGCCAGAGAGGGCTTCTCGGCATTGGAGTATTCCACCTTGAAGCCGGTGATCTTAAAGGTCCCCTGATTGCTTCTGGCAATGATGCGGTTCACCGGCCGGGCGCTTCCCAGATCCACCACAATGGACATATTGTTGGTGCCGCTGTAGCCGCCGGTAAAGCCGGTGTCCGCACTGCCGTCGGTTACGTTTTTCAGCGCGTCCTCGCCCTCCTTGGGCTTCTGGTTGCTCTGCACCGGCTTGCCGTGGGCAAGATTGCCATAGGTCACCGGTGCGCTGTCCACGGTCTTGCCCGCCTGCTCTCCGCTTCGGGACTGCACCCGGAACTTCACCTGATGACCGATATCCGCCTCGTCCAGGGTATAGGTTTTCCCCTCCGCGCCGGGAATGACAGCAAAGCCGTCCTCGGTGCTGCGCAGCCACTGGCAGACCGACGCGTCCGGCAGATACGGGTTCCAGTCATAGCTCCCCGTAAGCACGCCGCCGTATACGGCGTCCCCGCTCAGCTCCGCCTTGACGTTTCTGCACTCCACCTTCTCTGAATAGACAATGACCTCGCGCGTGGCCGTACTGACGTTTCCCGTCCGGTCCTGTACGCTGTAGGTCACGGTATAGCTGGCCGAAAACTCCTTGGGCTCGGCGGTGTCCACCGCCCCGCTGACCGTGATCTTATCCGTCAGGTCCGTTCCCTCCTGGTCAACGGCTGACGCGCCCGGGTCCGCATAGCGGCCGCCCGCCGGAATCAGCATGGGGTTGTCGCCGTTGAGCGTAATCTCCGGCATCTGGGTAAAGCTCAAATAGGCCTCCAGCTGCCGCAGGGAAAATGCCCCGCCCCATCCAGTGTTAATTCCAACCACGCAGAACCGGATGTGCCGCGCCTTTACAGGCTCAAACACGATCTGCAGTGTTTTCCAGTTATAGATTTTCTCGCCGTCTTCCGGCTTAACCTCGCCCTTTGCCACAGTCTCCCAGTCCGGGCTGTCCATTGCCGTACCCGGCACCTCCATATGAGACACCTGTACCTCGTAGCCGGTGATCTTGGCCGAACCCTGATTGGCGCGCGCCACCAGCTTGGTGACTGACTGGGTCTCACCCAAATCAATCATGAACGCGATGTTGTTGGTAGTGCTCCACCTTCCTGTCACCTGCGTGTTGGTGTTTCCATCCGTCAGCGCGGCAGGGTCCTTATAATTACCGTTTTTGTCGCCGATCTGTGAATCGTCGGACACCGTCACCGGGCGGCTCATGGCCAGGTTTCCCACCGTGGCCGCCGCGGCGCTGGTAACCGCCGTCCCGCTTACGCCGGTCTTAGGCGATACGCGGAACTTCAGCATGGCGCCGATATCCTCCTCCGCAATGGTATACGCGCGGTCCGTTGCCTCGGGTATCTCGGCATAAGTCTTGCCGCTGTCAACGCTGCGCAGCCAGGAGATTGACACATCCTCCTCGCCCACGTCCGCCAGCGTATAGCCGGCGGTCAGCGTCTCACCAACGGCCGCGCCCTTCTCTCCCGCGGTGATTGTTAAATCCGCCGCGATATCGCCGTCCGCCGCCAGTACCGCCGGAGCAGAAGCATCGTCCCCGCCGTCCGCCGTGGTGTTCAAATCCGCCGCGACACCGCTGTCCGCCGTCAGTACCGCCGGAGCAGAAGCGTCGTCCCCGCCGTCCGCCGTGGTGTTCAAATCCGCCGCGACACCGCTGTCCGCCGTCAGTACCGCCGGAGCAGAAGCGTCGTCCCCGCCGTCCGCCGCAATGTTCAAATCAGTTGTAACACCGCCGTCCGTCGCCAGTACCGCCGGACAGGCAGCAACAGCGATCAGCGCCGCCAGCAGCCAGGCTGTGATACGTCTTCTCATGGCTGAACCTCCTCTCCTCCGGACGCCGCATGATTTATGCCGTCCTTCCAAAGATAGACCACCATTTCCTTGGGGTCGTCATACCGAATTTTCATAAACGCCATACTGGCGTTTTCTCCCGCCGTTTCATAGGAAAAAATATCGTTGGCGGAGCCGACATACACCCGGTCGGCCGCCTCGTCATACACATAAATTTTTGAAAACCGCTTGACCAAGTAGGGGTTGCGGCTGTTCTCATCCTTTGGATCAATATCCAGCGAGGTCGCCACCTCCACCACCTCCGGCATTTTGCGGTAAACCATGCCGTAGATCCGCTCGTCGCCGCCTGCCGCGTCTACCAGAAACATATTTGCGTCCTTCCACGGCTGGAACAACACCCGGATTGCGTTCACCTCGCCGCTTGCGTTGGTATCAAACCGGATGATATCGCCCCGGCGCAGCTCCGGAATTTTCCGTCCTTCCACAACCGGCTTTTCGACCGTCTTTCCGCCGTTCAGCATACACAGCTCGGTCACAGTCTCCCCCTCGTCGTTGATTGTCTGCGCCACATAGTCTATGACCGCCAGCGTTTTGTCGGCGCTGACCGAGGTGTCAATCTCGTCAGAGCTGCCGCCTGAGCCGGAGGCCTTGTTGAAATTGACAATGACGTTGACAATGCCGTCTTCCTTCTCGTAAGCGGTCACATAGAACATTTGATCATGGGTAAATTTGTTCCCCGCCACATAGCCCCGTTCGTCCTTGGGGTCGCCGGGAATATTCAGCATGACCGTATTATTGTTAAACACAAAATTGCCGTCCCCGACCGAAAACTTCATATACGCCTTGTACCGTTTATAGTAGTTCGAGTGCGCGATCTGCAACCCGCGCCCATTCTCTTCCGGATTGTTAATGACGGTATCCAATTCGGAAATGCTGCCATCCTCCGCCAGTTTGTAGGAGATCAGCCGGTTCTGTTTTTTGGTGTTTTCCGCAATCAGATCATTGATGGAGGCCGTTCCGTGCGTACGGGTATCACAGACATAGGTATCTTCCAGTTTGTCCAAAACAGTTTTTACAGCCGCCGGGTCTTTCATTGTGATACCGTCCAGCTTTACCCTCGGCCGTACCGTAAACTCCGTCAGCTGACCCGCTTTGGTAAACAGTCTGAGCATCAGGGTCCTGTCAACGCTGTCAGACAGCGAGGCGGCTACCAGATACGCGTAATTGTTGCCGCTCTTTCCGCCCGTATTCACCGCGGCGATTTCCCCGTTTACGTCCAGATAAAACGTGGCGCTGTCTCCGGCGTTGATTGCCTTTTCACCGCTGTTGGCGCCGCCGATCATTGTGAGATAGCTCTGGGCAAACCGATAGGTCTCGCCGTCAATGACAATGCTCTCTTCTCTGCTTTGCGCCACCTCGCCGGACACCCTGGCGCTTGAAACCAGAATGGAAACCTTGCTTCCGTCAAGGCTTTGCACCACCGATAATACATCCCACTGTGCAATCTCCGACAGTTCAATCTGCTTGCCCTTCTTCTCAATGGTCAGGCGCTCCTTATCCGACAGGTCCAGCAGCGGCCGGTCATAGTGGTCGGCGATCATCTCCTGCTGCGCATTGACGCTTTCGACTACATAGGTGTCATATTTTGTAATACGCACCAGGTCAAAGCCGCCGCTACCGTGATCGACCAGCTCTACGCTGCCCGATACGGGCCGAAACGCTTCATTGTCCAGCATGTGCGCTTTGCCGGCATATACGCCGTTATAAATCACATTGGCCGTCTCGGGAATACGCGCCGTCCGCTCTTTCGATCCCCCGTTGGCATAATAGACAAGCTCCCGCGCTGTCGTCGATTCCTCAATATCGTCCGCCGCCACAAGCAGTCTTTTGTTTTTGCCGGGCGTCTCCTCCAGCAGAAGAATCGGCAGCGGCTCGCCGCCGGCGCTGAGATCCACATAAAAGGTCACGTCGCAGCCCAGCAAGCTGTCGGCGGCGGTTGTATACGCGCCCGCGTCATATACCTCGCCGTCAATTTCAACATATTCATCTGACACAGAGGCCGGTCCGTTGTAACGGGTGGTCCCGGTCCCGGTCAGAACGCCCCGCCGCTTTTCCATGTGCAGGTACTCGGTCAAAATGCTGCGTCCCTCGACCGTGTTGTAGGTGCTCTGCGTCCCCAAGGCGTCTGGGAAGAAAAGATCAACATCCAGGGTGTTATACAGCATGGTAAGCAGGTCCGCGGATGTGGCCGCCGCCTGAAGGCCGGTATTCTCCACGCCGCGCGTAATGCCCAGCGACGACGCCCGCGATGCAAACCGCGCCAAATTGCCGCTTTCCCCGGAAAGCAGAATATGGTGCCCCGTCATTGTAACTAAAATTTTCATTGCTTCGCCGTTTTTGATCTTGTCATCCGGATACACGCGCTCGCCGTCGCCGGAAACCAGACCCATCGTATACGCCGTCTGCAAATACCCGGCGTACGGATGGATATCCGGAACATCGGAAAACGCGGTTTTGCCGCTGTGGGAAGCCGCCGCATTCTCCATGCCCATGGACTGTACGCATAGCGCGATAAAAGCGGCGCGCGTCATGGGATCGCCGGCTTTCAGCTCCCCGGCGGTCTGCGCGTCCAGAATGCCAAGCGTCCGCAGCTTTGACACCGCGTTTTGGAATTCGTCTTCGCTTGCATACGCGGCGCGCGGAACAGACACTGCCGAAATCATCACCGTAAGCATGAGCATCAGCGCGCAAAGATTACGTAACCAGTGTTTCATAAAAATCCTCCTAACCTCTCTATCCTTTGACTGCGCCAACCATCACGCCTTTGACAAAGTATTTTTGCACAAAGGGGTAAATGCACAGTATGGGCGCTGTCGCCACTACAATGATCGCATATTTGATCGTCTCCGCAATGGTCTGCTGGTCGCCGACCGCAACGCCCGACATCATGGAATTGGTATCATTGCTGATCAAAATTTCACGCAGAACCAGCTGCAGGGGATACTTGTCACGGTCGTGCAGATAGATCATGGCGTTAAACCATGAATTCCAGTGTCCCACCGCATAGTAGAGCGCGATCACCGCGAAGACCGCTTTGGACAGGGGCAGTACAATGCGGAACAAAATGGTCAGATGCCCGGCGCCGTCCAGCTTGGCCGATTCCTCCAGGCTCTCCGGAATTCCCTGAAAGGACGTGCGCATAATTACCAGATTATAGGTGCTGATCGCCCCCGGAATGATGAGCGCCAGCAGGCTGTTGTCCAGGCCCAGCCGTTTGATGTTCAGATAGGTCGGAATGAGACCTCCGCCAAAAAACATGGTAAATATAATCATCATCATCACGTATTTTTGCAGCATCACGCCCCGCCTGGACAGGAAATACGCGCCGATGGCCGTCATAATCAGATTGACCGCAACGCCCGCCAGCACGATGATAATGGTGTTGATATACCCGCTGAGGAGCATGGGATTTTGAAAGGTCGCCTTGTAGGCTGACAGAGAAAAGCCGGCCGGACGCAGCAAAAAGCCCTTTGTGGTCATCAATACATCCGCGTCGCTCAGCGACGCAAACAGAACATACAGCATGGGATAAAGCATAATCACCATCAAAAAAACCATGAATATGGTGTTGCATACAGTAAATGCCCGATACGCGTTACTCTCTTTAATTTTCATTTCTCCACTCCCTACCAAAGACTGACATCGTTGACCTTGCGGCTAAACCAGTTGGTCGCAATGATCAAGATAAAGTTGATGACCGAATTCACCAGGCCGACCGCGGAGCTGTAGCTCCACGCCTGCTCCTGCAAACCGCGGCGGTAAACATAGGAGCTGATCACGTCCGCGGTCTCATAGGTATTGGCGTTGTACAGCAAAATGATCTTCTCAAAGCCCACGCCCAAAAGGCTGCCCATACGCAATATCAGCATAATGACAATGGTTGGCATAATGCCCGGCAGCGTTACATGCAGGGTTTGCTTCCAGCGTCCGGCGCCGTCAATCCTGCACGCCTCGTACAGCTCCTGGTCAATGCCGGTCAGCGCCGCCAGATATACGATGGAGCCCCACCCGACGCCTTGCCAGATATCAGATATGACATAGATGGGAACGAAGTAAGACGATACGTTCAGCATATCCAGCCCGTCGGTAAACCGGGCAAACAGGGAACCAATCAGGCCATCTGCCGCGGTAAAGGTTTTAATCATTCCGCAGATTACCACCAACGAGATAAAATGCGGCAGATAGGTAACCGTCTGTACCGTCTTCATAAAGCTTTTCCGTCGAATTTCATTGATGAGCAGCGCCAAAATAATGGGCGCCGGAAATCCAAACACAA
The DNA here is from genome assembly GCA_965146665.1 of uncultured Ructibacterium sp. Lineage (GTDB taxonomy): Bacteria > Bacillota > Clostridia > Monoglobales > Monoglobaceae > Ructibacterium. The sequence continues at coordinate 20,118 of CBCTHE010000018.1, forward strand.
TGGACGACAGGCTGATGATAATGGTGTTTTTAAAGCTTCTCAAAAAATACGCATCGGTAAAAAAGTCGTGAAAGTGCTTCAAGCCCACCCATGGACTGCCCAAAATCCCCTTGCCGGGCGTAAAATCCTTAAACGCGATAACCGCCCCATACATGGGAATATAGTTAAAAATGATATAGAACGCCACCACCGGCAGCACCAGCAGATACAGCGTTTTGTTCACGCTGATATCCCGCCGCAGCCGGTACCGCAGACCTGTTTTATCCACAGTCCGCGCGCTGATAACAGCTTTTTTCGTTATGTTCATGCGCCATTCCCCCTATCTTATTGATAAACCTGTTGAATCAAGTCATCAATGATGCTTGATTCGGTAGCAGCATTAAATAGGCGCTCATTATTGCCGATGACCAGCAGGCCCTTGCTGTTCCAGTACACCTGTTTTCCCAACTGCTCCGCAAACGCCCGGACCGGCGCCATAACCCGGCCGCCGCGCATTTGAACGGCGGCGTCAATATGCACCGGCTGATCATTGACCAGCATTTCAAACGCGCCCTCCTGCATGACAATCGTCGTGCCCGCGTAGGTTACGGACGCTGTCTGCGTATCCTGATCCCATTCCACCCGGCCGCCCAGGCTTTCGGCCAAAAACCGCACCGGGGCATACGCGCGTCCATCCTCAACAAACGGCGCGCCGCCGTCAATGTCTTTCTTTTCCCCATTGACCAGCGCTTTTGAACTGCCCGCGATCATCACAACGGCGCTGCCGATACGGGCCGCCAGCACTTCCTCGCTGGGTACGCCGTCCATCTTTACCAGCTTGACGCGGAACTGCCTGCCCTTTGCATCCTTTGTGTTCACGTCAATGCGTATGGATTTTTCTCCCGCGCTGACGGTCACGCCCTCGTCCGCGGACAGAACGGAATATCCCTCGCCCTCTACTGTGAGAGTAATGCCGTCGGCGTTCTTCTGCGTGGGGTCGCAAACGCTCAGCTCCATTGCGCTGTCGTTCTGCCTGACCATGACAGCCGCCTGGGTTGAGCACGTCACACCGGCAATGGATTTTTCCCGCTCCTGCCAGAAGTTGATGCCCGTAACGCCCAGCTTTTCATGGCGTACCGCCTGAATGTCCTCGCTGTTTTCCAAAATTGTGACAGCGGGCTGCTCCGCATAGGCGCCTACCTCCTGCGCGCTCATGCCCGGCAGCAGCACATAGGCATAGGTTTGTTTTTTGGGATTGCTGCCGTGGTCAATCCAGCCGGTAAAGTAATTGCGCGTACTCTCACGGCTGGTACGGGTGGTGTTGTTCTCCTGAATATTATGGGTCCGGGCCTGCCGGACAGCATTGACCGTCACAGGCTTTGGGAAGAAATATCCGATGTCCGCACCCTCGGTATTGCCCTCAAGGTGCATCCAATTCACGTTGTCAAACGACATCTCCGTCTCAAATTCCTCCAACTGCGCGCCGCCGCCGTTAATGGTCAGCTCATTGCCGCCGTCTTCGGTCAGCTTCCGGTTTTCCACAACGGTCTCCACCGGAACGCCGTCGGTGCTTGTAATCCCCGCGCCCAGACAGACAATTTCATCATCGAACATAAACCAGCCCTTTTTGGCGGTCAGCGTGCTGCTAAATCCCTTAAGCGACATACCGGACACACTGTACAAATTGTCGATATTTGCGCTGCCGACCCAATCCTGATTGGTACGGCCCTCCTGGTTTGCGGCGCTGCTGTTGGCCCGCGTCTGCTTATCCACCGTTGTCCCGGGGTACCGGTACGGGTCTACCGTATAGAAATAATGGTAATCAAACTGCGACAAATCGCTGTTGTAAAGGTACAGCGTCCCGTCGCCCGTGTACCACCCGTGAAGATTTTCACTGTTGATGGATTCATAGCGGGAAATCCGCGATGAATTCATGGCCAGGCCCACGCCGTAGTTCTCACGCTGGTGCGTCACACGGTCCATGCTGTTGTATACGTGGTTGTCCACCAGCGGCGCCTTTGGCTCGATTGACGGATCGTTTAAAATCCGTTTTGCCAGCGTCAAATTTGTGATGTTGCCCGTCGATTTCAGGAAATCCCGCGCGGTATCCGCTGTCAAATGGTACTTGACCATTGCTTTCAAATCATTTTGGTACTGCTCCGGCGCAAATTCCGCAACGCGCATGATGGAGGTAAGCACCGAATGTCCGTTCTGATGACCGTCGTAATCACGGGACACCGCCCGGCCCCGCACCATATCCATTGCCGCGCCTTTATAAAGAAGCGGCTCGTACGCGTCATATACCCATATGTACAGGTTATCGGCCAGCGCGTCCGTCATCTCCCACCGCGTCCCGGCAATAAAGCTCATAATCAGGCTCAGGCTGTCCAGCAGCACATCGCCGTAGCTGAAATTATAGGCCGTGGTGCCATGCTGCAAAAAGGAACCGTCCTCATAAAAACCGTCGCCGCTCTGGACAAATTTGAAAACGTCCAGCAGCGCGGTACAGGTCTCCGCCACACGGGCCTCGTCCTGCTCGCAGATACTCTGGATCAAAATGGAATAGCAGATATCCGCGCGGTTTGCGCCCGTTGAGGTAAGCTTCCCCTGCTGCGTGTATGGGTCCGGGCAAAACCGCTTGACGCCCCGCAGATAGCGTTCCACCTGCTGCGGCGTCAGCCCGTCATACGCCAGCGCAACAATAGAAACCGCGCTTTTGGCATATCCCACTTCCCAGTTCCACCAGTTGCCGGTCTCGGCTGTGTCCTCGTTGTACTGCTTCAGATAGACAAACTCACAGCCGCTCACAATGGCGTCAAGCAAGCTCTTGCTGCCCTTCAGCGGAGAGTCCTTCATGGCGTATGCTTTTGCCATGGTGTTTAAGCGGGATAAATTCGTGGATAAATCGGTTTTATCCTCCCACAGACTGGTCCGTTCCGCGGATTTGTTCATGCTGTCCATAAATTCCTGCGCTGATTTGACCGCGCTTGACACCTTGTCGGCATACATCTTTTGATTCTCATCATCCTCGTCCGCAAACCGCTCATCCAGCAAATAATCGCGGATCCGCTCCCGCACAACGGTGAAGTCATCTTCACCGGCCGCCCGCACAGGACACAGCGGCGGACAAAACACCGCCGCTGTTAACGCATAAGTCAGTACCATACCAATCGCTCTCCGAAAGGAATATCTCATACCGTGCCCTCCATTATCTGCTGTTATAACGATCCAGCGCCGCCTGCTCGATTTCAATCGCCCGGTCTACACCCAGCTTCTTCATTTGCTCCACATAACTATCAAAGTTTTCCAGGGGCTCCACGCCCATCAAAAATTTCATAAACATCTCCGACCGATAGGTTGCCATTTCATTCTTAATCTTGCTCAGTTCGCCGCTCTCCTCCTGCGTCGGACAGATTTTCGGCAGCATGTGGGCTTCTTCTTCGGTGTCCGACCAGACTTCCACCGCGGCCTTTTGCTGCGGATATACATAGAACAGGTCTACATGGCGTTTATCCTGAATGAACGGCCCGCTGGAGGTCGCGCCCGGCGCGTACATGGACAATGCCGCGCTGATTGCCAGTCCGTCAGGGTTGTTCGTGATTGTATCCGTATAGGAAAGCTCCCCGCCGTCCTTTGTATAGCTCTGTCCTTCTATACCGAAGTTGTACAGCAGGCCGCCCTGCTCGCCATAGCCGTAGTCCAAAAACCGCGCCGCAAGCTTGGGATATTTACAGCCCGCGGAGATGGCGACGCTTCCCTCTGATGTATAGGGCAGGTCGCGATAGCCAAACTGCGATTTTTCACCCTTCACCAATGTGGGATACGGCGCCGGCTGTAAATCGAACGTTTCATTTTTCCCCTCTTTTGCACTCAGATACCGTCCGAGGTTACCGCTTAAAAATCCAAACGACGCGCCCGCCTCACCGTTCAGCATATCCGCGTCAATGGCGGTTGACTGCAGCGTGGCCAGGTTTTTGTCAATGAGCCCGTTTACATACCATTCACGCATCTTCGAGATATAGTCTTTGTATTCCGGTTCAATCGGTCCGTACTTAATCTGATCTCCGTCCACATAGAAATCCTCCTTGATGCCAAACGCGCTGCAGAACGGATTGGTGCTGCTGTATGCAAACGGGATCTTCGCACCCTTTTTTTCTTTGAACTGCGTCAGTACATTGGTCCATTCATCAATGGTCTCCGGCATGGACAGCCCCAGCTCGCTGAGCCAGTCCTGCCGTATGTACAGCCCCTGATAAGCTGTCAGGCTTTTATCGCCGCGGATAAACGGATATACATAATAGCTGCCGTCGTCTGTTTTAACCGACTTGTCGATCTCCGGATTGGCCTCTAAATATGCTTTCAAATTCGGCGACTGCTCGTCAATCAATTCATTCAGCCGTCTGATGTGGCCGCCGCTGATTGCGCTGCCCGGCCCCCCCGGGAAGGCATACCAGTTGTAACCAATCAGATCCGGCAGGTCATCCGATGCCAGCATCAGATTAAACTGCTCGCCTCCCTGGCCTGCCGCGGGATGAATAAATTCCAGCTTTACGCCGGTCTGCTTTTCCAGCTCCGCGGCAAAGGGCGTTTCAGACAGGTTCTTCACCGTTGTCAGCAAATTGCCGTTTAACGAAACCCAATATTTCAGCGTGGTATCCGTCTCAATGGGATACTGCGTAAAGGTAAATTCCTCTGTCGCGGTATCGGCCGGCTTCCCATCGGTGCCGCATCCGGAGAGGGCACAGCCCGCTGCGCAAATCGCCGCGCACAGCCCCAACACCCGCATCGTTTGTTTTTTCATCATATTGCATCGCTCCTTTTTCAAATTGCTCTGTTTTATCCGTATTATACCTCCTTATCCTCTGAAAAAGAAAGAAACAAAACCTGCACCGCTGTATCAAAAATGAAAAAGATCATTGTTTTTGCGGTTTTTTGAAAAAAAAGCGCCGCAAAAGCGGCGCATCGTATAACCCATTCAATTTACAATTTTGATTCACGGTATACACCCGGGGTAATGCCTTCATACTTTTTAAAGATTCTGGTAAATGTAATACGCCCCGAATAACCCACTGTCATGGCAATTTCATCCAAATTTAAGCTGTTGTCTCCACGGAGCAGTTCCTTCGCCTTTTCGATACGCACCATATTCAGGTAGTCCAAAATACTGCGTCCGCTCTCCTGCTTAAACAGCTTGGATAAATAGGACGGCGAAAAGCCCAGCGCATCGCCGATATAAGACAGGCTCAGATTTGCATCGCTGTAATGCTCCTGAATATACCCCTCCACACAGTCACGAATCGACACGGCATTTTTTTCGCTTCGATCCTGTACATAGGCGCAGACCGTCTGCAAAACCGAGCTGATGCTCTCTTTCATCTCCCGCACATTGCTGCACTGCATCAGGGTCCGTACCGGATCCAGCCGGTCAAATATTTCATTGCTCTCGTCCAGAACAAAAATCTCATTGACCGCGCGGATAATCGTCGCGATCATATCCACCATAAAGCACTTTACCATCCCGGTCGTATAACGCTTGCCATGGAAATTCTTATCAAAAATCTGCTCCAACACATACATGGACCGCTCATACTTTCCGTCCTTAATTGCTTCAATCAAATTCTGCTGCTCCTCCAGTGAATAGCGGTACAAGCCGCTGGAAGTTTCATTGATTTCATCATAAAACGAGAAATCCTCGGCGCTGACCAGAAGCTTGTGCTCAAAGGCCTCCAGCGCTTCGGCATAGGAGCCTCCAATCCCCTCCAAATTATGGTGCATCGAACCAAACGCCGCCGTGGTGCGGATGCCGAAATGCTTATCCATTGCACCGCAGACGTCCCCCGCCACCGTGCGCAGCGCCGTGATCCAGTCAGCCGCCTGCGAATCCGATAAGTTGAACAGGCAAACCACCGTATCCTCCACCGCCACAGCATAGCAGCCGCACCATTGATTGGCCAAATCCGTCACCACGTTTTCCAATATCATCTGACCAAGCCGGTATTGCTCCGGCTCGGACAATGCCTCCTCTTCCGAATACAAAGCCTGTACGTCCTCGTTATAAAAAATACCCACCACAAACATATTATATTGAAACACAACGTCCACTTCACGCAGCTGCCGCGCCGCCTCGGTCATATCCAGCCGCCGGTCCTTCAGCAGACGAACCATCAGATCCCTGCGCGTACGCTTTTCCTGTTTTCTCAACACATTTTTCTTTGTCTGCACGGTATTTTTTACCGCGGATTTAATGTAGGAAAACTCGTTGTTTCCGCTTCTGTACTCAACGTCCGTGTTGTGCGATAAGGTGTCCACCAGTTCCCGCACCGGACGGTAGCTGCGCCGCACAAAATAATATGCCAGCGCCATTTGAATCAATATCACAATGGCAATGCTTATAATGGTAACATTGCGCACATAAGTGAGCTTATTCCAAAACACAGAAGCGGAAACCAGAGACACCAGCTTCCAATCCGCTATGCCGGTGTCCTCATAGGTTGCAACAAAGTTTTTCCCCTCCACCCGTTTGTTTATTTTTCCGCTCTCTCCCTGTAAATCATGATAGTCCGGCAGTCCCGATGCGTCAATGATACCATTGTGCGCCAGCACAGAATCCCCTTCATTGATCAGAAAAACGGTTTCATCACTGTTAGCGGGACGCTGCATGGAAGCGCTCAGCAGTTCGTCCTGCCGAAGCAGCACCACCACAGCCGCTTCCTTTAAAATGCGGTCCTCAATGGGCAGCTGGCGGCAAATTGCCACCTGTTTGCCGGTTTGCACGCCGTTATTTACCACCGGAAGCTCTGCATACCCTTTGTTATCCGAATTGAACAGCGCATTGACCCATTGCATATACGTCATATCGCCGCCCTCATAAAAATAGGAAAAGAAGTCCTGACTGTCCGCGCTGTTTCTCGCCGTCAGTACCATGTTGCTGTTTTTAAAAAAGACAAAAAAATCTTCTATATATTCCCCCTGCACCCTGTACATGGCAAGATTTTGTACGGTCATCAGCATCTGATAGCTTTTATCATCCGTAATGGGCGCCGTCAGCTTGGTGAAGGCTTTCACCTTAGGGTCAAGGGAAATGTTTACAATCAGCTGCTCGGCCTCACTCACCTTATGGCTGACATTGGCTTTCAGGTTTGCCAGCCGTGATTGGCTGTAGCGGTCAATTCCCAATTCTACAATGGAACGTGTCTGCGAATAGCTGACAGCGTTGATGCAAATCTGAACGGCAATCAACAGAATATAGGACATCAACCAAATAACCGCTACACTTTTATTGCGCGGCAAGGATTTCGGCTTCAACAGCTTCCGCTTCATAAGGTACACCACCATACACAGTATTTTCGTATATATCTTAATTTACTATAGCACAGCCGTCTCCCCCTTGTCAATCTCGGTTTTGCCAGTCAAGGGCTGCCATGCTATGCCCGTGAATCCGCGGTATGGTCAGCTGCACAGCCTCCCCCTTTTGCCGGAAGTCAAGCGGTACGCCCTCAGGAACCTGCCGCGCGGTCTGGATAGTATGCGGTAAATGCAGTGTGACATTGACATTGTATAAGTCAATCACATCCTCTATCACATCCAGTTCCGCCGATTTACGCACGGGAATATAGTGCAGAGCATGCAGAACATACCGCTTTTCCTCCGTCTGTTCGTTGAGATACAAATGCAGTGACGACGGGCCGTCGTGCTGTACCAGCCGCGTCCCAAGCAGCAGATCAATGGCATTGTACAGCAATGTTTTGCACCAATGGGCGCCGCGCACCTGATATATGGTAAACAGCGGATGGGCAAAATAGAGCGCCCCGCCGCCCAATACCGCGGCCGCATCCCCTCTTATTCCTGAAGACGGCGCCTGACGATGTGAGCAGTAGTGACGGTAATCACGGTCAAAGCAGGACCGCACACTCCAGAGCAAAACCCGCGCGTCCGCTTTTGCCTCCACAGCGCAGCCGCGCCCATACATGACGTATTCTGTATCGTACAGCCCCTGTCCCAACGCGCCTTCTGACAAAACATAGTCCGCGTAGTTATTGCTGACATAAAACCGGCCGCGCACCGGCTGTCCCTCCAGGTCCATGGGCTGCTTTGGCCGCAATACGGCCGGGCCAAAGGCAAACGCCGTCTGAGGCTCATTCAATCCGCTCTCAAAGGTCATCAGCACTTTGCCGCCTGCCGCAGTGTACATCTCCAATTTCTCTGCAAGCACAGAATCGACCGGAATTTTATCCGGCAAAATTAACATACGATAAGCGGAAAAATCGCTCCTGGAATCCAACACATCAAATTGATAAGAGGCATCCTCCAGCATACGCACCGCGCCCTGCATACACCCTGGCAGATCCCCCGCATGTCCTTCGTCAAATTCCTCCGCTGTCAGCACGCCGATTTCGGTAACTGCGTGCGCGCTCTGACACCACGGTTCCTTTTCCGCCACGCTTCTGTATACCGGCCCAATCAAATCATATACCGGTTTGGAAAGCGCACCGGATGGCTCCAGCTGATCCCCAATCAGGCACTTCGCATTGAGCGCCAGCATCCGAAAACATTCATATTCCAATGCCGGCGGATTTTTAAAGGAGTGAAAATCACCCCACTCGGTGTGAAATTTGCCGGTGTGCGCCAGACAGTCCTTGCCAAGCGTCCGCGCATACCGCATGGTCAGCGGAAAATGCATATATCCCCACGCGCCGCCCGGCAGGGATTCCAGTTCTAAATGGGTATACGCGTCCAGGGTCTGCCGGATCGACGGGCCGACATGGCTGCCGTTGTAAAAAATACTGCAGGTCTGATTGAACTGCCGCACAAACGCGGTCATGTCCGTCTTAAAGGCGTCAATCATCTGCCGGGCATAGCGCATACGGCACTCCTTAATATGCGGTTCCAGCCCTTCCTCCTTCATGCCCTTCATACAAGATTGGCAGGAGCAGTCCGGAACCTGCACAATATCAAAAAACAGGCCGTCCAAATCCGGCATGGTCTCCAGCACCTCAGCTGTGATTTCCTTTAAAAAATCCCGGTACGGGCTGTTCACACACATAAACTGATAAAACCCATCCCTGTAAGGACTGCCTCCGATACTTCCATTCTCGTCCATCACCCGCCATTCCGGATGCATCTTCCGCATCACATCATGCCACTGCACAGTGATATACACCGGCACGCGGATGCCCCGCGCGTGACAGGCCGCAATCATCTGCGGCAGCATGTCCCGGTTACACAGGTGCGGGTGCACCAGCTCCGGGTGCAGCTTTGAATCATAATACAGCCTCCCGTGATGACACATTGCAAAGCAGGTCACAGAATTGACATGCGCATTTTTTAATGTCTCCGCGAAAAGATCCGCGTCAAAGTCAGCGCCCACATTCCTAATTTGTTCGCTGGTATGATAGTCTAAATGAATTTGCCGAAACCGCAAAGGCTTCATTGCTGTACCGCCTCCTCCTATCTGATTCCTGTTCAGTATACCATACCCGCCAGCCCCCGCGGTGTATCAATTTTTTAAAAGCTGTAACAATCCCCGCACATTTGCAGTCTGCGGGGATAATTATGGTTTTCCTATATACTTCGCGGCCCCTTGCGCCATAATTTTGAACGCAGTTTCAATATGCGGAAAAGGCATCCGGCGTTTATCTGGGTCACTGTACTTTAACCCACTGTGCCGGACGCTTTGCCTCCTGTAAAACTGCCGTCCGGATTTTCATGACGGTGAGCGTCTGCTTTGGGTCAAAGGCGTATACCCACGTTTCAAAAACCCGCAGAATGTCTGAAATCAAATTTCGAAAATAGTCTGACGTAATCGGTTTATATACGGAATTCCTATCGTCTCCGTCTGTACAAACGGCAAACGGAAGAGTATCAGCATATACCATGGCTGCGTTTTTGGAATTCTCAAACTGAATATTGCATATGCATTGCGCCCCCTGTTTTTCCACCTTTACCGAAACCGGAGCCGCCTCCAGAACCTTGACCGCCATCTCTATCTGGTGGACGATATATTCCTCCATGCTTCTCCCGCCGCCCAATGCAATAAGGTTGGCTGCGTCACCCAAGTCCAGCAGCTCCTCTGCATAACGCAGCGCCGACGAGCTGAAAAACCTGGTGTTATACCGCTTTGCAAACTCAAAAATCTTTTCGGCCGTCTGCATGTCCGGCGCGAACATCTTATCAATGTATGTATGCTTTTTGTATTTGAAAACGTCCTCGGCATAAGCCAAATGCTTTTCAGGATTGGCGGGGGCGAGAACAAGGATATAGCCGCTCTTTTCGCACAGCTCCGCAAGCGTACTGCTTTTTTGGATGCTATGGGCCGAGCACCACGCGTTGGTTGTTACGCCGTCTCTGGGAGACGCCTCCCGGTCCGCCAGCGCAATTCTGTAATCTGTGACTGCACGCGCAATAAATGAATATTTTTCTTTTGCCCTTTCCGCCTTTTCCTGTATAATATCACAGGCATATTTCACGCGCACATTCTCCATCTGTCCCAGTGCAGGCAGATGCGCATGGCAGCAATTCTGCCACAGCCTATTGCCGCAATTGTTTTCTTCATCCTAAACCCCTCGTGCTTGACTGATTGTATCGCATTCTGCCCGCAATGTAAATATAATCTTTTTTTGAAAAACATATCATTTTTTTGGTTTCTTCTGTTTTGGCTTTTTTAAGGTCACAATTTCTTATTCCTGCTTGCTTTTTGTTTTGGATTTCTGTATAAGGAGCGATGAAGCGTGAAGCAGAATTTCCATATTAACTATAACTTTGTACAGAATCCCATATCCTTTCAGCAGACCCTGCTTACGCAATTAGGCAGATTGTACTGTATACCGGATTTTGTAATAGAAAAACACGCCCATGCCAACTGGTATGAATTAACCGTCATAACAGATGGCTCCGGCGTGGTATTGACAAACGACATCCCTGCGGATGTCGCCAAAGGCGACATTTATTTTTCGTATCCCGACGACTTTCATGAAATTCGATCCTCAAGAGATGCACCGCTGAGGTATGACTTCTTCGCGTTTAATACAAATAACCCCGGCATAAAAGCTGAATTGGACCGTGTTGCTGCAGTCTATCTATATGCGCAGAGAATACTGAGGATAAGCAAATCAACAGCTGTCTTGCCAATGCAATCGCCGAGACGGCATCAAAGCAGGCGTTTGCGCACGAGATGCTCTGCACCATCTTTGAGCAGGTGTTATACTATCTCATCCAGCATTTCCGCTCAGAAAACGTTTGTCAAAGTCAAAAGCGTACGTCTTAAAAGGACGAGCTGTGCTGTCAAATCATGCACTATCATGCACTATACAGATACTAACCTCTATTCCATTGAAAATCTGTCAGAACTGTCCAGTGTTTTTGGTTATAACTACGGCTGCTTATCCGATCTCTTTAGAAAGAACGCCGGCATAACCATTTTAAACTACTATAGCACCAGACGCATGGATGCGGCAAGGCTCCTGCTCGCCGAAGGATATTTTAAAATTAACCAGGTGTCAGAAATGCTGAACTACTCCTCTCCTTACGCGTTCAGCAAGGCCTTTAAAAAGAAGTTCCATGCGCCTCCGAATGTGTATTTAAAAACAAAAGAATGACAGATCGCATCCCCAGTCTGCGCCGCATTTCTATTCCGGTTTGGCCATGGGCTTTTCAGTCAGCATCCAGACAGCCATTTTACTCTCCTCTGTCCACAGCTTTCCGGCCGACGCGTAATCGGTGACAGTCATATAGCCGCCGTCTGCCAGCGGAATCCGCGTCTCCACCATATGGGCATAGGGCGCCGTATCCTCGGCCGGAAACCGGACCTCCACATAGCCATCCTCCCCCACCAGAAACCCGGCGGGATCATCAACGCTGTACCCAAGGCGGCTGTCCTGGGCGAGCATGAGCGGCCCGCGCCGGAAGGCAATATGCCGCAGTGCCAGCGGGTCCTGCCTGTCATAGGCGGGCACCATATAGTTCTTGCCCCAGATGACCTTGTTCATCAAAACCTGGGGCGCATAGGCGACCGGCCGGACCGCTTCCGTCCGCATATCCAGAGCCAGTTCCACCGCGTCCCCGCTCTTCCAGACACGGCGGATCTTTATATACCCACCGCTGCCCGCCGCGGGCGCGCCGTTGACCGTGACCTCTGTGGTCTTGCTCCATGCCGGATTCCGGATCCACAGCGTAAATTCCTCGTCCCGGTCCATGTCAAAGGTGATTCTGACCGCGCCGTCCCTTGGATACGCGGTCTCCTGTTTCAGCACAAGCCTGCCGCCGGCCGGGGTCCGGGCCGTGACCGTCCCGCTGATAAACAGGTTCAGAACCAGTCCGTCCTCCGCCCTGAGCAGGGTAATCTTTGGAATCAGCCCGCAGCCCGCCGAACCGATACACGCGCAGCAGCCGTAATAGTGGTTGTCTGACATGAGCTTCAACCCGCCGATGCCGTTCCCCCGCGTACCGGCCGTCAGCGGGCTGTAGCTGTCAAAGGGGAGCGGCTCCGCATTCCATGTGGGATGCTCCGCCGCAATCAGCGGTTCAACCACCTTCTCCGTGTTGATGGCACCCAAAAACGCATTATAGGCGGATCGTTCAAAAGCATCCGCGTAGACGGGATCCCCAGTCAGCAGCAAAAGCTGATAAAAAAACTTCATCAGCGTGACCGTGACGCAGGTCTCCTGGGCGATAGGCGTGTTGGTGGTATTGGCCTGCCGCACGCTTGAATGGTCAAACAGCTCATGGGTACACCCACAGCTGCCAATGACCGTAAAATCGGTTTTGAGGATCTGTTCCGCGAAGTTCATCACCGCGGTTTTATACCGTTCAATCCCCGTGATTCTGTAATACTCCAAAAGCCCCTCAAAGCACGAGGTCATCTCATACGCCTTGGTGACCGGATACTGGTACGGCGCCAACTCGTCCGCATAGGCGAGATCAAAGATATTTTCCACATCCGTGCCGCCGCAGTCCACAATGTATTCGGCAAAATCCAGATACTTCTGCTTCCCGGTCAGGCGGTAAAGCCTGACAACCGGCTCCAGCAGGGAGGAAGAATTCAGTCCCCGCCAATGCCTTGTGGCCGCGGTGATCGGCATTTTGTCCGGCCCGTCTCCGATTTTTCCAATGATATAGTCGGTCTGGGCGCACATGGACGCCACAATCCTTTCAGCAAAAGCGGCGTCTTTGCAGATCTCATGAAAATACTGCATACCCAGGAGCACATACTTCCGCGACCAAATGTCCCAGCCGTCGAATTCATGATCCCTGCCATAGCTGCTGATCCGGCCGTCCGGGTCAGCGCTCTCCATCATGTCTGACACCGTCTGCGTCAGAATATCATACAGCTGTCCGTTTTGGGTATAGGAATAGGTGAAGCAGGCTCCCCGCATCATCTTTCCCCAGTATTCGCCCCGCCAGCCCGCATCAAAGTCCGCGTCCTCACGGAACTGCTGGACAAACCGCCGCCACAGCTCAGGCCTGAGCAACTGGAACTCCTCAATATACCGGATCGACTGGTCGATCACCCCATGCCAGGCATACGCGCAGTCCATCCCTGCGGAAAACCTGTCCCTGTTCACCTCTGCCGCCTGTACGGCGTTCTTTGCCTTCTGTTCCATCTCCATCATTTCCCCCATTCCGCCGCCTGTCTCCGCGGCTCTATACCGTGCAATATAGCACAGATCTCCCGGAGTGTCAAGCGCTTTCCCCAGACGCGGAAAAGCGTCTCACAGGGCCAGCCGCCGTGCCTCCGCCAGCGCCGCGGCCGCAAGCCCCTGGCCGTAGAGCGTGGGGTAGATTGGCACCGCCTTATAGGCATCCGCGTCCGCCATCACCGGCGTTCCGCCGGAGACCCCGCCCACCTCTCCGTTTTCCCGGACCGCGTTTCGGATCGCGCAAAGCCCCTTCTCAATCACCGGATCATAGGAGGCATCAAGGACGTTCCGCCTTCTTCCAACCGCCATACCGGCCACGATTCCCGCCGTGGCCGAAATCTCATCATAGGCCACGGGATCGTCCAAAATTGTTCCAAAGGCGCCGTTCTCCCGCTGATACCCCCGGATAGCCGCCGCGCTTTCGGCAAACCGGTTCCACTGATCCCCAGTCGTCCCCTCTGTGACAGACAGAATCTCCGCCATACTGTACAAAATCCACGCGTTGGCACGGCCCCAGCGGACCCCGCTCATATGGTTCCTGCCGGTACAGTTCCAGCCATGGTAATACAGGCCGGTTTCTCTGTCCCGGAGCGCCCGCAGATGGACGGCCAGCTGCTGCCGCGCGAAGTCCGTATACCGCTCATTTCCGGCCGCCTTACCCATCCGCGCCATAAAGACGCAGACCATGAAGAGGGTGTCCGCCCACATCTGTTCCGCAAACCCCTCCACATCCTCTGTGACCGTATGCTCCAGACCGCCGTCTCTGGTGCGGGGCGCCTCCTCCAGAATATAGGCGGCAATATCGGCGCATACCTGAAACAGGGCGGGATCGCCGGTCTCCTGCCAGACCATCAGAACCGTCAGGAGCGGCGCTGTGGAATTGACCGTCTTTTGCGCATAGGCCTCCTTGAGATGCTCCGCGCTCCAGTCTTTTAAGAAATTCAGATACTTCTCCTGCCGTGTAACCTCCCAGGCCTTCCAGATTCCATACAGACCCACGCCGGGCACCCAGTCAAACCGCTGAATATTCATGCCCCAGACCGTGTCCCCGCCGAAGATCATCCGGTCTGCTATCTTTTCAATAAAATTGCTGTTCTGTTCCATTTTTGTCACTCCTCAAATATCGTTATAGCCTATTCCGGCAGGTATGCCCCGTTCTCCTTCAGTTTTTTCCGCAGTGTCTGGGCCGGAACGGCGTGCACATCTCCGCCGCCGGACAAAACGGCGGCTACCCCGGCGGCTTCCCCGGTGCAGAGGCAAACCGGCATCACCCGCGCACTCCCCTGGGCCATCCGGTCACAGGAGATGATCTTGCCCGCGGTCAGCAGGTTCTCAAAGCCCAAAGGCGTCAGGCAACGGTATGGAATCCCATAGGATTCCCCCGGCCCATACTTGGCTGGCCGTCCCACCGCCGCCATCTTTCCGGCGGCAATCAGCGCCGCCTCCTCTCTGGAATAGTGTACATCCACATAGTAGGAATTCCGGCAGATTTCATCCGGGAAGGACCGACGTTGGCTGTAATCCTCCGCGGTCAGGACATAGTCCCCCAGCACCTGTCTGCTCTCCCGGACTCCCATAAAGGGCGCCGTGCTGGCCAGGTGCGCGTTTCCAAAGGCCGTGGGGTGGAACTTTGCCAGCGCCTCCTGATACTCCCGCGCGGCCTCCCGGCCCTCCGCCATGGCCATGGAGATCTGCTCCGGCTGATCCGGGTCCGCCTCCCAGATATGCCCCGCGTTGAAGCCCACCGTGCCCTGTCCCACCACGTTACAGCAGATATGGCTGTCCTTGATATGAGGATATGCCCCGGAGGCCAAAATCGCATGGATGGGACTTTCCGCCTTGCTGCCGTGCATGTTGGGTCCGTGCTGAAACGCGAATAAATCCACATTCCCCAGCACAAAACAGTGGGTGGCCGGCTGTCTGCACGTCTCCTCTGACACCATCTTCGCGCCGGCCTTTCTGGACAGCACGGCCTCTCCTGTGCAGTCGATATAGGTTTCGGCCCGCAGGGTTTTGAGATCCCCGTTCTGGCAGACCAGAATGCGCTGGATCCTGCCGTCCTCTGATTCCACGCCGCATACCTGTGTGAAAAACTCCAGCCTAGCCCCGCTGTCCAGCACCAGCCGGTCGTAGATGCGCTTCAGCCGCTCGCTGTCAATGGGCACCCAGTCCAGCCGCTCCGCCGGAACATATGGCATCTCCGCCTTTAAGGTGTCAAAGACCTCCTGCGCAATGGAGCGGTAGATCATCCTCTCCTTGTCAGAAAAGGGACACCAGGCCGGAACCAGCCCCATTGTCCCCATGCCGCCCAGCGCGCCGGATGCCTCCACCAGCAGGGTCTTGGCCCCCATCCGCGCCGCGGCCGCCGCGGCCGCACAACCCGCGGGCCCGCCGCCGCAAACAATCACATCCCAGAGCTCCTGTCTTTCTGTCATTTCAAATATCCGCTTCATGTTCTTCTCCCCTTCCAGATCTGTCCGCAGGGAGCAGAAACGCTCCCTGTTCCTTCAATTTTGCCCTGATCTCCTCCGGCGATAGCTCCGCCGGCGGCACGCCCTGCGCGGCGGCCAGCGCGGCGGCGATGCCGCCCGCGTGCCCCACCGCGCCCGCGATCGGCGTGACACGGATGGCCCCCTGGGCCTCAAAGGACGCAGAAATACACCGTCCGACCGTAATGAGGTTTTCAATTTTATCATTGAGCAGGCACCGGTACGGCACCCCATAGATCTCGCCGCCGGACAGATGCCTGATCTGCCGCATCTGCCTGGCGTGCTCCGCGTCATCCCGGCCGCCCGGCGGCGGCACATCCACCGGATAGCCGCCGTATGCCACAGCGTCCGCAAACCGCTTGCCTGTCAGAATATCCTCCGCGGTCAGGCAGTATCTGCCCCGGAGCCGCCGGCTGCTTCTGACGCCGATTGCCGGCCCGGTCTGCAAAACATGCGCATGCTCGAACCCCGGTATCTCCTCCGCCATGAACCTGGCCAGCTGGAGCGCCCGCTGTCTGCCCAGGGTTTCCGCCTTGCTGAGCGCCCAGGGGTCGGTTGGGTCGCAATCGCTGACGCTGGCGGTGTTGACAATAACCTGACCCTCTGTGCCGGTCTCAAAAAACAGGAGATCCCGCCGAACCGATATCACCCGGCCCGCCGCAAGGGCGCGGCGGAACTCCCGGTGAAAACCGCTGACCGACAGCCGCGCCGCCCGGTCCAGCAGGCTCACATTGTTCTCATCCAAATGGGTGAACTGATCCAGATGTGCCCGCATATACGCGCGCACCCTTGGAATATCCACATTCCCCAGCTTCAGGTTCATGGTCAGAGGCATATTCTTCCCGTCGGACGGTCTGCCCGTGTCCATCGGCACACCCGCCCACGCGCACAGGTCGCCGTCCCCGGTCGCGTCAATCAACACGCCGGCCTCCAGCTGGGTAAGCCCAGCCTTGTTGGCGGCCGTAATCGCGGTGATCCTTTGCCCCTCTGTGCGGACTGCCGCCGCCTTGGTGTGATACAGGACCTCACCGCCGGCTTCCAGATACATCTCCTCCAGGGTTTCCTTCATCCCTTCTGCATCAAAGGGCGTCACCGTATAGGTATAGCCGGTTGTGTCCGGAATATGGCCTGGTGAGGCGCCCTTTTTCTTCATTCGCTCAATCAGCTCTCCGCAGACGCCCCGGACCACCTGGACATCTCCGGAATGGAAGGTCATCATGGGACCCACACCGCCGGCGGTAAGCATCCCGCCCAGAAATCCATATTCCTCCGCCAGCAGACAGCGGGCTCCCATCCGGGCCGCCGCAATGCCAGCCATGGCGCCGGAGATACCGCCGCCAACAATCAAAATGTCATATTTCTGCTGTTTCATCCCAGCCTCCATTTCCGCAGAGGGCCCCTGCCTAAGCAGGGGCCCTCTGTCCATGTTCATTTTTTATGATGCCGAAATCCGGTCAATGTCCTCAAGCAAACGCCGGATCAGCACGCTGGCATCCGCCCGGGTGGCGTCATTTCTGGGCGCCGCGGTCTGGGTCAGCAGATAGGTATACACCCGCATACAGATCAGATCCATTTCCGCCCTGGAAATCGGCTGGTCCGGCGCGAAGCGCTCCGCATCAATCCCCTGAATGATACCCTTTTGGGCACAGCCCATCACTGCGCTGTAATACCAGGCGTCCGGACTGACATCAACAAAGCCTTGATAAGGTGCGTCCCCGGCCTCTGACAGCGCCAGATATTCCGCCAGAATCGCGGTGAATTCCGCCCGGGTGACGGCCCGGTCCGGCTCGAAATGCGTTTCATCCACGCCGCTGACCACGCCTTTTTCCGCCAGATAATCAATGTCCTCCTCGGCCCAGTGGCCCGCAATATCCACAAAGGCCGGCGGGGTGTCCGGCGCTGCCGCACCCTGACCGTCCCGGCCGCTGTCCGGTACATTCCCGCCGGGTTCCTGCGCTCCCCCGTCAGAGGGTTCCTCCGCGCCGCCCTGGTTCAGCTCCGCGCCGGTGACCTGGTTCTCTGTCACCTGCACCTCGCCGTCGATCTCCCGGATCTCCGGCTCCTCGATTCCCATACGGATGGTATAGGAGAGCTCGTCCTCTGTGGTTGCCGCGGTCAGCATATTCATCTGATACCGGGACATGGTATAGTTTCTCTTTGCAATCTCGGCCTTGACGGCTTTGTCAAAGGTAATTTCCATCACAGCCCGGCCCCGGACCAGCTTCACCCGGCCGTCCTGGACCTCCAGCCGGTCCTCATTCCGGATCATGAGCGGGAAACACTCCTGCAGGCCGCCCGGATGCCGGACCTCCACATGGATGCCGTCCTCCGCGTACCGGATTTTCTTGGTACCATTCTTTCCGCTCTTGTCGGCCAGATCATAGGCCACCTCAACATCGCCGTCCGGCAGATCCGCGATCCCGGTCTCGGGCTGCAGTGCCTGACCGTTTACCGTATAGGTCAGGTTCTGGTTGGAGCTTCCGCCGCGCTTGCCCCAAAGGTTCCCATTCTCATAGACCCGTTCAATGGACTGCTTCCGGTTGGGTTCGTACGCCTTGGTTCCCCAGGAGAAATCATTGGCCTTGGGCGCCTTTTCGCTGTCAATGGTGTCTTTTTCCTCACTCTGGCTGGCAATCATGATGCCGCCCTCGGGATGCCAAAGCAGTCCCTGTCCAAATACCTGCATGGGGTTATACTGCTTGCCCGCGTTGAAAATGGTGTAATAGCCAGGCCGCCGGACATAGGTAAACTCAAGATTGCTGCCCTCGTCCGCCCGCTGGTGGTTAAAGTTCTCACTTGCCATATACGGCAGGCTCTCAATGGCCTCCCACCGCTCCGCCTCTGTGGGCACGTATTGAACCATGAGCTTGTCAAAGATCCCATAGGCGTTGTAGGCGTCCCCGCCGCGCAGGGTCATCTCCGGCAGCACCGGCCAGGCGCCGCCCTTGACAATGGCGCTCTTGTTTCTCGCGATCTCGTCCTCAATATCCTCGTCGCTTCTCACAAATGCCCGTGCCATCGGGATCTTCTCCGCAATGGGCATATCCTTTCTGTAGATGGAATACCCCGTGGTTGTGATACGCCGGCTGGGCGCGCCGTTTGTGCTGAACCATGAGCCGTCCGGCTCAATGACCATATTATAGGAGAGCCAGTCAATGAAGCGGTTCTGATCTTCCAGCAGCTTTGCCTCCAGCTCAGTGTCCTTGAAATAGGTGTACTCTGCCGAAATGTTGTTGGTGTGAACGCCCAGGTTATAGCTCATGTCAAAGGCGCCCTCCTCATAATAGAAGCCCGCCGGGCTGATAAATTCGTGACTTTGTTGGTATTTCTCTCTCAGCAAAGCCTCAATTTCCGGGTCCGGATGATACTCCAGATAGGCCGCGGCAGCGGACCAGATCAGACCATACTGGTTGGAGTACTGCAAACCGTACGCATACCATTTCTGATTGGTCAGGGTCAGGACAATGGCCTTTCTGCAGGCCTCGTTGAGCCGCTGGAACAAATCCGGGTCAATGGACAGAAACCCGGGCTGGTTTGCCTCCGCCTCATGCAAAAGCTTCAGCGTCTGTCCCAGGAAGTTCAGAGTAAAGGTGGTTCCCGCCAGATCATAGGTATTGGTTGTGCTCTGGGGAAACGCCCCGGCAAACTCGCCCTTGGCCGCGTCGGTTTCCGTTTTCTGCAGGTCCAGCACATGCTGGAGCACGGCCTCCAGACGGATCTTGACCTCCGGGTTGTTATAGTATTCGTTCCAGCTGTCGTCTCTGGTGTAGAAATAGGTAATCGGGAGATACGCCTCCTGGATTCTGACGTTGACCGGCGTAAAGGCGCTGTACCGCCGGGAGACAAAAATGTCCACAAAGCCCCGGTCAGGTTCCTCCATCCGCACCGCGTTTAAAATCTTATATAGGTTGTAGTAGTAATACGGTATTCCGCGAATGTCATTTTTCCAGATCAGCGGCGCCAGATAGTCCTCGTCCTCAAAGCTGTCCGGCGTAATGCGGCTGAAATCCGGCGGCGCGAACTCGGCCGGCTTCGCCGTCTGCGCCTGGACAGGCCCCAGGGGCTTGGATTTTCCCTCAGCCGTCACGGCCACCACCTGAAAGACATAGGAGAGCCCCGGCGCAAGGTTCTTCGCCTCATAGGCGGTCTTGTCCGTGGTCCCGATGATCTGTTCCCCCTGATACACCTCATAGGTGACGGGGCCGCTTCCCACCGCGGCGGTCCACGACAGGGAGACGCCCGCGGAGCCGGCGGCAGAGGCCGTAAGCTTGGCGTCATCCGGCCAGCCCACCGCGTAGACTATGGAGCCCTCCACCTCCATGATCGCGGCGGTCAGCGCCTGCATGGCAAGAATCAGTTCCTCCTCGGGCGCACCCTGGGCAAGGTTCTGTTCCGCGGCGGTCTTTGCCGCCGTCAGCTTGTCCCTCACCTCAGCCGGGCACATGCCCGGTTTATTTCCGGCGGGGACCCGGTCCAGCAGCGCCGCCGCTTCGGCGATCTTATTCTCAAGCAATTTTTCATAGTTGGCGGCAAGGGCAATGGTCACACGCCCGATCTGCACCGCGTACAAGGCGCCCGTCTCTGTGGTGTCGCCCAGGTTCAGCTTGATGTACTGGGCGTCCTTGGGCAGATCCGACGCCGTAAAGGTCACCTTGCGCCACGCGCCGTTGGCCCAGCCCTGATCGTCGGCAATCCGGACCGCGCCAGCGGGCTGGAACACCGTCCCGTCCGCGCTGGTCTCCACCGTACAGTCAGCGGCCAGGGTGTTGTTGCTCTTATAATACCAGGTCTCCGCTGTCACGGTCTTGGCCCGCTTGCCTTCGTCCAGCTTATAGATCACATATTCGCCGCCGTGATTCAGCTTCTTGTAATAACGTCCCTTGTCCCCGTCAAACTTTTCCGGTGACGAGGTGGCCACCTGAATATCATCCGAGGTCCGGAAGGGAAAGCTTGCGCTGTCACATTCGTCCACCAGGGCCTCCTCCGGATTGACGGCCTGCGCGAAGGCAAGGACCGCCTCATTGAGCAGGGTCAGCGCGGATTCCAGATCCTGGGCTGTGGCGTCGCCGTTGCTCCAGACATTTTCCGCAAGTCCAATGGCAAGCGAAAAGGCCTGATACGCCTCCTCTGACACCATGCCCGGCGCGGCTCCGATCTCCGCCTGGCTGAGCGTGGTCTTCGCCTGATCCAGCGCGGCCTTCAGCAATGTCCGGCAGTCAATCTCCATCTCCTTGACGCCCAGGGTAACATTTGAGATTTGCAGCGCGGTGTTTCCCCCGGCGCCGATGAACGCGGTGGCGCCAAAGGCGATCCGGATAAACCGGGTGTGCTCCGGCAGGGACGCCGCGGACTCAAACACGGTTTTTCTCCAATAGTTGTCGGCCCAGTCCGCCGTGTCCACCGTCTTGGTCATCTGCGGAAAGGGCGTATAAGCAACGCCGTCCGGGGATGTCTCAAACTGAATATCGCCGGCTATCTGTCCGTTCTTTTTCAGATAGGCGGCCTCCAGACTGATGGACTCAAATTCCTTTTGGGTCTGATACACCAGATAGGTCTGACTGTCCAAATCCCCGTCATCCTTCAGCTTATACACTCTGGATGTGTCCGTGATGCCATGTGCGGACAGATCCTTTTTGGAAAAGCCGATGTTGGCGCTGGTTGTCCCGGCCGCGTCGCACTGGGACAGGGTTGCCAGATCATCCGTCAGGCTCTCCGCCGCAAAGGCGGAGATGCCATACATACCGGCAGAGCCTGCCAGAATTGCCAGTCCCGCAAGATACGCGGTCAGTTTTTGTATGACTCTGTTTCGCATTTTCATCCCCCTTATTTAACGAATGATGATAACCGCTTTTACGTCAAAGTTGACAGCGTGCAGGAAAATCTTTTCCTGTTCTCCGACCTCTCCTGTTTCCGCTGTTCTGATCTTGCCGCCGTCATAGAGATACACCGGCTTGCCCGCGATCTCGTATGCCGCCTGCTTTTCCGCGCCGTTTTGCGCATAGGAAAGGGTCAGGACGCAGGAGCTGTGGTCCGCGTTCCGCTCCACTGCCGCGGCCGTGCCAAAGACCTGTTCGTTGCTGCCGCCAATTCCCTTCCGGAAGGATTCCGCCGGCGGCATCTGCGCCAGAATCTTCAGCTCCTTTGCCAGGCCTGCCCCGTTCTTGGAAAACCGGATAAAGCTGCCGGCCTTGAGTTTTTCCGCCTTTTTGTCCAGATCCTCGTGCAGGCTGAGCTTTACAGTCTGTCCGCCGCAGAGCCCCTCCAGCATATAGGCAAGGTCCCCGTCCTCATCCGCATACCGCATCACATCCGTGACCAGCATGGGCGCGTTTTCATCCAGGGTTGTGCCCGACGCGTTTTCCAGATCCACATATACGATAAAAATCCGCTTTTTCAGGGAGAAATCCTCTCCCACAGGATCAAAGATCCGCACCTGATACCGGGCGCTGTTGTTCAGCTTGACCGCTGTGCCGGCATAGACCGTTTCGTAGTCCCGGATGTCCACAAAATAGGTGATGCTGTTCGCATCCAGATAATACAACCCGTCAAAGGAACGGTTTGCCGACTGATAGGTCATATAGCCCATGGGAATGGTCTGGGCATACAGCCAGATGCTTTTAATTTTGCCCTTTCCGTTGAGCGCATAGGTCATGGGAACGTGGAAGTCCCCGCCGTTGGCGTCCGCGATCACAGCCAGGGCATCCCCCGCGGCTGTCTTTTCCCCGTTGATCAGTACGCTGTCCGCCAGCTGGAAAATCCGCTCTTCCCTGGTGCCGTCCTTCAGATTGGTCAGCAGTTTAAACTGGACCTGGGGCGAGAACACGCCCTCACTGCTGGCCGCCAGCAAATAACTGCAGATCAGATCCCTGTTGACGGTCTCCACCTCTGCGCCATAGCCGCCGCCCGGGGCGCTGATATTTTTGGCGGCGATCCTTCCCATCACATCAGGCCAGAATTTTCCCTGGTCGCCGGCCCGCAGCTCCAGCAGGGGGTCGCCCTGGCTGTTTTTTGCCAGTTCATAGGACTCCCCGTCAATGACCGCCTTATCTTCCGCGGCATGAACCGCGTCCACGGTGCCCTCAAAGGGCGCGCTGCCTGAAATGATGGTGACAAGCTCCTGATCCTTGCTCTGCAGAATGCCGATCATCTGCATGGGGGCCAGATCGGAGAGCGCAAGCTCCGCACCGTCCTGCCCGCAGATGCGGAAAACCGTGTCCGCGCTCTGGCAGTCGATATAGGTCTTTCCGGCAAACTGGCCGGGGGTCTGGGCGCTGAAGGTCTTCAGATGGATGATCCCCTTCTCCGCATCGATACCGCTTGCGAGATAGGTCTGCACTTCCTCCACAAACACCAGCTCATAGCGGCCGTCCCCGTCATTGTCCAGAAGCCGGATTCTGCCGTTTTGTATTTGCCAGTCATCCCGGCCCGCGTCCAGCATGTACTTGCCGTTGCAGACCGTTTTGACCGGCAGGTCCAGCCTGTAGGTCTGTGTCTTTGCGCCGTCCTCTTGGTACACGGAGAAGGCGTCCGCTGTCATTTCGGCAATGTCCTCCGGCAGGAAGCTGACCGTTTTGTTCTGATTCACAACCGGCTGGACCGAATACAGCGCTTTTGCGCCGCCCTCATTGGTCTTTGCATAGTACGCCACCCGATAACCCAACAATCCATTCATATCCTCACGCCCGAACCGGTAATCCTCACCGTCCACCGCAAGTCTTCCCTCCGCCATGCCTGTACTCCCGTTCAGGCTGGTGTAGGCGTTGGCGGTCACAATTCCCTCTTTCCGCTCCAGGCCCAGCTGCGCGCAGAGCTTGGTGCGCAGGGTGACGCCGGTCTGTCTGGAATAGGTATCCGTGCCATAGTCCCGTTCAATCAGGTCCACATCCAGAGCCTGGGCCAGGAGCTTCGCCGCCTCGCCCCGGGGCAGGGGCTCCGCGCCGGCCGTGCCGATGTCCCGGGTCAGACCGTACTGCGCCGCGGTCACAAGATATCCATTGGGATAGCCGCCCTTTTCAGCGGCCGGAATCCCATAGCCCATACATTCCAGCACCATTTTGCAGGCCTGTTCCAGCGTGATCTCATCCTCCGGGCCGAACATGCCGTCTCCGTATCCGTTGATGATTCCGAGCCCTGCGGCGGCATGGATATAGCCGGCTGCCCAATGCGACGGCGCCACATCCTGAAAGACCGTTTGTTCCCTGAGCGCGTCCGCGCCCTGTTCCATTCCCAGAACCCGGGAGATCAGCGCGGAAAATTCCGCACGGTTCAAAACGGCCTTTGGCCGAAACGTCCCATCGTCATAGCCCTCCATGATGTTGAGGCTCACCAGCTCCCGGACGGCCCGCTCACAGTCCAATCCCGCGATATCGGACATGGTATCCGTTCCCGCCGTACCAAACACGGGCACAGCGGACAGCAAAATGCCCAGTATCAGAATCCATATTCCAGCCTTTTTCATAAGCTGCTCCTTTCTCCCAATCAGGCCGTGCGCCCAATGGGCGCACGGCTCTCTGCCGCAAAACGAAAATAAGCTTTGATACTTTGCCAGCGGCGTCATTACCATTTCGCCGTCCCAGAGGAACACGCGGATGTTCGGCTGTGTCAGGCCCGCCGGAACCTCCAGGGCGTTCTCCTCCTTAAAGTCAAATCTTCCGCTCGCGGCTGTGTTCAGAATTTTCACGCCGCGGAAGTCTCCGCCGTCTGTCACAACGGCCAGAAGCGCCGCCCCTGGTGCCGCGGACGGGTCAATGGTCAGGTTTCCGGTGAGCACAAAGCTGCCGCCGGCCTGCAGCTCCGCCGCGTCCGTCACCTTCACGCCGCCGGCTTCTGTGTTCTTCCAGAGGGACAGTCCCCGCAGGACGCTGTCCTGCTTCACATTATGCAGCGTCACCTTCAGCAGGTGATTCTCCCAATAGGCGCCCTTGTCCGACACAGCACCGAAGGCAATCTTCACATACCGGGTGCCGGCAGGCACGTCAAAGGCCGTATAGCGCACCCGCCGCCAGGTATCCTTGACCCAGTCGTCAAAATATCCGCCGTCAATGGACCGCACCGTCACCGCGTCCGCCGCCAGCGCTGTATAATCCGTTCCGTTTGCTGAGACCGAAAGCTTCATATCCTCCGCCATGATCCCCGCGTCTATCTCCGCCTGGGTTCTGCGGACGGCCGCTTCCAGCTCAATAAACTGTACATCCTCTGTCACCCGGTAAACCAGCTCTGCCGGAGCCTCCTTTTTCCGGGCGAAGTGTGTGTTGTCTCCCAGGGCGAGATCGCTGGCGGAAAGCTGGAGATTGGCCTCTGTATAGGACAGCAGGCGGTCAAAATCCGCACATTCGTCCACCAGCGGCAGCAGATGATTTTGGGACAGCCGGAAGGTCTCTGTCTGGGCCAGCAGGGTGTCCCGGGCGCCGTCTACCTCGGCCTGTTCAGCCTCCGGGTTCTGAAGCACGGCCTCCGCGGCTGTGCATGCGTTTTCCAGCGCGTCATAAACCGTCTGCGGATACTGCCAGTCCCCGTCGCCGCAGTTGTCCTTCTCTGCCTCCAGCCGGGCCCTGGCAGACGCGACCGCATCCTCCAGATACCGCTTGTTTACGCCCTCCACGGTGGAGATCTGCACCTTAGAGATGGCAAGATCATAGTAGGCATTGGAGCCCTTTCCGCCGAATTTAATCTTCAGATAATGCGTATTCTCCGGCAGAAGGGAGAAGTCGAAATTTACCTGCCGCCAGAAATAGTCCGCCCAGTTTGCCTCATTGTAGATGTTTCCATTGATGGTGGTCTCCGCCACCGTCCGGGTGATGTCCGCCTTTGGAATCGGCGTATAGGTCACGCCGTCCGATGAGGCCTCAAAGGACATGTCATTGGCCAGCTTGCCGTTCTTCTTACAGTAATAGGTCTCCACATGAAAGCTGTTCATGTTCTCTGCCGCGTGATAGACAATATAGGTGGATTTATCCGTTTCGGCCGCGTTCTGATCCGCCGCTTTGATCATCCGGCCGTCGGTTACAGAATCGTATGTGCTGTCCTGAAACTTATGAAAGTTCATCGCGCTATCCGCTGTTTTCATGTTCGCGACCTTGCCGTCTGTCAGATTTGCAATGGCGGGGTTCTCAAAATTATCGCAGTTATCCTCCACAATGACCCGCTCCTCCGCCGCAGACGCGTTCAGTCCGGCGGAAAAAATCACCAGACCCATCAGCGCCGCCGCAAAGCAGCTCTTAAATCCCTTCATCCTGCATCAGCCTCCTTTAGTTTGTTTTACTCTGATACCAGCTGTTTAAATCCTCAGATATGGCCGCACCGCCCTCGCTCCTCCATTTTTCCAGGAACTTGTCATAGCCGGCGTCCAGATCCTCCTCACCCGCGATGACCTTGATGAAATAGTCGTTGGCCATCTGATTGACAATCTTGACGTATTTATCGCTGTCAAATACCGGCGCGTCCAAGACGGGATTGGCCACAGCGTCCTCAAGGCGCTCGTCATCCAGAGACATATATTGATAGGCGTCATAAACAGCCTGCTCCTTCCGTACCCGGGTCTGCCAGTAGCCGGGATAGGTCTCCTCATTGATACCGGTCAGATAGTTGTTGGCAGAGCCGCGCTCGTCAAAGAACTTCGGTGCGATGGGATAGTACTCGCCGTCCTCCACCTTATAGTGCTCGCCCTCCCGGCCGATGGCCACCAGCTTAAAGGTCTCCTCGTCCAGCTTTGCGTCCATATACTTCACCGCGTCCTCCGGGTGTACCGCCGTCTTGGGGATGAACACCAGTCTGTCCAGAGAGGACTCACCGGTGCCAATGCCCATCTCGCCGTTCTTTCCGGACACCGCGTCCAGGAAGGTCAGCTCCGCCCCCTGGCTGTTCTTGGCCAGCGCGTTGCTGATGGTGCCCGCCTCAGAATAGGTGATGGGAATGATGCCCGCCCGGCCGCTTGAGAACTTTTCGCTCAGGGTTGCCGACTTGTTCACCGGGAACTCCTTATCCAGCAGTCCCTCCTGGTACAGGCTCTTCATATACCGGATGTAATCCAGATACCGGGGATCCTCCACCCGGCTGACCAGCTTGCCGTCCACCTCGTTCCAGAGATTCGGCACGCCAAAGGCCCCCACCACACCGGGCAGTTCGATCATCTGCTTGATACACAGCGGCGCAATGGTTTCGCCCTCCGCGCTGGCCGTCTTCATGGCCCGGAGCATGGCGGTGAATTCATCCAGGGTCTCCGGGTACTTGGCGCCGGACTTCTCCAGCATATCGGACCGGGTGACCAGCATGGAGGTATAATTTAAAGATTTTCCAATTTTAATCTTCGGCACCGGAATCCCGTACAGCTTGCCCTCCATCCGCATCAGGTCAAAGGACTCCGGCTTCATGGCCTTTTTCATGTTGGCGCCGTACTGGTCCACCAGCTCGTCCAGCTCCAGCAGGGCGCCTTTCTTTGCGTAATCCGCCCAGCTGACCCGCAGGTTGTTGGTGGTGATGATGATGTCATAGGCCTCGTTGGAGGCCATGATCAGGTTCAGCTTTTCCTCTGGTTTGTCCTGTGGCAGGGTGTAGTACTTCACCGGGTAGCCGGTGGCCTCCTCCAGATCCTTGGCCACCGGATAGGTGTTGGGATCCTCCTTCATGTAGTTCATCAGCACCTTCAGCTCCGGCTTGGCGCCGTCCTTTGCGGCCTCTTTTCCGCCGCAGCCTGTCAGGGTTCCCAGAAGCATGGTTCCCGCCAGAATTCCAATGACCGCTTTTGTTCTCTTTCGCATAATAATCTCCCTTTCACCGCGCCGCCGCGGTATATAAAATTTATTTTTCCCTTATTGAATCAGCCCTTCACCGAACCGATCATAATTCCCTTGATAAAATATTTCTGGATAAACGGATAAACCACCAGAATGGGCAGTGTCGAGGCGATGATGGTTGCCGACCGCACGCCTTCGCTGGAAATATTCAGCTGATCCTCCGCGCTCTGGGAGGACAGCACCATATCGCTCTGCTCCAGAATGATCTCCCGCAGATAGAGTTGCAGGGGCTTGAGTCCCGGCTCGTTGATATAGAGCATGGGCCCCATGTAGTTGTTCCAGTAGTTCACGGCCGTAAACAGCGTGATGGTCGCAATGGTAGGCACCGCCAGAGGCAGGACAATGGTAAACAGCACCCGGGTATAGCTGGCGCCGTCCATCATGGCCGATTCCTCAATGCTCTCCGGTATGCTTTCAAAGTAGTTCTTCACAATCATCAGATTGAATACGTTGATCATCCCCGGCAGAATCACCGACCAAAGCGTGTTATAGATTCCCAGATTCTTAATGAGCAGGTAGTTCGGAATCATGCCGCCGGAAAACATCATGGTGAACACATACAGGATCATCACGCCCTTGACGCCCCACAGCTTCTTTTTGGACAGGGGATAGGCGGTCACGCAAATCAGCAGAATGCTCAGTGCCGTGCCCGCCGCTGTAATGATCACCGACACCATGAACGAGGACAGAAACCGGCTGCTGGTTATCACATAGTTCAGGCTGTCCAGCTGAAAGCCCATGGGCAGGATGCCCACCTTGCCCGAAACCACCGCCCAGTCCTCGCTGAAGGTCTTTGCAATGATATTGAGAAAGGGAATCAGGGTGATAAGGGCAAACAGGCCCATCACCGCATAGCTGAGCACATCGATAAAAACGTCTTCGGCTGTCTTTCTTATTTTCATCTTCTCTTGTCCGCTCCTTTCTCAGATTTTTACCAAATACTCCGATTCACCAGTTTCCGGCAGAGGAAGTTGCCGCTCATCAGCAGAATGAAGCCCACCACCGACTCAAACAGGCCCACCGCTGTGGAGAAGCTGTAATCCATCTTCCCAATGCCCATGCGGTAAACATAGGTGCCAATGACATCGCCCACCTCATAGACCACCGGATTATACATCATCAAAATCTGTTCCGTTCCCGCGTTGAGCAGCTGGCCCAGCCGCAGAATGAACATCAGCACAATGGTGGAGGCCAGGCCGGGAATTGTGATATGGATAATCTGCCGGATTCTCCCGGCGCCGTCCACTCTGGCCGCCTCGTAAATCTCCTGATCAATGCCCGAGATCGCCGCAATGTACACAATCGCGCCGTAGCCCGCGTCCTTCCAGATATTCGATGTCACCACCACCGACCGGAAAAAGCTCTTCTCCATCATAAAGGCAATGGGTTCTCCCCCCAGCGCCTGTATCACCTGATTGAGCAGGCCTCCGGGCGTGGACAGAATGCTGACAAACAGTCCGCTTACCACGACCCATGACAGAAAATGCGGCAGGTATATCACCGTTTGAATGGTGCGCTTGACAAACATGCTCCGCATCTCATTGAGCAAAATAGCGAACAGAATTGGGATGGGGAACTGAAAGACCAGCTTATAAATGCTGATCAAAAGGGTATTGGTGAACACTTGGTAAAACTCACTGCTGCCAAGCAGCTTTTGGAAATTCGCCCAGCCCACCCACTCGCTCCCCGTGATTCCGGCAAAGATATTGAAATCCTGAAACGCGATGGTAAGTCCGTACATGGGAACATACTTGAACAAAATTAAAAATGCCAGTCCGGGGATCATCATCAAATAGAGATCCGGATACCGCTTCATACATTTGAGACACTTTGACTGCCGCCTCTGCCTGACCCCTGCCTCCGTCCGCCGGGCAGGCGCCGATGCAACCGCTTTCATACTGCACCCCTCCATACATTCTGAATATTCCTGCTGTCCTTGTATGCTTCTATTATAAGGGCGCGGCCGCTTAACTGTAAAGATGACATTCCTTCGATTCCTTGTGCTTCTTTTCGTTTTTGTGTCTTTGCTTGCTTTCCTGGGCCGGTGCATGGCAAAGGGGGACCTGCGGCGCCGCAGGCCCCCTGTTTTTACTCTGTGCGTATCATTGCAGGTCTGTCTGCCCGCTCCCGCCGTCCGGCCGGTCCTCCAGCCTGGACAGGGCCGCGCAGACCCGGGTCCCCCGCCCAGGCCAGGACTGGATTCTCAGGCCGAACGCCTCGCCGCAGTAAAGCTGGAGCCGTTTGTTGACATTGTACAGCCCGTAGCCGTGGCCGCCGGGTCCGGGCTGGAACCGCAGCAGGGACTCCACCTTTTCCTCTGTCATGCCGACGCCGTTGTCCTCCACATAGAACAGCAGGGTATCCCCCTGCTCCTCGCCCCGGATACGAAGCCGCCACGCCTTGTCGTCCTTGGGCTGCAGGCCGTGGATGACCGCGTTTTCCAGCAGGGGCTGCAGGGTGAGCTTGGGAATGGAGCAGGCCCGCATGGACGCGGGCACCTCAATGTCCGCCGCAATGATCCCGCGGAACCGGCTGTTTTGTATCTCTATGTAGACCCGCGCCAGCTCCAGTTCGTCCTCAACGGTCACAATGTCCTTGCCGCCGCTCAGGCTGAGCCGGAAATACTGGGAGAGGGTCTGAATCATGCCGCAGATGTCCGGCGCGTTGGCGCGCACCGCCATCCAGCTGATATTGTCCAGGGTGTTGTAGAGAAAATGCGGGTTGATCTGTGCCTGCAGGCTCCTGAGCTCCGCCTCCTGCTTTTCCAGCCGGGCCGCGAAGGTCTCCTGCATCAGGTCCTTGGCCTTTGCAATCATCCGGTCTATGTGGTTTTCCAGCTGATAGACCTCCGACTGCTCCGCAGGCTCCCGGGCGCCAATATTTTCGATGCCCTCCCGTTCCAGCTTTTGCACAATCCGCTTGATTCTCCAGTTGACGCGCATCATCAAATAGCCGAACATCCCGAAAAACACCAGCATAAACAGCACAAAAATCATGGCGAGAAGGATCACGTTAAAGAATCTGTTGTTCTCTGCCCCTGTGGCCGTCACCGCCTGCTCCGGCAGGACCACGCCGATCCTCCAGCCGCTGCGGGGCATTTCTCTGACCATATAATACTGGCCCTTTTCCTTTTCAACGCCCTCTCCCATGGTCAGGAGCCGGTCCTGCCGCCCCTCTGTCCCGGAGGCCTCTGTTCCGCCCAGCATCCGTGTCCCGCTTTCATTGAACAAAAAGATCTGTTCCTGGTCCGAGATTCTGGTCTCCTCCAAAATCCGGTAGATGTTTTCATATTTCACGTCAATCAGCAGGGCGCCCGTGACCGCGCTGATATCGCCGGTCCGCTTCATGAGGCGGGCACAGGTCAGCACCCGCTCCTCCGTGCCGTCGGAATAGGTTTGCTTCCGGGCCCCGATCCAGGTGACGGCACCGTTGTTCCGCTCCATCTCCGCAAGCCACGGTTCGTCCCGCAGTTCGCTGTACGCAAAGAAATTCACATGCTCGTTTGTGTAGAAATTCGGCGTTTTAAAATAAAGCCGGATGCGCTGGACATCCTCCCGGCGCTGGAAAATCTCAAGATTCCGCCCCAGCTCCTCCTGTTCTGAAACCTGCTCCGAAATCCCGCGGGGCCCGGTCTTTGAAAAGGCGTCGCCGAACATGGAATTCATAAAGATATTGTCTGAAATTTCCCGCACACTCTCCAGCCGCAGGTCAATGTGCTGAGCCGCCTGCTCCACCGCCTTGTATATGGTCTCTGCCATGTCCCGCTCCACCGCGGCGGCGGACTTGTGGTAATACCAGGAGAGCATGATTCCCGTGGGCAGAATCACCAGCAGCAGGAACGCCGCCAGCACATTTTTCCAGACGCTCCCGGTCTCCAGCTGTCTGCGCAGATGCAGACGCGCATCCAATCCGGCCAATAGGTTCCTTATCTTGTTTTTCATAGCTTCTCCCGGTACTGGCTGGGACTGCATCCAGTATACTTTTTAAAAATCTTGCTGAAATATCCCGCGTCCTGATATCCCACCGCCCGGCAGATCTCATAGGACCGCACCGTGGGATCCGCCAGCATCTCCTTGGCCTTTTCCATGCGGACCGCGGTGATATAGTCGTTGATGGTCTCCCCTGTCTCCTGTTTGAATAAAAAACTCAGATAGGTCGCGCTGAAATAGACCGCCTCTGCGATCTGGTTAATGGTAATATTTTCCGCATACCGCTCCTGGATGACCTCCTGAATCTTCCGGATCAGGGCCCGCTGTTTGGAGTTCCGCCGGCCCTCAAAAAAGGCGCAGACCGCCCGGTACCGGGCCAGGATAAACGCCTCCATCTCCCGGACGGTCTCCAGCTTATAAAAGTCCTCGATCTCCTGGGGTTCGCTCTTGACCGCCGTCTCCGGCTCCCCGCCGCACTCGTATAAAAGCTGGTTGGGGAGCAGAAGCAGGTTCATGCACAGGCTCTGGACATACCGCTTGGGCATCTCGTGGTGGCACAGCACCTCCTTGAAAAACGCCCCCACCTCCTTTTCCGCGGAGGCATAATCCCCGGCCTGGAGCAGGCCCGACAGCCGCTCCGGCCTCTGAAAGTCGAATTGATAGCGGTCCTGTTCGGCCTGCTCCTCATCCTCCATGACAATGACCTGATTCCGGCCCACAAAAAGCCGCTGTTCCACCGCCTTGGCCGCCTTCAGATAGGAATGCCGCAGTTCATTGAGCCCGGCGGCCGGGCTCCCGATCCCGACTGTGGTGCTCAAATCCAGAGACTGGGCCAGATTCGCCCGCACCTCCTCCGCGAAGGTGAGCAGCTGTTCCTCCTGTCCCCGGCTCAGACAGACAATGCACACATATTCCCCCCGGCTGTCCTCAAAGCTGTAGCCGCTGAAAAACCGTTCCAGCAGTTCCTGCACAACGTTCAGCACCGCAAAGGTGAGCAGCTGGGACTCCCGCTCTGACATGCCGCCGAACAGCTCCGCGGCGGAGTCCACCGAGATCACAACAATGTGATAGAGACTGCTGTCCGGAAAGCTGATGTTTAAAAACTCCATCTTTTTCTGTATTTCCCCGGCCCGGAAATCCTGGTCCCGGATCAAGGCCATAAAAAACTTCTCTTTTAAAAACGGCATGCTCTGGAGGAGCTGGGACTCCATCTGCTGAACCAGCGCCTTCTGCTTCTGCCTGTCCCCCAGGCTCCCTGTGGCCTTTTGTATCACTCGCTCCACCTCCTTGAGGTTGATGGGCTTGAAGATATAGTCCACAGCCGCCACATGGAAGGCCTCTTTCAGGTAGTGCACATCGTTGTATCCGCTGATAAAGATAATTTTGGTGTCCGGCAGTTCCCGGCTGACCAGCGCGGCCAGCTCCAGACCGTCCATGTTGGGCATCTTCACATCTGTCAGCACAATGTCCGGCCTGAGCGCCTGTATCTTCTGCCACGCCTTTTTTCCGTCCTCCGCCTGGCCCGCCACATGGCAGTCATACCGCTCCCACGGGAAATATTCGCACAAGCCCAAACGCGCCGACGGCTCATCATCAACAATAAAAACCTGATACAAATTCAACACCCCACTTGATTGCTCCTGTGCCGTTTCCGTACATCACGCTTGTCCATCCGACAGGATCAACCATTTTATCTCTTTATTATAGTAAATTCGAGCCTTGGTGTAAAGCGACAATCTTTTGAAACCTTGGGTATTCCTACTAAGTCCCAGCACCTGACGTATATGCACACATATTATCCTCCCCTTCATCTTTCTGCCCGCGGCGTTTTCCGTATACAGAAAAAAGCAGGCGGCCCCTGCTTCCAGGGGGCCGCCTGCTTTTTCCGCAATGCACCATAATACTGCTTCGCGGGGCAAATCGCTTTATATAAAATTACATCCTTCCTAATGAAAACGGACTGCAATGTGCGCGCTACTCAAAGGGCATGTCAATCTTGCTGAGCTTTTCGATCAGGATATCCTCCTCGGTCTGTTCCTGGCTTGTGGACTCAATGCTCTTGCGAATGGCCAGCATCCGGGCGTCCGTGTCCGCGATGATATCCGCGCAGTCTTTGAGCTCGCCCACGATCCGCTTTTCGTCGTCAATCCGGTGCTTATATTTGAGCTGGTGCTCCAGGCTGGCCCAAAAGTCCATGGCAATGGTGCGGATCTGTACCTCCACCATCATCCGCTTGGTTTGGTTGGCAAAAAACACCGGGATCCGCACAATCAGGTGGAGACTGCGGTAGCCGTTGGGCTTTGGATGGGCGATATAGTCCTTCTGGGTAATCAGTTCAATGTCGTCCTGCTGGATCAGGGTCTTGGCCAGCACATAGATATCGTCCACATAGGAGCAGATCACCCGGATCCCGGCCACGTCATGGATATGCGCCTCTATATTCTCCAGGGAAAAGGGAATGTCCAGCCGGTCCAGCTTATCCCCGATGCTGGTGGTGGATTTGAGCCGGGTGCTGATGAATTTGATAGGGTTGCGCTGGTACCGCACATTGAACTCGGTGTTCAGCACGTCAAATTTGGTCCGGATCTCCTTCATGGCACAGGTATACATCATCCGCAGTTCCTTATAGGCGATCACCGTGTTCATCATCTCTTTTGATTTGTTGAACAGCTCCATGGCCTGCCCCTCGTTCACGGTCATCATCTCTGAGGACAGCTCCAGCAGGGACTTGGACTCCGTCTCCGCGAGCATGGGGTATCCGTTCATTTCCAGGTCAATCTCTTTCATGTTTTTTCCTCCTCCGCCTGCCGGCAGACGCGATGCTGATATTTGATATTGCTACCTTACAGCAAATTCCGGATAAAGTCAAGGGATTGATAAAGAGTTATCAAAAAAGACACAGACTGTTTACGTTTCGTTTACAATCGCGCCGCCCCGCTTCACTTTGGCCCGCCGCCCCGTATGAATTCCGGGCCGGGTAAAAAATGTATATGAAAAGTCAATATTGTATATTTCCTTTTTTCCCGCCGTCGTTTATACTGTTTGCATAGGGCTTTCACAAGCCGCAAAATCACAGAAAAGTGAGGATACAGCCATGAAACGACAGCTGTTCTTTGTATTGCTTTTTCTCCTGACCGCCGCGCTGTGGGCCGGTTCCGGCCGCGCGGAAAACCAGAGCGTCTCAGACGGCTATTTTGTCTCCGCCGTCCGGTGGTATGCCGGCGGCGCGGAGACCGGGGAACCACTGACCGCGCTCCGGCTGGGTGAGACGTATCCGTCCGTCACCGCCGCGGCGGAGGTCCAGCCCCTGACCGCCGGCTCCGGCACGGTTACCGTCTTGGGGGCGGTTCGTAACGGCGGCACGCTGACCGGTATTTTCTCCGAGACCAAAACCATAGCAGGAACCGCGGACTTCACCCTGCGGTTTACCAATATCCTCCCGGATTCCGATGACTTCCGGCTGGAGCTGTTCTTTTGGGAGGATCCCCTGGGCCTTCGGCCCATAGGCCGGATGCAGGTCCTGCAGTCCGCCGCCGTCCCGCCCGCGCAGGCCGCGGCGGATATGCAGCGCATCCGGGAGCGGGCCATCCGGGATTACAATCTGTTTTCCTCCACGGTCAACCCCCAGTATCTGCTGAGCAAGCTGGACAGCGGCGGCCGGTTCAGCGATATTGACTACGCCAGCACGGACCGGACGGTGTGGCCTGTCTCCGGGGCTCTGTCCAACGCGGCGGAGCTTCTGAAGGCCTACTGCTCCGAGGGGAACCCCTGGTATCACAACGAGAGCCTGGGCCGCGCCATTGACCTGGTCCTTCAAGACTGGGCGGACCACCAGTATAAAAATCCAAACTGGTGGTACCAGGAGATTGACGTCCCCAAAAAACTGACCCGTATTCTCCTCTATCCCCTGGAGGACAAGCCCTATCTCCCGGCCCTGCGTCAGCTGGCCCTGCTGGGCATGCCAAAGACCGACGGCAGCCTGCCCCATCTGGCCGCTGACACCGGCGCCAACCTGCTGGACAAGCTGGTGACCGCGGCCGGGATTGCGGCCGCAACCGGCGACGCCGCCTCCATGGAGCAGGTGGTCACACGCCTGCTGGACAACGAGCTCTCCGTCTTTGACTCTGCAAACGGCGGCGAAGGAATTATGATTGACGGCTCCATGCACCAGCACGGCGCGCTGTTCTACAGCGGAAGCTATGGCAGTGTGTTCTGCACGGACGCGAACCTGCTTCTCGGCTATCTGGAGGACACCTGCTTCATGGTATCAGACCGGGCGCTGAACGCCTACACGGACTTTATTCTGGACGGACAGTCCCTGCTGTTCCGAAACGGCATGTCCGATTTTGCCTGTTTCGGCCGGGCCATATCCAGAAGCGGCGGCGTGGGCGGCTCGGTGAAGGCCAACTGCCTGGGCGCGGTGAACATACTGACCAGACTGCCCGGCGTGGACCGGCGGGCGGAGCTTCTGGCCCTGAAGGAGTCCCGGCTCGGCAGTGCGGATCAGGGGGCCGTGCTGGCCAAGCACTTCTGGACCTCAGACTTTACGGTTCTGCACAGGGAGAATTTCTATGTGAGTGTCCGCAACAGCTCCAAACGGAATAAAACCACCGAATATATGAACAATGAGAACAGCAAAGCATATTATATAGCAGACGGAACTACCGTCATCATGCGCACGGGCGGGGAATACCGCGATATCTTCCCGGTCTGGGACTGGAGCCGTATCCCCGGCACCACCACGGCCTATCTGCCCTTTGCCTCGATCCCGTCCCTGTCCACGGAATATGGCGGCGGCGAGTTTGTGGGCGGCGCGGACAACGGCCGCTTTGCCGTAACCGCCATGGACTATTCCCACAACGGCGTCACAGCCAAAAAGGCCAACTTCCTGTTCGGCGGCGGTTTTACCGCGCTGGGCGCCGGCATCACCGGTACCGGCACACAGGCTGTGACCACCACTCTCAACCAGTGCGTACAAAGCGGGAATGCGGCCTATTCGGACGCCTCAGGCACAGGTTCGGCCGCAAAGGGAGACACAAGGGCACTGACATCGGCAGAGTGGGTCCTGCACGACCGTGTGGGCTATTACTTTCCGGAGCCGGCCAACGCCAGCCTCTCCATACAGGAGAAATCAGGCTCCTGGAACGCGATCAACTCCAGCCAGAAAGCCGACGCCGTGACCCAAAGCCTCTTCACCCTGTATCTGGACCACGGCGTGCGGCCGCAGGATGCGGGCTATTCCTATACGGTTCTGCCTGACACAGATGCGGTTGGGCTTGCGCAGTACGCCAAGGCGCCGGACATGACCGTGCTTTCCAACACCAAAAAGGTACAGGCGGTCTGGTCCGCAGAGGCACAGTCCGCGGGAATCGTCTTCTGGAATCAGGGGGTGCCCAACTACCGGGAGAGCGTAACCCTCCCCGCCGAAGTGACCGGGCTGGACCAGAACCTGACCGTTACCGCCGCAAAGGATCCCTGTCTGGTCCTGCTGACCAGAACACGGGAGGGCTGGGAGCTGTGCGTCTCAAATCCCAAGAACAACAGTCTGGCGCAGACCAGCATCACGATCAACCGGCCGCTGTCCGGCGTTGGAGCGGTACGGAACGGTACGGAAACCACCGTCACAATTCCTCTGCCCCAAGGGCAGGAGCGCGGCAGGACCGTCACAGTGGAACTGACCGACGCCCCATAGAGATCCGCAGTTATATTAAAATAAATCAATAAAATAGATTAAATTTATTCCTTGCAATGGAATGGATTCTATGGTAATCTTATAGAAACTGAATCATGCGTGAAAGCTTTGATGAGGAGTAGTAGCGGTCTGCCGGGAAGCAGAGAGCTGCCGGATGGTGCGAGGCAGCCAAACGCATACCGTGAACTGGCCTCGGAGCAGCTGGCTGAAGGTCGTTGACTGTGTAGGCACAGACGGAACTCCCGCCGTAAAAAGGGGAAGGGCATGGTTGTGCCTGTGAGCGCGCGGCGGGAGATCCGCCGCGAAATAGAGTGGTACCGCGCAAAAATGTATTTGCGTCTCTATTAAAATGTTCCCTGCGGAGCGTTTTGATAGAGACTTTTTCTTTTGCAGAGCCGTCCGCGGCGCGTCAAAACCCCTCTTGCTTGGTTCAAAGGCTGACACTCCGATTCAGAAACGCTGTCAATAAGGAGGAAGCAGACATGAATGAAGAAAAAAAGTACGGAAGATCCTATTTTATGCCGCCGGAGGTCACCTATGACTGGGTGAAGAAGGACCACATTGAAAAGGCCCCCATCTGGTGCAGTGTGGACCTGCGGGATGGAAACCAGGCACTGGTGGAGCCTATGAACCTCACGGAAAAGCTGGCGTTTTTCGAGATGCTGGTGCGGATCGGCTTTAAGGAGATTGAGGTTGGCTTTCCCGCTGCCTCGGAGACAGAATACGCCTTTGTCCGGGCCCTGATTGAAAAGGACATGATCCCAGAGGACGTAACCATTCAGGTGCTCACACAGGCCCGGGAGCACATCATCCGCAAAACCTTTGCCGCGGTGGCAGGCGCGCCCCGCGCAGTGGTCCACCTGTACAACTCCACCTCTGTGGCACAGCGGGAGCAGGTGTTCCGCAAAGACCGTGCGGAAATTAAAAAGCTGGCGGCGGACGGCGCTGTGCTGGTCCGGCAGATCGCGGAGGAGACCCCCGGGGACTTCACCTTTGAATACAGTCCGGAGAGCTTTCCCGGGACCGAGGTGGATTATGCGCTGGAGGTGTGCAACGCGGTGCTGGACGTCTGGCGGCCCACACCAAAGCGAAAGGCCATCATCAACATCCCCACCACAGTTCAGATCGCCATGCCCCACGTCTTTGCCGCCCAGATCGAATACCTGCACAAGCACATGAACTACCGGGATGCCGTGGTCCTGAGCATTCACCCGCACAATGACCGGGGCAGCGGGATCAGCGACGCGGAAATGGGTGTGCTCGCCGGGGCGGACCGGGTGGAGGGCACCCTGTTCGGCAACGGGGAGCGGACCGGAAATGTGGACCTTGTGACCCTGGCCCTGAACCTGTTCTGCCACGGGGTGGATCCGGGCCTGGATTTCTCGCGTATCACGGAGATCCGCGAGGCCTATGAACAGCTCACCGGCATGCGGCTCTATGAGCGGACGCCCTACGCGGGCGACCTTGTGTTCACAGCATTTTCCGGCTCCCATCAGGACGCCATTTCCAAGGGGATGGCGTGGCGGGAGGCCGGCAGGAGCGGGGCGCGGTGGGATGTCCCCTATCTGCCCATTGACCCCCGGGACGTGGGCCGGGAATACGAGTCCGACGTGATCCGGATCAACAGCCAGTCGGGCAAGGGCGGCGTGGCCTTCATTCTGAAACAGAACTTCGGCATTGCCCTGCCTGACCGCATGAAGGAGGAATTCGGCTACCTGGTTAAGGGGGTATCTGACAAACAGCATCAGGAACTGGGTCCTCAGACTGTGTACCAGATCTTCCGGGACCACTATGTGGACCAGCATGACATTTTCCAGATACCGGCGTGCCAGTTCAGGCAGGCGGACGGCATCCTGGCGGAGGTGACGGTCCAGCAGGGCCGGGAGCGCCGGGTCATTGAAACCTCCGGCAACGGGCGTCTGGACGCGGTGAGCAACGCCATCAAGGCCTTTTTCGGCCTGGACTATGAGCTGGCGGTCTACGAGGAGCACGCGGTCTCCAAAGGCTCTTCCGCCAAGGCCGCGGCCTTCGTGGCCATCAGCAGTCAGGGACGTCTGTTCTGGGGCGTGGGCCTCGACGAGGATATTATCAAAAGCTCGGTTGCCGCCCTTGTGTCCGCAACGAACAAGCTGGCCCGGAGCCAGAAGGTCACCGAGGGCCGGGAGGAACGGATTGTGGACATCATGAACTACATTCAGAACCACTACACGGATGTGACCCTTGAGGAACTGGCCGGGCAGTTTGGGCTCTCCGTTCCGTATCTGTCCAAGTATATCAAGGAAAAGGCCGGCATGACCTTCCAGGAAGCGGTGCGGAGTATTCGCATGCAAAGGGCGCGGCATCTCCTGCAGAGCTCAAACCAGACCGCCGAGGCCATTGCGGCGGCGGTGGGATATGAGAACCCGGAGCATTTTAACCGGCTGTTCAAGTCCGCCTTTGGCAT
This sequence comes from uncultured Ructibacterium sp., assembly GCA_965146665.1. Taxonomy (GTDB): domain Bacteria; phylum Bacillota; class Clostridia; order Monoglobales; family Monoglobaceae; genus Ructibacterium. Next base: position 60,076 of record CBCTHE010000018.1, read on the forward strand.
GACACCCATCCAGTTCCGCAAACAGCAGGTATAGCTGCCTTTTCCTGAAACCAGCTGTTCACGGATCTAACGGAAAGCCGAATGTTTGCAGAAACGCATCCCGGCAATCCTGCAGATCTACCCGTTCCCAAAGACCGCGAACCCTGCCGGGTGGGCTGTGGTACAGATGAATCCCCTGCTTTTAGGCTCTGTAATCATAGCCCTATTCCCCTTTCCTGTTTTCCGTGCTCCGCATCCGCATGATAATCCGTCCGTTCTCACTTTGGATGACAGTACCGGACAGGCGGCCCGCCTCCAGCTCCAAGCGGTACTGCCAGCCCATGTAATCATAGTCTATCCCTGTTGTATCCAGTGCGCTTATGGCGCTCTTCTGCCGGCTTTCGTCCGAATACAGGATCCGGACCTCCAGACCGGGGCCGCCCTCCAGACAGATTCCCGCTTCGGTCATGGTGACAATGACCGGGGCCTTTTCCCCGCACACAGCCGTAACCGACAGCCCGCCGCCTGTCGCCTCCCGCGTTTCCTTGATCCTGACAGCGCCGCTGATGTAAATACCGGCCCGGAGCGCGTCCCTGCTCCAGCGGTAGCCGTCCATCACGGGCAGGGCGTCATACACCGCGTCGTCCACGGTGCAGGGCTCTGACAAATACCGGTCTGCACGGTTTTCATCAAACAGATGGATATCCCGGAACCAGACAGCGTTTCCGTCGCTGTACAGGTTGGCCCGGTAGTACTTGCAGTCGTACCAGACCGACTGGTTTTCCGTGGAACGCCAATCCTCGAGAAAAGTCACCGCTGTGGCCGGGGTCTCTTGGTAAGCGGACTGGAACCACTGCCCGGTCGCCCCAAGGGTCTCCACCACCGCGTCTCCCCGGTCCCACAGGGCCTTGATCTTTTCAAACTGCATCCGCAGGGGTGTCCCGATCCGGTCCCAGCCAAAGCTGTTCTCCTGTCCAGCCTGGGTATAGGCAAAGCCCAGGCTGGGGGTCTGAAAGTTGTTTTTCAGATACCAGTCCACCCAGTCCGGATCCGCTCCGCAAGGCCAAACCGGCTCCAATGTCTGAACCGCCTGGCAGTCAGCCATATTATAGCCGCCTGTGAACCCGTCGTCATACTGGTAGATCGGGTCACTGCCCAGCATCCGGAACACCGGAACAGGGATCTGTTCCGCCCGGGTCTGGGCCGGGATCAGCATATTCTTCCTGCAGGGATAATAGGCCTGATTGTAGTATCCGCCCCAAAGGGTATAGCAGTCGGTTCCCCACTGATCCCGGCAGATGGCAAAGGCGTCCATGCCATAGGCCTCTGCCAGATAATCCATGGAAAAGCTGTCAATGATCCAAGAGCCGGCCGTTCTGGGATAATATCCGAAAACCTGCTTGAATTTCTCCATCACCTCGTCCAGCAGACGTCTGCGCTGGTCCTGGTCATAGGCCATGAGAAAGCCCGGCTTCACATGCCAGTCCCAGCGGAAGCCGAGACCGCTCTCCCAGGGGATACCCGTGGCTTCACAGAGAGGGGCCACCACCTCCAGCCAGATCCCCAGTTCCATGCTGTCATCGCGGTTTTCCAGAAACAGCCGCTGGTATTCCGGCTGAATCAGGGCGTCATACTGAAGCAGAAAGGTGTTGGGGAACCCAAACGCCTTGACTGCCCGCACCTCTTCCACGGTGGCCTGGAACAGGTCAATATCCGTCCGCTCATCAATCTGGCGGACAAAGTTCACAATATTGATTACATTTCTTGCGCGGCTCATCTGTACACTTCCTTTTTCGGCTGTTTTTTACACTGCTTATACTATACAGGATAAACGGAGTGCCGTCAAAGGTTTTTTGGCACGCGGCGGCCTTTTCTTCTGCTTTTATTCTTGCCTCCGGGCGGTTCCTGTGGTATAGTAGGAATCAAGATGCCGCGTGAACAAGGAGGAATCCATATGCGCTGGGAAGCGATACAACCCTATGTCCGGTTTTCACGGGAGCAGACCTTTCCGGAGCCCGCCCGGCTGACAGGCTATGACCACCGGCTCTTTCTCTGCACCGCGGGCGGCGGACAGGCGGAACTTGGCGGCAGGATCCTGGACATCCGCCCCGGTGTCCTGCTGTTCTGGCGGGCCGGAATCCCTTACCGCATCACCTCCCGGCCGGACACGCCGCTGAAACTGCTGGGCTTTAATTTTGACCTGTGCGCCCGCGCCGGGAACCGACAGCTCCTCTTTCCGGTCCCGCCGGAGGAGTTCCAGCCAAAACGCCTGACTGAGACAGAGCCGGTGGAGGATATGCCCCTGCTTGACCAGTGCTTTTCTCTGGAGCGGGCGGACCGGCTGCTGGACAAATTTCAGGCGGTTCATGAGGAATTCACCGCCCGCCGCCTCTTCTATGAACAGCGGTGTTCCGCTCTGGTTCTGGACATTCTCACGCTGGCGGTACGGGCGGCGGTCTGCGGCCAGAGCGCCAAGTCCAACCAGACCATTGAAGATCTTCTGGAATACATCCGCACACACTATCAAAAGCCTCTGTCCAATCAGGCGCTGGCGGCGCGGTTCAGCTATCACCCCAACCATCTCAGCAAGCTGATGGTCCAGTATACAGGCATGTCTCTGCACCAGTATCTCCTGCATGTGCGGATCACCGCGGCGGCCCAGCTGCTCCGGTCCGGAGACACGGCTGTGTCAGAGGCCGCCCGGGCGGTTGGCTTTGAGAGCCTCTCCCACTTCTCCCGGCTGTTTAAGCAGAGGATTGGGTGTTCACCGGCACGGTATAAGGAAGCGGCTGGGATTTAGCCGGAAACAAAGAAAAAGACCGCTTCTGCGCGGGTCGGGGGGACTACGGGCAGGAGCGGTCTTTTATGTAGTGCTGTACGTCGTTTGGAAGATGTTCATAGATACACAGTGTGTACACAAAGGCTTTTAGTGATATAGGTATCTTACTTTGAAAGTGAATCAACTCCTCTTTCATCACTTTTTCGTACGCTGTTTTTAGTCTTTTTTTCAGGTCTTGCGGCTTAATAATACCCATATCATATCGGTTACATATATCCTTTGCCCGTTCCATGTCCGCAAATATGATTCCAACCCTTTTGAAATCAAATTCTACCTTTTTTCTGTAGTCGATAATAACCAAGCCCCATTGATTACTATGGCCCTTGCCTGATCCTATATTTTCTATATAATAGCGAACCCGAAGACGCACCGCCAGATATTTGTTTTTGCTTATTTGCTCAAAAAAAAAGCGGTACATGCTGGCTTTTTTTGTACTCACCCCGGGCCGTTGTCATAAATTGAATAACCAGATTCTGAACCGACTGCCGAACGCTGTTAATACTATCAAATTCATATGTGAAAAGGACAGGAATGATATACTGAAATTTCGTACGTTTCTGCTCTCTTGCGGGCTGTGATCCAACATAAAACTCACTGTAATGCAGAAGATAATGCTCAAAATCCTCTGCCATTTGTCTGGCGTTCTCTGCACTCTCGTCGCTCATGCCACAAACTTCATACAGCATCAGCATATCTGGCTTTTTCTCAATCTCTTTTAAGATGACATTCCGCACCTGTACTCTCTCCTTCCGGATTATATTTGCTGTGAGGGCATTCCCGGTCATTGCATGCCCCACATTCCTTCATAGTTGGAGTTTCAAAACAACAGCGCATATAATCACATTCATCACAGCAACATTCTATATTTTTGCCTTTTTCGTCTACATGAAAGCCATTCCCCAGACAATCCTTTCCAAAATTTCCTGGTGTTAATTCGATTCCTGTCACATCTATTATCATGTTTGCCCCTTTTATAAACATTATTAAATAATCCATAATTATTACTTATGTGGTAATATACATTATATTTATATACTATTTTAAGTTGCTTGTCAATAGGGTAAAATATAGATGGTGATTATATGAGAGCAGAATATAGAGAAAATTATATAAAAATTGGATTAAAAGTGTCATACTATAGAAAACTTCGTAGTAAGACACAAGCGAAATTAGCGGAAGAAATAAATTGCGATGTTTCTTTTATTGGACAAATCGAAGCACCAAATATTTATAAATCCATATCACTGGATACGCTTTTTAGACTTGCGGATGCTCTACAAATTTCACCTTATAAACTGCTTTATTTCGATGACTAATTTTATACCGCCAGCCAGAAAAAATTCTGACTGGTGGTTTTGTTTATACACTTTAAATTTATTTTTTTGGCTATGGTTTTTGTTGCGCACCGCCGTTGGCGGTCGGCGCAAGCTTCTTTTCTATGGAGAAAAGAAGCCAAAAGCCATCAAAGAGGGCAAGCCCCCTTTGACATTTCCCTTGCGCCAAATGCTGGTTATCTAAGGCATTTGGCGTTTGTTCTTTTGCTGGTTTGCGGATACAAAGGGCTTTTGCAAAGCGGAGGCTTTCGCCCCCGCTTTTATTGCGCAGTATTAAATTGTCTTGTTCTTCTGCCTTTTTAGCAATCCGTTTTATTGCGTTATCAATGAAACATCATCCAGATCAAGCGATTGACTGCCGTCAGCAGTAACAGCAAACTGTATCACTGCATGCGTCGCATCGTTTGGTGCGATCACTGTCACATCTCTGTAATACCCGAAAGCCCGATCACCGCTGGGTATATCCTGCTCACCAACATTGATTATGACTCCTGTTACTGCCATTCCCTGATCATTATAGAATGTGACGGATGCCTCCACGCCCACCTGAGCGCCCTCGCCGTGCGCAAAGAAGGAAAAAATATAATGACATCCCCCTAAGATACGAATATCCTGTTTTAATACCGCGCCGTCCTTTAAATTGACTGCTGAATTCCCCGTATGAACGCGTCCCTGCTGCGTTACCTTAGACACGGCGGTTGCTGCGTTCGCAGACCACCCTGCCGGAATATTTTCATTAAATATTTCCATTCTTCCATTAATTACTAATTCTCCGCTTGCCCGGCATGGGCAGTTACATACGCCGGTCGGTCCGGTGGCACCCGTAGGGCCGGTGGCACCTGTGGGGCCGGTGGCACCATTCGCTCCATCTGCGCCTCTTGGTATTACAAAATCTAAGACATGATTTGGAGACCCAGTTACATCGGTTACTGACGCGTCTGTGCCCGCATCCCCTGTTGTTGTATTACGCACAGTTATGGTATCTGCTGTTCCTGTTGTTCCCGTGGGGCCGGTCGGACCCGTGGCTCCTGTGGCTCCGGCCGCACCGGCTGTTCCTGTCGCTCCCGTGGGGCCGGTCGGACCCGTGGCTCCTGTGGCTCCGGCCGCACCGGCTGTT
>CBCTHE010000019.1:0-64293 GCA_965146665.1 uncultured Ructibacterium sp.
ATGTCCTGCATCTCATAGATATTCTCGATTTTGCAACCCTCGCCGAAGCTACACCACTCGCCGAAGCTACACCGCTCGCCGAAGCTACACCACTCGCCGAAGCTACAACCCCTGCCGAAGTCTTTTACCTGAGTATAATCGCCAGTTGGACAAATCCGGTAACCATCCTCTATTGGCAGCCGTTCAAATTCCTCTTGCGTATATTTTTTCATCTCTCTTCTCCTCCATCCAATGCATAAAACAGCTTAAAACACGCCGCCGCCCACGCCGCCGCCACGATGATCCACCCGACCGGTATATCCCGGCTCTCTCCCATTATCACCAGCGCCCAGCCTGTCACTATGGAGATTACCCCCGTGGCCAGCAGGGCTAATTTCCTTTTCATTCGTTTGCCTCCCTTGCGCCCTATGCCGACTTCTTTTCTTGTCGCAAACCATCACACAGCTTAATAATTCCTTCCACAAGCACACGCACATCTTCTTCCCGCTCTGCTGGTATATTGGCCGTCGTGTCACAGCCAAACGCCCATCTTACTACTGCGCTCAGTCCCATGCGGAGCCTATATAGTTTGGCTCTGCAATACGGTTCGCTGTCATCAACAAGTTTCTCGCTAATTTCGTCCATAATCTTTGTGAAAGCATTCTTGTTCCGTCGCTCCTGCTCTTTTTCCGCCAAAAGCTCCTGCTTAATTTGTTCTTTTAAGGTTTTCAATTCCTGCTCTGTCACCTGATATTCCTCCTTATCACGCCTGCATCCGCTATATCTAGTGGCTTGTCATTTTTCCGTTTTCGTGGTATTATTTCTTTGAGAGTTTGGAGTGTCGTCAACTACTGCGAATAGCTGACGGTGATTTAAATTGAATAGGTCTTCCAGTTTGACAAGAACGTCGTAGGATGGCTTGCATCTACCTGTTTCCATATCGTGGACAGTCGAGCATGTTAAGCCGACTTTTTTGGCAACAAATTCTAGCGTCCAGTTACGTTTAAGCCGTTCTTGCCGTATGTTCAATAACATTTTTCCTCCTTTCTCTCTAATTTACGTTTTTAACGTATGTCTATTATATTACGTTTAAAACGTATTGTCAAGAGGTTTCCAATGTATTTTAAAAATAATTTTTCTTCACGATTAAAAGACCTGCGTATCAAAAGCAATTTATCCCAAGGCGCATTAGGAGAAATTATCGGCATAAAGGCACAAGCCATAAACGATATGGAGCACGGTAGGGTAAAAACCACCTTAGACAGAGCGTGCGCCCTGGCCGACTACTTCGGAGTGTCACTTGACTACCTCGTGGGGCGGTCTGATGACCCGGAAAGGAGGTAGCAGGGCTACTTTTCTTTTCATCCGTTTGCCTCCTTCCCCTGTTTTTCGCATGCCGCCGGGATAGGCAATCCCAGCATACGGTACATCCTCCGCCAAGATATCCGGTCGGGAACAACGAGTTTCCCCGCCTCTTCGGTGTCTTTCTGGACATTTTCAAAAATAAACTTCGCCCTTTTAACTCCCATTTTAAACAAACGCTGTATGTCTGTCTGGGTTATGAGATCCTGCGACAGGATTTCCTCTTTTGTCTTTGCCTTAGACATCCCATCTCACCTCCTGTCTGTTTCTTGATTTTTCTGTTTCTTGATTTTTCGGTAAATGTATGCTAAAATTTAATTAACTAAACGGCATGAAGGAGTTGAACGTGTTGAAAACAAAGCCCACCATACGAACGCAGAGCAAAGTTCTTGAAGTTCTCGTTAATTTATCAAGAAAATATAACAACAACACGATTTGCAAGCCCACAAATTTTGAAGAAAATTTTCGATTCATTCCTTCTGAGTTGCTGGTTGAGTGTCTAAAAATATTAGCATCTTCCGGACTTATTGATGTCGAATATGCAGATTATCCAGAATGCTTTAATATCTATACGCTCCAGATCACCCCAGAGGGCCTTAACTACCACCCATTAAGGAGATATAACCGCCAGCAAAAATGGATTGAGCGGATCATTACATTTATGCTTGGCGTTTTTTCCGGGTATCTGCTCACTTATGTAATACCTTGGATTCACACGGCATTAACAAAGCCGCCATGTTAATACACCAAGAGCCACCCCAGCCGCCGCTCCAATTATAAATAGGATTACCGACCAAGGATCGTTTCCGTCTTTCATCCCCTCACCTCCTGTCTGTTTCTTGATTTTGGTAAATTGTTATGCTATACTCACCTCAGAAGGGAGGTGAAAATATGCGTATATATGCAAATCTAGCCGGTACTTGGACAGACATAACCGATACAGGAACTGTCGCAGACGGCCAAAGTCCTACGATATACTTTGCAGAAAATCTTACATTTGCCGAAGGTTCGAATGTAGCAGAATGCTTTAAGTATGGCTTCATTCATGTTCAGTATCACGGCCATGATTATCGCCTGCACCCATCGATGATACAGATTGTTGACTACAGTTAAAACGTCCAAACTCGCAATTTATACTATTTTGTATGGCTTCTGCGTCGTTCAGCTCCAACCTGCACGACGCTCTGTCATACATTCTTTCTACTGCAATTTTAAGTTTTGACCACTCATGACGCTTCATCCCTGTCAACAGTCTTGTAAATTCCTCAAGCTTTTTACCATCCATTTTCATCTCACCTCCTGTCTGTTTGCGTGTCGTTGAAACCCGATATAAAAATCTCTGTTTTTCTTGATTTTCTTGTGATTATATGCTACTATTGAGTTGCCTAAACGGCAGAGAGGAGTTGGTCGTTTTGATCAAACTTTTAATATTTCTGCCTGTTCCGTCGAGTGAGCCTGTTAGCATATAGGTGTCATCGGGCAGTTCGTGGCTGCCAAAGTAACAGGGCTTCAAGAAGCGGAAGCTGCACCCGTAATCGCAACGGATTTATTCGGGGCTGATTTGCAAAGTCGACGGTAAATAATCACGGCGAACGACAGGGGCGCTTTGGGTAGTTGCATGCCAACTATCCGTGCAGCAAAGCGAACCTGCCGGGCGTTTTGTCGTTTTACGCTTCATGCCTTTTCTCCCATACGGATTTGTCTCCGCCTTGATGGCCGAACAAGACGTTAGGTTCAACGTCAAGAGCTTTTGCAATCGGGATTATATCTCTATCGGTAATAACCTTTCTGTTGTTAAGCATGTTGTTAAAAGCCTTTTGTCCATAGCCGGCTCTTTTTGCTACTGCTTTTTGCAACAATCCCTTTTCCTTAATGATTGATTTTACATTTTCGGCAATCTCAGATTTCACAATATCGCCTCCTTTAAACTAAAGTTTCTTTAGTACAACCATAGAATACCACAACTTTCTTTAGTTGTCAACTCTTTTTTCTAAAATTTCTTTAGTTTTTTATCTTGACAAATAAAGATTTCACATATATAATAAGTATGAAAGAGGTGATTAGCTTGGGTATAGGAAGCAGAATTAAAGAGGCCCGCGAAAGATTGGGTTTAACTCAAGTAGAACTCGGAAGAATTGTTGGCGTCACCGGTTCGTCAATAACTAATTATGAAAACAATACCAGCCACCCAAAGGAGGCAATACTTTATAAATTGTTGGATGCGTTGCACGTTGACGCGAACTATCTATTTCAGGATGAGATGTCAGATGTAAAATCAAACATTCTAAGCGCGGCTGAGCAAAAGCATATTGATAAATACCGCTTACTTGATGACAGAGGAAAGAGCGTCGTTGACGGTGTGCTTGATATTGAATATAAGTATATAGAGGAACCGCGAGCACCGAAAGTGCAGGATAACGACAATAAAATTATTAAGTTTGAGAGACCAAGCATACCGGACTATGATGTGCCAACGTCTGCTGGCCCCGGACAGTTTTTAGATGTATCATCTTATAAAATGGTCACGCTCGGCAAGGACGATCCGCAGGACGCATCCTTTATTGTTACAGTAAAGGGTCACAGCATGGAACCGCTTTACCGAGATGGCGACAAGGTCTTTGTCAGGCAGCAGCCAGGCGTAGAGGTTGGAGAAATTGGCCTATTTATGGTTGACAATGAGACATATATCAAAGAAATGGGGCACGGTGAGCTTATTTCCCAAAATCCAAAGTACCCAAATATCAAATTGAGAGACGGAGTTTCCGCGTACTGTTTTGGGAAGATTGTTGGCGTCAAGAAACAGAAGCCCATTGCTATGGTAGCGGCATATGACAGCGAAATCAAAGGCGTACACGCGTTTGAATCGCCGGTTACTGAGGAGGAGCTGGAGAGGATACTGGAGGAATACAATAAAAAAATTGGCGACACGCATATGGACGAATTTGACTGATGCCTAAATTTTCCTGTAGATTTGCAAAAAATGTCGAATTATAATACTTGTATATAAAATATATGGAGGTATTATAAGTGACAGCGAATTATTTTGCAGAAAAAGCCTTACGCGCCGCAGGGTTTGAGAACATTCCAATTTCATCAGATCAGATGAGGCGCTTGATGGAAAAAAGAAATTGGGTATTTGAAAGTTTCGGAAACGGAGAACAAAGCCGAGATCTGCTTAGGCAGCTTGATCTTGAGAAAATGGCCAAGAAGTGCAAGGTGTTTTCATATAAGCTGGGAAACAAAAAGATTGTATTTTATCATGAAAGTTTGCTGGAGAGCGACCGGGCATTTGGATTTGTTCATGAATATGGTCACGATTTGTTAAAGCATTTTTCTTTGTACGGCGTTCTGGGGTTTAATGAGGCCGGAATAAAAGACGAAAAACAAGAGGAAGAGGCAAACAAATTTGCGGCATATTTTATGGCTCCGCCATGTGTGCTGCGGAAAGCAAAGATTTACTCCGCTCATGCAATACGCAAGGCAACGCTGATACCGGAAGATAAACTTCCGTATGTATATGCGAATTTACATATACACGAAAACGCTGATGATTTTACGCAAAGAGAAATAAATATGTGCAATCAATTTTATACAGTGTGGGCCGGGCCAGCAAACCAAAAGCTAATCAGGATCATGCGCAAGATGCGTGTTGCATATTCCGGCGCTGTTGATAGACTGCGCACCGGAAAACGCGCTTTAGCCAAACATCACAAAAAGATATTAGACGGCCGTATTGTACCAGCTAATTATGATCCATTAACAATGGTATTAGTAACAGACGGCGGCAAAAGTTACCATGACATGTATTGTACAGGAGCAAGGCGCATCAATTTGATAGCCATGACCGTGCCGGAGGCTATAAGCAAAGGATATCACCCATGTAGCCGATGCAGAAAACAAGATATTAGCTTGGAAACTATAAAGCAAATATTTACAGATCAACAAATCGACGAGATTGGGGCGTTTACCCGCACCGTCCACCAGGCCGTTAAAATGACCAAGGTAAAATATGATTTTATATGCCCAATTTGCGGGCATAACGCCGTCGCATCGAGAAATCAATGGGATGGATCGTACATAGCAAAGTGTAACCACTGCCACACATCCATTAGATTGTAATAATAAAAAATCCCCCGTGCTGGCGCACGGGGGGAATAAATTAAAAAATATACATAAGAAAAGAGAGGGGGGGCACCTTTGAGACAAGAGTTAAAAAATACTATTCATGCCAAAAATACAGATATTACGGTAATATCTAAACCGAACCAAGATGATTATATATCTTTAACTGATATAGCGAAATATAAAAACCAGGAATTTCCTGCTGATGTTATAAAAAATTGGCTCAGAATACGCAACACCATAGAATTCTTAGGCTTGTGGGAGCAGTTGAATAACTCTGAGTTTAAACTGGTCGAATTCGACCAGTTTAAAAATGAAGCGGGAGCAAATTCATTTGTATTGTCACCACGAAAATGGATAAAGGAGACGAACGCCATTGGTTTGACATCTAAATCCGGCAGATATGGTGGCGGAACCTTTGCGCACAAAGATATAGCTTTTGAGTTTGCATCGTGGATTTCTCCTGAATTTAAATTATATATCATACAGGATTACCAGCGTTTAAAGGAAAGCGAGAACCACCAATTAGCGTTAGATTGGAATGTCAAGAGAATTTTATCAAAAGCGAACTATAAAATACATACAGACGCTATTAAAGAAAATTTAATCCCACCCGAGTTAACGGCTCGACAGCAAGGATTTATTTACGCCGATGAAGCCGATTTGCTAAACGTGTGCTTGTTTGGAAAAACCGCAAAACAATGGCGTCAAGAAAATCCAGACAAGAAAGGGAATATAAGAGATTTTGCAACCATAGAACAGTTACTTGTTTTAACAAATCTAGAAAATGCAAATGCTATATACATACAACAGAATATGTCACAAGCAGAGCGATTACGTGCATTGCGAAATATGGCAGTATCTCAAATACAAAAATTGTCAAACACAAGAAATGCTGAGCAATTAAATCAACTCCACAATCAATTCGGAATTGAAGAAGCTCTTGAAAAATAAAAAATCCCCCGTGCGCCAACACGGAGGAAAGATATACGAACACAAAGGAAACGCATATCCCATAGCAAAGGATATTATATCATACGTTTTCTTTTGTGTCAATTTCTCATACTCAAAAGGAGGCGTTATTTTATGCCCGTTTACAAGGATAAGAAAACTGGGAAATGGTACTACGAGTTTACATACAAGACCATCACCGGGGAAAACAAGAGGCGCAAAAAGCGTGGGTTTGATTTGAAGTCAGATGCCAAAGAAGCCGAGGCTCTTGAAAAAATAAAGCTGAAGGACGCACCGCCCAGCTCTTTAACGTTTGGCCAGTTATATCAGCTATATCTGGAGGCAAAGACGCCGGAATGGTTACCGGGTACGGAGCGAGAAATCAGAAACAGTATTGATAAGCACATTCTTCCGACATTCAAAGATTTTCGCATTGATAAGATAACGACAAAACACATAGAGGACTGGAAGACTAGTCTATACAGTAAAGTAAAAGATGACGGCCAGAAACTTTCCATATCTACCCTGAACCGAATTCGTCGGCGTTTTAGCTCGGTTTTCAACTATGCTGTAAATCATCAGTTTATTGCGTTTAATCCTGTAAAAGCGGTCACTGGATTTAAAGATCCAATGAGCGGTGATACAACAAGAGAAAAACAGGTATGGTCGCCAGAGGAATTTCAACAATTTATTTCTGTGGTAGATGATGAAAAATGGCATATATTTTTTACGTTTTTATGGGTGACCGGCGTTCGGATCGGAGAGGCGCAGGGCATTATGTTCCGTGATATAGATTTTGAGAGCAATACTGTCAGGATAAGCAAATCAATAGATACAAAGCAAAAAGGCAAGCCGTATGTCATTAACCCAACCAAAACTAAGAAAACCCGTGTTCTGGAGTTGCCGGGAGAATTTATAGCAATGCTTAAACCATACTACGATAAATGGGCGCAGATGGACACATGGAATCCAGACCGCTTTTTATTTGGTTTTGAAAAACCTCTGCCAAATACGACGATTGACAAAACCAGGGAATCTTATATAAAACTGGCTGGCGTAAAACGCATATCGTCACACTGTTTTCGGCACAGTCACGCCACCTACTTATTGTCAAATGGCGTTGACATTAAGAGCGTATCAGAGCGGCTAGGACATAAGGATGTGGAAGAAACACTAAACACTTACGTCCACGTGTTGCCAAACAATAGGGATAAAATATTAAACCTTGTTGATAAAACACTTAAAAACTACGCCAATTCTACGCCACAAAAAATAAAACCCGCGTAAAAACGCGGGTTTCTTGTATTATGGTGGAGCATAGGGGACTTGAACCCCTGACCCCCACACTGCCAGTGTGATGCGCTCCCAGCTGCGCTAATGCCCCATATATTAACCTGTTGCCTCCCACTCTCCCAATTTCGGGAAATATGGTGGAGCAGGCGATGGGAATCGAACCCACAACCTCAGCTTGGGAAGCTGATGTTTTGCCACTAAACTACGCCTGCATGGATGGTGCTTTTTTTGTGCTTCAATTACAGCTTTTATATTATAGCAGGTTTGCTTCTAAAAGTCAACAGAATTTTTAGAAAAACTGGGAACAAAAACGCCGTTCCTCGGACGTGCGCCTGCATCCGCGCCCGTCTGCAGGCCGCAAACAACGTAAAGTGTGAATTTACTTATCTTCTCTGTATTTTGCGCATTTTTTCGTAACCTTATTGTCACTTTATCTTATTTTTTTATGCTTGCATTTTTTTACATGTGTGCTATGATTAACTTAGACATAAATTTTTGCCTATTTACACAAAATTCAGGAAGGGAGGTGTCATAATGGAAGGAAAAGGGAAGGGGTTGCTGAAGACCACAAGCGTATTTATGATGATTAGCGGAATTCTGGGAATTCTCCTGTATGGATTGCTGACCCTGATACTCAGTGCAGGCACCATTCTTGAACATCCGGACGGGGGCGTTCTTATCACGTTAACTGCGGTATTTTATACCGTTGCCGCCATCATCAGCCTGGTTGCCGGAATCCTGGGCTTTAAAAAGGCCGCGGACAAAAAGGCCGGCGGCACATGCATGGTACTCGGACTCGTGAATCTGGCGCTCTGTTTTGTCTCGGCCGTTATGTCTGTCATTGGCGAAGGCGCATCCATCATTCATGCTCTGTACAGCGCGGTTGGTCTCGTTATTCCATCGCTGTATGTGGTCGGCGCGTATTTCAACGCGAAATAACGTACCCAGCCATAACAAGGGTATTGCCGCGATTGAAGAATCGCGGCAATACCCTTGTTTTTTCGCCTTTGTGTCTATATATTTCTGCCTTTGTGTCTGTTTCCTCATTTGGTCCTCTGCTTTTTTTCCTGATGCCGCAATATAAAATGCAGAACAATGCAGACCACAACCATGGCGAGCAGGACCCACATAACCGGATGCATCCACTGCGGCGCCGCGTCCATCTGTTCCATGATCACACGCCAAACGATTACAAGAATCACAAAAACCAGGGCTATGATATCAATGACTTTCACTTTCATACCCTCACGCTCACCTCCCACTCAAGTATAGTATAAATACCCGGACAAATCAAGTACATGTCCGCGGCCTTGTGCATCGGTTCAGTGCAAGCAGAACGACTAGCGGTTTTTCTCTCACAAAAAAATCGGAACGGAGCAAAGTCCGTTCCGACGTGGTAGAGACAGTAGGACTTGAACCTACGACCTTTCGCATGTGAAGCGAACGCTCTAACCAGCTGAGCTATGCCTCCATTTCAATGACTGCCAAAGCAAACGCGTATCCGGCAGAATGCAGAGCTGTACCACCAAATCATGCTTAAATAGTTAAAAAGTGCACCGCCGGTTTGTCCGGCAATGCACTTATTATAGCACGTCTCCTAAAAGTTGTCAAGCCACGAAATTGAATTTTCAGAGGAAATCTCTAAATCGTATGGGCCTCCCACTTCTTTCCCCGGTATCTGGCTGTGAACAGAATCGCGCGGACCGCCCAGTCCACCGTCATGGCTACCCAGACGCCAAAGAGCCCCATGTGGAAATATTCGCCCATCAGATAGCTGAGCCCAATCCGGAAGATCCACATAGACGCGATGGAAATCACCATGGTATACTTGACATCATTCGCGGCCCGCAGGGTGTTTGCGATGGAGAAGGACATGGGCCAGATCAGAACGCACATGCTCCCATGGTAAATCAGAATCTGTCTTGCGTATTCATAGGTGATGTCCGACAGGTGGTAGGCGCGCAGAATCATGGGAAGCATGAAAAAGATCAGAATATTCATCAGAATCATACAGCCATAGGCCACGGAAATGAGCTTCCGGTTATAGTACCGCGCCTGGGTATAGTCCCCGGCGCCCACACAGCGGGAGATCACCGTAATCAGCGCAAGGCCCACCGCAATTCCCGGCAGGCATTGGAAGGTGGCCACATTGTTCCCCACTGCGTTTGCCGCAATGGACGCTGTGCCAAAGCTGGACACCAGACTCAGCACCAGAATCTTCCCAAGCTGGAACATGCTGTTCTCCAGCCCGTTTGGAATACCAATGTACAGAATTTTTTTGATGAACAGAAACTCCGGCTTTAAGACCACCGGGGTACTGGTATGTAACAGAAGCTTCGGGTTTCGGATCAGCAGGTAGATCACCGCCGCCGCGATCACCCGGGAGACCAGCGTTGGGATTGCCGCCCCTGCCACACCCATCTTGAGCCAATATATCATAATGGCGTTCCCAATGATGTTGATGCCGTTCATAATAAGGGAGGTCAGCATGGAGATCTTGGAATTCCCCATGGTGCGGAACAGGGCCGCACCGCTGTTGTATAGGGCAATGAATGGAATTGAGGCGGTTACAATCATGATATAGGTGTTGGCCTGCTCCATGACGTCGGCATCGATTTTGCCGAACACAGTACTTAAAATCCAGCTCTTGGACAGGTACACAATCACCATGACAAGGATTGCCGCGCCGGTGGTAAACAGCACAAGCTGGTCCGCGGCGAGACAGGCCCGTTTCTGCTGCCGTTTGCCCAAAAACTGCCCGCAGACCACCGCGCCGCCGGTTGCCAGCGCCGCAAAGATGTTAATTAGAAGAATGTTGACAGAGTCGACCAGAGATACGGCGGACACCGCGGATTCCCCCACCGCGGCAATCATAATGGTATCCGCCATTCCGACGGTAATTGCCAGAAGCTGTTCCACCACAAGCGGCAGAATCAGCTTAACCAAATCGCTGTTGCTGAACAAATACCCTTTTCGGTCTATATCCTGCATGAACCGCCCATCCTTTCCTCTTCTTTGAAGGCTTTTCCTCCGGCGAAGACGCCAAAATACACCCGTTTTTTGCCGACACCCAAACGCTGCATTTACACATGGCATATACAGATAGTATAGACCCATTCCGCCTTTTTCTCAAGAGGGAATATAGCCAAAAAGACAAAGCCAAAAAACGGAAATATCGGCTTATAGACCAGACCGGAAACGGCTTGGCGACATACCCTCCAGCCGCCGGAACACGCTGCTGAAATAATAGATATCTGAGAATCCAACCGCCTCTGCCACATCAGTTACCCGCATGCCGTCGCTGAGCAGCTGTTTCGCCTTGAAGATTCTCAGATGGATCAGGTAGTCAATGGGAGACTTTCCTGTAACAGTGCGAAAGACGGCAGAGAAATGGGAGGGGCTCAGACCGGCTTTCCCGGCCAGGGACGCCAGCGTCAGCTTCTCCGCATAGTGGACGGCCATGAAATGCACAGCTTGGTTCGCCTTGTCCCGGCTGCTGTAGCTGATGTTCTGACTGCGCTGGCACAGGTCGGCAAGACCAAGGATCTCAGCCAGGGTCTCCCGCTGTTTGACACTCTGCAGTCCCTCACCGGCCAGAAACAAATGGCTGAGCCTTTCAAACAGAACTTCAAACCGTTTTTGAATTGCCTCATCCTCCAGGGATTTTACAAACGCAAAGGAAAATTCAGCCGGTTCCATGCGCCAATCCCCGCCGTCTTCCACTGGGAATACGGCCTGAAAATTGACGGTATAAAGCTTAAGAAGCCGCTGGCGGTCCGTGCGCATATACTGCCAGGCGCCCTTTGGAAAATACACCAGATCGCCGGCTCTTACCTCTTTCTTCACGCCGCTGCAGGCAAACCGCCCTGTTCCTTCATAGATATAGACCAAGTTGTGGTACTTAAGACTGCGGTTGTCAAATCCCCACTCCGGCGTGGTTGTCCTGTTGTGCACAAATACAGGCTTCACATACAGATCATAGATGGCCGCTCCCTCTGCTTTCATTGGCGCCCCCTCCTTTTTTTCATCATAAGATATTATAAATTCATTATATGCTATATTGACGGAGAAGTAAAGGACTTTTATAATGAAAAAAAGCGCGGCGCAGATCTGCGCAGTGGTCATAAATGCTCTGCTGACTGCGCACGCAAAAATTGCAATAGGAGGCAATCAATATGTATCAAGCATGGGCAGAAGAAACCATGAAACGTATCCTCGGCAAGCTGGACCAGACCCTTCCGGCCATCGGCGCACGCTTCCCCCACGCCTGCGTGGATGACGTATATGACGAGCAGGAGCCCCAATGGTGGACCAATGGGTTCTGGCCGGGTATGCTGTGGATCGCTTATCAGCAGACCAAGGACGAAAAATTTGCCAAGGCCGCCGCAGAGGTTGAAGAAAAAATGGACGTGGTTCTGGACGAATACTATAAAGTTGACCATGATGCCGGTTTTATCTGGCTTCTTTCCGCAGGGGCGCACCACCGCATTCTGGGGGATGAGGAATCCAAGCGCCGCTGTATGAAAGCGGCCGCATTCCTGGCCTCCCGCTTTAACCTCAAGGGGAACTTCATTCAGGCCTGGAACTGGGAAAAAGGCTGGGCCATCATTGACTGCTGTATGAACCTCTCCCTCCTGTACTGGGCCAGCGAGATCAGTGAAAACCCCCGTTTCCGCCACATTGCGGAGTCTCATGCCCAGACCGTTGTGGACTATTTCCTGCGGCCGGACGGCTCTGTGAACCACGTGCTGTCCTTTGACGCCGAGAGCGGCGAGTTTATCGAATCCCTCAGCGGCCAGGCCGCAACCGCATCCTCCGCATGGTCACGTGGTACTGCCTGGGCTCTGTATGGACTGCCCCTAAGCTTTCGCCACACCGGCAATAAGGACTTTTTGGACGCGGCGAAAAAGGTCGCCCACTTCTATCTGGCCAATCTGCCGGAGGATCACGTGGCGCACTGGGATTTCAGGGTAGAGCGCACGCCGGATACCCCCAGGGACACCTCTGCGGCCGCCTGCGGCGCCTGCGGACTGCTGGAACTCGCTGAGCACGTGCCGGACTGTGAAAAGGCCTTTTACCGGGATGCGGCCTATCAGATTCTCAAGTCCCTCACCGACAGCTACGCCAATCTTGACAACGATAAGCAGTGTATTCTCCGTGAGGGAACGGGCCACTGCCCCGCCGGACAGAATGTCAATGTCGGCCTCATTTACGGCGATTATTTCTATATGGAAGGCATCAGCCGTCTGATGGGCAATAAGGATATTTTCTGGTATGAGCCCTGACTGCGTAACCGCCGTTTTTAAAACAAAATGTTCTTTCATACACAAACCACCCTCCCCAAAAATTATGGGAGGGTGGTTTTTATAATCGCCCAATAAAAAAGAGACCACCTGATATAACACCGCAATCTCTTTCTTACTCACAAAATACTTTTTTCAATCCACAGGAAAATTCCTGACAACTAATTATACCATATTCATTACTAAATTGCAATATTTGTGCTCTATATTGCTTTTTGTATTGACTTTATTGACTACCTGTGCTATTATAGCTATAATTTTACTTACAAATTACTTGAAGAATCAAATGGAGGGGTCATATGCGTAACAATTTCAGCTATTCCGATATAATTCATTTCGCCATATTCCTTATTGAACTCTTATCGTTTATGTACCTAATGAGCCATTAGTATTCCGTCAGCATGAACGGGTTCAGATGTTGGCTAAGAAATATGAGAAAGCAGGCACCGTGCCTGCTGTGCGTGTCAATAAACGCGATTGAGCAGGATTTTGTTACTTTGCCGCCGTGGCTTGACGGGCGGACCTGTGGGATTTGAGCAATGTTTCAGATCAAAATCCTACCCAATCGGATGGGGAAACGTACTTTTTTGACAGCCAGCGCCATTTGACATTATGATATTTCTTTACCAGCCGGGCATTGTCACGCCCTTCAGCGCCTCATTGAGGTATTGGTGAAACGGCCGCATGGCGGCGCATTTCTCCAGCGCAAAACCGTAGAACGCCTCCGGTCTGTTCAGCATTTCGTCCGGAAAGGGCGCTTCCACAAACCACGACTTGTGCCTGAGGTATTCGCCAAAGGGATGCTCCGGCGCATACCCCCTGGGGACATTTTTCAGCTTTTCACCTTGAAGCTGAAATGCTTCGGAAAAGGGTTTCGCTTTGACAATTTGGTCAAATGCCGCACCGTCCTCGGCAATGGCGTCCCGAATCCCGGCCGTTGCCTCCTTCCAGCCCGACGCAAAAAGCCCGCCGCCCAGAAAACAGCCCCTCGGCATGATATGTAAATAATACCCCACCGGAACCGGGGCCCTGCCCCCGGGTGAAATATGTGCACGGAATGCTGTGTGGTAAGGCGCTTTATCCCGGCTGAATCTGGTGTCCCGGTTCATCCGGAATACGGTATTTTTGGGGCAGAGGCCGGCCAGCGCCGGCTCTTCCGGCAGCAGTGCGGCAACCAGTTCTTCTACCAGCGCCTCAAAGGCGGCGGACGCCTCACGATAACAGGCCTTATTGCTCTGCATCCACTCTCTGCTGTTGTTGTCCCGCAGGTCTCCTAAAAACCGCAGTATTATCTCACCGTTCATGCCTCCGCCCCCTTTGCCTCCAGGACGGTCCGCATCGCGTCGGACTCCAGAATACCGGCCAGAAATTTTTTTGCCTGTTCCGGCGACCGGTACAGCGGAAAGGTGTCAAACACCGTGGACAGCCTGTCAAACTGTTCCATGTTTTCTATAAACCTTTCATAGAGGGCCCGGTCCGCCTCCAGCTTTGTATAGCATAAATCCCCGGGATCGAGCCGCCGGGCTGCAATGGCGTAGCCGACCCGGCGCGCGCACCGGCACATACCGCCCCCGTGTCCGCAGTAGACAGAGAGAAAGTCCGCCATTTTCTTTCTCGCTCTGGAGAGCCTCTGCCTGTATGATTCCGGCGTTATGCCCAATATGTCGCCCGCGACACGGCTGTCCGCCCGAAACATCGTGCCAAGAATAAAGGCACAGCGGCTGTCCGCATCCAGGCATTGCAGCATGACGTTGGTGCAGGACAGTTTCAGCTCCTCCGCCAGGATATTTTGATCCGCACCGCCAGTCAAATTCGGTACATCCTTTTCCCTGCCGCTGGCAATGTCCTCCCCATAATACTCAAAGCTGAGCGGATGCTGGGCAAACATGCCCTTGCGGTAGTCCTTGAGATGGTTCACGGCAATGCGGAATACCCAAGTCGTAAACGCGCTCTCTCCGCGAAACGAACCCAGATGTGTCATGACCTTAATCAAAATCTCCTGTGCCGCGTCCTCGGCATCCTGCGGCATACCCAGCATCCGCAGGGAAAGGTTAAATACCGCGTCCTGCACG
The DNA here is from genome assembly GCA_965146665.1 of uncultured Ructibacterium sp. GTDB lineage: Bacteria > Bacillota > Clostridia > Monoglobales > Monoglobaceae > Ructibacterium. The sequence continues at coordinate 15,083 of CBCTHE010000019.1, forward strand.
CTGTCCAGCAGTTCCGCAAGCGCCTCCTTTTCCCCGTTCAGCGCCCTTTGCAGCAATGCATGATCCTCCTGCTCCATCTTCATATTCATATCCTATCATCATCCTTTCCGGCCGCGGCTGTATCATACTTGTCCCCGGTCTTATATAATTAGACGCGGAGCCGGGGGTTTTGTGACAGAAAAAATGAATTTTTATCACATATGTTCCGCCGCAGTGACACGAAACAAAAACAGCAGGCGGATTGCCTGCTGTTTTCCTCAAAAATTGGTATAGACGCCGCCGGGCTCCATCTCCTTGCCCTTGGCCGCCGCCAGTTCCGATACGGTCACAAGCTGATATCCCTGCCTCTGCAGTTCGGGAATCAGCCGCTCCACCGCGTCCACGCTTGTCCCGTAAATATCATGGAACAGAATAATGGACCCATCCCTGACGTTTTTCCGAACCACCTCACACACGCTGTCCGCGTTCCGGCTCTTCCAGTCCAGCGTATCCACGGACCAGAGAATGATCGGCACGCCTGCGCCGGCCTTCACGGTCGCGTTATAAGCGCCGTAGGGTGGGCGCATAACCGTCGGATTTTCGCCGATGATCTTGTTCACATTGTCATTGGTACGCTGAACCTGGCTCTGTACGCCCTCTGCACTCAGCTTGGTCAGCTGTGTATGGTCGTAGGTATGGCTTCCGATCTCCATGCCCAGCTCCTTCATTCGCTTGATACAGTCCGGACCGCCCGAAACCAGATTTCCCAGCATGAAGAAGGTGGCCTTGGCGCCGCTCTGCTCCAGTATGTCAAGCAGGCGGTTGGTGGTGGACGGATTGGGTCCATCGTCAAAAGTCAGTGCAATCGCGGGCTTGGACGGATCCACATAGCTTCCGACCAGCTCCCAGCCCTTTGCCTTGTATTCCTCCGCCTTATCCTTAAAGATGTCCCGCTCATTTCCATTGGGATCCCGCATCATTACGGTAACCGCCTCTTTGCTGGCAGACCATCCCTGCTGTACATAGCCTGCCACCTTGCCCTTGAGCACCATCTTGCTGTCGCCGTCCGGCTTCCAGATGGTGGCCGCCACCTGGCTGAAATCCTCTGACCAGCCGTCCTTGATATAGGCCTCCACAGCGCCGGGCTCCAGTTCCAAAATTCTTCCGTCTGTGCTGTAGACGGTCACAAGGCCGTCATCCTGTTCCTGCGGGATGGTAAAGCCGCCGAACAGGCACACACACAGCACAGCCAGTACCAACGCGGCAAGCAATTTTCTCAGCATTTTCATATTATCATCCCCTCCTCTTTTGTCATCCGCTCTCATGCATAGTTTACCATAATATCAGAAACTATGTCAAGAATCTGCAAAATATACTGTCCTATATGCTTCACATTTCAATAACCGGACTGATCCTGTCCCGGGGCGCAACACAGAGCCTCATATCCCGCTCCGTCTCAATGCCGGCATCCCGCAGAATATTGACCACAGTCTGCTGTGCCAGAAGCGGATAGTTGTTCTCCTGGCTCAGGTGTCCCAGCATAATTCTCTGGGTTCCCATCCGCACCAGAAACTCCGCCGCCTTTCCCGCGTCATCATTGGAAAGATGTCCCCGCTCACCGCGGATCCGCTGTTTCAGAGGCCAGGGATAGCTCCCCATGTCCAGCATGTTTCTGTCGTGGTTGGCCTCTAAGAGCACAGCGTCACTTCCCTGTATGGAGCGGAACAGGGATTCCTCAAGAACACCGATGTCCGTTGCCACCGACACCTTTCTCCCCCCGCCCGTGAAGCTGTATCCGACGGGATCCGCCGCGTCATGGGGAATGGAAAACGGCAAAACCCCAATCTCCCCGATTTCAAAAGCCTCCGCATGGCTGAAATTTCTGCGGTTCTCGGCCTGCATCTTTCCCACAGTCCTGTCCATGGCGGCCCAGGTACGCTCATTGGCATACACAGGCAGGCCATAGCGGCGGCTCATAACGCCGATCCCGCTGATATGATCCTGATGCTCATGGGTCACCAGAATGGCGGAAAGCGTCTCTGGTTCAATCCCAATTTCACGCATTCCGCTCTCAGCCATTTTCCCGCTGATTCCGCAGTCCACCAGAATTCTGGTCTTTTCCGTATAGACCAGAATGGCGTTGCCCCTGCTTCCGCTTCTTATGGAACATAATTTCATACCATCACCTGTCTTCTATGTCTTTGCCCGCGGCTGTCTCATGATCCTCTCTTTTCCATAAAAAATGGGGAGTTTGATCCCGGCGTCTCGCTCCGCTCCAACTCCCCATTTTTCCTGTTTCAAATCAGAGCGCGGCAGAATGTTTTCCATACTCCCGCTTATCATTGGAGCGCCTCGTAATCTGCGCCCCCAAGGTCCGGAGCTTTTCCTCAAATCCCTCATAGCCGCGGTCAATATATTTCAAATTATAGATTTCTGTCACGCCATGGGCCATCAGCCCGGCAATCACCAGGGCCGCACCCGCGCGCAGGTCTGTCGCCGAAACCGGCGCGCCGGTTAGATACGGACATCCTTCCACTGTGGCGATTCTGCCCTCTACCGAAATGTTCGCGCCCATCCGGTTGAGCTCTCCCACATACTTAAACCGGTTATCCCAGACATTCTCAGTCACAATACTGGTCCCCCGCGCAATGGTCAGCAGGGTGAGCATCTGCGGCTGAAGATCTGTGGGAAATCCGGGATGGGGCTGTGTCTTAACGTTGGCCGCCTTAAACGCCTCGTCCTTCATATAGATGCGGATGGCTTCGTCATATTCTTCAATGCCCACACCCATCTCCTCCAGCTTTGCAGACAGGGATTCCATATGCTCAGGGATGATGTTGGTGATGGTCACATCGCCATGCGTGGCCGCCGCCGCAATCATAAAGGTTCCCGCCTCAATCTGGTCCGGTATCACGCTGAAGCTTCCGCCGCGGAGCTCTTTGACTCCTTTGATCCTGATTACGTCAGTTCCAGCCCCCTTGATATTGGCCCCCATACAGTTCAAAAAGTTCGCCACATCCACAATATGCGGCTCCTTTGCCGCACTGTCGATCACGGTCGTTCCCTCGGCAAAGACCGCCGCAAGCATGATATTGATGGTGGCGCCAACGGAAACCACATCCAGATAGATGTTGTCCCCAACCAGCTTTTCCGCCTTTATATCGACCATGCCATGTTCAATATTCACCTCTGCGCCCAAGGCCTTAAACCCCTTGATATGCTGATCAATGGGGCGCACACCGAAGTCGCACCCGCCGGGCAGAGCCACCCGGGCACGGCCGAACCGCCCCAAAAGCGCGCCCATCAGATAGGAGGACGCGCGAATCTTACGCACGGTTTCATATGCCGCCTCATAGCCGCACAGATCCGTGCAGTCCACGTCCACAACACCTCTGCCTGTGAACCGCGCCTTGCCGCCCAGATTCTTTATAATCTCAATCAGTACCTCTATATCGCTGACATGGGGCACATTGTCAATATGGCATTTTCCCTTGACCATAATTGCGGCAACCAGGATTGCGACCGCTGAATTTTTCGCACCGCTGATCTCAACCGATCCCTCCAGCTTCGCGCCGCCCAGAATAACCATTTTCTCCATGCTTTATGCCTCCATAAAAAAGTTCTAACCTAAAAATCCTGTTCCGTCCGTTCCCAGCCGCGGCCCCACAGACCCATTCTGCACCGTCTGCCAGCGGGTGCATTTTCACCCATCATGCTTTTCTGACCGTTGGTACCTAACCTTTGTATTATAGCAATAACTTTGTCCGATTGCAAGCCATTTTTTCAATCCGCAGCCGGTCCATCTCGAAAACGGCGATTTTAGGCCGTTTTCATATAAAAAACCGCACAAAAAGAAAAGTCAGTTTCAAAACAAAGGAGAACCGACCGGGTGACTATTTCAAATATTGTCTTTCTTTGCAGTATATTGTATCATACTGACATTACATAATGATAACATTGTGTTTAAAGTTTTCCTAAAATCCCGCATGGATGTCTGACAAAAAGAAAAGGAACACCGAAATCCCTCCCCTTCATATGATACAATAGGAGGTGAATGATTATGTCAACAAAAATATTCGTCGACGCAGGTCACGGCGGTCCGGATCCCGGCGCCATGGCCAACGGTGTCATTGAGCAGTATGTGAATTTGAATGTTGCCAATGAACTGGCCCGGCTCCTCCGGCAGGGGGGCTATGAAGTTATGCAGTACCGTACCACACCCACGGAAAATGTTTTGCCCGGCAAGAACGACGACCTGCGCAACCGCGCTGCCATGGCCAATAATTGGGGAGCAGACTATTTTATCAGCATACACACCAACAGTTCCCCGAATCCGGCGGCCCATGGTTTTGAGGCCTATGTCTACCGTTTGGGTACCAGATCTGAAGAACTGGCCCAGTCCATTGTGGATTCCGTTGTCAGTCAGCTCGGTTCCAAGGACAATGGGGTACATCAGGCCAATTTTGCAGTTCTGCGGCGCACCAATATGCCCGCGACCCTGCTGGAACTGGGCTATCTGACCAACCCCACGGAGGCACTTAACCTCAACAGCCCCGCCTGGCAGAAGGCCGTCGCAAAAGCCATTTATGACGGGATCTACCGGTTTGTAAAGCCCTGACCCTGATCAGCACAGCCAAATGGCCATATGATAAAAAATGTCCCATCATACAAAGTATGATGGGACGTTGACGTAAAAAACAAAGGCATATTATGCACGGAAAATTTTATGCAGATCAGCATTTTACTGGCCTCGCCCGCCTGTGGCGGCATTGCGCTCCTGTAATCTATGCTGAAAGCATGTTCCAAAGCGCGGAAGCTGCTGTTATTTTTTCCGCTTTTGATATAATACAGCGAACAGCAGGCCAATGATCAGAATAACCGCCGCAAGCCCCAGTTCAATCCATGTCTCATACTGATTTTTCCCGCTTTGCTGTTCCTGCCGGCCCGGAAAGCTTCCCATTCCCGCGGGCCGCTGACGCTCCGACTGTGCTGTATTTCCTTCTGTTTCCGGGGCCGCGCCGCCTTCGGTCATCTCACCCTGTTTTCTTTGCGTTTCCTCCGTCTTCGGGTCTGATACAGCCTTCTGCGTTCCGTTCTGTCCTTCCGCATCAACGTCCGCCTCGTTGTCCCGCAAAAATGCGGGCGCGGCAGGCGTTTCTTCCCCGGTTCCTTCTGCTGTCTGTTCCTGCTGCCCTTCCTTTTGGGCGCGGCCCATTCCGCCCCCATGTCCCATACTTCCCATATCGCTGATTGAAATATGAGACGCGTCCACAAACTGGCTCTTGTCCGCACTCTGTCCTTCCTCTGTGCTTGGGATCTCGCCTTTCAACTGTTTCCGGACGCTCTCCGCCCGGCGTTCACAGTATTCCCTGAGGGTACTGACGCCCTGCTCAAACTCCTCAAAGGTGCAGAACGCGCTTGGGTCCTTCTGAACATAGGGGGCAATCATATTGAACACCCTGGTAATTTCATCGTTTACCCTGCCGGATTCGAAGTATGCGGAAATAAAGGCATCAAACAGCTGGTGGTACTGCTCCAGATATTCCGGGTCCTCCATCAGCCGTCCCAGCATGGGACGGTCCTCAAATTCCGCGCCGGACAGCGGCGTATCAATGGGATAGTTGATCTGGGCGGTTGCCGTATCTACGCTTTCCTCAGTTTGACTCTTTCCAAAGCCGCCGCCCCCGGGACCGCCTCCAAAGCCGCTGAAGCCCAGATTGTAGTCCCAGGCCACCATGGACAGCACACCGTCGTTTTCATAGAGGTAGTAATTGTGTTTCATGCTTCCGGTATAGCTGTCATAGTTATTGACGAAATTATGCACAACAAAGTATCGAAGCACTTCGTCCACATTCACCGCATCGCCAATCTCCTCGCCCTGATTCAGGGTTTTGAGCGCCTCAATCAGTCTGTCTCTGTCTGTGTTTGAAATATCCAGAATTGCACTGTCAAATATATTGGAATAACTGTCATAGCTGTCGTCCGTGTAGACCAGCGCCACATCATCACCGCCTCCAAAGCCGCCGAAGCCCCGGCCTGCCTTGTCTCTCTCACCGGTGTTCTGTCCCTGCTGATCCTTCTCTTCCCCGCTCTGGCTCTCCATTGCCGAGGGAATCCCTTCCGCCATCCCGCCGTCTGGTCCTGGCGCTTTCTGGTCCTCAGCGGCTTCCACAGCAGTCTGCTGGCCGTTATGCGGTCCCGGCATCATTCCATCCGGCGGCTGCGGCATTTCACCGTTTTCACCCATCTGGGGGAATTGTCCGTCCCCGCCGCCCGGCGGCATTTGGGGCATCCCGCCTTCCCCTTTGCCGTTTTGACCGCCCTGATCCCGGTTTCCTCCCATCTTCATGGTATCTGGTTTGTAGAGCTTTCCGGTCACCGCTCCAAAATTGCGTTCCAAAAACCCTTCCTCGATCCCCTCCACCGCAAGATAGAGCCCCCACGCCTGGCCGTTCACCGTGATATTTGCAAAACTGCTCAGCGGCGCCAGCGCCCCCATCTCATTCATCAGCTTATATGAGAGGTAATCCTTCATATAGGTGTTGTCCTGTATGATGTTGTTCAGCGCCAGTTTATCCAGGCCATAATAGGTTGTTCCGCTGTCATAGTGGTCAAACTCCACCTTAAAGCTGTAGCGGTTCGAATCCATGCTCGCCACGCTGGAAAGAGAGGTATTTCCCTTGGTTCGGATGGCGATATTACTGAACTTTTCTCCGTCAATGGTAATATCACAACTGATATATTCCTTAGACATAGCCTGCTGGAGCATATTTTCCCATTCCGTCTCGTCCACAGAGATGTCAATACTGTGCACCGCCTGATCATTGAGCAGACGTGACGCGTAGCTGGTCTTTCCGGCTGTGGTCGTCACACTTTGCAGCCACGGGGAAAACATCAAAAATCCCGTCACCGCAAGAGCAAGGATCACAACGATACTGCAAACCAGCATGGTATATCTGTTTTTTATCATGGTCATCCATCCTTTAATCCGTCATTCACTGTCACGACAGCGGAATCCGCGCTGTGCTCCGCGTTGACTCTCCGCACATTGCGGACTGCTGCCCTGCCCGCAGTTCTATCCCATATAATCGCCGTTATAGCTGACCAGCACGGCACTGCTGACCCCTTTCATATCAGAGATCCGGTTGATAAAACTGGTGTCGTCCGCCTTGAGGCGTACCTCATAGTTCATTTCTACGCTGCCCTTGGCGACGGTTTTGCTCTTGACCACGCATTTGCTGACCTCTCCCTGCAAAAAGCCCAATACCTCTTTTTCTGCGGTCTGATCCTCACACTGGACCACAATGATATAGGGGTTGTCTCTGGTCTTTTTATTGACAAATACCATCAGGATCACGCCAATGAAAACGCTTCCTATTACCGCAAGGGGAATCATGCCCGCGGCGAGCACAATACCGACCGCAATGGACCAGAAGAGAAACGCGATGTCAAGAGGCTCCTTGATGGCTGTTCTGAACCGCACAATCGAGAGGGCGCCCACCATACCAAGGGAGAGCACCACATTGCTGGTCACGGCCAGAATGACCAGGGTACTGATCATGGTCAGCGCGATCAGGGTAATGCCAAAGCCCGAGGAATACATAACCCCGTTAAAGGTCTTTTTATAGATAACGAAAATAAATACGCCTATAGCAAAGGCCAGACCAAGCGCTATGACCATGTCCAGCACTGTAACCGCGTTGATATTGTCTAAAAAGCTTGATTTAAAGATGTCATTAAAACTCATATTTGATTACCTTCCTGTAGCATATTTGTGATTGATCGTAATAAAGGAGGCGCAGAGCATAAAGCGAGCAGGATTGCCCTTGCAGGCCGGCCCACGGCCAGGGATCCCGCAAAATGAAGCGTTTGGGCAGCGTTTTGCGGGACAGATGAGCAATGGCGGAGCGGGCGCACGTCCGGCTCTTTTGGCCGGAAGGAGCAAATCAAAGCCTATTGCGGCGTCATCCGTATATCCTGCACGCGGCATATTTTGAAAACGCCTGACTGCGGCGGCTCTCCAGCTGAAGAATATCCGCCATGACCTGCGGCAGAAACGCATCATACTTAACCTCCAGCAGGATGGTTGTGTCGCCGGCCGGAATGGTGGCTGTGCTGTCCTCAAAGATCTGGCTGTTCATCAGTCCGGTGCGAATGTTATAGTCAATGGTCACCCGCACATTGCCCGGCTGGAAAACATAGGGACGCCTCTGATAATCCACAATGGTCTTGGGCCGAAGAAGTTCATTTTTCATCTTTGTATACAGCTCCATCAGCAGAGGCCGGTCCGCACAGCCGCTCATCCATTCAAGGTCTCCCGCAATGATTTTTTCGGTCTCCGCCCGGGTGATGGATACGGAAACCTTACTGCACAGTCCGTTGACCTTGCTCTTCTTCTCCAGATTGATCACAGAGTCATCACCGTTGTAAAAACGGATACGGAATTTCTCCCGGCGGTTAACGCCGTCAATTTTCTCCCGCAGGGCCTTGTCGCTGAAATTGTCAAAGTACAGGCTTCTTATCTTATAGACACCGTCTTCTCCAGTATGCGGATCCTGCTTTGCCACCGCGTCAAGCCGCTGTTTCAACACCAGATAGTCCATATAGCTGATGGGATATTTATATTCATGTCTGAATTTCATACTCTCACCTCTTTTCTATACCGCTTTCTTATTTCATGGACATTTTATTCCCCAAACCTTAAAACTAACTTAAAATAACCCCGTAATTTGTGAACCATCTGTTAACATTGCAAGCATCTTTCAAATGTCACCCTTTTTCTCCTTATCTGTTATAAAATAGCTGTGATACAGAAAGGAGTTTGTTATGACATATGGATATGTGAGGGTATCTTCCAAGGATCAAAATGAAATACGCCAGTTTGACGATTTGATACGTCATGGCGTGGAAAAAGCCAATATTATTATGGATAAGCAAAGCGGTAAGGATTTCTGCCGCAAGGGCTATACCGCCCTGCGCCGGAGACTGCGGGAAGGAGATCTGCTTATCATTAAAAGCATAGACCGGCTTGGGCGCAATTATGAAGAAATTCTGGAACAATGGCGTATAATTACAAAAGGCAAAAGGGCTGATATCAGAATTCTTGATATGCCGCTTTTGGACACCACGGCCCATAAGGACTTGACCGGCACGCTGATTTCTGACATTGTGCTCCAACTATTGTCCTATGTAGCGCAGAGTGAGCGGGAAAATATACGCCAGCGTCAGCGGGAGGGCATTTTGGCCGCAAAACGCCGGGGTGTACAGTTTGGCCGTCCGCCTCTCAAACTGCCCAATGACTTTGCAAAGGTATATCAGGAGTGGAAACTAGAAACAAAGACCGCCAAAGAATGTGCTGCGGCACTTCAGATGAACATCAGAACCTTTTACCGAAAGGCAAAAGAATATGAATCACAAAATTAAAGATTGCAAATCGTCAATGTGCGACAAAAAGTATACTTTTCAGCAATTATAAAAATTTTGTTTATTTATAATATAAAATTTATTTAATTATAACATATTTTAGAAATAATGTCTATATTCTAACTCCCAAAAAAAGTACGACAAAAAGTATACTTTTTGGCACGAAAAGGGGAGGGACGACACTTTATGAAAAAGTACTCTGTAAAACATCGAACAATATTTATATTTCTTATTATTTTTTTACTAAATATTACAAACTATGTAAGTATTTCAGCAACATCTTTCACACCAAGATATACAATGACTCAAAGTGATTGTAATCTAAAATATTGGGCTAAAGGCTCTTATGGTATAAGCAATGGTTTTCCAAGAAATAAGGACAAAGGCGGCGGAAATTGTACATGGTATGCATTTGGTCGTGCATGGGAGTTGCTTGGATCGCTTCCAAAATTATGTACTAATAATGCCGGTGCATGGTGGAACTATAATAAAAACAATAACTTTTATTCTTACGGTTCAACGCCAAAATTAGGAGCCATCGCTGTTTGGGACAAATATGATAATAATAACGGACACGTTGCCGTGGTTGAGGAGATTGGTAATAACTATATAATATGTTCAGAATCTGGGTGGAATTATAAAACTACATACTTTCAGACTGTAAAAAGAAGTTTAAACAACAGTTCGCTGGATATGGGATCTAATTATAGATTTTTAGGATATATCTATATATTAAATGGCACCATTGAAAATAATCCACACATCCATAATTGGAAATATGCATGGGACTGGTCGGCACATCCGCATTATTCAGAATATAAATGCACAACCTGCGGGCAGATCAAAACAGAGAAAACACCCAATTATAGAAAGGACTGTATTGCCTGTAATCCAGCCCCTACGCCGCCGCCCACACCCCCTTCATCACCAAGCATCCGGGTTTCGTCCACTAATTTTGCGGTTGGAAAGGCCGTTACTGTCAGTTGGAACACCGTTGACCGAGCAACCGGCTATGACGTACAGTTAATTCATTCCAAAGACAGCGGTTTTAATCAAAACGTCTCTGTGGGGGGAACTTCCACAACCCTTAATATCAACCATCCCGGTTCCTATACTGTTACAGTCAGGTCAAAAAATCAATATGGCAGCAGCGGAGCCAGCAATCAAATCAAAATCAATGCCCACAATCCCCTGTCCGTAACCTTTGCTGATCACGACGGAACCGTCCTCAACAGACAGACGGTGCGCTATGGCGAAGAGGCCGCGGCTCCGGATTCACCCACCCGTGAAGGATATACTTTCACCGGCTGGGATAGGTCATTTTCAAAAATAACGACAGATATTACGGTAAAAGCCCAATATAAAATCAATACCTATTCGGTAAAATTCATCAGCCGCACAGGGGAAACCATCGAGACACAGCGGATTGAGTATGGAAGTGGCGCAACGCCGCCGGAACCGCCCGAAGCGCCGCCGGGTTATATTTTTGCCGGCTGGGACAAGGAAGATTACAAATTTGTCAAAAAGGATCTTTCTATTCACGCGGTCTTTGTGTGGGAAAAGGAGAATCTCCCTATCAAATTTACCGCCGCGCCGATTGTCCGGCGCAATGAGATGGGAAGCGGCTATACTGCGGATCTTACCCTTTATAACTATCCAGACATTACAACCGACGGAAAGATCGTGATTGTTCTTAAAACCACAGAAGGTAAAATGGTGGCATCTAAAACCGAGGCAATCAGCCTGAGCGCAGGACAATCCTCCAAACGTTCGTTATTTGTCCCCTATGACGGCGTTGCCTCTACAGCCGAGGTGACGGTTGTGGCAATTATTGACAATGACAAAACCGGTGTTCCAATTTCCGAAAAGGCGGTAATTGATGTTGACTTAAATCTTGAATGGAGCGATTGGAGCATTGTAAAGCCAAACCAGTCAGAACAGCTTTCGATTGAAGAAAGGACAGAATACCGAAACCGTACAAAATCTACCACCACTTCTTCAAACAGCAGCATGAGCGGGTGGACAAAATATGACACAACCTCTTATTGGGGGAATTGGAGCGGATGGCTGAACTATAATCCTGGTTCATCCTCTGCACGTCAAACACAATCAAGGTATATACAGCCCACATATAGAACCAAATATCATTATGAAAGGATAAGACTATCAAATGGAAAATATCATTTCTGTACACCTACTGCACAAAATTATTATGGTTCATCTATAAAATGCATAAAGTACGAAGAACTGCGGACCGATTCTCCATTATATAATACTGGTAGTGTATGGTATCACGTTGACTGGTGTGATTGTCCTACAAGGGTACCACATACTTTAACTTGTGGAAGAACTACATATACATATAATTCTTATAACGATCCATGGTATAATGAACGTACATATCAAGAAGTGGCAAGCAACGGCTATACGCAATGGCAATACCGCGATCTTCATTATACCTACCATTTTTATAAATGGAATGATTGGGGCGGCTGGAGTCCCGACGCTGTGACCTCAAACAATAATCGGGAAGTGGAAACAAGAACAGCATACCGTTATAAGAGCACCTTCTCGGCAGATATGGAAGACAATGAGGGTGTGCGCAGAAGCTTATCGGGTGCCGTTGACAACGCTGCCGACGGGAAGCAGGTCACTTTATATGTGTTTAAGGGCGCGAACACAGACCCAACAGAAAGCCAGCTTGAATATGTGGGACAGACTACACTTTCAAACGGCGGTCAGTATTCCTTTGATTTTATCACCAAGGAGGAGCCCAGCGAAAAGACAGGCGATTTTATTATAATGATAGGCGTTGAGGGTGCACTCTCTCCATTCTATGTAGATACCATTAAAGCGCCGGTTCCCGCCTATGAGGTTTCTTTTGCAGTAGACGGCACTGTCATTGATACGCAGACAATATTAAAAGGAGAAGCAGCTGTGCTGCCGGACCCACCAGAAAAAGAGGGTTATCAATTCATCGGCTGGGATATGGGCGTTACAAACATACAGGACAACGCAGTCATTAACGCGGTTTACACCCCAAATCATTACAGCGTAGTTTTTCTGGACTGGGATCATAGGACGATTGACACAAAAACCTTCCAGCACGGTGAAATGCTTCAAACGCCGGAACCATCTGAAAAAGAAGGAAGCACCTTTGCAGGCTGGGATAAAATTATTGACGGTAAAACCGAAGTCACCGAAAATATGATTATTACAGCGCAATATGATTTAAATGAATATGAGGTTGTTTTCTATGACAGTGACGGCAGTATTATAAGCAAACAAAAAATAAAGTATGGTCAAGAAGCGGAAAAACCAGGAGACCCTATTCTTGAAGGATATGTATTTGATACATGGAGCCATTCACTTTCTCTTTCCAGTATCACACAGGATCTTAATGTTTATCCGGTATTTAAATATGAACAGACCGCAGACGAACCAGTGTTCAGCGTATATGAATCAGAAAAGGAAAATCAGCAAATTGTAATGCTAGCCAGTGACAACCCCGACGCAATTATCTATTATACCATTGATGGAAGCGATCCTTCTGTTGATGGCAGTGAATTAGGAATTGAAAATGTAAATGGAACGGTATATTCAGAAGCCTTAGAAATGCCCATTGAAACAATCATAAAAGCGATTGCCTATGAAAACGGCAAAAATACAAGTACTATTGCAATATATTATGTTAACCAATCAGAAATAGGCGTAGATACTCTAAAATCTTTAAAAATTGTCGGTGCCGCCCTTAAAAACGGCAATATCAATATTGATATCGAAAATCAGGGAAATACCGCTGAAAGCGCGAATGTTTTTGTTGGAGCATACGATGAAAAGGATTGTCTGATAAAACTTAAATCATCTGATATTTCCGGTCTTGCGGCAGGCGGAATATCAAAAATCAGCCTTGAAGAAACAAAAAACGCGAAATACTATAAAATTTTTATGTGGAACAATTTAAATAACGGCGTTCCTATATCAGAATGCCTAACACTTAACGTATAATAAAAAACTGCCGGATAGAGTATTACATTTCCGGCAGTTTTTTTAATTTTATAATACTTTTTCACAAATTCTCAGCTGAAGTGCTTTATGGCATCCTCAATGCTCTGCTCTTTTGCCTGTTTGCCGTACTTGTCAATTTCCAGCTTGTTCTTGGGCCCGTGGGTCAGGCAGCCCGCACCGCCGATACAGCCGCCCACACACGCCATACCCTCAATAAAGTTAGCCTTGAGCACGCCTTTCGAGGCCTTGAGCAGTGCCATCCGGCATTCCTCAATGCCGTCACAGGAGATTCCCTCCAGCTTGAAATCGGTGATCCCCTGTTCCAGCAGCGCCTCTGCGACCGCATCCGCCAGGCCGCCGCACCGCGCGAAAATCCGTCCGTAATAGGAGGCATTGTCCAGCGGGCTCTCCTCAAGCTCTGTCATATCAATATCCCGGCTGTCGATCAGAGCCTGAAGCTCCGCAAAGGTAATTGCGCTGTCCACATAGGGCTTTACCGTATCCAGCTTAATCTCCATTTTCTTCGCGGTACAGGGACCGATGAATATTACCTTGCAGTCCGGGTCCAGTTCCTTGAGCTTTTTGGAAATGGTAGCCATGGGAGAGAGGTTATGAGAAACATTGTCGGCCAGCTTTGGAAACGCCTTCTGCACATAGGAGACAAAGGCAGGACAGCAGGAGCTGGTCAAAAACTCCTTTTCTGCAAGTTCTGCCGCCTCGTTGTACGCCACCATATCCGCGCCCAGGGCCGCCTCCACCACGCTGTGAAAGCCCAGGGCCTTGATGCCGCTCACCACCTGTCCCAGCTTCAGGGACTTGTCATAGGTGAACTGTGAGGCAATGGCCGGCGCAATCACCGCATATACCTTATACTTCGTATTATTCTCGCTCTTTTTTATCAGGTCGATCACATCCAGAATATAGGACTTATCCATAATCGCACCGAAGGGACACTGATAGACACAGGCGCCGCAGGAAATACACTTGTCATTGTCAATCTTTGCGGATTTGTCATCCTCATTCATGCCAATGGCGCCGATCTTACACGCCTCCACACAGGGCCGCTGATAATCCTTAATGGCGCTGTAGGGACATACTTTCGCACACATGCCGCAGTTGACGCATTTTTCCTTGTCAATATGCGCCTTCTGGTTTTCATCAAAGGTAATGGCCCCTTTTTTACAGGCGTCCTCACAGCGGTGGGCAATACAGCCGCGGCAGTTATCCGTGACCTGATAGCCGCCCACCGGGCAGCCGTCACAAGCAATGTTCAAAACTTCGATCACATTTGGATTTTTCCGGTTTCCGCCGGACGCAATATCAATCCGCTGTGCCACAATGGCGCGCTCTTTATAAATACAGCAGCGCATGGTTGGCTTGTCGCCCACAATATTGCCGGCAATGGCGTCAAAACTTCCCACCAGCGTATCGTCCCAGGCATGGCGCGCAACCTCGCGCAGGACCTTATATTCCAGATACTGAACCTGTGTGTCAAACTTTTTGATTGTCATAACGAATACCTCTCTATTTCTCTATTCTATTTCCACAGCGCCGCTCAGTAATAAAAGACATGAACCGTCTTTCCCATCTTTTTCAGACATTCACTGAGCTCCTCAATCAGCCGCATCTTAATGCTGAACGTGATGGGCAGATCGGGATTCTGGTGGGCGGAATTGATGGCGCGGCCCGCATAAAAATTCACATCCGTGGCCTCCTGAAACAGAAGCCTTGCAATTCTGGACGCGCCGTCCTTATGATAGCCCCATTCCTCAAACAGGCTGTTGTTATCCAGATAATTTTTAGCATATTCCAAGACGCGGCTGATGGTGATAACCCCCTCAGTCACAAGATCCACGCCCTCAATTTTTGCCGTCGGCGGGATATGGGGATCGAAATAGTCCAGCTCCGTCTCCATTTCCTTGCCCAGATACCGGGCCACGATATTGCTTGACGTGCCGCCGCAGACAATGTGCTTTCCCTCCTCGGCGAAGAATTTTCCCAGCATTTTTGCATCGTCCGCATCGTCCGCCGGCGGCCCGATCATAAGATTGCAGGTCTTCCGCTTCCGCACCTGGACGGTGGCAATGGTGGTGTCGTCCCCGGGCCTGTTGGCATAGAGCCGGTTGCACTCGTCCGAGATCAGGGACGTGATGGTTTTGGCCGTCAGCGTCCAGTTATAGTGTTCCTCAATAAAGGTGACAATGTTCTCACGCTGCCAGCCATAGTTCAGAATCTCTCCCACACCGGCATAGATGGCGCCGTCGCTCATGGCGATAAACACGTCGTCCAGCTGGAGCTTCAGCCTTGTTTCATGGATTGTCTTCCCTTCTATCACACGGCTGTTGACCGGATAGTCATAGTGCTTTCCATCGCGGAGCAGAATCACCATGGGATTGTCGAACTGGATCATCTCCACCTCTTCGTTGTGTATAAAACGCATAATGGTGAAGGTGGAATAAGCCACGCCGCGCCGCTGGCACACCGGAAGCGTGGCCGCGATGGTGGCCACGCAGTCGTCAATGCTCATGCCGGCCGCCACCATGGTGGATATGATTTTTGAGGTGAGGGTGGACAAAATATTGGCCTTGACACCGCTGCCCAGTCCGTCCGCCAGTACCACAATCAGCTCGTCGTCCGCCTTGCGGATCACCTCCACCATATCCCCGCAGAGCTGTTCTCCCTGTTTATTCAAGCTCAGGTAACCAACGTCAGCAAACAGATTATTCTTCATCAGCCAATGTCTCCTTTAGCTTGGTCAGAGCGATCTTGGTCTCCGCTGTGGTCTCACCGAGCAAAGACGCGATTTCCTGTACCACCCGCATCTGCTTCTCAACGACCTTGTCTGTGATCTCAATGACCCGGCGGTTGTGGGAATCCTTGTTCTCCCGCATTTTCTCCTCCTCGGTCACATCCTTCATAATGCTCATGATGATATGGTACTCTTTGTCGTAAATCACCGTTTCTTCCACATATTTTTCATACTCATCCAGATATTTGTTCTTCTCATAGATGTTTTTGCCCTCTGTCATGCAGAGCAGGTAATCCGTGGGATCCAGAAGCCGCATAACCGGCTCTCCCTGCACGTCAGACTGGCGCTTGACATTCAGTATCTTCTGGGCCGCGTTATTCATCTGCTGAAGCTCCAGCTGTTCGTTGAGCACAAAGATGCCGTTGGGCGTATTGTTGATGATTTTGTCTGAGAAGGATTCCGCCTTTTCCTTGAGGTAGGGCAGACACATGGTGAGATCCGCCTTTCCGTTCAGAACGGCAACCGCCTTCTCCCGGCAGGTATTATAGCCGCAGCTCCCGCAGTTGAGCTCCTGCTCCGGGGAATGCTTTCCCATCTTCCGAAGAATTTCTTCAATGGCGGAGCTGCCCGGCATCTGCTGGTTTCTGCCCTCAAAGGGGAAGCTTTTGTAGAGCATGGTATGATCCGGCATCACCAGATCATGATCCATCTTCTTTGCGGTCTTGCGCAGGGCCACAAGCTCCTGAAGATGATGGATTTTTTCCCGTTCCATGCCCGGCCCGCCGATACAGCTTCCGGTACACGCGGACATCTCCACAAAGCAGTTGTTCAGATTTCCGTTTTCAATGTCCTCCAGGGCGGCCATACAGTTTTCAATGCCGTCTACGGCAATGTAGGAATACGCCTCCTCCAGATCCATGGACTGCAGAATACCGCCGCAGGACGGGAAAAGCCGCGCCCGGGCCGGATCTCTGGTATCCGGAAGGTCACGCAGAACCACACCCTCCTCCCGCATCCAATCGGAGAGCTCCTCAAAGGTCAGGGCGCAGTCCACCAGACCGGCGCTGTGGTCTGTCTCATCTTTCTTCGCAATGCAAGGGCCGATAAAAACGGTATAACAGTCCGGATGGGTGGTTTTGAGTCTGGCGCAGTGGGCCTGCATGGGCGATAACACCTTTGCCAGATAGTTCAGCGCAATGGGATATTTTTTCTGAATAAGGGTGTTTACCGTATGACAGCAGGAGGATATGATCACCTTCTGTTCCCGTCCTGCCACCATCTCCTCATACCTCTTTTTCACAATGGTAGCGCCCACCGCCGTCTCCTCCGCCGCGGTGAAACCGAGTGCCTGCAGGGCCTCCTCCATGGCGTCGATGCTCACCTTATAGTTGGCCGTATAGCTGGGCGCGAGACTGACATAGACAGGCTTTCCCGCAGCGATCAGCGCTTTTGCCTTCTCCACGTCATTGCGGATCTGCTTGGCGTTCTGGGGACAGTTCACATAACAGCGGCCGCAGAGAATACACTCGTCCGCAATGATATGCGCCTGATTATCCGAGAAACGGATGGATTTTACCGGACAGAAGCGTATACATTTATAGCAGTTTTTGCAGTTTGATTTTTTGAGCTGTAAGCAAGGTTCCATTTTCTATCCCTCACAGCGCGTCCAGCACATATTTCTGAAATATTTCGTCAAAATTGTCCTTGTTGACGCCGACCACAATTTCGTCGCCGATCTTTACGCTCACGCCGTCCGTACATTTTCCAAGACAGAAAGCGGCCGCCAGATCCACCTTTTCCTCCAGCTGATGGCTGGCGATATTCTCTTTCATCAGATTGATGATATCATAGGAGCCGCGCAGATGACATGAGCTCCCAACGCAAACACTGATTTTCATTTCAAATCCCCCTTTGACAATTTCTATCTTTCTTCACCACAATTCTCATTGATAAGACTGCGCTTCTGCGTTTTTCGTTCCCGTCAGGATGGCTTTTGCGCTGTCTTTACACAAGTTTCATTATAACGGCTTTTGCCTGTGTTGTCAACAATCCTTTTATTCTGTCGAAACGGATTTTTCTGAATATTTTTCCCTCCTATCCAGAGCTGGCTGTATCTCTTTTTCAAACCTGTGAACCAATAAAAATTTAAAATAATATATATATTATTACTTCTAGTTGCTGTCGCTGTTGCTGGAGGTGTGGAAAACGTATAAAACTCATACAAGCTGGGAACACTAAAGGGTTTTGGGGATGTGGAAAAGCTTTGGAAAACCTTGTTTTGTTTTACACAGTTTCCAGAACTTCTCCGCAGGCCGTTTTTTTTTCACAGTTCGTCCACATTTTATCCACAGGGAAAGCTGTGGATAATCAGCATCACAGCATATTGGGGAAAGACGGCGGGAGAGGCGCTATTGCATGGCCTTCAGCCGCGCGAATACCGCGTCCTCTCCCTCCTCGGCCAGCAGGGTCAGAAGCTCTGTGATCAGCGAGGAGGTCTCCGGGGCAATGAAGCGGTTGGCGTCTCCGCGCAGATAATAATCCAGGGGATGGCGCTGGGTATAATTTTCTCCCTGATAGATCTTGCTGGCGGCGATCCGGTCACAGACGAGCTCCTTTACATAGCGGAGCGGCATGGGGACAGGGACGACACGGCCGGCCTTTGGGCTGTAGTCGTTCCAGTATTCAAAGTGATGACGGTTCCGGCCCTTGTGGTGAAGCCAGGCTGGAGAATAGCCGTAAATTTCCCGTTCTTTTTCATTGGGGCTTTTGGTGCCGTTGGTATAGTATCGGGCGCCTGCCAGAAATTCTGTGGGTGTGTATTTGGAAAGATCGTGGCGGAGGCCCTGCCAGAGAATTCCCGCCTTTTTGCAGTGGCGGATCACCAGATGGCGGTGACGGGTGATGGTCCTGAAATGACGCCATGCTTTTTTGATTGTAATGCCCATTGGGTTCCTCCTGCGTTACTTTTTTTCCTGGTCACGGATCATCTGGACATAGTCCAGCACTCCATAGCCATGGCGCTGATACAGGCGTTTGGCGTCCTGGTTATTGGGTGAGATCTCAAGGCGGAGCCGCGGGGCGTCCGCGTAGGTATCGCGGACAAAGTTCAGACACGCGCTGCCCAGACCCTTTCCCTGAAAGGCGGGCCGGATATAGAGCTCCTCCATCCAGACCACAAGGCCGCCCGCTTCGTTGGACCAGGAGAGGGAGAGCTGACAGTAGCCCGCTGTCTCCCCCTCATGTTCTATCATATAAATGCGGACATAGGGGGAACCGGCCAGCGCGGCCTCTAAGGTCTTTTCAAAGTTTTTTTCATCCACCGTATGCAGAACCGCGGGAGAGTGATAAAATTCATGCGCCATCTGCAAAAAGACGGCGCTGTCTTCTGTTTTAATTTGACGAATCATAAAACCGATCCTTTCTCTCTTTTATTAAAGTGAGGAATCCACAGCGCTTTTGTTCTATGTCTATGGGGTCCTGTGCGTCCAGTATACCTATTTTCCAGATAAAAAGCAAGGTCATTTTTGTGAACGTCAAAAAAACAAAAAAGATAACGGTTTGCGTGAATTGTCAAGGTTTTTGTGGGGAAAATACAGAAAGGTGCCGAGAGTTTTTTCTTTTATGCTATCTTTTTTTCACAAATTATGTCGAAGTCATTGACAGTGGTGTGAAAATATTGTAAAATAGCATTTGTAACATGACTGTAACAGAATTGTAATATTGCGATTTGAGAGGAATGGATATTTTTATGTTTGGACAGGATATTGGCATAGATTTGGGAACTGCCTCCATTTTGGTATATGTGAAGGGGCGGGGGATCGTGGCCAAGGAACCCTCCGTTGTGGCAGTGGATAAAGAAACCAAACGTTTACTCGCGGTTGGCGAAGAGGCCCAGCAGATGCTGGGAAGGACGCCTGGGAATATTGTTGCCGTCCGTCCCCTTCGGGAAGGCGTGATTTCCGATTATACCGTCACGGAGCGGATGCTGAAATATTTTTTGCAGAGAGTGACGAAACGCGGCCTGTTCAGCAGTCTGTTCAAGCCGCGGCTCATGATCTGTGTTCCCAGCGGCGTGACCGAGGTGGAGGAACGGGCGGTCATTGACGCTGGGATGCAGGCGGGAGCCAGAAAAGTGAACCTGATTGAGGAACCCCTTGCCGCGGCCATTGGCGTTGGCATTGATATCAGCCAGCCCTGCGGCAGTATGGTGGTGGATATCGGCGGCGGAACCAGCGACATTGCCGTAATCTCACTTGGCGGAATTGTCCTGAGCCGGTCCATCAAGGTTGCAGGCGACAACTTTGACGAAGCGATCATCCGGTACATACGGAAAAAGTATAATATTTTGATCGGTGAGCGTACGGCGGAGGAGTTGAAAATCAAGATCGGCTGTGTGCGGAAGCGGGACAAGCTTCTGGCTATGGATATCCGGGGCAGGAGCCTGGTATCCGGCCTTCCCAAGACCATCCAGGTTTCTTCGGATGAGATCTATGAGGCGCTGAATGAGACGGCCATGTCTATTGTGGAGGAAGTCCGAAATGTGCTGGAGGAGACGCCGCCGGAGCTGGTGGGAGACATCAGCGCGCGGGGAATTGTATTGACAGGGGGCGGCGCGCTGATTCATGGAATGGACCGGCTGATCCAGAATGAGACCGGTATCAAGGCGTTCGTCGCGGACGAGGCGGAGTCTTGTGTGGCCTACGGCACGGGCAAGGCGCTGGATAATATCAGCGTGCTGGACAGTTACAACGCGGCGGACCGAAGAGAGGCATAGCACTTGCCGGAGAGTGCGCGGCATCAGAGAAAGAATAAAAATACAGGAGGAAAAAAGATGGAATTGAGCGCTGCTGAAATTATGGAAATCATACCGCACCGGTATCCGTTTATGCTGGTGGATAAAATAATAGAATTTGAAGAGGGAAAACGCGCGGTTGGTATCAAAAATGTGACCATGAACGAGCCGTTTTTTCAGGGACATTTTCCGGGACGGCCGCTGATGCCCGGCGTGTTGATCTGCGAGGCACTGGCACAGGTGGGAGCGGTGGTGATTCTGTCCAATCCTGAGCACAAGGGAAAGCTGGCGGTATTTACCGGAATCAATAATTTTAAGTTTAAGCATCAGGTGGTGCCGGGAGAAACCCTGCGTCTGGAGGTCGAAATGACAAAAATGCGGAGCATTATGGGGAAAGCTGATGTGTGTGCCTATGTAGGGGATGAGGTGGCCGCAAAAGGTGAAATTTCCTTTGCTCTGGTCGAAAAATAAAAATGGTAAATAAACGGGCGTCAAGCGTCCGGAGGTAAATGCATGAAAAATTTTTATCTAAAAAAAGCGCAGGATAATTTTCCTGAGATTATAGAAACTGAAATCGTGCCTGACGTAAGGGAAAGTGTACTGAAACATGGCACCAGCATTGTCATTGATCTGAAAAATCATTATGTGGGCTATTTTTCATTTCGGATGAAGTGGGTTGATATTTACATAGATGCGCCGGTCAGGCTCTCTGTCAGGTTTTGTGAAACAAAAGAAGAGCTTTATGATGATTTTTCCGCTTATAAGGGAAGCCTATGCGGATCCTGGCTGCAGGAGGAGATCATAAATATTGATTTTCCGGGGGAGTATAAAATGCCCCGGCGGTATGCGGCAAGATATATCAAGATGAGTGTGATTGCGTCACCGCAAAAACTCGTTTTAACTGATTTTAAATACAGAGCTGTGACAAGCGCGGATGTAAGCCGGGTGAAAGAATGTCAGACTGCAGACGGGGAACTGCAAAGAATCGACAAGTTATCCATAAACACACTGAAAAATTGTATGCAGAGGGTCTTTGAAGACGGACCGAAGAGGGACAGGCGTCTGTGGATCGGGGATCTTCGGCTGGAAGCACTTACGAATTATGAAACATTTCATAATTTGGAACTGGTGCGCCGGTGTTTGTATCTCTTTGCGGCTGCTGAAACAAATGAGCTTGGGTTTATGGCCAGCTATATCTATGAGAATCCCGAATTTGCGGCCGGCGAGGGATCACTGATTGATTATGCGCTTTTATATGTTGCCTGTGTATGCGATTATTATAAACATTCAGGAGATATTGAGGTTTTACAGGATTTATACCCGTTGATCAAACAGCAGATGGATGCCGCGCACAGGCTTTTGGACCAGGACGGCATCATAGCTGTGCACGAGACAGGGGGCGCCTTTATAGATTGGTGTGAGGGCCTTTGTAAAACAACGGCACTGCACGGCGTCTATTTATATGTGCTGAGATTGCTGATTGGGATTTTGAAGGAAACCCGGCACCGTGACGGAGAAATTTATGCCAAACGGCTGGAAAGTGCAAAGGAAGCCGCTTCGCATATTTTAGTTCATCCGCAGAAGAAAATTTTTGTGAATGAGAAGGATCATTTTCAATACAGTGTGCATTCTGTGGTTTGGATGATACTTGGTGGTGTGATTGAGGGTGAAGAGGCGGGCAAAGCGCTCAATGATGTATTGGCCTCCGAAAAAAGCATAAAGCCGTTTACGCCGTATATGCATCACTATGTGGTGGAAGCTATGACAGAGCTTCAGATGTTTGATGAGGCCGCGGCGTACATTAAAAATTATTGGGGCGGTATGGTAAAGCTTGGGGCTGATACGTTCTATGAGGTATACGTTCCGGGAGATCCTGACTTTTCACCTTATGGAGACCGGATGATTAACAGTATGTGCCACGCGTGGAGTTGTACGCCGTCTTATTTTATCAGAAAGTATCATTTATGATTTTTTAAAGCAACCCGGCCAGTGGAAAGACGGCTGCTGGAAGAGAAAATGTTATATAAGACTGATCAGCCCCTGCGGCAGGTTTTGTCCTGCCGCAGGGGCTTTTTTGCATTTCACGTTTGGCGGGCGGCGTTTAGCAGGGCAGATGAATATGGTTCGCAAACCGATATTTTCTACTCTGCAAAGGCATATCTTCCCATAAACAGCGTCTCTCCGGTGAGATCGTCACAGATAAAATAGGAGAACGGACGGTCCGCCTTAAACTCCACCATTTCTTCAGGCTGCTCTATAGCGCCGCCGCCAGGTAGTAAAACCGCAGTTGCGGCCGCGGCCTCTGTGCCCTTTTCATCCACTGCGATATAGGTCTTTTGAAGAACCTGGGAAACAAAGAGGGGAAGCGGAAGATTGTCTGCCATGGGCGCAAAATCCCCGGATGGGGAGAATGCCTTTGACATTCCCATGGACTTGAGCATATCATTGAGAGATTCATTGCTCTCCATCTTGAATTTGGGCAGGGAAAGCGCCACCTTTTTCATCTCCATCTCCTTTTGTCTGCCCAAAAAGGCGGTGGGATCTGCGCCGCTTTCCGGGAGCACCACATACATGCTCAGTCCCCGGTCTGACCGGTAGGGCAGTCTGAGGGCCTGATACTGGGCTGTCTTTAAATATGCAAAGTGGTTGGTCTGATGCATAAACGGGATTTGCGACTGGGTTCCGTCCGCCTGATGGAAGGTGTTATTTTGCGTGGCCTCCTTGGCGAAGGGGCGCTGCCAGTCCGCGTTCATATAGAGTGCGTTTACCAGCGCAAACAAAAAATTACTGTACGTCAGCATATCCTTGATTTTGCCGTTGGTGTGGTCTTCAATCCAGGTGTTGATGGTTTTGACTGCGTTTTTGTCATTGACAACGCTGGAATTTCCATCATAGAATTCTTGTATCGTATCTTTGTAGGAATCGCTGAAATCCACAGCCTGACTGATATGAAAGTGATTTTTAAGATAGTCCTCATTCATCCAGATGGAGTTGGCAATGGAAAGTGTGGTATTTTCATCCGCGGCATAGGCCGCAGTCAGGTCACGGATGGTCTGATTATAGGCGTCCAGATCCGAGATTCCTGTGATCTTTTGTATTTGTGCCTGTGTTTCATTCTGGGTTCCGTTTGCCAGCATGGCCAGAGCAATTCTAAGACTCATCGGCGAAACCATAAAATTTCCCTTTTCATTGGCCGCGATCTGCTGATAAAAGCCGACGGTAAAGGCGTCGGCCGGTGTCTGTGCCGGCGTTTGGGTGGGCATGGGGTAGGAATTTTGCATTTTTTCCAGATGGACTGCGCTGTTTGCTTCATCCCAGTTAACCGTATAGCCAAGGGCCTCCATGAGCGGCCGGACCGCCAGATAGGCGCGGTCATTCAGCAGAGCCGGCGGCGCGTCAAGGGAAATGGGGGAGCCTAAGCTGCTCTGGTAGATCAGGCTTTTATACAGAACAGGCTGGCCGATTGAAAAGGTGAGATAAAGGGTGTCATAGATGACAATGATCTCCTGCTGGTCCTCGTTCCAGGTCACCTCCGCGCCGATTGCATCACAGAACGGCCGGACCGGAATCATAACCCGGTCCGCGTCCGGTGACATGAGAATGGGGGCATCCAGTTCCAACACTTCGCCCTGCAGAGTCAGGGAAATGCCGGACGGATTTGAAGCAGAAGCGGGGATGAAAGACAGGCATGAGAACAGGAATACGGCGGCCAGAAACAGGCTGAGTTTTTTTTTCATGGTGGACTCCTCCCTTTTAATGTATCCTTGATAAAAGATATATGTGATAGTTTACATTTGGAAAGCAGAACAATGGGACAATGGAAACAGGACGGAACCAGAATCAAGTGTTCCGCCCTGTGACAGGTCAACTTTATTTTGCCATATAGTTGTAGATCATAATTGCCGCGTCGCCGCGGGTGAGGTTATCCTGGGGCTGGAAACAGTTGTTCTCATCGCCGCCGATGATGCCAAAGCCGCGGGCAAGGGCGACATAGCCGTTTCTGCCCTCGGTGATCTGGTCCTCATCTTCAAAATTGGTCTGAAAGATACCGGTAAGTGAGGCGACTTTATCATAGCCAAGGGCGCGGATGATGAATACAACGCCGTCTTCACGGGATGCAATGGCATCCGGGTCAATGGACTCGGTGATGATGCCATAGCGCCGCGCGGTGGAGAGAAGGGAATCGGTTTCCGCACGGTAGGGGATATGGCCCATTTTCAGGCCGGAGACAAATGCCAGCAGATCCTTCTGGTTAATTGCCTCATCCGGGCGGAAAGCGGTCTCATTCTCATCCAGTGTCAGAACGCCGGATTCGATCAGGGCATAGACCTGAGTCTGTGCATAGTGGCCGTCCAAATCTTCGGGGAATACGGTCTTGCTCTCCGCAGGATCATAGGCTCCGCCGTCATAGTTCAGCAAATCACCGGTCTTGGCGCCAATATAATATGGCGTTTCTGGGTTGAGCTGGTACATGAGCTCAACAGCTGCGTTTTCGCCGTTTTGCGCCAGGGCATAGGAAAGGGACATCCCTGCTTTTTCCATGAGAAGTTCGCCCGCCCGTTCGGCGGATAGAATACCATCTGGAGATTCAAAGGTCATATCCTTGCTCCAGCTTTTGTGAAAACTGCAAATACGGCCTGTGTTCTTATCCACAGATACGGAGATAAAGTTTCTGTCAAAGGGAACGTCGTTCTCATGGCGTACAAAGGTGAAGTAATAGTCGGATTTCTGAGGAGTCTCTTCCTCCTGTTCCTCCGCCTTTGTCTTTGCAAATTGTTCCGCGGCATTGCCGGAAGCAAAGGACTCAGCCTTGGAAAGGGCATCCTTTGCGCTGAGCTCCGCCTCCTTCTGATCATAATTGGAAGGATAACTGCTGTAGCTCAGAAGTTCGCCGGTCACTGCGTCCATGGTAACGCTGAAATGCATCTCCTCTTTTTCTGTTGACTCGTCAAAGGTCATATAAGAGAGATTGGCACGGTATTCGGAGGTCTTTGCATCGTCCTTCCAGTCCACAAGGTTCTGATAGGTGCAGGACATAAAACGGGCATCTTCGATCCCGGTGCCCTTGAGACCCTCGGCTCTGGCCCGGAGCTCGGCTTCGCTGAGCAGGCCGGCCACCTCCTGAATATTGGCAATCTCGCTCTCGGAGAGGGCGGCGTTTTTGCCTGCTTCCATATCCGCGCTTTCGTTTGCCATAGGCGCTGCGCTTCCGCCGCCTCCGCTCACGCCCCGGTAGACATAGGGAACAAATTCTTCACCGGTGCGGCCGTTGAGCTTGAGTCCGGTATTTTTTGGTGTATAGACCAGAACAGCATTGTCAGAATCACCTGCTTGCTGATAGGTGAGCGTCATGGGGCTTTTCTGCAGGAACTGCGCGCCTGCGTCCTTGGGGGAAACCGCGCTGTCAGCCGCGGGAATGGCCTCCTGATAGGTCCAGTCAGCATACATGCTGACGATCTCGCCTGTGCGGTTGTTTACGGTAATACGTACAGAGTCGCCGCAGAAGGGCAATCCGTTCACCATTCTCCGGAAGGAAACGGAGTCCATCTGGCTGTAAACGCTTCCGGTTTCCGGATATTGGGAGGCATCGTCCGGCAGCTGAGACATCCAGCCTGGGTTTACGCTGGAAAGCCAGGCGGCGGCCATGTCCTTCATTTCCGCGCCGGTGTACTTTGCAAACTGAATTTCATCGCTGTTGGCCCGGTTGTTGGTATAATAGGAAATCACATCGCCGTGTGCATTTGCGGTAATGCTGATCCGCTTCATGTCCTCATAGTCGCTGGGCTTGGTGGTCCAGGTCAGCTCATAGCGGCTTTCGCTGTTTTCGGAGTAGATACTGCTTTCAAATTCTGTATATTCATCTGGAATTTGAATTTTATTTTTTACTGATACAATCGCCTGTTCAAGGGCGGCGTTATCCGCGGCAAAGGCAACAGCGGGAACTGCGGCCGCCAGCATGGCGGCGGCCACAAAACAGGATAATAAATTTTTCATCATTTTCATAGTAGATTCCTCCTGAGATGGTTGACGGGCAATGCCAATGGCCTCTAGAAAACCAAAGGCATTGCCGTTTCATTTTTTTCAGATTGATAGGGTTTCATTGGATCAGGCGCTTTGCGCCGTGATTCAGCTTGGTGAAAAGGAATCAGCGCCGGGAGACGACCTCACCCAGCAGAAAGGCCCTGCGCTCTGTGCCATAGTCATTGACGGTGAGCTCGGTCAGGAGCAGGGTATGGATCATACTGACCAGCTGGCCGAACTGCAGGGGCTGTTCGGCCATGTCCGCTGTCATCACAGAATAGACGGACTTGTAATAGCTGTCGCCGTTGATGATGCCAAGATGATTGGCCACGGTCCAATGCTGGGGTGGAAGGCCGGGCCTGTGCAGGCGTGCCAGTTCTCCCGCGCCGCCGGTATACCAGTCCAGAAGCCGTGTCACAAAGATCAGAGCCTCGTCGCAGGTTACGGTCTGATCCAGATCCGCATACCGGACAGCGGGATCTGAATCATACCTGCCGGCGAGCATATGATAGACCAGCGCGGCATTGACTGCAAGAGAACAGTCCTCTGTCCCGTCTGCAATGTCCGCAAAGGTAAAACCATGGGAACTGCTGTTCCGCAGAGCCGACTGGTCGGGATACGCTGTCACCCCATAGACACAGCCGCACAGTGTTTGAAGCAGAAGCCTGCGCGTTACCGGACCGCTGTAGTCCGGGGCGTCGCCCGCGTCCAGAACCCCCCAGCCCAGCAGCTGTTTATACTGGGTTTCGGTGCCGCCGCTGTCATTGGCGAACGCCGTGGAAAAGGGAAAAATGGTCATGGAAACGGCCAGTAAAATAAAGAGAAATCGTTTCATTGTAATCACCCATGCTTTGGCTTATTTTTGCACATTGGATTGGGGTGCACAGAGACGGCACAGCAAGGCACCGCCTCTGGTTGGAACGAACCGGCTGTTCACGGGGAAAAGGGGACCTCGTATAGGGGAATACAGCCGGGCCGTCCCATCGCCGGCAGATTTACTCTGCCTATATGATTTAGACGGAATCCAACAAGAAAAGTTCCACATTTTTCACATTATATTCCGGCCCGCTTTCCATTATTTTTGCAAGCAATCCCTCCCGCAGGCCGGCGGACGAAAGAATCAGCCCGGGAGAACAAAGGCGTTCCATTAAAACAGCGGTGGGCAGAATACCGTGGCAGACCGTGTCAGCCCGTCCAGGTTCAATGGCGGCGTCAATCCGCTCCGTTGGGGAGAGGGAGGCCAGTCGCCGGAGCAGCTCTGTGACCCGGCCGCGGGCGAGGCAATAGCCGTTTAGATCGCCTGCCGGATTTGTGCAAAAGAGATTTTGGTCAGCGGGAAAAAGGGAGCAGACACTCCCCCCAAGCCCTACAATGGGGAGTTTGCCGGCGCCTGCCAAAAACCCGGTTTCCGCAAAGGCCCGGGAAAGGCGGTGTGCCGCCTGCCGGAGGGCGTTTCCCGGCAGAGCGCGGTCAGGAGGATAAGCCTCAAAGAGGCTGACCGCTCCAAAGGGCAGGCTGGTCTTGGCTGTGATCTGACGGTTTTTCACCAGAATCAGTTCGGTGCTCCCGCCGCCCGTATCTGTGATCAGGCAGTCTGCAATCTCCGGCAGGCCGGACATGACCCCCGCAAAGTCCAGAGCCGCTTCCTGCTTGCCGGTGATCACACGGAGCCGAATTCCAGTCTCGGCTTCCACGGCCGCGCAGAAGGCCGCGCCGTTTTGCGCGGCGCGGACCGCTGCGGTTGCCACGGCAAGCACATTGGCGTCCGCCTGCCGGATTTTTTCCGCAAAGCCCCGCAGGACAGCGATGGTACGCCGCATTGGTATTTCCTTGAGCTGTTTTTCGGGTCCCATTCCCTCGCTGAGACGGGTCATGACCCGATCCTTTGAAAGATAGCGGACCGTGCCGTCCGGTTCGATACAGAGCAGATACATTCTCGCGGAATTGGAACCCAGATCAATCAGGGCGAGCCGCATGTTGATTCCTCCTTTGCTTCTATGGAAAAACGCGAAAGCAGTCTGCTTTCGCGTTTGGTATACAGGATTAGATATTGATGGAATAGTTCGGCGATTCCTTTGTGATATTGACGTCGTGGGGATGGCTTTCCTTCAGGCCCGCACCGGTGATCCGGATGAACTTTCCGTCGGCCTTCAGAGAGGGGACGGTTTTGGTGCCGCAATAGCCCATACCGGCGCGCAGGCCGCCCAGAAGCTGGTAAATGGTCTCTGAGACGGCGCCCTTGTAGGGAACGCGGCCCTCTACGCCCTCAGGAACCAGCTTTTTTGTGCCCTCCTGGAAATAGCGGTCCTTGCTGCCGTTGTTCATGGCGCCCAGGGATCCCATCCCGCGGTAGACCTTGAATTGGCGGCCCTGATAGATCTCGCTGTCGCCGGGGCTCTCTTCACAGCCCGCGAAAATACTGCCCATCATGATGACGTCCGCACCGGCCGCAATGGCCTTGACCAGATCGCCGGAGTACTTGATTCCGCCGTCCGCGATCACGGGGATGTCATATTTCGCGGCGACCTCCGCGACATCACAGATGGCCGTGATCTGGGGTACACCGATACCGGCGACCACACGGGTGGTACAGATGGAGCCCGGTCCAATTCCGACCTTGACCGCGTCCGCGCCAGCCTGAATCAGGAATTCAGCGGCTTCTGCGGTGGCAATGTTTCCGGCCACCACCTGCAGATCCGGGAACGCGTCCTTGATCTTCCGCAGACAGCTGGCAATGTTCTGGGAATGGCCGTGCGCGGAATCCAGCACGACCGCGTCAACCTTTGCGTCGATCAGCTTTTCCGCGCGCTCCAGTACGTCATTGGTGACGCCCAGGGCCGCGCCCACCAGCAGACGGCCGTTTTCGTCGCGGGCGGAGTTGGGATACTGGATGGCCTTTTCAATATCCTTGATGGTAATCAGCCCTTTCAGGCAGTTGTTCTTGTCCACAATCGGCAGTTTTTCAATCTTATTCTTCCGAAGGATTTCCTTCGCGTCTTCCAGAGTGGTTCCCACGGGCGCGGTGATCAGATGATCCTTGGTCATGCAGTCCTTGATCTTCTTTGCGTAGTTGGTCTCAAATTTGAGATCCCGGTTGGTAAGGATCCCGACCAGCCGCTCTCCCTCTGTGATGGGGACGCCGGAGATCTTGTATTTGGCCATGAGCTGTTCCGCGTCCGCCAGCGTATGCTCCGGGGACAGGGAGAAGGGATCCACAATGACGCCGTGCTCGCTGCGCTTGACCTTGTCCACCTCCGCGGCCTGTTCCTCCATGGACATATTTTTGTGGATGATGCCAATGCCGCCCTCTCTGGCCACCGCGATGGCCATATTGGATTCTGTGACCGTGTCCATGGCCGCGCTCATCATGGGGATGTTGAGCTTGATTTTATTGGTCAGACGGGTAGAGAGGTCAACCTCTCTCGGTAAAAAGTTGGATTCCTGCGGGACCAGCAGGACGTCGTCAAAAGTAAGGCCTTCCTTCGCAAATTTGTCAGTGAACAATCCAAAACACATCCTTTCTTTTGTTTTAAAATGATATACTGTGGTGCGAACCGCACTCTTTTTTACTGTGTAAAAACAGGACAAAACGGCGTGCGCCGCCGGTGGAAACCGATTCCGATTTTTTATCAAAAACCGCTGTCCAGAGTTACAGAAGCGGACAGCGTGATCGGCAAAATCATATTTGTTTGTAACTATCATTCTAACACAGAACAGGAAGATTCGTCAACCATAAATTTTCACGAAAATCAAGGGCCGCGGCCGGTTTTCCCTGTTGTCAAGGGGAAAAAGCAGGGGCGTTTTCTGCGGCAGACAAAAACGGGAGAGAAATAACGGATTTTCATAGGCTGTGAAAAAAAAGAACGCCGAAAGGCGTTCTGAGCGTGTCGTTAAACCCAATTTGGAATGATTTTGGGCTACGCCGTACGGGCCTGGCGACGGATTTATGGGCTTTGGGCAATCAATTCAAGGCAAAATCATTCCAAATTTTATGGAGAAGTTTACTTTTTCGACAGCCTGAGAACGCCGAAAGGCGTTCTGAGGTTGTTACAAAATCTTGGTCAACCAGATGGGAAAAATATACTTTTTGACAGTCTGAGAGCGCCGTATTTTTCTATTCACCCTGAATGACCGTAAGGCCGCCCATATACGGGCGCAGAATCTCCGGTACGGTAACGGTGCCGTCCGCGTTCTGGTAGTTTTCCAAAATTGCGGCGGTGGTGCGGCCAATGGCCACGCCGGAGCCGTTTAATGTGTGTACCAGCTGTGCCTTGTCCTTGGGGGTGTTTTTATAACGGATGTTTGCCCTGCGCGCCTGGAAATCCTCAAAATTACTGCAGGAGGAGATCTCCACAAAGCGGTTATAACTGGGCATCCAGACTTCAATGTCATACTTCATGGCGGCGGTAAAGCCCAGGTCGCCAATACAGATTTTGACCACCCGGTAGGGGATTTTCAGCAGCTGGAGTACATCCTCCGCGTCCGCCACCAGCTTTTCCAGCTCCGCATAGGAATCCTCAGGCCGGGTGAACTTCACCAGCTCAACCTTATTGAACTGATGCTGACGGATCAGGCCGCGGGTATCCCGGCCCGCGCTTCCTGCCTCCGCGCGGAAACAGGCCGTATAGGCGCAGTATTTGAGGGGCAGGGTGGCGCCGTCCAGAATTTCATCCCGGTGCATATTGGTAACAGGCACCTCAGCGGTGGGCACCAGAAAATAATCTGTTCCCGCAACCTTAAAGGCGTCCTCCTCAAACTTGGGAAGCTGTCCGGTGCCGACCATGCTGCTGCGGTGGACCATAAAGGGCGGGAAGATCTCCTTATACCCGTGTTTGCGGGTGTGGGTGTCCAGATAGAAGTTCATAATGGCCCGTTCAAGCTGGGCGCCGGCCCCGCTGTATACGGTAAAGCGCGCGCCGGTGATTTTGGCGGCGGTCTCCGGATCAAGGATTCCCAGATCCCGGCCCAGATCCCAATGGGCTTTGGGCTCAAAATCAAAGGCTGTGGGCTCCATAAAACGGCGGATCTCCACATTGTCCTCGTCCGTGTCGCCGTCTGGGACTGTGGGGTTTGGCAGATTCGGAATGGTATAGGAAATGGCGGTGATTTTTTCATCCAGTTCCCGGATTTTCTCGTCACAGGCCTTGATGTCGTCGGAAAGCTGTTTCATCTCCGCAAAAATGGCGGCAGTATCCTCTCCCGCCTTTTTCATGGCCGGAATTTTTTTCGAAACCGCGTTCTGCTCCGCTTTTTTCTGCTCCGCCTCATACAGGACCTCACGCTTTTCACGGTCCAGAGCCAGAAGCTCATCAATGTCAATGTTTTCCTTTCTTCTGGCCAGGGCGGCAATGACCTTTTCCGGCTCCGTCCGCAATAATTTCATGTCGATCATACTATCTATCCTTTCTCTTGGGTTTTCTTTGTTTGTGTTGGACGAAATCGTCCGCAGGTTTCTTATTCCGCTGCGGGCGCCTCCGTGTTCTGGGGAGGCGTCTCCGCGGCCGCAAGACCGCTGAGCAGGTCATAGTGCGCCTTCTCTGTCTCGTCCATGCGCTCGGGATTGAGCTCGCTGAGCTTGGCGGCGGCCTCCTCCTTTTTGCCCTGTGTATAGAGGGACCAGGCCTCGGTCATGACCGTATAGAAGGTGAGCTTTTTCTCATTTTCCTCCATCAGGGCGCCAAGCTGGTCGTTTTCCTTTTTCAGCATGTAGTTTTCGTCCTTCAGACTGACGATCTCATTTTGGATGCTCATATTGGTCTGCTCTTTTTCATTGATCTGATTTTCAAACTGTTCCTCCCGGTCATCTGCCATAGCGGCAATGATAATCAGGATAATAACCGCCAAAATCATAATCACCGCATAAGTGCTCAGATTTTTAAACTTCTTTTTTTCGTCTGGCAAAAGAGTCCACTCCTTTTTGCTGTATCAACCGGCCCACCGTACACGCATAAACCGTGCGGCAGGACTTTTTTATATCATGTATTTATCATTAAATTAACTATATTTTGTTATATGGCCGTAAAAACTAAAAAATGGCGTTTTACAAGGCGAAAATGCGTTTATTAGGAAAGTACATTGTGCGCCTTTAAAATGTGCGTTTTAGGGTATAAAAATCGCTGTCAAAATTTGTAAAATTAACTGCGAAGCTCAAAAAGAATCCGCTCCAAATCCTCCTTGCTGTAATACTCAATCTCAATCTTACCTTTTTTTGCGCCCTCGTGGATTTTCACCTTTGTGCCAAGCCGGGAAGACAGGGATGTTTCCACATCCTCATAGTACTGGAGCATCAGCGGATTGGACGCCTTGGCGGGCGGCTGACTGCGCACCTTTCCAATTCTGGAGACAAGGGCTTCCACCTGGCGGACATTCAGGCCGTCGCGCGCGATCTGTTCGGCCAGCTCCAATTGAAGCGTCTTGTCCTCCACAGCCAGCAGAGCGCGGGCATGTCCCTGTGTCAGGTCGCCGGCAATCACCATTTTTTTAATCGCGTCTCCCAGATTGTTGAGGCGTAGGGCATTTGCCACAGCACTCCGGCTTTTGCCGACCCTCTGGCCGATTTCCTCCTGGGTCAGCGCAAACGCGTCCATAAGCTGCTGATATCCCTCTGCCTCCTCTATGGGGTTCAGGTCCTCGCGCTGTAAGTTCTCCACCAGAGCCAGCTCCATGACCTCTTTGTCCTGAAAATCCCGGATAATGCAGGGCATTTCCTTTAATCCCGCCAGCTTTGAGGCCCGCCAGCGGCGCTCTCCGGCTACAATTCGATAGGTACCGCTGTCTGTGGGGGTCACAAGAATGGGCTGAACAAGACCATGCTCTTGTATGGACTGGCAGAGCGCGGCCAGCTTTTCCGGGTCAAACTGTTTTCTTGGCTGTCCTTTGTTGGGTTCAATGTCAATCAGCTTCAGCATGACGACATTTTTTCCGTCTGCGGCAGGTGCGCCGATCTGCTCAATTTCGTGTATAATATCTCTGCTTTCATCAGGATCGCCTCCTGAGGTATCCATAAAGAGGGCGCCAAGGCCCTTTCCAAGGCCTTTTTTCTGTTTTCTATTCTCTGGCATTTTTTCACATCCTATTCCTAATATGCTTGTCCATCTGCATTGTAAGGTTAATTCCGGTTCATGCGCAGTACCTCATTGGCCAGCTTCCGGTAACATTCCGCGCCGCGGGAGCGCTTATCAAAGGCAATGATAGGCTGTCCATAGCTGGGGGCCTCGGAAAGCCGCACATTGCGGGGAATCACCGTTTTATAGACAGTGGCGCCAAAGTACTTCTGCACCTCCTCTACCACCTGTACGGATAAATTGGTTCTGGCGTCATACATGGTGAGCAATACGCCTTCAATTTTCAGGTCACGGTTTAATCCCTGCTTTACCATTTTAATGGTACGGGTCAGCTGGCTTAGACCCTCCAGCGCATAATATTCGCACTGGATGGGAATCAGCACGCTGTCTGCCGCGCCAAAGGCGTTCAGCGTAATCAGGCCCAGGGAGGGGGGGCAGTCTATTATAATAAAATCAAACGCGTCACGCACGGGAGCAATGGCTTTTTTTAGCTGATATTCCCGGTTTGGAACGTCTACAAGCTCCAATTCAGCCCCTGCCAGGCTGATATTCCCAGGACACAGCCAAAGATTCTTGTATGCCGTTTCAATCAGGGCCTCCGGCATGGGGAGCTCGTTCACAAGACAGTCATAGGTGGAATTTTCCGCTTCGTTTCCGTCAATGCCAAGCCCGCTGGAGGTGTTGCCCTGCGGATCGCTGTCTATAATCAGCACTTTTTTACCTTTGAGGGCAATGCAGGCGCTCAAATTGATGGCAGTTGTGGTTTTGCCGACGCCGCCCTTCTGATTGGCAATCGCAATCACTTTTCCCATAGTTATCTCCATTCCGCCGCTCCGCGCCGGCATCAGACAGCCAAAAGTTTCTCTTATCCGCGGAGCAGGGAAATCATAAGAGAAAAAAATCTTTTGTACCTTAAGCGGCATATACGCTGCTTCTCATGTGTCACACATTATTATAGCATAAAATAAGAAAAATACAAGGTGAAAACAGGATTTTTTATGAACTGTATTTAAATTTTATGTGACATTTTATGGCTTGTTTCACATGAAACAAGCAAAGCGGGTTGAAATGGCCTGTTTCACATGAAACAATTAAGTATTTGTTTGCTGATCTATATAAGCATACAAAAAGGCGCTTCCCAACGGGAGCGCCCGTGTGATAAGTTGTGCCGCAGCGTCACGCGTCGGCGGCAACGACATTTTTTATCCATTTTTTACTGCGAAACCGCCATACGGAGGCAATAATCTTCACAAGCTCTTCACAGCACATCATGGAGTAGGTCACAATCAGCGGCAGATGGAATACAAGCCCGCCCAAAATCACCATGGGAACGCCCACCAGCCAGACACAGCCTACGTCAATCAAAAATGCGGTCCGCGTATCGCCGCCGTTACGGAAAACACCGACAATGAACAGGAAGGTCAGAGACTTGACGTTCATCATGACGGCCATAACAATCAAAATGTTCATGGCTTGCTGCCGTACCTCAGGCGATATGTTGTAGGGCATTAAAATCAACGGCCGAATCAGTACGAAGACAACGGACAAAACCAAAGCGGTCAGAAATGATAAAAATGCCAGTTTCTTTGCGTAGACATAGGCCTGCCTATATTTTTTCGCGCCCACGGCTTTTCCAATGAACACACCGCCCGCGTTTCCGCCCCCATGAAAGAAAACCAGCATAAGGCGCTCAATGTTCTGTACAATGGTGATAACCACAATGGCCTCGGTGCTGATCCGTGCAAAGACCCAGGAATATACCGTTACGCCAATGGCCCAGGCCATTTCATTGAAAATAACCGGAGCAGAGGTCTTGCAAAAACGGACAAACAGATCCTTTGGAATGGTGAACAGCTCTTTGGGTTTTGCGGCCTGAATCATCTTTCTGCCATAGACAGCGGACAGCATCACGGCAAGTTCAGCAAAGCGCGCAATCACAGTTGCAATGGCGGCGCCTTCCACGCCCAGAGCCGGCGCGCCCAGATGGCCGAAGATCAGAACCCAGTTTAGAATAACATTGACCGTAAGACCTACCGCGCGGACCAGAAATGGAAGTCCCGCCCGTTCACTGCAGCAAACACTCATATCAAA
Source organism: uncultured Ructibacterium sp. (assembly GCA_965146665.1). Classification (GTDB taxonomy): domain Bacteria; phylum Bacillota; class Clostridia; order Monoglobales; family Monoglobaceae; genus Ructibacterium. The sequence continues at coordinate 51,210 of CBCTHE010000019.1, forward strand.
GGCTGTGGTAATGGCCGTTGCCAGATAGCCGATGCAGACAATCCGCAAATAGCCGACGCCCTCCTGTATCACTGCCGGATCCGCCTTAAACGCCTGAAATATCTGCACCGGAAAAATGGAGGCGGCAAGGATAAATACACAGGAAAGGAGGAAGGAGAGCATCAGATTCAGTCCGAGAATCTTCCGCATTCCCTTTACATCCTGGGTGCCCCAGAACTGAGATGCAAAAACGCCCGCGCCGCAGCTCATGCCAAATAAAAATACGGTATACAGAAAATATACCTGGTTTCCAATGCCCACAGCCGCGATGGAGGTCTCCCCAAGCTGGCCCACCATAATGGTGTCGACCAGATTGATCAGGGAAGAAATCAGCTCCTTCAGGGCCATAGGAATCATCAGAATAAAAAATTTCTTATAAAACGACTTCATAGCAAATCTATTACCCCTTAAATTTACGAAATATAGTATATCAGTCTACGTTTTTCATGGTCAGGCTGATACGGTTTTTCTTTGCGTCCGCCTCCAGTACCCGAACCTTGACAATATCCCCAATGGATACCACGTCCATGGGATGCTTGACATATTTGTCGGACAGCTGGGAGATGTGCACAAGCCCGTCCTGGTGGACGCCAATGTCCACAAACGCGCCGAAATCAATGACATTGCGGACCGTTCCGGTGAGGACCATGCCCTCCTTCAGATCCTCAATGCTCATGACGTCACTGCGCAGAATGGGCTGTTCCACCTCGTCCCGGGGATCCCGGCCGGGCTTCATCAGCTCGGTGATGATATCCTGCAGGGTGGGGGCTCCAATGCCCAGTTCATCGGCCAGCTTTTCGATACCGGCCCTGCGGGCCGCGGCGCCAAGCTCACCCAGACGGCGGGCCCGGACATCCTCCAGCGTATAGCCCAGCTTTTCCAGCAGGGCCTTGGCCGCGGCATAGCTCTCCGGGTGGACGGAGGTATTGTCCAGCACATTCTTTCCGTCCTTGATCCGCAGAAAGCCCGCGCACTGCTCAAAGGCCTTGGGACCCAGCTTTGACACCTTCTTCAGGTCACTGCGGCTGGCAAAGGCGCCAGCCTCCTCGCGATAGGCCACAATGTTTTTCGCAATGGCGCCGGAAATACCCGACACATAGGTGAGAAGAGGGGCGGATGCGGTATTCAGATCCACCCCCACGCTGTTGACCACGTCCTCCACAACCCCGCCCAGAGTCTCGCCCAGGCGTTTCTGGTTCATATCATGCTGGTACTGGCCCACCCCAATGGCCTTTGGCTCAATCTTCACCAGCTCGGCCAGGGGATCCTGAACCCGGCGGGCAATGGAGATGGCGCTCCGGCGGGTCACGTCAAAGTCCGGAAACTCTTCGGCGCCCAGTTTGGAGGCGGAATAGACCGAAGCCCCCGCCTCATTGGTGATGATATACCGGACCTTGGTGCCGGGCAGGGTTTTCAAAAGCTCTGCGGCAAACATCTCGGTCTCCTTGGAGGCGGTGCCATTGCCAATGGAAATCAGGTCCGCGTCATATTTGCGGATCAAATCCTTGATATATTTGGCGGCGGCCTGTTTCTGTCCCTCGGAGTGGGTCACATAGATCACGCCGGTGTCCAAAACCTTTCCCGTGCCGTCCACCACGCCGACCTTACAACCTGTACGATAGCCGGGGTCCAGACCAATGACGACCTTGTCATGGATGGGGGGCTGCATGAGCAGGTTCTTGAGGTTTACCTTAAAGACCTTCATGGCCTGTTCCTGGGCCGCCTCGGTGAGCTCATTGCGGATCTCCCTCTCAATGGACGGGGCGATCAGCCGGTCGTAGGCGTCCTGGGCCGCGCGTTCCACAAAGGAGGAGGAGGGAGCGGGCGTTTTACGGAGTTCCTTCCTATATAAATAGGAGAGTATCTTTTCGGTGTCTGCGGGAATGGACACGCTGAGGAATTTTTCCTTTTCACCCCGGTCAATGGCCAAGGTGCGGTGGGGTGCCAGCTTGCAACAGGGCTCCGCGAAATCGTAATACATGCGGTATACGCTGTCCTCCTCAGTGGCGGCCTTGACGGTGACTACCCCGGTGCGGAAGGTGATGTCCCGGATTTTTTTCCGATGCTCCGCGTTGTCGGAGACTGCCTCCGCAATGATGTCCATGGCCCCCTGCAGGGCCTCCTGCGCAGTGCAGACCTCCAGCTCTGGGTTTACATAATCATTTGCCGCCAAAACCGGGTCAAAGCCGGGCTCCTGGGCGTAAATGGCGTCGGCCAGAGGCGACAGGCCCCGTGCCCTTGCGACGGTGGCCCGGGTTTTGCGCTTCGGACGATAGGGCCGGTACAGGTCCTCAATTTCGGTGAGCTTCTGACAGGCGTCAATGGCGGCCGCCAGCTCCTCGGTGAGTTTGCCCTGCTCGCTGATGATCCGCTTCACGTCCTCCTTGCGCTCTTGCATGCTGCGCAGGTAGGCAAACCGTTCCTCAAAGGTGCGGAGCACCTCGTCGCTGAGTTCGCCGGTGGCTTCCTTCCGGTAACGGGAGATAAAAGGGATGGTGTTTCCCGCGTCGATCAGCTCAATGGTGTTGTCCACCTGCCATTGCTTCAGATTCAGCTCCTGCGCCAGCTGCCGCGCGATTTCCATATGTATTTCCATAATTTTCGCAGCCTTTCTGCCCACACAAATCTATCATTCATCTGCTTGCCGGCCACCTCACCGTGGGCGGATAAGGCGGGGCCGGGACGGGATCAGCCCAGCATGTCAAACAGGCTGATCTGACTGCTCTCCGGCAGGTCGTCCAGCACCCCGTTTTCACTCAGGGTTTCAATGACGGCCTTGTTGATGCCAGCACGGTTTTTCAAATCGTCCTGGGAGAGGAATTTTCCCTCCTTTGCGGCATCCATAATGGCATCCGCCGCCGCGTCGCCAACGCCCGCAAAGGCGTTCAGGGGCGGCAGGATAGCGTTGTCAACCTTCTGGAACTTCCGCGCGTGGGAGCGGTAGAGATCCACGGGCAGGAAGGTGATCCCCCGTTCGTACATCTCCAGACAGATCTCCAGAATGGTATAGAGGGACTTCTCGTTGGCGGTCATGTTCCCGGACTTCAGGGTCAGTTTCCGCATTTCGTCGCGGACCTTCTGGACCCCCTGGGTCATGAGAGCCGCGTCAAACAGATCGGCCCGGACGGTGAAATACGCGATATAGAACTCCACTGGATAGTTGACCTTGAAATAGGCGATCCGGAAGGCCATCATGACATAGGCGGCGGCATGGGCCTTGGGGAACATATATTTGATCTTTTTACAGGAGTCCAGATACCAGTCCGGGATGGTGGGCTGGGCCTTGATGGCCTCCTCGTATTCCGGCGGCATGCCTTCCTTGGCGGCGCGCCCTTTGCGGACGAACTCCATGATCTTAAAGGCCATGCTGGGATCCAGGCCGTGCTGGATCAGGAACACCATAATATCGTCACGCAGACCGATAACCTCTGACAGGCTGGCCTTTTTGGCCTTGATCAAGTCCTGCGCGTTGTTGAGCCAAACGTCCGTTCCGTGGGACAGACCGGAGATAACCAGCAGCTCCATAAAGGTGGTGGGTTTGGTCTCAACCAGCATGCCCCGGACAAAGGAGGTGCCGAACTCGGGAACGCCGAAGGTGCCCACCTCACTGTTGATCTGATTGGGCTTGAGGCCCAGGGCCTCTGTGCTGGAAAACAGGCTCATAGTCTTTTTGTCGTCCAGAGGGATCTCCATGGCGTTCAGACCGGTCAAATCCTCCAGCATACGAATGGTAGATGGATCATCATGTCCCAGAATATCCAGCTTCAGCAGGTTATCATGGATGGAGTGGAAGTCAAAGTGGGTGGTGATGATGTCCGAATCCTTCTTGTCAGCCGGGTGCTGGATGGGGCAGAAGTCGTGGATATCCATGGTTTTGGGGCAGACGATAATGCCGCCCGGATGCTGGCCGGTGGTGCGCTTCACGTCGATCATGCCGCGGGAAACCCGGATCAGCTCAGCCTCCGGTGCCTCAATGCCCTTGTTCTCATAGTATTTCCGGGCAAAGCCATAGGCGGTTTTGTCCGCGATGGTGCCGATGGTTCCGGCCTTAAACACGTATTCATCCCCAAACAGCTCGCCCACGTATTTGTGGGCCGTGGCCTGGTATTCGCCGGAGAAGTTCAGGTCAATGTCCGGCACCTTATCGCCTTTAAAGCCCAGGAACGTCTCAAAGGGGATGGTGAGACCGTCTTTTTTCATCATGGTCCCGCACACCGGGCAGGACTTGTCCGGCATATCCGGCCCCACGGCAAACTCGCCGTGCTCAAAGAACTCGCTGTGCTTGCAGTCCGGGTTGGGGCAGATGTAGTGGGGACAGAGGGCGTTGACCTCTGTGATATCGGACAAAAATGCCGCAAAGGAGGAGCCGACGCTCCCCCGGGAGCCGACCAGATACCCGGCCTCGTTGGATTTTTTGACCAGCTTGTGGGCGATCATATACATGACCGAGTACCCGTATTTCACAATACAGTCCAGCTCTTTGTCCATGCGCTCCTGTACCACGGCGGGCAGAACATCGCCGTATATCTTGTGGGCCTTTTTGTGGCACATGTCCACCAGGTCCTGCTCACAGTTTTCAATGGAAGGGGGATAGGAGCCGTCCTTGACCGGCTGGATATTCTCCACCATGTCCGCAATCCGGTTGGTGTTGGCAATGACCACCTCTTTGGCCTTCTCCTCGCCCAGGTAGGCGAATTCCTCCAGCATTTCATCTGTCGTGCGGAAAAACAAAGGCGCCTGCTGGTCCGCGTCGTCAAAGCCCTGGGCGCCCATGAGCACCCGGCGGTAGACCTCGTCCTCCGGGTCCATGAAGTGGACGTCACAGGTGGCAACCGTGGGCATGCCCAGCCGGTCCCCCAGGGCGACAATCTTTTGATTGATCTCCCGCAGGGCGTCGTCATTGGGCACGGTGCCGTTGCGCACCATGAACTGGTTGTTGCCGATGGGCTGGATCTCCAGATAGTCATAGAAGGAGGCGATGGCCTCCAGCTCATTTTTGGATTTTCCGTCAACAATGGCCCGGTACAGCTCCCCGGCCTCACAGGCGGAGCCAATGATGAGCCCTTCCCGGAATTTTTCAATCACACTTCTGGGCATAATGGGTTTCCGGTAGAAGTATTTCAGGTTGGATTTGGAGATCAGCTGGTACAGGTTTTTCAGTCCGGTATAGTCCCTGGCAAGCAGGATAATGTGGTATTTGGGATTCTTGATCAGGGCGGGCTTGGTGTCAATGTTGACCTCCTGCGCCTCGCCGCCGTGCGCCTCCCGGATCATATCCAAAAACTTCAGGAAGATTTCCGCTGTGGCTGTGGCATCATCCACAGCCCTGTGGTGATTCTCAAGGGATACGCCCACCCGCTTTGCCACAGCGTCCAGGGAATGTTTGGCGTTCTCCGGGAACAGCTCCCGGGAGAGGCGCAGGGTATCCACAATTTTGTTGTGAAATTCCAGGCCCCGGTCCGTGGCCTTCTGGCGGATAAAGCCGGTGTCAAAGCTGGCGTTGTGGGCCACGACCACCGCGCCCTCGCAGAAGTCCAGAAACCTGGGCAGAACCTCGTCAATAGGGGGCATGTCCCGCACCATATCATCGGAAATGCCTGTCAGCTGGGTGATGTTATAGGGGATCGGACAGCCGGGATTGACCAGCTGTGAGAAGGTCTCGGTCATCTCCCCGTCTACCACCTTAATGGCTCCGATCTCCGTGATTTCGTTCTTGCTGGGGCTCAGGCCGGTGGTCTCAATGTCAAACACCACATAGGTGCTGTCCTTTCCCAGTCCGGCCAGGCCGTGGGCGGCGGAATCGGTGTCGTTGATGAGATACCCCTCCACGCCGTAGAGAACCTTGAAGTCCTGGCCGCCCTTGCGGATCCCGCTGGCGGCCTTGTGAGCATCCGGAAAGGCCTGCGCCACGCCGTGATCCGTAATGGCGATGGCCCGGTGACCCCAGTTTGCAGCCCGTTTGATCAGGTCTCCGGCAGAGGTCACCGCGTCCATGGCGCTCATCTTGGTATGGAGGTGGAGCTCCACCCGCTTTTCGGCGGCGTTGTCCTGCCGCTGGGGCAGGGGTTCCAAAAGCTCTGCGGCAACGGGCTTGAGCATCAGCTTGTGGGCATACTCGTCCATCTCAAAGCTGCCCAGCACCCGAAGCCGCTGGCCGGGGACAATGGCCTTTGCGGCTTTTTCCAGCCGCTCCGCCTTGGAGAAGATACTGCAGGAACAGGCCCAGCTGCTGTCCCCCAGATTGAAATCGATCACCATATTTCCGGTGGGCCGGTTGTTCCGTTTCAGCTCCCGCACCTCGGCGGTGAGCACCTCGCCCTCCACCGCACAGTTGGTCATCCCCTCATTCAAGTCGATCATGGACATGACCTCCTGCCGGATGGGCTTGCCGAAGAGCAGGCCGGGCCCCACTTTGGGCCCCGCGCTCTTGCCGCCGGAGGAATTGGCGGTTCCGGGTCCTCGTTCCGCGGCCGCCTGGGCCGCCAGCTCCTGCTGCTGTTTTTCCCGCTGTTCCAGATAGCGTTCCATGTCCATGGCCTCAAATTCCAAAGCCGTGGTAATGGAGAGATCCAGCTCCTCCCGGACGGTCTCACAGATATAATCCGCAAACCGGCGCTGAACCAGCAGTTCCTTACCGCCCCGGATCCCGCTGACGGTCAGACAGCCGCCGTCAAAGGCCAGCACGGCCGAGCCAAGGCAGATCCGGCAGGCGCCGTTGTCGTGGAGAAATGCCGAGACCAGTCCCTGAAAATAGCCGGTGTCCGGCGTCAGCTTCGGGTATTTCAAATGGATGGTAAGGCTGTGCATGTGATAGATCTGCAAAATGGCGTCCCGGTACTGCAAGAGCTCCATCCGGTTCAGAAACGCGGGACACACCAGCTCCAGATCAGCCCGGTTCTCCTCCAGATAGAGGTCACAGCGGCTCAGACTCGCCGCCTCCAGGGACTTGGCGAAGTCCTCCATCACGGTTACCTTGTCAAATAGATCCAATATTCCAATATTCATTCTGTCATCCTCTTTATCTCTGTCAATAGGGTTTCTATAATCTGATCTTCCGGGATCTTGCGCACAATTTCGCCCTTGCGGAACAGCACGGCACAGCCGTCCCCGCCCGCGATGCCGATGTCCGCGTCCCGGGCCTCGCCGGGGCCGTTGACCACACAGCCCATAACCGCGACCTTCAGTTTGGCAGGAATGTGCTCCACCGCGTCGGTGACAGCCTGCGCAATGGGGATCAGGTCGATTTTCGTCCGGCCGCAGGTGGGGCAGGAGACCACCTGGATGCTGTTTTGGTCCAGGTCCAGAGCCCGCAGGATCAGTTTTGCGGCCTCCGCCTCCCGGATTGGGTCGTCCGTAAGAGAGACCCGGATGGTGTCGCCGATTCCGTCCGCCAGCAGGGAGCCGATCCCAATGGCGGATTTTACAATCCCGGCCCTGGTGGTTCCCGCCTCGGTGACGCCCAGATGCAGGGGATAGTCAAAGAGCTCCCGGGCCAGCCGGTAGGCGTCAATGGTGGTCTTGACACTGGAGGACTTCATGGAGAGTACAATGTCGTCAAAGTCATAGCGGTTCAGGATCTCCACATGGGTTCGGGCGCTCTCCGCCATGGCCCGGGCAAGGTCCCCGCCGCACCGCTCCAGCAGTCCCTTTTCCAGAGAGCCGCCGTTGACCCCGATCCGAATGGGGATACCCCGCGCGCCGGCGGCCCGGGCCACAGCCCGGGCCCGGTCCTCGCCGCCGATGTTTCCGGGGTTGATCCGGATTTTATGTACACCCCGCTCAATGCACATCAGGGCCAGCCGGTAGTCAAAGTGAATGTCAGCCACCAGCGGGACGTTTGTGCGCGCCAGAATCTGTTCCATGGCGCGGGCGCTTTCCTCGTCCGGCACAGCCAGCCGGACAATGTCACAGCCAGCCTCTGCCAGCTGGTTCACCTGCCGCACCGCGGCCTCCGGGTCGCTGGTGGGTACGTTGGTCATGGACTGAATGGCGACGGGCGCGCCGTTTCCAATGGTGACGGCTCCAATTTTTACTGATTTCATGTGAAACACTCCGTTCCGGTATGACTTGTCAAAGAAACGGCAAAATGCACGCCCGATGCGCCTGAAGCGGACCGCCGGGCATAAAAAGCCAGTTTACAATACTGTGTTTATTATAGCACAACCGCGCCTTTCCCACAAGGGATAAGACAGCATTTTTATGACAATTTTCTGCGGCGTAAGGGCTTTATCATCCATTATGATGACGGGGCAGGCTTTACAAGGGAAAAAACCTGTGGTATCATAAGAAATAGAGCCAGAGCGCGGGAAGATGAGAGAAAAATGGAGGAAATGACATGAAAACCTATGTGCTTGCCAGCAAAAATCAACATAAGGCAGAGGAGATCAGAGCGATTTTGGGGAGCGGCTTTGAAATCGTCACCCAGACAGAGGCGGGTGCCGGAGACATTGATGTGGCGGAGGACGGCACAACCTTTGAGGAAAACGCCGCCAAGAAAGCGGAGGCGATTATGCGGGCCACAGGGCGGGCCACCATCGCGGACGACAGCGGCCTCTGCGTGGACTATCTGGACGGTGCGCCGGGCATATACACGGCCCGCTATGCCGGGGAAAACGCCGGCGACGGGGAGAACCTGGACAAGCTCCTGCGTGCGCTGGAGGGGGTCCCGCCCCAGGAGCGGACCGCCCGGTTCGTCTGTGTGATCGCCCTGGCGGAGCCGGGCAAAGAGACCCGGTTTTTCCGCGGGGAGTGCCGGGGCAGAATCACCCAGGTCAAGAAGGGGGAGGGGGGCTTTGGCTATGACCCTGTCTTTTATACGGATCAGTATGCCAGAACCCTCGCGGAGCTGGAGCCCTATATTAAAAACGCCATCAGCCACAGAAGCGCGGCGCTCCGGGCCTTTCGGGACGGTGTGGGGGAATAGGAAAAACAGGGCGGCGCACGAAAGTGCGCCGCCCTTGCTGTTGATTTAGAAAAATTTTATCTTTCGTCCAAAAGTCACGGGAGCTGTATCTTTTTCATGGCCTGGGCCAGCAGAGTATTCCGGTTTTCCACCACTTGTTTCCGGTATTTGACCGGCGCGGTGCCGGTGAGCCGTGCAAAGGTGTTGGCGTAGTGTTTGCTGTCAGAAAATGCCAGACGCTCCGCAATGGCCTTGATGGACAGCCGGGAGTTTTCCAGAAGATACATGGAGGTCTCCACCCGTTTGAGAATCGTATACTGCATGGGCGTGACATGATAACGGGCCTTAAAAACCCGAATCAGCTGCGCCTTGCTCAAATAGAAATACCGGCTCATATCATCCAGGGTAAACCGGCTTTCCAGATTGTGATGAATGTAATCCAGCATGGCCTCCGCTGCGGAGACGGCCTGTTCCTCCCGCGGAGCCTGACCGGCGCTGAGCAACTGAATCAAACGGTGCAGAAGGAGCTCGACCTGCGCGAAAGCCTGGCCGCGGCCCAGCGTTTCGGCCTGAGAGAGGGCCTGATGAATTTGCCGGAATTCTTCCCGGGCATCGGTATGCCTGCGGACGAAGGCTTCACCCAGCCGGTACGCCTGAATCAGATGGTCCGGCAGTGTGCCGCTGACCGTGATGAATTCCTTTTCCAGCAGATCCGTCTGGTCAGTGTAATACAGGTTTGGGCTCCATTTATTGATAAAAAACAGGTCGCCCGCCCCAACGGTGCGCCGCCGCCCGCCCACCTCAACATAGCCCCTGCCGCGGGTCACATATTCAAACTGATACCGGTCCAGCTCCCGGGGCAGGGCCGCGTCATGACTGACCGCATAGTCCGGGTTGGGCAGCGTGGTCCCGGCGAGAAAGACATGCAGGCGGGGCCGGGTTCCGGCCGGGGCCGTCTCCATATATACAATTTTTTCATTTCTGGCATTGTAATACATGCGCGCATCCCCCTATATGTTCATAATTTACACCTTTGTGCACCAAAACAGGGTTTTTATTTTCTTCATCATACCGTATAATTTCAGGTAAGTCAAGTAAAAACAAGGGGGGAATCCCGTGAATTTTACAAGAAAAAAAGATTTTTTTGTGGGCGTTGACTCTGACGGCACCGCCTTTGATTCCATGACAATAAAGCACACCCATGCCTTTATCCCCGCCATGGTGCGCGTGTGGGGACTTGAGCCCGTTGCGGAGGATGTGGTCCGGACCGCGGAGCGGATCAACCTCTACTCACCGGAGCGGGGGATTAACCGGTTTCCCGGACTGGTCCGGACTTTTGACGAGCTGCGCGCGGAGCTGGGGGAAAGGTTCCCGGTGAAGGAGTATGAGGCGCTGCGCCGGTTTACTGATTCAGGCGCGCCCATGTCCAACCGGGGTCTGGAGGCATATATGGCGAAACACCCGGCGCCCGTGCTGGAACAGACACTCCGCTGGAGCCGGACCGCGGACCAGCGCTTTGCCCAAGCGTCAGAAAACCTGCCGCCGTTTCCCGGGGTGGGCCCCGCGCTCCGGTCAATGGGGGAGACTGCCGATCTGATGGTGGTGTCTGCGGCCTCCTGCGCGGGGCTGATGGGAGACTGGGGCCGGACCGGTTTGCTGGACACGGTGGACTTTGTGGCCGGACAGGAGTTCGGCGGCAAGGATGCCCAGCTCGCCCTGGCGCTGTCCGCGGGCTATGACCGGGACAAGTGTCTGATGATCGGAGACGGCCTTGGAGACTGGCAGGCGGCCCGGGAGGCAGGCATCTGCTTTTATCCCGTGGTGCCGTCCAGAGAGGCGCACTGCTGGAAATCGCTCATGGACCGGTATTACCCCATGTTTCTGGCGGGGGAATACGCTGGCGGCGCGCAGGACGCGCTGACAGCCGAATTTGAAAAATTTTTGGAGCAGGGAGAATAGGAGGAAGAAGAATGGAGATACAGGCATTGCTGAAGCAAATGACGCTGGAGGAGAAGATCGGACAGATCTGTGTGCCGATTCTGCAGAAAGGGGAGATCACGCCGGAGATTGCGGCGTGCATCCGGGAGTATGGGGTCGGTATGATCCGGTACTGCCCCAATGCGGAATTTGACAACGCAAGTGCGGTGGTCGGGGAGCCCAACCCCTATCTGACCGCGGCCGGGACCGCAGCCTTCACCAGCCGCCTGCAGGAGCTGGCCCGGGAGACCAGAAACCAGATCCCTCTGATTATTGCGGTGGACCAGGAGGGGGGCACGCGAAATGATGTGAACCGGGACGGGGCCATGGCCTATGCCAGTCATATGTGCTTCGGGGCCGCGGACGACCCGGATCTGACCTATCGGGTGGCAAAGGCCACGGCAGAGGAGTTTGCGGCCATGGGCATAAATATGGTGCAGGCGCCCATTGTGGACGTGTTCCGGTATCCGGGGCGCAGAACCATGAAGGCGGCCACCTTTGGGGAGAGCGCGGAGGCGGTCACGCTGCATGCGCGGGCCATGCAGCGGGGCTTTCAGGACGGCGGGATCATAGCCATGATCAAGCACTTTCCCGGGTATGGCTCTCTGGCCACTGATGCCCACAAGGGCACGGCCAGAATCAGCAAATCCCTGGATGCGCTGGAGCGGGAGGACCTGTATCCCTTCCGGGCTCTGATGCAGGAGGGCGTGGACGGCATCATGACCGGGCATGTGATTGTGGAATGTCTGGACCGGACGTATCCGGCCACCCTGTCAAAGACGCTGATTCAGGGGTATCTGCGGGATAAACTGGGCTATGACGGGGTGATTGAAACGGACGCCATGCGGATGCGGGCCATTCAGGACAACTATGGCACAGGCCCGGCCGCTGTGCTGGCTGTGGCGGCCGGAAACGATCTGGTGCTGCTGCGCGGGAGTATGGAGCACTTTCTGGACGGCCGCAGTGCACTGCTGGAGGCTGTCCGAACCGGCGCACTTCCGGAGGAGACGATAGACCGGGCAGTGGCGCGGATTCTGCGGCTCAAGGAGGAAAAGGGGCTGTTTGACAACCCCTTTGCGGACCCAGACCGGGCGGGCCGCATTGTGGGCTGTGCGGAGCACCATGCCCTGCTCCGTGAGCTGGCCGAACGTTCGGTCTCTGTACTGAAGCGGAAGGCTATGCCGCTGGACCCGGACGGCGCACAGCGGATACTGGCGGTGAGTCCCATTCCTCAAAAGCTGGAGGCGGCCATGGACAAGGACCAGTGTCCGGAAATTCTGGTCCGGGCGGTCAAGGCCCGGCATGCGCAGACCGAGACCCTTTTGACCGCGCTGGAGCCCGCTGAGGCGGAGATTCAGCGGGCCGTGGCAATGGCGGCCAACGCGGATGCGGTGGTATTGGGCACCTGCAACGCCATCCTGTATGAAGGACAGCGGACGCTGGCCAAGGCCCTGCAGGCATTGGGCAAGCCGGTGATCGTGGTGGCCATGGAGTCCCCGTGTGACATAGATGTGCTGGAGCAGGCGGAGGACTATGTCTGCATGTACGGCTGTGCCCGGGATTGGGCGGAGGCGGCCGCTGACTGTGTATTTGGAAAAAACCCGGGAGCGGGACGGCTTCCGGTCACCCTGCGGAACTGCTGAGGAAACGGCGGCTCCTGCGTCGCAGCAAACAACGCTTCGTTCGCTTTGACCAAAAGCGACAAAGCAGGCGTATATTTTGTGTACAGGAAAATAAGGCCAAGCGAACTTTGCCGCGACGCTGGACAGCAAACTACGCTTGTGTACCACCGCGTGAAATCTTCGGGCTCCGTTTCTGCGTTTGACGGAGAGGCCCTGTATATCGCGTGCTCCCTGGCCGGCCTCACGCATGACGGCCAATGGTAAATCCGGGTGAGCTGCAGCTGCCGGAACCAGGGCCTCCGGGGGTTATCAAAGGGGGTGCCCCCCTTTGATGGCTTTTGGCTTCTTTTCTCCATAGAAAAGAAGCTTGTGCACAAGGGCTCCCGAAAAATCAAGGCTTTCGCCGAGATTTTTTGGGAAGAGGAGCAACGGCGAAGTGCGGGAGCTTCCAGCGTTCTGGGCTGGAACGACCGGAGCAAAGCCCGTTGTGACGACGGCGTGCGCAATCGTAGTTTTTTGCAAACCAATGATTTAACCGCTTTTT
>CBCTHE010000020.1:0-61084 GCA_965146665.1 uncultured Ructibacterium sp.
TTAAAGGATCCCTGACGAGATTACTCGTCGGGGATCCTTTTTTGCCCTCTGAACCGGTGAAGGTATTTTTATTATGGAAGTTGAAATGTAGAAAAAAATAAGGGAAACGTATGTTTTTCTACATTATATACGAAAAAAATTGCTTGACACTGCTGATAGGGTATTCTATAATAGTAATATTACTACGCAGCCTGTCCGGAATTTAAAGATCCGGGTACATTGAAAATGCATGGAAAGAAAAGGAGAGCATTATGGACGAGCAGAAAAAGAAGGCGCTGGAGAGTGTTTTCGGCAATATAGAAAAGCAGTATGGCGCCGGGGCTGTTATGCGCCTTGGTGAAAAACCGGTGGCAAATGTGGCGGCGATTCCAACCGGCGCCTTGGCGTTGGATGTGGCCCTGGGTATTGGCGGCGTACCGCGCGGCCGGATCGTTGAGATCTATGGCCCGGAATCCTCCGGTAAGACAACCGTTGCCTTACATATTGTGGCAGAGGCGCAGAAAATGGGCGGTGAAGCCGCCTTTATTGATGCGGAGCATGCCCTGGATCCGGTCTATGCGGAACAGCTGGGTGTCCGGATTGATGATCTGATCGTGTCTCAGCCGGATACAGGGGAGCAGGCTTTGGAAATTACGGAACAGCTGGTCCGTTCCGGTGCTATTGATGTCATTGTGGTTGACTCGGTTGCGGCATTGGTCCCTAAGCAGGAGATTGAGGGCCTGATGGGGGATGCCCATGTGGGACTTCAAGCCCGGCTGATGTCGCAGGCGCTGAGAAAGCTGACCAGTGTGATCAGCAAATCCAACACCACCGCCATTTTCATCAATCAGCTTCGCGAAAAGGTAGGGGTTATGTTCGGAAATCCGGAGACAACACCGGGCGGCCGGGCGCTGAAATTTTATTCCTCTGTGCGGCTGGATGTGCGGCGCATTGAGACCATCAAAAATGACGGCGGCATGGTTGGCAACAGAACGAAGGTCAAGGTCGTCAAAAACAAGGTAGCACCTCCCTTTAAGGAGGCTGAATTTGACATCATGTACGGCGAGGGAATCTCACGTGAGGGCAATATTCTTGATGTCGCTGTGGATATGGACATTGTGAACAAGAGCGGTTCCTGGTTTTCTTACAACGGCGAACGTCTCGGCCAGGGCCGGGAGGGGGTCAAGAAGATCCTGAAGGATAATCCTGAGCTTTGCCACGAGATCGAAATGAAAGTCCGGGAGGCGTCTGGTCTTCCGGTTTCCCAAGAGGGCGAAGAACTGGAAGGCACACCGTTTATGCCGGTTGCAAAACCGGTTAAGCCGAAAAAGGGCTGAGCCATTTTTGCGGGACTTAAAGAATTTTGCATAGGATGGCGGAGCTGAGAATAACTTTTAGGTAGAAAGCGCGGTGAAGAACTTGGATATGCTGCAAAAAGCACGGAATTTCGCGGCCGCACTGTTATCCGGCAGGATGTATACCTGTAAGGAGCTTTTTGACAGGCTTATACGAAAGGGAGTTGAGGAACCGATTGCCGAGCAGGTGGTGGGGGAATTTGTACGCGCGGGCTATCTGGATGACCGGCGGTTTGCCGAGCTCTATATCGCGGATGCGGTGAACCTGGGTGCAAAGGGGATGTTCCGGATCCGACAGGAGCTGTTTCGCAAGGGTATATCAGGCAGTATTTTGGATGAAGCGTTTGCAGAAACAGAGGCGGATTCCGGCGCGGCGCTGGACGCGTATGTGCGGCAGAGAAATTTGTGCGATGATATTCACAGCCGGAAAGATCTTGAGAAGCTCAAGGCGAGGCTTGCACGGCGGGGGTATTCCATGAAAGAGATCAACCAATGCCTGGCCGGTTATAGCTTTCATTTTGAAGAATCTGATTGGCAGACCCGATAGAATGATACGTTAGGAGTAAGAAGATTGAGAAAAGTTTCACTTGCGTCCCTGGGCTGTTCCAAAAACCTGATTGACAGCGAGCAGATGCTGGGACTATTAACAGAAGCCGGATATAAAATTGTTGAAAATGAGGAAGACGCGGATATTTTGATTGTAAATACCTGCACCTTCATTGAGTCAGCCAAAATGGAGTCCATTGAGTGTATTCTTGAGCTGGCGCAGTATAAAAAAGCCGGTGCATGCGACCTGCTGATTGTTACAGGCTGTATGGCACAGCGGTATCAGGAGCAGGTTCTGCGGGAGATCCCGGAGGTTGACGCGGTTGTCGGCACCAATTCGTACGACAGGATCGTGGAAGTTCTCAAAGAGCTTGAACACGAGAAGGCGCCCAAACTCTTCTGCGCGGAGACGCCGCTTTTGTGTGAGGATGTTCCGCGCCTGCGGACCACGCCTTCCTATACGGCATATCTGAAGATCGCGGAGGGGTGCGACAACCATTGTACCTACTGTGTGATTCCCTCAATCCGAGGCAGATACCGGAGCCGGAAAAAGGAGGATATTCTGGCAGAGGCGGAGAAACTGGCGGCCGAGGGCGTGAAGGAACTTGTGGTCATTGCGCAGGACACTACGCGCTATGGAATGGACCTTTATGAGGACTATGGACTGTCAGAGCTTCTGCGGGAACTGTGCGCAGCGGCTGATGTGGAGTGGATCCGCGTCCACTACTGCTATCCGGAGCTGATGACAGAGGCGCTGATCCGGACTTTTGCGGAAGAGCCCAAGATCTGTAAATATTTTGATATTCCGGTTCAGCATTGCAATGACCGGGTACTGAGGCGTATGGGGCGCCGCACCAGTAAGGCACAGATCACAGAGCTGATTGGCAGGATTCGGGAGCGTATCCCTGAGGCTGTGATCCGCACCTCTCTGATTGTCGGATTTCCCGGTGAGACGGAAGAGGAATTTCTGGAGCTCAAGGATTTTGTGGAGGCGGTCAAGTTTGAGAGGCTGGGCGTTTTTGCCTATTCCCGGGAAGAGGATACACCGGCCTATGATCTGGACGGCCAGATTGATGAAGAGGAGAAACAGCGCCGTCAGGAGATTTTGATGCTGGTGCAGTCCGGGATTTCTCAGGCTTGGAATGAGAGCAGAATCGGAACTACGGTCCGGGTATTGGTTGAGGACCGGGATGAGATTATCAAGAGCTATTATGGAAGAAGCTATGCGGATTCTATAGAAATCGACGGCAAGGTCTTTTTCAAGAGCAATGCGTCTTTAAAAGGCGGGGACTTTGTTGCTGTAAAGGTGGACCAGGCTCTGGAATATGACCTGTTCGGCCGGGCGGAATAAAAGGGGATTGTCATGAAGGTGCCGCCATGCGGGGCAGGCCCTGGTGACACGATGCGGTTCGCAGTACGGCGGACAGAGGACTGCGGATCACGTTTTAATGAATGATTACGGGCAGAAAGGCTATGAAGTGATTATGAATACACCCAATAAACTGACACTACTCCGGGTGATCCTCATACCGGTTTATATGATATTATATCTGGCCTGCGGCACGTTCGGGCTGTATCTGGCGATCCTCACGTTTCTTTTGGCCACGCTGACGGATCAGCTGGACGGGCATCTGGCCCGAAAAAATAATCAGATCACCACGTTTGGCAAGCTGATGGACCCGCTTGCGGATAAAATGCTGATCATGGCGGCGTTGATCTCTTTTGTCGCCAAAAATGTGCCCTATATTACCGCCGGGGTGGTCATGGTCATTCTGGCGCGGGAACTGATTGTAACAGGCGTGCGGCTTTTGGCCATGGGAGAAAATAAGGTGATTGCCGCCAGCATGTGGGGGAAGGCCAAGACAGTTTCTCAGTTTATACTGGTTCTGGCGGTCATGGTGTTTGAGGCCGTTATTGCACATTGGCCGGCTGCGGCTGTATATTGTGAGCCTGCGATTCTGGTTATGGCGATTGCGGCGGTCGGCCTCACCGTCTATTCCGGATTTGACTATATCTGGAAGAACCGGAGTATGATTACATTTAAATAAAAAAACATTACGCATGTGTTACGAAAACGTTAAATGCGGATTAAAAAAACCGCAGCGGCTTGCTTATTGCGGCTGGTTGCCGTTATAATATTGTAACAGTTCCTTGCGTATACATCATGTGGGACAAAGAAGGAATGAGCAAATGAATATCATAATTGATGCGATGGGCGGAGATGACGCGCCGGGCGCAGTGGTCGAGGGCTGTGTGGACGCGGTAAAGGATCTGGATATCAGCCTGACTCTGGTTGGAAAAGAAGCAGAGGTGCGGCGCGAGCTGGACCGCCGCGGCTACCGGGGGGAAAAGATTCAAATTGTAAACGCGGAAGAAGTGATTGCGGGGGATGATGACCCGACGGTGGTAATCCGGCAGAAGAAGGATTCTTCCATGCGGGTTGCGCTTTCAATGCTGAAAAAGGGCGAGGGGGACGCAGTGGTCAGCGCCGGAAATACCGGCGCGCTGATCTCGGGCGCGACCCTGCTGATCAAGCGGATTAAGGGGGTGCGCAGGGTTGCGCTGGCCCCGATTATGCCGACGACAAAGGGCTGTTTTTTACTGGTTGACGCCGGGGCTAACGCGGAGTGCACACCGGCATTTTTGAAACAGTTTGCCATTATGGGCTCCATTTATATGGAGAAGGTCATGAGCGTCCGAAAACCGCGGGTGAAAATGGTGAATATCGGTTCAGAGGAGGAAAAGGGGACGCCGCTGGTGGTGGAGACCCACAAACTGCTCAAGGATACGCCCATCCATTATCAGGGATATATTGAGGCCCGGGATATTCCGGTGGGCGGTGCAGATGTTGTGGTCTGCGACGGCTTTACGGGAAATGTGATTCTGAAATTCATGGAAGGCATGGGCCTGGCCTTTTATGATATGCTCAAGAAGGTCTTTTTCAAGAATATCTTTTCAAAGGCTGCCGCACTCATGGTCAAAGGGGGCATTGGACAGCTGAAACGGACAATGGATTATACGGAATATGGCGGTGCGCCGATACTGGGAGCTGCGAAGCCTGTGATCAAGGCACACGGAAGCTCCAATGGAAAGGCATTTTATCATGCGATCCGGCAGGCGAAAAAGCTGGCCGAGAACAATCTGATCGAAGCCATCACCGAAAATATACAAAAATATGGGGTTGAGACCCGGGAATGTGAGGGTGCAGATGAGTAAATTACATGCAAAAATTATTGGTCTGGGCAAGTATTTGCCGGAGAAAATATTGACGAATGCGGAGCTGGAGAAGATGGTGGATACCAGCGACGAATGGATCACGAAACGGGTTGGCATCAAAGAGCGTCATATCAGCGATGAGGACATCTTTACCTCAGATCTGGCGGCGCGGGCCGCTGAAAATGCGCTGAAAGATGCCGGAATGACGGCGGAGGAACTGGACCTGATCGTTGTTGCCACTGTGTCGCCCGATATGTATACGCCGTCAGTTTCCTGTCTGGTGCAGAAGCAGATCGGCGCTTTCAACGCGGCGGCATTTGATGTCAATGCGGCATGTCCGGGATTTATTTTTGCTATTACCACCGCAACCCAGTTCATTGAAAACGGCATGTACCGCAACGTTCTGGTCATTGGTGCGGATACCCTGTCAAAGGTTACGGAATACAAGGACCGGGCTACCTGTGTGCTGTTCGGCGACGGTGCCGGAGCGGCCGTATTGCAGGCAACCGAGGAGGAGACCGGTATCAAGTCCTGTTACCTGTGCGCGGATGGAGAACATGGGGACAGTCTGACGATTCCGGGACTGCGTTATGATGATGTGGACCAGGAGCGGCGGCCTTTTGGCAATCCCCATACCATTTGGATGGACGGCGGCGTGGTATTTAAGTTTGCCGTTAAGATGATGGACGCGGCCACAAGAAAGGTTTTGGACGACGCGGGCAAGACGCTGGAGGATATTAAGCTGGTGGTACCGCATCAGGCGAATCTGCGCATCATTGACGGGGCCAGAAAACGGCTGGGTATTCCCGAAGAAAAAATGTTTGCGAATATCGAAAAGCATGGCAATATGTCGGCGGCGTGCGTACCCATTGCCCTGTGTGAAGCGGTGGAGGAAGGGCGCGCCGGCAAGGGAGACCTGGTTGTGCTTGTGAGTATGGGCGGCGGCCTGACCTGGGGCGGCGTGCTGATTGAGCTGTGATGTGTTTAAAGGAGATTATGATATGAAAAATCGTGTTTGTGAGCTGTTGAAGATTGACTATCCGCTGATTCAGGGCGGCATGGCCTGGGTAGCCACCGCAGAACTGGCGGCCGCCGTATCCAATGCGGGCGGAATCGGCCTGATTGCTGCCGGGAATGCGCCGGCCGACTATGTCAGAGACCAGATCCGTCAGGCGAGAACCATGACCGATAAGCCCTTTGGCGTCAATGTGATGCTGCTTTCTCCCTTTGCGGAGGACGTGATTCAGCTTCTTTTAGAGGAACGGGTGCAGGTGGTGACCACTGGCGCCGGCAACCCTGCCAAGTTTATTCCGGCGCTCAGAGAGGTCGGGACTGTGGTGATTCCGGTTGTGCCCAGCGTAGCGCTGGCTCTGAAAATGCAGAAGAGCGGTGCGGATGCCGTTGTGGCTGAAGGCTGTGAGGCGGGCGGGCATATCGGAGAGCTCACCACCATGACCCTGATCCCCATGATTGCGGATGCAGTGGATATTCCGGTGATCGCGGCCGGCGGCATTGCGGACAGCCGCGGTGTCAAGGCGGCGTTTGCCCTGGGAGCGGACGGCGTGCAGGTGGGCACGCGGTTCATCTGTTCTGACGAGTGTGCGGTCCACCAGAATTACAAGGATATGGTGGTGGCGGCCAAGGATCGTGATGCGGTTGTGACCGGCCGGTTTACAGGCCATCCGGTGCGTACCCTGAAAAACAAAGCCACCCGGATGATGGATAAGATTGAGAAGGAAGGCGACGCGGAGGCCTTTGAAAAGCTGGGCGCCGGCGCGCTGCGGGCGGCTGTGGTTGACGGCGATACCCAGATGGGAAGCGTTATGGCCGGACAGAGCGCGGGACTGATACGGGATATCAAGCCATGCAGACAGATTGTCGAGGATTTGTTCCGGGACGTCAGTTTTTAAAAGAAGAACCCGACCCGTCAGCGCAATCGGAGATTGCGGCCGGGATCCCGAAACCTTGTTATTTCATAATGGGAACCAAAGCCGCGAGGGCATAATGCGCGGCGGGAACCTGTGATACGTTACTAAAAGGCCATGGCCTTTACAAAAGGAGAACTGAATATGAAAACAGCATTTTTATTTTCCGGCCAGGGGGCGCAGGCCATTGGCATGGGCAAAGAGCTATGTGAAAATTTTCCGGCGGCAGACGCGGTCTTTGAAACGGCGTCCAAAGCACTGGGTTTTGACATTAAGGATATGATTTTCAACGGGGACAGTGAAACCCTGATGATTACCGAAAACACCCAGCCAGCGATCCTGACCATGTCCGTGGCCGCGCTTCGGGTTGTTGAGACGCTGGGGATCAAACCGGATGTTGTCGCCGGGCTGAGCCTTGGTGAATACACCGCTCATGTTGCCGCGGGCAGTATGGATTTTGAGGATGCGGTCAAGCTGGTAAAAAAACGCGGCAAGTATATGCAGGAGGAGGTCCCTGTGGGCGTTGGCGCCATGGCGGCCATCATTGCCCTTGACGAGGAAACGGTCCGCGAGGTTTGCCGGATTGCTTCTGAAAAGGGGATTGCGGAACCCGCCAATTTCAACTGCCCGGGACAGATTACTGTGGCCGGGGAAAAAGCGGCCGTGGAATACGCCTGTGAAATCGCCAAGGAAAAGGGTGCCAAGCGGGCGATGCTGCTTCCGGTGAGCGCGCCGTTTCATTGCAGTATGCTGAAAGGCGCGGGCGAAAAGCTGGCGCGGGAATTGGAGCACGTTACGGTTTCCGATCTTCAGGTGCCGCTGATTACCAATGTGACCGGCAGCTATGTGGGCAGTAAGGACGAAATCAAGGATCTGCTGATCCGTCAGGTTTCCTCCTCTGTGCTCTTTGAGGCAAGCCTGCGCAGAATGCTGGAGGACGGCGTGGATACTTTCATTGAGATCGGCCCCGGTAAAGCGCTCAGCGGATTTGTCAAGAAGATCACCAGAGAAGCCGCCGTGTACAATGTGGAGGACATGGCTTCCTTTGAAAAACTGAAAGAGGCGCTTGCCTAAAATCGGTACATATGGAGGGTTTACCAATGGAATTTGAGAATAAAACTGTCATTGTCACAGGCAGTACCCAGGGGATTGGCCGTGAAATCGCGCTGAAATTTGGGGCCGAGGGCGCCAATGTAGTGATCAATGGGATTGACATTCCCCTGCAAAAGGAACTGGCGGAAAGCGCCTGTGCAGAGATCCGGGAGTTGGGCGGAAATGCCGCGTATATCCTGGGTGATGTCTCCAAGCCAGAGGAGACGGACGCGCTGATTCAGTTTGCGCTGGATCAATTTGAAAAGATCGACGTCATTGTCAACAATGCCGGGATTACCCGTGACAATTTGATTATGCGGATGAGCGAGGCCGACTGGGACAGCGTGATCGCGGTGAATCTCAAGGGCGCGTTCAACGTGACCAAGTCCGCCGCCAAACCTCTGATGAAGCAGCGCTGCGGCGTCATTGTGAACATGGCGTCCGTGTCCGGTGTCATGGGCAATGCGGGTCAGGCCAATTATGCCGCGTCAAAGGCCGGGCTCATTGGGCTGACCAAATCCGTTGCCAAGGAGCTGGCGGCCCGCAATATCCGGTGCAATGCCATTGCGCCCGGGTTTATTCAGACGGCCATGACAGATAAGCTGAAGGAGGAAATCAAGGCAGCCTATTTGGACTCCATTCCCCTGAAGCGGTTTGGCCAGGTGGAGGATATTGCAAACCTGGCGGTATTTCTGGCCAGTGACAAGGCAAAATATATCACTGGACAGGTGATAAATGTTGACGGCGGACTGGTAATGTGATATAGTCTACAAGAAAACAGTAAAAAAGAATCAATCCATATATTATTTAAAAGAAGTTTAAGGAGGATGAACAATGGATATTTTTGAAAAGGTAAAGGAAATCACAGTGGAGCAGCTGGGCGTTGAAGAAGACGCGGTTACCATGGAAGCTTCTTTCATCAGTGATTTGGAAGCAGATTCCCTGGACATCGTTGAACTGATGATGGCGCTGGAGGAAGAGTTTGACATTGAGATTCCGGACGAGGATGCCGAAAAAATCGGAACTGTCGGGGATGCTGTCGAGTACATCAAAGACAAACAGTAAGAAGAAAACTGCTGCTGTGCAGAGAGTCCCTCTCTGCACAGCAAAGCAGGATCATGCAGAAATCCGCACTGTGTCATGGCGGGCCGGCGCAGATTTCTACATGATCTTGCGCACCTAAAAAGCAGGACAGACCCCGTCCGCCGTGCGGTCCCCGCACAGCAGGCCAGGACTGACAAGCGCCTTTCCGGGCTGTTGCATGGATATCGCCGGAGGACTTTTGGAGCGTGGGACCGCTTGCTTTTTTGGCGGGGGCACAAGCCGCCGCGGGAGCGTTGCATAACGGGACTTTGGATCCGATTGAAAACAGGAGGTTTCTATTTATGAAGAGAGTTGTCATAACAGGTGTGGGGGCAGTTACGCCTGTTGGTATAGGAAAAGAAGAGGTTTGGAAGAATATTAAGGCCGGCGTCTGCGGCATTGACCGGATCACCCGGTTTGATCCGTCTGAATTCGCCTGCCAGATTGCCGCGGAGGTCAAGGATTTCAATCCGGCGGATTATATGGATAAGAAAGAGGCAAAGCGGATGGACCTGTTCGTCCAGTATGCGGTTGCCGGCGCCAAGCTGGCGGTGGATGATTCCGGACTGAATCTTAGCCAAGAGAATCCGGACCGGGTCGGCTGTATCATTGGAAGCGGCATCGGCGGCATTTCCACGCTGTGCGAACAGCACGCGCGGCTTTTGGAAAAGGGCCCCAGCAAGGTCAGCCCCTTTATGATCCCCATGATGATTTCCAATATGGCCGTGGGCCAGGTGTCCATTCTGTTCAACTGCAAAGGCGTGAATCTGACCACAGTCTCCGCGTGCGCTTCGGGGACGGATGCCATTGGACAGGCTTTTATGGCGATTCAGCGCGAGGACGCGGATATCATCCTGACCGGCGGCGCTGAGGCGACGGTCACAGAATTGTCTTTGGCCGGCTTCTCGTCCATGAAAGCGCTCAGTACGCGGAATGATGACCCCAAGGGGGCCTGTTCCCCCTTTGACAAGGACAGGGATGGCTTTGTCATGGGCGAGGGATCCGGTATTCTGGTGCTGGAGGAGCTGGAACATGCAAAGGCGCGCGGTGCGCATATCATTGCCGAGGTGGTTGGCTATGGCTCCACCAACGACGCCTATCATATGACCGCGCCTGCGCCGGAAGGCGAGGGCGGCGCCCGCTGTATGGCCGCCGCTGTGGAGAACGCCGGTATTAAGCCGGAGGATGTGGACTATATCAATGCCCACGGAACCTCTACGCCCTATAATGATAAATATGAGACGGCGGCAATCAAAACAGTATTTGGGGACCATGCCTACAAACTGGCGGTGAGCTCTACCAAATCCATGACAGGCCACATGCTGGGAGCCGCAGGCGGCATTGAGGGCATCATCACCGCACTGGCCATTGAGGAGGGTTTCCTTCCTGCGACGGTGAACTACAGGACGCCGGATCCGGAATGTGATCTGGACTATGTGGTGAACCGGGGCCGCGCGGCGGACATTGACTACGCGGTTTCCAATTCACTGGGTTTTGGCGGGCATAACGCCTCCATTGTCCTGAAAAAATACATAGACTAGAATCCCGGCCGGGAGATAATAGCTGACCAGCGGAGACGCCGCTTTCCTCAGCCACAGCAAAAGAGACCGATCAAAGCTCGGTGGGCTTGCGCTGTGCGGCTGGGAAAGGCGGCGTTTTCTCCGTATGGTTTGCTGAAACCGGGGGAAAACTAAGATCAAAGCTGTAAGATGGACGCCGCGGTTCGGAAATCCCGCAGGGGCACGCATTTTTTCGGCGGCCCATACCGCCGGAAAAACACCGACGGACGCGCAGCGACCAACTGAATCTAAAAAAGGAGCCGATGATGATGAAGCTTGGCTATACATTTCAGAATGACAAACTGCTGAAAAAGGCATTGACCCATATCTCGCTGGCCAATGAACGGGGGATTGAAAGCAACCAGAGGCTGGAGTTTCTGGGGGACAGTATTCTGTCCTTTGTTGTTGCCGGATATATTTACAACAGGTTCACAGATATGGACGAGGGACGCCTGACCGAGATGCGGGCGGCGGCCGTCTGTGAAAAGTCTCTGGCCGCGGCGGCGCGGGTCATGGATCTGGGGAGCGGCATACAGTTCGGAAAATCCGAAACCGTATGCGGCGGAAAGGACAAGGACTCCATTTTGGCGGACACCTTTGAGGCCGTGTTGGGCGCCATCTATTTAGACGGCGGGATTGAGCCCGCGCGGGACTGGATTATGAAAAATCTGGGCGATACCATTGAGGATTCCTCCAAACTGGATTTCAGAAATTACAAATCAGAGGTACAAAACTATTTCCAGAAGCGGGACAAGGGCACGGATGTGGTTACCTATAATCTGCTGGAACGCAAAGGCCCGGATCATAAGCCGGTGTTTACCGTGGAAGCAGTTTACCGCGGAAAGACCATTGGCAAGGGGACGGGCGGCAGCAGGAAAGAGGCGGAGCAGGAAGCTGCGAAGCGTGCCTTATCCGCTCTATGAGAGCCTATAATGTCCCGGTATTCATTCCCCATGAGGGATGTCCTCACGACTGCGTTTTCTGCAACCAGCGGAAGATCACAGGCGCGGACACCTCCATGACGCCATACGCGGCGGCCGGGCTGATCGGGGAACAGCTGGACCGCCTTCCAACCGGTGAAAAGCGGATTGAGGCGGCGTTTTTCGGCGGGAGTTTTACCGGGCTTCCATTGGAACTGCAGAAGCGTTTCTATGATGCGGCGAACCAATACCGGGGCCGGATTCAGGGGATTCGCCTTTCCACCCGGCCCGACTATATCACACCGGAGGTTTTGAAGCTGGCGGCTGACAGCGGTGTGACAATGATTGAGCTGGGCGCGCAGTCGGCCGACGATACTGTGCTGGCTCAAAACGGCCGGGGGCATACTTTCGCGCAAACCTGTGCGGCGGCAGAGCAGATCCGGGCCGCTGGCATCGGTCTGGGACTGCAGATGATGACGGGAATGTTTGGGTCTGACCCGGAGACAGATGTGAAAACGGCAGAAGCTCTGGCAGGACTGGAGCCTGACTGCGCGCGGATTTATCCCACGCTTGTCCTGCGTGACACCGCGCTGGCGGCGCTGTATCAGCAGGGCCGTTATTGCCCCCAGAGTTTGGAGTCTGCCATAGAGACCGCCAAGGCGGCGCTGGTCCGGTTCCGCCGGCGCGGCATTCCGGTGATTCGGCTGGGACTTCATGCGGGAGAGGATCTGCGGGAGCCCGGAACGGTAATTGCGGGGCCCTTCCATCCGGCTTTTGGTGAACTGGTGGAGAGTCGAATCTGGCGCGATCGGATTGAGTCGCAGACCGCCTGCGCCGGCCAGGCGGACGGAACGTTTGAGATCCAGGTGCCGCGCGGAGAACTGTCCAAGGCAGTTGGTCATAAACGGTGTAACCGCCGGTATTTCCAGCAGAAATATGGAATCGAAGTCAAATACATAGAGCAGGATATATAAAAGCCGTTTCCAGAAGGAAACGGCTTTTTCTGTGAGAACAGCATGATGTGCAGAGCAACCGATGCTTTTGCTGTGCGAGCTTTTGCCTTACAATACCACGGTGTTCAGCCAGTGCTCGGCGATCAGGGCATGGCCGGCCGGGCTGGGATGTACCCCGTCCGGAGACCAGCGCTCCGGCGTGGCCGCAATGGCGGCCGCGTTGAAGATGCCGTCCAGCGGAATGAATGCGGCCTCAAATTCAGCGGCCAGCTTCCGGGCTGCATGGATCTTCGGATCCAGATCCACCCGCCATGCCTGCCGGTCCGCGGGCGAGGAAAGCACAAAGGGCTCCAGAATGACAAGATCCGTATCCGGAAGCTTTTCGCGCGTCTCATTCAAAATATACCGATAGTCCTCCTCATATTTTTCCGCAGAGGTGGGATCGTTGGAATCATATCTGCGCCAGGTATCATTGATACCAATGAGTATAGATAGAATGTCCGGTTTCAGATCAATGCAGTCTTCCTGCCAGCGGGCGCGCAGATCTCTGACGCGGTTTCCGCTGATACCACGGTTGATAAAGGTGATGTCACGGCCGGGATTCTCCGCGTGGAACATGGCGTCGATAAACATGGGATAGCCGCCGCCGAGCCCTGCGGGATCACCGCCGGTCCGTCCGGCGTCCGTGATGCTGTCACCTTGGAACAATACGGTTAATTCGCTCATTTTCATTTCCCCTTATTGGTAAAATTTCCGGCATTGTACAGCCGTTTTTCATAGACCTGTCCGCACGCTTATGATGACGGACAGGTCTATTATAGCACCAGACCATTGAATGTCAAGTATTGAGATAAGTTTTCAGGAAATTTTCATCAAAAAATTTGCGCGGTCCGGATCAGAGCGCCGTCCAGATCCCGCCACTCTGCGGCAGCATCGCAGAGCAGCATATAACCGCGGCAGCTGTCCTCCTTTGGAATGGAGACAGAGCCCGGGTTCAGATACAGAATTCCGTCCGACTCCCGGCAGGCCGGAACATGGGTATGTCCGCACAGAAGCATGCCGCCGGCCTGCAGAGGCGGCAGATGTCTGTCATTAAAGCGATGGCCGTGGGTGGCAAGTATAGTTTTGCCCTGCCAGAAGAGCAGACAGTAATCGGCCATGATTGGAAAGTCAAGCATCATCTGGTCCACCTCGGAATCACAGTTGCCGCGGACGCAGAGCAGGTGCTCCTTTTTCTCATTCAGCATGGCCGCCGTCTGTCTGGGATCATAATCCTGTGGCAGATCATTGCGCGGGCCGTGATAGAGCAGGTCTCCCAGAAGCAGAAGCTTCTCCGGTGCCTCCCGCTCAAACGCCTCCATAAGCCTTTGGCAGCAGGCGGCGGCGCCATGTATATCAGATGCGATCATCAGTTTCAAAGCTATCATTCCTTTCCGGTTTCTCTGACCCATTGTAGCATACGGAACTGTGCGCTGTCAATGGAAGGCGCCCGGAGAACGGCGGAGCGGGTTCGGATTGTTTTCGCTTGGAAGCGTTGACTTTTCCTGTATTTTATTATATAATAACTCTACAGGTCTCTGAATCAATCGGAGAGCAGACGAGACCGGGAAAACATTTCAACATGGCGCGCTGTGCCGACGGCCGGTGTACGCGTATTGTGGCTGGAAAATCAGGCGGATTTTACCAGCCGTGTTGGAAAAAGAAATCCATTGTGCGGGATTGGGGTGAGAGGATGCTGGATTTCGCGTCCGTGTGTGTACGCGGAGCCAAACAGGAAAACCACGATTATATCGGTATTCTGGAGGAATACTACTGTGCCTGTTTTGCTGTATCAGATGGGAAAAACACCCCGGACAGCTCTGAAATTGCAGTCAAAACCATATTAGAGGATTTCAAGCACCAGTCCGAGATCACAACGGCAACCATGCCGCATTTTTTTGCCCATGCCCAGCAGGTGCTGGAGGAGGCGCAGGCTAAGGAGGCGCTTCCGGAGGGCTGTGCGGCGGCAGTGCTCCTGACGGACGGTGAGCTGGCGGTATGGGCCCATATCGGCGACTGCCGGATCTACCATTTGCAGGATCAGCTGTTGTATGAAATTACTCCGGATCACAGCGAGGCCTATTATCGGTACGAGGCGGGGGACATTCGGTATCCCAAAATCCGGACGGATCGAAAGCGCTGGGAGCTCACCCACCTGATGGGACTGGGGCAGAGCTTTGAGCCGACCTTTGCACCGCCTACGGTCGTACGGAAAAATGACAGCTTTCTGGTGTGCACGGACGGTTTCTGGGAAAACATCCACGAGCGGCAGATTGAAAAAACGCTGAAGCGCGCCAAAACAGCGCAGGTATGGCTGGACCGTATGCTGAAAATCGTCAAGCGGAACCGGGCCGGCGGAAAGTATACCAAGACCCTGGATGATTACAGCGCGATTGCAATTAAGTTATAGATGAAGCGGCATCGCTGTGTTGCGTGTTCTTTGGTGCCGTACCTCAGTGGTGTCTCTATGGATCGCGGGTCTGTTTCATTGAATACCACGGCTTTTTACCACGGAGCCTTGTCTTTGTGGGAAAATACATCTCCATTCCGCGCTCCGCAGTCTGGAGATGATTGATTCATAATTATGCTTCGCGGAGCAAGGATTGGAGATTGTGATGAAAAAATATGTATTCGCTCTTTTATGCTGCCTGACACCGTCGGTCATGATGACAGGATTTGCTTTATCCATTGATCTGAGTCTGTTCAAGGGCGGCCTTTCCATTCTGGATTCGCTGTTTCTGATTGCCATGGGCCTGACGCTGATCGGGATTCTTTTTCTGTGTATTGCTTTTTTGAAGCCGGAAAAGCCTCTGCCTGCGGAAGAGGCCGAGGCGCTGGAGGAACCGGAGGAGGCTGACGCCATGCCAGCGGCAGAGCAGGCCGATGGGGAAGCGGATGAGGAGCTGGAGGAAGCGGACATGGATGCGGAGCCGGACCGGACAGACGCATCCGATGCTCAATCAGAGCCCCGGACAGGCGAGGAGGCAGAGCCTTCGGAGGCGGACACGCCGGATGAGGAGGAGATCGCGGAAGCGCCGGAGACTGGGGAG
Source organism: uncultured Ructibacterium sp. (assembly GCA_965146665.1). GTDB lineage: Bacteria > Bacillota > Clostridia > Monoglobales > Monoglobaceae > Ructibacterium. The sequence goes on from CBCTHE010000020.1 coordinate 15,718, forward strand.
GAAGCAGCGGAGGATCAGGCCGTGCCAGAGCCCGAAGCTGACGCGGAACCGGAGGAAGAGAAAAACTACCCTAAGCTCACGCTGACAGGTATCAATAACAGTGAATTTAAGGTTCTGCCGCTGAAGGATGAGGTCACCATCGGCAGAAGACGGACCAACGACTTGGTTTTGGCTGACTCCACCATCTCCGGTGTACACTGCGCAATCACAGTGGAGGATGAACGGGTGTACATTCAGGACAGGAATTCAACCAATGGGACGTTCCTGAACGCAAAGCGTGTCTTTGATAAAACAGAACTCAGCAAGGGCGATGTACTTGCTCTGGGCCATCAGGAATTTCGGATTGGACTGTGAGAAGCGGGGGAGCTTTCCCCGCTTTTTTTCTGCCTGGTTTTATACCGGTTTATTCTAGAAAAGGATGAAGAGTTATGGAATTTATAGAATTGATTGAGGCGGTCAAGGAGGCAATTCCCCCGGAGGGCGCTGGTGCCGCAGCGGCAATCGGCGCGGCGCTCCCCTGGCTCACCCTGCTCGCCACCCTGCTAACCTGCTTTTTTGGTCATAAGCTGCATCGTATCTGGCTGCAGTTCGTGCTCTTTTGCATCGGATTCGTGCTGGGGCTTGTGGTCAGCGCGTTTTTTCCCCAGGAGGTCAGCTTCACCTATTTTATTGTGCTGGGCGTTGTGCTGGGGGGACTTGGGGTGTATTGCACCCGCTGGATTCACAAGGCACAGCTTTTCCTCATGAACGCTTTTTTCGTTTATGCCGCGCTTCCAGAGCTTTTGGAAAAATTCCTTCCGGGCGGGCTCAGTGTCTTCATTGGTCTGGCCGCGGCGGTCATTGTCGGCATTCTCGCGGTCCGGTATAAGTTTCTGGTTACAATGATCACCACGGCTGTGACCGGCGCCTCATCAGCCGTACATCAGATATTCCATCTTTTGAATTGGAATGAGGGGGCTTTTTTATGGGGGATGATGATTCTGCTTGCCGCCGCAGGACTTCTGGTGCAGTATCTGGTGGAAAAAGAAGAGATCATGGAGGCGCGGAACCGGATAGCGGACAAATCAAAGCATGTGCGGGAAAAGCTGTCCAAAAACCGAAGCCAGCCATCTGAACCCGGGACAGAGCAGACAGAATGCCGTCCCGGCGCCGAATCTATACAGCCGTAAAAGAGAGCCGCTCCTGTGGGGCGGCTCTTCTGGAATGTGTGAACAGTTCGGGCGCGGATTTTCTGGAAACCCTTGTGGGGAATGCTGTGTTGCGGAATGATCTGCGGTGTGGTATAATAGATAGAGTTTCCAAATTGCTTGGATCCATTTTAAAAGGAAAAAGGTGGTCTTTGTATTGATCAAAGCACAGCGGGTTTTGGCAGATGTCCGGGACAGTTTTAGCAGGAATTTCCGTCACGCGACCCTCAACTTTATATTCATACTGCTGTTTGTGAATGTGTTTCAAATGGTTTTCGGCGCGGAAAACTCCATTGTGGGCGTCATTTTTACCATTATGATGTCCGCCTCCATGGTTCGGGATCTGACGGCCACACCCATCAAGCATCTTTGCGTGCAGGGGGCGGTGCTGGTCCTGATGGCGACGGCCGCCTGTTTTGTCTCCAGCGCCCCGCCGCTTCTTGCCCTGCCGGTCAACCTGGCGATGATATTTCTGATTCTCTATACCTTTACCTATGAATATGTCAGCCAGCTCTATTTTCCCTACATACTCTCCTATCTGTTTCTGGTGTTTATCTCCCCAGTCACCCCGGCACAGCTCCCGCCGCGGCTTCTGGGCATGCTTGTGGGGGCGGTGTGTATCATTGTCTATCAGATGGTCAACGGCAGAAAGCGGGTCGTGGAGACCGCGCGGGATGTGCTTGCGGCCATGTGCGGCCGGGCGGATACGTGTATCGCATGTCTCCTTTCCGGAGACGGCGTTCCGCAGGACCCGGAGTCGCTGCGGCGTGACCTGTGCAGGCTCAGCAAGACGGTTTATGACCGCCGCAAAAAGACTCTCTGTATCTCAGATGCCAGCTTTGCCATGATAGACGCGGGCCGCGGTCTGGAAAATCTTGTGCTCCTGCTCTATGAGCTGGAGGGGCCAATGACGCCGGCGCGGGCTGAAGTTCTGCGGCAGATGTCCGGGCAGCTTTCCGCCTTCCGGGCTTTTATCACCAGGGAGACCGGTTCGGTGCCGGCGCTGGAGCCCTCGGTATTTGAGATTCCTGGCGATGCGCAGATGCACAGCTTTTACCAATGCCTGGCATACATCCGGGAGAGTATGGTACAGATGACATGTCCGGAGAAACGCACAAGCTACCGCAAGACCCTGCTCTCCTTTTCTGTCCGCCTGAAAGCGGCCCTGAATGTAAGCCCTGTCCGCGTGGCATATGCGCTCCGTGTCTCCTGTCTGCTGGCGCTGGGAACGCTTGTGGTACAGCTGTTCCAGCTGCCCCATGGAAAATGGCTTCTCTTTACCATTGCTTCTGTGTCCTTGCCCTATGCGGATGATGTGGGGGCAAAGGCGAAAAAACGTCTCCTTGCCACTGTGACCGGCGGGGTCGCCGGCGTTGTGCTGTATTCCCTGTCGGGCTCCCCGGCCGTCCGGACTGCGGTGATGATGCTGTCCGGTTATTTGTCCTTTTATTTCTCGGATTACTCGGCGACCTTTGCCTGCTCCACAGTGGGAGCACTTGGCGGAGCCGTTTTTATGAACGCGTTTGGCTGGAAAGCGGTTGGCGGCATACTGCTGATCCGTCTTGGCTATATTATGCTCGGAATTGCGGCGGCGCTGATCGCCAACTGCCTGATTTTGCCGTTCCGGCGGAAAAAGGCAACCCAGCAGCTCTGGAAAAAATATATCAGCACCACTGATTTGCTGAGCAAAATATGCCGGATTGACCAGGTCGATTCCCAGCTGTATTACAGCCTGGTCATACAGGCGCATCTCCTGGAGGATAAGCTGGCGCAGAACGCCACGGACCTCAACTGGGAGGGCGCGCGGGAAAAGCTGGCGCAGTGCCGCCGCGCGGTCCGGCTGGCCCACCGCACGCAAGCTGGTCTGCAGAAGATCTGAATTCAGGGCGCTGAAACGCTGCCTGATACCGATGAACAAGGTGTGAAAAATCTCTGGCCTAAAGGTGAATGGCAATAGGGAAGTATTGATAGAAATTGCCATTCATCGCCAGAAAGGGTATGAATTAAAAACTCTGTCAGTCAAATTGGGTTTGCCAATTTTCATCGTTATATGCCCGGAAGCACATCTCAATTTGTTCTTTGTTTGTTTTTTCTTCCGCCAGTTTTGGGGGCAAAGTTTCGAGAGAAAAATACTTTATTTCAGTTGTCTCTGTATTTTTCTGAAATTCACCGCCGACAAGCTCGCACAGTATAAAAACTTTGCAAACGCCGTAAGCATATGCGGGTTTGTTGTGTTTGTTTCTATCTTGTATTGCAATCACTTTTGCGGTCAAAACCTCTAAACCAGTTTCTTCCTTCACCTCTTTGATCGTGTTTGATTTTACGGACTCCAAAACATCGCACCAGCCGCCCGGCAAAGCCCATGTGCCGTTGTTTTCATGTACCAACAGTATTTTACCGTCTTTGAATACAGCGGCTCTTGTGTCCAGTTTTGGCGTCTGATAACCTGTCTCATTGCAAAACAAGTTTTTAACTTTTTCCAATGGTATAGCAGACCTTTCGCTTATAATTTCTGCTGATATTTCCCGCAATCTTTCATATCTCTCAATGTCATATACGTTATCCGTATATGCAAGTCCCGACTGCGCAAGACTTTGTATTTCCATTGCCCAAGTAAGCCACTTTTCCATAACCTCTCCTCCTAGTATTGAGCCAAATTATACCACATATTGGGTAAATAAGCAATTTTTCCTGCGTGTATTTTCGTTGAAAAAGAAAGTTCCGCAAGGCGGCTGCTATTCTTCCGGATTATTGATTTCTTGTAAAGCTCTGACCTGTGGCCAGAATTTTATCATGTGGCGCGGCGGCGCCTGAGTTTCGTTCAACTGCTCTGCAGGCGTTCCCGGCGGAATTTTTGAGGGGACACGCCCGCCTCCCTTTTAAAGAAGGAGGAGAAGTAATGGCTGTCGCAAAAGCCCAGAGAGACGGAAATTTCCTGAATGGAAAGCTGGGTGCCCTCCAGCATCATTTTGGCTAGGGAGAGCTTTTTCTGCAGGAGATATTGATAGGGGGTGATGCCATAGGCGGCTTTGAACACGCGGATGGCATGGGACTTGGTGCAGTAAAGGCGGCTGGTCAATGTTCCGAAAGCAATGCTGAAATCCGTCAGCTCGTCCAGCTGTTCCTTCAGCTGCCGTGCCAGAAGCGGTATGTTCTCCGCGGGACCTGCGTGGACATGCCTGGAGATCTCCTGAACCATCCGGAGGAAGATCAGCGCGCACTGATTAAAGATTTGCTCCTGCGGCTGTGCCGCGCGGGCGGTGCGCAGAAATTCCTGAAACAGTTCAGAAAGATCCAGCCCCTCCAGATGAACGATGTGCTTGGTTTGATAGCTCTCCAGCAGTTTTTCCACCAGACTGCCGCTGATGTTAAACCATATTTTTGTCCAGGGATCAGAGCCGTCTGCGTAATACCAGTGGTTTTGTCCGGCCGGAAGGATATAGATGTCCCCCGCCTTTGCGGGAAAGGCGGCCTGATTCAGGTGGACCATGCCCTTGCCCTTGTATATGTATTCAAAGCAGTATAAGGGGGAGTTTGGACGGCTTATTTTATAGGTTCCGTCGCAGTAGGAAATGCCGCTCATTAAAATCTGAAACGGGGCGTTGGGCACGTTGGGCGTAAAGGCAATCAGATCTTCATACATATCAATTTTTCACACCTTACTATCAATATTTTCTATTTTCTTTTCCATTTTATCTTGATATATTATAATTGTCAAGAATTAAGACAGAAAGAAGGAGAGAAGATGGAACGATTGCGGTATCCGGCCGTGCCTTTGATCACGGTTGATCCTTATTTCAGCATCTGGTCCTGCCGGGACCATTTATATGATGATGTAACACGCAGCTGGACGGGCAGCCGGCAGAATATGCTTGGCGTCCTGACGGTTGACGGCAAGCCCTGCCGGTTCATGGGAAAGCTCAATTTAGATAACCTCTATGACCGGGAAATACCGGTGATTCCACAGACGGATGTGCGGGTCATGCCCATGCGGACGGTCTATACCTTTGAAAATGAGCAGGTGCGGCTGACGGTGACCTTTATGACGCCGCTGCTGATGGAGGATTTGAAGCTCATGTCCCGTCCAATCTCCTATATCAGCTATACGGCGGAGAGCGTGGACGGCAAACAGCATGAGGCGGAAATCTATATTGGCATGTGCGCGGAAATCGCGGTGGAATCCGCTGTCCAGCAGGTCACGGCGCGGGTGTATGAAAACGGTGCCTGCTGCGGCCGGGGGGATCAGGACGTTCTGGCTGTCAGCGGGGACGACAGGAGGATCGACTGGGGCTGGATGCACCTTTTCGCAGGCCCGGGCTATACGCCCAGTGTCCTAAGCATGAAACAGGCAGCCGAACGGTTTCAGGCAGGCGGGCAGGGCCGGTGCGACGCGCCGGTGCGCGAGGTGCCCGCTGATTCCGCTTTCGCGGTGCGGGACGCGTTCCCCTATCTTGGAATAGAACGCCGCTTTACGGTGAATGCCAGCCCGGTTTCCGGCTTTGTGTGTGCCGGCTATGACGATTTACACTCCATCCTGTATTTTGAAAACCCCATTGACGCGTACTATAAAAAAGACGGAGATACCTTTGCGGATGCGTGCGAGAAGGCGGCCGCGGAGTATGGTGCGGTCTGTGCGCGGGTGGAGGCCGCGGAGCGTGACCTGCTGGAGCGGGCCGGCAAAATCAGTTCCCGGTATGCGGACATTGTGTCTCTGGCGTACCGGCAGGCCATTGCGGCCCACAAGCTGACTTGGGACGGCGGTGAAATTCAGTTCCTGTCCAAGGAGTGTTTCAGCAACGGGTGCATTGGGACCCTTGACGTGACCTACCCGTCCATTCCGCTTTTTCTGCTCTATAATCCCGAACTGGTGGAGGGAATGCTCAACCCGCTGTTCAAATACGCGGCGTCGCCAAACTGGCCCTATGCGTTTGCCCCTCATGACGTGGGGCAGTATCCCATTGCCAATGGCCAGGTGTATGGGCTGGACCGGGAGACCGGAGAGCTGAAATATGACATGCAGATGCCGGTGGAGGAGTGCGGAAACGCCATTCTGTGTGTGTATGCGGTCTGTCATTATAAGGGGGATAACAGCTATTTTGTCAGACACCGGAACCTGCTTGCCGGATGGGCGGACTATCTGGCCGAGCATGGCGTGGATCCGGAAAATCAGCTTTGTACGGATGACTTTGCGGGACATCTCGCGCACAACTGTAACCTGTCTGCAAAGGCGATTATGGGAATCGCCGCTTTTGGCAAGCTGCTGGAGCGTCTGGGTGAGACGGAGGAAGGGGAACGCTATCTGGAGGTGGCGAGGTCATACGCCCGGAAATGGGAGGAAATGGCCTTTGACGGTGACCATTACCGGCTGGCTTTTGACAGCCCGGACACCTGGAGTGTCAAATACAATCTGGTTTGGGATCGAATCTTTGGCTGGAATATATTCAGACCGGAGATCTTTGAAAGCGAAATTGCCTACTATCAGAAAAGATTCAATGCCTATGGACTCCCGCTGGATTCCAGAAGCGACTATACCAAATCGGACTGGCTGATGTGGTCCACCCGGCTCACCGGGGATCCGGACTATACGGAGAAAATTGTGGATACCATGTGGGCCATGCTCAATGAATCCCCCAGCCGTGTGCCGTTTACGGACTGGTATTTCACGTCCACAGCAGTCCAGCGGGGGTTCCAGAACCGGACCGTACAGGGCGGCCTGTTCATCAATTTATTATGAGTGCGGAGGGCGCGTCTTTTCGGACGTGTCCATATAAAAAGGGCGTTCCCGCGGGAACGTCCTTTGCTTTTGCGCGGTCTATTTGCCGGCGCCGAATATGGAGTACAGAATCTTGACCGCTTCGGCACGGGTCACACTCTGTTTGGGACGCAGGGTGCCGTCCGGATAGCCATTCAGAATCCCTTGGGCCGCTGCCATTTTCATACTCTCCTTACCCCAGAAAGGGATGTCTCCCTCGTCCGAGGCGGTAATGGGCGCTGTCGCCAGCCCATCCGGCAGAAGCCGCTCAATGGAGATGGCGTATTCAAGGCGCTGGATGTTGTCGTTGGGGCTGAAGACCACGCCGTAGTCAGTCAGCTGGCCCTTCATGATCCCCAGGGAATAGATTGCCTTGACCTGATTGACGGCCCACCAGGGGATGTCCCCGGCGTCGATAAAGGGGAGCGGCGTATCCTGATAGTTCTCCGGATTCACGCCCAGATAATTGCAGAGCATGATGGCGAACTCGGTCCGGGTCATACTGCTGTCCGGCCGGAAACTGCCGTCGTCGCTGCCATTGACCACTCCGTGGGATGCCATATAGCTGATGTAGCGGCTGGCCCAATGTCCGGCTGTGTCAGAAAAGGCGTTTGCGTTCTGGGCAAGGGTGCCGCAGTCAAAGCCGGCCATGGAGCTGGCGCCCTGCTCGTCTGTGGCAATCAGGGTGATCCGGTGATAGGAACCGGCAAAGCCTTCGGGAAATGGATAGACCAGCCGGCCGGTGGCCTGGTCGTACTGGAAGGCGGCAATGGAGCCGTCCACCGCCAGCTTGACCCGGTCCGCGGGGATCTGCCCGTTCTGGCTGGTGAGGACTGCTGTGAACTGTCCGGTTTCCATATTTCCCTGGATCTGAGGATAGTAATCCGGTGCCTGCGCCTCCCCGGATTCCCGGACCCTGACGGGGATCTCATAGGTACAAAGCCCGGCGTTTACGGCCACAATGCCAGATGCGCCGCTGTTTTGGGAAGTGGTGAAGAATCCGGTCTCGCTGATGTCGCCGACGCTGTCATCATTGCTCACCACCCGCCAGGTGAAGCTGTCGTTGGATGCTGCCATAGCCTGGCCGCCCCAGTAAGCGGTGGCGGAGAGAGAGATACTGTCGCCTGGGTTCATGACCAGCTCCCGGACTTCTTCGCCGGTATTGGCGTTATAGATTTTCAGCGCGTCCGGGGTTGCAACCGCGCGGAGCATGGTACTGCCATAGGCGTCTCCGCTTTTGGCGGCCACATATACATCGCCGTTGCCGCGGACCGTGACAAACCCGTTTTCATAGACGCCGGTTCCAAGCCCATCCGGCGAGGGGGTTCCGGCATCCTGCTCCAGATAATAGACGGCGTCGCCCGGCACGTCGGCCGGACCATAGGAACTGTCATAGGCGCTGTCGATTCTAAGCTGGAGTGAGGAGCCGGACAGAACCGGAGTTCCCCAGTCTGACAGATTCAGCACATAGGGGATGCCGGAGGGTGCATTGTTCTTCTTCAGGAAAAAGAAGTTGGCACAGCTGCGCAGGCCGCCGTCAGAAGGGGAGTTCAGAATTCGGAAGTCCGTGGTGCCCGGCAGGACACCGCCCATGGAGGTGGAGCCGCCGCCGTCCAGATTCATGGCCTCCACACAGCCCAGCTCCAGCATCCGGCGTGCCAGAGTCTCCTTGCGGGCGCCGTAGCTGTAGCCGGTCTGGCGCCCGTCGATGGTATAGAAGATCACGGTGCCGTCCGCCCGGATACCCACCGCGCTGCGGGGCGCGGCGCTTTCGTCCTCGTAGTCAAGCTGCCCGCCGGTAACCAGCTTTCCGCCCAAACAGCCCAGTGCGTATTTGGCGGTGTTCCAGCGTTCGTCGCCGATTGCCTCTGATGTGCTGATGGTAACAAGACTGCCGGGCTGAAGGATATTCAGCCGGTCTCTGAGTTCCTGTGAGGCGGAGCCCGCAACGCTCAGCACCAGCTTTCCGTCCGGAATCGGCACAGAGCCGCTGTCCTCGCTGATTCCCTCCACCACTGCGGTGATGGTACTGCCCAGGGTGATGTCGCCGCTGACCGATCCCAGCACTACGTTGATGCCGGAGCCGGGGGCGTGGGTGTTGTCCGCAAAGTCTCTGGTATATAAGTACAGCGCGTAGGGCTGGCGGTATTTGTTGATGCACTCCACTGTGATGGACCCCAGCTCTGTGGTCATGGTTGTCACAATGGGGAGCTGGGCCATAAATGCGGTGCCGTCCTCCCGAAAGCCGATTGCCGGCCGCCAGTCAGAATCCTTGGAGACCACGCGCCCGTCTATGATGACATTGCTCATGGGTACCCCGGTCTGAAAGGAGAAGAAGTCCGCGTTCATACCCACGGCCGTATAGACGCCCTGATCGGCCAGTACGCTGTTGGCCTGGGTCAGGGTGCGCTTTCCGTATATGGACGCGCCGTTGGCCAGAATGGGAACCACGTCCGTATTGGGCGTATAGGCCACATAGTGCTCAGTTTGCTGCCCCACGCTGGGGTCGTCAAAGGTATTGGTATAAAAGACTGTCCCCTGGGCGAACTGGGTCGCCTTTTGGGAGGTAGGGCTACCCAGTACGTCCGCGTGGGACGTAAAAGGGGCAAATAAAACAAAAAGCGCCATAAGCGCCGCAGGAAACCGAGGTATGAAGTTGTCCGTCTTGCTGAAAAATTTTACCTTTTGTAATTTCATGGAGTCATTCCTTTCTGTTGTTCTCGGCCGCGTGTCCGCGCAGAAAACCGCAGGATGTAGGGGAGAATGCGCAAACCGCCCAAAAATATGGTAGAAACCCACATTTTTTAGGACAAAAATCCCTTGACAACCTAACTGCCGCATGATATAATAACTATCTGTTTATAATGAGAAATTTTGCGTATTTCTTTTTTATATACCGGTTCCAAACAACACAACATGGGTAGTATAGCACATTTTTTTGAATTTATCAAGACTTTTTTTCAAAAGCGGGTGCAAAGCGTGGTGGTTGGTACGAATCGCCTGGATCCAAAAGCGGCGGTATCCCGGCAGGCGGCCGGATCCTCCGTGGCTTACCAGGGTTTAAATAAATATTTTTAACGAGGTGATCGGTTTTATGGTACATCCTGTGAAACTAGGCAAAAACACGCGTATGAGTTACGGCAAGATCAATGAGGTTTTGGAAATGCCGAACCTGATCGAAATCCAGAAAAACTCCTACGACTGGTTTTTGGACGAAGGACTGAAGGAAGTTTTTCACGACGTATCGCCCATTACGGACTATACCGGGAATCTGATCCTGGAGTTCATCGACTACCGTCTGGACCACACGCCCAAATACGATATTGAAGAATGTAAAGAACGGGATGCTACTTATGCGGCGCCTTTGCGCGTCAAGGTCCGGCTGATCAATAAGGAAACCGGGGAAGTGAAGGAGCAGGAGATCTTCATGGGGGATTTTCCGCTGATGACCCCGTCCGGCACCTTTATCATCAACGGCGCGGAGCGCGTGATCGTATCCCAGCTGGTCCGTGCGCCAAGCGTATATTATTCGGAAGAATTTGATAAGGTCGGAAAGAAGCTGTATTCCTCTCAGGTTATCCCCAACCGCGGCGCATGGCTGGAATACGAGACCGACAGCAATGATATTTACTATGTCCGCATCGACCGGAACCGGAAAATCCCGGTGACGGTTTTGATCCGTGCGCTGGGCTTTGGTACGGACGCGCAGATCATCGACCTGTTCGGTGAGGATACCCGGCTGCTGGCCACCATGGAAAAGGATACCACCTCAACCCAGGAGGAGGGCCTGCTGGAGGTATACAGAAAGCTCCGTCCGGGCGAGCCGCCCACAGTGGACAGCGCGCAGTCTCTTATCACAAATCTATTCTTTGACCCCAAGCGTTATGACCTGGCCAAGGTCGGACGCTATAAATTCAATAAAAAACTGCGCCTTGCCAACCGGATCCAAGGCTTTGTGTCCGGTCAAACCATTGCGGACCCGGAAACCGGCGAAATTCTGGTGGCCGAGGGCGACGTGATCACCAGGGAAATTGCCCTCGCGCTGGAAAAGGCGGAGGTAAACGATATTGTCCTGGATGTGGACGGAAACCGTACCAAAGTCATTTCCAACAGCATGGTGGATTTGAAAAACTATGTGGATTACAATCCCCGGGACTACGGCATCACAGAGAGCGTCCGGAGCATTGTCCTGCACGAAATTCTGGAGCAGTTCCCAGATGTGAATTCTGAGGAATTCAAAAATGCCCTGCGGGATCGCAAGGATGAACTGATCCCCCGGCATATCCTGATTGATGATATTCTGGCCTCGATCTCCTATATCGGCAATCTTGCCAACGGCGTCGGCTGTGTGGATGACATTGACCATCTGGGCAACCGCCGTCTGCGGAGCGTGGGCGAGCTTTTGCAGAACCAGTTCCGGATCGGCCTTTCCCGTATGGAACGCGTGGTTCGTGAGCGGATGACCATTCAGGATCTGGATGTGATCACACCGCAGACCCTAATCAACATCCGGCCCGTGACCTCGGCCATCAAGGAGTTCTTCTGTTCCTCACAGCTGTCCCAGTTCATGGACCAGATCAATCCCCTGGGTGAGCTGACCCACAAGCGGCGTCTGTCCGCGCTTGGCCCCGGCGGTCTTTCACGTGAGCGTGCGGGCTTTGAGGTTCGTGACGTGCACCATTCCCACTATGGCCGCATGTGCCCCATTGAGACACCGGAAGGTCCGAACATCGGTTTGATCAACTCCCTGAGCGGTTTTGCCAAGGTCAATGAGTACGGTTTCATTGAGACCCCATACCGCCGGGTGGATAAGGAGACCGGCGTGGTCACCAAGGATGTGGAGTACATGACCGCAGATGTGGAGGAGGGCTTCTATGTGGCGCAGGCCACCGAGCCTCTGGACGACGAAGGACATTTTGTCAACAAAAAAATCGTCACCCGGTATAAGGATGAATTCGTTGAGGTTTCACCCAAGCGGGTGAACTATATGGACGTTTCCCCGAGACAGGTCATGTCCATTGCAACGGCCATGATCCCCTTTCTGGAGAACGATGACGCCAATCGTGCGCTGATGGGCTCCAACATGCAGCGGCAGGCCGTTCCGCTTCTGGTTCCGGAGTCCCCCATTGTGGGTACCGGCATGGAATACAAGGCGGCCCGGGATTCCGGCGTCTGCATTCTGGCCAAAGAGGGCGGCGTTGTGGAGAAGGTTTCCGCGGATGAAATCGTCATCCGGAACGATAACCACCAGCTGGACAAATACAACCTGATCAAGTTTACCCGTTCCAATCAGGGAACCTGCATCAACCAGCGGCCCATTGTCAATTTCGGTGACCGGGTTGAAGCGGGTGAGATCATCGCGGACGGCCCGTCCACCAAGAACGGTGAGATCGGTCTGGGCCGGAATATCCTGATCGGGTTCATGACCTGGGAGGGCTATAACTACGAGGATGCGATCCTCATCAATGAAAAGCTTGTAAAGGAAGATATCTTTACCTCCATTCACATTGAGGAATACGAGGTGGAGGCGCGGGACACCAAGCTGGGGCCGGAGGAAATCACCCGGGATATCCCCAACGTGGGTGAGGACGCCCTCCGGGATCTGGACGAGCGCGGGATCATCCGCGTGGGGGCTGAAGTGGAGAGCGGCGACATACTGGTGGGTAAGGTTACGCCCAAGGGCGAGACTGAGCTGACCGCTGAGGAGCGGCTGCTCCGGGCGATCTTCGGCGAAAAGGCCAGAGAGGTCCGGGACACCTCCCTGCGCGTGCCCCATGGCGAATATGGCATTATTGTAGACGTGAAGGTGTTTACACGCTCCAACGGCGACGAGCTGCCGCCGGGCGTGAATCAGGTGGTTCGCTGTTACATTGCCCAGAAGAGAAAGATCTCTGTGGGTGACAAGATGGCAGGCCGCCACGGGAACAAGGGCGTTATTTCCAGAATTCTGCCGGAGGAGGATATGCCTTTCCTGCCGGACGGCACACCGCTGCAGATCGTGCTGAATCCCCTGGGCGTTCCCTCCCGTATGAATATCGGACAGGTATTGGAGGTCCATCTGGGCTATGCGGCAAAGGCCCTGGGCTGGAAGGTTGCAACGCCGGTGTTTGACGGCGCCAACGAGGAGGATATCATGGACGCGCTGGAGATGGCCGGCTATGACAGAACCGGTAAGACCACCCTCTACGACGGCCGGACCGGCGAACCCTTTGACAATCCTGTTACAGTGGGCTATATGCACTACCTGAAGCTGGCTCATCTGGTTGATGATAAAATCCATGCCCGTTCCACCGGACCGTACTCTCTGGTCACGCAGCAGCCTCTGGGCGGTAAAGCGCAGTTCGGCGGCCAGCGTTTCGGAGAGATGGAGGTTTGGGCCCTGGAGGCTTACGGCGCGGCCTATACCCTGCAGGAGATCCTGACCGTGAAATCCGATGACGTTGTGGGACGTGTCAAGACCTATGAATCCATTGTCAAGGGCGACAATGTACCCGAGCCCGGCGTTCCGGAATCCTTCAAGGTTCTGGTCAAGGAGCTCCAGAGTCTGGCGCTGGATATCAAGGTGCTGGATAAGGATGACAACGAGATTATCCTCCGTGAATCCATTGATGATGAGCCGGAGGAACTGCCGGTCAACATTGCCGGAATGGAAGAAGAGGAAGAGCTTCTGGCGGCCGGAGATGACGCCTTTGAGGACGAGGACGACCTGCTCAGCGATGTTGCCGAGATCCTCGGTGATGAAGAGGACGAACTTCCGCTGGACGAAGAGGAGGACGATGAAATCAAGGTCCCTGAAAATCTGGACGCGATTCTGAAAGAAAAAAATGACGGCTTTGACGGCGACTATCTGGATTCTGACGAAGTGGAATCCCTTGACTTGATAGCCGAAGAAGAAGATTTTGATGATGACGACGTTTTATTCTAGGACAGATTTCTGCCAGCAGAGCTTTGTCTTATAGAGTGTAACTTGGCTGTCTGCCAAACTCACGGCAGACAGCAGCTGAAATTTGTGAGTTGGAAAGGCATGGTCGTTATGAGCGAATATCAGAATTTCGAAGCGATTCAAATCGGACTTGCTTCACCTGAGAAAATCAGGGAGTGGTCAAGAGGCGAGGTAAAAAAGCCGGAGACCATCAACTATAGAACGCTGAAGCCGGAGAAAGACGGACTGTTCTGTGAAAGAATCTTTGGCCCCCAGAAGGACTGGGAGTGCCATTGCGGTAAATATAAAAGAGTGCGGTATAAGGGCGTTGTCTGTGACCGCTGCGGCGTTGAGGTGACCCGTTCCAAGGTTCGCCGGGAGCGGATGGGGCATATTGAGCTTGCGGTGCCGGTTTCCCATATCTGGTACTTCAAAGGGATCCCCAGCCGGATGGGTCTGATGCTTGACATGTCCCCCAGGGCGCTGGAGAAGGTGCTGTATTTCGCGGCCTATGTGGTCATTGATCCGGGCCGTACCAGCCTGATGAAAAATCAGATCCTCTCTGAGAAGGAATACCGCGAAAATTATGAGAAATACGGGGATATGTTCCGTGCGGGCATGGGCGCGGAGGCCATTTTGGAAATGCTCCGGAACATTGACCTGGAGGAGCTCTATCAGGAGCTGAAGGGTGACCTGGAGGGCGCGAAGGGCCAGAAGAAGATCCGGACCGTGCGCCGGCTGGAGGTCGTGGAGGCCTTCCGAAAATCCGGCAACAAGCCGGAATGGATGGTTATGACCGTGATTCCGGTGATCCCGCCGGAGATCCGGCCTATGGTCCAGCTGGACGGCGGACGTTTCGCCACCTCGGACCTCAACGATCTGTACCGCCGGGTCATCAACCGGAACAACCGCTTAAAGCGCCTGCTTGATCTGGGCGCGCCTGAGATTATTGTCAGAAATGAAAAGCGGATGCTGCAGGAGGCGGTGGACGCCCTGATCGACAACGGCCGCCGCGGCCGTCCGGTCACCGGCCCGGGAAACCGGCCCTTGAAGTCCCTTTCCGATATGCTCAAGGGTAAGCAGGGGCGTTTCCGTCAGAACCTGCTGGGCAAGCGCGTGGACTACTCCGGACGTTCGGTTATCGTCGTGGGTCCTGAGCTGAAAATATACCAGTGCGGTCTGCCCAAAAAGATGGCGCTGGAGCTGTTTAAGCCCTTTGTCATGAAAAAGCTGGTGGCGGATGGACTGGCACACAACATCAAATCCGCAAAGCGGATGGTGGAGCGGGTACGGCCTGAGGTATGGGACGTATTGGAGGATGTCATTTCTGAGCATCCTGTGCTTCTGAACCGCGCGCCAACCCTGCACAGACTTGGTATCCAGGCATTTGAGCCGGTTCTGGTGGAGGGTAAAGCGCTGAAGCTGCATCCGCTGGTTTGTACCGCGTTCAACGCGGACTTTGACGGCGACCAGATGGCGGTTCACCTTCCCCTGTCCGCAGAGGCGCAGGCGGAGGCCCGGTTTCTGATGCTGTCCGCCAATAACCTGATCAAGCCGCAGGATGGTAAACCCGTAACCGTTCCGACCCAGGACATGGTGCTGGGCAGCTATTACCTCACCCTGAAGGACGATACGGAGATCGGCACCGGCAAGATTTTTTCCTCCTATGACGAGGCGGTTCTGGCCTATAACAACGGCGCGGTCGGCCTGCACGCCCCGGTCAAGGTGCGGATTACCCGCAGAGTGAACGGCACGGAAAAGACCGGCTTGATTGACGCGACCGTCGGACGGCTGATTTTCAATGAGAAGATTCCGCAGGATCTCGGTTTTGTGGACCGGTCTGATCCCGCCCACGAGCTGGATCTGGAAATTGGGGACAACGTCCTGAAAAAACCCGCAGTAAAGGCAAAAATTGACGACAATGTTGAGCCCGGCGTGGATAAAAAGCTCCTGGGCAAGATCATCAATGCAAGCATCAAGATCCATGGCATCACAGAGACGGCGACCCTGCTGGACGATGTCAAGGCCATGGGCTATAAATATTCTACCATTGGCGCGGTCACGGTCTGCGTGGACGACATGCAGATTCCGGAGGCCAAGAAGCAGTATCTGGCAGAAGCCGAAGAGCGGATTGATCAGGTTATGAAAAAATACCGCCGCGGTCTTCTGACCGACGAGGAGCGTTACCGCCACGTCATTGGGATCTGGTCTGAGATTTCCAACAAGGTTACGGACGCCCTGATGGCGAACCTGAGCCAGCTCAACCCGATCTATATGATGGCCAACTCCGGCGCCCGCGGAAGCGTGAATCAGATCCG
Organism: uncultured Ructibacterium sp.; assembly: GCA_965146665.1. Lineage (GTDB taxonomy): Bacteria > Bacillota > Clostridia > Monoglobales > Monoglobaceae > Ructibacterium. The sequence goes on from CBCTHE010000020.1 coordinate 31,897, forward strand.
TCAGCTCGCCGCCATGCGCGGACTGATGGCGGATACCTCCGGACGTACCATTGAAATTCCGATCAAGTCCAACTTCCGTGAGGGTCTGACCGTGCTGGAATACTTCATCTCCACCCACGGCGCCCGGAAGGGTCTGACCGACACCGCGCTGCGAACCGCTGACTCCGGATATCTCACCCGGCGTCTGGTGGACGTCTCCCAGGATGTCATTGTCCGGGAGGAGGACTGCGGCACCCGCGACGGCATCATTGTCCGGGATATCCGGGACGGCAACGAGATCATTGAGCCCCTGGTTGACCGGCTGGAGGGCCGGACTGTCACAGAGGATATTGTCAATCCCAAGACAGGCGGCGTGATTGTAAAGGAAAACGAGATGATTTCCGCGGAGCAGGCGAAACAGATCGTCAGCGCGGGCATCGAGGAAGTAAAGATCCGTTCTGTTGTGAAATGCCGCAGCAAGGTCGGCGTCTGCGCCAAGTGCTATGGTCATAACCTGGCCTCCGGCAAGCCTGTCGACGTGGGCGAGACGGTTGGTATCATTGCGGCCCAGTCCATTGGTGAGCCCGGTACGCAGCTGACCATGCGTACCTTCCATGCCGGCGGTGTCGCCGGTGACGATATCACCCAGGGTCTTCCCCGTGTGGAGGAACTCTTTGAGGCGAGAAAGCCGAAGGGTGTTGCCATTGTGGCAGAGCTCGGCGGCAAGGTGCGGATCAGCGAGGCGAACAACAAGCGTGAGGTCACCATCATGAATGAGGAGACCGGCGAGGCCGCCACCTATCTGATCCCCTTTGGCTCCAGAATCAAGGTGCGGGACGATCAGGAAATTCAGGCGGGTGATCCGCTGACAGAGGGGTCCATCAACCCCCACGATATTCTGGACATTATGGGCGCCACAGCGGTGCAGAACTATTTCATCCAGGAAGTTCAGCGTGTGTACCGTCTCCAGGGTGTTGACATCAACGACAAGCATATTGAGGTTATTGTCCGGCAGATGATGCACAAGGTCAAGATTGAGGACGCCGGGGACACCAACCTCCTCACCGGATCTCTGGTCAGCATGTACGAGCTGGAGGATATCAACAATCTGATGGAGGCTGAGGGCAAGCAGCCCGCCCAGGCATCTGATGTGCTGATGGGTATTACCAAGGCGGCGCTGGCGACCGAATCCTTCCTGTCTGCGGCCTCTTTCCAGGAGACCACCCGTGTTCTGACCGACGCGGCAATCAAGGGCAAAAAGGATCCGCTGGTGGGTCTGAAGGAGAATGTTATCATCGGTAAGCTGGTACCCGCGGGTACTGGTATGGCACGGTATAACAATATTGAGGTCTATCCTGCCTACGGAAATGAGCCAGAGGCGCAGAAGGCTGAGGCGGTCAGCGAAGAAAAAATTATTTAGTGCTTCAGGAAGCCGGCAGTCTTGCCGGCTTCTTTTCTATGTCTGCATGGGCTGTCTGCCTCAAAAGCGCTGCGTTCCGGCTGGACATTTTGGGTATTGACATCCGGAACGCAATAGGGCATACTACTGGAAACGCAATACAAAGTAACCGAAAATAGTATATAATAAAAAATTGTGCTGTTTATAGGCCGTTATGCTGTTTTTGTAAATGGGACTACATAAATTGAAGATAGACTTTTCAGCCAGTTTGTGGTAGGATGAAAAAACTGAAAGCCGGGTCAGCTGTCCTGCCGCCTTATCGGGCGGGAATGCCGCGGTTTTCATAACAAACTTTGAGAAGATGATGGAGGAAGTCGCATGGAGCATTTACAGCCAACCAAACAGCAGCTGGATTTTCTGAACTGGGAATTCGGCGTATTTTTTCACTTTGGAATTCGCACATTTTTTGAGGGACACCGGGATTGGGATATGCAGGAAATGCCCCTTGAACAGTTCCGCCCGGACAGTCTGGACTGCGAGCAGTGGATCAGCACGGTCAAGGAGGCCGGCGCGAAGTATGCGATCCTGGTGACCAAGCATCATGACGGTTTTGCCAACTGGCCGTCTGAATATACGGATTATTCGGTTGCCAACACGCCCTGGAAGGACGGAAAGGGGGACGTGGTCCGGGAGTTTACGGATGCCTGCCGGAAATACGGCATTAAGGTGGGACTGTATTACTCACCCGCCGACTTTAAGAGCAAGCAGAGAACCGGCGCGGAGCATGACGATTTTTTTATCAGCCAGATCGGTGAAATTTTGACCGGCTACGGCAAGATCGACTACCTGTGGTTTGACGGCTGCGGCTCTGAGGGGCATCAGTATGACGAGGAGCGGATTGTGCGGGCCATCCGGTCTATGCAGCCGGAAATTTTGATTTTTAACATGTGGGATCCCAACACCCGCTGGGTTGGGAACGAGTGCGGCCTTGCGGATCTGGACAACAGCAATGTGGTCAGTCATGTAGCCTTTTCCATTCTCACTGAGGAAAAGGATGCGCTGAAGCAAGAGCGTTTTCTCCCGGCGGAATGTGACTGCATGCTCCGGTATTCCAACTGGTTTTACAGCGACGGGGATGCTGACACAGTCAAGAGCCTGGAGGAGCTTTTGGGAATGTATGAGAATTCTGTGGGCCGCGGCGCGAATCTGCTGCTGAACGTGGGCCCGGACCGGCGGGGGCTCCTGCCGGAGAAGGATGCGGCACGGCTTGTGGAGTTTGGCCGGGCGGTGCGCGCCAGGTATGCGGAGCCGCTGGCAGAGCTTCGGGAGGACGTTCTGCGGCTGGAGCGCGCTGAGCTGGTAAATCAGGTCGTGCTGGAGGAGGATCTCACCTTTGGCGAGCATATTGAGGGATTTGAGATCTGGGCGGAGGCCTATCTGGGCGGCAGGGAATTTTTGATGTACCGCGGAACAGCGGTCGGCCACAAGCGGATTTGCAGCTTCCCTGTAGTTCGTACGGCAAAGCTGACGGTCAAGGTGACAGGCGCCGGCGGCACATATGCGCTCCGCGGCCGCGCTTACCACGTCAGCTGAGCAGAGGGGGACAGGAAGCAAAAGCCATGATAAAAAAAATTACGAATCAAAAGTATATCAGCCTGCTGTTCTGGCTGTGCTGGCTGGCCTATACTTTTACATACATTGGACGTTTGAATTACAATGCCAGCCTTGCGGACATTCTGCTCCATGAGAACATCTCCAAGGCGCAGGCGGGCATGATCAGCACCAGTGCCTTTATGACCTATGGGATCGGCCAGCTGATCAATGGCTTTCTTGGAGACCGGATCTCACCCAAATGGCAGATGTTTGTGGGGCTTTCCCTTTCCGCCGCGGCCAATGTGGTGATGGGCTGTGCCGCATCCTTTCCGGTCATGATTGTGATCTGGAGCATCAATGGATTTGCTCAGAGCATGACATGGTGTCCGGTGGTTCGGATCCTGACCGATTATCTCCAGGAAAAACCCCGGGAAAAGGCGCTGATCAATGTGGCCACCTGCGTGCCGGCGGGGACCCTGGCCGCCTATGTGCCTTCCGCGCTTCTGGTTGCTGTGTCCTCCTGGAGAATGGTCTTTTTCGCTGCGGCGGCCCTGCTTCTTGGAATCGCCGTAATCTGGTTTTTCGGCGTCAGCCGCGTGGAGCGGCACAGCAGTGTCCATGGCATCGAGGTGGTTCCGGAGACGGCAGAACAAAAATTGACGGACAACAGGGAGGGGCAGCCATTCTTCCGTCTGATGATGGTTTCGGGCGGTCTGTTTATCGGGATCGGCATTATCATGCACGGGATTCTGAAGGATGGCGTGACCACCTGGGCGCCCACATTTTTGATGGAGAATTTTGGTTTGGGTTCCGCCCTCTCCATTTTGGCCACCACACTGCTTCCAATCATCAATTTGGCGGGCGTTTATGCGGCTTCCTGGCTCAACAGAAGATTTTTGCATAATGAGTCGTCTACATCCGGCGTTTGCTTTCTGGCGGCATTTTTGGCCCTTCTGCTGTTGCTTCTGTTCGGAAGGTACAGCATGGTACTTTCGCTGATACTGCTTGCAGTGACCACGTCGGCCATGCTGGGCGTCAATACCATGACCATCAGCCTGATGCCCATGTATTTTGCCCGGGCAGGCAAGGCATCCACCGCATCTGGTGTGCTGAATTCCATGGCCTATGCGGGGAGCGCGGTGTCCAGCTATACCACGGGGGCCATTGCACAGCAGTGGGGCTGGAACAGCACCATGCTGTTCTGGACAGGAGCCGCCTTTGCGGGGATGGCGGTCTGTCTGCTGTTTGCAAAACGGTGGCTCCGGTTCGCCGAGGGAAAGCTAAGCAAAAACAAAAATAATTAAAGATAAAAAAAGAACGAAAAGAGGGATAACCATGGGAACATTTCAAGAAGCAAAGCAATACTGCATTGGGCAGGTGGACCGTCTGCTGGAGCAGTTTCCCCTGTCCTGGCCCGAGGAGCAGAGTAAAAATTATGTGTATCCAAAAGGATGCGGCGAGAGCTGGACAGAGGGGTTTTGGCCCGGCATGCTGAACCTGGCCTATGAGATGACCGGGGATGAGAAATATAAAAAGGCCGCCCTGGCGCAGGTGGAGCTGTTCCGGGAGCGGATGGAGAAGAAGATCAACATCGGTCATCATGATATGGGCTTTTTGTACACCCCTTCCTGTGTGGCGGCCTATAAGCTGTATGGGGATGAAAGGGGAAAGGAGACCGCGCTGATGGCAGCGGATAACCTGATGCTCCGCTTTCACGAAAAGGGCGGCTTCATCCAGGCGTGGGGTTCTCTGGACGTCGATCCCCAGAATTACCGGCTCATCATTGACTGTCTTCTGAACATCCCGCTGCTCTTCTGGGCGACGGAGGTGACCGGGGAGGCGCGCTACCGCGGGGCGGCGGAAACACACCTGCGCACTGCGGTGAAAACAGCCATACGCGGCGATTTTACCACCTATCATACCTTTTACTTTGATCCGGAGACCGGCGCACCGCTTCGGGGCGTGACTGCCCAGGGATACGCGGACGACTCGGTCTGGGCCCGGGGACAGGCCTGGGGCGTGTACGGACTGGCGCTGGGGTATCATTACACCGGGGAAAAGGAGCTTCTGCCCCTGTATGACGGTGTGACGAAGGTATTTCTGGACCGGCTTCCCAAAGACCATGTGCCATTCTGGGATATGGTGTTTACCGACGGGAGCGGCGAGCCCAGAGACTCCTCTTCCGCGGCCATTGCGGCCTGCGGTATTCTGGAAATGGACCGGTATTACCCCAATCCGGCATTCCGCGCGGCGGCCGATACCATGATGGAATCCCTGTGCACCAGCTATCTGACAAGCAGGATTCCGGAGTCCAACGGGATTCTGACGGACAGCATGTATTCCCGGCCAAAGGGCGACCAGCCGGAATGCAGTCTCTGGGGCGACTACTTCTTTATGGAAGCCTTGATGCGCATGGAGAAGCCGGATTGGAAGATGTACTGGTAAGCTCGGCGTTCGGGTGCTGGAATAAAAAAGGAGCGGGGAAAGTGCTTTTCCCGCTCCTTTTTCAATCGTCCTATTCGCCTTCAATGGCCTCGTACATATTTTTGGCCGCGTCCTTGTATGCGGTGTCCTTGACCTCAAGGACACGGACACGCAAGGGCTTTGCCCCGAACTGAATGGTCAGGATGTCCCCCTCCTTGACATCATAGGAGGCGCGTGCGGCCTTTCCGTTCACGCTGACCCGGCCCGCGTCGCAGGCCTCGTTGGCAACCGTCCGGCGTTTGATTAACCGGGAAACCTTTAAATATTTATCAAGTCTCATTGTTCTTTCTCCTTTTGTTGTTCAAATCTTTCAAAATCTGCAATGAACTGCCGCAGATACCGGCTCAGTGCAAGCTCCGGATCCACGCCGTTTGTCCCGCATTGCCCAGCGAGCGCAAAAAGCTGTGCCCCAAGGTCCAGCTCGTCCAGTTCCTTAGTTCCGGCAGACGGGAGTGGGTAACCGGCCTTTGCGGCCTTTTTCTGGATTTTTTCAGCGCGCATCAGGGCGGGCAGATAAGGCGATACCCCGCGGAGCTCCGCTGTTACGGTCTCCTGCTGCCGATCCGCCCTTTTGATGGCGTCCCAGCCCGTGGCGCCGCCGGTTTCCGCCTCTTCCGCGCCAAAGACATGTGGGTGCCGGTGAATCATCTTCCGGCAGATGGCGTCACAGACGTCGGTGATATCATATGCACCCGCGTCCGCGCCGATTTGCGCGTGGAAAACCACCTGCAGAAGCAGATCGCCGCTCTCGTCCGCGATCTTGCTGGGCGCCCCGCGGTCAATGGCCTCCACCAGCTCATAGGCCTCCTCCACAACATGCTTTTTAATGCTTTCATGGGTCTGTTCGCGGTCCCATGAACAGCCGCCCGGTGCCCGCAGACGACGCATGATTTCCAAAAGATCCTCAAATGTGTATTTTTCCTGTTTCATTTTCTTTTCCTCATTGGTGCGCGCTGTGCCATTTATTTCAGAAGCTTCAGCCGGGTCAGAACAGCGGCGATCTTTTCACCCTTTGGAAGGTGGAGTATGTCTTCACGCTGGATCGCGCGGACCGCGAACACCGCGAAGAAATACACCAGGGCGCAGACGCCGATCTCAGCCACGATTACCACCCGCCGCAGCCAGATGTTCACCGCGCCGGAGGTGAGAAAATCCGTGCCGGTGACAAAGGTGCCCAGAACAAAGCCGACCGCCCCCATGATCAATGCCGCCAGTATGGGGCGGATGACAAATTCATTCCATTTGAACCGGATCCCCGCATATTTGATGATGTCCTTCATGTTCAGGAAGGCAATGATCAGATAGCAGAGGAAGGTGCCGACCGGTGCGCCGTCAATGCCCAGATAGGGGATAAAGCAGAAGTTGAAGAGCACCTTTGCCGCGCCGCCGATTACCATGTTAATGACCGGGCAGTAGACCTTGCCGTAGGACTGAAGGATGGCATTGGTCACCGAGACCACAGCCACCGGAATGATGGCGACAGCCAGAATGGCCAGAACCGATTTGGCGTTGCAGTCCTGAAACAGGATAAAGAGCACTTCCTTGGAAAGCGCGGACATACCCAGTGCGCAGGGGGCCGCAAACAGCATGGCGATCCGAATGGTGCTCTCTGTGATGGAGCGGGCCTCCAGATCGGATTTCCGGGTCAGGGCCGAGGAGATTGCGGGAACAACGCTCATCCCAAGGGCGACCACAAGGGTGAGGGGGAGGTTAAACATGGTCAGGGCCTTGCCTGTGTACATCCCATACAGGGAGGCCGCCTGCTGCTTGTACAGTTCCAGCCCAGTCCAGCCCTCCTCAAGAACCTTTTGGTAGAAAGCGGTGCCCTGTTCAAACATAAAGGAATAGTGGGACAGAACCTCCGGCCGGGTCACCAGCCGCCGGGTGATGGTGGCCATATCAATCAGAGTGGTGAGACTGGAGACGGACGCGCCAATGGTGATGGGAATGGCGATCAGGATCAGCTCTTTGAGAATGGTCTTCCGAGAGCGGAGATGGTCCTGCCGCATGGTCAGGGGCGCTTTCCTCTTCTTGGACGCAAGGTAGATGATGCTCAGAAGCGCGAAGGAGAGGAAGGTGCCGATGGTGACGCCGAAAATCGCCCCTGCCGAGGCAAAAATGGTGCGGTTATAAGAGGACTGTACCTGTCTGGACGCCCAGTCAAAGGCGGCGTTCAGATCTCCGTTCACCGTCATCCGCATAAAAAATGCCGCCAGACAGATTCCGACCAGGAGCTTGGCCGTGGCCTCAATGACCTCCGAAGCCGCGGTGGGGAGCATGTTTTGCCTGCCCTGGAAATAGCCGCGGTACACAGAAGCCATGGAGACGAAAAACACAGCCGGGGAGATCGCGATAATACCCACCGCGGAGCCCGGCACCGAGACCAGAGACTCCAGCTGGTTGGGGAACAGATAAAGGACGGCTGTGCCAATAAAGCCAATGACGGTCAGAAAGGCAAAAGCGGTTTGAAAGATCCGCTGTGCGTCCCGCTCGTCATCCCGCGCCATGCTCTCCGCCACCATCTTGGAAATGGCGATTGGAAAGCCGGCTGTGGCCACAATGAACATAAAGGTATAGATCTGGTAGGCGATGTTGAAATAGCCCATACCATCGTCGCCAATCAGGTTGATCAGCGGGATCTTGAAGACCGCGCCGATTACCTTTACAATCAGGTTGGCAATACCGAGGATCAGCGCCCCCTGTATAAAGCTGTGTGATTTTGATTTCTGTCTGTTTTCTTCCAAAGTATCTCAACTCCTCAATTAGTTTCCGTGGGGCAGCCATAGGAGAATCGACCGCCATATTGGTTTCGGCACCCCTATGGCTAGACGTGGTGCGAAGGTTCCTTTCACACTATTATATTATATGTATTGTGAAAAAACAACTGGTATTCTATGAAAATGATGTAAAAACCATATTGCGTTTTCTCATGTGCTTTCATCCCGCTCCGCCGCGCCGGACAAAAGAAAACGGCACAGCAGAGAGGCTGTGCCGCCGAACCGCCTGAAGCGCGGTGTGTGTATCGGAGTGAATGCTATGCCGCGATCTGATCGCCGCGCACCTCATCCAGCGTGCGCACCACAGAGTGCTTGATGGGTTTCCACTCCACCTTCTTGAACAGCGCGATGACCGCGATCGGAACATAGGTCAGCATGAAGATCGGGAAGGTAAACAGGTTCAGGATCCGCTTGAAGGGCTGGCAGTGAATCTGTTTCCATTCGGTGATGGTGGTGATGGTGCCCAGAATGAAGAACAGGCCGTAGAAGTTCATCAGAGTCTGCAGCAGTGTCTGAAGCAGAATGCTGGTTTCCGGCGAATGCGCCAGAAAGCCAAGGGGAATGGCGACCGCGTTGATGATGGTGCTGATCAGGGTCAGAAGCATGGCCGGCATAATGGTCATCAGCATGTCAAAACAGGCGAAGCTGCCCTTGAAAATACCCTTGAAAAGCTGGCTGCCGTATTTGGCAAACACCTGATAGAAGCCTTTGGCCCAACGGAGCCGCTGGGTATAAGACTGCCGGAACAGTGTGGGCTGTTCGTCATACAGAACAGCGTCCGCACAATAGCCGATGGTCTCGCCGTGGATGACGCTGTCCACCGTAAACTCAATATCCTCGGTCAGCAGATGATGGATCCAGCCGCCGTTTTGACGGATGACCTCCGCGCTGACCATAAAGCCGGTGCCGGAGATGGCACAGCTGGTATGTAACTGCATTCTGGAGTTGTTCAGGAACTTGGCCTCACGGAGGAACCACAGAGAATAGCCGGCGGAGATCCAGTTGCTTCCAAAGTTCTTGGAATTCCGGTAGCTGGTGATGATGCGGTAGCCTTGGTCAAACACCTTGTTCATCTCCATGATATAGTTCTGATCCAGCAGATTGTCAGCGTCAAAGATCATATAGGCCTCATAATTTTTGTCCGCATAGTCCCGCTCAATGATTTTGAACATCCAGTCCAGCGCATAGCCTTTGCCCACCTGCTGTGTATTGAACCGTTCGTGTACGATTGCGCCGGCGTCCCGGGCGACCTGGGCCGTATCATCCGTGCAGTTGTCCGCAATCACAAAAATATCCACCAGCTCGGCGGGATATTTCTGGCTTTTGATGCTCTGGATCAGCTGGCCGATGACATCCCGCTCATTCCTGGCGGAAATCACCACCGCGTAGCGGTGATCGCGGGCGGCGGTGTACGTTTTCGGCTTTTTCAGAAGTCCGATAAAGATATAGAAAAACTGATAGGCATAACACAATGTGAAGACAATCGAGATCATGCAGTTCAAATAAATTATTGTTTTCATAAGAATCCCCTTATAACGCGAAACGCTGCGTGATATCCAGCGCCCTCTCGGCGCCGCTTTTTCTTAATTCCTATTATCATGAAAGATCATTACATTTATATAGCTAATATATAAAATATTTATAAATAAACTATAAATTTTTTATAAACGAGTTTGCCGCGATTTAACAAAAACGGGTAAAATCCCACAAAAAGACCGCTTTTCTTTTGTTAAAATAGCTCAAAATTGTGAGACTTGCACAAGAAACACGTGTTTTTGTTAGACAAAATCTACAATATTAAGATTGTGTTACAAAATGGAGTTTTGCCTTGTGACGCGGACAAACCTTGAAAAAACGCCGGATATGCGGTGCGGTTTGGTAAAATATATGCCAGTGTATACGAAATATGACAGGACGCGGAAAAATAAAGAGGAAAAAGCGGGAACCGGCCAAATTTAGGCTATCTTTTTCCCGTAATTTATGTTAGAATAGGAATCAGACGGCATTGTGGCGTACCGGCCCTTTGCGGGCCGCGCGCGGGCTGTCTGAAATAAAAATACAAGGAGGCGTTGTAAATGGAGGGCATGACTGTTTTATGGAATGTTTGTTGTATCGGGGCCGCGGCGGCCGGTGTGGCTGCGGCGGTTCTGGAGTACAGGGCGCGGAAGAAGAGCAGGAAGACCGCTTTGGATACCATGCGGGCAGTGGCCGGTTCCATTGACGCCAAGAATCCATATAAGGCGGGCCATTCCCAGCGGGTTGCGGAGTGGTCGGTAAAGATTGCGGCCTATTTAAATTACGGCAGACCCCACGAGGTGTATTATGCCGCCCTGCTCCACGATCTCGGCAAGCTGGAGATTCCGGAAAAGCTGCTGACCATGAGCCGGAAGCCAACCCCCGAGGAGGAGAAGATGCTGCGAAAGCACCCCAGGCTGGGCGCGAAGCTCACGGCTGGGATCACGGAGCGGCCTGATGTCAGACTGGCGGCCCTGTACCATCACGAGCGGTATGACGGCACAGGGTATCCGGAGGGGCTGGCCGGAGAGCAGATCCCCATGATCGCCAGAATTGTGGCCGCTGCGGACGCCTATGATGCCATGGCCCACGACCGGGCCACCCGGGGGGCGCTGGACCGCGGGGAGATCCTGCGGGAGTTCAGGGAATTCAGCGGGACCCAGTTTGACCCGGCCGTGGCCCGGGCCATTGCCAAGGTCATTGCGGACGAGGCCTGTGCGGCAGATGAGAAAGGAAGCAGAAGAAAATCATGATACGAAAGTCTTTGATTGAATCCATATTTGAGGCGGCGTCCATTGAGCGGTGGAACGATCATATCCGCCCGTCCCGCGGCTTTACTGAACTGGATAAGCAGTCCCATAAAATGATTTGCGCCTATGTGCTGGGCAAGCTTGAGCCGGAGCTGGACTGGCTTCTGCTGATTGAGGGCGGCATTTTTGAATTTTTGCACAGGCTGGTGCTGACCGACATTAAGCCGCCGATTTTTCACCGGCTCATGGAGGAGAAGGGGCGGGAGCTGAACCAGTGGGCCATTGCGGAGATTAAACCCAATATTCAGTCCATTCCCGGCGGCTTTGCGGAGCGGTTTGAACGGTATTTCATGGAAGCGGGCTATGCCGCGAAGGAGAAGCGGGTGCTGGAGGCGGCCCACTATCTGGCGACCAAATGGGAATTTGACATCATCTATGATATGTGCCATACCTATTACGGGATTGACAATACAAGGCGGGAGATTGACGGCAAGCTTCGGACGCTGGAGGGACTGCCCTGCTTTGACGCGTTCCTGCGCAGCAACAACTACCAGGGTTTTATCAACCTCCTGGGCGAGCTCCGGTTTCAGCAGCGGTGGTCCCGTTCGCCGCGGATTCCGGCCACCTCGGTCATTGGGCATATGCTGATCGTGGCGATCCTCTCCTATTTCTGCGCCTGTGAAATGGGGGCCTGCCGCCAGCGGACCATCAACGATTTCCTGGGCGGTCTGTTCCATGATGTGCCGGAGGTGCTGACCCGGGATATTGTCTCGCCGGTTAAAAATTCGGTGGCCGGACTGGACGAATTGATTAAGAACATAGAGCAGGAGCAGATGGAGCGGGTGCTCTATCCGCTGATCCCGGATTCATGGCAGCGGGAGCTTGAATACTATACCAATGATGAATTCAGCGACAAGGTGATTCTGGGCGGCAAGGTGGCCCTGACCACGGCCGACGAGATCAGCCTCCGGTATAATCAGGACAGGTTCATGGCTGTTGACGGCAGAGTGATCCGGGGCTGTGACCATCTGGCGGCCTGTATTGAAACCTATGTCTCCCACATCTGCGGGATTACCACCCATGCCCTGCAGGACGGGAACCGGAATCTCTGCGCCCAGTATAAGAACACCTGTATCGGCGGGATTGATTTCGGCTGTCTGTTCGACTATTTCAGGATTTAAGCGAAAAAACGGCGGGGGAACAGAATTTGTCAATCGCTTCAACGCTCTTAGGGCTAACCAAAAACATCCTTTTGCATAGTATAGATGTAAGATGCTTTTCTATATCCAGAGGTCCCAAGCCGGACCCGATTATGCAAAGGGGTGTTTTTATGGGCATAGCGATTTCAATTATCATTTCTTTCTTTGCGGTTTATGGAGTGCTGCAGCTGATTGCCAAGGGGGTGTTTCTCTCCCGGGCCAGATGCGGCTGTCAGCCCGCCTATGTCCACCGGGTGATCGGTGTGCGGGACTGTGAGGATTCGGTGGAGGGAATGGTCCGGTCTCTGGCCTGGGAGGATATCAGGGAAGAACTGATCGTCATTGACCTGGGCTCCACAGATGAGACCGGAGAAATTCTGCGGCGGCTGGAGGGGGAATACGATTTTCTCCATGTGATGACCCCCGCGGAGTACCGGGCGTATATTGCGGACATGGCCGCGGCGTGTATGTAGCGCGGCATACGGACTGAACGCTGCTCCATACCCCGGAAATTTTAGTCAGAATAAACGGCGATAGGAGCGGAAAAACCCATGAGAAATTTCAAAGTGACCCTTCAATATGAGGGCACCCGGTATAACGGCTGGCAGAGGCAGGGCAACACCCCGGACACCATACAGGAACGGCTGGAGCGGGTGCTTTCAAAGCTTGCCGGCCGTCCGGTGGAGGTTTATGGATCCGGCAGGACGGACGCGGGAACCCACGCGGCCGGACAGACCGCCAATTTTCATCTGGACACGGCGTTGCCGCCCGAGGAGATCATGGCGTATCTGAATGCCTATCTTCCGCAGGACATCGGCGTGGTTGAGATTGAGGAGGTGCCGCTCCGCTTTCACAGCAGGCTGAACGCGAAGCGGAAAACCTACCAGTACCGCATTCACCGCGGAAACATCCCGATGGTGTTCGAGCGGCGGTATATGGCGGAATATCCTGGTCCGCTGGATGTGGAAGCCATGCGGCAGGCTGCGGAGCACCTGCTGGGCCGGCATGATTTTATGGCGTTCTGTGCGAACCGGCATATGAAAAAATCCACAGTCCGCACCCTGTATGACATAGAAATCACAGAACTGCCCGGAGAACTGCGTTTTGTGGTCTGCGGGAGCGGATTTCTTCACCATATGGTACGGATCTTGGTGGGGACCCTCTGCGAGGTGGGGGCCGGAAAACGTTCGCCGGACAGCATGCCGGCCCTTCTGGCGGACCGCGACCGTTCGGCGGCTGGGGAAACCATGCCCGCCCAAGGGCTGATGCTGATGAGGGTGGAGTACGGTTCGGCGGAACCCTAAGGACCGGCCGGGACATACCCGGCACCGCTGAATCGTGAAGCTGTGTCCGCGGAGGTTGGTTTCTCCGCGTGAAATGATCACTTGACTTTTTCATCCGGCTGTGATACCATAATCCGCATCAGAAGAATATTTTGCGCCAGGCTCTGCGGCGCGGGAGATTCTTTATTTTGGAGGTATCCGCGCCATGAATAATGAACTGAAGATTAAAATGTATTCATTTACGGTGGACTGCAGAGAGCCCTATGAACTTGCGAAGTTCTATGCGGCACTGCTCAAATGGGACATCGCTTTTCACAATGAGGAATGGGCGTGTATCGGCGCCCCCGGCACGGCGCAGGGAGTATACCCCGGCATCACGTTTCAGCGGAATCCTGCGTATCAGCCGCCTGTGTGGCCGGAAGAACCTGAGGCGCAGCAGCAGATGGCCCATTTGGACTTTGCTGTGAATGATTTGGAAAAGGCGGTTGAATCTGCGGTGGCCTGCGGTGCGTCCGCGGCGTCCGCGCAGTTCTCAGATGACTGGCGCGTCATGCTGGATCCCGCCGGACATCCGTTTTGCCTGTGTCGGATGAAAGAAATGATGGACAGTCCTCAGTTTGCGCTGCTGTAGAAATTACGGCACACCGCGGCGCATTGGACAACAGAACAGATAATTTAAACTGCCACCGGGTAGTTGTGCGGAAAGCACTGATAACACATCGTTAGGTCTTGGAAGATGTGTTGTGGGTGCTTTTTCTTTATGAATGGATCAATTTTTGAGAGAGGTGCTGGAATTGAAAAGAATAAAACATGCGGTTAAGAATCTTACGAAATTTGAATTGGCCCTTTGGTGCGGTTCCCTGCTCACTGTGTCGGCGGCTTTCCTGTGCGCCGGCCAGCAGAGCTGGCTTTCTCTTGCCGCCTCCCTGATCGGGGTGACGGCCCTGATTTTTGTCGCCAAAGGGGACGTGATCGGACAGGTGCTGACCGTTGTTTTCAGCGTGTTTTATGGGGTCATCTCCTTTACCTTCCGCTATTATGGGGAGATGATTACCTATCTGTGCATGACAGCCCCCATCGCGGTCATGGCGGTGATCTCCTGGGCCAGGCATCCCTATCAGGGGGAGGGGGCGGAGGTGGAGGTCAGCCGCCTCCGCCATAATACAAAGAACCTGCGTAAAAACGCGGGTTCTTTTCTTTTATACACGAATTTTACACGATTTTATTCAAAATATTAACCGCACGTTCTTCTTCGCGCGGATATAGATGTGAATAGGTATTCCATGTGATTTCAATTTTTGAGTGGCCCAGACGCCGGGCAATCTCCTGAATATTGATGCCGTCATTCGCCAGAAGCGAGGCGTGGGAATGCCTGAAATCGTGTATGCGAATGGTTTTCAAACCGGCCAGTGCGGCATACTTCTTATTTGCGTTTTGTATGGACGTATCTCTCAGCGGGCGTGTGCCGCCGCAGACCCGGAAGTCATCACTGAATCCCTGTAACTGCTTATAGCGGGCTTTGTGCTGTTGGAGTATATCAATGAGCGGTTTTGGCATTTGCAGAGTTCGGATTGATGATTTATTCTTTGGCGGTGTTTCACGGTCATCGCCTTTGAGCTTTTGGGCAATGCTTCTGGATACGTGTATATATTCGCCGTCTATATCCGACCATTTCAGCGCGTGAATTTCACCCTTGCGCATCCCTGTATAAAACGCCAGACTAAAGAATACATAGAAGTCCCAATCCGTGTTGGTGGGGCTGTTTTCCGCGCATTCCCGCGCCTTTGAAATGAATGTTTTGTACTCATCCGCTGTGTAGTAATTCATTTTTTCCTGAAGAGCGCCCGGGTCTTTGAAGTTGCCGATTTTAGACAAGGGATTTTTGGGCAGATACTCCATTTTGACCGCGTAATTCAGCAACGCCCGGAGTTCACTGTAGGCATTTTGTTTGGTTCGCAGGCCGAGAGGCCTTTCATTGCCGGACTTTAAAACAACTTTTTTGTCCTCCATATACAGCTTCCAATTTTGGAGCACGGGCAGGGTGAGCTTTGATAGGGAAACTTGGCCTAAGTTTGGAAGCACATGGGTCGCCAATATGGTCATAGTTTTTTGGAGAGAGGTTTCCCTAAGCTCATTTGCCTTTACTTTTACATATTCATCATATAGGCCCTTGACGGACATCCGCTGTGCCGGGATTTCGTTTTTGACCTGGAACAGCAGTTCGCGCTCCGCTTCTTTTGCTTCCGCACTGCCATATACAACCCTGTCAATCTGCCGGTATTTGCCCAGTGCGTCCTGGTAATTGATCCTGACGCGGTATTTCCCTTTTCCGTCTTTGGAGCCTTTCATTTTGTAAATGGGCATAAAAATACACTCCTTTTTGGGGTGTGTGCTTATTGGCATACATCACCCATCCATGCTGGTAACCTGGTGTGTGTTATTGATTTGCAACAGGCACTCTGATAAACGAATTTTGGTTTTCAAGGTGATCGAATGTTATATCTAAATATTTACTTTCTTCATTTACAATTACATATGTCATTTTAGACAAGCACTTTTCACCACGAACTAACTCTTTGCCATCAGACCAATCTCCATCCCAAGCAGAACTCATTGCGGACAAAACGAAACCTTGATCGTCTTTTATCTTTAAATCACGGCCCTCAATTAGCAATTTCTCGTCATTTTTCCCAAAATCTATATTTTCATACTGATAAGTAACTTGATATACGGCCTCGCGCGCATTACGAAAAGGTGGTAAAATTTTTGCTTCGATAACGCTAAAAACATAGCCCCCATTTTCGGTAGAAACGTTAATTTTCTCATTTGCTGAATACGCAATAGGCTTTGATGATTCTGTGATTTCCTTAGCTTTTTCAGCGGGTGATGAACTACTTTTGTTTGTCGTTCTAGCAGTTATATCTTTATTGTCTGGTGTTTGGCCTACACTTCGCCCAATATTATAGAACAAAGTTCCGGTTCCAGCTAAAACCAAAATAGTTATTGGTATGATTATTGCCAACAACTTTTTCATAACCCTTCCGCTCCCTTTTCCTTTGTATAAAATTTTTAATTTAATTTTCCCTCAACTTTGTATGTCTCAACAGCCATTCTGACAAACTTTTCTGGCAGTCCCAGCGCGTCTGCCAGTTCCCACGGCTCTTTATTCCCTTTATCAACCGCTTTCATCAGCATATCATAGGGCAAAAATTCATGGACAGCCGCCCGGTTCGCCCGGGTCTCATGCTGTCCAATAAGCTGATAAGGCGTATTTAATTGGTGGGTGCATCCTGTCTTGCAGTGGCCGTATTCGTGGATTTTTGCCAGAAATTCTTCTCCTTTGTTTTTCATTTTAGAAGTGTCGATAAAAACGGCATACTTACCAAAAAGCTCTAAAGTGGCGGCTTTTTTGTTTTTTAATTTCTTATTGAACAAAAATCCGCCCAATTCTTCTATGCGCGTATCAACGCGTCGAATGAAATCCACCGCTAGTCCACCTTCCCTCCATCATCCTTTATTCTTTTGATAAATATTCGCGCCATATCTAACAAGTCCTGCTTGTCCGAATCGGATAAATCTTTTGTTTCTTCATAAAAAGCAAATGTAAAATCGTCAAATTTTATATTTTCTTCTCCGGGCTTTTGGGTTGGATCGTCGGTATTTCCGAGGAGATAGTCAGTGGAGACGTCAAAATATTTGGCTATTTTAAGTAGCGTTTCGCTACTTGGAATTGAGCCTCGTTTTCCCCATGTAATAAAAGAATTTTTTGATAACCCTAAATCCGTCAAGAGTTTGTTTTTTGTAATTCCCTTTTTTTTGATTAAATATAATGTCCGATCTAGAAACATTTTTTCCACCTCTTTTGTGAAAATTGCACACAAAATAATATTAGAATTTGTGAAAACAAACAATATTCAACTAATGTTGAATATTGTTATTGACTTTCACCTATTGTTGAACTATAATATACCCGTAACAAGATATTGGACTAATTAAGCGTACTACCCCTAGAGGTTGTGGGCCTAGTATTGAATTGCTTTTTTACACTTCTTATACCTCAAATTATACTACCAAGCGCGAAAAAAGTCAATAGAAATGTTACAAATATATTACAGAAGGGGGTGAGTATTTTGGGTAAGGACATTAAAATCAGGCTGTTGCAGCTTGACAAGACGCAGGTAGAACTTGCCGCTGAATTGAGGAAGCGCGGATTTCGGAATGTAGATGGATGCGGAATAAGCAAAGTCGTAAGCGGTTATCTACAGACGCCTTTGGCATTGAAAATCAAAGAAGAGATTTATGAAGTTCTTGACGAATGGGAAGCGGCAGGAAAGGAGGAGTAATGTTGTGAAATTGATTTTTTCAGACACCTTTAATATTAACAAGCAAAAGGATATTCAAAAGCTCAAAAAACAGGAACGATCCACTAGAAGTAATTCATTCATAGGGTACGTCTATATCCTGGAATATGGGGATGCGATTAAAATAGGTTGTACGCGCAACCCATATCAACGCTTACACGAATTAAGCGTTATGGCACAGGGATATGCCGATAAAACCGCTAAAACTGCTACGCTAAGCCAACCGCATACCAACTACAGAGAGATAGAAAAGTTTTTGCATGAATACTTTTCAGACAAACGGAGGAAAGGTACAGAATTGTTTGATCTAAGTTTTGATTCCTGTTTAGACACGATCAACAGTTTAGATATAGCAATAAGAGATGATACAGTTGAACTGCGACAAAGGGACGAAAAGGCAATGCATAACATAAAACAGATTTTTTTTGCAGAACCAGAAAAAAGGGCATCAGTAGGAGAAATAGTTGAACTATTAGAGGTACTTGTCGAGAATATGAAGGATCAAGGACATTCACCTGAAACTGTAAGCGCCATGATTGAAAAAGTTTGCGGACAGTTTGGCATTGGCTTGCCGAATAATTATGTAAAGCCAAACCCCTATCAGCAGATAACGTTTATAGTTCAGCAAGGACCGTTATTAGGGGAACAGAAGGGAGATGTAACACATGGTAAAAGTACCAAACCCCGATATTGAAACGGCGATCCGAATTTACTATCAAAACCCGGAGATCGGCAATGCGCAGATCAAGGAGCTGTTTTGTGGTATATCAGAAACCACAATCGGCAAGATGAAAAGGATTGCGCAAAAGCTGATGACGGAGCGGGGGCAGAGGGCGTTCAGGCCGTATACGGTCAACACCGTGACGGCGTATGAAGCGTGGGAACTCGACATTGATGATTTGGAGCGGCGGCAGCAGAAGTTAAAAAAATTAGGACTTATAAAGTCCGAGGCAGAAGGAGCCTAGAAAGGAATGGAACAGATGAACAGTTTGCAAGTAAAAGAAGTAGAATTCAATGGTAACACATTATTAGCGGCACAGGAGAGCACGACAGATAAAATTTACGTTGGCGTGAAATGGGTGTGTCAGGGAATCGGACTTAGTGAAGGCCAAGCAAGAAATGAAAGGCGCAAATTACAGGATGATGTGGTTCTCAGCAAAGGTAGGGCAAATTTGACCCTCCCTACAAGCGGCGGAAAACAGGACGTTTTAGCTGTCGAGCTTGACTTTCTCCCATTATGGCTGGCGAAGATTTCAATCACACCAAACATGCAGAAAGAGAACCCGGAAGTTGCTCAGAATTTGATCTCGTACCAATTAAAAGCAAAGGATGTTTTAGCAGAAGCATTTTTGCCCAAGAAACAATATTCTTGTGTAGAAGACGTCCTGATTCAGAGCTTGCAGGAGATGAAAGAGGTCAAACAGCAGATCAGGCAGACCAATGACCGGATTGACGGCATTTCTGACATTGTCGCATTGAACACCAACTCATGGCGTGAGGACGCCCGGCACTTAATCGTTAGGATTGCTCAGGCAAGGGGCGGAAACGAGTACATAAGAGACGTACAGGCGGAAATCTTTCAACTGGTAGACGCGCGGGCGAAGGTGAGCCTTACAACCAGACTTACCAACAAACGGCGGCGGATGGCCGACGAAGGCGTCTGTAAATCGAAACGCGATAAGCTCAACCGGGTTGATGTAATTGCTGATGACAAGAAGCTCATTGAAATATATGTGGCGATTGTAAAAGAAATGGCTGTAAAGTACGGCTTGGAATCAATGTAAAAGGAGGCAAACGGATGAAAAGGAAAGTAGCCCTGCTGGCCACGGGTGTAATCTCCATAGTGACAGGCTGGGCGCTGGTGATAATGGGAGAGAGCCGGGATATACCGGTCGGGTGGATTATCGTGGCGGCAGCGTGGGCGGCGGTGTGTTTTAAACTGTTTTATGCGCTGGAAGATGGGAGGTGAACGAAAAATGAAAAAACTTATTTCGGTAATATCAGCAATAGCGCTGACGGCCGCGTTATCAGGATGCAATGAGGCTTCAAGGGTGTCTTACAACCTGTCTCAAGAAGCGAATAATTTCAATGATATTCGACAAATTACGGTTATCAACTGCCTGCAGGGTGACGTTTTGTTCCAGATGACAGGGAAAATATCCATCACTGCCGATACAACAGATAATCAGCTCGAAATTGTTGTTGAGGATGAAAAAGGCGAATATAAAAAACATTTTATTGGCCTTAGCGACAATGTGACCTATGTGGTCGAAGACATTACATCAGGAGATGTCGATAGGTATAAATACACACTCAACTTTAATCCAAAGATGTGGTTGCCAATAGGCGTTGATGTGGTTGATTAGAATATACGCAAGATGGGAGGTGAACGAAAAATGAAAAAGGAAGAAAGTCAAGAGTTCTTTGAAAGGCTGTTTGATGCGTCTTGTGCCTGTATTACTATAGAAGGTATGGCAAATTGTATCAAAGAGGTAGATATAGATTCCCGTTGCGCAAAGCTGTATCTTAACCCTGCGCTGAATGCGCTCTGCCAAGCCCTCAGCATGCTTTCAGATGAACTGACAGAACTTGAAGAAAGGTATCATTATGAATGCGGAACACGCTATCCGGCAGAGCGGCGGAATGGGGGTGATGAATGAAATGGACGAAATCGACGCTGAGCTTTTGCGTGAGTTTGCAGAACTGAACAACACAAGCAAGATGCGTATACATCTGACAAGTATTGTATTGAACCAGATTTCACCTACCCAAGGGCGGCTGTATATGCATGACCTGATACAAGAACTGAGTGAAGAAAAAGAAATGCCCGCGCCGGCGGCCACCGGACACGGACAAACAACAATAACAAATTCGCTTACATTATAGCGAGAAACAGAAGAATTGTCAAGGAGGATTGCAAAAATATGCAGATAACTTTTACAGAAAAGGATTTACAAAAAGGGAGCGCTGGCCATCAGGCACTAAAGGCCCTGTTGAACATTATGGCAGGGACGGAGCCGGAACCAATGATATCCGTTCCCAAGGTACGTACAGCGGCAGCACTTGCGGAAGAACCGGAAGAACCAAAGGAACCCGTCCAAGCTGAAACCTCTGCCGAGGATGCCAGCCAGACTGAATCGGAAAAGACGTACACACTGGAAGAAGTACGGGCGGCGCTGTCCGAGGTGGCAAAAAAAGACGGTAAAGAACTTGCCAAGGGCCTGCTGGAAGCCTTTGGTGTAAGCAAGGTAACAGACCTGGATCCGGCAAACTATGCGGAGATGATGCGCGGAATCAGGGAGGTGCTCTGATGCCGGATAAACACGCAAAGCTTTCTGCTTCAGGAGCGAAAAAGTGGCTGAACTGCCCGTTATCCGTGACGCTGGAGAACTCGTTCCCGGACGAATCCAGCCCCTACGCCAAAGAGGGCACCACGGCTCACGCATTGGGGGAATTAAAGCTCCGGCTTGCCCTGGGGCTGATGAGCGCTGTGGAGTATAACAAAGAAGCTGCCGAACTGGATACAAATGAGGAGATGAAGGAGTACATAGACGGCTACAGGGATTTTGTGCTGGAACGGTACAACGGGGCTAAAGCGACTACGGCGGACGCGGTGATCAAACTGGAACAGCGGCTTGATTTTTCGGCATGGGTGCCGGAAGGGTTTGGAACCGGTGATGTGGTAATTATCAGTGAGGGGCTGCTGGAGATTATTGATCTTAAATACGGAGCTGGGGTGCCTGTGTCCGCGGAGAACAACCCACAGCTGAGGCTCTATGGCCTGGGTGCGGTCTATAAGTATGACTATCTCTATAACCTTGAAAAGATTAAGATGACAATTTACCAGCCCCGTTTGGATCACATCAGCAGTGAGGAGTTAAGCTGGGACGAGCTCAGGCAATGGGCGGCAGAGATTGGGCCGAAAGCCCAAGCGGCTTATGATGGCGTCGGTCAATGCAATGCCGGGAAACACTGTGATGATGGGTTTTGCAAGGCGCGGCCGGTTTGCAGGGCTTACGCCCAAGAGCGAAGCCGTTTGGCGGTGCTTGAATTTGCCCGGCCGGATACTCTGACAGATGAAGAAATCGCAGAGGTTATTGATCAGTCGGAGCGGCTGACCACATGGGCCAAACTGGTTAAAGACTATGCCCTCGCACAAGCTTTAAATGGAAAAAGCTACCCCGGATTCAAGATTGTTGAAGGGCGCAGTAACAGAACCTATTGCGGATCAGAGGCTGAGATTGAACAAATTTTGAATGACAGCGGATATCGTGAAGATGAGATCATAAACCGGAAACTGAAAGGCATTACGGATTTGGAAAAACTTATGGGCAAAAGCAAGTTTAATACGCTGATTGGTTCATACATTACAAAACCGCAGGGAAAACCGGTTTTAGTACACACCGATGACAAACGCCCTGCTATTGGATCAGCGTCGTCAGCTATGCAAGATTTTAAATAAAAAATTATATAAAAGGAGAATTAGAAGTTATGAATAACAAAAACGAAAACACAAAAGTAATTACAGGAAAGGTAAGATTTTCATATGCGCACGTTTTCGAGCCGGCCAGTATCAATGGCGGTGATGAAAAGTATTCTGTCAGTATTTTGATTGATAAGAACGATACCAAAACCATTTCAGATATCAACAAGGCTGTTGAAGCCGCAAAGCAAGCAGGAATTGCGAAGTTTGGCGGCAAAATTCCGCAGAACCTCAAGCTTCCGCTGCGCGACGGGGATACAGAACGGGAGGATGATGAAAACTACGCGGGATGCTACTTTGTAAATGCCAATGCGAAAACACGGCCGGGGCTTGTAGACGCGAAGGGGCGGGAAATAATCGACAGCACAGAATTTTACAGCGGGTGCTATGGGAGAGCCTCTATTACACTCTATGCTTACAACAGCAACGGAAACCGAGGTGTGGCGTGTGGCCTGAATAACATCATGAAAACAAGCGACGGGGAGCCCCTGGGCGGCCGCTCCAAGGCCGAGGACGATTTCAAAGGGTATTTTGAAGAAGATCAGGATGATGAGTTCCTGTCATGAGTACACTTGCCATTGACATTGAGACATACAGCGGCATTGATCTGATTAAGTCGGGAGTATACGCCTATGCGGCGTCTCCCGACTTTAGAATCCTGCTGATGGCCTATGCGTTTAATGACGAGCCCGTCCAAATTGTTGACGCAGCTTCAGGAGAATCGCTCCCAAACGCGGTGCTGGCCGCGCTGACGGATCCCTCTGTCATTAAAACCGCATATAACGCAAACTTTGAGCGGACTTGTATTGCAAAATATTACAGGATAAACTGCGAACCGTCGCAATGGCGGTGCAGTGCGGTACACGCCGCGGAACTGGGACTTCCTCAAAGTCTGCAAGCCGCAGCCGCCGCGCTGGGACTGGAGGAACAGAAGGATCAGAGAGGAAAGGCCCTGATTGACTACTTCTCAAAACCGTGTAAACCAACAAAGGCCAATGGCGGCCGGAGGCGAAACCTGCCGGAACACGCGCCGGACAAATGGCAGCTGTTCAAGGATTACTGTGTTCAGGACGTGGTTGTGGAGAGGGCAATCAGAAACAAGCTGTCAAGGTTTCCTGTGGCACCCGGGGAGCAAAAGCTATGGGAGTATGACCAGCGGATCAATGACAGGGGCGTAAGAGTTGACATGGATTTTGCGGAAGCTGCAATCAAGCTAAACCATGAATACGGTGGCCGCCTGAAATTAGAGGCCGCTGAACTCACAGGAGTGGAGAATCCGAATTCTGTTGCCCAGCTGAAAAAATGGGTTGAATACAAAACCGGATTTTATCCGGCTTCTTTAGACAAAGAAGCGATAGGCAGGCTGAAACAGGAAACAACAGATCCAGACGTCTGCCGTGTGCTGGAGATTAGATCTAAACTGGGCAAAACGTCAGTCGGAAAATATGAAGCAATGAAACGAAGCGCTTGCCCGGATGGAAGAATCCGTGGGCTGCTCCAGTTTTACGGGGCGGGACGGACGGGCCGCTGGGCGGGCAGAATCGTACAGGTTCAGAATTTGCCGCAAAACCATATTAAGGATTTAAGCCTTGCCCGTAAAACGCTAAAAGACCAGGACTTTACAATGTTTGAAATGCTTTTTGGGAACGTACCTGAAACGCTTTCCGAGCTTATCCGAACGGCGCTGATGCCGTCTGAGGGGTACCGGTTTATTGTGTCGGACTTTTCGGCGATTGAAGCGCGTGTTATCGCGTGGTTGGCGGGGGAACCGTGGCGGCTTGATGTATTCAGAACCCACGGCAAAATCTATGAGGCCTCAGCCTCCCAGATGTTCAGAGTACCTATTGAAAGGATTGTAAAAGGAAAGCCCGAATATACATTGCGGCAAAAGGGTAAGGTAGCGGAGCTGGCCCTTGGTTATGGCGGCTCAGTCGGTGCAATGATCAGCATGGGCGCTTTAAAAATGGGCCTGGAGGAATCCGAATTAAAACCCTTGGTGGATAGCTGGAGACAGGCGAATCCGCATATTACCGCGCTGTGGAGGCAGGTGGAAAAGGCCGCATTAGACGCGCTGAGAGGACAGCCGCGCACAATCAATAAGGGAATCAAAATCTATAAGGAATCGGGCATTTTGTTTATAAAACTGCCGTCTGGCCGTTCTCTGGCCTATGCCAAGCCAGCTGTAGGTGAAAATCGGTTCGGCCGCAAGTCCGTAACCTATATGGGGCTAGAGGCCGGGGCCTGGACCAGGCTTGAAACGTTTGGCGGCAAGCTGACGGAGAACATTGTACAGGCGATTGCCCGTGACTGTTTGGCGGAAACTATCATCCGGTTAGAGGATATGGGGTATCGTGTGAACTTTCATGTCCATGATGAGGTGGTGCTGGATGTGCCTTTGGGTGAGAGTTCACCCAAAGCCGTAGCGGAAATTATGGGACAGCCCATTGAATGGGCAAAAGATCTGCCGCTTGTGGCTGACGCCTATGAATGCGATTTTTATATGAAAGCATAGAGGTGATAAAACTGAAACTTACAATAGCAACCGGGCAAAGCCGGACAACTAAAACGTGGAAGAACACGGAAATAGCCTGGGCTGAACTGTGTGATCGGCTGAAAACGACAACCCGTACAGCGGAAACCCAGGGCCAGTATTTTAATATGAGTAAGGGGGAACAGGATAATATCAAGGATGTGGGCGGCTTTGTCGGCGGCAGTCTGCGCCAGGGCCGGAGAAAAGCAGACAGTATTGACAAGAGATATTTAATTACGCTGGACGCAGATTTTGCGGAGCCCGGATTCAGTGATGCGCTGGCTTTTCAGCTTGAATGCGCTTACTGTGTCTATTCAACCCATAAGCACACGCCGGAAAAACCGCGCTTCCGGCTTTTGATCCCGCTGTCAAGGCCCGTAAGCCCGGACGAATATGAGGCCGCCGCCCGCATGACGGCTAAGGAGATCGGGATTGACCAGTTTGATGATACGACCTATCAGGCGCACAGGCTGATGTATTGGCCAAGTACAAGTCTGGACGGTGAATACATCTTCGATTGCGAAGATGGGGACCCGCTGGATGTAGACCAAATTCTTTCTCAGTATCAAAACTGGAAGGATGTAACACAGTGGCCCGCATCTTCACGCACGGTTAAACTGCGGGAGAGACTGCTGAAGCGTCAAGAGGATCCAACGGGAAAGCGCGGCACCATCGGCGCATTTTGCCGGACGTATTCAGTGGAGGATGCGATAGAAAAATTTTTGCCAGAGACTTACGTCCGGTGTGCTTCGCCTGACCGATACACCTATACAGGCGGGAGTACGGCGGCAGGCCTGGTGATCTACGACGGCGGGAAATTTGCATATTCCAACCATGCCACTGACCCCGCATCCGGGAAGTTGTGCAACGCATTTGACCTCGTGAGAATTCATAAATTCGGGCATATGGACGATACTGCAAAGCCGGACGTCAGTGCGGGCAAGCTGCCGTCATATATCGAAATGTGCAATTTCGCGACGCAGGACCATGATGTAAAAATATCTATGGCTGAGGAACGGAAACGTGAGGCGGAAACGGATTTTGCAGACACGGACTGGGAAAGCAAGCTTGACCGGGATTCAAAGACCGGGATTGTAAAAAATACACTACAGAATCTGACGCTGATACTCAAATACGATCCGAACTTGAAGGCGCTGGTATTCAATGAACAGCTGGACGGGATGGAGATCAAAGGAGAAGTGCCGTGGAAACACCCGTCTAAATATTGGCGGGACGCGGATGACGCACAGCTGATCAGTTATGTAGATTCCCACTATGGATCCTTTTCGGCCAGAAACTTTGACATTGCGGTAGCCAAAATCACAGATGACCGATCCTATCATCCGATCAGGGAGTACCTAGACGCATTGCCTGTATGGGATGGGATCCCGCGGGTGGATACTCTTTTGATAGACTACCTAGGAGCAGAAGATAACCCTTATGTCCGGGCAGTCACAAGAAAGACCCTCTGCGCGGCGATCTGCCGGGTACTGAACCCAGGATGCAAATTTGACACTATGCTGGTGCTGAACGGTCCGCAGGGGATCGGCAAAAGTACGCTGATTGCGATACTGGCCGTAGAGTGGTTTTCAGACAGCATGAATCTTGGAGATACAAGAGACAAGACCGCCGCCGAGAAGCTCCAGGGGTATTGGATTTTGGAAATAGGGGAGCTGGCGGGGCTTAAAAAGGCAGAAGTGGAAACGTTGCGGTCATTCCTGTCCCGTCAAAACGACATCTACCGCGCATCATTTGGAAAACGTGCAACGCCGCACCCACGCCAGTGTATCTTTATTGGGACCACAAACGCCGAATCCGGCTATCTGAGAGATACAACAGGCAACCGCAGGTTCTGGCCTGTTAAGACACCGGGAGGCGGTAAAAAACGGTCATGGGCGCTGACAGATGGGGATGTGCGGCAGATATGGGCGGAGGTTTTGTACTACGTCAAACAGGGCGAAAAGCTGTATTTAGATGCCGCCCTTGAAAAACTGGCAAAAGAGGAACAGAGAGAAGCACTGGAATCCGATGAAAGGGAAGGGCTGGTAAGAGATTTCCTTGATATGCTGTTGCCGGAAAATTGGAATACTATGGACACCTTTGCACGGCGGAACTATATCTATGGTGAGTATGGAGGGGCGAAGCAAACAGGAAATATGAGACGGCTCCAAGTGTCCAATATGGAAATATGGTGTGAGTGTTTTGGCTATGACAGAGCAAATTTACGCCGCCGTGAATCAAATGAGATTGCCGCAATGCTAGGCAAACTTGGTTGGGAGCGTATGCCGAAAAAAGAGCGTATTCCAAATTACGGACCACAGTATGTATTTGCGCCTAAAGACCGATCCTGGTGAGGTTCCTATGTGTGTTCCGTTCCTAACAAGTGTTCCAAACACAATAAATTAGTTCCGAAGTTAAAGATAGGTACAATTTCAGAAACAGATAGAAAATCCAATAGTAACAGTGCTTACACCTGATTTTGTACCTATGTTCCTAAAAAATATTATTAAATTAAATATGTATATATTATGGTAAAAACCAAATTTTACACACGTTTGCATTATACGCGCGCGAATAGATTCACAGGATCAATCGGAAACCAGGAGGAAAAATGAACGAAAACTACATAGAAAAAACATTTACCAACTCCGTGAAGAAAATGGGTGGGCTGGCTTTGAAATTCGTGTCCCCCAGCATGGCAGGCGTGCCGGATCGGATTGTACTGCTCCCCGGAGGACGGATATTTTTTGCGGAGCTAAAGCGTCCGGGTGAGAAAGCCCGGCCCAGACAGCGGGCTGTTCACCGGATTTTTGACCAGTTGGGGTTCAAGGTGTATGTCATTGATTCGCCGGAGAGCTCTGCCGAAGTTTTGAAACTGTTTGACGAGGGGGTGATCCTATGAAATTCACCCCGCACAAGTATCAGGAAATTGCGATTAAAAAGGTGTTTGACACACCGAAGGTTGGACTGTTCCTTGATATGGGGTTGGGTTGACTGAGGCAAAACAGTTATTACTCTGACCGCAATCGAGGATCTGATGTATAATCGGTTTGAGATTGAAAAGGTACTGGTGATCGCCCCGCTGAGGGTTGCAGAGGATACGTGGAGCACCGAAAGCAAAAAATGGGATCACCTGAACCATTTAAGGATTTCAAAAATACTGGGGTCACCGGCCCAGAGGAGAAAAGCCCTGGCGGAGGATGCCGATATTTATATTATAAACCGTGAAAACGTGGTTTGGCTGACAAACGAGTTGTCCGGCGTCGGAAATGAGTGGGGGTTTGATATGGTGGTGATTGACGAACTTTCCAGCTTTAAATCGCCAAAGGCACAGCGCTTCAAGGCTCTCCGCAAATACATAACAAGGAGCGGCCGCGTAGTTGGCCTGACCGGAACACCGGCCCCAAATGGGCTGATTGATTTGTGGAGCCAAATTTATTTGCTTGACAGCGGGGAGCGGTTGGGGCATACCATTACCGGATACCGCGAAAGGTATTTTACACCAGGGCAGAGGAATCAGACCACGATCTTTAATTACAAGCCAAAGCCAGAAGCAGAGCAGGCCATTAAAAACCGCATCTCAGATATTTGTATCAGTATGTCAGCGGAGGATTGGCTGGAGCTTCCGGATCGGATAGACAATATTCAGACAGTGAGGCTTACGGATAAAGAGCGCAGTGCCTATGATAAGTTTGAGCGGGACAGCTATATGGAGTTTATGGATGGCGAGATTACGGCGGCATCTGCTGCGGCCTTGACAAATAAATTGTTGCAGTACAGTAATGGGGCGGTATATTTGCCGGACGGTGGATATGTGACAACCAGTGAAAAGAAGCTGGATGCGTTGGGTGAGTTGCTGGATACCTCAGCGGGCAAGCCCGTATTATGCTTCTACAGTTACAGGCATGATCTGGAACGCATTCAAAAACGGTTTCCAAACGCCAGAAAACTGACGGGATCAGAAGATATACAAGCGTGGAATGCCGGTGAAATATCTCTGTTGCTGGCACACCCGGCGGGAGCGGGCCACGGGCTTAACCTCCAAGCAGGCGGTAATGTTATTGTGTGGTTTGGGCTTACATGGAGTTTGGAGCTGTATCAGCAGGCGAACGCCAGACTTCACAGGCAGGGACAAACCGAGGCGGTAATTGTACACCATCTGATTACTGCCGGAACGGTTGATGAAAAAGTGATTGAAAGCCTGCGGGGAAAGCATGATGTTCAGGATGATCTTCTACGGTCCCTGAAGGCAAAATATGAATACTAGGAGGAGAACCAGAATGATCAAATTGTCAGAATACAAGCAGGGAAATCCGGCAATGACAGTGGGCCAGA
>CBCTHE010000021.1:0-59407 GCA_965146665.1 uncultured Ructibacterium sp.
TCCCGAAGCGGCTTGCCTAGTATACCACCTTTCCTCTCCTCTTGTCAATCCTTTTTCACACAGTATTTTTCCCTATTTTTACTGTCTGCTCCACACCCCTTTTATGCGAAATGCATAAACGAAATCAAACCCGTTTGCATAATATAATGAAGGTTTAGCGCCCGGGCCAATCTGCCGGCAGAACATCTTCCTCTTTGCCGCCAGCAGAACCGCACCCAGACGTGGCTATTTACCAGATATAGTCCGCACCCAGCTTGCCCAATACGCAACGCCGGATCATATCCAGCGCGTACAGACTGGCGCGTTCCCGCACCATATCCCGGCCGCCTGCCAGATAGAACCGATAGGCCTTATGGATCCCATCCGCGCAGATACTGATATACACCAGACCCACAGGCTTCTCTTCCGTTCCGCCTCCCGGTCCCGCAATACCGGTAATACCAATCCCGATGTCCGCGCCGCTTCTTTCCCGGACGCCCCGGCTCATCTCCAGCGCAGTCTTCTCTGAAACCGCGCCGCAGGCGGCCAGCGTATCCCCGCTGACGCCCAGCAGTTCCTGCTTCTTTTCATTGGAATAAGTCACCAGTCCGCACTGGAAGCATCCAGAGGATCCCGGTATATCCGTGAGCTTTTTGGCTACCAGTCCCCCGGTGCAGCTCTCCGCGGTTGCCACAGTCAGGCTTTTGCCGCACAGCAGTTCCACCACCGTATTCTGGAGATTGGCATCCTCCCCTTCTGCGTAGACGAAATCCCCCAGAATCTCCCGCACCTCAGCCTCCAGCGGCGCGAGCATCCGCTCCGCCTCTGTGACGTTCCGCGCCCGGGCCGTCAGCCGCAGCTCCATCTCTCCGGTCTTGGCATAAGGCGCAATGGTGGGATTGGTCTGCCGTTCTATAACCGCCTTGAGCTTCTCTTCCGCCGCAGACTCTCCCACGCCAAAGATCCTCAGGCTTTTTGAATGGATGACACACTCGGCCCGCTTTTCCAGATAGGACCGCACCTTACCCAGCAGCATGGGCCGCATCTCGCTGGGCGGACCGGGGAGCATAATGAAAACATTGCGGTCCGTTTCAATGATGGCGCCGGGCGCCGTCCCATTGTCATTTTCCAGAATGATACACCCTTCCGGCATTTCCGCCTGTTTGAGATTGCTCTCGGGCATATACTGACCCTGTGAGGCAAAACGCACCTCAATCCGTCGCCGGCTTTCCTCGTGCATGACACAGCGGAGACCGCAGTATGCCGCAATGGTCTCTTTGGTCAGGTCATCCCCGGTCGGCCCAAGGCCGCCCGTGGTGATGATCCCGTCCGCACGTCCGGCCGCGGCCTCCAGCGCGGATTTCAGCCGTGCCGGATTGTCCCCCACCACCGTGGTATAATAAACATTAAATCCCAATTCGCTCAGCATCCTGCTGATGACCTGGGCATTGGTGTTGACAATCTGCCCCAGCAAAAGCTCTGTACCTACCGATATAATCTCAAAGTTCAAGATGCTTCCTCCTTCTTTTTTAGGGTCTGATACAAATGATCTCATCCCCGGCAAGCGCGGTCTGGATCATCTCCTCCAGATTGTCCAGTGCCTTTTCCGCCCCGATGATTTCATCCAGTTCCGGACGGGTCTTGGGATGCTTGGGCACAAAAATGGTACAGCAGTCCTCATAGGGCAGGATTGAGGTTTCATAGGCGCCGATTCTCTTGGAGATCTGAACGATCTCTTCTTTGTCCATCCCAATGCAGGGACGGAACACCGGCATATGCACCGCATTGTCTGTTACGGCAAGGCTCTCCATGGTCTGGCTCGCCACCTGCCCGATGCTCTCGCCTGTGATCAGCGCGCGGGCGCCGCCCTGTCTGGCGATCCGCTCCGCAATCTGCATCATCACCCGACGCATAATCAGTGTGAGATAGTTTTTGGGGCATTTGTCGATAATGGCCAGCTGAATCTCTGTAAAGGGAACCACATGAAGGCGGATTTCCCCCGTATAGACGGAAATGATTTTTGCCAGGTCAATGACCTTTTCCTTGGCACGGTCAGAGGTGTAAGGATGGCTGTGGAAGTGAACCGCGTCCAATGCAACACCGCGCTTTGAAATCATCCAGCCCGCCGCCGGACTGTCAATGCCGCCGCTGAGCAGCAGAGCCGCCTTGCCGTTGGTGCCCACGGGCATGCCGCCGGCGCCGCTGTATTTCTCTGTGAAAATATAGGCCTTCTTCCGGATCTCGATCTGGACCAGAATATCCGGGTTGTGGACATCCACATGCAGGCCGTCTACGTTTTTCAGAATACATCCGCCCATCTGCTGACAGATCTGCGGTGAATTCAACGGAAACTGCTTATCCTCCCGCTTGGCTTCCACCTTAAAGCTCCTGCCCGCGGTATCCATCTCCCGCAGGCATGCGATGGTGGTTTCTGCAATGCTGTCCATGTCCTTTTCGCAGGAGACAGCCGGGCAGATATTTACGATTCCAAAAACCCTGCGCATCCGCGCTATGGCTTCTTCCATGTCAATGGCGTCCTCCAGGGGCTCCACATAAATCATGGATTGGGACTTGCGGATGCTGAATCTGCCGATTGGGGCCAGCGCCTGGGACAGATTCCGCAGAAGCCTCTGCTCGAACATGGGCCGGTTCAGCCCCTTCAGCGCGATCTCCCCGTATTTCAGAAGTACGATGTCTATCTTTTTCATTTGTACCGCTCCGTTCTCTATAGTTTATCCAGGGCGGCCGCAAAATAAACCCGCCTGGCATGCGGCCGCCTCAATTTTATCTCAGATTTAATTTTCTCAGTCCGCTCACAATCTGGATCAGGGCCGACACAGTCTCGTCAATATCCCCCTGTGTCGTAAATTCAGAAAGACTGAACCGGATACTGCCGTCGATCATGTTCCGGTCCGTACCAATGGCCGTCAGCACATAGCTGGGCCCTTTTTTGTGGCTGGAACAGGCCGACCCGCTGGAGACGTAGATCTCCAGATTCTCCAGGGAATGCAGAACCACCTCCGAACGCACGCCCGCAAAGGAGACGTTCAGGATATGCGGCGCACATACCTCAGGTGTGTTGATTTGAATATCCGGAATATTCTTGCGAATTCCATCCTCCAGCCGCCGGCGCAGCGCATCCATCCGCGGCACAGCCTCCGCCATATTCTGATGGCAGAGCTTTGCCGCAAGGCCGATTCCCGCAATGCCGGGGACATTTTCCGTGCCCGGACGGAGGTTATCCTGCTGGCCTCCGCCGAAAATAAACGGCGAAAGCCGGGTGCCCTTCTTGACATACAGCACACCCACGCCCTTGGGGCCGTGGATTTTATGTCCGCTGATGCTGATGAGATCCGCCCCGAGGCTTTTCGCATCACAGGACACCTTGCAGTAGCCCTGAACCGCGTCTACATGGAGGCAGGCCCGGGGGTTTTTCCGTTTCAGGATTTGTGCCATCCGGGCAATCGGCTGAATTGAACCGATTTCGTTGTTCACCAGCATGGCCGTCACCAGGGCTGTATTGCCGCCCACCAGATCCTCAAAGGCGGGAAGATCAACAACACCGTTGCGGTCCACCGGGATAAAGTCCACCTGCCAGCCCTTTTTCTGAAGATGGGCCAGGGTGTTCATG
The DNA here is from genome assembly GCA_965146665.1 of uncultured Ructibacterium sp. GTDB lineage: Bacteria > Bacillota > Clostridia > Monoglobales > Monoglobaceae > Ructibacterium. The sequence continues at coordinate 3,611 of CBCTHE010000021.1, forward strand.
GTCGCCGGATGCTCCAGCGGGGTACTGATGATCTGCCGGCCGCGGCTGGCTCCGCACACACCCCGGATGGCCAGATTGTTGGACTCCGTCCCCCCCGAGGTAAAATAAATCTCATTCGGCGCCGCTTTCAGGGTTTCCGCAATGGCCTCCCGCGCGGCCTTGACCTCTTTTTCCGCCGCAATGCCCAGCCGGTGCAGGGAAGAGGGGTTGCCGTACTGATTCCGCATGACATCCGCAACTTTATCTGTCACCTGGTCGTAGGGCCGGGTTGTCGAGCTGTTATCTAAATATCGTTCCATACTTCTTCCTCCAAACCTCTAAATTTGTATTTTATCATATCCGCACATCTTTTTCAACTGTATCTTTCATGTTTCTCATAATTTTTCGCCGGGCCCGGGCGGAAAACGGCCCGGCATTTTATTATATGCAAAACCGGACAAAGGGTACGGAGCACGCCGCGGAAAATTGGAAATTTTCTAAAAGGGGTAGACAAAAGCGGGCGTTTCTGTGTATAATAATTATTTAGGCAGAAACAGCACAGCCCGGGACCGCTGTGAAAGCCGGCAGGACATTTCGGCCAGAACTTGGTCCCCGGGGCAAAAAAGCCGAAAACACCCCAAAGGGGAGGTATGATACATGGAACATAAGACTTTAAAGACACTGGAATACGATAAAATTCTGCAGATGCTGGCCGGCTTTGCCAAAAATGAAGACACCCGGCGCAGGATAGAAAAGCTGGAACCTTCCGCCGACCCCCGTGTGGTTGAGCAGACCCTCATGGAGACAGACGCGGCGGTGACCCTGATCCTGAAGTATGGATCGCCGGATATGCTCTGGATCGCCAGTATCACGGAGCAGGTCAAGCGTCTCCAGATCGGCGGCTCGCTCAGTATGGCGGAGCTTTTGAACATTGCCCGGATTCTGAAAAACGCACGGACCCTGAAAACCCTCACCCCGGAGCAGACCGGAATTCTGAGCGGTTATATCGAGGAGCTGACCCCGGACAAAGCGGTGGAGGACCGGATCGCCGCCGCCATCCTCTCCGAGGAGGAAATGGCGGACAGCGCCAGCCCGGAGCTGGCCAATATCCGCCGCAAATCACGGAACGCGGCCAACCGGGTCAAAGAGTCCCTGGACTCCATGATCCGCTCCAGCCACTATCAGAAATTCCTGCAGGACCCCATTGTGACCATGCGGAACAACCGCTATGTGGTTCCGGTCAAGGCGGAACACCGGGCGGACGTCCGAGGCATCGCCCACGACATGTCCGCCTCCGGGGGGACGGTATTCATTGAGCCGGAAAGCGTGGTCAACGCCAACAATGAGCTCCACGAACTGGAGGTCAAGGAAAAGGCGGAGATCGAGCGGATTCTGATGGAGATTTCCCAGCAGGCGGCGGAGATTGCAGAGGCGCTGGCCCTGAACTTCGGCACCCTGATCCACCTGGATTTTGTGTTTGCCAAAGCGCGCCTTGCCCTGGACATGAAGGCCGTCTGTCCCGAGCTGAACCGGGAGGGCCGGGTGCACATCAAGCAGGGCCGCCATCCTCTCATTGACCGGAAAAAAATTGTGCCGATCACCGTCTCCCTGGGCGGGGATTTTGACAGTCTGATTGTCACCGGGCCAAACACCGGCGGTAAGACCGTGGTTCTGAAGACCATCGGCCTGTTCTGCCTCATGACCCAGTCCGGCCTCCCGATTCCTGCCGCAGACGGAAGCGTCATGCCGGTGTTTACAGACATTTTTGCCGACATCGGCGACGAGCAGAGCATTGAGCAAAGTCTGTCCACCTTCTCGTCCCACATGAAAAATATTGTCCATATTGTAGACCGGGTCACAGACAACTGTCTGGTGCTGTTTGACGAGCTGGGCGCGGGCACGGACCCGGTGGAGGGCGCCGCGCTGGCCACCGCCGTTCTGGAAAACATCCGGGCCATGGGCGCCAAAACCGTAGCCACCACCCACTACAGCGAGCTGAAGCTCTATGCCCTCTCCACGCCGGGGGTGGAAAACGCCTCCTGTGAGTTTGACGTGAACACGCTGAGCCCCACCTACCGGCTTTTGATCGGAATCCCGGGCAAGAGCAACGCCTTTGCCATCTCCAGCAGGCTGGGTCTGCCGGCACATATCATCAGCCGGGCCCGGGCAATGCTGTCCGAGGAAAACATTCAGTTTGAGGATATTCTCTCCAGCATTGAAAAGAACCGCCAGACCGCGGAACGGGATTCCCAGGAGACCCAGCGGATGCGTCGGGAGATTGAGGATTTGAAACGCCAGCTGGAGCAGGAACGGGAAAAGATTGAAAAGCAAAAGGACAAAATTTACGACCGGGCCCGGGAGAAGGCGGACAAAATCCTCCAGCGGGCCCAGCAGGAAACCGATGAAATGCTTGCGCAGATCAAGGCCGCCCAAAAGGAAAGGGATGAGAAAGAGACCCTGCGGGCCATGGAGGAGGTCAAAAAGGAGCTTGGGCTGAAGCTGAAAAAGAACAGGTCGCCCAAAGCCCGGACCCCTCAGCCCCAAAAGTCCGGGCTGAACATAAACAGTCTGAAGCTGGGCGCCACCGTCATGATCAATGACCTTGGGGATAAGGGGAGCATCCTGTCCATCAACAGGAAGGACAGTTCCGCCGTGATTCAGGTGGGAATCATGAAGATCACCAGCAAGACAGATAACCTGACCCTGCTGGAAGAGGAGCCGGGTCTCAAACCCCAGGCCTATACACCGGCACGGCATACCCAGACCGGACTGCGCCGGGGCGCTGTGAAATCCGAGGTGGATCTCAGAGGCATGCTGCTGGAGGAGGCCCTGATGGAAGCGGATAAATTTTTGGACGAAAGCAGCATGGCCGGACTGAATACGGTGAGTATCATCCACGGAAAAGGCACCGGAACCCTGCGGACCGGCATACAAAACATGCTCCGGAAACATCCGCAGGTCAAAAGCTTCCGGCTTGGAAAATACGGCGAAGGCGAAAACGGCGTGACCATTGTGGAGCTGAAGTAATCCTCCCTGATGGAAAAGGCCCGGGCCCTGTTTTCCGAAATCCGTGGGGCCGGCCGGGCTCGGGTTCAGAATTGGATTGTGAAACTGGGATAATCTTTGCGCCTATATTTTGGTAAGTTTTATTCCCATTTAATTTGAAAAAGGTGTTGTAATTTGCGCAGAACCGTGCTAAAATAGTTCTAATGTCATGCGCACCGGAGGCGGCGGTTCCCGCGCCGGTCCGACAGGATACACCAGGGGACCCGCCCCGCTGATTTTGTAAAACTAAAGAACTAGGGAGACTATAGACTATGTTAAAGAAAAAGTGGCTGCTCAGAGAGTTTGACAAAAAACGTGTTGTGGAGATGTCCAAGAACTTTCACATTTCTCCGCTCACGGCAATCATTCTCTACAACCGCGGTATCCATGACGACGAATCCATTACGCGCTTTCTCTCCAAGGACCTGGGCGTTATGCACGACCCGTATCTGCTCAAGGATATGGAAAAGGCGGCGGCCCGGATCAGGAAGGCCCGGGACGCCGGGGAGAAAATCACCATTTACGGCGACTATGACGTGGACGGGATCACCTCCATTGCCATCCTGTACAAGCATCTCCGGGAAATGGGCATTGATGCCGCCTATTATGTTCCGGACCGGATGCAGGAGGGCTATGGCGTAAACAAGGATGCCCTTGACAAAATCCGGGCCAACGGCACCTCGCTCATCATCACGGTGGACACCGGAATTACAGCGGTGGAGGAAAGCGAGTATGCCAAGGAAATCGGACTGGATGTGATTGTCACCGACCATCACGAGTGCAAGGAGCGGATTCCCGCCGTGTACGCGGCCATTGACCCCAAGCGGAAGGACTGCCCCTATCCCTTTAAAAGCCTCGCGGGTGTCGGCGTTGTGTTCAAGCTGATACAGGCGCTGGACGAACGCAAATCCCTGCCTGACCTGATGGACAAATACGCGGATCTCATGTGCCTCGGCACGGTGGCTGATATTTCGCCGCTGATTGATGAAAACCGCGTCATTGTCACCGAGGGGCTGAAACGCTTCAAGACAACGGAAAACGTGGGGCTCAAGGCGCTGATCGATGTTTCCACCAATGGAAAGGCCATCACCACCTCCACCATTGGATATACCATCGCCCCCAGAATCAACGCCAGCGGACGGCTGGGCTGTGCCTCCAGAAGCGTGGAGCTCTTCCTGACCGACGACGCGGAGCGGGCGCGGTCATTGGCCGAATCCCTGTGTGAGGAGAACACCCTCCGCCAGCAGACCGAGCAGAAGATGTTCAAGGAGGCCATGGAATATCTTGAGGCCCACCCTGACGTGAAAGAGGATAAGGTCATTGTAATCCCCCACGAAAACTGGCATCACGGCATTGTGGGAATCGTCTCCTCCAAGATAACCGAGAAATTCTACAAACCCTCCATCCTCTTCGCCATTGACGGGGACGAGGCAAAGGGCTCCGGCAGAAGCGTCAACGGCTTTAATCTGTTCGGCGCGCTGGAGAACTGCTCCGATCTTCTGGAGAAGTTCGGCGGCCACGAACTGGCGGCCGGCCTGACCATCCGGGCTGAAAACATTGAAGCCTTCCGGCAGAAGATCAACAGCTGTTCCAGAGATCAGTTCACCGAGAAGATGATGACGCCGACCATTCTGCTGGACGCGGCCATCAAGGTCCCGTATATCACGCTGGACACAGTCAACGACATCAACCGGCTTCAGCCCTTTGGGGTTGACAACCCGACCCCGGCCTTTGCCGTCCGCAACATCAAGATACATAAGATCAGCGTGATGAGCGAGGGCAAACACCTGCGCATGACCCTGCTGAAAGACGGAAAATATTTGGATTCGGTGGGCTTTGGCATGGGCGAGTATTACCAGCATCTGGAGGAAGGCGATTTTATTGACGTGGCCTTTGCGCTGGATATCAACGACTACAAAGGCTTTCAGAATGTACAGCTCATTTTAAAGGATATCAAAAAAGCGGGCGAAGAGACTGCTGTTTAAATTACGAACGAAAAACGTTGGTCTGCCTGGGCAGAACCAACGTTTTCTGTCTTTCACGGCGGGCCGGGCAAAGCGGTCCGGCCGCAGATACGCTGTGAGAAACCGCCGCGCCCGCTTGGTTTATCCCTGCGCGGACGGGACACGGGGACATACGCGCGCTTTGCCGCTCGAACACCGGTTTTCCGGCGCTTTGCAGACCTTACTGAAAGGAGGAATTTTCTATGGCATTGATTGAATTAGAGACCCTGCTGGACCGGATTCGGCAGTATCACAAGGCAAATGACCTTCAGCTGGTGGAGAAGGCCTATCACTACGCCATGGAGAAGCACGAGGGCCAGACGCGCAAGTCCGGCGAGCCCTATGTCACCCACCCGGTGCAGGTGGCCTATATCCTGGCGGATCTGGAGCTGGATCCCCAGTCCATCTGCGCCGCCCTGCTCCATGACGTGGTGGAGGACACCGGCACCACCCGGGAGGAGCTGGTCAAGGAGTTTGGTGAGACCGTCACCATGCTGGTAGACGGGGTGACCAAGCTGAATAAAATTCCCTATACCTCAAAGGAAGAACAGCAGATTGAGAATCTGCGGAAGATGTTCTTTGCCATGGCCCAGGATATCCGGGTTATCGTCATCAAGCTGGCCGACCGGCTTCACAATATGCGGACCCTCAAATACCAGCCCGAGGAAAAACAGCGGGAGATCGCCAGAGAGACCCTTGAGGTCTACGCGCCGCTGGCCCACCGGCTCGGTATGTCCAAGATCAAGTGGGAGCTGGAGGATCTGGCGCTCCGGTATATCGACCCCATCGGCTATTACGAAATTGTGGATAAGATTGCTCAGAAGCGGGAGGAACGGGAACGGTATATCAAGGACATCATTGATCTCCTGCAGGAAAAGCTGGATTCTCTGCATATCAAGGCCCATGTAGAGGGCCGCGCCAAGCACTTCTACAGCATCTACCGGAAGATGTTTATGCAGAACAAGACCATTGACGAGCTCTATGACCTGTTCGCCGTCCGGGTAATTGTGGACACGGTGGCGGACTGCTATTCGGTGCTGGGCATGGTTCACGAGCTGTTCAAGCCAATTCCCGGACGCTTCAAGGACTATATCGCCATGCCAAAGCCCAATATGTACCAGTCCCTGCACTCCACCCTTCTGGGGCCCAACGGAACGCCCTTTGAAATTCAGATCCGCACCTGGGAAATGCACCACACCGCGGAGAACGGCATCGCGGCCCACTGGAAATACAAGGAGGGAAAAACCGGAACCAGCGATATGGACAGCAAGCTGGAATGGATCAAGCAGCTGCTGGAGATCCAAAAGGACATGACCAACGCCGAGGACTTCATGCAGACCCTGAAAATTGATATGTTCAGCGACGAGGTCTTTGTGTTCACCCCCAAGGGCGATGTCATTAACCTTCCCGTGGGGGCAACACCCATTGACTTTGCCTATGCCATCCACAGCGCCGTCGGCAACCGGATGACCGGCGCAAAGGTCAACGGCAAAATTGTCACCCTGGACTATACCCTGCAGAACGGCGACATTGTGGATATTATCACCTCCGGCGCCAGCCACGGCCCCAATCTGGACTGGATCAAGATCTGCAAGACCTCCCAGGCCCGGAACAAGATCAACCAGTGGTTCAAAAAGGTCAACCGGGAGGAGAACCTGGCAAAGGGCCGCGAGTTCCTGGAAAAGACGCTGAAACACCTGTCCATCCCCACCAGCTTTCTGGAGGATAAGCCCTTTTTGCAGAGCCTTCTGCGGAAATACGGCTTTAACAACGCAGAGGATATGTTCGCCGCCATTGGCTATGGCAGTCCCAATGCCAGCCGTTTTGTGACCCGGTTCAAGGCCGAGTGTAAAAAACGGATTGTGGAAGAGGAAGTCCTGCCGCCGGAGGAGGTCATCCCCATGGTGGTGAAGACCACCGCCAAGCCCAACAACAGCGGCGTGATTGTGGAGGGCATCGACAACTGCCTGACCCGGTTTTCCCACTGCTGCAACCCGGTGCCGGGGGACAAAATCGTGGGCTATGTGACCCGCGGCCGGGGCGTTGCCATCCACCGCGCGGACTGTATCAATATGATCCACGCACAGGCCAATTCCGAGGAGCTGAACCGGTTTATTCCGGTGCGGTGGGCGGATGATACGGACAATACCTTCCAGTCCATGCTCTATGTGACAGCCACAGACCGGGCCAATCTGCTTCTGGATATCATGACCACCATTGCGGAGCTCAAGACCCACATCACCAATGTGAACGCGCGGACCGGGAAGAACAATCTGGCCATCATTGAGCTGACCCTGGAGATCTCGGACACAGCACAGCTGGACCAGACCATCAAGCGGCTCAAACACGTGGACAGCGTACTGTCCGTGGTGCGCCGCAGACAATGAAAGGATAGAGATTATGCGATTTCACAAACTGACCCTGGGCGACCTGGGTACCAACTGTTATATTCTGGCCGACGAGGCCTCCGGCAAGGCCATGGTCATTGACGCGCCTGATGACGCGGATACCATTCTCGCCTTTTTGAAGGAGAATGACTATACGGTGCAGGACATCATCCTGACCCATGGACACTACGACCACATCCTGGCGCTGGCCGAACTGAAGGCCGCCGCCGGCGCGCCGGTCTCCATTCACGAAAACGGCCGGCAGTTCCTGCGGGACGGCATCAACAACCTCTGCCACTATGTCGGGATTGCCTGGACCCCAGTCGCGGCGGACCGTTATCTCAGGGACGGCGACACCATTGCGCTTGGGGATACGGTGTTTCAGGTTCTGCATACGCCAGGGCATACCTCGGACTGTATCTGTCTTTACGGCGGTGGAATCCTCATCAGCGGGGATACCCTGTTTCAGCGGAGTGTCGGCCGGGTTGACCACCCCACCGGAAGTCTCCGGCAGGAAATCGATTCCATCCAGGAAAAACTCATGCCGCTCCCGGATGAGGTGAAGGTGTACCCCGGGCACGGGCCCTCCACCACCATTGGCGAAGAGAGAAAGGAAAATCCGTATCTGCGATGAATGAAGAGAAAAAAAGTCCGTGGGGGATTCTGAACGGGATCCGCCCGGCTAAAATTGCCGCCAAGCTCCTGATGGAGGGGAAAACCGATCAGGAGGTGGCGGACTATTTCATGAATACGTGCGGCACCAGCCGCGGTAAAGCCACGCTGGCACTTCAGGTGGCAAAGTGTGAGCAGCCTGTCCGGGAAGCCATGTATCCCGATGGGGTCAGTATTTATATCGGTATTCCCTTTTGTCCGACCCGGTGCCTGTACTGTTCCTTTGTGACCTGCGGGACCCGGCAGGCGGCCAAGCTGATCCCGGAATATGTGGAGGCCCTCAAGCGTGAGATCGCGTATACCGGGGAGCTGGTCCGGCAAAATAGGTGCCGGGTGGAGACCGTCTATATCGGCGGCGGCACACCCACCACCCTGTCGGTGCCCCAGCTGGACGAAATTCTCAGCCGGGTCTATGACAGCTTTGACCTTGCGGACTGCCGGGAATTCACCGTGGAGGCCGGACGGCCTGACACGGTCACCCGGGAGAAGCTGGAGGTCTTAAAGCGGCACAAGGTTAGCAGAATCAGCATCAATCCCCAATCCATGAACCCGGAAACCCTGCGGCTCATCGGCAGGGCGCACACCCCGGAGCAGATCCGGGAGGCGGTTGCTCTGGCCAGGGACTGCGGCTTTAACTGCATCAATATGGACGTGATCGCCGGACTGCCAGGAGAAAACCTGGATATGTTCCGGTATACGCTGGAGGAGGTGGAAAAGCTCTCGCCGGAGAATACCACCGTACATACGATGAGCATCAAGCGATCCTCCCGGCTCCATGAGTATTTGGAGGAATATCAGCTGACCAGCGGCGAAGAGGTTGAAAAAATGGTGGATTTGGCCCGGGCGCTTATGGCCAGACAGGCCAAGCATCCCTATTATCTCTACCGTCAGAAGAACCAGCTGGGGAATCTGGAAAATGTGGGATATGCCAAGGCGGGCTTTGACAGTCTGTATAACATCTATATCATGGAGGAGATTCAGACCATTCTCTCGCTGGGCTGCGGCGGCGTGACCAAAACCGTGGACCGGAACACCGACCGAATTGAACGGATCTTCAATGTCAAGGAGCCCCAGGATTATATTGCCCGTCTGGATGAAATGCTGGAACGCAAGCAAGGCGTTCGCCTTGTCTCTGCCAAACAAAGTTGAGCCGTTGTCCTGCGGCAGATGCCGGGCTGTAAAAGAATAAATGATAGATAGGAAGGATTTGTAGATCAATTATGAAACAACAAGCTGATTTGGGCAACGGGAGCATTGGAAGGCTCCTTTTTCAGATGGCCATTCCCACCATCATTGCACAGGTGGTCAATGCCCTGTATAACATTGTTGACCGGATTTATATCGGCCATATTCCCGAGGTGGGCGCAACCGCTCTGACCGGTGTGGGCCTTACCTTTCCGCTGATTATGATCATCTCTGCCTTCAGCATGCTGATCGGTATGGGCGGAGCGCCGCGGGTGGCGTTTAAGCTGGGTGAACAGGATCAGAAGGGCGCGGAGGAAATTGTGGGCAACTGTACGGCTTCTCTGGCCGTAGTGGCGGTTATTCTGACCGTGGTGACGCTTGTGTTTGCAAAGCCCCTGCTTTTGGCTTTCGGCGGAAATGCGGACACCACACTGCCCTATGCCGTACAGTATATCAACATCTATGCCTTTGGCACCATCTTTGTCCAGTTTGTGCTGGGGCTGAACCCCTTCATCACCGCGCAGGGCTTTTCCATGACCAGCATGAAGACCATTCTGATCGGCGCAGTGACCAATATTGTGCTGGACCCGGTGTTTATCTTTGTCTTTGGCATGGGTGTCCGAGGTGCCGCTCTGGCCACGATCCTGTCCCAGTGCCTGTCCGCCGTGTGGGTTCTCCGGTTTCTGACCGGCAAGACAACCACTCTCCGGATTCAGAAAAAACATCTGCGGTTCAATCCCAAGGTCATGCTGCCGGTTCTCGCCCTGGGGATGTCGCCCTTTATCATGCAGATCACGGAGAGTGCGCTCAGCATCAGCTTTAATACCTCCCTTTACCGGTATGGAGGCGATCTCGCGGTGGGCGCAATGACCATTGCCTCCTCGGTCATGCAGTTTGCGCTGATGCCCCTCAATGGTTTAACCCAGGGCGCCCAGCCCATCATCAGCTTCAACTTTGGCGCGGGGAACACAAAGCGGGTCAAGGCCGCCTTCCGGCTGCTGCTCATCTCCTGCGTGGCGTTCTCCACACTCATGTGGAGCGTGGCCATGTTCGCGCCGCAGGTATATGTGGGCCTGTTCAGCTCTGATCCCATGCTGACACAGATCGGGGTATGGGCCATCCGTATTTCAATGGCTGCCTGTCTGCTCTTTGGCATCCAGATCGCTTGTCAGCAGACCTTTATCGCTCTGAACGAGGCGCCAATTTCCATCTTTCTGGCCATACTCCGAAAAGTGATTCTGCTGATTCCGCTGATTTTTATTCTGCCCCATATCATTCCGGAAAGCGCGCTGGCCTGGATGATCCCGGACTCGATCAGACAGCTCCTGCAGGGCTATGACATTCCCAAGGTCTGCGCCGTATATCTGGCAGAGCCTGTGGCGGACTTCCTGGCTGTGGTTACCACCGCGGCCATGTTCGCCGTCAATTTTAAAAAGATTTTGTCCTCCGGCCCGAAAGGGGCATAAATTCCATTGTCTGGACGATGAGTCAATTCCCCATGAAAGGATCTCAATTCCAAAGCATGAAAAAACAGCGCACCCATAGCAATGGGCGCGCTGTTTATTTTTTCTCTTCAAAATACCGGAGGGCCGACTGTTTATCCAGTTCCAGCTGTGCCTTCAGCCCCTCCATGCCCGAAAACTTTGTAATCCCCCGGAGATATGTCCAGAACTGGATCTCTATCTCCTTTTCATACAGGTCTCCGCTGTAGCCCAGCAAATGGGTTTCTATACAGGGATAGTGACGGGTGACGGTGGGCTTGTCGCCCACATTGGTAATGGATGGATACCAGTGTCCGTCCGCTCTGGTTTGGCTCACATAGACCCCGTACCGGGGCAGAATATGATCCTCCGGAAGATCCAGATTCGCGGTGGGAAAGCCCATGGTCCGCCCAAGGCGGTTGCCGTCCACCACTTTGCCGTCCACAGAAAATCTCCGGCCCAGACAGGCCGCGGCCTCCTCCATCCTCCCGCTTTGGATCAGCTGCCGGATTCTGGTGCTGGAAACCGGCTCACCTCCCAGCGTAACACATGGCATACTGTGCACCCGGATTCCGCATTCGCTCCCCAGACGTTTCAGCGTCTCAATGTCCCCCTCTCCGCGCCGGCCAAAGCGGTAATTGAAGCCCGCGGCCACATATTCGGCGCCCAGCCAATCCCGGAGATAGGTTTCAACAAAGGTCTGCGCCGGTATATTCTGATACGCCGGGGTAAACCATTCCGCAACCGCCGCGTCCACCCCCAGCTCCTCCAGAATGGCGAGCCGCCGGGAAAAGGTGTTTACACTGGGGCCAGTCCCGCCTGTCAAAACTGACCGGGGCTGGTTTCGGAACAGATAGACCACAGAGGTCAGTCCCTGCGCCCGCGCACAGGCGACCACATTGCGAATGATAGCCTGATGTCCGATATGCATGGCGTCAAAGCCGCCCAGCGCAACCGCTGTATGAGAAAGACGCCAGGTTCCGTCCCGGAGGCTCTCTCTCCGGTCCTCCTGCGCATAAATCCGCATGATGTCTCACGCTCCTGCTTTCAGAATCAGGGGCAGCGCCCCCTCATGCTAAGTGACATAAAAGGTTTTCAATATTTTGAGGACGCCGTCCTCAGCCCGGGAAATGGTCAAAAAACTCCCCTTTTCATCATAGATCCGATAAGTGGTTCCCTCTGTCATGCCAGGCGTGCTGACCCGGATGCCATTGCACATCTTCTGTGCCTTGCGCTCTGACAGATACAGTGCCGGGAACGCCTCAAACACCCGGTCCACAGGCTGCAGAAAGGAAAAATCCCCCTGCCCCGCGGCCGCCTCAACCTGCTCCAGCGTCACGGCATCCTCCAGAAAAAAACGGCCGGACCTGGTCCGGCAAAGCTCTGACATATGGCCATAACAGCCCAGACTCTCGCCCATATCCTGACACAGGGTTCGGATATAGGTTCCCTTGGAGCAATCCACCCGCATGGTAAAGCGGTTGTGCGCCAGATCCAAATTCAAAATCTCAATTCCAGCAATGCGCACCGGCCGGGGTTTCCGCTCAACCTCCACGCCGGCGCGGGCCAGCTCATAGAGCTTTTTCCCGTCCTGCTTAATGGCGGAATACATGGGGGGGATCTGCTCAATGTCCCCTGTGAACTGCGCAGCCGCCCTTTGGATATCTGCCGGTCCCACCCGCACAGGCGCGGTGCGCAGAACCTTCCCCGAGGCATCCTGGGTATCGGTCTCCGCCCCCAGGGTCACCTGGGCTATATACTGTTTCTCCGCCGCGGTGAGCAGCTCCGCCACCTTGGTGGCGCGGCCCACACAGACGGGCAGCACGCCAACAGCATCAGGGTCCAGGGTCCCGGTGTGTCCTATCTTTTTGGTGGACAGGATCCGGCGCAGCCGCGCCACCACATCATGGGAGGTGAACCCCTTTGGCTTGTTGATGTTGATGATTCCATTCATTTGCTTGTCCTCTTTATCCCCGCGCAGGCAAGGTCCGCCCCGCTCTGTTATTGCAGCTGTTTCCGAATCTCCGCCAGAACTGTGGGCACAATCTCCTCCACCGCGGCGCCGAAAACGCTGTAGCCGCTGGCCCGGACATGGCCTCCGCCGCCCAGGGCTGTCGCAATCGCGGCCACATCCACCTCTCCGACCGAGCGCAGGCTGACCTTATACTCCCCCGCGCTCCGGCCGCGGATGTAGACACCCGCCTGCACGCCAGCAATGCTGGTAGGCAGGGTCACAATCCCCACCGCATGCGCCTCGTCCAGTCCGGCCTCCTCAAAGTCCGCCTGGGACAGATAGAGGACGCCGACCCTGCCGTCTTCAAAGAGCTCCAGACGGTCCAGCGCAATCCGCATCAGCTTGTAGTACTCCATTGTCTTGGTATCAAACAGCTTTTTTGAAATGTCTGAGAAATCAATGCCTGTCTCAATGGCCGCCGCTGCGGCCCGGAGCGTGTCCGCTGTGACACAGGCATATTTGAAATTCCCTGTGTCGCTCACCATCCCAATATACAGGTTGTGGGCAATCTCCCGGCTCAGGGGAAGCCCCATCTCCCGGTACAGCGTCACCATCATCTCACAGCATGAGGATATGTCACGCACCACAGATTCCCGGGCAAAGGACTGGTGGGTGATATGGTGGTCAATGCAGACAGTGTTGCCGTGACTCATAAAGTACGGCCGGTAGCCGCCCAGCCGGTCCGCGTCGCCGCAGTCCAGGGCTGCCAGCAGGTCACATTCCTCCATGGAAAGCCCTGCCGGCGCTTTGCCGTATACCAGCGACTCTGCCATATAGTCCGCATGGGGGGATAAATAGACCTCCGCCTGCTTTCCCATTGACTGCAGGGCGAGCTTCAGGGAGTAGGAGCTTCCCATGGCGTCCCCATCGGGATTGGTATGGACAAAGATGCCCACCTTCTCCGCGCGCTGCAATATTGGAATTATTTTTTCAAACATGCTATTCCACCTCAACTGGAAGTTCATTTTTTTACCGCGGGCCTGCTCCCCAGCCAGGCCGCCGGTCCTACAGTCCTTTTAAAATCTCATTGATATGGGCCCCGTAGGCAATGGAATCGTCCGCCACAAAGCTGAACTCGGGCGTGTTCCGCAGGTTTAGCCGGCGGCCGATCTCCTTGCGGATAAAGCCGCTGGCGCTCTTCAGCGCGGCAATGCCGTCCTGTCTCTCCTTTTCGTCACCCATTATGCTGATATACGCTTTCGCGAATTTCAAATCCTTGGTCACCCGAACCGCCACAACGGAAACCATCGCGGGCAGACGGGGGTCTTTCAGGTCCCGGATCACAAGGCTCAGCTCCCGCTTCACCTCTTCTGAAATCCGGTCCATTCTGCTGTAATTTGCCATAATTCCTCCATTTGCCGGGGTCAGGCCAAATCAGACCAGCCTTTATACCTCGACCTGTTCCATAACGTATGCTTCGATAATATCGCCGTCTTTGATATCGTTAAATTTATCGATGGAGAGTCCGCACTCATAGCCTGCGGCCACCTCCTTCACATCATCCTTAAACCGCTTCAGAGAACCCAGTTCGCCCTCGTGAATGACAATGCCGTCCCGGACCACGCGGACTTTGCTGCCGCGCTGGATCTTGCCGTCCTGGACATAGGCGCCGCCGATTGTGCCGATGCCGGAAACCTTGAAGGTGGTCCGGATCTCCACATGGCCGATGACCGCCTCCCGGAAGGTGGGGGCCAGCATGCCCTTCATTGCCTTTTCAATGTCCTCAATGGCGTCATAGATGACACGGTACAGGCGAATGTCCACATCCGCGTCCTCGGCCGCCTCCGCCGCGCCGTTGGTGGGCCGTACGTTGAAGCCCACAATAATGGCATTGGACGCGCTGGCCAGCATCACATCCGACTCGGTCACAGCACCCACGGCGCCGTGGATGATATTGACCCGCACTTCCTCATTGGAAATGCGTTCCAGAGACTGGCGGACCGCCTCCACGCTGCCTTGTACATCCGCTTTAACAATGATGTTCAGGTCCTTCATCTTTCCGGCCTCAATCTGCTCAAACAGATTATCCAGAGAGATGGCGGTGGCCTTCTTCTGCCGCTCCTGCTTTTCTTTGAACTTTCTGGCCTCTACCACGTCCCGCGCCTTCCGCTCGTCGTCTACGGCATAGAACACGTCGCCGCCCTCCGGTACCTCGGAAAGGCCCAGAATCTCTACCGGAATGGACGGGCCGGCCTTCTTGACGCTTCTGCCCTTGTCGTCGTTCATGGCACGGACGCGGCCCACCGTAGAGCCGGCGACCACAATGTCGCCCACCCGCAGGGTTCCCTTCTGAACCAGCACTGTGGCAACCGGGCCGCGGCCCTTATCCAGCTGTGCCTCGATGACCGTCCCCTTGGCCGCGCGGTCCGGGTTAGCCTTCAGTTCCTTCATCTCCGCCACCAGGAGGACCATCTCCAGCAGCTGCTCAATGTTGGTGCCCTGCTTCGCGGAGACCTCCACACAGATGGTGTCGCCGCCCCATTCCTCCGGAACCAGGCCGTGCTCTGTGAGCTCCTGCCGGACCCGGTCGGGGTTGGCGCCCTCCTTGTCGATCTTGTTGATGGCTACGATGATGGCAACCTCCGCCGCGCGGGCATGGTTGATCGCCTCAATGGTCTGGGGCATGATGCCGTCGTCCGCCGCCACAACCAGAATGGCAATGTCCGTCACCAGCGCACCGCGGGCCCGCATGGCGGTGAACGCCTCATGCCCCGGCGTATCCAGGAAGGTGATCTTCTTCTCGCCAACCCGGACGCGGTGTGCCCCGATGTGCTGGGTGATGCCGCCGAACTCGCCCTCGGTCACATTGGAGTTCCGGATGGTGTCCAGCAGAGAGGTCTTACCATGGTCAACGTGGCCCATGACCACCACCACAGGGGAACGGGGCTTCAGGGTCTCCGGCGCGTCCTCCACATCGTTGAAGAGTTTCTCTTCATCTGTTAGTATGATCTCTTTTTCAAAAGTACATCCCATTTCCTCCGCAATCAGGGAGGCCGTGTCAAAATCAAGGGTCTCGTTGACCGAAGCCATGATACCCAAAAGCATCAGCTTTTTGATTACCTCGGTCGCGGACTTCTTCATCCGCTGAGCCAGTTCACCCACCGTAATGGCGTCCGGAATCAGAATATGGAGCTTTTCTACCTTCTCCCGCTTCTTCTCATTCCGCTTGATCAGATCCTCAGGCCTGGGCTTTGGCTTGGTGCTCTGGGGCTTGCCCTGCTGCTTTTTCTTCTGGTTGATCTTCTGCTTTTTCTTGGCGCCCTCTTCCTTCACATTCTCGGGAATGAGCTCTTCAATCTTTTCATCGTCAATCCGGTCCAGGTCCACGGTGTTCACACGGGTGTCCACTGTCCGCAGTTTTCGGCCCACCTCTATCTCCTCCAGGGAAATTTCAGCCGCAGTTTCCGTCTCCGCCGGTTCTTCCGGCTTCTCTTCCTGTTTTGGTTCGTACATCGAGAAATCCGGCACCTGATTTTTCTGGGTATAATATTCAAAGATCACATCCAGCTCATACTCTGTCAGGGCGCTCATATGGTTTTTCGCCGACACCTCGTAGTCATGCAAAACCTTTACAATCTCCTTGCTGGGGATACCAAAGGCTTTAGAAAGCTCATATGCTCTGATTTTTTCCATATTCGTCACACTCCTTCCGCGGCCATACCAGCGGCCGCAACTCTATCACAGGCGGCCTGGGCCGCTTCTATGCTCATTCTGTTTCGGAAAGGCGGGCCAGCTGCTCCGCAAACCCCGGGTCTGTCACAGCCAGGGTGACCGCCGCCGCACGGCCCACAGCCGCGCCCATCTGAAAGCGGTCGCCGGGCCGGAGCACGGGCACAGACCGAAACCTGCCCATATCCGAAAACTTCTTTTCCGTGTTGGCTGACGCGTCCAGCGCCAGGAGGATCAGCGCCGCCTTTCCGCTCCGCACCGCGTCACTGGCCTTTTCCTCGCCCATGGCCAGTTTCCCGGCGCGACGGGCAAGGCCAAGCATGCCCCAGAATTTAGGATTCATCCAAAAGCTCCTCCGTTTCCCGGCGCAGGCGCTCATACACAGCCGGGTCAATCCGTCCGGAAAAAGCCCGCTCCAGAACCCGCCGCTTCTGCGCCTGCTCGATACACGCCCGTTCCCGGCAGACATAAGCGCCGCGTCCCGGCTCCTTTCCGGTCAGATCCACGGCCGCGCCCTCCGGCGTCCTGCGGACAACGCGGATCAGCGCCTCCTTTTCACGGCGCTTCCGGCAGACCATACACATGCGCAGAGGCTTCATAGCTCCTCCGCCTCTTCCGTTTCCATATTATCGGGAGCCAGCTCCAGCTCCGCCGGTTCCATATCCATATCCAGCTTGAACGCCGGCCCGCTCTGTTCCTTCTCGTCCGGCGCGGAGCTCAGGTCGATTTTCCAGCCCGTCAGCCGTGCCGCCAGCCGGACGTTCTGGCCCTCCCGGCCGATTGCCAGGGAAAGCTGACTGTCCGGGACAATCACCCTGCACATCCGGTTGTCCTCATCCACCTCAATGGAGATCACATCCGCCGGGCTCAGGGCGTTGGCCACATATTCAGCCGGGTCGTCGCTGTATTTGATAATGTCGATTTTTTCACCCCGAAGCTCCCGGATGACCTCCTGGACCCGCATGCCCTTTGGGCCGATACAGGTACCCACCGGGTCCACGTTTTCCTTAATGGAATGGACCGCGATTTTGCTTCTGGATCCCGGTTCCCGGGACAGGGCCTTGATCTCAATGATTCCCTGGCCGATCTCCGGCACCTCCAGCTCCAAAAGGCGGCGCACCAGGCCGGGATGGGATCTGGAGACCACCAGGTGCACGCCCTTGACAGAATCCGCAACCTCTACCACAAAGACCTTATACCGCTCGCCGATCTTGTAGTTGTCGCTCCGCACCTGCTCGTTGGGCATGAGCACGGATTCCGTGTCCTCGATCTCAAGCATCACGTTTCTGCGCTCTATCTTCCGCACCACCGCAGTGGCAATGTCATTTTCCCGGTCAGAATATTCATTGACCATCTTCTCCCGTTCCGCCTCGTGCATTCTCTGGAACACCACCTGCCGCGCGGTCTGGGCCGCAATCCGGCCAAAGGATTTCGGCGTGACCTCAAATTCCGCAACATCTCCGGCTTCGTACTTCTCGTTGATCCGCTTTGCCTCCTCCACAGAGACCTCGTTCTCCCGGTCCTCCACCTCTTCCACAACATTCTTCCGCGCGATGATCCGGATATCCCCGGTCTCTTCATCAAAGGTGACGCCCACGTCCTGCGCCGCACCGAAATGCTTGCGGTACGCGGATATGAGAGCGCTTTCCAGCGCGTCCAGAATCACGTCACGGCTGATGCCTTTTTCCTCTTCGATCAACTCCAGGGATTCAAACAATTCAGAACTCATTTTTTCGATCATTCCTTTCCATTATTCACAAATACAGGGATATTTAAAAATCAAAGTGCAGATGCACCACAGTTGTCCCGGACCGGGGAATTTCCAACAGCTTTCCGCCCGTCTCCAGCTGTATGTTTTTGCCATCGAAGCCCTTGAGGACCCCGGTGAGCTGTTTGCTGCCCTCCAGCGCCTGATACAGGCCAATATCAACAGTTTCCCCCAGATACCGCGCAAAATGCGCCGCTGTTTTCAGCCTGCGCTCCACGCCGGGCGAGGAAACCTCCAGATAATAGTTCTGGGCAATGGGATCCTCCGCGTCCAGCACAGTGCTGAGCGCACGGCTGACCGTCTCACATTCGTCCAGGGAAATTCCGCCTTCCTCTTTATCCACAAAAACGCGCAGGAACCAGATGCCGCCCTCCTTGCAGTATTCCACATCATAGAGATAGCACCCCTCCTGATGCGCAATGGGCTCCGCCAGCTCCCACACTTTTTTTTCAGTTTTTGAATAGGCCATCTTTACCTCCTTGCCTCAAATGCCCCGCATGTCCGCGGGGCTCTGAAAACACAAACCCGTATCTCTCGTCAGGGCCATGCAAAACGAAAGAGTGAGGTTTGCCCTCACTCTTTCGCCGCGTATGTATTCTCTTGTTCTATCTTATATACTATAGCACAAACGGACTTGGTTGTCAAGTGTTTTCTTCTTTGCTTTTTAGCATCAAAACAGCCGGCTGTTTCGTGTACGGCAGATCCGCTCACATCACATCAAAGCTTATGCCCCAGCTGCTCCTCATGCAGAACAACGCCGTTTTTCACCAGCTGGTTCTGCACCGCTGTGACATCAATTTCACCCAGGCTGCTCAGCATTGCCGCCGCAGTTCCTGCCGCCTCTCCGGTTACAGCGCAGGCAGGGATCACTCTTGATACATCCCACATGGAATCTGTCACAGAAATACACCTTCCCGCAGCAAACATATTTTCACATCCACTGCAGAACAGGGTCTCAAACGGCACCTCATATACCGGTCCGCGCTTTTTCCAGTTGGAAATCATTCCGACTGAACTGGCGCAGCGCGTATGTGCATCCTCTGTATCAAGGACGGCTGTCCCTCTGATTCTTCTGGTCATTCTAAGCTGCGGTATTGACGGCAGGGTCACCGGTACATAGCTCTCATCCGTTTTTCTGTGCGCAATGATATCCTTCAGCATCTGTTCATGTGCAAGCTGGGTCATCTCGCTGATCTCCCCGCCGCCGATCCCGCTGAAACGCCGGCTTATCAGCGGCTCAGTTTCCTCCGCGTCCGGGTCCTCTGCAACGCCCAGCATCCGGAGCGAAATTTTCCCCTTTGAAAAATAATAATACCATCCCGCCAGCACGTTCTGCGGCGCATATTCCGCAGTGGATACCCCGCAAAGGTCGAACAGCTCCGCATCACCGGTACAGTCAACAGCGGCCCGGCACTTGATTGCACATCTGCCGCTTTTATTTTCAATTATGATATATTCCACACGGTTTCCGTGTTTCTTCACGCCGCATACTTTGGTTCCGTACAGTATTTGTACGCCGTTTTCCAGCAGCAGCCTTTCGGTCTCCAAAGCAAACAGATGCGGATTAAACTGAACCTCAAATCTTTTTTCACAGCGTTGCGAATGGGGGCCCTCCTCAAACCACGCCGCAGGATACCGATCCTCAGCTGTATGCCTGACCGAAAGCCGGATCAGTTCTTCACATATGCCAAATGAAACCTGCCTTCCCATACCGTCACATAACGGCAAAAAAATTGTCACAAGTCCTGACGTGGCCAGCCCTCCCAAAATATAGGAAGATTCGAGCAAGAGAACCTGTGCCCCCTGCCGTGCCGCAGCCAGCGCCGCACTGATACCAGCCACGCCGCCGCCTGCGGCAATCACATCAAAACAGCCGCTCACTTTTGTTTTTACTGCATCGGCAAATTCCTTCATCAGCCCATTCTCCTTCTGCAAACGAGTATCAATATACCTTGTCCTATAAAAACAAATCCCGATATCTGCTAAAAAGATTCGGGATTTCATATTGTCACACAAGGCTGTCCCGCCTGTTCAGTCCTCCGCGGCCCGGCTCTGACTGGTGAGCTTGGCAAGCTCCTGCTTGAATGTCTCAATATCCTTGAACTTTTTATAGACCGACGCAAACCGGACATAGGACACCTCATCGATCTCCCGCAGACGGTCCATGACCATCTCCCCGATCTTCTCAGAGGAAACCTCCCGGGCCAGAGAGTTGTGGATCTCGCCCTCTATCTCATCGAGCATACTGTCAATGGCATGCAAAGGCACCGGCCGGCTGGCGCAGGCATTCAAGATCCCCCGCTGGAGTTTTTCCCGGTCAAAGCTCTGTCTGGATCCGTCCTTTTTGATCACGATAATGGGCACGCTCTCAATTTTCTCATAGGTGGTGAACCGCTTTCCACACTTCAGGCACTCCCTGCGCCGGCGGATGGCTGTCCCATCCTCTGTGGAACGGGAATCCACGACCTTGCTTTCCAAATGTCCGCAGTAATAGCAACGCATCTGTCAACCCCCCTCTGGGTCTGCTGCCGGGCCCGATTGCCCGGAATTCATACCATTGTTCACATTTCAGCCCGGTATAGACGAACTGTCACACTTCTTCTTTTGTTCAAGTATACCCCACCAAACTCTTCTTTGTCAACGCCGGGCGAAAATTGTTATGAAAACGTAATATAATTAGGAAGCCTTTTCCCAGACCTGCAGAAGTCTCCTATTTGATCTTTTCGGTGGTAAAAGCCAGCGCCGGCAATCCGCTGGAATCCGTCAGGTTCGGCATCTCCGGATAAGCGCCCCAGGCATACCGCGCGGCCACGGGATTGGACACCTGATCGCTCCAGACCAGAACCCGGTTCCCCTGAATCTCCGCCTGGGCCTTTACAAACACGCCGTCCGCCCCCGCCACCTCGAACTCCTGCGGCGCCGCGGCATCCAGCCCGTTTTGCTGGATCAGCCGGTCTGTGACCTTGTCCGCATACCGCTCCTTTGGCATGACCGACAGATTGCCGGTACAGGCAAAGGAGAGTTCAATTTTGTTTCCGGCGGTCTTCATAGATTGGTAAACCGGTCCAGACACCGCAATGCCCGGTTCGCCGTACACATCCCGTTTGGCATAGCGCAGGAACCGCTCCGCCGCCTCCTTTTTCTGATGGGGATGGATATCCTCCCGGCAGCTGCCGGTTCCGCCCTCATATTCCCCATAGAGGTCCATCAGAGAGATGAGCCCCGCGTTCTTCTTACTGCTGATCCGGTCCAGCGCCAGCCGCTGTCCCTCGCGCACCTGGCTCTCATCCCGGTTATACCGGGTGAGCTGTGCCCAGTAAAAGGGGATCTCCGCGCCCCAAATGTCCCGATAGTGATCCACCAGCCCGGCCATGGCATCCCGGTACTCCCCCGCAGTCAGATGGGTGCGGTACTGGTCCGCTTCCCCCTGATACATGAGAATCCCGCGGATCTGCAGCTTTTCAAAGGGCGCCACCCGGTTAAAATACAGGCCGCCGTCCGTGGATGTAAAGCTCCCGTAGGTGTCTCCCCATGGAATCCACCGGTTGATCTCCGTGTCGCCCACCGCAACGCTCAAAAGTCCCACCGGCACATTGTACTCCTGCTGTACGCCCTGGGCAAAGTAATAGCCCACCGCGGAGCAGTAGTTGGCCGCGTCGCGGTCCATGGGCGCCCAGACAGTCTCCTGACTGCCGAGGGGCAGCTGATTCACCGCCGCGCCTGCGCCGCCCACGCCTTTGTTCCAAAGGTTCAGAAGCCGGATGTTGGGGTTGTTGACCTCCCTGCGGCCCTGCTCAGAATCCAAATATTCCTCTGTGTCCTTGCCGCCCAGCATATAGTAGTCCATGTTGGACTGGCCCACGCAGAGCCAGACATCCCCGAACACAATATCCTCAAACACCCTCTTTTCCGTGCCGGCACGCACGGTCAGCGTGTACTGGCCCCCCGCCGAAAAGCTGCCCATGTCAACCTCCCAGTCAGAGTCCTTCTCCACTCTGGTCTCACGCACCACCTGGCCGCCCCGGGTATTTTCAAGCGTCACCTCCACAAGAGACATGGCCGGGGCTTTGCCCCAGACCCTGAGCGGTTTATCCGCCTGGAGCAGCATATGATCCGAGAACACGTTGGGCACATAAAAATCACTGGCCGCGCCGGAGTACCGGTATTGCAGGGGCTGTTCCAGGGCTGGCGTCCCGTCCGCCTCCCACACCGCCACCCGGTAGCTGTCTCCCAGCTCGTGTACAATACCCGGAAGCTGGATATCCACCTGGGTCTGGGTATTGGGGGCAAAGGACTGTGCCGCGGGATAAAAACCCTTGAGCACGCCATTGCAGTTATACACCGCGGTCACAAGCCGGGCCTCCAGCTCCTCCGGGGCATCGTAAGCCTGAAGCTTGAGATTCAAGTCACTTTTTCCCTTTTCCCGGCTCTGGGCATAGCTCCAGTCCGGATATTCCAGCCACGCAATCTCAGCAAAGGCCGCGCCGGCCGGAAGCTCGGCCTTGAGATACCGGTATTCCCCGGCGCCGCTGGCCCGCAGTTCCCGCCACTGGGCCGGACAGCCGCCGCTGTCCAGCGGTTCCAGCACCGCGACCTCCTGAAAGCTCTTGTTATCCCTGGAGGCATAAAACCGCGCGCCGATACAGCGGCTCCGCGCATTGTCATCCCCGGCGGCATCCGGCAGAACCCGGACCCCCGCCAGCATCCGGGTCTCCCCCAGATCCAGCGTGACGCTCACCGGCTTTTCGGACGCATTTCCCGTTGCCTCGTCGCCGTCAAAAAGCTTCCGGACCATCTCATAGGTCCCCTTGGGACAGGACAGGGTCTTTTCGGTGATTTCCGCGTCAATTTTCTCGCACCGGGTGTACATCTTGAGCACAGACGGCGCGCCGTCCGTCCCGGGCTCCTCCTTCTGAAACAGCTTTCCGAGGTCCCAGGCATAAACCGCCGGTCCGCCGGCCCCAGCAATCAAAATAAAAGACAGCACCCATGCCAAGAGCCGCCTTCTTCCCCTCTCTCTCCGCATGAATACTGCCTCCTTATGCCAGCGGGCCATTCCGCTGTTTCTTGTCATAGGGCCATTTTACAACATTTCTCCCCATTTGTCAACTTCGCCGGCACATGGGATTTCCTCCGGTTTGGCCCTGCCGCCCGGAGGCTTTGCCGCATATCCGTTTTTTCTTGCGCGCGGCTCACAGCGTCAGAAGAGCCCCTTTTCCGGGTATTTCAGGCATAAAGGATCCATCTCAAAAAATTTTTGTAAATTTTCTATAAAAAAAGCTTGCTTTTTCCGAAATGTTATGGTATACTATGTTTGTATCCAGGATAACACTTTGTACTCACAGTTTTGTAAGTCACGGTTCTTTGGTTTACAAAATATGTGGGCTTTTTCTTTTTTTAAGGAAAGACAGTCAGTACAAACGCTTGTTTCATCACGGAATACAAATATTATATTTGGAGGTACCACAATATGAATCACGGTACAGTAAAATGGTTTAACCCCGCAAAAGGCTTCGGCTTTATCTCTGACGACAACGGCGGCGACGACGTTTTCGTTCATTTCTCCGCTATCGTACAGGATGGCTTCAAGACTCTGGAAGAGGGTCAGAAGGTCACCTATGATACCGAGCCGGATCCCAAGGATTCCAGCAAGCTGCGGGCTGTTGATGTACGCGTAGCGTAACATTGACACGTTCCAAATATCTATCTCTACGCCGTATCAGTTTCAAAGGTTCTGCATTTAAGCTGTTTAACTCCGAATATTGTTATTTCGTACGATTGATATAGTGGACAAAAAACGAAACACCCGGACAGGGATTCTGTCCGGGTGTTTTTTTATCTTTCCGGCCTAGCGCTGCGGCTTTGTCTTCGCGCTCTTCAAAAGCGCCTTGCCCACCGCCAGGGTCAGAACTGCCGCCACAATGGCCTCCGGCACCCCATTGACCCCAATGACACCCAAAATCACAGAATACAGAGTCTCCACCGCAATGTTTTTGGCATTGGCATAGCCGTCCCGGAAAAACAGGAAGATCATGTTCATCACCAGAATGGTATTGGTCAGCGAGCCAGCCAGCCCGGCCAGGATCAGGGGCACTGTCTCAGCCGATTCCACCTTCCGCATGAGGCGCCTGACCCCTTTAAATACATAATAGGGGACGATTCCCACCAGAATACGGGGCAGGAAACAGATGACCAGACTCCAGCCGTTGCCGCGCATATCTCCAACCGAATAAAACGGGGTGAATACAAAAGAGGTCACTGTGGGATTGAAGGTATTGGTCAGCAGACTGGTGAGGCCAAAGAGCGCCCCCAGAAACGCCCCCCGCTTGGGGCCCAGCACAATGGCCCCGATAATCACAGGAATATGTATGATGGTGGCCCGGGTCACGCCGAGCGGGATATACCCCAGAAACGGCACCAGCGCCATGATAATGATGATAGCGCTGAAAAATGCCAGCTGTACCATACCCAGCACTTTTTCATTTGATTTCATCCTATTCATCTCCATTCCGCCGCTCCGCGCCGGCACAAATCGTAATCAAAATCTCCTATCCGCGGAGCAAAGGAATCCTAGGAGATGAAACTTTCACGCCTCACGGCGCAAAAGTTTTGGCGGCGCAGTCTGATCCGCCGAAGGCATCACATGCTTTTTGACACGACACCTCCGGCCGCAAAGACAGTTTCCTGCCGCGCTTTCATGATTCTATCACATTCCGGACGCAATTTCAAGAGGTCCCCCCAAACAGGCGGGTTCTGTTCTGGTCTATGAAATAAAGAACCGCTTGTGCAGGGATTCCCGCAGGGGCTTCACCGCTCCGATGACAATCATGGAAATGCCCGACAGCGCGAATGCCACGCAGGGATAGAGCGACCACGCGAAGCCGCTTCGGATGCCGAAGGTCTGGTTCAGCAGGAATTCAATCAGAATACAGAAGCCCCCTGCCGCGATGGCCGCGCCGCCGAAGATATACAAAAACCCACGCCGCACATACCGCACCAGGGCGGTGACCGTCACCGCAATCACCATGCACCCAAAGGTCACAGGGAGGGCAAAGGTCCAGAACCAGCTGCCGCCCGTCATCCAGTTGATATAGGCCAGATAGATTCCGGCGGCAATAAAATCCGCCGCCAGAAAAATTACGGGGTTGGGCTGTCTGAACCACACCGGCAGAACGGCGGTCACATACAGCACAAAAATCGCGCCGGAGGCATAGCCGCCCCAGGTCAGGGTGCCGTTGATCTGTACATCGCACAGGAGCGTAATGACAAACGGGATCAAAAACACCACGGACAGCACAAACACCGCGCCGCCCCGGCTGACCTTCTCGTCCGAGATCCGCTCTCCCGGCGGATAGGTGTATTCCTTTTCCCGGTCCGGCCGGACCGGAACCTCTGTGCCGCAGAGGGGACATTTCCGCTCCCCCTCCGCCAGCTCCACACCGCATTGATAACAATACATTGTCCGCGTCTCCTCTCTAATCCCGCTGATTGCTCTCGATCTTCACATGGAGCCCCTGGCTGCGCAGGAAGGTAAAAAAACGCCGTTCCAGCTCCGGCTCCTTGATGTTCCGAATCAGGTTAATATACAGTTTCCCGCCGTAGGACACCACAGCACAGTTGCTGGGGCAGGTGGCCTGAACGCCCAGTACAAAGTCAAACCGGCGTACATAGGGCTCCATAGCCCTGGGAACTGTGACAGCGCCCAGGTTGGAAATGGTCAGGCAGGACTTCCTCTCCCCCATAAGGTCATAGATCAGCCGAACGCCCAGATTTTTCAGAAACAGCGGAAAAACCTTTAAAATGGGCGACTGCTCCGCTTTGACATTGGCGGTGATCCGGGCGGACATCTGCTTGGCAGTCAGCTCCAAACCCAGCTGATGATGCAGTTCCCGCACCACCTCAGGGAAGGTGAACGCGCCCATTCTGGGGTCAATGCCGGGTGTGATATACAGCACAAAATTCCGCAGGGTCTGGCTGGGAAACATCTTGCGCAGATTCGCCGGGATCAGCACCTTCACCATCTTCTGCCTCTTCCGCTTTGGCACCTTTTCGGCCTGCATCCCCATGATACACCAGATCATCACCGCAGCAATGTAGGTGGTCAGGCTCACGCCATAGGACTTCGCCTCCCGGAGCACCTGCGCCACATCCAGAATCCCGGTGGTGATATGCTTGAAACCATCCTCCTCCCGGGTTCCCTCCAGGCGGAAGGCGGTCTTTTCCGCGCGGCTTCTGCTGACCAGGCCGGTATGCTCCGGAAAACTGTCCGCAAGCTCTTCCTCCCGGGGTTCCTCCCGCCGGTCCAGCACCCCGTCCTCTGCCGGAATCTCCGCCCCGTATTTCTGGAACAGATATTCGGCGGTCAGCGTCTTCAAAAAGACCAGGCCGCCGTTTCCATCCGTCAGCGCGTGAAAAAACTCCACCGCGATCCGGTTCCGGTAGTACAGAACCCGGAAGGCACACTTCCGGATATCGTCAAAGGGCATCCGCACCAGAGGGCAGCTGGAGTCCCGCTTCACCTTGGGCGGCCGGGGCACCTCCTCCAGATAATACCAGAACATGCCCCGCCGGAGCCGGCCGGCCATGGACGGAAACCGCCGGATGGTGGCCCCGAGGGCGCTCTGGAGCACCGTCCGGTCCACAGGCTCGGACAGAGTCACCGAGAGCCGGAATACATTGTTCCAGTTTCTGCGCTTGGCCGCCGGATAGACCTTTGCCGCATTGTCCAGCCGCATCCAACGCAGTTTACGCTTCATGGTCCAGCACCTCCCGGATAAACCGGCCGATCCGATCATAGTCCTCCCGGGTCTCGGGCACACAGTAAAGCACATAGACATGCCACATACCCGGCGCCACATGGAGCCGGCTTTCACAGCCCGCGGCCGTGAGCTTTTCGTGCAGAAGCCGGGCATCATCCAGCATGACCTCGTCCCCGCCCGCAAACAGCAGGGAGGGCGGCATGCCGCGCAGGTCCCCCAGCAGGGGCGAGACATAGGGGTTTTGAATCTCCCCGCCCGCATAGGCCGCCGCGTAAAAGGCGAGCCGTTCTTTTGTCATGGATGGGTCGCACTCCTTATTCTCTTCATAGGAACCGCCCGAGGCGGTCAGGTCAGTCCAGGGTGAAATCCCCACAACGCCCGCGGGCATCTCCAGCCCAAGCGCCCGGAGGCGCAGGCACAGGGCATAGGCCAGCCCGCCGCCCGCGGACTCTCCGGCCACAATGATCTTTTTGCCGTACCCCTGCTCCAAAAGCCACTGGTAGGCGGTCAGAGCATCCTGCAGCGCCGCGGGATAGGGAGCCTCCGGCGCCAGCCGGTATGCGGGGCAGAACACGCTGATCTGGTTCTTGTCCGCAAAGATCGAACCCGCTCCCTTGGCATACTGCAGATCCCCCGCGATATAGCCGCCGCCGTGGAGAAACAGCACCACGCCGTCCGGGTCGGCATGCTCCGGTATGGCCCAGACCCCTTCAAAGGCCTCAAATTTCTTTTCCTCATAGCTCAGGTTTCCATGGTGCATGGACACCAAAAGCTGTCCGATGGTATCCTGTCCCTTGCGCACCGCCTCTAAAGGCAGATTTCCCACAAAGGGCTTAAAGGCCGCAAGCTGCATTTTGATCAGTTTTGTCGATATAGCCATGGTTCCTCCTCGCCGCGGCACAGGTCCGCATCCTCGTCTATTCCTCTATGCGCAGGGCGCCGCGGTAAACCCGCTCCGCCATGCGCAAATTCTCCTCCCGGTTGGTGCAGAGCTCCGCCAGAGGCGTTCCGCATTCCAGCACATCCCCCGGTTTCGCAAGCACCCTGATGCCCGCGGCCGGATCCACACGCTCCTCCAGCCGAAGCCGCCCCGCACCCAGCAGGACAGCGGCCCGGCCGATCTCAGCCCCGTCCATTCCCGTCAGCTTTCCCGGCGCCTTTGCGGGAATTGTCACCCTGTACCGCGCCGCGGGCAGACGCGCCGGATTTTCAGCGGTCTCTCCGTCTCCGCCCTGCGCCTCAATCAGCATTCGGAATCTCTCCAGCGCCCCGCCGGAATCCAGCGTCCGCGCCGCCAAACCGCGGCAGGCCGCATAGTCCCCCAGCTCCGACAGCACCAGCATCCGGGCCGCGAGATCCAGACAAAGCTCCCGCAGGTCCGCGGGCCCGCCGCCCCGGAGCAGTTCCAGCGCCTCCTGGACCTCCAAAGCGTTGCCGACCGCGCTGCCCAGAGGCTGATCCATTTCCGTAATCACAGCGTCCATGCGCTTTCCGCAGTCACGGCCAATGCGCACCATCAGCGCCGCCAGCGCCTCTGCCTCCCGGCGGGTCTTCATGAATGCGCCGCTTCCGGCCTTGACATCCAGCACAACGGCGTCCGCGCCGGAGGCCAGTTTCTTGCTCATGATACTGGAGGCAATCAGGGGCAGGCTCTCCACAGTCCCGGTCACGTCCCGCAGTGCATAGATCCGCTTGTCGGCCGGAACCAGATTCCCCATCTGTCCGGCAATGGCCGCGCCGATTCGGTTGACCTGCTCCACAAACCGGGACAGAGGCAGGCTGGTCTGAAATCCGGGAATGGCCTCCAGCTTGTCAATGGTGCCCCCGGTAAAGCCCAGCCCCCTGCCGGACAGCTTCGCCGCCCTGCCGCCGCAGGCAGCCACAAGGGGCACCAGCACCAGGGTGGTCTTGTCCCCGATGCCGCCGGTGGAATGTTTATCCGTTTTGATCCCCGCAATGGCGGAGAGGTCCAGCGTCTCGCCGGAGTGCAGCATGTGCAGGGTCAATGACACCGTTTCCTCGGCTGACATGCCCCGGAGGCAGACCGCCATCAGAAATGCGGACATCTGATAGTCCGGAATATCCCCGCGGGTATAGCCCCGGACAATATCCCCCAGCTCCCCGTCTGTGAGCGCCCCGCCCCGTCTCTTTTTCTCAATCAGCCGGACCATGTTCATTGCAGTTTCTCCGCCTCTCCCATATGCGCGGCGGACACCTTCAGAATTCCCCGCTCCACCGCGTCCTTGGAATTTTTCCAGGGTTCGTCCTGGAACCGGTAATCAAACTTCTGGATGAACCAGTCCAGCTCCTCCTCAACCCGCTTCAGGTTCTCCCGCTCAATGGGGATCAAAAGCTCCAGCATCTCCTTATACGCGGCGCCGTTCAGACGCTGTTTTCCCTCCCGGAGGATCCGCTGGAAATGCTCCAGGCAAAAGCCCTTGCCGTTCCGGACCTTATCCCTGAATTCCTCCTCTGTTTTCCAGAGGTGAAAAAAGGTGTCCACATAGCTGTTCATCCGGCCGGCCATCCGGTTGCAGGCATAGCAGGATTCCTTGAGCGTTTCCTCATAGGCGCAGAAGGGTGAGACCGCCTCATCCTTTTTGAACAGGGCTCGCCGGCCCGCCGCCCCGGCGAGCTCCTCCTCCAAAAGCTTTTCAAGATCCCGGTTGATCTTTTTCATATGGGTATCCAGCATCAGCGCCAGTCCCAGCCGGTTTCCCGCCTGGAACATCTGGCGGTAGTGCTCCTTGCAGAAGCCCAGCCTGTCGGTCTCCTCCCGCACATCCTCCTCCATATAGGAGGGGCCCAGCACATAGTTCAATATGTCTCCCTCCAGCTTTTTCTGCAGGGCGCAGAAGGGACATTCCCCGTCCTGGTCAAAGGCCTCATTGACCGGTATGGTATACAGCTTTTCTTTCATAATTTTATGAAACAGCCTCTCCGGCTCACAGATTTATGCCGCCCGCCTTGCCGTGAGCCAAAATAAGGCGGATGCGTTCCCGTCGCCCAGCCTGCTGAGCCTAGCCCTCCAGCGCCTTGCGCATGGAAACATGGGGACAATGTTCGTCATAGACCACAGGGCCAACAGCCCGGTAGCCCAGCTTCTCATAAAAACCCTTTGCCTGAACCTGCGCAAGCAGCGCAGCCTCCCTGGCACCCCGCTCCCGGGCCGCCTGTTCCAGCCTTTGAATCACGGCCGCGCCCAGCCCCTGTTTCCGCCAGGGTCTGCGGACCGCCACCCGGCCGATGGTATAAGCGCCGGGCTCCCCTTCTCTTGGAAAGGTCCGGCCAGTTGCCGCCGGTTCCTGATCCGCATAGCAGGTCACATGCAGGGCCGCCCCGTCAATGCTGTCAAACTCCCCGCGAAATCCCTGTTCCTCCATAAAGACCTCGGTGCGGATCTACCGCCCGCCGGCCGTGAGGCAATCAGTCAGCTCATATTCCAGTTTCAATGTGTCTCACTCCATTTTTCACCGTGTTCCGGCACCGTCAAAATGTCGGCGCCGGCCTTCCTTTTATTATGCCACATTCTTGATCAAACCGCAAGGGTTCCGCCTAAACTTGACAAAAAAGATTTTTTTGGGTATAATCACGTTGTTTTCTTATATGAATAAACAGGACACTAAAATTGGGGGACTCAGTCCGGCAAACCAATGCGTACTGTAAAAATGTACTGGGACTCCAGCAATTTTATTCCCCTGGTGCGTTCGTTTCAAGGAGCGGTATATATTGGGAATAAAAGCCTCTTGTCATCCTTTGCTCCGCGGACAAGGGGCCGCCTTGAAAGCCTTATGCCGGGGCGGAGCGGCAGAATGGAGGTCTTTTATGTTTACAAAAAAGCTGGCGTTTTTTCTGGCAGCAGTCATGGCCGCGGCGAGCCTTTCCCTGCCCGCCTTTGCCTATGACAACCTATTCTCCGACGTGCCGGAGGATGCCTGGGAAGCGCCCTATGTTTACGACCTGGTGGACCGGGGAATCCTGAGCGGTTACGGCGACGGAACCTTTGGGCCGCGGATTACGGTCAAGCGCTGTGAGTATGCCAAAATGCTGGTCAGCATCACCAACACCCCCATCAGCACCAGCGTCTCCTCGCCCTATGTGGACGTGCCCAGCTGGGAATGGTATTTCCCCTATGTGAACAGCTCCCTTTCCTATATCACGGGCTTCACCGCGGACGGCGTGCTCTATTTCCAGCCGGAGTGGGACGCCACCCGTGAGGATGTGACTGTGGCGCTCGTCAAGGCCCTTGGAATCGACCTGACTCCCTACGGCGACCCCACCGGCTTCCTGTCAGAGCGCTTCTCTGACTTGGACAGCATCTCAGCCCATAACCGGGTGTACATCGCCGCGGCTGTGGACAAGGGCTATATCACAGGAAACACGGATGGGACCTTCCGGGGACAGGATTCCATCATCCGCGCGGAAATCGTGGCCATCCTTTGCCGGGCTTTCCCTGCACGGAACAATGAACTGACCGCATCAAATGAAACCCCTGCCGTCAATGATACATTGACGGCTTTCTTTTTGGATGTGGGCCAGGGAGACGCCTGCTTTCTGGAGCTCCCGGGCGGGAAGACCATGCTGATTGATGCCGGAACCGCAGGCGCCGCGGACACAATCCTCTCCCTGATCCGCGGGCGGGGACACAGCAGTCTTGACTATGCGGTCGCCACCCATCCCCACGCCGACCACATCGGCGGCATGGCAGAGGTGCTTCAGGCCTGCCCGGCCGGAACGCTGTACATGCCCTATGCCAAGACCAATACCAAGACCTATGAGCAGCTGCTTTTGACCATTCTGGATAAGGAGATCCCCGTGGTCACAGTCTCGGCCGGAACCGCCATCGAAGGGATTCCCGGCGTCACCGCCGTGTTTGCCGCCCCGGCAGAGGACGCGGCGGCGGATCTCAACAACGCGTCCGCCGTTTTGCGGCTCTCCTACGGGGAGACGGATTTCCTCTTTGCCGGGGACGCGGAGACCGCCTCGGAAAACCGTATGCTGGCCTCCGGCATACCACTGGACGCGGAGGTGCTCAAGACAGGGCATCACGGGTCCGACACCTCCACCAGCCCGGCATTTCTGGCCGCGGTCTCTCCGGACTTTGCCGTGATCTCCTGCGGGGCCGGAAATTCCTACGGTCACCCCTCCGCCGCCGTTTTAGACGCGCTCGCCGCGGCCGGCGCGAAAGTCTGCCGGACAGATACAAACGGCACCATCACCATACGCACCGACGGACAGACCATCACCTGTCTGCCGGAACGGGAATAACAGAAAGGAAGTGCGCACATGACTGTCATCATTGACCGAATTGAGGGAAATACCGCGGTTGCGGAACTGCCCGGCGGTACCTTTGCCGGCATTCCGCTCTGTCTGGTCCCCGGCGTCAGAGAAGGCGATGCCGTGACCATCCGGATTGACCATGAAAAAACACAGGAACGGGAGAAACGGATTGAGACCCTGATGGAACAGGTATTCCGGGACCGTCCGTAAAGACCCGCGGGCACTCTCGCGTTTTTTTGCATTGGGCCTTGCGGTTCCCGCACAGGACTGGTATAATATAATTAGATATGGCTGTGAAGTGTTCAAAATCTGGGGCAGGTGTGTGGAGAATGAAAAGGAAAATAACCGTAAACGCCTATTGGCGTGACCAAATTCTGCGGAACAATACCTTTTACTATGTGGTTTGTATCGCAATCATCGTCCTTGAGCTGTTTATGACCCTGACTTATTTCGTGTCCCAGTCCTCCGCGTTTCCCACCCTGCCGGCGGCATATCTGCACTTTTATCTCTCCGCGGCGGCGGGCTCCGCCCTGTTTGCCTGCCTCTTCTATCTCTTCCGGAACCGGAAGCGCCCCCTTGCCGCGTTTCAGCTGAGCTATCTGGTGCTTCTGCTGTTCTGGGCGGCCGGGCTCAGCCTGTTTGACATTCAAAACGGAAACAACGCCTATGTATTTCTGCAGGTGCTGATCTTCACCGCGGCGGGCATCCGTCTTCCCAACTGGCTGCACCTGTCTCTGAACGCCCTGCTCACTCTGTTTTTTATGCTGGGGCTTTTCTTTCTTCCCATCGGTCCCCAGCAGCTCTATAACGAAATCATCAACACCGGAATCTTTCTGGTGCTCTCCGGCATCATTGTGGTCTACGGCAACCATCTGCACTATGGCTATATCAGCATGAACCAGACGGTCCAGCGGCAGAATCAGCGGCTCTCCTATTTTGCGGAACGCGACAGCCTGACCGGGATCCTGAACCGGCGTATGATTATGAACCGGCTGTATCAGGGGGTACGCAAGGGCACCCTTGGATGCTGTGTAATCCTGGATCTGGATGACTTCAAACTGTATAACGACACCTTCGGCCACCCTGAGGGGGACACACTGCTCAAGGGGCTCGCGGCTCTGATCTCCGACTTTCTCCGCGCCTGCAATGCGGAGGTGGGCCGGTACGGAGGTGAGGAATTCCTGCTGCTTTTCCCGAAAAAGACCGGCCTGGACGTGGCCGCGGTCATGGATAAGCTGTTGACGGATATCCGTCAGCACCGCTTCCGGCAGACCATTACGGCGAGCGCCGGCGGCTGTATCTGCCGGGCGGGGATGAGTGAGGAGGATGTGCTTTCCCTGGCGGACCAAGCCCTGTATCAGGCAAAATACGCCGGGAAGAACACGTTTGTCCTGCACCGGGATGAATCTGCCTGACGGCGGCGGGAGGTGTTTGCATGATACTCTCTGTGTCAAGAAGAACGGATATTCCCTGTTTTTATATGGACTGGCTCATGAACCGCCTGCGGGCCGGGTACGCGCTGGTGCGCAATCCCTATGCCAAGGGACAGCTGACGCGGGTGCCGACCACCCCCGACGTAACAGACTGCATGGTATTCTGGACCAAGGACGCGCGGGGCCTGCTCCCCCATCTGACGGAGCTTGACCAGCTGGGCTGCCGGTATTATGTCCAGTTCACGCTGACCCCCTATGGACGGGATCTGGAGCGCGGGCTCCGGCCCAAGTCCGAGATCGCGGCGACCTTTCAGACCCTGAGCCAAAGACTGGGGCCTGACCGGGTTATCTGGCGCTATGACCCGGTATTGCTGACCCGAACCTATACGGCGGCCTTTCACCAGCGGGCCTTTGAACGGCTCTGCGGGCTGCTGGCCCCCTTTACCAGACAGGTAATCATCAGTTTTGTGGATGACTATGCCCGGATGGAACGGCATTTTTCCGCCATACCGGAAGAGACCGCGGCAGCACTTGCCCGCTCCTTTTCTGAAACAGCCCAAAAACACGGGCTCTCCATTTCCGCCTGCTGTGAAAACAGCGCTCTGCGTGCCTTTGGCATTGGCCAGGCCCACTGTATCGACCGGGATCTGATTGCGCGCATCTGCCGCGGCAGGCTCAGGATCCCGGAGGCCAAAACACCGCAAAGACAGAACTGCGGCTGCATCCGGGCCATTGACCTGGGTGCATATCACACCTGCAGAAACGGCTGTGTGTACTGCTATGCCACAGATTCCCGCGCTGTGCCTTGCCATGATCCGGAGGCCCCGCTCCTGTCCGGGACGGCGCTGGCCAGCGAAACCATTGTCCCCTATCCGGCAAAGAGCGATCTGGATACGCAGATTGGCCTGTTTGACCTGTAACCCATAAAAGCGCCTGCGGCCGGGATTCCGGCCGCAGACGCTTTTTTATGAGTTTGTGCTTTCTTTTTTTTACCAGATTTTTGCCCGGTCCTCCGGCGCGGCATACATGCCGTCGCCCTCCTCAATGCCATAGGTCTCATAGAACACGTCCTGACTGGCGGCCATCCGGTTTGCGCGGATCTTTTCCGGACTGTGTACATCCAGCTGGGTCAGCATCTCCAGATAGGGCCGGGTATAGGACGCAGTCCAGCAGCGCATGATGTTTTGGAAAAACCGGTCATAATCCGGCGCTTCCAGTCTCTCCATGGCCGTCACAGCACAGGAGATCCCCCCAAGGTCAGCAATGTTTTCACTCAGGGTCTGGGCTCCGTTGGTGCACAGGCCGGGCGCGGCCTCCGCCCCGTCATAATATGCCGCCACCTTGCCGCACAGGGCATTGAACTGGGCATAGTCCTCCGCGGTCCACCAATCCGCCGCGTTGCCGTTCTCGTCGTATTTCGCGCCGTTGTTGTCAAAGGCGTGGGTAATTTCATGGGCGATTACAATGCCAATCCCACCCAGGTTCTCCTCCCGGGCGGCGCTGATGTCATAAAAGGGCGCCTGGAGTATGGCGGCCGGGAATATGATCTCATTGGCGGACGGGTTATAAAAGGCATTGACCGTAATGGCGGAGGTAATCCACGCGGTCTTGTCCACGGGTGTCCCCTGCTTTTCAATATTCTGTTTCCGGTTTTCCCTCGCAATGCTCAGGATGTTTTCCAGATAGGAACCGCCGTCCCCGGTGTTCCTGATCTCCGCGTTGTCCAGGGCTGAATCCCTCTGCTCCGGATAGCCCACCTTGACCTTCATGGTTTCCAGCTTCAGCCGGGCCTTTTCCTTTGTGGTACTGCTCATCCAGTCCAGCTGGCCGATCCGCTCCTCATAAATACCGATAAACTCCTGGAGCATGGCCTCAACATCCGCCTTTGCCTCCGGCGGGAAATACTTTTCCACGTACAGGCTTTCCAGGTAATCGCTCATGGTACCCTGGGTGGCCTGGCTGGCAAGCTCCTCGCTGGACTTGGCGCCGTCCATGCCGTAATACTCCTGGCTGAACTGGTTGGCAATATCAACCGCCTTCTGGTCCAGCGCGCCCATCATCCCCTGCACCGCGCCGGCCTTCATGACCGCCCGCAGGGTCTCAGTGTGCTCTGTGTTCAGGTATTTGCAGAAGGTTTCCGCCGCCTTCACATCGGTGACCACAACAAAGTCCTCTGGCACAGCGTAGCCCGCTTCCGCAATCAGGGCCCTGACATCCGCATTGGCCACCAGCTCCTGCAGTTCCTCCACAGTATAGGGGTTAAAGGTCTTGTCCACATCATACTGCTCCTGCACGGTCAGCTTATTGTTCGCAATGTCCGTCTCCAAAGCGATGACCAGATCCGCCTGCTTTTGCGCCGCATCTTCCGCCTCGCCGGCATAGGTCAGCAGATTCGTGAGGTAGCGCTTATAGATCGCGGTTTTATCCGCGTCCGCATATGCTTCCTTGGGGAGCTTCGGGCCATAGGTTCCAAAATAAAGGGCATACGCCGTACTGTCCTTGGCATTTTCCGAGACCGCGAAGTCCAGAAGCAGGCGGCTGCCCGTCTGCGCGCCAAAATACTCATCCGCGGCCAGGAGTCCATCCAGATCCCCGGCGTCCGCCGCCGCGTCAATCCGCTCCAGATATGGCTTCAGCGGCGCCGCGCCAGCCTTGTTCCGCGCCTCCATATCTGCCGCGGCCTGATAAAAATCAGCCACCTTCTCTTCTTTTTCGCTCCTGCCGTTCGTCTTCTGCACAATCTCCTGAATGATACCGGATACCCGGTCATCCACCTGATTCTGAAGCTCCATAAAGGTTCCGGTGCTCACATCCCCGGGCTTGATCACACTCTGGTTCAGCCATTCCCGGTTCACGCTGGCATAGAAGTCATCCTTCTTATTCTTCCCCAGCAGACTGTAAATCCTGCGGACAATGGTATCTACCTGTTCCGCGGTCACGGGTTCCTCAGAAGCCAGCGAGCTCTCGCCGTCACCCACCAGAACGCCGGCCTGAACCAGATTCTTCACCTCAGCTTCGGCCCAGTCCGGAATGTCCGTATACTGGACATCGGTCAAACTGACCCGCGCCATATGGCCGGCCGGCGCGGGAAGCGCCCCAAAGGCCCGGCTGATCATCACAAAGCTCTCCGCCCGGGTGATGGATTTGTCATCCATGGTGTCCCCGTCTCCATATCCCTTAATAATGTCTGACCGCTCCAGCCCCTCTGTATAATCGTCCGCGGCCCGGAGCACCATGTCGGCCACCTGTCCGCGGCTGGCGGGCCTCTCATCCCCGGCCGCGCTGACGGCCAGACCCAGGCTTGAGACCGCCAGGGCCGCCGCAAGGAGACAACTGGTGATTTTCTTTTTCAGCATTGTCCTCATCCTCTCTGCAGATAGTTTGTCTCTGTACTCGGATTATATCCTATTCCACAAAAAAAGGCAATAAACAAATCATAAACAATCGCAGACTCCGCGGCAAGAAAAGAGAACCCCCGCAGACTGCCGAAAAGTCAGTTTTCAACCCGCCGCGGTTCGCCAGCTTGCTAATTACATCCGGCGGTACAGCAAGCCCGGTCCGCTTTATTCCTTTGCTTCGGTTTTGATATCCGCCAAAAAAGCTTTAACCACCTGACAGGCCAAAACGTTCTCCATGCATTTTGATCCCCTGATTCCAATATAAATATTGAGGTGTATGGGATCCCCGTGCGCGGATTCAAAATGGGCCTCCGCGTCCCGCCCATCCAGAAACACGAACCCGACTAAATCGTTTAGCTTTATTTGCCGTATCGGCTTGATATCGGGGTGATGATCGCCGTAAATAAAGCGGTCCGCCTCTATACACCTTTGACGCTCGGCCTGGATATAGCATTCGGCTGTTTCTTCATAAGTCAAAAAACTCAGTTCAACGCTGTATGTTTTGTCTTTATCCTGAAATTTTATACTGTTCTCACGGCCCAGCTCATTGATTGTCCCAAGGTATAGCCCTTCGGGCAGGCCAAAGGATAACCCGCCGCAATGGCAGCGAGCCATAAAGAGGTATTGCAAAATTATTGATTTACGCCAAGTGGACGGGAAAACGAAAAGCTCCATGTGATGAAGGTTTGTCACATGGAGTTTTTGCATTCCATTTTTAGCTCAGCGTGAGTAAACGCGAATTATCTCTAACTCTTGCAAAACAGCGAAGCATATGCTATAATAATAGACTGTAGAAGTACCCAGTCGTTTGACCTGCTGGTATGGATGCAAGATTAAGTTTTATTTTTTACCGCTATTAGTCTGTATAGGTTCCAAGAATATATCACCCCTTTTCGGAAGGGGCGCGGGAAAGGGATGAAAAAATGCACACAGCTTTAGAGATAAACGGGCGCAGCTGGTGGGTGTGGGTGCTGATTCTGCTCATCGCCTTTGGGATTCTAGGCGGCGGTTATTGGATTTACTACCAAAGCATCGAGCAGGCGGTTTATTCCACAACTCTCTCTTTTATGGAGCAAATTGCGGATCACGACCATCTCAATATCGTCAACCAAATGGACAGCAAAACGGAGTATCTCCAGGTTATCCTCGACCGGATTGACGCGGCCAGAGACAGCCAATTTGAGGAAGTGATCTATACTCTTGGGGTGGAAGCCAGGACAACCTCCTTCGACACCCTCTATCTGATTACGACGGATGATGAGGTGTACGACAGTTCCTATCTGAAAACCTCGCTCCAGAAGATGCCCTGGGCGGAGGAATTTAAGTGCGCAGAGGGGCACTTTGCGATTCGGTATGATGAAGTCAGCCGGGAAAAATGGGGTGAGTTCCTGGTCTATGGTGTGCGCTTGATGACCCCTGTCTCCTGCGGGGAAAAGGAAATCAGAGGCGCGGTTGGATTGGTGCCAATCGCTGAAATTTCCGGGCAGATGCGGCTGGAGAGCTTTGACGGACAGGGGATCGCCGTAGTCATGCAAAAGTCCGGCGATATCATTACGGCAAGCCGGCAGTACAGCACGCCGGACAACAACTTTTTGTCTCCTTTGGAACGCGCGCAGTTTAAAAATGGCGGTTCCCTTGAATCCTGCCGGCGGGCGGTGGAACAGGGGGACAGCCTGTTCGTAGAATACAGCCTGGAGGGGAGTTCCTACTATGCTCTGTTCCAGTCTCTGGAACATCATGCAGGGAATGAGTGGTATCGGGTGGTGCGGGTTTCCACGCAGGTGACGGCGGACCAGGTGAATACGCTGATTTCCCGTTCCCTCCCGTTTTTCCTTATTTTGGGCGTGCTGATTCTGCTCATCGCCTATTTCATTTACCACACCATGAACGCGGCAAAGGTCGCCCGCGCCTCCGAGCAAGCAAAATCCACGTTTTTGGCTAATATGAGCCATGAGATCCGCACGCCCCTCAATGGCATTGTGGGGTTGCAATATTTGATGCGCCAGAGCCTGGACGATCCCAAAAAACTGGAGGCATATCTAAAAAAAGCGGAGGTATCTGCCTCGTTTTTACAAAGCGTCATCACCGACGTTCTGGATATGTCCAAAATTGAGAGCGGACAGCTGGAGCTCTATCCCAAAGAAATGGATTTGAGGCTTCTGATTGAAGAGGTACATATTTTGCTGGAAAATCACGTGGAGAACAAAAGACTACAGTTTCACGTTGACTGTGGAGAAATGAAAGAACCTCTCGTGCAGGGAGACGCGCTGCGGGTGAAGCAGATTCTCACGAACCTGTTGGGTAACGCGGTAAAATTCACCCCAGAGGGTGGAGAGATTTCTCTCACTGTTCAGCAGGAATTGTCCGGCGGGCTTGCCAACACCGTATTTCAGGCAGCCGATACGGGCTGCGGCATGAGCCCTGAGTTTTTACAGAACATTTGGAGAGCCTTTGAGCAGGAACGGCGCATTGCTTCGCAGAACGGCACGGGTCTTGGCACGACCCTGAGCAAGACGCTGGCGGAGAAGATGGGCGGCTCCATTTCGGTGGAGAGCCAGCTGGGAAAAGGGACGGTGTTCACCGTTTCCATCCCCTTCCCGATGGCAAAGTCGCCGAGTGATGAAAACGCGGCCAACAATACTGCGGACACAGGCTGGACATTGAAAGGGAAACGCATCCTGGCTGTGGAGGACAACGAGATTAACCGGATGATCGTTGTGTCCATTCTGAAAGAACTGGGCTGCGAGCTGACGGAGGCACAGAACGGGCAAGAAGCTTTGGAGGTTTTTGAAACCAGTTCTCCGGATGCCTTTGATTTGATTTTGATGGACATCCAGATGCCGGTGATGGACGGGTATGAGGCCACGCGGCGCATCCGTGCCCTTCCCCGACCGGATGCGTATACAGTACCGATCATCGCCATGACCGCCAATGCCTTCAGTGAGGATATTGAAAAGGCGCTTGCCTCCGGCATGAACGATGTGGCAACCAAGCCGCTGGATATTAAATTACTGCTCAAAAAGATGGAAATTATTCGGGAACGGGAGGAACAATTATGAAAAATAACAAGCTCTTTTGCATCCTGCTTGCGGCGGTGCTTTGTCTGACCTTGGCGGGCTGCCAAGGTCAGACACCAGCGAAGCCGGAGAAAGTGACACTCACCATCAAAACGCCGCCGATTGGCCTTGGAACGATCCCCGGCGTGGGCGAGGCCGAGGCATACGACATGCTTACAGCGGCGGCAAATCGCTTTCAGGCGCAATATGACCAATATGACGCGGAGTTTTCCATTAAGCGCTATGACTATCTCGACGAGCAGACGCAGCTGGCGGACAAATACGGCACACCGGAGGCTGCCGACATCTTCTTCGCGGGCTCCTGGAACGTGCCGCTGTATGTAAAACGGGGCTGGCTGGTTCCGCTGGACGACCTCATCGGCGAGGAGCTGCGCGCCGACATCGATGAATCCATCTGGAGACAAAACTCCATTGACGGCCAGGTCTACACCATGCCTTTCCACCAGCTTCAGAACACCCTGATGGTGAACCGGGCCATGATGCAAAGCGCCGGATTAGAGGAATATATTCCGCAGGACGACTCTGTGGCGCACTGGTCAATCGAGGAATTCAACCTCATCTGTCAGAAGCTCAAAGATACTATGAACAATGAAAACACCTTCGCGTTTATGATGTATGCCGCCAACAATCAGGGCGACAGCCATATCATGACCCTGCTGCGTTCCTATGGCTGCCCGCTCTATGATGAAGACGGAAATTTTGCCGTCAATACATCGGAGGGAATCCGGGCCTTGACCTGGATTAAGGAGATGGATGCGCAGGGCATCACCCCCAAAGGCGCGGAAAATCTAGAACTGCTGGACTGCGTTAACCTGTTTTACAACGGGCAGCTTGCTATGTGTGTGGGAAATCTGACCAATCTGTGGGATGCAAGGAACAAAGGGCTGGATGTATTCACCGCCAATTTCCCCGACCTATCCGGCGCGGGATACTGCACCGCTTCCAGCAACGGTTTCTGTGTGTTTGACAATGGGGACGAGACCAAAATACAGGTTGCCAAGGATTTTCTCCGCTTCCTCGTTTCGGATGAGGAGACAATGAAGTATACGCTGGGCACACTTCCGGTGAATAAATCCATTACCGGGCGGTATCAGGATGACATCTGGATGCTGAAAGCCTATGGGGAGAACACCTCAAACGCGGTGGACAATATCCGCAGCAGCCTCAATTGGCAGGGTGTGCGGGATGTGTTTTATAAAAATATCAACGAACTGTTGACCGGCACAAAATCGCCGGGGGAGGTAGCCGCGGCTATCGATGAGAGCTGCAACGCCGCCCTGGACCAAGGGCGCAACGCGTCCAACTAAAGGGATGCGCAATAGGAGGAGATGAGTAGAAATATGAAAAGCGACGTCATTCAATATGAGCGGACCTACCGGCAGCTCAAAAACAAAATTGAATCCGGAATTCTTCCGGTGGGAGCCAAGCTGCCCGGCAGGGCATTGCTGTGCAAGGAAATGGGGACCTCGGAGCGAACCGTCCGGCGGGCGCTGGCGCTGCTGGAGCAGGACGGCTTTGTGGAGATATCGCCCAGAAAAAGGCCCACGGTCATCTCCTCCTTCCCCTCGCCGAAAGGCCGGGCACTGCAAAACATCAGAAAGACGGACGCGGCGCAGGTGGAAGATTTGATGCAGACGGCAAACCTGCTCTGTTACCCCATCTATCTGCGCGGGCTGCGACTGTGCACCGGTGAGGATTGGCGCACACCGGAAAGGATTCTCGGTCAGATGGACCCAAACAAGCCCGCCGAATTCTGGCAGTTTTCTGCCCGATTGGGGCGCTTTTTCATCGCCAGAAACGAGAACGAATTGCTTTTGCGGGTTGTGGACAGCCTGGGCTTCCGGGGCAATGAGCCGCCTCAGGGCTCCTTAGAAAAACGGATACAATACCGCTCCCATATTGAAACGCTGTTTAAAACAGTGAGAAAAGGCGGCGCACCGGGGCAGTCGGAATTGGACGCAATTTTTTTGCAATACCGGGAAATTGCAGAACAGGCAGAAAAAGTACAGTTCCATCAGATGCTCTCTCCCTGCCCCATGCTGGCCGGAGAGGATGAATTGGGAACGCAGCTCAGTTTGGCACAGGAGCGGTATTCTTCAGTGTGCCTGGACTTGCTGGGCCTCATCGCCATCGGCCGCTACCAGCCAGGCGACCGTCTGCCCACTCACGACCAGCTTCAGAAACTCTACGGAGTCAGCCGGGATACCTCCGTCAAAGCGGTACGGATGCTGCAGGACTGGGGTGTGGTGACCGCGGCGCCCCGGCGTGGAATATCGGTGGAAATGAACCTGGCGGCGCTGCAAAAAATCCACATTGCCCCAGAAGCCATCGCCTGCCATGTGCGGCGGTATCTGGACAGCCTGGATTTGCTGACCCTGACGGTGGAACGCGTCGCCGCCCACGCGGCTGCTTCTGTGTCTCCCGAAGACGCCAAAGGGCTCCAGGAGGCGATCCGCCGGCAGGAGAAACACCCTTACGAGCATCAACTGATCCCCCGCACCCTGCTGGACTTTATCACCGAGCATATTCAGTACGGCGCGCTGCGGTCCATCTATGGGATATTGGCTAGGAATTTCAGCATCGGCAGAAGCATCCCGAAGCTGGTAAGCCGCGATAAGAATCCACAGAACGAAGAAATTTACCGGGAATGCGCCGAAGCTGCCAATGTTTTGCTCGGCGGCGATACCGGCTTGTTTGCAAAAAAGACGGCGGACCTGTTTGAGCAGGTCCGCACGCTCATCGTTTCGGCGTGCAGACGGCTGGGATACTTGGATGCCGCCATGGAGGTGTACGACGGAGCGTCGCTTTGGCAATAGGGGCGCCCGGCCTTGAAGGCCGGTTATTGATTACCGGAAGAAAGAGCGCGAGCACACCTATGTGGGCAAAATCCGCGTTCCGCTTTATTCCTTTGCTTCGGTTTTGATATCCGCCAAAAAAGCTTTAACCGCCTGACAGGCCAAAACGTTCTCCATGCATTTTGATCCCCTGATTCCAATATAAATATTGAGGTGTATGGGATCCCCGTGCGCGGATTCAAAATGGGCCTCCGCGTCCCGCCCATCCAGAAACACGAACCCGACTAAATCGTTTAGCTTTATTTGCCGTATCGGCTTGATATCGGGGTGATGATCGCCGTAAATAAAGCGGTCCGCCTCTATACACCTTTGACGCTCGGCCTGGATATAGCATTCGGCTGTTTCTTCATAAGTCAAAAAACTCAGTTCAACGCTGTATGTTTTGTCTTTATCCTGAAATTTTATACTGTTCTCACGGCCCAGCTCATTGATTGTATCAAGGTATAATCCTTCGGGCAAGCCAAAGGATACTCCGCCATAATGAAGCCGGTTGTTTTTAATTGCAAACACGCGGTTTCCCTCCTTTTCGGCTGTGTATTTCCTTTGCCCGTTCTTCCGCTCTGCGAAAGAATTCCGCCGGCGGAACGTCCATAGAGCAGGCAAGCTTGATTAGGGTGGTTAAATTGGGGCTGCCCCGGCCCATTTCAATCCATTTCAAGCGCGGCAATCGAATTCCGCAGCGCTTTGCGAACGCCCCCGCGCTTTCATTTTGGCCAACGCGAAACGCGGTCACCTGTTCCGCTATGGCCCGGCTTAATCTGTGTATCTCAATTTTTTGTTCCTGTCTGCTGAAAATCCGGTCATGCCGGAAAAAGTCCCGCAATGATATTTGGACGTAGTTTGCAATCCGCACCAGATCGGTTAAACGCGGATCGCTGTGAAGAGCGGACATAACGGGCGTTTTGCTGTTCTTTGCCAATTCTTCCAAATCTTCATTGAAAATCATTTGGCAGTTTTCTATATTTCTCAGAACCGTTATCCGCATATATTCAATATATTCATCTCTGGTCAAGGCAGAGGTGTCTGTCTTTCCGGCATTGCGCGGTGAATACGGACTCTTCTTTTCCACCTCTTTTAGAAACGTTTTAAACTCAATTCTTAAGTATTTGCAGATTTTGAACAATTCATGCAGATCCATATTTGGTTTGGCATTTTCGATATCCCGCAGGGCCTCCCGGCTCAGGTTACAGTTTTCCGCGAATTCTTCCACGCTTTGATTTTTGGCGAGCCGCGCTGCTTTGACTTCCGCAGCAACATTCTCCAACAGCCTTTTTACCGGCAAATCTAATTTTTTCTCTTTCATCCTGTAACCTCGCTTCTTTGCGGCTATTTTGAGTTTTGTATGAGCCTGTCCTCAGCCGCCGCTGTAAATTCAGCGTTAGCCGCGACGGCAGGCTGAAAAATGATATTCTCCCACATGAAATTCACTTTTGGCATGGGGTATACTAAGGCGTACGGCATCCTCCGAAAAATCGTTCTTGCTGACCGAGAGGTCATTTGCTGGTTTGATATATCAATATATACATGACCTATCAGTATAATCATAACATTTTTTCTCTCAAAAGTCAATGTATACACTTGGATCAAGTTTTAACATTGTTCCGTTTTGACTTTGAATACTATAAACTATTTATTATAAGTAAAC
Source organism: uncultured Ructibacterium sp. (assembly GCA_965146665.1). Lineage (GTDB taxonomy): Bacteria > Bacillota > Clostridia > Monoglobales > Monoglobaceae > Ructibacterium. The sequence continues at coordinate 48,261 of CBCTHE010000021.1, forward strand.
GTACAGGAGTAGTTTATATGAATGATTTAAAGAAAAGCATAGGAAAGCGAATTGCCCGGCTTCGCAATGATGCTGGGCTGACGCAGTTAAAACTGTCAGAGATGATAAATATACATGAAAATAATCTTAGCTCTATTGAACGTGGAAAATTTGGTGTATCTATGGAAACCCTAATAGCCTTATGCAAGGCTTTGAACGTAAGTGCTGATTATATACTTTTTGGAGAAACGGAACGTGATACCAACACGCCTATCCAAAACATGATAGCTAAACTTGACCCTGAATTACAAACTTATGCCGAAGAATTTGTTGAATTATTTATAAAAATGGCAGAAAGGCGTTAAATAGTCTTTTCACTTCTTAGCATTATTTAAAGAGGTATTTTGTGATGGAAAAATTTTTTATCAAAAAAGAAGAAGATAAAATATCTTCGATCAATAGAACCATACGTTTGAAGCCAGAATATTTTGATAAATTATCTGAATTAAGTGAAAAGAACAACATTTCATTTAATAAGGTTGTGAATCAATGTATTGAATACGCCTTAAAAAATCTTTCGGAAGAATAATCAGAAATGATATAGGATGAATGGCAGTTTTTAACCCCGAAACAAAAGGATTTAACCTTAGAATTGGTAAAAGAAATGAAGAATAAAAAACGTAGTTAAAGGCACTGAATCGCGACTTTTTACATTAGGCTGGCTTTAAGAAATTATGTGTATAGAATGAGTTTTAGGGACGTGAACATATGAAAATAAATCCGTATCATTGGGGCCTTATGGGTAAACGAGTCCAGCAGGCACGAAAAGCGAAACGATATACGCAAGCCGAAGTAGCAGAATTGATAAACATGAGTTCTAAAAATCTTAGTCAATTAGAAAGAGGTATGACGGGTATATCTCTTTCAACATTGATAAATATTTGTAAGGTCTTAGAGGTTTCTGCTGATTATATTTTATTTGGTATTGAGAATGAGGGGCAGCATAATGCTGTGAATATAATGCTATCGGAATTAAACGAAAAAGAACAAATATATGCTGAAAATTTGTTATCGGTTTATGTTGAGGCATGTAAGGATATTTTTCATCAAAATTAAATAAAAAATTTAAAACCGTATTGCAATTGAATAGAGTATCGTGACTTTTTACATTAGGCCGGCTTTAAGAAATTATGTGTATAAAATGGGTTTTAGGGACGTGAACATATGAAAATAAATCCGTATCATTGGAACCTTATGGGTAAACGTGTCCAGCAGGCACGAAAATGAGTTGCCTATTAAATATACTGTATTGATTAGAGAGAGCAGACTTGAGGACTTAAACAGGCGGTATGGTATTAGCTTGTCGCAGCTTGTAAATATTGCAATTCGTAATATTCTTAAGAAACAATGAATCTCTCCAATTTAATAGTTCATACATTACTGCACCCAAGGATGAATAGCTATGAAATATTTTGAGAATAAATATGGAAAACGTGAAAAAACGTATAGACGCAGCTATTATATTGATAACACCTTACTGACCCAGCTCGAGGATTTAAGTAAAACCTATCGTGCAAGAATACCTGATTTTGTGAATGACAGTATAGAGGAATTGATTAAAACCAATGATATCAAAATAAATGATCGGGCAGATGGTGAATTATCCATAAAATATACTGTGCTGATACGGGAAAGTAATTTAAAAGGGTTAGAACTTTTAAATAAACGATATGGAATCAGTTTATCAAAATTGGTTAACATTGCAATATCCAATTTTTTGGAAAATTGATATATACTCAAAATTTGATGTCGTTTTATGTTGAGGCATGTAAAAAAACGGCAGTATGAAGGAGAGATATATGAATACTCCCGTAGATTTCCGCATGATTGGAAATAAGATACAGAAATACCGACTAGCAAATGATTTAACACAAGATGAATTAGCTGACCTTATCAATTCATCACAAACTTACTTGTCAGAAGTGGAAGCAGGCAAACACAGATTGTTTTTTGATACCGTTGTAGCCATAACACAGGCATTAAATATATCTGTTGACAAACTTATTGCTGATTTTGAAGATAGCAATAATGAAAGTACATTACAGGAAATTTTAAATGATATTCGGGGTATGAGCCCTAAACAGCTTGAATTGCTGCAAGATAATATCAATACCTTAAAAAAATTAGACCAGTGATAAAACCGTGATACAGCCATCGGAAAACGGCAAACTGTATCACGGTTATTCTTTTTCCAAACAGCTTCTTTAGAATTTGTTTTAACAGGGTGTTCTTTCTGATATAATACATGACAGAGAAGTCCAACACCACAACCTATACCGTATAGGGGCGATTCGTACTTGCCCCTACAACAACATAAAATTTTAAATGTTACGTGACACTATAATGCCATCCAGTTCTGCATCAGCCCCCAAAACATCTGGAACATATTGATCCGGGGAACCGCGTCCCGGGCCAGAATCTCCTTGCGCGCGACCTCCTCGCCGTCGATCCGGAAAACCGCCTCGCCCAGCTTTTGACCGGCCTCTACCGGCGCCTTGACAGAGGGCTCCATCTGAACCTCTTTTTCCACCCGGTCCTGGTTGCCCTTTTTCACAATAAAGCTGACGTTATGAACCTCGGGCTGAACGCCCTTCGCCGTGCCGCCCAGAACCTGGACCTCCGGCAGCTGCAGGCCCAGCTTCCCGCTGTCCACCACCGCGTAATTGGCAAAGCCGTAATCCAGCAGGGCGGTTGCACTGCTGAACCGCTCCGCCGTGGAGGGGGCGCAGAGCACCACCGCAATCAGCTGCATGCCGTCCCGCTCCGCTGTGGCGGAAAGGCAGTATTTGGCCGTGCTGGTGGATCCGGTCTTGAGCCCGTTGGCCCCTTTGTAGAAACGGACCAGCTTGTTGGTGTTGGAAAGGCCGAACTGGCCGTTCCGGAGGGAATCCATCCAGATGGTGGTATAGTCAAAGATCTTCTCATGCCGGAGCAGTTCCTGGGAGATACGCGCAACGTCCCGCGCACTGCTGTAGTGGTCGCTGGTCTCGTCCAGACCGTTGCAGTTGATAAAATGGGTATTGGTACAGCCCAGCTCCTGGGCCCGCTCATTCATTTTCTCCACAAAGGCCTCATGGGTGCCGCCGATATGCTCGGCCATGGCCACCGCCGCGTCGTTTCCGGAGGCGACAGCAATGGCCTTGAGCATATCATTGACCGACATCTGCTCCCCCACCTCCAAAAACACCTGAGAGCCGCCCATGGACGCGGCATTCTCACTGGTGGTCACCATATCCTCCAGATGGATCTTGCCGCTGTCCAGCGCCTCCATGATGAGCAACATGGTCATGGTCTTGGTGACGCTCGCAATCTGGAGCTTTTCATCCGGATTCCATTCATAGAGCACCTCTCCGGTGGAAGCCTCCATCAGGATCCCGGATTTGGCTTTCACCAGCTGGGTCGATACATCGGTGTCCACCTGTGTGGAAGGTTCCGCAAATACATAAAAGCATGGGAGCAAAGCGGCAGCCAGCACCGCGCATAAAATTCGTCTGACAGTTTGAGCCATGGTTATCCCTCCAAAAAGTTCAGTTGTATATAATCTATGCTTGTATAGGGAATTTATACGTCTTCCCGCATTCTTTATCTTGCAATTTTCCAAAAATATAGTATACTGATACATAGAATGATCCGGCGGTGCAGAAAACAGCCTCCGCCGCTGTAAGGGGAATGGAACCATGGCGAAAAGTGAACGGCAAAAACTCAAATTGCTCTGTCTGGCCCAGATATTCTGGTTTAAGACAGATATAGGCTGCGCTTTCTCCATCAAGCGTCTCATTGATGAGCTGGCCGCCATGAACATTGCGGCCAGCCGCAAAAGCCTCTATGACGATATACGCCTTCTGCGGGAATACGGGATGGACATCCGGATGAACGGGGATTACGGCTATTACCTGGACACCCACTTCTTTGAAAAACCGGAGCTGAAAATTCTTATGGACGCTCTGTATTCCGCCCGGTTTCTGTCACAGAAAAAAAGCCATGAGCTGATCCACCGGCTGGGGATGCTCACCAGCGACAGCCAGCGCAAACAGCTCACCCGTCTGCTGTTTTCCAAAAACCGGGCACGGAGCTGCGGCATGGACTGCTATGAGAACATCCGGAAGCTCTGTGACGCCATCTGGCAGAACCGGCAGATCTCTTTCCTGTGTTTCCGCCTTACGCCGGAGCGGAAATTATTCTACTACAACCGCGGGAATCCCTTTGTGGTCAGCCCATGGGAGCTCTTCTGGCACAACAGCCACTATTATTTGATCTGCTGCCGGGCGGAGTCGGAACGGATGGAATATTTCAGGATTGACCGGCTGATGGAAATTCAAATGCTGAAACAACCCAGAGAGGGTTCCGGCCTGTTCGCGGCGCTGGACTTTGAACACCTGACCCCGGAAGAGGTGGCCGGGCCCTGTCCCTCGGAGCTGACGGGCATTACGCTCCGCTGTACCAACAACCTGTCCAGCGCGGTCATGGAACGGTTCGGGCAGGACGTGATCATGGTTCCGGACTGGAACGGAACCTTCACGGCCGCGGTCAAGGCCTTTGTGGGGCCCCGGTTTTACGCGTGGGTGTTCAGCTACGGCGGCGAGATGGAGATTATCTCTCCGAAGCATATTGCGGCAGAGATGGGCCAGATGATCCGCAAGGTTGGAACCGCCTATGACACTGCGCCGCAGACTTTAGACCCAGGAACTGGTGATTGAGATGGAAAACAAAAAATTGATACGAAAAATTGAATATCCGCCGCTGGGACAGCGGCCTGTGGAAATCCTGCAAAGCCGCCTGTATCAGAACCAGGACACCCTGCAGATCAGCCTTATCCTCAACATGCGGAACGTCAGCGGAAAAACGCTGTCTGACGTTTATGTGGATCTGTGCTGTTTTGACGAGGCGGTTCGGCTGATCTCCACCAAAAAAGGGCAGGCCTTTGAGAACCTGAACGCTCCGGACGGGGAAAGCTTTGGCGGCGGCCACCCGGTTCCGCTCCCCTCCCTGCGCACGGCCAGCATCACCGCCACCTTAAGCCGCGTCCGGTTTTCCAACGGCACAGTCTGGAGCCGCTCCGAATCCGAAGGCGCGTATACCACGGCGCCAGCGGCTAAAACCGAGCCGGAGGATCCCCCCGCGCCGGCATCCCCCGGCGGCACAGAGGCGGCCGCGTCCGCAGTTCCTGAGCCGGATGAATTTGAAAAAACCGCGGAAATCCCCATTCCGCCCGCCGGTGATCTGCTCTTTTCCAGCCGCAAGGCCCAGCGCAAGGCGGAAAAAGAGCTCTGGAAGGACAAGACGCCGCTGGCGCCTCTGCCGCCGGAGGAATTGGACAAGGCCAGACGGCAAAAGCGCGTCCGGCTCCTGGCCGCGGCGGCTGCCGGGGTGATCGTGCTGGCGGGCGCAGGCGGCGCCTGGCAGTACATCCGGGTGCGGGACCGGGCCTTTGATCAGGCGGTTTCCTTCTTTGAGGACCGGCAGTATCCAGAGGCCGCAGAAGCCTTTGACGGGCTGGCGCGTTTCCGCTTCTCCGCCAGCCAGAGCAGGGACATCCAATGGTATCAGGCCCTTGTCTCCATTCAAACCGGGAATTATGCCCGGGCTGTCCGCGAACTTGGAGCTCTGAACGGCTGGCGGGACAGCAGCGCTTATCTGCGCCAGCTGACCGCGGCGCTGTCCGGTGTGACAGCCGCCGGCGACAAGCACTCTGCCGGACTGAAAAAGGACGGCACCGTGGCCGCCGTCGGCGACAACAGCTTTGGCCAGTGCGCCACCGGCGAATGGCGGAACATGACGGCTGTGGCCTGCGGCCTGAATCACACCATCGGCCTCAAATCCAACGGCACGGTGGAGGCCGTGGGTGCGGACGACTTTTCCCAGTGCGCGCTGGGCGAATGGCATCACATCATCGCGGTCGCGGCCGGTGAGCGGCATTCCGTGGGCGTGATGAACACCGGGCGCGTGGTGACAGCCGGGGACAACAGCTTTGGTCAATGCGACACAGCGGACTGGTCCGGCATCATTGCCGTGGCCGCGGGGCGCATGCACACGGTCGGACTGCGGCAGGACGGCACCGTGGTGGCTGTGGGGGACAATGACATGGGCGCCTGCAATGTGGACGGCTGGCGGGACATTGTGGCCATTGCCGCCGGGAACGGCTTCACTGTGGGGGTCCGGCAGGACGGCACCGTGGTGGCTGTGGGGGACAACACCTATCACGAATGTGACGTATCCGTGCTGAAGGATGTCGCCATGGTCAGCACGGGGGATTTCCACGTTCTGGCACTGGGCTATAACGGACGTCTGCTCACTGCCGGAGACAATGACTGGCGGCAGGGAGAGGTGGCGCTCTGGAAAAATCTGATTTCGGCCGCAGGCGGCGTCCACCACACGATTGGCGTCAGCCAGGACGGGACAGCCTATGCCGTGGGTGATAATAAGAACGGTCAATGCGACGTGTGGGGCTGGAGCGATATGGGCCTGCCCGCCGGGGCGATCAAATCCATGGTTTTTGCCGGACTGGAGAAATAGACGCCTGTTCTTCCCGGTTCTGCCCTTTTGCAATACATAAAAAAGGAGCTGATTTTACAGCTCCTTTTTTGATATCCGCTTTCCCGTTTTGATCTGATTGGCACGCCTGGGGAACTGAGCCGGGGTTGGCTTCTCCTTCCGGATGACCACCAGCTTCCGTACAATGCCGCTCTCCGGCAAAACGGCCTCGGCCACCTGCTCCACCGCGCCGCCCAGCGTCCCGATCATAGGCCGGGCCTCCGCCAGCTCCTCCTCCACAGCCTCTGCCTTGAGCGCCACAAACACACCGCCGGTCTTGATAAAGGGCAGACAGTACTCGCACAGAACCTTCAGGTTCGCCACAGCGCGGGATGCAACCATATCAAAGTTTTCCCGGTACTGGGGAGCCTTTCCCAGCTCCTCTGCACGGCCATGGACGCACCGAACGCCCTCCAGCGCCAGCGCCCCGCAGACCGTCTCCAAAAACCTGACCCGTTTCTGAAGGGAATCAATCAGAGTGACCTCCAGATCCGGGCGCATGATTTTGAGGGGGAGGCCCGGAAAACCCGCGCCTGTGCCACCAATATCCGCAAGGGCTGCGCCCGGGGGAAAGTCCAGATAATACAGCGGAAGAACACTGTCCAGAAAATGCTTGACCGCGATGCCGTCGTCGTCCGTTATGGCTGTCAGATTCATCCGCTGGTTCCAGTCCTTCAGCAGTTCCGCATACTGCGCGAACCGCGCCAGCTGGGTCTCGGATGCCGCGGCGTTCAGGGCCGCGAGGCCTTTTTGAAATAGCTCCGGGTTCATTGTGTCTCCTTCTTTCGGTTTAATTTTCACAGGCAGGCATGGGAGAGTAAAACAATATGCGTCTCTCAAGCCCATACCTTGTTCTGCGCTCCAATGACTGCTGATCCGCAATGAAAAAAGGGGCGTACCATAAGTACACCCCTTTTTATTCTGAATTCGCCTTACGCCTGAGGAGCATCTACAGGACATACGTTTGCGCAGTTACCGCACTCAATGCACTCGTCCGCATTGATCTCGTACTTCGCGTCTCCCTCAGTGATGCAGGATACGGGGCATTCGCTTGCGCAAGCGCCGCACTTGATGCAATCATCGTTGATTGTGTAAGCCATTCTGATTCACCTCTTCACCTTAAAATTACATCATTATCATAATATAATTTCTGGCATTTGTCAAGGAAAATCTGTGTGAAATCACGACCCATTTTCTGCCGCGGCCGGGACCGGAGACTCCTCCGCCGGGGCGAGCAGTCTGACCCAGTTGAACCGCTGTATTTTGACCGCGGCCACGCCACATTTGAGAATCTGATCGCTCTTCAGGCACAGGAAAACCCAGACCGGATCCAGCCTGAGCCAGAAGGCGCAGACCATGGAGGCAGGCAGGACAATACACCACATAAAAATCATATCATTCTTAAACACAAAGGAGGTGTCCCCGCCGCCCCGCAGCATACCGGTCAGACAGGGCATTTGATAGGCGGTTCCAACCACGGTCACAGACAGCACGGTCATGAACTGCAAAGCCATGGCCCGGGAGCTCTCTGACACCTCATAAAAACGGATGATCTGGTCCTTGAGGAGAAAGAGCGCCAGCCCGGTCACCGCTCCAATGACCAAATACAACAGCTGAAAGGTTCTGGCATAGGGCCGCACCAGATGGGTCTTGCCCTCGCCGATGGCCTTGGACAGCATGACGGCCGTTGTGGCGGCAGAGGCATAGGTCACCACCGTGATGATCTGAAACAGGGTATTCGCAATGCTGTTGGCCGTGATGGCGGAAGCGCCCAGCCGGCCCAGGATCCCCAGCTGAATCGTCATGGCAATTCCCCAGAGGGCGCTGGACAGAAACACCGGTACGCCCTTTTTCACATACTCGCGCAGCAGCTGTCTGCTCATCCGGCCAAAGTGGCGGAGGCGCAGTCTGATCTTCTGATCCCTGAGGCGGACATACCCAATCACCACCGCGCATTCCAGAATTCTGGACACGGCGGTCGCGATGGCCGCGCCCCGGGCGCCAAGTTCCGGAAACCCAAAGTTCCCGTAAATGAGACAGTAATTCAAGCAGACGTTGATCACCAGGGTAATGAACGAGGTGTAAAAGCCCAGCTTTACCGTTTCGACGCTGTTCATGTCTACAATCAGAGAGGTCGTGACTGCAAATATGGGATAGGTGATTAGAATAATCTTCAGATAGCCCGCGCCCTCGGCAACAAAGGAGGGTTCAGCGGACAGCAGGGACAGAATTCCCTCCGGAAACAGCGCCGCCGCAAATGCCAGCGCACAGGCGACAGCAAGCGCCAGCTTCATGGAGATATTGGCCATCTTCTGCATGGTTCCGCGGTCCTGTTCTCCCCAGGCCCGCGAGATGAAAATCTGACCGCCCTCACAGATCCCGGTGACCATCAGCTGCAGGACAAACTGGATCTGGTTTACCAGCGCCACCCCGGACAGCGCCTGCTCGGAATACTGTCCGAGCATGACGCTGTCCGCCAGATTGACCGTAAACACAATCACATTGCGCAGGGCAATCGTAAAGGTCAGGAAGAAAAACGTCCGGTAGAACGCCTTTTCCTTTACCAAATTCCGCATGGTTCAAACACAGGCCTTTCCGGCTCATTGAATCAGTGGACCGCAGTCCGCGCCCCTGCCCTGAGCCGGGACAGAGACGCCTTCCAGCCTCCTGAAAACAGGGGCCGCCCCGGCGGCCGGTTCCTCAGTCCTGCAAAAACAGCGCCCGGGTATAGGGAAGGGTCAGGATCCAGTCGCAGTAGTCATGCCATTCCGCCAGCTTATGGTTCCGGCGGGCAAAGTACATGTTGACCAGATTTTCATAGTTCATTGTGACGGTTCGGGTCTGGTTATAGCTCGAAGGCAGGAGCTGTATCAGGTCATACCAATCCGCCCTGTTTTTCGTGCTGACAAAGCTCTGCCGTCTCTGTTCCAGAAACGACAGAAAGGACAGCAGGGCCGCCTCCGCCTCAGGGGTCAGGTGATCATGGCTGAAATCATCCAGTTCAAAGGGCTTGCTGTGGATCTTGTGCATGGTGCTGGTGGAATTGGCCACAGTGCCCACCTTATAGGTGTCAAATTCCTTCCACCAGTACATGGGGGCCGTGATATCCACAGACACCAGAATCTGCCGGATGAATTTGCGGTGGTCGCTGCCCGCCTTGCACAGGCGTCTGGCCAGATCCAGATCGTTTGGCCCCAGAACATAACTGCCGTCCCCGTCATACGCGCTGTCACTCCGGCTCCAGCTGTTCATGGGATTCCGGGCGCCGCGAATGGCCCCCTCAAGATTCATGACCTGGGTATGTTCCAGTTTGATCATAGTTCCACTTCCTTTTCTCTATATATGGTTTGAGAGCGCAGAAGCTCTGCGCTCTCAGGTTTTTCCGCATTAGATGTCCAGATTGACAACCGTGGAAGAGTAGTCCTCAATGAACTTTCTTCTGGGCTCCACCTTGTCGCCCATCAGAATGGTAAAGGTCTCATCCGCCTGCCGGGCGTCCTCCAGATCCACCTTGAGCATGATTCTAGTCTCCGGGTTCATGGTGGTCTCCCAGAGCTGTTCCGGGTTCATCTCACCAAGACCCTTGTACCGCTGGATCGCGGGCTGTTTGCCCTCGCCCAGCTCCGCCAGGACCTCCTGGAGCTCCGCGTCGCTGTAGGCATACTTCTCAACCTTCCCGCGGCTGACCTTGTAAAGGGGCGGCTGGGCAATAAACACATGACCTTCCTCGATCAGCGGACGCATGAACCGGAAGAAGAAGGTCAGCATCAGGGTTCGGATATGGGCGCCGTCCACATCCGCATCGGCCATGATGACCACTTTGCCATACCGGATCTTGCTCACGTCAAACTCATCGCCGATCCCCGCGCCCAGGGCCGTGATGACCGGCATCAGCTTATCGTTGCCGTACACCTTGTCAATCCGGGATTTTTCCACGTTCAGCATCTTTCCCCACAGGGGCAGAATCGCCTGAAACCGGCGGTCACGGCCCTGCTTGGCGCTGCCGCCCGCGGAATCTCCCTCGACGATATAGATCTCTGTATAGGTGTTGTCCCGGTCTGAACAGTCCGCCAGCTTGCCCGGCAGGGTACTGCTCTCCAGCGCGCTCTTTCTTCTGGTGTTCTCCCGGGCGCGCTTTGCGGCCTCCCGGGCCCGGGAAGCGGTCATGGCCTTATCCACCACAATCTTGGCCACGTTCGGATTCTCCTCGAAAAACTCGCCCAGCTTCTCGTTCACCATCTTCTCGACAATGGAACGGATTTCGCTGTTGCCCAGCTTGGTTTTGGTCTGGCCTTCAAACTGCGCCTCTGTGACCTTGACGCTGATGATACAGGTCAGACCCTCCCGGACGTCCTCACCCTTCAAATTGTCGTCGTTTTCCTTCAAAAAGCCATATTTTCTGGCATAGTCGTTGATGACCTTGGTCAGAGCGGCCTTGAACCCGGTCTCATGGGTTCCGCCCTCGGTGGTGTTGATGTTGTTGGCAAAGCTGATGATGTTCTCGCTGTAGCCGTCGTTATACTGCATGGCCACCTCGGCCTCACAGGTTTCGCGCACGGCGTTCACATAGATCACAT
>CBCTHE010000022.1:0-58515 GCA_965146665.1 uncultured Ructibacterium sp.
TGATCGCTTCCTCCATTCCCGCCTCTCCCGGCAGGGTGAATCTTCCTCTTTCCATATGCTCGTTGCTCCTTCCTGATTTTTAAACCACGCTCTCAATCCATTTGCCCTTGAAACCCAGGGGCCACAGTCAGCCAGCGGGCATGTTTCATCACACCAATTTATCCCGGTATCGCGCCAGCAGTCTCCTCGCCTCCGGGACAGCGTCCTTTTCCGCAGGCTTGAAGGTTTTTCTGCCGCGGACCCATCCGGTCTCAAACTCCGCCATCTCCTGATAGCAGGCATTCGCCCGGAAGCTCTCCCGGCCGTACACCTGGGGCAGAGTGTCCTCTGTGTATTCGGCATCTGTGTCCAGGCATTCCTGGAGCATGGCAAAGAAGATCTCCCATCGCTTCGCGTAAAAGCCCCCCACCATGCCCGACCACTCCCGCCAGGCATAGTCAAAGATATGCGGCTCCTCCTCATTGCCCCAAAGGGTGATCAAAAGGCCTGCGCAGTACTCCAGATAATCCCGCTCCTGCTCCGTATCTCCCCAGGACCGGGCATCCCGAATCCAGCGCTCCAGCCCCAGCTCCGGACAGCCGGACAGCAGGCCGTCCACATCCTGCAAAAGCTGTAAATACGCCTGGCTTTGCATGCGGAACGTCTCGGTCTCCCGGTTTTTAAAGGCCTCTGAAACCGCGCGGTACAGCTGCTGTCCATAATTGCTGAGTACCTGTCTTGTCACGTCCGCGAGATCATAGCGGTAGCCCGCCGCGTCTGATCCGGCGGCCGCCAGCAGTTCCGCCGCGCGGAACAGCCGCTTATTGCCGTATGGGATATGAAAGCCGTCGTTGGGCCCTGATTTTTTCACATTGACAGCCGGCCGGGCGCACAGGACGGAGCTCTTCTCCACCCCATTTGTCCCCGGCGCGTATGCCGTTTTCAGCAGGAGCTCCCACGCCTCCAGCCATTCCGGTTCCGTCCTCCCGTACCGCCGCTTCACATACGCCGGCAGCCAGGCACCCAGATCCGCAGGTCTGTCTGCGGTCAGCATCTCAAACGCCAGGTCATAGTAGACGGGATTCTGGTCAATCCCCTCCATAAACAGTCCGGTTCCGCACACATTGGGCGCGGATTGCCGGATCTGCAGAAAGCTGTTCTCCGCCAGCAGGTTCAGGTCGCCGTGCAGGTTGATCCGGCCCCCGAAATTATGCAGGTTTCCTGTCACAAAGGGATAGCCCCAGAAGCCGTCATGCCTGCTGTGTCCTGTTCCGGCCAGGTCCAGAATCAGCAAGCGCTCCCGGGGCACCGCACAGACAATGGGCTTTCGGATCGACCAGGACTGCATGACCCAGACCCCCTTGGGGTCAAAGTCCCGGACCAGGCCGTCAATGGCCCTGCCCACCTCCTGGAGATATTCCGGCGTGTCCACAGGCGGAGTCCCCTCGTGAAAGGGATCCGCCGCATAAAATCCATAGGCGCCGAACAGCGCCTTCTGCTTTTCCAGAAAGATCCGCCCGATCCTCTGAAAGGCGGGGTCTGTGGGATCCAGCTGTGCCGTGCCCGCAATGCCGCACCAGTCGGCCTTGCGCTGGATCCGCGCCTTTGGCAGCTTCTCTTGCAGCAGGCGCGGCACAAAGCCGGAAAATCCCTGCTGAATGGGGGTCATGCCGAGCGCAAGCTGGCGCTGGATGATCTGCTGGCCCAGGACCCGCCGCTTTTCAATCCAGCTCTTTGGAATCGGGCCTGCAAAGCCCTCAATGTTGGTCATCCACTGCCACGCCAAGAAGGCGGGGCCGGAGAAAAAGGCCAGGGCCTCCTCCTCTGTGAACCCCAGTTCCCGCAGGGTCTCATACCAGGTACACTCAATTCCCACCGCGCTTAAGGGCAGATTGACCCCCTGCAGGGCCATGAAATCCAGTTCCTTCTCCCACCGTTGCCAGTCCCACCAGCTCGCGCTGTAGTTAAAGGTACAGTAGTTGAAATAGGCCCGGTATTTCTGCTCGATCACCCGCCGGTACGGGGCCGGCTTGGGCAGGAATTTAGGCAGTTCCATCCGGCTTCCGCACCAGGAGAGATTCACCTCCGCGTCATAGCGCAGATACCAGCCCAGCGCGGCTGCCAGGCTGTTGACCGAGCTGCCCCGCAGAAGGACCATCCCCTCTTCACCCGCGATCTCATAGACCTCCCGGCCGTTTTCCGGCGGCATTTTTTCAGCAAACACCTGATCCCAGTGTTCCGGCAATACCCGTTTTACAAAATCATTCCATGCTTTCATCATATGCTTCACCCCTCTCAACTCTCTATCAGGGCAAGAATCCCCTGATTGGGTGCAATGGTCAGGGGCTGGCCTATCGCAAGGACGGCCTCCTCCTGCCTTCCCGGAATTTCGGGAATCCGAATCCTGCCGGGCACAAAGCCCAGCGTGTCCTCTATCTGCAGCGTCACCGCCTTTTCCCCGGCCGCCCAGCTGGCCACTGCCACCAGCGCCCGGTTCTCCCGGATATAACATGTGGCAAGCACATCCGGCTCCCCGGTTTTCACCGGACATTCCCCGCTCCACCAGCCATACATCCGGCTCTCCGCGATGCCAAAATCATCCCACAGTCTCCAGAGCGGCTCTGGAGAGGCCGTTCCCCAGCCCAGCCGGTTCGTCTCACCGAATACCATGCCGCGGTAAAAATTTCCATCGTTTTGCAGCATCTCACCCATAACGCCAAAGGGGATGCCGCTCATCTCCACCAGCCAGTATTCCGGGGTGGTATTTTCATAGTCAAAGCCCTCGCCAAGCCATACCCGATCCACATAGGGCAGAAGCTCCATATACTGGAGGGCGGAGCTGGTCTTTCCCGCCCGCGCATCCATATGGTTCCAGCTGTGCAGGTCAATCTGGCTTCCGGCCCGCCTGGAAAACAGACGGGCGACCCGCTTCATGGTGCTCCGGTCAAAGGCCACATCGTCGACGTAGATGCCGTCGATCCCCGCATGATCCGCCAGCCATTCCAGCCCGGCCACATAGTAATTGCAGAGCCGGGACTGTCCGTTGGTCAGTACAGAGGCGTCCACCTCACCCGCGTATTTGCCGGTTGTGATCTCCTGCCGCCAGGCGGGAATGATGTCGGCCCCGATATGCTCCACAATCCACGCCCGCGCGTCGTCCTGCCACAGGCTTGCCCCCTGGATTCCCCGGGAGGGCTCCAGAATTTCATAGCCCAGAGAGCGGAGAATCGGGAATTCCTTCATCATGGTGGTCAGCTCCCGAACCGTATTGTACAGCTTGACCCTGCCTCCGCTCTCATGTACCTGGTCGCTGAAACGCCGCAGGGCCTCTGTCTCATAAAAGGGATAGTTGATATAGGGATTCAGGTCGGTGCCGTGGTGAATGTTGATGATGTTTGCCCCGGTCCCTTTCATGGTTTCCAGCCATTTTTCCGGGCTCTCACAGCGGTAGGTGTGGTAATACCGGCTGCTGAACTGCTTCCGGGTATCCAGCTCCTTGAAGGGGGTGATCCACAGGTCCAGCCCGAAATCCAGGCTCTCCCCTGCACCCATCTGCCGCGCGCCCGTATGGACCGTGACCTGTCCGTCCGAAACGGCAATGCCGCCCTGGCCGCCGTTGCCCCAGCTGTCCGGAATTTTTATGGGCTTATAGCCATAGTAAATATTGACATTGGGCTTGCAGTAAACCGCGTCCCGCAGGCGCACCCTGCAGCCGCCGTTCACGTCGCCGGCCCAGAAGCTGTCCTGGTTGACCCGCCTGTCCCACCGAAAGTCCAGCCGCTTAGGCATTTTTCCGCCGGGACAGCCAAGGCCCATAAACAGCCGCGGCTTTGCCGGCCTGACCGAGAGCGCCGCAGACGCAGACGCGTCCCCCCGCGCTGTCAGCCGCATGGTCAGGGCGTACATACCGTCGGCTTCCAGCCGGCCCCTTGACTCCAGAAAAAACCGCCCGCTTTCGTTTCTGATATAGACTTCCACCGCGCCGTCCGTCTCCCGAATGTCCCGAACGGTCTCCAAAAATTCCTCACCAATCAGGGAAAAGCCCATGGGCGCGCCCAGCACCGGCGACTCTGTCCCGCCGATATGACCCTGTCCGTCAAATGCGCTGTAAATTGCCGCAGGCAGGCCAAAGGCCCCAAAGGTCACAGCCCTGCCCAAAAGCTCCGCTCTGCCGTGCCGATACCGCACCGGGACAAATGGGGGTGGGATCATGGTTTCGTCCTGATAGGCCCGGGACTGAAACCATTTGATCCGGGCAAGGGAGGTAAAATCGTCCAGATTGCTGGGGCCGTCCGCGGGCAAAACCAGAAGCCCGACCGGCTCCCGAACTGAAGCGCCGTCCTCGCATCGAAGCTCCAGTTCACCGCTGTACCGGCCTGCCGGACAGTCCGCGGGAATCTCCATATAGCCCCAGAGCGTTCCGGCATCGGTCCACAGCTCCTGATAATTTCCCAGCGCATCCACACACTGGGTCTGCAGAATGCTGGTATGCTCCCTGCGCAGTACAGCGCCGTCTCCGCTTTTCAGGTCAGAGAGTGCCGCAAAAAAGCGGCCCGCCCCTTCCGTCTCAATCCGAAAGGGGACGACGTCCCCCTGTTTTCCCTGAAACTCCTGTGTCTCTATACCGTCTGCGTTATAAAATCTTAAATTCATGCTCTCACCTCCGTGCCTCAGTCCGCCCTCCGTGCCTCAGTCCGCACCGCCGACAGAGCTGACATTCTCCTCAATCTCCACCAGCCGGATAGGCTCCTCAAATTCCACCCGGAACACGCTGCAAACGTCGTCAAGGTCCCCGTCCTCTGTCCTGACCCAGATTTGGCCCGGCATATCCAGCCAGGGCGCGCCGCCAATGATCTCATATGCCAATTCGCGGCCGTTTTTCAGCGCGGTGATTTTCATTTCCTTGTTTTTGATCCCGTTCAGCATCAAAAACCCGTTTGGCCTGTCATAGCTGAACAGGTACAGCGTCTTTTTGTCCCTGCTCAGCGTGCTTCCGCCCAGGAAGTACGCCGGGTCCAGCCCCTTTTCCGTGGGGTAGACCGCCTCCGCGTAACGGTGCGTCCAGTCCCCCAGCGCCAGCATGCTCTCCTGGGTCTCCTTTGGAATATTCCCCTCCGCGTCCGGGCCAATGGAGATCAGCAGGTTCCCGCCCTTGCTGATACACTCGCACAGCATACGCACAATCTGCCGGATATCCTTGTATTTCTTGTCCCCGGGCTGGAAGCCCCAGGAATTGTTAAAGGTGGAGCAAAGCTCCCAGGTGTCCTCCATGGGCCGCAGGGGGATATACAGTTCGGGTGTTTCATAGTCGCCCTGGCCCACCATCCGGGCGTTGACCATGGTTTTGGGGTTCAGCCGGCGGATCATCTCCCGCACCTTATCAGTCTCCCAGGAGAAGCTCTCCCGGGTGAGCATCACGTCGAACCACAGGAGGTCCACCTCCCCGTAGTTGGTCAGAAGCTCTGTGATTCCCTGCCGGTAACGGCCCATAAAACGCTGCCACGCCGCCTCCAGCTCCGCCTTGTCCTGGGTTCCCTCATCGCCGCTCAGCTTGCAGGCCTCCCCCCAGACTGTGCGGTATTCCTGCGCCGTGTGCCGCATTTCCAGCACGTCCTCCTCGCTCTTGTCCAGAATCACCCGCATGTTGTCCACATCCGACCAGTCCGTATTGGTGAAATAGATGCCCACATGGATTCCCTGTTCCCGGAGCGCGTCGCAATAGGGGCCGATCAGGTCCCGGCCTGCCGGCGTCTTTTTCACCACGTTCAGGTCCGTGTGCTCTGTGTCAAAGAGCGCGACCCCGTCGTGATGCTTGGAGGTCAGAACCGCATAGTTGGCCCCGGCCGCCTTGATCAGCTCCGCCCATTTCTTCGGATCATAGTTCTTTGCCGTGAAACCCTCCAGCTGCTTCATATAGTCGTCATAGCTGTATGAGCCGTTGGTAATGCTCCACGATTCTGTGATGCCATCCACCGCATAGATGCCCCAATGAATAAAAATACCCAGCTTTGCCTCTCTGAACCAATCCTGTATCATGTTCTCTTCCTCCATCTTTTCATTTCTTTTTTCATTCTGCCGCCTGCCTCACATTTATTTTCCTCTGTTCTGATGCGAAATGGGCGAGGCAACCAAATTTTCTGCCCCTATCTTACCACAGAAGGCAGGTCAAATCCATACTCAATTTTCGTTTTTCAATGTACAAAAATTGTTTTTACACGGATTTTACCGCCAGACCGCCTTGATTTTACACATAAAAAGCCGGACGCGCGGTTTTCACTCCGCGGCCCGGCCCTTTTACCTCCGGCACGGCTGCCGGGGAAATCCCTTATTTTTTGCTGGCCAAAAATTCGTCGTACTGCTTCTGCATCTCAGCCTGAACCTTCTCACTGCCTACATCCTTGAGCTTCTGGAGGAACTCCGGCAGAACCACATCCGGGTCCACACGGCCGAAGAGCAGGTCCTTTTTATACTGGCTGACCACATTCTCCATGGCCGCGATCTCGCTCTTGACCGGTTTGGAGTCAAAGAAGAAACCCTTCAGCGGCGATTCAATGGCGCTGGCGTTGTATTCCTCAAACCGCTCCCATTTGCCGTCCCGGTCGGTCTCGGCCAGGTCGTTCAGGAACAGGTTGCCCAGCGCGTACTGGGGCATGCTTCCATAGTTGTCCTTACCCTGCTGGGTCAGGACGCGCTTGCCCTCCTCATTGAGGTTGTAGTGCACGCCTTCGATACCATAGCCGATCATGTTGCGGATCTGCTTGTCTGTGTTGACCAGATTCAGAAATTCCATAACCTTCTCCGGACGCTTACAGCTGACCGGAATGCCGTTCATGGCGCCGATGGTGTTGGTCATGACGGGTTTGTGACGGTAGACAACATCAATCTGATAGCCCTTGGATACGCTGTCCGCCACCTCGTATTCCGGCTGATAGGAATTCAGGTTCAGGAACCAGGATCCCTTTTTCTCCGCGTCAGAGTTGCCGGTTACATCCTGGGGCAGATAGCCCTTTTCATAATAGCGGCGCATGGTTTCCAGATGGTTCTTGGCCGCCTCTGTCTCATACACGTTCACGATCTTGTGGTCCACATCCTCAGGATTGTCAAAGTTCAGCTGGGTTCCAAAGATGGTGTCGCCCACGAACTCATAGGGGATCACGCCGATCATACCCGCGGAATAGGGCATCAGCGGCAGGAAACCGGAGCCCTCGCCCTCCTTGACCTTTTCCAGAATGGGCTCAATCTCCTCCAGCGTGGTGATCTCATTCTTATAGTCAATGCCGTATTTCTCCGCAATGGGGACGTTCACCATCCAGGTGTTCTGCCACGCCACCTCTTTATAGGTGGGGATCCCGTAGAGTTTCCCGTCAATCCGGGCCAGGTCAAATACGTTTTCAGGAATGGTCTCCGCCATGTCCTTGCCCTGATTCTTCAGCAGGTCGCTGAGCTCCACAAAGTTGCCTTTGCGCATATTGTCCAGCTGTGCCTGGTTGATAAAGCAGAGGTCAAATTCTTCACCGGAATTGAGCATGGTCTGAATCTTTCTGGCATAGTCGGCATTGGCGACCTGATACATCTTGACGCCCACGCCGATCTTTTCCCGTGTGATCTTGGAGACCTCTTCCATGACCATATCCAGATCCGTGGGAGCCGTGCCGATCATATACCAGACCAGATCCTTGTCATTGCCCTTGCCGCTGGTTCCCGCGCCGTCTCCGCCGCCGCAGCCCGTGAGCATCAGAGCCGCGCTGAGCACGCCGGCAGCTATTCCAAAAAATGTTTTCTTCAAGCTTTTCATTTTAACTCCTCATTTCTTTATATTTTAGATCATCTATTACTTATAGGTAAGAGCCGATCCATGCCCCTGCGCGGGGCATGGAACTCAGATCGAACGCTGTGCGCTTTAACCCTTAACCGAGCCCACTGTCAGGCCGGAGACAAAGTATTTCTGGAAAAACGGATACGCACAGGCAATGGGGACAATGATGATAACCGCCAAAACCATCCGGGCGCTCTCTGACGGCATGTTCCGCAGTGCCTCGGCTGTCCCCACGTCGCCCAGATTGGTGGTCAGATAGTTGATGTTGTTCTGAATCTTCATCAGCAGATACTGAAGCGGCACCATGGACGCCTCGTCAATATACAGCAGGGCGTTGTACCAGTCGTTCCAATAGCCCAGCGTGTAGAACAGGGCAATGGTGGCAAGGCCCGGCAGAGAAATGGGCAAAATGATCTGGGCAAAGGTCCTGAACTCACTGCAGCCGTCAATGCTCGCGCTCTCAATCAGCGCCTCCGGGATGGAGGTGGTGTAAAAGGTCTTTAAAATAATAATATTGAACGGGGTGCACAGCAGCGGGAATATCAGCGCCCACAGGCTGTTTTTCAGGTGGAACATCTGGACAAACACCACATAGGTGGGAACCAGACCGGCTGAGAATATCATGGTGATAAAGGACAGCCAGTTAAAGAACTTCCTGAATTTATAGTCTTTGCGAAACAGGATATAAGCATACATGGAGGTGATGGCAAGACCGAGGATGGTCCCGATCACAACCAGCTGGATGCTGACCCAGAAGGCATTGAAGATCATGCCGCCGCTTTTGAACACATACTCATAGCCCGCAAGGCTCCATTTGGAGGGCCAGAAGCTGTAGCCGTTCAGCAGAACGGACTCATCCGTAAAGGAAATGATAATGGTGAACACAAAGGGCAGAATACAAGCGAGGCTGAACAGCAGAAGAACAATATTCAGCAGAACGTTTGGCACCGGAGATAACGCATTGAGCTCCTTCTTTGTCTTGGACATAGTCTCTTTTCCCTCCTTTTAGAATAATGACAGATCCTCGTCGATTTTCCGGACAGTGAAGTTGGCCGCGACAATCATCACCAGGCCCACCACGGACTGGGCCAGACCGGCCGCCGTACTCATGCCGAAGTCATTGAGGTTGATCATGGCATTGTAAATGTATGTATCCACAACATCCACCACAGGCTTCAGCGCGCCGGACATGTTTGCCTGCGGCACATTATAGAACAGACCGAAGTCCGCCGCAAACACCTTGCCGATGGCCATGATGGTCAGAATCACCATCATGGGCTTGAGCATGGGAATGGTGATGTGCCGGATCCGCTGCATTCTGGTTGCGCCATCGATCATGGCAGCCTCATACAGGGACTGGTCAATGCCGCAGATGGCCGCAAGGTAGATCACGCAGTTGTATCCCGCTGATTTCCAGATATGCATAATGGTCAGAATAAAAGGCCAGTATTTCTTTTCCGCGTACCACTGAACCGGGTCGCCGCCCACACTTGATATCATATGGTTCAGGAACCCCCGCTCATGACTGAGAAACGCAAACACAAAGGTGGCCGTCACAACCCATGACAAGAAATACGGGAAAAACATGGCCGTCTGATAGACCTTCGCCATTTTCGCGTTTGTAATCTCATGGAGCATAATCGCCAGCGCCACGGACACAAACAGTCCCAGGAATATCCAGAAAATATTGTAGCAGAAGGTATTTCGGATGGCAATCAAAATATCCTTGGTGGCAAACAGAAATTTAAAATTATCAAATCCAACCCATTCACTGGACATCAGACTGCCCCAGAAGCCTTTGCCCGTCACCACATAGTCTTTAAACGCCATGATCAGACCGGTCATGGGCAAATACCGGAACAGGATGAAGAACAGCGCCCCCGGAAGCGCCATCAGCGTCAGCTGAATGGTTTTGCTGTGCTTCCCCGAGAACAGCGAACGCTTCATGGCGGCGGGCTTGATTGTTTTGGCGTTTTGTGCCTGTGCCATAATTCACACTCCTTTGATTTTAATTAAGTTGATCGGCATAAATTTTCCGCACCGCCCACACTGTGGGCTTATCACATTATGGATTATATCACCCCATCCTATATAAAATCAATATTTAAAATGTGCAATCCGTATACACTTTTTATGTAATACGCCTGAAAACCGCGATTTTCGCTGGGATTGGTATATACAATTTGTTAAATTTCCGGGGAGAAAATAAACATTTTCGGCAATCCGCAGAAACACACGCCCGACAGGATTCGACAAAGCGCAATGCGCCATTCAAATAAGAACCTGACCCGACAACACAATCAAAGATTGTGGAGCGTGTCAAAAAAGCTGATACGCAAAGCATATGGTATGTTTTGCCGGAGACAAGTTTGCGCGGAGCCCTGGCTCCCCCGGGCTCCCTTTTTGATTCCGAACGGACAGGCTAAATCGCAGGGGCAAAAAACGAATCGCCCCTACTGCTATGTAATGCTTAAAACTTTACTTTTTATACTTCCTCAGTCAGCTTGCGCCGGCAACTCCCCCAAAGAGGTACCCCAGACCCTTATTGCATTCACAATAAAAATCGGAGGGCGAAACAAAAAGTGTTTCGCCCTCCGATGCCAAAATATCAGGTTTCTATCTCCGGTTGTAACGGTCCAGCGCCTCCTGCTTGAGTTCGGTCAGCCGGTCTATGCCCAGACTGCGCATCTGCTCCACATACAGGTCATAGTTCTCCAGAGGCTCCCGTCCCAGAATAAACTTCCGCATCATCTCATCCGCATAGGTCAGAACCAGCCGCTCCAGCCGGCTGGCCTCCTCCGCCTCGTCCACAGTCTGGGAAATGGGCGGCATGAGATAGCTGGGATATTCCGTATGCATATAGGCCTCCACAGCCTGGAACTGCTGCGGCAGCCTGTAGAAAAACTCTTTGCCCGTGGTCAGCACCTTATAGGGCCAGTTCCCGGTGGATGAGGTATACAGGGTCAGAAAATCGGACCGCGTCATGCCCTCGGGCTGTTCCTTATAGGTTGGCTTCCCGTCCTTCATCTCATAGGAGACACCTTCCACGCCGTAATTATACATAACCGCGCCGGGATCACTGTACCCATAGTCCAAAAATTTGGCGGCAAGCTCCTTTTTCTCGCTTGTGGCGCTGATTGCAATGCCAATGTGGGGAAAGGGGGAAAAATAGTTGCCGAACTTGGATGTTTCCCCCTTTTGCAGGGTAGGCGGTCTGAGCCCCAGCAGGTCATAGTCCGGATCCAGCGCCTTGCCCTCCTTGAGCCAGCGCTCAATTCCCGCGCCGATCCATGTAAAGCTGGCGCCACTGGTTCCCTCCACCATTTTTTCAGTCACCCGTTCATCGCTGGCCGACATGATCCCCTCGTCCAGCAGTCCCTCCGCATACCACTTGCGCATTTCCGACAGGAAATCCCGGTATGCGGGCTGAACCCGTCCATAGAGCACATGTCCGTCCTCCTGATAGAACCCCGGCGCGATGCCATAGGCGCCAATCAGGTTCTGATAGGCGTATTCATCCGAAAAATTGAACGTCATGGGCGCCTTGACACCTTTCTGATCCCGAAAGGCCTTCAGCACCGTATACCACTCCGCAATGGTCTCCGGCGGCTCCAGCCCAAGCTCCTCCAGCCAGTCCTTTCGTATGGCGAGGCCGCAGACCGCGGAGCGTTCCAGGTCGTTGATCTTCTCCTGATCTGCGCCCGGATAGCCGTTGAACATATAGTAATTGCCGGAATCGGTCCTTGCCATCTTGGCATACTCCGGCTTTTCCTCCAGAAACTTGCAATAATTGGGCGCGTAGTCCGCAATCAGGCCGTTGAGGGCGGTGATATACCCGCTCCGGATCGCCTCGTCCGCACCGCCTGTCACATGAAGCCAGTCATAATAGATCATATCCGGCAGATTGCCGGAGGCCAGCAGGAGATTGAACTGTTCCTCCTCCTGCCCGTTGTCCGCATAGGTGATGGACAGCCTGACGCCAATCTGCTTTTCCCCTTCCGCCACCCGGGGGTATTTGCTGTAATCCGGCTGGCCGGGTACCTGCGCCCCCACATGATGGCGCATCCACATGGTCAGCGTCTCATCTGTTTCCAGCGGATAAGACGCGGTTTTCAGCTCCTCCGGAGACAGTTCCCGCGCCTCCTTCTGCACATCCCCCCCGCCGCAGGCTGAAAGACCTGCCGCGGCCACCGCGGACGCCAAAATCATAAATACCATTTTTCTATAACGCAATACCATTTTGGACTGCCTCCTCTCGCCGAAGCATCGTCAACTCTATTGATCCCGCCCGGACAAACCAATGCCGCACGTTCAGTTTGTCCATAGCAGTTTTTAAACAGCTTTAGGGAACAGCCTCACGGCCGTTCCCTAAGCATTTTTCACTCTTTTTCTCTCAGCCGGTACACCAGTACCATGGCCTGCTCCCGGGGCACTTCTGCCTGGGGCGCGAAAGCGCCGTCCTCCACACCGTTCATGATGCCGAGGCTCTGCGCGGCCGCCACGTAGGGCGCCGCCCAGCCGCTTATCTGCCCCGCGTCGGTAAACGCGGGTCCCGGCGTATCTCCCGGCTTGATATCCTTGGCCTTCTCCAGCGCAAGCACCGCCGTTTTGGCCATCTGCTCTCTGGTGATGACCGTATCTGGGCTGGCGTTTCCTTCCGCGTCGCCCTCCAAAATGCCATATTGCTTCACCGTGGCCATGGCATCTGCATACCACGCGCCGCCGCTGACATCCGGGAACTCTCCCTGATAACCCACGGTCTCAAGCTCAAGAGCCCGAACCAGCATCGCGCTGAATTCCGCCCGGGTTACCGGCTGGACCAGTCCCAGCGAGCTGTCGCTGACCCCGTTGACCACGCCGTCCCGGACCAGGGACGCGATCTCTTTCTTGCCCCAGTGGTCCTTCAGCTCTCCGGCAAACGCGGGATTGATCCCCTCCAGCTCCGGATCCGCCGGTTTTTGGGTCACACCGGGCTCGCTGGTCTGGGATGGGGTTTCGGTTTTTGCCGGTATGGTGGGATTCGGCACAGAACCGCCGCCTCCGCCGCCGTGACCACTGGGCCTTTTTGTGGGGACAGGCGTTGCCGAAGGCGTGGGCACCACTTCGCCGTCGTCTATGATGGGTTCATCCCCAAAATAGATGTATCCGTTTTTGCTCTGATGATCGATCTGCTTTTCGTTCAGGTAAACCCGCGCGGTGTTCCGCTGGTTCAGCACCGTAAGCTGGGACAGATCCACATATTCCGCGCCGTCCGGGTCGGTCTGGGAGGTGGACAGGTACAGGCCTGTTCCCCGCCACTCCACGCCCAGATGGGTGATGTTTTCCTTGGACTTTACCAGATAGCGGCCGTTCTTATCCTGCACAGAGGTGCCGTCCGCCAGAATGGCCGTGGTCTCATAGCCGTCCTTTTGATCCATATACAGCATCCGGGCGTCTGTGGTGTAGTCCCCAACCTGTCGGCTCTGCTTTGCGGCTGTGTCATGCAGGTTGTAATAGGTTCCGTTCACATTTTTCCCATGCTGGGTGTCCCGCATGCTGAAGGTAAAGGCGCTGGCGTCCGCCTCGCTCAGGCCGTCCAGCTTAAGCATGGCGGTCTGCACGTCATAGTCCTCGCCTGTGTTCATGGGCAGAAGCATCGTGTTGAAGGTGGTCGGCTGGCTGGCCTTTTTCACATAGGTCACATATTTGGCCGGGACGTTGGCCGTGGTGTGATACCAGCCGTCAGCCAGACTGGCCTCTGTCTCAATCTCCTCGCCCATAACCGGCACCACCGCCAGGTTTACGTCATTGTAATGGGTCTTGACGGTCTTGGTGGAAGGATCCATGGTGATACCCGCATCATTGGTAAAATGCCACGCCTGACTGTACTTGTTCTCCTGGCTGTTCCCGTTCACCGGCGCCACATAGTCTGTCACAATATAGAAACTGGGGACAGATTCCGACTTGATAAACAGCATAGAGCGGTTGTGGGCGTTGTCCGCTGCAGAATACTCTTTCACGCCGCCGCCCAGAACATTTCCGTCATCCTTGTACTTCACACCGATATTATTATACGTCTCTCCTTTGACATAGTCAAATGTTTGATTCATCTCACTTTCCAGAAACCGCCCCTGGAAGTTTCTGGTCTTCGCAGAGGGATTGGCCTCGACAGCCAGCTGGTCGTCAAAGTCATACAGCTTTTCAAGGTTATCCCGGGTGTAGTTCTTTTCATCCAGAATCGCCTTATACGCGGCGTTTTCCGGCTCCTGCACCGCGTCCGCACTGACATTGTTGGCCAGAATCAGGCCATGGTCATTCCGGAAGGGGAATACCAAGTTTTCACCGGAGGGACCTTTCGCCACCTCCCAGTTGCTCCAAAAGCCGCTCCGCTGGGAGATATCGTTGATCTCGATGGTATTGTGGGCCCGGGTGGAATTGAGCCAGCATTTATAGGGCTCGTTTTCCACATAGTCCACCTTTCCGGGATCGGCCAGCAGATACCGGCCATAGGCCGCAATGACAATGGAGAGATCGTCAAAATGAGCATGGATCCCGCCGTTTGCAATGCCCATGGTGGCGCCAACCGCGTTTTTATCCCAGCCGTCCCGCATGACCACCTTGCGGGCCATGGGATACAGAATGGATTCAAACTCCGGCATGGTGCCATCCTTGCCGTCCGTGTACGCATACATCAGCTGATCGTACTGTTCCTTCCGTTTTTTGTACTGCTCGCTGGTCTTATCCTTCTCCGCTTTCAGAAGCATGGCCAGACCGTCAATGATCTGCTTAATCACCGGACGGTTGATAAACTGTGAGCCGTAGCCATAGGAATTGCCCACATTCCAGTCCCGGTAACCCGGCGACATGCCGTGCATG
Source organism: uncultured Ructibacterium sp. (assembly GCA_965146665.1). Lineage (GTDB taxonomy): Bacteria > Bacillota > Clostridia > Monoglobales > Monoglobaceae > Ructibacterium. The sequence continues at coordinate 14,651 of CBCTHE010000022.1, forward strand.
AAATACAGCGCGGCCACCGCCATCATGTCGTAGTATTCTTCCGGAAGAATATCCGGCATCTCCGCCTCTGTGGCAAACTGGAGCACCGCAACCGTGTTGGCATAGGCCTCCATGTTATAGCCGCCGGAGACCTCCTTGCCCGCGCCGTCCGGGAAACTGACCTCCTTTGCCTTATAGAGCACCCGGCGCTGGAGGCTGGGAATCCAGCCTCCCCGGCCGCCGTAGTAAAGGCCGGAATAATTGGGATCGTCCTGCAGGGGGTCATTGGCCTTGTAAAACTCCGGGAAAAGGGTAATCAGCGCCGCAAAGCCCCGGTTGTAATAGGTGGCGTGGTTGGAGTTCAGCGCCGCGGAGTTGGAGTTCCACCCCTCCATAATCCACTCTGTGTTGCAGTATACGGATTTTAAAAGCATAGCGAAATTCTGGGGCGTCATATACTCGCTTCCAATAAACGCATAAATTGAGTTGGCCAGCTCCAATCCGTTTACGCCCTTTGACAAAAAGTCATTATAAGCATAGGCCCGGGTGTCGATGTTCTTGTGATACTGGAGCATATACCGAATCCCGTGATAGGCGTATATCTCATCAAAATCATAGAGATACCGCGCCGCCAGTACGGATGAGGCGTTTCCCAGCGCGTAGTAGTTGTCCTTGAACACATCCGCAATCATTCCCGCCTGGGAATCAAAGGAAATGTTGTTGGTGAAATTGGAGTTGGTCCAGGTCAGTCCGTTCTCCGCCCAGGTCACATTGGTGGTGCTGCCCAAAAAGATCCGCTTGGGCGCGTCGGTTTTGTCCGTCCAGCCGCAGATGCCAAAGGCAGCGGAGACAACCCGTGTTCCCTGCGCGATGGAGGAAAAATCAAACCGGATCAGGGCCCGCTGGCTGCTGTTGTCGTTCTCCACCTTTGCGTTGGAGCGCTCCTGCACGCAGAGCTCCTGTTCAGAGGGAAAGCTCTTGCCCTTGTTGCCGCCGCCCTTGATGGTGGCGTCCGCCTCCGGATAAAAGGTCTGTGTGGTGCCGTCTGTCAGGCTCAGCGTCATGTAGGGGGTATATTCTGACTCCCGGGAGTAAAAGCTGGCCTTTTTCCCGTCCAGTTCCAGGGCATTCATAACAAAGCAGAACTTTTTGGTCCCGGTCCCCGATATGATGGAGGCGATCTGGTCTGTCACGTCAAATTCATAAAACTTCTTTTCCGCGGTCACATCAAATAGGTCAATGGCGGTGAATTCTTTGATGACGAAGTTATAGGCCAGCGCGTTGGCCCGGGCGGTCTGTACATCCGTACCATTGACCGTGACATCCTTGTTAAAGCTCTTGAACTTGTTCCGATAATACTGCAGAAGCAAGGCCTTTGGCTTTGTGTAATTCCCCTCACATTCCTTGACGGCCGCTTCCACCTTCGCCAATTCCGGGTCATAGCCGTAGTCAATCAGGGGTTTGTCGTTCTCCCGGGCATAGGGAAGGCTGTTCATGATGACCAGCTTATTCTCCTGGGGAACCCAGCTTTGGGTGTCCGGATCCCACTGGCCGAACAGAAGTTCGTCCGTGATATACTGCGGGTCAGAATAGTTGAATTTATCATACAGGGCGATGGAATCGCTGATGTCATACTCGCCCACCTTGACCGTCGGAACCGTGTCAGCCGCAAGCTGGACCATCTCCTCCGGGCCCGCGGTCTCCGGCGCTTCGGTTGCCTCCGGCTGTTCGGTCTCTGCCGGCTGTTCGGTCTCCTCCAGCGGGGCGGACTCCTCCGGCTCCGCAGAAGTCTGGGGCAGGGCGGATTCCGCCGGCGCTGTGGTCACAGCGGGATTTCCAGCTGTGTCCGGCGCCGTGGTTTCGGCTGGCGCGGACTCCTCCGCGCCGGGCGGCTGGGGCATCTCCAGCGCCGTTTCCAGCACCGGCAGTTTTTCTGTCAGCGCCTGGTCAAACGGCGGGGCGGCAAAGCCTGTCGCCGCAGTGCCCAGCATAGCAAACGCAGCCGCTGCCGCGATCAATTTCTCATACCGCATCACTTGCACATCCTTTCTTTTCAATATGCCGCGAATGACCGGACCTCCCGGCCATTCACCTGTTGTCTTCTATCGTGCGTCCCGGAGCAGACAAATGATTTTGGCCGCCTGTTCACGCAGGGCAGAGCCCATGGGATTGAATACCCCGTTCTCATCACCGCTGATGATGGCCGCGTCGGCCAGCGCCTGTACGCTTTCTTTGGCATAGCCGCTGACCTGCTCCATATCCGCAAGCTTTCTGGCTTCCTTCTGCTCCAGCACAATGCCCTTCAGATCCGCGGCCCGCTTTGCCAGCACCGCCATATCCTGCCGGGTGATCTCCTGCCCGATGCCAAAGGTGCCGTCCGGCATCCCGTTTACCAGACCAAGCTGGTGGGCTGTATTCACATAACCGGCAAACCAGTCGTCCGGCCGAACGTCCGCAAAAACGCTTTCCTGGGCCGGCTCCGCCGCGACATCCATGGCCAGCAGCAGGAGCTTCAAATACTCCTCCCGAAGAATAGGCCGTGCGGGTTCAAAATATCCGTCGCCGCCGCCGGTGAGAATTTCTTCATCATACAGCGATTTGATATAGGGATACGCCCAGCTGTCTGTGCTTACATCTTCAAATACGCTGTCATTGCCATTCGGGCCGTCCGTCGGCTTTTGGGTGGGCGCGGGACTGTCGGTCACATTGACCAGTCCGCCGCCGCCGGAGACGCTTCCTCCGCCGCCACTGCCGCCGGCGGGTTTCCTGGTCGGTTTGGGCTCGCCTCCCCCGGTTCCGGTGATAAAGTGGTTAAAGGTGACGGTTTCCGTCACCGCGCCAAAAGAAACATAGGCCGTAATGGTCACCTTCTCGCCGTCGCCCGCGGGCCGGCTGACCTTGCCCGTGGAATCCACCAGGCTGGTATTCTGCGACTCCCATCTGATATCAGAGCCAAATTTTCCCTTGGTCACAAAGGCGGCGCTCTCGGTTACATTATAGGTATCAAAGGCCTTCAGTCCGCGCATATCCGCCTTGACAACCGCTGCGTCGGACGCATCCATCACCGCTTCGATCTCATAGAGACGAACCACCTGATCCTTGGCAAGACCGGTGACGCTGAAGCGGATATACCGCGCTTCCACCGGCACAAAATCCAATACCCGGTTGGCGCCCACAGTTTCAGTCTCCGCAACCTTGGTCCAGGTCAGTTTATCCGAGGACACCTCAAGCACGCCGCTTTGGATGGCGTATCTTCCATCCGCCATCCCCTCATAGATCACAACCTTGGAGAACTGTTTCTCCTCGCCCAGATCAATGGTGATCTTTGGCTTTTTGCCCTGATCCAGAGTCTCTATATAGGTTTCAAAAATACCGTCTGTCAGGTTTGCAATATCCTCAATGGAGGAGGTCCCCTCCATGGTCACCTTGCCGCCGGTCGCCATATTGCCGTCCGTTCCCTTTTTGGGCACGGTCAGGACAAAGGTCTGCTCCCGGGATTCCCCGCCATAGGAGATCACCGCGGTAAGCGTGACGGTTTCCTCCTGCGCCGCGCGGGTCACCGTGCCCGTTGCCGGATCAATCACCGCCGGATTGTCAGAGGACCAGACAATGGAGGAACCAAATTTCCCTGTGGTATACAGATTCAGGTCCTTTGTGATCTGTCCCGCCTTCTCGTCGCTGATGGATGAAAGGGTCAGCGCCTCCGCGTCCAGCCGCAGCCGCTCCGCCGCCGGAATGTCCGGCCCCTGGTAGAGCTTGATATCCTTTAAGATCAGATAGTCGCCGCTTGAAATACCGTAATACCGAATCTCCTGATTCCAGGTGATGTGCAGGGTGCTCAACACGGTCGCCGGATCGTCATAGGTGAATATCTTATCCGCAACCCGCTGTCCGTTTTTGTAGAAGACCATTTCCTTCAGCTCCGGAATCACATAGATGCCCAGAGAGGCGTCCTCATGATCGGCATAGGACGCGGTCGCCCGGCTCACATCATTGGTGCGGAAGTCGTACAGGGCCGGGCCTTCCGGTGTTCCTGCATAGCTCACGCCTGACTGGGCGACATTGCCGTCACGCTTGCGCACCTGCATGACCCCTTTACTGCCAACGGCCGCTTCACCGCCCTCGCCCTGTCCAAAGTCAAAGGTCAGGGCGCCTTGGGCTTTCATCTTGAAGGAAACCTCCAGATAATACGGGGTGCTCGGGTCTGTCATCTCCGGCAGCTGATAGGTCTTTTCATAGATGGGAAGTCCTCTGCCCGGATTCGCGGCGTTGTGGACCCTCGCGTAATACCGGATCCCCTCCGCTGTCTTTTCCGCCACAAGGCCGGGGAATTTATTAATTTCCGCAGCGTCCGGTTCCGTGCTCGGCTCCACATAGACTGTGCCGTTGGTGCCGTTGGCCCCATCGCCTTCAAACAGGTCGGCGAATTTCACGGCGTTGGTCTCATAGAAAGTTCCGCCGCTGAAATAAGACCCCTCAATTCCGGCGATGGTCCGGCTGGGCTGGGTACCCTTGACTGTCACCACAAAGGTTTTGGTCTGTTTGGCCTCGCCCTTTGAAATGGCGGCTGTCAGCGTCACCTCTGCGTCCCGCAGGGGCCGGTGAACCGTTCCGTCTGTCTCAATGACAGAGGTGTCGCTGGAGGTCCAGCTCACGGCAGAGCCGCGCTTGGGCCCCACCGTAACCAGATTCAGATTTTCTGTCACCGCACTCACATCCCCAAGGGTCAGCGCCTCGGTGTCAATCTCGACCTTCCGGGCGTCTGTCTCCGGCACTGCGTCGGGAGATACGGTTACCTTCAGCTCTTTGGAAGCGCTGGCGCCGCCGCGGCTCAGAACCGCGGTCAGGGTAATTTCTGTATCCTGCTGGGGCGCGGCGATGATTCCGCCGTCCTCACCCAGCACCCCAGCCGGGGACACGGACCAGCGCACATCCGCGCTCTGGTATACCTCCGGCAGTTCCAGCGCGGTCGTGATCTTCTGTGCCGAAGCGTTATTGCCTATAACATCCGCGGCCTCCAGCGCGTTTTTCGCGCTGTTTACCACATCTTCTCCGTCCATCTCCCTGACTCTGAGCAGGGTGGTATAGCTGGGATCGTTAAAACAGTTGGCTGAGTATACGTCCACCCCCAAAAGCTGTGTTATGGCTGTGTCAAAGGGCTGATCCTTCACAAGCAGGTCTGCCTTTCCCGGCTCTGCCTCGGTATAGGCCGCGGTCATATCGCCACGCTTGACCAGCCATGCCGTATAGGTCTGCTTTACCAGGTCAACATAAAGCCGCACAAAGGAGAGGTGGGTCACCTTAAAATCGCCGGCCTTGGTCCGAAGAGGCAGCTGAATCACATTTTCATTGTCCGCGCCGACGATCTCCGCCACGCCCATCAGCATGCCGTTCTGTTCCGGCGCGCCCGCCGGAAGCCGGGTTCTCAGCGCGGCGATCGTAACTTCCTGACCGTTTTGGTCCAAACCCTTGAACTGATATTCCCAATAGGAATCCTTCTTGGCATTCTGGCCGTTCCGGAGAAAGCTTCCGAACTCCATCTCCAGCATATAGCCGTTCTCCATATGATCCATGGCCGGCGGCTTGTTTGCCGTATCATTCGTAAACGCAAACCGTCCGCCCTCAAGGGGGTCTTCCGTCTTAAGGGCTCCATTTCTGGTGTTAAACACAATGCTCTTGCGGTTTTGGAACCCGGGAATGGTACTGCCGAAGTCCGTGACCCCGCCGCCGTACCGGTCTGTAGGCGTACTCTCGCAGGCAATGCCGTATTTGGCCATGGCCGCGGCATCGGTTCCGGAGATATACCCCTCTTCGCCCTGGGCGGCATTGGGATCATAGCTGACCAGATAATCGCCGGTATAATACAGCTCCGCCTCATAGATTGACACGCCCACAAATCCGCCGCTTGAGGGATTCTTGGCATTTTCCAGAATATAGATCCTGATATACCGGCCCTCTGCGGGCGTAAACTGATACGGCTCATGGACAAACGTGCCGCTCTCGTTGTTCGCATCCAGACTATAGGTCTCTATGTCCGTCCAGCTCTGGCCGTCCGCGGAATACTGCAGCTTGAACCTTTTCAGACGCTTGTTGAATTCCGTGAGCTTGAGCTGATTGAACCGGTAGGTCTTCCCCAGGTCAATCTGGATCCATTGGTTGCTGAGATCCACCCAGTCTTTCGTGGCAAGCCGGGAGGTAAGATCGCCGTCTGTCACTTTGGCATAGCCGTATTGATCGCTGTAGGCCTCCGCGCTGCCGCTCACCGTCTTTTTCAGCGCCAGGTTCTTGCCTATTTCAATGACAGCCTGTTCCTTTGCCTTCACGGTGACCGAGAAAGTCTGAACCGCGGTTCCGGTTCCGTTGGTGATTGTGGCGGTCAGGGTGACGGCGGTATCGTTCTGCGGCCGGGTTACAATGCCCGTTCCCCCATCAATCCGGATCACTCCTTCGTTGGCGGATTCCCAGGTGATCGCACTGCCGTTTACACTGCCGATGGTCGGCAGTGTCAGATTTTCTGTCACTGCGCTGATATCGCCAAGGCTGAGCGCCGCCTTGTCCGCGTCCGCCTTGTCCTGATCGGTCTCAGGCAGCGCATCGGACACTTTGGACACTCTGAAATTTTTAAGGTACAAGCCGCCGCCGTCAACAGCTTTGTTTCCACCCTGCAGTGTGAAATCCATAAGCTGAAGGAAGGAGGCATAATAGGCGGCTCCATTGTAGTCATACCTGTTATCCGCATTGACAGCAATATGCTGGTCATTGACAAACACATTGCTCACGCACTGGGCTGTACTGCCGGTGGCATTTCCCGCCTTGGTATCAACCACGGTCTGTACGTGTACCGTCTCATTTTGATCTTTCATTTTGTATTTACCAGCCGCACCGTATACGGTCAGCTCAGTGGGATAATCCTTATTGATCTGTGTGCGGCAGAAAACGTTCTTCCAGTTCCCACAGCCATTGATATAAATGGCTGTACGGTCATAGGAGAATGTATAATCCACGTAGTACTTCCCGCCGCCCTTCATATTATGTCCCGGCAGCAGAGTATCCGCTTTCGCAATACCAGACCCGTCGCTGATTTCCCGAGAAAACTTCAAATCACCGTTTGCCACGCCGTTCCGTTTGATAAACAGCCCTTTTTCAGCGGTAGCGGAAAAATCCAGCTTGTCACTCGCTCCATCGGTAATCGTATACCCCATATCCGCCAGCAAGGCACGGAGCTCCGAATCGCTCTTGCCTGCCAGTGTTGCAAAATCGTCATTGATGATGTCCTCCAGCTGTTCTTCTGTCGGCAGCAGAGGATTCTTTTCGCTTCCCTTCACAGTGACTGAGAAGGTCTGAACCGCAATTCCGGTTCCGTTGGTGATTGTGGCGGTCAGGGTGACGGCGGTATCGTTCCGGGGCCGGGTTACAACCCCCGTTCCCCCTTCAATCCGGATCACCCCTTCATTGGCGGATTCCCAGGTGATCGCACTGCCGTTTACACTGCCGATGGTCGGCAGTGTCAGATTTTCTGTCACTGCGCTGATATCCCCAAGGCTGAGCGCCGCCTTGTCCGCGTCCGCTTTTTCCTGATCGGTCTCAGACTGCTGGGCGCTTTCATACACGGCGCATTGTTTCAGCGTAATATAATCCGCACTCGAAATACTCCACCATTTGCTGCTCTGGCACCACGTTACTTTCATGGTTTCGGGCATGGCGCCGGCATCGGTAAAATCGAAAACATCATCCGTCAGCTTCTGCCCATTGCTGTACACAGCGACTTTTTTATTCCGGGGATCCAGATAGAGTCCAAGGCTCATCTCCTTGCCATGGGCATATGCAATGGTTCCTCTGCTGCTCCCGCCGATTACCGCCTCATAGTCCGCATTGGGCGTGCTGCCGTCCCGGTCGGGACGCAGCAGCTGCATCACGCCCGCAGTGCCGCCGGCTCCAAAATCAAAGGCGATCTTACAGTTGGACTGCATAACGAAATCAAAGGTCAGATAATAGGGGTCGCTGCCCGTGGGCTGCGGCAGATCATAGGTCTGCTCTAACAGCACAGCGTTAGGGCGGCTTCCGTTTCCTGAACCCAGAATGGAGGAAAACTTAATGCCAGTATCCGCCTTTTCCGCCCTCAGCCCCTTGTCATTCGCCAGGGGCGTTGTGCCGTTGGTTCCATTGGAACCATCTCCTTCAAATGCGTCGGCAAAATTAAACTGTACGGTCTTATCCAGCGTACCGCCCGGCAGTCCCGCATCTGGAAATCCGTCAATCGTCACGGTCTCCCCCGCGGTCAGGACTGTCTCCTCAGCGCCGGTCTGGTTTTCCGGCACTGCCAAAACACTGCCGCTGGCCGCAAGCATACAAACGCTCAGTGCAAGCGAAAGAATTCTCTTTGTCTTTTTCATCACGCGCGCCCTCCTTATTTAATGATGACAATGCCGCGGATCGCGGTATTTGTCGAGACGATCAACACCTGCTCCGGATCTGCCGCGGGCACCGGATAAGGCACAATGTCCTCTATGGTTCCCGCTTCAACCGCGTCATTTCTGGTGTAGTAGATGAAGATATCCGGATAGTTGCTGATGGGAACATCCACATACTCCAAACCGCCGGCCGTGACCACATCCAGTTGGTTCACCCGGATTCTGTCGTTGTTGTTGATCTCATTCATCCGGATGTCCTGGACATAGCCAATCACCTGCTTATAGTCCGGATTATTATCGCCGTAATCGCCCTCCTGTACCGCATAGACATTATTGACGACCTGTGCGTTCTCCACCTTGCCGTCCGCGTCCTCCATATAGAAGACGAAATCGCCCCGCTTCAGCTGCCGCAGTGCCGGCCGGTCCTGAATGGGAAGGGTACTGGTCTCCTTCAGCTCAGTTCCCACCAGCATGGTCAGAATCATATACTCCTGTCCTTCCTCATCCAGCGCAAGGGCGGCGTCCTTAATCAGGGCAACCTTCGCCTGGCTGGGGGTGACCCGGGTGACGGTGTCAGCGGCCATCTCCTTGGTGAGCACCAGGAGCTTGACCGCCTTGGTCTCCTCGTCCAGATCATAGCCAAAGGCGTTGTATTCAATCAGCTCATCCTTGTTGTCCAAAGACAGCCTTACCATCAGGTCATCCGTGTTGGTGGTCCCGTTATCCGGCACACAGACCACGCGGGTGCTCTCATTGATCAGGAAGGGTCTGCGGTCCAGAACATTGACCGTTCCAAAGACCTTTTCCTTGGCGTTGTATTTGGTTCTGTCCGAGCCGCCGGCCTCTTCCAGGCTCTGGACCCGCCGCAGTTCCCCGGCCGCGTTGGTGGTATACCGGATCGGCTTGCCCTGCAGCTGTCCGATTCCCGCCTCCTTCAGGGAGACGCCGTCTACGCTGACCGTGTCCGCCACCTCAAGGGTGACAACGCTGTCATTTTTACAGAGGGTGACAGGCACCACGGCTGTATCCGTCCGGTCCTCCAGGTTCTCCTCTTCCCGGTTCTCCACCTTTCCGGCGTTGAGCAGGAGCACCTCCATCTGTCCAAAGGTTTTTTCGCTGACCTGATAGATATACCCATATTTCCACGCGCTCTCCTCCGACTGGTTCGCCTTGGTCTGCTCCGCGTAGACGATCCGTCCGTACGCGTCAAAATAGAAGTCATAGGCCTCGCCCAGCATAATCCACTGGTAAACCTCGTCCCGGTCCGTCTGGTAGGTCTCCTCTCCGATGCGGACTTTGTTGTCCTCATCCTTTGCGGATACTGTGCCGGTCAGCACCTCCGCGCCGCTGCATACCACCCGGATAAAACTGTCCTGGTTGTTCTCAAACACAGAGACGACCATACCCTTCTTCAAATCCTCATAGGCCACAGCCTCGCCCGCGGCGTCCTTGATGGTATAGGCGTTATCCTCTGTCATGTCGAGCAGGATATTGTCATACCGGACGGTCAGCTCTCCATCCTCCCGGCCCAGGTATTTCACCTTGAGATTGCCGTTGGCGTTGGCCTTCTCCACCACAAAGCTCTCATATTCATTGATGAATACCAGTTCTGTCTGGTTGTCTCCGTTGTTGTCTATCACGCGGATATCGCCGCTCTCAATGCCAGCGAAGTCCTCCAGAAACCGGGTCTCCAGACGGTCATTGTAAACAAACCGCGTATCCCCGGCAAGCCGGATCTTCCGCTCTTTGGTCTGGCCGTCCGCCCAATACCGGATCTCGCTGCCGGTGAAGGACTGGATGTCCTCTGCCCGAATCTCCGTCACCGTGTTGTGAACCGTTGGCTGGATGTTGTAGATCAGCGGATACCGCATTCTGTCATTATACCGGTAATAGGCGGTCACCTCCTGTCCGATGAAGCCCGCCGCTTCCGCCGCCATATCCTTGTTCACGTCAAACAGTCTGCCGTCAATCTCAATCTGGCCCGCCGTCAGGGAAATGTTCTCCTGATTCAGCCAGATCTCAGAGTTTGCGGTGACAACCCCGGTTGTCACGCTCAGCTCCTTTGCTTTCTCAATGGTGCGCCGGATTGTGGTGTCCGGATCCTCCCGATAGCTCTTTTCCTCCGCGTAATCGCTGACCAGATTCGGAACATCCAGCGCGTTCCAGATCAGAAAGAGGATGTCCCGGCGGACCGCCGGTTCACTCTGGGCCCCGTTAACCCCGCTGAGCAGGTGCTTTCTCACCGCGACGGCATGATAGCCCCCGGGATAGCCGCCCTGTTCCTCCGCCGCCATCTCATAGCCCATGATGACCACCAGGGTCTTGACACACTCCTCAAGCGTAATGGTGTCCTCCGGCCGGAAGGTACCGTCACCGTCGCCGCGCATCAGGCCCGCGCCCACGCAGTATTCAATATAGCCCACCGCCCAGTGGCTGGCGGAGACATCCGCCATCCGGCTGACCGTGGCAGTGCCCGCGGCCACTTCGTCACAGCCCGTCAGGACCGCCGCAATTTTGGCGAACTCCGCCCGGGTCATGGTATCGCTCAGATTCAGGCTGCCGTCCTCATCCCCTGTGAAGATCCCCAAAGAGCTCAGCTCAAACACCGCATTGTTCACGTCGGCCTGGGTTTCCGCCAGCCCGGTCAGGCTGGTGCCCAACATCAAAACCGCGGCAATAACACAGCATATTCTTTTCAACCGCATCTTACATCTCTCCTTTTACATGGTTTTCGTTTCGACCGTTCGATTGCCTCCCACAGTCTGCCTATTGCTGGAACCGCGCTCCGCATCCGGTCAGGGCCGTTTTCCGCTTCCCGGAGCCGGAAGCTCTTACGCGAGAATTATAGCATCCGTCAAGCGGAATATTCAATATTTAAAATGTGCATTCTATATTCAAATAGTCAGAATCCAACGTTTTTACGGGATCTCTGCCTAAAATTTTGTTAATCTTCCCATATAGGATGCCCGCCGCACTGGTCCATATCCGGGTCAGGCTTTCCTCATATTTCCGACCATTTATATCTAAAAACCAGTGATATAAATGAACAAATTGTATATCCCTGTGGGCTTTTTGTATATGTTTGCCGAAAAAAAAGATGCCCCCGGCATCAATATGCCGGAGACATCTTTGGCTTGTTCCGCTACAGGGATTCCCGGTACTTGCCCGGGGTAATCCCCTCGTACTTTTTGAATACGCGGATGAAGGAATTGACATTGGTAAAGCCCACCTGGCCTGCCACATCCTCCAGCACGAGATTTTTATTCTGCATGATCTTTTTGGCCTGCTGAATCCGCAGGCGGTTGATATGGTCAAGCAGACCTTCGCCGGTCTCATCCTTAAACACCTTGGAGATATACCGGGGCACCATGCCGAACTCCTCACCGATGGCCGCCACATTGAGGTTTATGTCCCCATAGTGGCTCAGGAGATAGGAATGGATCCTGTCGCTGAGACGGAGCTCCTGATTCTTTTTCTCAAAATATCCGCACATTTCCTGCAAAAGCTCCTGCAGGCCGCTCTGCATTCTGGATATGGAACTGCTCTCCAGCAGCTTCTGCACATGCAGCAGCAGATGGGAGTTCTCCTCATCCCATTGGGGCCGGATCTCCTCAATGGTCTTGATGATGGTGCTTCCCACATCAAACATGAAGCACTTTGCAATATTCAGGTCTGTGGTGCCGCGCATGCTGTCAAAAATCTGGTTCAGAACTGCGCCGGCCGCAGCGGTGTCCCCGGACTGCACCGCGGCAATGAGCTTCTGCTCGTGCTCAATGGAATAGCCGTACCGGTATTGGCTGTCCTTGTTCTTGGGCATCTCGTGATAATACATGATGTCCTCTCTGCCGAGGAGCACCTTGTATTCCACAGTCTCCACCGCCTCGTCATAGGCCTCCGCAATCCCCTCATAGGAGCTCTTCGCCTCGCTGAGGCCTGCCTTGACATCCAGCCCGAAATTGGCGTTCAGGAACTCCTGGGCATAGCGGACAATGCCGGAGACGTCCTCCGCCTTGCCGGCATAGTCCAGATTGATTAAAAAGACGGGCATTTCCTCCAGAATCACCATATGCGCGCTGTATTCACCGCTAAACAGCTCCCCCAGAACATTGGACAGAATAAAGTGGGTCAGGGACACGCGCTGGATATCCTCCACGCCCTCTTCCTCCTGAAACAGGACCGAGTAGTCCTCCACATACAGCGCAAGTACCAGAAAATTCGTTTTCTCAAAGCGCAGATCAATATTGCTGAGCGCGTCCTCAATGGACGGCAGGCTGCCGATATTGCCGCTGAGCAGGCGGATCACAAAGGAATCCTGCAGGGGCTTTTTCTGCCGCTCCACCGTGTCCACAGCCCGCTCCTTCTGCTCCAGCACCTGGGTCAGGGCCGACTCAATATACCGGTATTCCCCGACGCCCTCCTGCTCCGTTTCCTCTTCCGGAATCGCCTTTTTCAGCACGGTCAGAATGTGCTCCATGGGGCTGTAGTTTTTCCGTATCACACCCCAGATGCACAGACATCCGAACAAAAAGGAGAGAACCAGACCGCCCAGGGTCAGGCCCCGAAGCCAGTTAACCTGGCTCCAGAACTCCGCGGCCGGTGAGATGCACATGTATTTCCAGTCCGTATATTTGCCGGTCACATAGCTGACCATGACCCGCTCCCCATTGATATCCGAGGAGAAATATCCGGCGGGCTGTGAAAACTCCAGTTCTCTGGGCCACGCGGTATCAATCCCCGCGCTCTTGCTGTTTCCCAGAAGCAGATTCTTGTCCTGGTCCACCACAAGGGTATAAACCGCGTCACTGACCGTGGTGGACTGTAAAATGTCGTTGAGGTATTCCTGCCCAATGGCGGCGCAGAACATGGGCGGGTTGACCTGGCCGAGCATCCGCAGACTGCAGTAGTACTGCATCCGTTCCTCCACGCCGCCGGGCAGCTGCCGCCGGCTGTTTTCAAAATAGCCGTTGGTCTCCATTCCCAGCCGGTCCAGCCATTGCTCTCTGGTCTTGCCCGCATCCCCGCAATACCGCTCATAGTATTCGGCCGCGTCAAAAATCCCGTCCAGACTGACCACGGTGTTAATATTATTGAAGTAAATGAAATAACCCTCCACATTGTCCATGGAGCTCTGGTAAACCCGGAGGGCATCATAGACCCGGGACAGCTCATATTGATAATCCCTTACCGCCCCGCCGTTGATGGAAGACACCACATAGATGTCATGGTTAGACATCAGCTCCATTTTCATACGGAAGATATTGTCCACTGCAAAATCCATTTCCTTCTGGATCTGCTTGACAATCAGCTCATTGTTTACCGCGTTTGCGTCCTCCAGCTCGCGGATGGTCCGGGTCCCGGTGATGCCGCTGATCAAAATGGGGATAATCAAAATTAAAATACAGGAAATAATCCACATCACTCTGAAATTATCGCTGATCCTTTTCATGGCTCCCCCTTCCCGCAGCCGCGCGGCGTAACAGCACATAAGCGTATGTATATTTTGGCAATCCCAGTATATCATGGTTGTTCTGATTGGTCAAGCGTCATTTTCCCCGGCGTCACGGCACACCGGCCGCCGTTCATTTTGATCCTCCGCAACAGACGCGCCGCCCTTTCCGGGGTTTTTCCTGAATGACAAAAAATACCCGTCCGGCCGCTGACAGCGGCCGGACGGGTGTTTTATCGCACAAAGATCACGAAAGGTTTGTTTTGTGGCGCAAGCCGCAGCAGAAACCGCTCAGAAGCCGAAATACGCTCTGGCGTTCTCATAGCAGATGCCCTGAATCATAGTCTTGAGCATGTCCGGGTCGTCCGGGTACTCCCCACGTTCCACCCAGGAACCCACAAGGTTGCAGAGGATCCGGCGGAAGTATTCGTGCCTGGGATAGGAGACAAAGCTCCTGGAATCCGTGAGCATTCCTACAAATCGGCTCAGCAGTCCCAGGTTGGCAAGGGCCCGCATCTGTGTCTCCATGCCGTCCCGCTGGTCGTTGAACCACCAGCCGGAACCAAACTGGAGCTTCCCGGGCACCGGCGCCTTCTGGAAATTGCCCAGCATGGTTCCCAGCACATAGTTGTCCTTGGGATTCAGGGTATACAGGATGGTCTTGGGCAGGCGGTCCTCCGCCTCCAGCGCGTCCAGAAACCGGGACAGCGGCTCCGCAATGCACAGGTCGTTGACCGAGTCATAGCCCGTGTCCGCTCCCAGCCTCTGAAACATAGCTGTATTGTTGTTCCGCATGGCCCCCATATGGAGCTGCATGGCCCAGCCCAGCTCCGCGTATTTTCCGGCGCAGGCAGTCAGCACGGCAGTCTTGAAGCAGTCCGCCTCCTGCGGGCTGAGAGCGCCGCCGGCCATGGCCTTTTCAAATACAGCGGCAGGATTGCCCAGGGCAAAGGGCACCGCGTCCAGGGCATGATCTGACAGCCGGCAGCCGTTTTCATGAAAATAGTCAATCCGGGCCTCCAGCGTTTGCACCAGCTGTTCATAGGAGGAAACCCCCAGCTTTTTCATATAGGGGACAAAGGTGTCCCGGTCCACGTTCACGGCCTTGTCCGGCCGGAAGGCGGGCAGAACCTTCACCGGAAAGCCCTCCGCCTTTAGCTTCTGATGGTATTCCAGGGTATCCGCCGGATCGTCGGTGGTGCAGATCACCCTGACGCCGGACCGCAGGATCAGGTTCCGGGCGCTGAAATCCTCCCGCGCAAGCAGTGCGTTGCAGGTATTCCAGATCCGCTCGGCACTCTCCGGGCAGAGTACCTCGTCAATGTCAAAGTATCGCTTGAGCTCCAGATGGGTCCAGTGATACAGGGGGTTTCCCAGCAGATAGGGCACGGTCTCCGCCCACTTCTGGAACTTTTCCCGGTCCGGCGCGTCCCCGGTGATATACCGCTCCTCCACGCCGTTGGACCGCATGGCCCGCCATTTGTAGTGGTCTCCGCCCAGAAACAGCTCTGTGATGTTCCGGAACCGGCAGTCCTCCGCAATCATCCGCGGCTCCAGATGGCAGTGGTAGTCGATGATGGGCATTGGCTCGGCATATTCGTGATACAGCCGCTTTGCGGTTTCGTTCTGGAGCATAAAATCGTCCTTGATAAAGCTCATAGTGTAACACCATCCTTAAAAATAGATATTTCCCGATAGCCGCGCCGCTCGTTCTGGGTCTCGCGGCCTTCCGCCACCTCCATACAGAAGTCAAACAGCGCCTCTGCGGTCCGTTCCATGTCCGCGCCCTCCGCCAGCACTCCGGCGTCAAAGTCAATCCAGCGGGGCTTGCGGCGGGCCAGCGCGGAATTGGCGGCGATCTTCACCGTGGGGACGGGCGCCCCCACCGGGGTGCCCCGGCCTGTGGTAAACAGGATCATCTGCGCCCCGGCCGCGGTCAGATTGGTGATGGCGACAATGTCATTGCCCGGCCCGTTCAAAAGGTTCAGGCCCGGCTTTTCCAGCCGGTCCCCATAGTCCAGCACATCCACCACCTTTGATGTACCGCCCTTTTGGACACAGCCCAGGGATTTTTCCTCCAATGTGGAGATCCCGCCCGCCTTGTTGCCCGGGGAAGGATTTTCATAGACCGCCTGGCCGTGCCGGGTGAAATAATCCTTGAAATCATTGATGAGAGAAACGGTTTTGTCAAATACCTCCCGGCTTTCGCACCGGTCCATAAGCAGGGTCTCCGCCCCGAACATCTCCGGCACCTCTGTGAGAACCGTGGTGCCGCCCCGGGCAACAATCAGATCAGAAAACCGTCCCGTCAGGGGGTTGGCCGTGATTCCGCTGAGCCCGTCGCTGCCGCCGCATTTGAGCCCAACCCTGAGCTTTGACACCGGCACCGGCTCCCGTTTGAAGCCCGCGGCATAGGCCTGCAGCTCCCGCACCAGCGCGGCGCCCGTCTCTGCCTCGTCTTCTATGTCCTGGGCATTCAAAAATTTCACCCGGTCCGGGTCATATTCCCCCAGCACCTTTTTCAGGGCCGCAATGCTGTTGTTTTCACAGCCCAGCCCCAGCACCAGAACGCCCCCGGCATTGGGATGGCGGATCAGGCCGCAGAGAATTTTTTGGGTGATGTCCTGGTCGCCGCCCAGCTGAGAACAGCCAAAGGGGTGGGGAAAGGTCAGCGCGCCGGTGCGCCCGGCGATCTCCTCCGCCACCTTGTTGACACAGCCCACCGTATTGATGATCCAGACATCGTTCCGGATGCCCGCCTGGCCGCCCCTGCGCGGATAGCCCATAAAGGTCCGCGGCGGCAGGGGCGCCGTCTCCTGCCAGCAGGGATGATACTCATAGGTCAGCTTATCGCTGAGATTGGTTTTCAGGTTGTGGGTATGCACCAGCTCGCCCGGATGGATGTCCTCTGTTGCGTGACCGATGGGAAACCCGTATTTGATCACGTTCTCCCCGGCGCGGATCTCCCGGGCGGCCCGCTTGTGCCCGGTGGAGAGCTCCACCTCCACATTGTCCAGCGGCGATATTCTATACAGCATAAGGCTTCACCCCGTCCGCGAGAAAGCGCAGATCCTGTCCCCAGAGGCTCTGGTTGGCCAGGGCCTCCTCCACGGATGCGGTCTTTAAAAACGCCATGACCTCCGGGTCGTCGTTTGCCATATCCGTCCGGTAGAACCGCAGCAGCGCGCCGAATGCCTCCAGCAGGGTTTGGGGCATCTTGCCGTACCGCTCCATATAGGTCAGAATGGAGGGGAGGACCCGGACCTTGAATTTGCTGACAGAGTTCAGGGCGATTGCGGACAGATAGTGCCGGATAAAGGGATTGGCAAACCGCTCCAGCACATTCTCCGCATACTCCCGCAGCTCTGCCTCCGGCAGGTCAAGGGTCGGGATGATCTCGTCAAAAATGCACCGCTTCATATAGGCCAGCATCTCCGGGTCGTCCACACAGGACTTCACCGTGTCAAAGCCCTTCAGCATGGCATAGGGCACCAGAGCGGTATGGGCGCCGTTTAAAATGCGCACCTTTCGGGTGCGGTATTTGTCCAGACCTTCCCGGGTCCAGACCACGTTGAGGCCCACCTGGTCAAAGGGAAGCTCCCGCCGCAGGGACGGGTCGCCCTCAATCACCCACAAATGGAACACCTCCGAGGTATCCAGCAGGTTGTCCTCATAGTCCAGCGCAATCTTCTCGTCTCTGGGATAGCCGGTCACAATCCGGTCCACCAGCGTATTGCAGAATGCATTCTCACGTTCAATCCAGTCCGAAAAGCCGCTGTCCGGCGCCCAGTCCGCGGCGTATCTGAGGACGATCTCCTTCAGCTTTTCGCCGTTTTTCTCAATCAGCTCGCAGGGAATGATGACAAATCCGCCCAGTCCAGCCTGATACCGCTCGTGGAGCAGAACCGTCAGCTTTGCGGGATAGCTTTTGGGGGGCGCGTCGGTCAGCTGGTCGCCGGGCTCATATGCAATGCCCGCCTCGGTGGTGTTGGAAAAGATATACCGGAAATCCGGGTTCCGCGCCAGCGCCTTATAGGCCTCGAAATCCTCATAGGGTTTCACACAGCGCGAGATGCAGTCCACCACGTCCCTGCGCACCACGGGCTGTCCCTTTTCCAGTCCGCGCATCACATGGGTATACACACAGTCCTGCGCAGACAGCAAATCGCACATCCCCTGCTCAATAGGCTGGACCACCACCACGCTGCCCTCCCATTTTCCGCTTTCGTTCAGCTTTTGAAGCATCCAATCCACGAACCCGCGCAGGAATCCGCCCTCCCCGAACTGGATGACCCGCTCGGTCCGCTTCGGCTTTTGTACTGTCTCTGAAATCAATTTCATACCGCAACCTCCTGTATCTGCTGTTGTCTTATTTCCTTGCTCATTATATGCTATAAATAGATTGAATTTCGGTCTTTTTTTGCTTTATTTGAAAATAAATATTCTTTTTTTGCTCTCTTTGTGCTATGATAGACAGGAAGTTCTATTCACACGCGGTCAGGAGGTTCATATGATGCCATTTTTAGATCAAATATCACAGTCCTTCCTTATTGAGCGGTGCCAGAGAGATGGCTGGAATATTTTTAAGGGCACCCATTTCCACGACTGCTATGAGCTGTATTATCTGGAGGATGGGGAAATCACTTATTTCGTGGATGAGGACATCTACACCGTGCAAAAGGGAAATTTCATTCTGATTCCTCCCGGGGTCATCCATAAGACCCTTCCCTTCCGCCGGCAGGCCCATACCCGGATTCTGATTTATCTGAAGCCGGAATTTCTCCGGGATTTTCTGGAGGAGGACCCGGCGCTTCTGGACTGCTTTGCCCGGCCGCTGGTCACCATGGCGGGCAAGGGTACGGCGGAGCGGCTCCTGTTCGGGCTTCTGGACGAGGCGGAACGCGGCAGAAATCCGGTCATGCTCCGCGCCATGACGGGCGAGCTTCTGGTCTGGCTGAACCGTTGGACAGTGCAGGAGGCGGATATGCCTTCCGCCGCGCCGCAAATCTCCGCAGGGGTGAACGAAAAGGTTTTGGAGGCGGTGCGGTTCCTCAACGCGCACTATATGGAGGACATCAGCCTGCCCGGACTGGCCGCGCGGTTTTATATGAATCCCACCTATCTCAGCCGGATTTTCCGAAGGGTCATGGGGATTTCCTATTCTGAATACCTGATCCGGGTTCGGATTCGGCAGGCCGTCCGCCTGCTCAGCGACACGGATAAAAAGATCACGGAGATCGCGCAGGAAACCGGTTTCCACTCTGACAACCACTTCTGCAAGATGTTCCGGCAGGTCATGGGGGTTTCCCCCCTGAAATACCGGACCAGGGCAAAAGGGAAATAGGGGTTCTCTCTTTATTTTCGCCGCGAAGCCGTAGTTTTAAACGTATTATTATACGCTGCAAAACTGCCGGATTTTTAAAAATACCCAACATCCTTGTTCATTTTTGAGCGGCCAAAAACGAACCAAAAAGGCCGCATAGGGGCTGCGGCCCCTATGGACCCCGGAGGCCCGGTCCCGGCAGCTGCAGTTCACCCGGATTTACCAATGGTCGTCAGGCGTGAGGCCGGCTTTGGTGCACGCGATATGCAAGGCCTCCCCGTCAAACGCAGAAACGGAGCCCGAAGATTTCATGCGGTGGTGCACAAGCGTAGTTTGCTGTGTTTTTGACAGAATCCGAAGATATCCACAAATCTAATGGATTTATCCGCCAAACCAACAAAAGAACAAGCGCCAAATGCCTTAGATAATCAGCATTTGGCGCAAGGGGGATGTCAAAGGGGGTGTCCCCCTTTGATGGCTTTTGGCTTCTTTTCTCCATAGAAAAGAAGCTTGCGCACAAGGGCTCCCGAAAAATGGAGGCTTTAGCCGAGATTTTTTGGGAAGAGGAGCAACGGCGGAGTGCGGGAGCTTCCAGCATCCTATGCTGGAACGACCAGAGCATAGCCCGTTGTGACGTGGCGGTGCGCAATATGATTTGTTTTTAAGAAACGCTTTTGTTCATTTTTGAGCGGCCAAAAACGAACCAAAAAGGCCGCATATGGGCGGCGGCCCCTATGGGTGATTTAGGAGAGAAAACTCCGTTTTCTCTCCAGAAGCCTGCGCGCATTTTATATGCGCACGCCTTTCTCACCATCCTCCTGACAGACGGCGGCAAAGGCCGAGGGGGTAACCCCGGTCAGCTGTTTGAAAAACGCGCTGAAGTAGTTCTGGCTGGAAAAACCCAGAGCTGCGCTGACCTCGGCCATGGAAAGGCCGGAACAGATCAGCCGTTTTGCCTCGCCCAGCTTCATCCGGTTAAAATACTGGATGGCCCCCTCCCCCGCATACCGGCGGAACAGGTTTTTCATGGTACTCACGCTGGTGCCGCAGCTCCTTGCAATGTCATCCAGGGTCAGCTTTTCCCCCAGATGCTCCTGCATATACTCCACCACGTCATGATAGAGCATGGCCCCGGAGGAACGCGGACCCAGGCGCACCGCCTGACCGCGGTCCTGAATGGAGAGCAGAAGCAGCTCCAGCCAGCACCGGATATACTGGGCGGCGTGCCGGTCCCGGGCCTGGGGGCGGACCTGAAACCCGTCAAAGATCCGGGCCGCCTGCTTCAGTATCTTCCAAAGATAGTTTTCCTCCCTCTGATCCAGCCGAAAAATCCCGTTTTTGTAATGGTCCATCCCCTCGCCCTGGGCACCGAAGCTCATGATCACCACATGGGGCGTGGTGTCCTGAATGGACCAGATCCGGTGGAATTCCATGGGCTGATGGAAAATAATCTGGCCCTTGCCCAGCTCCGCCACCCTGTCCCCTGCCGTGACTCCAACCGCACCGTCCGCAACATATACGAACTCCCAGAAGTCGTGGGTCTCACCTGAAAAGGTGAAAGTTCTGTCATAGGTCATTTCAAAACAGCTTACGAGATAATCAATCTGCACTGTGTTTTCGATTTCATATTTCACATATTCTTTCATCCCTGCCGCCCTTTCCAGACAGCTTTCTGCTCACACCCGAAGCATTGTCTGATTTTATAAAATTTATAGCGGATTCTCTATATATTATCCTTATCTGACATTATATAATAGGCTTACCAATTTGTAAAGGAGAAGATGGACGATGATGAAACAGATAACGGCGATTGTCATTGGCGCGGGTCTGCGCGGAAATATATATGCCTCCTATGCCCACAGGTATCCGGAGGAGCTGAAAATCATTGGCGTTGCGGAACCGGACGAGACACGGAGAAAGACTTTTCAGGAATCCTATGGCATTCCCGACAGCCTTTGTTTTTCCACATGGGAGGACATTTTAGAGCAGGGAAAGATTGCGGACGCGGCCATCATCTGCACCATGGACCGGATGCATTACGGTCCGGCCATGAAAGCCCTGTCCCTGGATTATGACCTGCTTCTGGAAAAACCGATCTCCCCCTCGCCGGAGGAATGCGAGGAGATCGCCGCGCTGGCCGCGGCCCGGAACCGGAAGGTGCTGATCTGCCATGTTCTGCGGTATACCCCCTTCTTCAAGCTGGTGAAACAGCTTGTTTCCGAAGGAAAAATCGGCGACCTCGTCTCCATCCAGCACAACGAAAATGTGGGGCATATTCATCAGTCCCACAGCTTTGTGCGGGGGAACTGGCGCAGCTCCATGGAATCCTCGCCCATGATCCTGCAAAAGTGCTGTCACGACATGGATATTCTCCAATGGCTGGCGGGCGAAGAGGTGATTGCCCTGTCCTCCTTTGGAGGCCTGCGGTATTTCAATTCTGAAAACGCGCCGGAGGGCGCGCCGGATTATTGCATGGAGGGCTGTGTCCACAGTGAAGCCTGCCCCTATTACGCGCCCAAGGTCTACCTGAGCGAGGGCGAATACCGCTGGATGCGAAGCGCGGTGGCGGTAGACACCAGCGCAGAAAACATCAGCAGGCTTCTGCCCTCCTCGCCCTATGGCCGGTGTGTGTTCCACTGTGACAATGACGTGGTGGACCATCAGGTGGTGAATATGAAATTTGCAAACGGCGTCACCGTCGCCTTTACCATGTGCGGCTTTACCCAAAAGACCGACCGGACTCTGAAGCTGATGGGTACCAAGGGTGAACTGCGGGCCAAGATGAGCGACGAGGACGTGGTGGAGGTCTTTGATTTTGAGACCGGCGTCACAGCCCAGTACCATCCTGCCCAGGCCGGAAGCGGTCACGGCGGCGGGGACGACGGTATTATGCGGGATCTGATCCGGTATCTGAACGGCTATCCCGGCTCCACCTCCCTGACTGAGATTCAGGATTCCCTGCGCAGTCACCGGATGGCCTTTGACGCGGAGCGTGCCCGGGTGGAGGGCATCCTAATCCAGCATTGATTGGCTTGAATATCGAAACGCAATGCAAAAGGGAGCACAGCTATGCTGTACTCCCTTTCATTCTGTTTTTCGGTGCGTCCTTAGGCAGTCCGCAGGACCATTTACGGACAAAGGCCGGTCCTCATCCCTGACTGCCCGCGTATTCGGAATTTCCCAATCCGAGGATCAGGATAAAAATTGTGTTGAAAAAGACCAGACCCGCCGCGAACCCGCCGCCGTGACCATAGATCTTTGCCATGTTCACACAGAACAGAATGTTGATCACTCCGGCCGCGGCCGCACAGACCATTGCCAGCATCCAGGCCAACATCCCCACGCCGCTCTGCACAAACAGGCCGAGTATTCCGGAGCCCAGCCCGGCGGCCAGCGCTGCCCAGAACATGGACTTGTTCCAGACAATATCATACATTTTATAAGTCGCATAAACCGGGATAACAGACTTCCATCCCGCTTCACCCGCTTTTTCAAACATACGCCAATAGGCCACAATGGTCAGGATCCAAATAAGGATTCCGGCCACTGCCAGCATGCTCATGCTTGCCATAAGCATTCCCCAAACCGCCATATCAATTCCTCCCAAATTCCCGTTTACTGACCGCAGTGCGTGTCAGCACGCGTCCGGTGTCTCACCGCCGGCCTCCGGAACAGGCTCCGCCAGTTCAGAGGTACAATGAGGACATCTGGTGGCCTGAATGTCAATCTCACTGAAGCAATAGGGGCATTTCTTGGTAACCGGTGCCGCTGGCTCCTCTTTTTTCTTTCCGATGGAGGTCACCTTGTTGATCCCCTTCACCAGCAGGAAGATGATAAAGGCCATGATGATGAAATCAATCACTGTGGTGATGAAGGAGCCGTATTTCAGCTCCACCGTGCCGATATGAAGGATCAGGTTGTCAAAGTTGACGCCGCCGAACAGGCCCAGCAGCGGGGAGATTACATCCCCCACCAAAGAGGACACAATCTTCTGAAACGCGCCGCCGATGATTACACCCACAGCCAGGTCGAGAACGTTGCCGCGCATGGCAAATTCTTTAAACTCGTTTAGAAACTTTTTCATACTTTTCCCTCCTTTTGTCTTATTATATCGAAAACAGGAGAAAATTGCAAGAAAAAACTGTCAGCATCACCGCAATTATTTCTCAGGCCGCCGCACCACAAAAAAGATCCGTTCCGAATCCTCTCTGGGCGGGTCAAAGCTCAGGCTGTCAAACACGCCCAGGCACTCCAGTCCGCACCGCGAGACCGCCGCCCTGAGTTCCTCCGCGGAGTAGGCCCGCTCCTCCTGGTATTCGTCCTGCCTGCGGTAAGCGCCGTCCGGTCCCCGGAGAAAAAAGGTCAGATCGAAATAGCAGATCTGCTCCTCCTCGTCATAGTCATTGCTCCAGACACAGTACACATCCTCCTCGTCATAGACAAAGGTGTGCCCGCCCAGAACCTCCCGGAACTTATACCGGGTGTTGATATCAAAGATCAGGAGGCCTCCCGGGTCCAGATAGCAGTGGAGCAGGCTGAGCATCTCCTCCACCTGACCGTCCCCGGTGAGGTAATTGACCCCATCCAGCGCGCAGACCATGGCCCCCACTGTGCCATACAGCTCAAAGGCCGTCATGTCCTGATTCAGAAACAGGATATCCCTGCCCTCGTCCCGGGCCTTTTCCATGGCCGCCTCCAGCATATCCACAGAGCTGTCCAGCCCGATCATATCATAGCCCCGCCGGGCCAGAGGCAGCGTGACGCTGCCGGTGCCGCAGCCCAGGTCCAGCACCAGCTCCGGTTTGCAGCCGAACCGCCGGAACACCGCCTCATAGTAGTCCGCAAAGGCCTCATAGTCCACATCCTGGAGCCGGTCATAGACCTTTGCCAATATATCGTACATATGAAATGCCTCCTCTTTACATACCGGCGGCAGGACTCCGCCTGCCGGACTCATGGCCCTATAGCTTTTCTATGGGCGCATAGGCCGCGAGAAGCTTCTTTTCCCCCTCCGGGAACTCGATCCGAAGCAGGACGTCCGCGCCCATGCTCTGGGCCGCCGCCACGGTTCCCACGCCGAATTTCCGGTGTTTCACCTTGTCGCCGGGCGCATAGGACAGCGCCGCAGCCTTGCCGGCGGCTGCCGCCGGCTTCGCGCCCTGATTTTCCAGCAGCGCGCTTCGGCCAAAGCCCTGGGATCTGATCCGGCCCGTCTCCGCCATGGGCTGAATCTTCATCCGCTCCTCCTTCCGGTCCAGGAGCTCCTCTGGGATCTCCTCCAAAAACCGGGAGGGCGGGTTGTATTTGGTGGAGCCGAACAGCGTCCGGCTCTGGGCCCGGGTGATGAACAGGCGTTCCTTGGCCCGGGTGATCCCCACATAGCACAGCCGCCGCTCCTCCTCAATCTCCTCCTCATCGCCAAAGGAGCGCATGCCCGGAAACACCCCCTCTTCCATGCCCATGAGAAATACATTGGGAAATTCCAGGCCCTTGGCGCTGTGAAGAGTCATGAGCGTGACCGTCTCCTGGGCCTCGTCATAGTTGTCAATATCCGAGATCAGAGAGATGTCCTCCAACAGCTGCTCCAGAGAGATGGCGGCGTCCCGCTTCACAGACTCCTGTACCATGGACACAAATTCGTCCAAGTTTTCCAGCCGCGTCTGGTTCTCCACCGTCTTTTCCTGCTTCAGGGCCGCGATCATCCCGGTCTTATCCATGACCAGCTTCACAAACAGCTCCAGCCCCATCTCATCGTCCAGTTCCTTCCGGAGCCCGGTGATCAGCGCGGCAAAACCCTCCAGCTTTCCCGCCGCCTTTGCCGGGATCTCCTCAAAGCTTCCGGCCCTCTGACAGACCTCGAACATGGTCAGCCCCTCGCCAATGGCCACAGCTTCCACCTTGTCCACTGTGGCTGTGCCAATCCCGCGTTTGGGCTCATTGATGACCCGGCGCAGGGCCACATTGTCGCCGTGGTTCTGGATCAGGCGCAGATAGGAGGTCAGGTCCTTGATTTCCTTCCGGTCATAGAATCGGAGGCCGCCCAGCACCCTGTAGGGAATGGCCGATTTCAGCAGCGCGTCCTCCAGAATACGGGACATGGCGTTCATCCGGTACAGGATGACGGTATCATTCAGACTGCCATCCAGCTCCCGGATGGTGTCAGCGATATGATAGGCCTCTGAATGCTCGTTGATCGCCGCATAGAGCTCAATTTTGCCGCCGCCGCCGTTTGAGGTCCAGAGCTCCTTCCCCTTTCTGCCGCTGTTGTGCTTGATAACCGCGTTGGCCGCATCCAGTATATTCTGGGTGGAGCGGTAGTTCTCCTCCAGCTTGATCACCCGGCAGTGCTGGAACTCCTTCTCAAAGCCCAGAATGTTCTGGATATCCGCGCCGCGGAATTTGTAGATGCTCTGGTCGTCGTCTCCCACAACGCACAGGTTGCGGTGCTTCTGGGCCAGCAGGCTCACCAGTCTGTACTGGGCCCGGTTGGTGTCCTGATACTCGTCCACCAATATGTAGCGAAACCGGTTCTGGTAATACTCCAGCACCTCCGGACATTCCTCCAGAAGGCGGACCGTATTGACAATCAAATCGTCAAAATCCATGGCATTGTTCAGTTTGAGCTTTTTCTGATAGAGCGCATAGAGCTGCGCCACCTTGGAATAATAGAAATCCCCATGGTTCATCTGGGCGTATTCATCCGGGCCGATCAGCTTGTCCTTGGCATTGCTGATGGCCGCAAGCACTGCCCGGGGCGGATACTTTTTGTCGTCCACGGAAAGCTCCTTGAGGCACGTCTTCATGACGGTCTGCTGGTCCGCGGAATCATAGATGGTAAAGCTCTTCTCATAGCCGATCTTCTCAATATCCCGCCGCAGAAACCGCACACAGGCGGAATGGAAGGTGCTGGCGAATATATCGCCGCCCGCCTCGCCGAGCTGCTTGATCAGCCTCTGCTTCAGCTCTCCCGCGGCCTTGTTGGTAAAGGTGATGGCCAGAATCTGCCACGGCTTGACCGGTTCTACAGCCAGATAGGGCTCCAGGTTGGGCGGGAGCTCGTCCAGCTCCCCCTCCGCGTACCAGCTCATGATCTCCATGTCCTGCTGGCTCAGTCCCGGCGGCGCCTCCGCGCTCTGGCACGCCTTTCCGAAGCGGATCAGGTGGGCGATTTTATGGATGATGACTGTAGTTTTGCCGGACCCAGCGCCCGCAAGCACCAGCAGCGGCCCTTCCGTATGGAGCACCGCCTCAAGCTGGCGGCTGTTGAGCCGAGGGTACTCCTTGGCGATCACCTGTCTGCGTATTTCCTGAAATTCGATTGTAATCAACTCCCGTCTGTTCTTCATGAATCCAATCCGGCCTGCCGCTGCAGCTACGCAACGGACAGGCCGGGCCGGTTTATTGCAATATGGTCGCGCCGCCGACAACCAGGCCGCCGCCGGGCGCATAAAACACCACCGCCTGGCCGGGCGTCACCGCCCGCTGGGGCTGGCTGAACCGCACCCGCAGGGCGTCTCCCTCCATTTCAATCTCCGCCGGTGCCGGCCGCGCGCTGTAGCGCACCTTTGCCTCCACCCGCATGGGCTTGTCCAGCGTGTCAAAGGGGATGAAGTTCCAGTCCGCAGCCAGAAGAGAATCCGCGAATTCCGTACCCTTCTCACCCAGGACCACCTGGTTTTTGACCGGATCAATCCGGACCACAAACATGGGTTTTCCAAAGGCAATCCCAAGCCCCTTCCGCTGGCCGATGGTATAGCGGACAATGCCCTGGTGCCTGCCCAGTACATTGCCGCTGAGATCCACAAAATCCCCCTCCGGCGGCAGGTATCCAATCCGTCTTTGGATAAAGGCGGCATAGTCCTGATCCGGCACAAAACAGATCTCCATGCTGTCCGGCTTGGAGGCGGTGGGCAGGTTCATGCCCTCCGCCTTTTTCCGCACGGCCTCCTTGTCCGGAAACGCCCCCAGCGGCATCAGCACCCGGGAGAGCTGTTCCTGGGTCAGGGAATAGAGGGCATAGGTCTGATCCTTGGCCGCGGACGCGGCCCGTTTTAAAAGATACCGGCCCGTCCTGTCCCGCTCCACCCTGGCATAGTGGCCGGTGGCGATCTTTCCCGCGCCGAGAATTTCCGCCTTTTTCAGCAGGGCGTCAAATTTCAAAAACCGGTTGCAGGCAATGCAGGGGTTGGGTGTCCTGCCGTTTAAGTATTCCTCCACAAAATAGTCAATGACAAATTCGGAAAATTCCTTCCGAAAGTCCAGCACATGGTAGTCGATGTCAAGCCGGTGGGCCACCCGGCGGGCGTCCTCCACCGCAGAGAGGGAACAGCAGGTTCCCTCTGAAAAACAGCCCCCGGTCTCTTCACCGTCCCAGAGCCGCATGGTGACGCCCACCACGTCATAGCCCTGTTCCTTCAAAACCGCGGCAGCCACACTGCTGTCCACACCGCCTGACATACCGATCACGACCCGTTCCATGGCCTATTCCCCGTCTTCCGCGCCGTGGCCATGGTGGCAGGCACTGCAGCAGCCGGTGCACTTCAATCCGGCCGGGGGCTCAATGCCCCTGCGCTCATAATAGTCCGCAATGGCGGAATGAATGGCCTCCTCCGCCAGCACCGAGCAGTGCATTTTCACCGGCGGCAGTCCATCCAGCGCCTCTGCCACAGCCTTGTTGGTAAGCCCAAGCGCCTCCTCCACGGTCTTGCCCTTGACCAGCTCGGTTGCCATGGAGCTGGTGGCAATGGCCGCGCCGCAGCCAAAGGTCTTGAATTTCACATCCTCAATTACGCCGGAATCCTCATTGATCCGCATATAGATCTTCATGATGTCGCCGCACTGGGGGTTTCCCACCTCGCCCACGGCGTTCGCGTTCTCTATCTCCCCCACATTCCGGGGATTGCTGAAATGGTCCATAACTTTTTCGCTGTACATACTAAAAATCTCCTTTCTGCTCTTTTATTTCTGGTTTTCCTTCACAAACGCCTCATACAGCGGAGACATGCTCCGCAGGCGCTCCACCGTTTCCTTCACCGCTTCCGCGATCCGCTCCACATCCTCCATGGTGTTGTCCAGATCAAAGCTTGTCCGCAGGGAGCCGTGGGCCTCTTCATGCTTCAGCCCAATGGCCAGCAGGACGTGGGAGGGATCCAGAGAGCCGGAGGTGCAGGCGCTTCCGCTGGATGCGGAAATGCCCTTCATATCCAAAAAGAGCAGCAGGCCCTCTCCCTCAATAAAGGAAAAGGAGATATTTGCATTTCCCGGCAGCCGCTGCGCCGGGTGTCCGTTGAGCCGGGCATAGGGGACCGTGTCCAGAATCTTTTTGATATACGCGTCCCGGATTTCGGTCAGATACGCGGCCTTCTTCGGAATATCCGCCGTGGCCAGCTCTATGGCCCGGCCCAGGCCCACAATCCCGGGCACATTTTCTGTCCCGGCCCGGCGGCCCCGCTCCTGGGCGCCGCCCGTAATAAAGGGGGCGAGCTTCACGCCTTTGCGCACATACAGCGCGCCGCTGCCCTTGGGACCGTGGAACTTATGCCCGGTCAGGGACAGCATATCAATTCCGAGATCCGTCACATCAATGGGGATCATGCCGATGGCCTGAACCGCGTCCGTGTGGAACAGCACGCCCGCCTCCCGGGCAATCCGGCCGATCTCCCGGATTGGCATGATGGTGCCGATCTCATTGTTTGCAAACATAATGGTGATCAAAATTGTCGTGTCTTTGACAGCGTCCCTGACAGCCTCCGGCGAAACCATGCCGTATTCATCCACCGGGAGATAGGTGACCTCAAAGCCCTCCTTCTCCAGCGCCTGACAGGTGTGCAGAACTGCGTGATGTTCCACCGCGGTGGTGATGATATGATTGCCCTTTGCCTTCACGGACTTTGCCGCGGAGCGGATGGCCCAGTTGTCAGCCTCGCTTCCGGAGCCGGTGAAATAGATCTCCCGCGGCTCTGCGCCGATGGCCCTGGCCACCTGCTCACGGGCGTTCTCAACCGCTTTCTTCGCCTCCCGGCCCTCTGCGTAAATGCTGGAGGGATTGCCATAGACCTCTGAAAAATACGGCAGCATGGCTTCCAGCACCTCCGGCGCGACCTTTGTCGTCGCTGCATTGTCAGCATAGATACGTCTTTCCATTGTTCTCTCCTACCTTTCCTTACAGATGCGATCTATGAAAAGTAGATGTTCTGTAATAATTTAGTAATTTGTAATCCCGGGCGATTTCATACGCTCTTTTTTAAATTTTTGTGATTCAGCGACCGCAAGCCGGTCACAGCGCTCATTTTCGGGATGTCCCGCATGGCCCTTGACCCATACCAATGTCACATCATGGATCTCCAAAAGCTGGAGAATCCGCTCCCACAAATCGGGGTTTAAGGCCTTCTCCTTGCTGCTGCGCATCCAGCCTTTCTGCTTCCATTTCACCGCCCAGCCCTGCTGGATGGCGTCAATGAAATACTTAGAATCGCTGTACAGGGTAACCTGGCAGGGCTCTGTCAGGGCTTCCAGCCCCGCAATGACCGCGGATAATTCCATACGGTTGTTGGTGGTGCTCATCTCCCCGCCGGAGAGCTCCAGCTCATGCTGCTTATAGCGCAGAATCGCGCCGTAACCGCCCGGTCCCGGGTTCCCGCTGCACGCGCCGTCTGTAAAAATTTCCACCTGTTTTTGCTCTGCCATACCATGTCCTCCTCATTGTCTGAAACCGCATAAGCTACATTCTGCATTGTAGCACAAAGCGCATGAAAAAGCTATAGCTTTTTTGACGAAATTCAACACGTTCCGGGGAATGGGCGCAGGCGCGCCGGGCATACAAAAACAAAAGGGCTGTGCCGCCATCTGGCGGCACAGCCTGAGCGTGTCGATAAACCCAAATTTGGAATGATTTTGGACTGCGCCGTACGGGCCCGGCTCGTCGCACTGTACTCCGCTTTGTTCGCTTTTTCCTGGTTCAGAAAAAGGCTCACATGCTTCGTCATTGCATAATTGCTGTAACAACGCCGCATTGCGCCGTTGCCTTTCATGTCCGGTGCTCTCGCGCCTCACTCGTGCCTAAAACGTGCCGCTGGCACCTTTCTTCACGGCACTACTCTTTCCCACAAAAGCCAAAGCTTTTGTGGGAGGAAGGAGAACCCGGTCTAAAAGCGATCTTTTGCCTGTACAAGGCAAAACGAGCAAACTTGACCGTGGTTCGACGCAGGCTTTGGGCAATCAATTCAGAACAAAATCATTCCAAGTTGTGTGGAAATTATACTTTTTCGACAGCCTGCTCAGATTTCCAAATCGCCTTTACTGCGGCGCCTTCCTGAGGAGCAGATACAGCGCGCCTGCCAGAAACAGCAGGGCCAGCACGGTCCCCATGCCAAAGCCCCCGCCCGCAAAGACCAGACTGCCCAGCTGATACAGGATAAAGGTTACGACATAGGCAAGCGCGGTCTGATAGCCAAGGGCGAACAGGGTCCAGCGCCCGCTTCCCATCTCCCGGTGGATGGCGCCGATTGCGGCCACACAGGGGGAACAGAGCATGTTGAACACCAGAAACGCATAACCGCTCAGGGGCGTGAACACATTCTGCAGGCCCGCGGGTCCCTCCCCGCTGTATAAGACATTCAGACTGCTTACAATATTCTCCTTGGCCGCAAAACCGGTGATGGTCGCCACGGCCGGCTGCCAGCTGCCAAAGCCCAGAGGCCGGAAAACCGGGGCAACCACGCTGCCAATGGCGGCGAGTATGCTGTTTGAGGTGTCGGTCATCTGCAGGCTCCAGGAAAAATTCGACAGGAACCAGATGATGCCGCAGGCCAAAAAGATGATGGTCCCAGCCTTGATGACAAAGGCACGGATGTCATCCCATACATGCTTTGCCACATTTTTGGCATTGGGGAGGTGATAGCTCGGCATCTCCATGACAAAGGGCGCGGGTTCGCTGGCCAGCGCCCGGGTCTTTTTGAGGATGACGCCCGACAAAAACACCATCATCACGCCGATGAAATACACGGAAATGGCCACCCAGGCCGACTGGTTAAACAGAGTTCCGGCAATCAGGGCGATGACCGGAATCTTGGCGCCGCATGGCACAAAGGTGGTCACCATGATGGTAATTTTCCGGTCTTTTTCGCTCTCTATGGTCCGGCAGCTCATAATTCCGGGTACGCCGCACCCAGAGGCCACCAGCAGGGGAATAAAGGACTTTCCCGACAGGCCGAAACGCCGGAATACACGGTCCATGATAAAGGCAATCCGAGCCATATACCCGCAGTCCTCCAGCAGGGCCAGGAACAGAAACAGGATGAGAAGCTGGGGCACAAAGGTCAGCACCGCGCCCACACCGCTGATGAACCCGTCCACAATCAGCCCGGTCAGCCAGTCCGCGGCGCCCACAGCCCCCAGTCCGGCACGGGTCATGTCGCAGATCGTCTCAATCAGCTGTTCCATCCAGCCAATGGCCCAGCCGCCCACGGTCTGGATGGATATGTAATACACCCCGCACATGATAAGGACAAACAGGGGCAGGGCGAGATAGCGGTTGGTCATCACATCGTCCACCCGGTCAGAAACCGTGGTGCCAATCTCGTGGCGGACCACACATTGTTGGACAATGCCGGTGATATAATCATAGCGCTCGTTGATGATGATGCTGTCGCTCTCGTCATCATATTCCTGTTCACACTTGGAGATGATCTGATCGATCCGGTTCCGCTTTTCCGGCGGCAGGTTCAGGCCCGCCATGACCCTTTCATCCCGCTCAAAGACCTTGACCACAAACCAGCGCATGTGCAGTTCCTCCGCTGTCCCGGAAATCAGCGCCTCAATCTGGGACAGGGCCGCCTCAATCCGCGGCGAAAAATGACACCGGCCATGGGTACGCTGTCCGGCCCTCGCCGTCCGGACAGCGGTCTCGCTGAGCTCCGCAAGGCCTTTGCCCTTCAGCGCCGAGGTCGGCACAATCTCACAGCCCAGGAGCCTGCTGAGCCTCTGGATGTCAATTTTATCCCCGTTTTTTTCAGCCACATCAATCATGTTCAGGGCGATGACCACAGGAAAGCCCACCTCACACAGCTGGGTGGTTAAATACAGGTTCCGTTCGATATTGGAAGCATCCACCAGGTTAATGATGGCGTCAGGGTGCTCGTCGATCAGATAGTTCCGGGTGACAACCTCTTCCATTGTATAGGGCGACAGGGAATAGATCCCCGGCAGGTCCACCACATTCACGCCCTTATGGTTTCGGAGCTGGCCCACCTTCTGCTCCACAGTCACCCCCGGCCGGTTGCCCACATACTGGCTGCTGCCGGTCATGACATTGAACATGGTGGTCTTGCCGCTGTTGGGATTCCCCGCCAGCGCAATGGATACTGCCATGCATCCTCCCCCTTTCTCGCATCTTCATCATTCTTTTCTATACTGTATGCCGCAGGCCTTCCGCCCGCCGGTTCCAACACGCCGCGCTGGCGGCAGAGCATGGAAAAGGGACCTTCCGCATGGGGAAAGTCCCGCCGGGCCGCATCCTGGCTCAAAGACCGCCCAGAAGATAATGCTCCGCCGAGGCGATACAGTTGGCGCCGTCAGCCGCCGCGGTTACGATCTGACGCAGTTTTTTGGTGCGCACATCCCCGGCCGCGAAAATCCCCGGCGCAGAGGTCACGCCCATCTCGTCCGCGCGGATGAAGCCGCCCTCGTCCATCTCCACAGCGCCGGCAAAGGCCTCGCTGTTGGGCTTGACCCCCACCGCGATAAAGACCCCGTCCACCTTGAGCTCCTGCTCGGTGTTGAGCACCAGGCGTTCCACCCGCTTCTCACCCTCAATGGCCAGAACCTGGCTGTTCCAGACCGGTTCAATTTTGGGGTTGTCCAGCAGCCGGCCGGCAAGAGCCCGGCTGGCGCGGAGCGTATCCCGCCTGTGTATGATGTAGACCTTTTCGCAGAGGTTCGCCAGATACAGGGCATCCTCCACAGCAGTGTTTCCGCCGCCCACCACGGCCACAGTCCGGCCGCGGAAAAAGGCGCCGTCACAGGTGGCGCAATAGCTGACCCCCTTACCCGCCAGCCGGGCCTCCCCGTCCACATGGAGCTTCCGGTGCCGGGCGCCGCTCGCGGCCACAATGGTTTTGGTCAGGTATTCCCCCTGCTCCCCGGTAATCCGCCAGGCTCTGTCCACGCGCTCCAGCCCGCGGACCTGCTCTGTCACAAAGACGGCGCCGAGCCCCTCCGCATGCTCCCGCATCTTCGTGGAGAGGGCAAACCCGTCCACAGACAAGAAGCCCGGATAGTTGTCAATATCCGAGGTGTTCATCATCTGGCCGCCGGATACGGCGGCCTGCTCCAGCACAACGCAGTCCAGCAGGGCGCGGCTGGCGTACACCGCCGCCGAGAGCCCCGCCGGACCGGAACCTATGATAACCGTATCATATGTTTTCATAGGCCGGTTCTACAGGCTGATGCCGGCCAGATCCGCCAGCTGTGCCTTGGTGATGACGCCCACGCTGGAGTTCGCAAGCATCCCGTTTTTGAACACCAAAACGGTGGGAACCGACATGATGTCATACTGCCGCGCCAGCGGAAGCTGGTCGTCGATATCCACCTTGCATACCTTTACTTTTCCCGCCGCGCTGTTGGCGAAATCCTCCAGAACGGGGCCGAACATCTTGCAGGGGCCGCACCAGGTCGCCCAAAAATCCACAACCACCGGAAGCTCTGACTGCAATACTTCTTTTTCAAACGTGTCAACTGTTACATTTAACATACCGCACGCCTCCTCTCACTGTTTGATTCATACTTTCGTATCAATCTTTATTGTATGAGTTTTTATTATTTTCATTCCATATTTTTCAGCAGTTCAAAGGCCTGTCCCAGCCATTTCCCGCCGTCCAGGCTCTCCACCCGGCCCGTGTCGCAGGCTTTGGCCACCTCCGGATCAATGGGCATCCGGCCCAAAATCTCCAGCCCGTACGCCTCTGCCGCCTGCTCCAGATGGCTTTCGCCAAAAACATAGAGCTTTTCGCCGCATTTGCCGCACTGTGCATAGCTCATGTTCTCCACCAGCCCCAAAATCGGAATATCCATCATCTGGGCCATCTTAACCGCCTTGCCCACAATCATGGAAACCAGCTCCTGCGGGGAGGTGACCACCACAATCCCATCCACAGGAAGGGACTGGAACACGGTCAGGGGCACATCGCCCGTACCCGGCGGCATATCCACAAACATATAGTCAATCCCGTCCCAGACCACATCGGCCCAGAACTGTTTGACCGTCCCGGCAATCACCGGACCGCGCCAGACCACCGGATCCGTATCATCCGGCAGGAGCAGGTTGACCGACATGACAGAGACGCCGCCCTGGCTTGCCACCGGAAGAATGCCATATTCATTGCCCTTTGCCTTTTCTGTGATACCAAATGCCTTGGGGATGGACGGCCCGGTCACGTCCGCGTCCAGAACCGCCGTGCGGTAACCCGCCTTCTGCATCCCGGACGCCAGCAGGGAGGTCACCAGGGATTTCCCCACGCCGCCCTTGCCGCTGACCACACCGATCACTTTATTGATCTGACTCATACTGTTGGGGGCCACAGCAAAGCTCTGGGCCTCCTGACGCTCACTGCAGCTCTCGCCGCAGGAGGAACAATCGTGTGTACATTCACTCATTTTTCCTACCTCATTTACTCAATCATTGATCAGGACAGTTTCTGTCTGTCCCGTTTCTATTATAGCCTTCCAAAATGGGGCTGTCAACCCCGGGCCGCGGCGCAAGGCGCGTCACGCCTCCCCGTTCCCGATCCGCCGGATCACATCGCTGTAGATATCCGCCGCGTGTTTCTTCAGAGCCTTGGCCGCTTTTTCCGCCTCGGCCCGGGATCCCGCGAATACCTGGAGCTCCAGCAGGGGGGTGCTGGCGTCCAGCATCTGAAGGGAGGCCATATACTGATAGGGCGCCACCGGCAGGATCTCTGTCTTAACCGCGTTGGGATCCGCCTGGTCCGCAAATTTGATGGCGCCGACGGCCTCGTCGATCCGGCGGCGTATGCTCTTGGGCACCCGCTCGAAAAAGAAGTCGTTGGTGTCCTCGCCCTTTGGGCTCAGGTAAAAGCTCTGGTCATTCCGATAGTATTTCGTCTCCACATAGCCGTCCTCAATCAGCTCATTGAGCATGACCGCCAGATCGAAATAGCCCATGACCTCCTTGTCCCACGTGAGGATCTCACACAGATCCGGCATATTCACCGGCTCTACATACCGTTTCAGGGTATACAGGATGGCAAATTTCATCTCATCCCGCTCTAAAAACATAACACCACCGCCTTTTAGTTTTTCTCATAGGTTCCATAGGGCTTTTTGTGTTTGAAATAGATCCCCACCAGGCCGAGGCCCGCGTGGGAGGTGATGATTGGGCCAATTTTGACCACGGTGATCTTTCCAGGACGGAGCTTTTCCTCCAGCATATTCGCCAGGATTTCCACCTTGTCCGGGGCATCGGAGTGCAGAAGGAAGACCTCGTTTTCCTCCGGCGCCTCCATCCGCTCCTGGGCATAGCCCAGCAGAACGGACATGGCCTTTTTCAGCCCCCGCACCTTTTTATAGGCTTCCACCAGACCGTCATTGATATTCAGAATCGGCTTGATATCCAAAATCGCGCTGATGGCCATGGTGGTGGCCTTGATCCGCCCGCCCTTTTTCAGAAAGGTCAGGTCATCCACCACAAAATACGCGGTGTCCCGGCTGTACGCCTCGGTGACATAGGCGATGATCTCTTCCTTGGCCGCGCCCGCGCGGGCCATTTTTGCGGCCTCCACCACCGGATGTCCGATGACATAGGCAAACATGGTGGAGTCAATCACCGTAATGTCAAAGCCCTCCGCCTTAAGCTGCTGTGCCACCAGACAGGAGGTGTTGTAAATCCCGCTGCCGCTGCCGGACATGGTAATATGGATAACGGGGTCGCCGTCCTGCCCGAGGCGGCGGTAAATGGCCTCCACATCGGCGGGGCTCATCTGGCTGGTGGTTGGGATCGCGTCACTGTCCCGGAGCATATCATAGTATTTGTCCGGCGTCAGGTTCACATCCGCCCGAATGGTGCGGTCTCCCAGGTGAATCATAAAGGGCAGAACCTCAATTCCCAGCTCACGTGCAACAGCCGCGTCAATATCCGCCGCTGTATCGGTCATAATGCGTATCATGGCAATACTCCTTCTTTTTTCAGGTTTTCAAACTCAAACTGCCGGAGCACCTCATAGGCGATCACGGCCACAGAGTTGGACAGATTCAGAGAGCGCTTATTCTCCCGCATGGGAATCCGGATACACTTTTCCAGATTGTCCCGCAGCAGCTCCTCCGGCAGGCCTTTGGTCTCCTTGCCGAACACCAGAAAAATCTCCCGGCCGGCATTTGCCGGATAGTCCGGCCCACAGTAGGTATGAGGCGCCTTTGTGGTGCAAAAGTAAAAATCACCGTCTGGATAGGCCGCCTGAACCTGCCCAAAGCTCTGGTACTCGTGCAGTTCCAGTTCATCCCAGTAATCCAGCCCCGCCCGGCGCACCTGTTTCTCGCTGATGTCAAACCCCAGCGGGTGCACCAGATGCAGCGGCGCGCCGATCACCGAACAGGTCCGTGATATATTGCCGGTGTTGGCCGGAATCTCAGGCTCCACCAGCACAATATGCAGTCGCAAGTCTCTTCTCCTCCTTGGGCGCGGCCGCTGGAACCGCCGTGCCATACATTCAGTAACAAATCCCGTCTCCTCGGAATACAGCCCATTCTCAGGCCCAGAATTTCCGGTCCAGAGACCGGTATTGGATGGCCTCCGCCAGATGGGCCGCTTCAATGTTCTCAGCCCCGGCCAGGTCAGCAATGGTCCGGGCCACCTTCAGGATGCGGCTGTGGGCCCGGGCGCTGAGCCCCAGACTCTCAAACGCCTGCTTTAAAAGCGCCGCGCCGTCCGGCCGCAGGCCACAGAATTCCTCAATCATCCCCGGCGTCAGCTGTGAATTGGAATAGATGCCCCTGCCCTGATACCGCTGGGTCTGCAGGGCCCGGGCGCAGTTGACCCGCTCCTTGATCCGAGCGGAGGGCTCGGTTTCCTCCCGCTTCTGCTCCAGCTCCTCATAGGGGACGGCCGGCACCTCAATATGCAGGTCAATCCGGTCCAGCAGGGGACCGCTGACCTTGCTCAGATACCGCTTGATCTGTACCGGCGAACAGCCGCAGGGATGGGTCCGATCCCCGTAATACCCGCAGGGACAAGGATTCATGGACGCCACCAGCATCATGTTGCAGGGATAGGAATAGGTGCCGCTGGCCCGGGTGATGGTCACAGTCCCGTCCTCCAGAGGCTGGCGCAGGATTTCCAGCGCCTCCTTGTGAAACTCCGGAAGTTCGTCCAAAAACAGCACGCCGTGGTGCGCCAGACTGACCTCGCCCGGCCGGGGCGTTCCGCCGCCGCCCGTAAGTCCCACAGAGGAGACGGTATGGTGCGGACTGCGGAAGGGCCGCCGGAGAACCATGGGCTGGTCTTTTTGCAGCTTGCCCGCAATGGAGTGGACCTTGGTGACCTCCAGCGCCTCCGCAAAGGTCAGATCCGGCAAAATGGACGGAATCCGCTGGGCCAGCATGGTCTTGCCCGACCCCGGCGGTCCGATGAGCAGCAGGTTGTGGCCGCCCGCCGCGGCCACCTCAAGGGCGCGCTTGGCGTTCCGCTGGCCCTTGACCTCCGCAAAGTCCAGCCCGCTCTCTGCCGCCTGGCGAAAGAGCGCGTCCACATCCACGCGGGCCGGGGTGAGCGGGGCCTCCCCGGTCAAATGCCGGATCAGCTCTTCCAGACTCCGCACTCCATAGACCTCCGCCCCCGCAACCACAGCGGCCTCCCGGGCGTTTTCCTCCGGAAGAAAGATCCGGTGCATGCCGTTTTGATAGGCCGTGATGGCCATGGGCAGGGCGCCCCGAATCCGCCGGAGCTTTCCGTCCAGGGACAACTCCCCGAAGAACGCGCACCGCTCCGGCTCCGGAATCCTGATCTGCTCCGTGCTCGCGAGAATGCCCAAGGCAATGGGAAGGTCCAGACAGGCGCCCTCTTTTTTGATCCCGGCCGGCGCCAGATTCACGATCATCCGCTTGCCCGGAATCTGGTATCCGGCATGCTTGACCGCGGTCCGGATCCGCTCCTTGGACTCCCGAACCGCCACATCCGGAAGGCCCACGATCTCCCACGCAGGAAGCCCGGGGCTCACATCCGCCTCCGCCTGTATGCAGAAGCCCTGCATGCCGCTGAGGCCCACGCTGTTAATTTTGGCTATCACTGGCTGATCCCTCCCCTGTTCCGGCTGTTTGTTTTCCCTGAAACGCCCCGTTCCGGGGCGTCCCGGCATCTTCTCTCACGCCGTCATATTTCCACGAACCGCTGTTCATGCTCCGTCCGGGCGAAATACCCGGAGGCCAGCACCTGCTCAAACAGCACGCCCTCCCGAATTTTGATTTCCGGATGCCGGACGGTTTTCCGTATGGCCTGATACACAAAATCCGCCGCCAGGTTGGCCGCGTCAATGGTATCCATCCCCAGCACCAGCGCCCCGGTGAGCACACTGGTATACACATCGCCCGTACCGTGAAATGGCCGGTTCACATAGCCGCAGTTGATCTTATAATACCGGTCTGCCGCCGCGTCATAGACCGCCACGCACATGGAGTTTTCCGAATCCATCACGCTGGTGATGACCGCCGCCTTGGCGCCCATTTCACAGAGCCGGTACAGCATATCCTTTACGGCGGCGTTGTGCAGGGGCCGCCGCGGGTACTCCTCACCCAAAAGCATACAGGCCTCGGTCACATTGGGGGTAATGATGTCCGCAATGGACGCCAGCTCCCGCATTCCGCCCACCAGTTCCCGCATCCGGTCCGAATACACGGCCTGGACATCCAGCAGGGCGTTGTCGCCCATCACCGGATCCACCACCAGCAGAGCCCCCCTAGCCTTCTGCTCCTCCATCAGCGCCCGGGTGATGCCGATCTGCTGCGCGGAGCTCATATAGCCGCTATAAACCGCGTCAAACTCCAGGCCGATCTTTCGCCAATGGGCAATGATCTTTGACATCTCGCCGGTCATGTCACAAAGCGTATAGTTTTCAAATTCATAGGTATGGGTGGACAGCACGGCCGTTGGCAGCGGACATACCTCCACCCCCATGGCCGAGAGAATCGGGATGGCCTCGGTCAGAGACACCTTCCCAAAGCCCGACATATCGTTCACCGCGGCGACCCGCGGTATAATCCGTTTTTCCTGCATAGGTTCGCTTCCTTTTCACTTGTTTTCCAGCAGGCTGAGCTCCTCCGGCTCCAGCTCCCGAATATCGCCCGGCGCCATGGCCGGGTCCAGCGCAAGACCGCCCATGGCAATCCGCTTCAGATAGATCACCTTTTTCCCAACGGCTTCAAACATCCGCTTCACCTGATGGTACTTTCCCTCCGTGATGGTGACCTGAATCTCAGAGATTGGGCCGGCGGACAGAATCACCAGCTCCGCCGGCTTTGTCCGATAGCTGTCGTCAAGGGTCACGCCCCGGCGGAACGCCGCGGCATCCGCCTCTGTCACCACGCCGGAAATCCGCGCGGCATAGGTCTTTGGCACATGCCGGGCCGGACTCAGCAGCCTGTGCGCCAGCTGGCCGTCATTGGTCAGCAGACAGAGACCCTCTGTGTCAACGTCCAGCCGCCCTGCCGGGAAAGGCTCATAGTGCAGAAATTCCTTTGGCACAAGGTCCAGCACCGTGGGCTGGCGGGCGTCCCAGGTGGCGGAGATATAGCCCCTGGGCTTATTGAGCAAAAGGTAGATGTGCCTCCGGTAGCGCACCTCTGCGCCATCCAGCCACACCTCCGCTGTCCCCGGCTCCACCTGGGTTTCAGGCCGGAGCTGATCCGTCCCTGTCACCCGCACGCGGCCGCTGCGGATCAGTTTTTTTATTTCACTGCGGGTACCTGCCCCGCAGTCCGCCAAATATTTATCCAGTCGCATCTTCCACCTCATATTTCATGAAACCGGCGCATAGGCTTAAAGATAGAATGGAGGAAAGACCTATGGCCGATTTTTTCAAAACCCGAAAATTGCTTTTTTTCACCCTGCTGGCCGCGGCAGTGACCGTGGGCATTATTTTCATGCTGTTCAGCGCGGATTCCAGGGTCAATCAGGCAAACCTGGACTTCATCCGTTCCTATGGCTGGGAAGTCAGGGAAAATCCCGAGGAGATCGTCCGCCTTACCATTCCCCAGGAATTCGACGTGGTTTACGAGACCTATAATGAGCTGGAAAAGGGCGCGGGCTTCGACCTTTCCCCTCACAAGGGCATCAAGGCCACCCGCTATTCCTACCGGGTGCTCAACCACGCGGATTCCGGCACCGGGCTCATCCGCGCCAACGTCTTTGTCACCAAGGCGGGCATTGTCGCCGCGGACATCTGCTCCCTGGAGCTGGGCGGATTCCTGCTCCCCATCAATGATACGGCCGATATGGTACACTGATCCCAAATAGTATACCATATCTTTTCCGTAAATTCCATAGATTTGGCAAACTTTTTATTGAAATTCCGGGGCAAATATACTATAATAATTGCACAGGAAATTCCTTATCATCCCTTGCTGTGCGGATAAGGGATTTTTCAGAGACTATGTTTGCCGGTGCACAGCGGCGGAATGGAGATTTCTATGCGAATTGAGACAAAATGTATCCAATCCGGGTATACCCCGGAAAACGGCGAACCCCGCGTCCTTCCGATCTATCAGAGCACAACCTGGAAATACAGCTCCACCGAACAGATGGGCCGGCTGTTTGACCTGGAGGAAAGCGGCTACTTCTACACCCGGCTGGCCAATCCCACCAACGACGCTGTGGCCGCAAAAATTGCCGATCTGGAGGGCGGTGTGGCAGGCATCCTCACCTCTTCCGGACAAGCCGCCTGCTTCTACTCCATTTTTAATATCTGCCACGCGGGAGATCACTTCATCTGCTCCACCACGGTATACGGCGGCACCTTCAACCTGTTCGGTGTGACCATGAAAAAGATGGGCATTGACGTCACCTTTGTTGACCCAAATGCCAGCGAGGAGGAACTCTCCGCGGCATTCCGGGAAAACACCAAGGCCATGTTCGGCGAGACCATTGCCAACCCGGCTTTGGTGGTGCTGGATATCGAAAAATGGGCCAGGGTGGCCCACACCCATCGGGTTCCGCTGATCATTGACAACACCTTTGCCACACCCATAAACTGCCGGCCCTTTGAATGGGGCGCGGATATTGTTGTGCACTCCACCACCAAATATATGGACGGACATGCCACCAGCGTAGGCGGCGCCATTGTTGACAGCGGTAACTTTGACTGGGCGGCCGCCGGGAAATACCCCGGGCTTACCACCCCGGACGCATCCTACCACGGCATCACCTACACCGAAAAATTCGGCAAGGCTGCCTATATCACAAAAATCACCGCACAGGTTATGCGGGATCTGGGTTCCATTCCATCCCCCAACAATTCGTTCCTCCTGAACCTTGGACTGGAGACCCTGCCCCTGCGCGTAAGACAACACTGCGCCAATGCCCAGGCTGTTGCGGAATATCTGGCCAAAAACGAAAAAATCTCCTGGGTGAATTACTGCGGTCTTCCCGGTGACCGTTATTATGACCTGGCGCAGAAATACCTGCCAAACGGTTCCTGCGGCGTCATTTCCTTTGGCGTCAGAGGCGGACGGGAAGCCGCCGTCACCTTTATGGACAGCCTGAAGCTGGCCGCCATTGTGACCCATGTGGCGGACGCCAGAACTTCCGTTCTGCATCCGGCCAGCCATACCCACCGCCAGCTCAGCGACGAGGAGCTTGCGGCCGCCGGCGTAACCCCGGACCTGATCCGTTTCTCCGTCGGCATTGAAAACGCGGAGGATATCATTGCGGATATTCAGCAGGCGCTGGATCAGGTAAAATAAGCAAAACGCAGTTAGAACAGCACAAACGCGGTCCCGGTGCAATGCCGGGGCCGCGTTTCATTCATTTATTCCGGAAACAAAATCTCTGATATGGGAAACTCCGGAGCCAGTTCCTGCTCCGTGCCCCACACAAACAGCTTTCCGGATACAGGCTCGCTGTCCGTCTCTATTTCAAAGGCAAGTTTTGTCTGGCCCTGGGCGTCCATAACAAGGGGCAGCTGTTTGACCCCGCAGAGCACACCGTTTTCGTCATAGAGCGCCGCGGAAGCGGTAACCCCATTGACCGCCGCGTCTGTATAATTCCTGAATTCCGCGTTCACGCTCCACTGGGCGTCCCCCTGCTTCGCAGCGGCTCCTGCCGGCGCAAGCCGCAGTTCCCTGAAGGAAAGCTCACACTTGTCCGCATATCTTTGCGCCGAGCCCCCTGCCGGCCCAAACAGCGTAACCGGATGCTCTCTCCATAGAGTATGATGCTTGCCAAACACCTCGTTATCCGCGCCCGCCCCGTCATCCACGCTCCCTATTTCAACATTTTTCCCCGGAATCACAACCGTTTCCAAGACGTCACAGTTCTGAAACGCATACCAGGCGATCTGATCTACCTCCGGCGATAAGACCACGGTTCTCAAATTGGGGTTATTGGAAAAACAGTCATAATCAAGGGAGGGCGTCCCCGGAATATATGCAAACCGAAGGTCACAGCCAGCAAAAGCTGATTCGCCTATGAAGCCCAATTCGACTGGAAAATCTATCTCTCTCAAATTTACACAGTCAAAAAATGCCCTGTCTCCAATACGGTACAATGTACTGGGGAGCTTCACCTTTTCCAGCTTATGGCAGCCTCGGAACGTCTCGTTTGGAATTCGGCTGGCAGACTCCGGAATTTCCAGATAGGTAAGGTGCTGGTTTCCGCTGAAAGCCCCCTGTCCAAAAGAT
Source organism: uncultured Ructibacterium sp. (assembly GCA_965146665.1). GTDB lineage: Bacteria > Bacillota > Clostridia > Monoglobales > Monoglobaceae > Ructibacterium. The sequence continues at coordinate 57,708 of CBCTHE010000022.1, forward strand.
GACCCTTCCGGCATGACATAGGTGGCATCGGTTCGGCCGCCGGGATAGACCAGCAGCTGCGGGAAGGAAGCCGTATACAGCACCCCGTCCAGCGAAGCAAACTCGGCATTGCCTTCCTCCACAAAAAAATTCTCCAGCGTATTCCCCATAAAGCACAGCCCGTCTATCGTCATCCCGTTTTCCCAATCCGTGGTGAGATTTTTGGGGATGGTCACCTCGCGCAAATATTTTGTGGGCCCAAAAGCTTCTTCCTCAATGCCCTTGACTGTTTCCGGAATGGTAAAGGCTCTCCCCCCGCGCGCCCCCGGATACAGAAGCAAAGCGGTTTGATCCCTGGTATAAAGTACGCCATCCTCCACCATATAATATTCATTTTCCGGAGAAATGGTAAAGCCCTCAAGACTGATGCAATTCCGAAAGTTCGCAGGGTGCATACTTCGAACCGCTTTGGGAATATAAAAACTTCGCAATGCGGTACAATCTCCAAACACACGGCGCCCAAAACCCTGTACGCTGTCCGGCAGAACGGCCTCCTGCAGCTTGACGCATCCCCGAAAGGCCTCGTCATCAATAATCTCCAAATTCCGTGAAAACTGTACCTGGGTCAGATTACCGCAATATGAAAAGGCACTGTACCCAATCTCTTTTACGCTGTCCGGTATCACAACGCTTTCAAGACGCTCCTCAGCCTCACCCGAAACCACAGCCTATTAAGACAGAGCCGTCTGGTTTTAGTTTTATAAGACAATCACGGGTTCAGAGGGCAAAAAAGGATCCCCGACGAGTAATCTCGTCAGGGATCCTTTAA
>CBCTHE010000023.1:0-55936 GCA_965146665.1 uncultured Ructibacterium sp.
AGGTGTCGCCCTGTTTCAGGTATTGATCCAGCGTGCTCTTCGGAACATAGAAATTACGATATTTCCCAACAAATGCACCTGCGCCATTTACTATGTTGAGGGTGTCAAAATAAAATTTTGTAAAATAAATTCCATTCTTGGAAAGCCATCCGCTATAGACTTTTCCATTATTGTCTACTAGATAATAATATTCTCCCAGCACGTTTATAACTTGCTCAGCTTCTGCAAAATATGAAGAATAAACTTCTTTAACCTTTGCTTCCTCATATACAATCTGATTTCCAATCTTTCCATCCACAAAGGTATAAAGCTTCTCGTCCTTTAAGGTGAGCACTGTGCTTCCGTTTGTCACCGGCACATGCTGCAGCTCGCTCTCTGTCTCCCAGTTTTCCAGATCCCGGGAGGAATAGACCAGATCCACAATCGCCTCCGGGGGATACCCGGGATGATTTGCCCTTAAACCTCGTTCATTCCAGATTCTCACGTAATACACCCCGTCTATATAGGACATCTCACGCACATACCAATCAAACTCAATTTTTTTGACCAGCTGAAAATCCGTATCAAGAATATAGAGATACCCAAATTGCTCAAACACTTTGCCGGGTTTGCCAGAATCATATGGATTGGATCTGGCCAGATACACCCCGTCCGCCCATTTGATTTCATCCATATACCCTGCCCGGCTGTGTGTACTGATGTCTGTATCCTTGAATAGCCATACCGGCCGGAAGCCGATAAAATCCTCTGTGAAATACCTTTGGTATGCACCGTTTTCATTGTAACGCCTTTGATAGCTGCCGTTTTCGTCTTTGAAATCCAGCAGCCAGCCGTTGCCAACATCCTGAAGCTGGGCCACATTGTTCCATACTTCACCGTTGATATAGGTTTCTCCTTCATTCAGCGTTCCTGCCAGACTCATGAAGTCGATCTCCTCTGCGTATACAAGGCCCGTTCCCAGGAACACACAACACAATAGTATAGCAATTAGCTGCTTTTTCATTAGTTACCATTCCTCTCTTTTTGTGTTTGTCCGGGCACTTTGCTTTTCGCCCCCTGCTGTATTGCAGCATGCAAAATCCTGCCGTCAGCATACCAAATGCTAAAGCGTTTTGTTCATTGCCAAAACAGGTGCGGCGTTTACCTAAGAACAGTATACACGAAAAAGGCGGCGTTGTCACTCTTTTTCTTGAGAAATTTCAGGCAATACAGGCACCATCCTTATGCTTTGGCATAGGATACCAGTAGGCATGGGAAGGATTGGGAGGTGCGGTGCATGGTGGCAGCGTGGAGAAAATTCAAATACAGGTTCCGGCCAACCCGGAAAAAGAGGCGGCGGAACCGGGGCGGATACTGCCGCTCTTGCGGCGGACACGGGCTCCTCTGGTGGTTTCTGCTGTTTCTGCTGCTGGGTGGGTGCGTGCTGGGCTTTTATAAGATGGAGAGCCGGATCGGTTCCCTGGCCCAGCAGGCCGCAATTTCCAAGCTCAACGGCGAAATTACGAAGGACACCAACCGGGCGGTGCAGACCGTGCTGGAAGAGGAGCAGATCAATACGCGGAAACTGGTCATTGCGGAAAAGGACGAAAAGGGAAAAATTCAGTCCATGTCCACAGACTATAACGCGGTAAACCGGATGAAATCCGCCCTGGCGGTCAAGATCCAGGAGCATCTGGATCAGCTGGACGTGATTGAGACCCGGGTTCCGGCCGGGATGCTGTTCTCCGACACCATGATGACCGGCGCGGGCTTTGACGTGCCGGTGAAAGTCTTTGCGACCAACGCCATTGAGGTTCGGTTTTACGATGAATTTTCCTCCGCGGGGATCAACCAGACCCGGTATAAGCTGATGGTGGAGGTCAAGGTCCCCGCCCGGGTGGCCGGCGTGTTCCGGCACGAGGATACCGAGGTGGTGACCCAGGTTCCGGTGGCCGAAACCGTTATTGTGGGGGATGTGCCGCAGGCCTATCTCAATGTGGATCAAAAGCAATAGGCCCAATGCCTGTAAAAGCCCGAAACGGGGAATGCAATTCCCCGTTTCGGGCTTGATTCTTTTTCCAGTTTTGGGTATAATACAAGGAGCAGAAACAAAGAAAGCGTATCAATTTTGGAGGAAACCATGGAAAAACAGGAGATCAGGCAGGAAATCAGCCGGCTTCGGGAAAAGCTGGAGCAATACAACTATGAATATTATATGTTGGACAGCCCCTCGGTCAGCGACTTTGCATATGATGAGATGATGAACCGGCTGATCCGGCTGGAGGAGGAGAACCCGGAACTGAAAACGCCGGACTCCCCCACACAGCGGGTGGGAGGCCAGGTGCTGGAGGGGTTTGAACAGGTGGAGCACGCGGTTCAGATGCAGAGTCTTGCGGACGTGTTCTCCAGGGAGGAGCTGGAGGAATTCGACAGCCGCACCCGCGCCGCCCTTGAGGCCGAGCAGGTGGAGTATGTGGTGGAGATGAAGATCGACGGGCTCTCGGTTTCTCTGGAGTATGAGAACGGGCAGTTCACCCGGGGATCCACCCGCGGCAATGGGTTTGTGGGTGAGGACATCACCGTCAACCTCAGGACGGTAAGCAGCATCCCTCTGCGCCTGAAAGAGCCGGTGCCCTATCTGGAGGTCCGGGGGGAGGTGTTCATGCCCCGCGCCAGCTTTGTGCGGCTCAACGAACAGCGGGAGAGCGCGGGCGAGCCTGTGTTTGCCAACCCCAGAAACGCGGCCGCGGGCTCCCTGCGACAGCTGGACAGCAGGATCACCGCCCAGCGGAAGCTGGATATCTATGTTTTCAATGTCCAGCAGATCCGGGGCCAGGCGCTTTCCAGCCATAAGGAGTCCCTGGAATATCTGGCGAGGCTGGGGTTTAAGACCATCCCGGAGGAACGGCTGTTCTTCGGCGCGGCGGAGGCCTATGCTGAGATTCAGCGGATTGGTGAACTGCGGGGCGAGCTGCCCTTTGACATTGACGGCGCGGTGGTGAAGGTCAACCGCTTTGACCAGCGGGAGGCCCTGGGCAGTACCAGCAAGACGCCCAAGTGGGCGGCCGCCTTCAAGTTCCCGGCGGAGCGGCAGGTCAGCCGCCTGCTGGACATCGCGCTCCAGGTGGGGCGCACCGGCGCCGTGACCCCCAACGCCGTGCTGGAGCCGGTCCGGATCGCGGGCTCCACCGTCAGCCGGGCGACCCTCCACAACATCGACAATATCCGGGACAAGGATATCCGGATCGGGGACATGGTGGTGATTCAGAAGGCCGGCGACATCATCCCGGAGGTGGTGGAGGTGGTCAGAGAACAGCGCACCGGCGCGGAGCGGGTCTTTGAGATGCCGGAGACATGTCCGGCCTGCGGCGAGCCGCTGTTCCGGGAGGAAGGCGAGGCGGCGGTGCGCTGTCTCAGTTCCAACTGTCCGGCACAGCAGATGCGGAGCATCATCCATTTTGCGTCCCGGCCTGCCATGGATATTGACGGCATGGGCCCCGCTGTGATCCAGCAGCTTCTGGACCAGAAGCTGATTGAGGACTGCGCTGACCTCTATGCCCTGCGGTATGAGGACGTGGTGGAGCTGGAGCGGTTCGCGGACAAGTCCGCGCAGAACCTGATCGGCGCCATTGAGAAATCCAAGGGCCAGGGGCTGGACCGGGTCCTGTTCGGACTGGGCATCCGGCTGATCGGCGCCCGGGCGGCACAGCTTCTGGCGGCGGAATTTGGGACGCTGGACGCCCTGATGGCCGCGGATGAGGAAACGGTGGCGGCCATTCCGGACATCGGCGGGAAGATGGCGGCCAGTCTGGTCCACTATTTCACAGAGGAAAAGTCTCTGGAGATCATTCAAAAGCTCAGGAACGCGGGCGTCCGCCTGGACTATGAGAGCGGCCGCGTGGGCGACAGCCTTTCCGGGAGGACCTTTGTGCTCACAGGAACCCTGCCAGCCTTAAAGCGGAGCGAGGCAAAGGCCATGATCGAAAGCCACGGCGGCAAGGTCAGCGGAAGCGTCTCGAAAAAGACTGATTTTGTGGTGGCGGGCGAGGAGGCCGGGAGCAAGCTGGAAAAGGCTGAGGCCCTCGGTATCGCGGTCCTGTCTGAGGAGGAACTTCTGGCCATGCTGGCGGAGTGACAAACCGGCAAATTTGGTGGATTCTCCTAGTAATATTTTCTTGACATCGGCAGGCAAATGTGATATGATAGCCGTTGGATGCCGGGCAGACGGAATTTCCGCCGGCACGGCGAAACCTATGGCTTAGATTTCGGGGTTGAGGAGTCACCGCCCATTTCCAAGCTTTACGGGGATCAAAGATAAACGGAGGTGAATTTTTACAATGGATAAGGAAATCAAGCAGGAAATCATCAATAAGTATGCCACCCACGAGGGCGACACCGGTTCTCCTGAGGTTCAGATCGCGCTTCTGTCTTACCGGATCGACCATCTGAACGAACACCTGAAGACTCATAAGAAAGACCACCATTCCAGACGTGGTCTGCTTAAAATGGTCGGTGTCCGCAGGAGCTTCCTGAACTATCTCGCGAAGAACGACATCAGCAGATACCGTGCCATCGTTGAGAAACTCGGCCTGAGACACTAAAAACAAAGGGCGGTCTATGCTTAGACTGCCCTTTTGGCATTTTTTATCGGAGAATGCCGGATGAATTCGGATTTTGTAAAAATGAAAAGAAATGATGCGAGACGCTTGCGTTTAGCAGTTAAAAATATATGCTTTTGCCTGAAGCGGCGCGGAAGTCTATATTTTTAAGTGCTAAAAGTCAGGCCTCTCAAATCAAAGTGATATGAAAGATTTTAGGAGGTAATTGCTATGACAAAAATTTATGAAACAGAGGTGGCGGGCAGAAAGCTGTCATTGGAGTTCGGCAAGGTTGCCGGGCTGGCAAACGGCTCTGTCCTGGTTCGGTACGGCGACACCGTGGTTGTGACCGCGGCCACCGCTTCGGACAAGCCCAGAGACGGGATCGACTTTTTCCCGCTCAGCATTGACTATGAGGAGAAGATGTACGCCGTGGGCAAGATCCCCGGCGGATTTACCAAGCGCGAGGGCCGTCCCTCTGAGAACGCGATCCTGACCTCCCGTGTCATTGACCGCCCCATGCGTCCGCTGTTCCCCAAGGACCTGCGCAACGATGTGTCCATCGTTTCCACCGTCCTGTCTGTGGAGCAGGACAACGCGCCGGAATTCTGTGCTATGATCGGCTCTTCCGTTGCCGTGTCCGTATCTGACATCCCCTTTAACGGCCCCATCGCGGCCGTGTATGTGGGACTGGTGGACGGCGAGCTTGTGATTAACCCCACAGAGGCCCAGCGGGCGGTCAGCGACCTGAACCTGACCGTTTCCGGCAGTGCGAAAAAGGTTGTCATGATTGAGGCCGGCGCCAATGAAGTGCCGGAGGATAAGATGTTCGCGGCGATCATGTTCGCCCATGACGAGATTAAAAAGCTCTGTGCCTTCATCCAGAAGATCCAGGATGAGATCGGCAAGCCCAAATTCGAGTACGAGCACATGGTCGTGGATGAGCAGGTCTTTGCCGATGTCCGCGCCTTTGCCGAGGATTTGGTCAAGGAGGCCATGGACACGGATGACAAGACCGTCCGCGACGCGCGTTTGCTGGTGGTCTATGAGAAGGTGTATGAGAACTTCCAGGAGAAGTATCCGAAGGAGGAATACCAGGCCCAGATCGACGAGGCCCTGTACAAGCTCCAGAAGACCGTTGTGAGAAACTGGCTCATGTATGATAAAAAGCGTGTGGACGGCCGCGGCATCCTTGAGCTCCGTCCCCTGTCCGCGGAGGTGGGCCTGCTCCCCAGAACCCATGGCAGCGGCCTGTTCAGCCGGGGCCAGACCCAGGTGCTGACCGTCGCGACCCTCGGCCCTCTGGGCGAGGCGAAGATCATTGACGGCCTTGACAATGAGGAATACCGCAGATATCTGCATCACTATAACTTCCCGTCCTACAGCGTGGGCGAAACCCGTCCTTCCCGCGGCCCGGGCCGCCGGGAGATCGGGCACGGCGCGCTGGCGGAGCGGGCGCTGGTTCCGGTTCTTCCCTCTGAGGAGGAATTCCCCTATGCGATCCGCCTGGTTTCCGAGGTGCTCAGCTCCAACGGCTCCACCTCTCAGGGCAGTGTCTGCGGCAGTACCCTGGCGCTGATGGATGCGGGCGTGCCGATTAAGGCGCCGGTCGCCGGTATCTCCGTGGGTCTGATTACGGATCCGGAGGATGAGGATAACTTCCTGACCATGGTGGACATTCAGGGCGTGGAGGACTTCTTCGGCGACATGGACTTCAAGGTTGCCGGTACCAAGAAGGGTATCACCGCCATCCAGATGGATCTGAAGGTTGACGGTCTTACACCGGCCATTATCCGCACCGCGCTGGAGCAGACCAAGAACGCACGGTTCTATATTCTGGACGAGGTCATGCTCAAAGCCATTCCGGAGCCCAGGACGGACCTGTCCCCCTATGCGCCGAAGATCATTAACATGACGGTTCCGGTGGATAAGATCCGTGAGGTCATTGGCAGCGGCGGCAAGGTCATTCAGGGAATCATCGCTGAAACCGGGGCGAAGATCGACATTGAGGACGACGGCCGGGTCTACATTGCGGCTGTGGACACTGAGATGGGAGAGAAGGCCCGGAAGATGATCGAGATGATCGTCAAAGAGCCGGAAGTGGGAGAGATTTACGAGGGCAAGGTGGTCCGGATCATGGACTTCGGCGCGTTTGTGGAGCTTCTGCCGGGCAAGGACGGACTGATCCATATTTCCAAGCTGGCCAGAGGCCGGGTTGAAAAGGTCACCGATGTGGTCAAGGAAGGCGACATGGTGAAGGTGGAGGTCATTGAGATTGACGATAAGGGCCGGATCAATTTGAGACGGCTGGAGAAATAAGAAGAGAAGGAAGGGCGCTGTTCATCGAACAGCGCCCTTTTTGTGTTTATTTAGCTGTACTATTTTGCGCTTGACTTTAAATTTTGATATCACTTTGGTTGCAGACAGTGAGAGAAATATCTGATATACTTGCTCTCAAGAGGGTTCGAGTTTTCTTATTGCGCACGCCGTTGGCGTTTGCGCAAGCTTCTTTTGCATGGCCAAAAGAAGCCAAAAGCCATCAAAGGGGAGGTCCCCTTTGACATCCCCCGCGCAAAATGCCAGTATGTCAAGGGCATTTTGCGCTTGTTCCCCTATGGTTTAGCCGGGTTTCCTGGCAGTTTTGCGGTTATCGAAGGATTCTTTGAGAAAATGGGGTTTGGGGTGATACGCCGGTGTGTCAACAAACCGTGAATCGCACCTATTACCGTTTAACATTTATAACTTCATCAAACATATTAAAATCTAAAACACAAAGGAAGGATCAGCATGTTAAAAGTAGAGAACAATCGATTCTATTACGGGGGAATGTCTTTTCCTGTACCCAACGGCCTATATGTAGACACGGCTTCGCCGGTCATTCCAATCAATGGTTTGGTCATCTGTTCCGCAAATCAGGGCATCCGCATTGACCTGTGCTTTTGTGAATACAAAGAACCCACGCCGGTCTATATGGAAAGCGTAAGCTATAACAATATAGAATACTTAACCATGCCAATCAGAAAATATGAAGTGAATGGGATGACGTGGTATTGCAGAATCTTCACCTACAAAAAAACACAGATGTTTGAAGCATATTTGGATACAAATGGAAAAGAAAACCAGATACATCTTGATATCAGTGTTGAAATCCGGAAAGACCGGTACAATATGCGTGAGGTATTTGAAATAGAAAGTATAAAGGCTCTTTTGACAGACATCAGAAAAGAATGTCCGCAATGACGGATAACGCCTTCGGCATTCGCAAAACTGCCGGATTTACTACTAAACCAGCAAAAGAACAAGCGCCAAATGCCTTAGAAAACCAGCATTTGGCGCAAGGAGGATATCAAAGGGGGTGCCCCCCTTTGATGGCTTTTGGTTTCTTTTCTCCATAGAAAAGAAACTTGAGCTGACGCCAACGGCGGTGCGCAATATGATCTTTGCTGTGTCTGACGTCAGGACCGGTATTGTTTTACGCGGTTCTTTTGCCCCTGTTTTTCTCTCGTGTAGTTGATAAGAACGGCGGCTTGAAGAATAATATAAAATTTGTTTTATAAAAGTTACATAACCACATGTTTTAGTTCCTTTGCATACTGGCCGAAAGCGCAAAAATATGATATGCTGTGGAGTAATATAAGGGATTTCTGCAACAGATATCCCAGCTATATCAAAAACCGAAAAGGAGCGAGAAAATGGCTATTATATGGGATGAAAAAGAGCAGGTATTTTATCTGCATACCGAACACACCACCTATGCAATGGGACTTCAGGGCGGCGCCCTGCTCAGTCATATGTACTGGGGCCCGCGGGTGCGGAAACTGCCGAACGCGGGCAGGTTTCAGCCTTTTGTGGGCCGGGCCGCCACAGCCAACGACGCCTGGCTTCCGGACAGACTCTCATCTGAGGCGATCCAGCTGGAGTACGGTGTTGAGGGGGGTGTGGACCACAGGCATCCGGCGGCGGAGGCGGTCTGCCAGGGGCGTTCAGCTCTTGCGGAGCTGAAATATCAATCCCACCGCATTGTTCCCGGCAAGCCGGCTCTGCCCGGCCTGCCAAGCACCTATACGGAACAGGACGGCGAGGCGGAAACCCTGCAGATCGTTTTAAGCGATGCCATAAGCGGCATGGCGGTAACGCTGTCCTACAGTATCTATCCGGCGCGCGATGTGCTGACCAGAAGCGCCGTGTTTCACAATGACGGGAAAAAGCCGGTCCAGCTGCGCCGGGCCCTGTCCGCCTGTGTGGATTTTGAAGAGGGTGACTTTGAGCTTCTGCACCTTCCCGGGGCGTGGGCCCGGGAGCGGCATGTGGAACGGACGCCGCTGTTCCGGGGAGATCTTCTGCTGTCCAGCGCACGGGGGGCCAGCAGTCACGCGGAAAATCCATTCTTTGCCCTGGTCCGCAAAAACACAGATGAGAACAGCGGTGACTGCTATGGGTTCAATCTGGTCTACAGCGGTGAATTTGAGGGGGGCGCTGAGAAAAACCATCTGGGCAACTGCCGCGCCTATCTGGGGATCAATCCCCGGCACTTTGACTGGATGCTGGAGCCGGGCGGCGGCTTCCAGACTCCGGAGGCGGTTCTGGTCTACAGCGGCGCAGGCCTCGGCGGTATGTCACGCATCTACCATGACCTGTACAGAAGCCGGCTCTGCCGCGGAAAATTCCGCGATGCGCCCCGTCCGGTTCTGATCAATAACTGGGAGGCCACCTATTTTGACTTTAATGAGGAAAAAATTCTGCGGATTGCGCAGACCGCAAAGGAAATCGGTGTAGAACTCATGGTGCTGGACGATGGGTGGTTTGGCAAACGGAACGACGACCATACCTCGCTGGGGGACTGGACTGTGGATCGGAACAAGCTCCCGGACGGTATCGGCGCCCTTTCGGAAAAGGTGGAGAAAATTGGTATGCGGTTCGGTCTGTGGTTTGAGCCGGAAATGGTCTCCCCGGACAGCGAACTGCACCGGGCTCATCCGGACTGGCATATTCATATTCCGGGCTATGGCGCCAGCCTCGGCCGGCATCAGTGGATTTTGGACCTGTCCCGCAGAGAGATTCAGGACTATGTGATACAGGCGGTGAGCGGGGTTCTGCGGTCCGCGCGGATCTCCTATGTGAAATGGGATATGAATCGGAATATGGCGGAACTGGGCTCTGCAGCACTGCCCGGGGAACGGACGGGCGAGCTCTGCCACCGGTACATTCTGGGCCTGTATCGGATTCTGGAGGAATTGACCGCCGCGTTCCCGGATGTGCTCTTTGAGAGCTGCAGCGGAGGCGGCGGCCGGTTTGACCCGGGAATGCTGTACTATATGCCGCAGGTCTGGACCAGCGACTGCAGCGACGGCGCGGAGCGCCTTCTCATTCAGTACGGCACCAGTATGGCATATCCGGCATGCACCATGGGCGCCCATGTCTCTGCGGTGCCCAACCATCAGGTGGGGCGCACCACGCCCCTGAAACTTCGGGGCGAGGCGGCAATGATGGGACAGTTTGGCTTTGAACTGGATCTGGCAAAGCTCCCGGCGGAGGAGCTGGAGGAGGCCAGGGCGCAGATCGCGCGGTATAAGGAGATCCGGGGCACCGTCCACGGCGGTGCCATGTACCGTCTGGCCTCACCCTTTGAGGGTGACAGCGCGGCCTTCAATTTTGTCAGCCCGGACGGAAAACAGGCGGTGCTCTGTCTCTGCTGCATCAAGGGAACGCCCAATGCGAACCGGATCCGGATACGGATGGCCGGGCTGGATCCTGACGCGGATTACCGCGACACAGAGACCGGCGAGGTGTTTGGGGGCGATCTGCTGATGCGTGCCGGCGTGCTCTGGACGCCGAACCGGGATTATCTGAGCCGGATCACGGTGTTTGAAAAGCTGGACTGACAGAACGAGCATGAGCCAAAAAGGGAACTGTTCTGTGGAACAGCTCCCTTTTTTTGACCTATTTGTTTTTCACCTCCAAAAGCCGCACCATGGTAATCACCGCCTGCTCCACGGTATAGGGGGCTTTGGGAGAGAACATCTGCGCCTCTGTTCCGGTCATGACCGAGAGTGCCAGCGTGGCATAGATTCCCTCCCGGGCCCAGTCGGATATCTCCGGGTCGTCCGTATAAAGGGAGACGTCATAGAACGCTGTGCCATTCTTTGCGGCGGGAATGGGGATCTCCATAAAGACCGCCATCCGGTACAGGATGGCAGCCGCCTCCTCCCGGGTGATGGAGTCCTCCGGAGAGAAAACGGTCTCGTTCCGGCCCCTGATGATGCCGCTGTGATACAGGGCGGCCACCGAGGCGTTTCTTGTGTCGGCGAAGGGGGAGACGATTGCATACCCTGACGGGGCCCTGTTGGCTTTGACAAGGGCGGCCACCGCCAGCTCGCAGAATTTTTCCCGGCTGATGTTCTGTGTGTAATCCGTGACCCCAAAGGTGCTGGGGATTGTGCCGTCCTTCTGCGCTGCTTCTACCGCCGGCCTTGCCCAGTCTGAGATTTTGGGGATGAGCACGTCCTTTGCCGCCAGCACCGCGGAACCGGAAACTAGGAGCACAGCGGCGCTGAGCAGTGCTGTTATCAGTTTTTTCATGCTTGGTCACATCCTTCTGCAGTCAGTTTGTATTGTCTGTGGGAACCCGGCAAACCAATACCGGATCCCCTGCAAAAGGGCCCGCAGTGTAACATCTGAAGGGTTTGGCAGGCCCTTTGTACAGGCTGATTTCCTGATGCGGTGTGGATCAGCTGTTGGCATCCGCGCCGGATATGGACGGAACCTGCGGCTCCTCCTTGAATTCCCAATACTGGTTTTCCAGCGGGATCACCGCTTTGTACCACCAGGTGTCCGGATCCTGAAGCAGGATGGCGCGGCGCAGAATCGTCCCGTCAGCGTTAATGACATAGCTTCGGCCCAGCATGTTTTCCCAGTTCATAGAAAGGTCATAGCTGCCGTCCTTTTCCACATTCAGGGCCTCGCCCTGCTGATATTCCGCAGGGACCACCAGCATGACGTTGTTGTTTTCATCCACCACAATCCGCTTGTAAAGGCGGTTGTGTTCTTCCCTTTCAAACTGATCCTGCTCATAGGGGGTGCCGATGAACACGTCCTCACCCTCAGTATAGTACTGCTCCGGCGCGCCGCCCGTGCCGTAGACCTCTAAAGGCTCCGGGCCGGGAGGCTCCGCAATCCGGGCCCGCCACAGATAGGCGCCGTCATCGGACTTCAGCTCAGCCACGCCGCCCGGGATGCCGCTCAGGCCGGACAGGGTCCCAGTAAAGGAATCGGTGTCCACCCCGTCTGTGCGCACCAGGAACATGCCGGAAACGCTGTCATTGGACACGCTTTGATGCCCGTGGGTGTACAGCCGGACATAGACCGGGGGATCGGCCGCGCTGAAGCAGAGAACCGGCGCCTCCGCGTACTGGCCCTCCGCGCTGTAGGCGATGGTTTCGGGGTTGGCGGCAGTTCCCGCGTTCCAGGCGGCAATCGCCTCTGCGGAGATGCTCTGGCCGCCCACTGTGGATTCCAGCAGTTCACCCGTATAGACCTCCCGGAAGTCGCTTGTGCGCTTTGCCTCAGCGCGCTTCATGCGCGCCGATGTGAACCAGGCCGAGTCGGCGGGCTGAAGCTGGCCGGTGCATTGGAACCGGGTCGAGACGCCGTTCACGGAAAAACCCACATTGACCTCAGTCCGGGCAATGGGATCCATTCTGGGAGGCAGGTCGGTGACATGGCCGCTTTGATCCTCGAAGACTGCCTCGCCGTTTCTGGTCAGGGTAAAGGTCCCTTCCAGCGCGTGTCCCATGGCATAGGTGCGGAGCACTCTGGTGAGCCTGAGCGCAAAGTAATTGCCGTTCTCGTCTATAAAGCTGGCTTCCAGCCGGGGCTGTCCGGCGAATTTGGTATAGGTGAAAATGCTGTCGGAATCAACGGCCGGACGGATATCGTCAAAGGGATATTCGTTATTCTTGGAATAGATGGCGGCATAATCAAGATTGCCGCTGTAGATGAACTGGGTCAGCGTTGTGCTGTTCTGGGCATTGACCAGGCTGGCAAAGAGGAAGAAGGAAACCCCCAGGGACAGCGTAAGCAGGACGCTGATAAGCATGGTGAACCGTTTAACTCTTCTCTGTAGCATAATGATCTCAATCCTTTCTTTGAGGTTGGTACGCCGTTCAAACAGGGCCGCACCCCCCCGGAGATTTAATCTCTGTTGTTGGGTCTGGGTCAGAAGCATCAGGCTGTACCGCTTCCGGGTCTCGGCATCCATGCCGTCGGCCACCTGCTCGTCGCAGGAGAGCTCGCAGAACCGGTCCGCCTCCCGCCGCATGTACCAGACCAGCGGATTAAAAAAGTGCAGGGCGCATACCAGTTCCATCAGGAGTTTGTACAGCAGGTCTCCGCGCCTGCAGTGGGTGAGCTCGTGCCGAAAGACCAGAAGCAGAGCGTCCCTGTCCGCCGCGGACCTTGGAATATAGACCACAGGACGGAAGAGTCCGGCAATGAACGGCGAGGACGCCGCATCAAAGGCCAAAAGCCGGGGCGGCCTGCGCATGCCCAGCGCCGCCGCGGCTTCCGCAAGCGCGGCCTCCTGTTCGGCGGACGGGCTGACAGCAAGGGAGCGCATTCTCCTGCCAAAACGGACGCGCCGGAGCAGATGGCACAGAAAGAAGAACAGAAATCCGGTCAGCCAGAGCCACGGCAGGGAGGACCTGGCGCCATGCCAAAGCGCGCGGAGCGCATTGGCGCCGGCCGTATTGTCCGAAACTGCCGTAATCGGGCGGGCCTCGGCGGCTTCGCCGTTGTTTTCGGCCTGGGACACGGTTTGGCCGGATATCCGGTTCTGCGCACCGGTGACGGCGCCGTCTTCCGCGGCCTGCTGTGCCGTGTCATGCGCACCGGCCGCAGCGGCGGCAGGAACCTGCTGCTGTACAGCGGCTGTCCGCGCCGGGACAAGGCTTTGGCTTCGGGACGGCATGGACAGGGGAAACAGCAGAATTCCCACGGCCAGAAGCCAGATGTAGTAGTTCCAGCGGCAGGAAAAGGCCCGTCTGGTGAACAGGGCCAAGAGCCGCAGAAGCAGAATGGCCGCGCCGCCCGCAAGGGACATAAAGAGAACCTTGGTAAAAAGAAAATTCAGCATGGCTTACCTCTTTTCTACCCACTCCATCAGCCGGTTCAGTTCTTCGTCGCTGATTTCGTCCTGACAAAGGGCGGCGATCAGACTTTTTCTGGAGCCCCGGTGTACGGATTTTAAAAAGGCCTCCGTTTCGGCCCGGCGGTATTCCTCCGCGGTGATCCGGGCGCAGTAGAAATTGCTCCGGCCCCGCTTCTCACAATTCAGAAAGCCTTTCTCGTGAAGCCGGATCATAAAGGTCCCCACCGTGTTATAGGCCCACTTTTTTGCCTCCGAGAGCTTCCGGTGCACGGCGGCAATGTCCATCCATCCGCCGTTTTCCCACAGAACCTCCATGACCTGTTGCTCCGAATCGGAAATATTGGCCATTTCTTCTCTCTCCTTTCTATCTCTTACACTGTGTAAGTTATATTTATACTACATCATGTAAGAGGAAAAGTCAAGAGATCTTAGTAAAAAATTTTAATTTTTTGAAAAAGCCGCCGAAATGTGTCAGGGAATGTAAAGATTCTGTGGTGGACCGCATAATATTTGATATTGACGGACAAGACAATCTGGCGTAAACTGAAAAGGAAGAGAAAGCATATTCAAAAATTCAAAGCAGGAGGTAATGACATATGGCAGTTTTGGTTTGCGGCGGCGCGGGATATATCGGAAGTCATACGGTGGCGGAGCTTTTGGACCGCGGCGAAGAGGTCGTGGTTGTTGACAATCTGCAGAAGGGACATAAGGACGCCGTGCTGGGCGGCAGGCTGATGATCGGCGATCTCAGGGACAGCGTGTTTATGGATACGGTGTTCCGGGAGAACCAGATCGAATCCGTGGTGCAGTTCGCGGCGGATTCCCTTGTGGGCGAAAGCGTTGGCGAGCCGCTCAAATACTACAACAACAATGTGGTGTCCACCCTCTGTCTGCTTGGCAAAATGCGGGAATACGGCGTGGATAAGATCGTGTTCTCCTCTACGGCGGCCACCTACGGCGAGCCGCAGAATATTCCCATTATGGAGACAGACCCCACCATGCCCACCAATCCCTATGGGGAGACCAAGCTGGCGGTGGAAAAGGCGCTGAAATGGTGCGCCAATGCCTATGACATCAAGTATACGGCCCTTCGGTATTTCAATGCGGCCGGCGCGCACCGGAGCGGACGGATTGGGGAGGACCACACCCCGGAGAGCCATCTGATCCCCATTATCCTTCAGACCGCTCTGGGCAAGAGGGAGAAAATCTGCATTTTCGGCGGCGACTACAATACGCCGGACGGAACCTGCGTCCGGGATTACATCCATGTGACTGATCTGGCGGACGCCCATGTGCTGGCGCTGGAAAAGATGCGGAGCGACGGCAAGAGCAACATCTACAACCTCGGAAACGGCAGCGGCTTTTCGGTCAAAGAGGTGGTGGAGCTGGCCCGTGAGGTGACCGGCCGGGAAATCAAGGCCGAGACGGCGGCGCGCCGGCCCGGCGATCCGGCGGTTCTGGTGGCCTCCTCGGAGAAGGCACAGCGGGAATTAGGCTGGAAGCCCAGATACAATGATCTGGCCACCATCATAGAAACCGCCTGGAACTGGCATCTGAACCACCCGGACGGTTTCCGCGGCTGAGGACTATACGAAGGAAAGGATCAAACATGGAACAAAAGAAGATAGACAGGATCAATGAGCTGGCGAGACTGGCCAGAGAGAAGGGGCTCACCGAGGCGGAAAAGGCGGAACAGCAGAAGCTTCGGGCCGAGTATGCAGCTGCGTTCCGGGGCAATCTAAAAAAACAGCTGGACAATATTGAAGTGATCCGTCCCGACGGCACCCGGGAACGGCTCAGAGACAAAAAGGAATCATGAAAACCGTGCTGACTGCCCTCAATGCCAGATTCGCCCATTCCTCGCTGGCCCTCCGGTATTTGAGACGATATAATGCGGAGTTTGACATCCGCCTGGCCGAGTTCAGTATCAACGACAATCTGCATCACATGTTTGCTTCCCTTTTGGAGGATCGGGCGGAGGTGTATGGATTTTCCTGCTATATCTGGAATATGGAGCTGACCCTAAAGCTGGCGGAAATGATCAAGCGCGCCCTGCCGGATGCGGTTGTGGTGCTGGGCGGCCCGGAGGCGGGCTGGCGTGCGGAGCAGGTACTCAGGGACTGCGCCTTTGTGGATTTGGTCATGACCGGGGAAGGCGAAGAGACGTTAAAGGAGCTTTTGGCCGCGCTGGAGGCAGGCAATGCCGCGGAAAGTCTTCCTGCGGTTCCGGGGCTCGCCCGGCGGGGTAGGGCCTGTGTGAAACGCCCGCCGCTGGATCTGCGCACCATGCCCCAGCCCTATACCCCGGAGGATCTGATGGGTCTCCGGGGTCGGATCGTGTATTTTGAGACCTCCCGGGGCTGTCCGTTTCACTGCTCCTATTGCCTGTCCTCGGCGGAGGGGGCGGTCCGGGCCTTTCCTATGGAATATGTGAAGACCGGCCTTGCCATGCTGTTTGCGGCAGAGGTGCCTCTGGTCAAGCTCATTGACCGCACCTTCAATTATGACAGCGGCCGGGCCGCGGAGATTCTGCGGTTCGTGCTGAATTCAAACAAAAATACCTGTGTTCACATGGAGCTGGAGCCCCGGATTCTGACCGGGGAGCTCATCGCCCTTCTCGGCAGCGCGCCTAAAGGTATGTTTCAGGTGGAAATGGGCATCCAGTCCGCAAATGCGCGGACCCTGGAGGCCATTGGCCGCACTTCTGATCTGGAGCGGACGGCGGTAAATATCCGAAGGCTTCAGGCCTTTCGGAATATGCACATCCATCTGGATCTGATCGCCGGATTGCCCTATGAGGATTATGAGAGCTTTGGAAACTCTTTTGACTTTGTCTATTCTCTGCGGCCGGATATGCTGCAGCTGGGGTTTTTAAAGGTTCTGCACGGCACGGCGATCCGGGAAAATGCAGACGTCACGGCGGTGGACTTTCCGCCCTATGAGGTGGTGGCAACCCGGTGGATCAGTGCGGCGGAGCTCTGCCGGCTCAAGGAGGTGGAGGAGGCTGTGGAGCTGTTCTATAACAGCGGGGTCTTTGTCCAGACCATGGAACGGCTTGCCTGCGCCCGGCCTTTCCGAATGTTCGAGGCGCTGGGCCGTCTGCTGGCCCGGGCCCAGGCCGGCGGCAAGCTGAAGCGGCGGGAGCTGTATTCCCTGCTGTACAATGCCTATGGCGAGGAACTGCGCCCGGCCCTGGCCGAGGACTTTATCCGGAACAACAAAAGCGTTCCCCTTCCGGAATTTACGCGGCCGCAAAGGGAACGGGGCTTTAAGGACAGGACCTGGCGGCTGATGAAACAGCCGTGGTTCTGTGAGAAATACGGGATTGATCCGGACCTCTCCCGTTTGCGGTTCGAGCGGATGGACGGCCGGGCCTATATGATGGATTATAAGACGGGAGCGCTTTTTGACATCACTCCGGACATGGAGAAAATGAAATAGCGGTATTTTGCTTTTCAGCAAAATGCGGATTGTATCAGGTGATCCTGCGCGGCTTTAGGCTGTGCAGGATCATTTCCGTTTCACGCCAAAATGCTCCGTTTCCCTGCAGAAAACGGAGCATGAAATACGGGTTCGGCTGAAAGGCTTCTGTCAGAGCTTTTGGGGACACAGGCGGTTCACCGGGCAGGCATCACATTTGGGAGAGCGGGCCATGCAGAACGCGCGGCCGTGGTAGACCAGCTGGTGGCAAAAGCTGGCCCAGTGATCCCGGGGCACCACCTTCTGCAAATCCAGCTCAATTTTATAGGGATCCTTCTGGGTGGTCAGGCCCATGCGGTTGGACAGCCGGGTGGCGTGGGTATCTACCACAACGCCCGGAATCCCGAAAAAGTCGCCTAGCACAAGATTGGCTGTCTTTCTGCCAACGCCCGGGAGCTTCAGCAGGTCATCCATATTGCCGGGCACCTCGCCGCCGTAGTCCTTAATCAGCATCTGACAGCATCCGATGATATTCTTGGCCTTGTTCCGGAAAAAACCTGTGGATTTGATGTCATTCTGCAGCTCCAGCTCGTCCGCGCTGGCAAAGGCATAAACGTCCTGATACTTCCGGTAAAGATCCTTGGTGACAATATTAACCCGGGCGTCCGTACATTGGGCGGCCAGCTGGGTGGAGATGAGCAGCTGAAGCGCGCTCTGGTATTCCAGCGTACAGTCCGCGTCGCTGTACGTCCGGTCAAATACCTCAATCATATCCAGAACCCGCTGTTTTTTTGCGGCCAAACTTTCACGCATTGAAAATTCCCCCTTGCAAATTGTCGATATTATGATTATAATATAAATTGCGGAATTATTCAAGTGTCAGGTTTTGGCGAAAGTATACGAAATTTAGATCCTGGGACCTGGTGATTCCTTAAATGCCTATGAAATAATGATGAACTATATTATAAAAGCTTTGGAGGAAGAACATGTTTGAGTTGGAACAAGTCAAGAGAATCGACCCCGAGGTTGCGGAGGCCATTTCGCTGGAAATCAACCGTCAGCGCAATAAGATAGAGCTGATCGCATCCGAGAATTTTGTCAGCTCTGCCGTGATGGAGGCCATGGGAACTCCCCTGACCAATAAGTACGCGGAAGGCTATCCGGGCAAACGCTACTATGGCGGCTGT
Source organism: uncultured Ructibacterium sp. (assembly GCA_965146665.1). GTDB lineage: Bacteria > Bacillota > Clostridia > Monoglobales > Monoglobaceae > Ructibacterium. Next base: position 18,330 of record CBCTHE010000023.1, read on the forward strand.
GAGTATGTAGACATTGTGGAGAATCTGGCAAGAGAGCGGGCAAAGGAGCTATTCGGTGCGGAGTTTGCCAATGTCCAGCCCCATTCCGGCGCGTCGGCCAATCTGGCGGTGTTTTTTGCGGCCATGGAACCGGGCGACACCTTCCTGGGCATGAATCTGGCCCACGGCGGGCATCTGAGCCATGGTTCCCCTGTGAATATCTCCGGGAAATATTTCAACGTGGTTCCCTATGGCGTGGATGATGTAACCCATCGGATCGACTATGACGCCCTCCGCCGTCTGGCCATTGAGAACAAACCCAAGCTGATTCTGGCGGGGGCGAGTGCGTATGCGCGGGAGATTGACTTTGCCAGATTCCGGGAGATCGCGGATGAGGTGGGCGCATATCTGATGGTGGATATGGCGCACATTGCGGGACTGGCGGCGGCCGGACTGCATCCCAATCCGGTTCCCTATGCGGACTTTGTCACCACCACCACCCATAAAACCCTGCGGGGGCCCAGAGGCGGCATGATCCTCTGCAAGGAGGAGTATGGTGCGGCCATCAACAAGGCGGTATTCCCGGGCAATCAGGGAGGTCCCCTTATGCATGTCATTGCCGCAAAGGCCGTCTGCCTGAAAGAGGCGCTGTCTCCGGCCTTCAAGGAATACCAGACCCAGGTGAAGAAGAACGCCGCGGCCCTGGCCCAGGCCCTGATGGAGAAAGGAATCGACATTGTGTCCGGCGGCACGGACAACCATCTGATGCTGGTCAGTCTCCTGAAGCAGGACAAGACCGGCAAAGAGGTGGAGCACAACCTGGATGAGGTGGGCATCACCTGTAATAAGAATACCATTCCCAATGATCCCAAGAGCCCGTTTGTCACCAGCGGCATTCGGCTGGGAACGCCTGCTGTCACCAGCCGCGGTTTCCTGGAGGAGGATATGGCTGAGGTGGCTGAGCTGATCTCCATGGTGATCAACGACTTCGAGAACAATAAGGAAGAGGCTGCGAAGCGCGTTCAGGCGCTCTGCAGGAAACACCCTCTCTATGAATAAGCCGTTAGCGGACAGAATCAGACCCACAGCCTTGGATGAGGTTGTGGGTCAGCAGCATATTCTGGGAAAGGGCCAGATTCTCCGGAATATCATTGAGAGCGGGAAGATTCCCAACATGATTTTTTATGGGCTGTCGGGCACGGGGAAGACCACGGTTGCCAATATCGCGGCCCAGACCAGTCATAAGACCCTGTACAAGCTCAACGCGACCAACGCGTCTGTCGCGGATGTCAAGGCCATTGTGAAGGAGAGCGAGGGGCTGCTGGGTCAGGAGGGCATTCTCCTGTATCTGGACGAGATCCAGAACTTCAATAAAAAACAGCAGCAGTCCCTGCTGGAATATACGGAAAACGGGCGGATCACACTCATCGCCAGCACCACGGAAAACCCCTATTTCTATGTGTACAATGCGATTCTCAGCCGGAGCACGGTCTTTGAGTTCAAGGCGCTGACCGCCGCTGATATTGAACAGGCGCTGGCGCGGGCTCTGGACATTCTGCAGAGGGAGGATTTTCCCCACAATACCATCCAGACGGAGGAGGGTGTCCTGCTGCATCTGGCGGAAAAATCCGGCGGCGATGTGCGCAAAGCGCTGAACGCACTGGAGCTGGCGGCGAACTACACCCCGCCGGACAAGGACGGGATCATTCGTCTGACCATGGACACGGCGGTGCAGTGCACGCAGAAAAAGGCCTTTCAGTATGACCAGAAGGGTGACAGCCACTATGATATTCTGAGCGCGTTTCAGAAATCCATCCGGGGCAGTGACCCGGACGCGGCGGTGCATTATCTGGCGCGGCTGGTGGCGGCGGACGATATCCAGTCCATTTGCCGGCGGCTGATGGTCATTGCCTGCGAGGATGTGGGACTTGCGTATCCCACGGCCATTACGGTGGTCAAGGCGTGTGTGGACAGCGCGCTGATGCTGGGGTTTCCGGAGGCGCGGATCCCGCTGGCCCAGGCGGTGGTCCTGCTGGCCACGGCGCCGAAGTCAAACGCCGCCTACAACGCCATCAATGCGGCCCTGTATGACATTGAGCACATGGATACGGGCTCCATCCCGCGGCAGCTGCAGAACAAGCATTACGACGGGGAGGGGAACGTGCAGAAGGGACAGCACTATCTGTATCCCCACGATTATCCGGGCCACTATGTGAAACAGCAGTACCTGCCGGACAAGATCAAAAATAAGACCTACTATGTTCCGGGTAACAACAAACAGGAGCAGGCGGCAAAGGATTACTGGGATAAGATTAAATCCGAACAATAAAAAGGTATGCGAAGGCATACCTTTTTTCATGGAAAGAAACCGTCCTCAGTCAGAGCATCTGACCGCGCCCTTGATAAAGTTGCCGGTGTGGAGCTCCATTTCCCCGTTGGCCCGGTCGAATTCCTCCATGGTATAGATATGGACCGTCACGCCGGTGAAGTTCCATTTGCCGGAGGAGAGCAGATCCAGTGCGCGTTTGCACAGGGTTGTCTCATAGTCGATCCGGCGCTCATGGCAGTTGAACATGGTGATGGCCTTCATATTCAAAAGCTTCATATCCAGCTCCCGCATGCCGTCGTTATGATAGCCCGCAATCCCAAGCGTTCCGTGCGCGCACACCATTTCGCCGGCAAGGGTCAGGCCGGACGGTGTCCCGGTGAACTCCACAACCTTTTCAAAGCCCGTGTGGAAGATGTCGGTCACATGCCCGTCCCGGGTCAGGTCCGGTTTTTCCCAGGTATCCCAGTTCAGACGAAAGGATTCCGGCATCTCATCCGGGTGGTAGACTTGTGTCGCGCCGAAGCGCTTTGCGTTTTCCAGAGCCTGCTCCCTGAGGTCAACGGCAATGATATCGCTGCAGCCCAGGGTATGAAACAGGGAAATAATGCCCAGACCCATATAGCCCGCGCCCACCACGGCCGCTGTGCCGCCGATTTTACAGGTATGTACCCGTTCAGCCGCGCTCATAATGCAGGCCAGCGGTTCCACAATCGCATCCTCTGACGCGAGATTGTCCGGCACATGCAGAGTTTTGGACGGCTCCATCACAATATATTCCCTGTAACCGCCGCCGCCCAGGCCGGTCACCCGGTCCCCAAGACTGAAGCCCGTGACACTGCGTCCCAGCTCAGCCACCACCCCTACGGTCTCATGGCCGAAAATATCTCCGGGCCGGGCCACGGACCAGGGATACCACTCGGAATGGCACATGCCGGTGTACAGTACCTTGACGAGAATCTGACTGTCTGTTATTTTGGGAATGTCCACCTCAATGATTTTGCTTTTGCGCGGACCTTCCATAATGATTTGTTTCATAATACCGCAACCGCCTTTCTTTTTTCAGTAACCTCAGTATGGCACATAACCGGAGAAAAAAGAATATCAAATCTATAGAAAAAGCTGGACAATCCGGTTTTTTGAGGTATAATCAAAGGAGAGGATAAAATGGATGTCTTGCGGTGAAAACACCGCAGAGATGCGTGGAAATACCAAAAGGAGCGGAAGCTATGAAAGTTTTATTCGCCGGGATGACCACCAGTCCAATCCGGTCCTGTCCGGTTCACAGCCACACCAGCTTTGAGATGATTCTGACCCTGTCCGGCACCGGGACGGCCGGCGCGGGGCCGCGCAGGACTTCCTTTGAGCCCGGGACGGTTCTGGTGGTACCGCCGGGCATGCCGCACTTCACAGATGCGGAGGGATATTTTGAGGATATTTTTGTACAGCTGGAAGAACCCCGGTGGCCCCGCGGTCAATGCCTTGTCCTGCGGGATTACAAGGGGGATATGAAAAAGCTCATGACCATGCTGTATGAGAATTATGTACAGCGGGAGGCGGGCTATGAACAGCTGGTGGAGAGCCTGATGCACTGTTTGTACCAGTATGTGGACAAATACACCCGGGACCGCTTCCGGTTTCCCTTTGTACGGGAGCTCATGGATATACTCACGGGGAATCTGGGCAACAGCGGGCTGTCAATTCCGGCTGAGGCGGCCAGGCTGGGTGTCAGTTTTGAGTACCTTCGGCATTGCTTTAAGCAGGACACCGGCACTACGCCGCTGGCCTATCTGACCATGATGCGGATCGAACAGGCCAAGGAGCTGCTTTGGCACAGGGAATTCTGTACCATAGAGGAGATCGCCGTCCAATGCGGATTTTCCGACCCCTATTATTTTTCCAGAAGTTTTAAAAAGGCGGCAGGCATGTCCCCGCGGACTTACCGGAGTCTGCGGGAGAACGAAGCGGCGCAGGGGGATTTCCGTACAAAAAAAGATGCTGATTTCGTTTGAAATCAGCATCTTTACCTTTCTCCGATCTTATCATAGTCAGAAATCAGGTCGATGAGGTCGCTTAGAAGAATTTGCTGTGTTGGGGTAAAATTCTTGACCTTTTCGATCAAGTAATTTAAAAAGATGGCACTCTCGGCCTGGGCGGTTTCCCCAACCAGATAATCCAGAGATACGTCAAGTGCCTGGGCAATGTAAAAGTATTTGCTGATGCCTCCTTCGCGCTTTCCCCCTTCAAGCTCACAGAAATAGTTCTTGCTCATATGGGCGTACTCTGACAACTGTTCTTGGGTGTAGCCCAGCTTGTTTCTGTGATACTTGATCTTTTTTCCGATCCGTTTCAAATCCAACTCTTTTTTCTCTTCGAGCTTCATAGCGAATCACCCTTTTATAGCTGTATTTTTTCTTAATCATACTACGAGTTAAAATTTTTTTGAACAATGTATTTTGTAACAGTACAAGGATGGAATGATTTTTTCAGAAAATATTATGTCAATTTCTCGAATAATGTAGAAAAATGACGAAAAACGCCCCTATATTTTCTTTAGTATAGCGCAGTTTCATACAAAAATCCACCTGTAAGAAATGGTATTATAAGGCATCTTTTCCATGGATGAATTTGCCGGGAACTATTGACATTTGCTGAAAAATAGTATATTGTTTAAGCTGTTGTAAAATAAATTTTTTCACTTACGAAAACCTGCGTGAAACCAGCGGCCGCGGCGGAACTGCGGCGGGGACTCTGACTGACGGAATCTGTCCGGTACCGGCTGTGTGTCACGTTTCTTTTTGTAAGAAGAAGGGGGTATCTGTATTGGAGAATATTGTCAGCCTTAAGGACATCGTTGTTACCTTTGACGGGGAGCAGATTCTGAACGACATCAGCCTGGATATCAGGGATAAGGAGTTCGTGACACTGCTTGGGCCGTCCGGATGTGGCAAAACTACCACACTAAGGATCATCGGCGGTTTTCTTGAACCTGACAGCGGTACTGTTACGTTTGAAGGGAAAAAGATCAACAACCTTCCGCCTTATAAGCGGAATGTCAACACCGTGTTTCAGCGATATGCGCTGTTCCCGCACCTGAATGTGTATGAAAACATTGCCTTTGGACTGCGGGTCAAAAAGATGCCGGACCGGGATATCCGGAAACGTGTGGGCGAGATGCTGGAACTTGTGAACCTGCGTGGATTTGAAAAGCGAAACATCGGCAGGCTGTCCGGGGGACAGCAGCAGCGGGTGGCCATTGCACGGGCCCTGGTGAACCAGCCCAAGGTCCTGCTGCTCGACGAGCCGCTGGGCGCTTTGGACCTGAAACTGCGAAAAGATATGCAGATTGAGTTAAAGCGGATTCAACAGAGCTTGGAGATCACCTTCATATACGTGACCCATGATCAGGAAGAGGCTTTGACCATGAGCGATACGGTCGTGGTCATGAATCATGGCAATATTCAACAGATTGGCACACCGGTTGATATTTATAATGAGCCGCGCAACGCCTTTGTGGCTGATTTCATCGGCGAGAGCAATATCCTTCCCGGGATCATGCTCCGGGATTTTTTAGTGGAAATCAGCGGCCGGGAGTTTCCGTGCGTGGATAAGGGCTTTGGGGAGGATACTCCGGTGGATGTTGTCATCCGCCCCGAGGACATCACCCTGATCCCTGCGGACGGCGCCAAAATCGCCGGGGTGGTGAACTCGGTTACCTTTAAGGGTGTGCATTATGAGATGGTGGTGGAGGCCTATGATTTCAGCTGGCTGATTCAGTCCACCAAGGCGGCAGAGCTGGGCTCCACTGTGGGAATCAGCTTTGGGCCTGACGACATTCACATCATGCACAAAATGAAAGGTTAGGTGAGGGAGATGAAAAGAAAGCTTCTTGCCGCGCCCTACCTGGTATGGATGGCGGTATTTGTCGTGGTGCCGCTCATCATGGTGGCCTATTTTGCCTTTACGGACGGTGAGGGACATTTTACCCTGGAATATGTTGCGGACGTGGCCCAGTATTCCAATATTTTTGTGCGTTCCATCTGGCTGGCGGCTGTGGCAACGGTGATCTGTCTTGTGGTGGCCTATCCGGTGGCCTTCAGCCTGGCGCGGATGGACCTGCGGGTGCAGAGTACCATGGTCATGATTATGGTGCTCCCCATGTGGATGAATTTTTTGCTTCGTACATACGCTTGGATGACCCTGCTCGGCAACGAGGGGATCATCAATACGGCGCTGGGTTTCTTTGGCCTCGGTCCTTTCAAGATGCTGAATACCCAGGGCGCGGTGGTGCTGGGCATGGTCTATGACTATCTGCCCTTTATGATCCTGCCCCTGTATTCGGTTATGGTGAAGATCGACAAGAGCGTGCTGGAGGCGGCCCAGGACTTGGGCTGTAACAGCGCCAAGACTCTGCTGCGGGTGGTGTTCCCCCTGAGCCTGCCGGGCGTGATGTCCGGTGTCACAATGGTTTTCGTCCCTGCCATCAGCACCTTTATCATATCGAGAATGCTGGGCGGCGGCGGAAATCTGCTGATCGGCGACCTGATTGAGATGCAGTTTCTGGGCAATTCCTATAACCCCAATCTGGGGGCTGGAATTTCGCTGGTGCTGATGGTCATCATCCTTTTGATTATGACCCTGATGAACCAGTTTGACGTGGACGATGATCGGGTTCTGATGTAGGATAGGAGGCGAGAAATGAAAAAATTATCAAAAGTATATATGGCGCTGGTTCTGGCTTTTTTGTACCTGCCGATTCTGGTGCTGATCATCTTTTCCTTCAACGCATCCAAAAGCCGTTCCGTGTTTACCGGCTTTACGCTGGACTGGTACCAGAAGCTGTTCCATAACGAGCTGATTATGACATCCCTCGGCAACACCATCATCATTGCGGTGGTGGCGTCCGTGGTCTCCACCATTTTGGGAACCGTGGCGGCCATTGGGATCAGCAAGCTTCGGAAGGGGCCTAAGGCCGTGGTGATGCAGGTGACCAATATTCCGATCATGAATCCTGAGATCGTGACCGGTGTATCCCTGATGCTGTTGTTTGTGTTTTTTGCGGCGCGGATGAATCTGGAATTCGGTTTTACCACCCTAATCATCGCGCATATCACCTTTGACGTGCCCTATGTGGTGCTCAACGTCATGCCAAAATTCCGGCAGATGGACGCCAATCTCTACGAGGCGGCGCAGGACCTGGGCTGCGGCCCGGTGCGGTCCTTTTTCAAGGTGGTCCTGCCGGAGATCATGCCGGGTGTGATTTCGGGCTTCCTGATGGCGTTTACCTTTTCTCTGGATGATTTTGTGGTCAGCTATTTTACCAGCGGATCCACAGCCCAGACCCTGCCCATCACCATCTATGCCATGACCCGGCGGAAGGTCAGTCCTGAGATCAACGCCCTGTCCACCATCATCTTCGTGGTGGTTCTGGTGGTTCTGGTGGTCAAAAATCTGATTGAGCGCCGAAGCGCGAAAAAGGAGGCGGTGAAATGAAACGTTTTTCTTTTCTGCTGATGCTGATTCTGCTTCTGACCCTCAGCCTGTCCGCCTGCCAGAGCGCGGAGCCAGGTGAGGAAGAGGAGGCTGCGGAGGCGCCGGTGCTGAATATTGAGGATCCCGGCTATTACCAGAAGTACAAGGACGCAGGCCTGTCCATCAATGTCTATAACTGGGGCGAGTACATCCCGGACGGAAGCGAGGAGGATGTTCTCAACCTTAACGCGGAGTTCACGGCCCTGACCGGTATTAAGGTGAACTACAGCACCTATGCCACCAATGAGGAGATGTATGCCAAGCTCAAGGGCGGCGGCGCCAGCTATGACATCATCATTCCGTCGGACTACATGATCTCCCGGATGATTAAGGAGGATATGCTGGCGCCCCTGGACTTTGGAAACATACCAAACGAGAAGTATATTATGGACAAATTCAAAAACCCGGAATACGATCCGGACAATGCCTATTCCGTGCCCTATACCTGGGGCACGGTGGGAATTATCTATGACAACACGGCCATTGACCCGGAGGAGACAGAGATCGACTGGGACATCCTCTGGAATGAGGAATATAAGGATCAGATCCTGATGTTTGACAATCCCCGGGACGCCTTTGCCATTGCCGAGACCATGCTGGGCTATTCCCAGAACACAGAGGATCCGGGTGAGCTGGAGCGGGCGGCGGATCTGCTGATTAAGCAGAAGCCGGTGGTTCAGGCCTATGTCATGGATGAAATTTTTGACAAGATGGGCGCGGGTGAGGCGGTGCTGGCCCCCTATTATGCCGGGGACGCCGCGACACTCATGGATGAGTATGAACATCTGAGCTTTGCGACGCCTCAGAGCGGAACAAACCTGTTCTTTGATGCCATCTGTATACCAAAGGGGGCAAAGCAGAAGGCCGCTGCGGAGATGTATATCAATTTCATGTGTGAGCCTGACGTAGCCTATGCGGTAACGGATTTTATCGGATATTCCACGCCCAACCAGGGGGCCTTTGACCTGCTGGACGAGGAGATGCAGGAGGATGAGGTTGCCTATCCGGATGATGAATTTTTGCTGGAGAAAACCACTGTATTCAGGAACTTGTCAGACGAGGCCAACGCGAAGATGCAGGATCTCTGGACGGCCATGAAGAGTGCGGATCAGCAAAAGGCCAACAAATGGGTCGTGCCGCTGTTTATGCTGGTATGTGTCCTGCTTTCGGTGGGAATTCTGATCCGGCGGTATATACGAAACAAAAAGGATATTTTTTAATTGAAAACCAAAGGGCGGTGCGGCGTTATGCCGCACCGCGCTTTACTTGACGGAAAAACGCGTATGGAAGGAACCGGGCGCGGCGTTCGGCGCGAAGCGGGCAAAGTCTGACACGGAGGTGCGGAAGATGATAGTAAAACCGGTTGTATGGCTCAGTATTGTGGGAATTTGGAATCTGACTGTGTTTGGCTGCTATGGGCTGGACAAGCTGAAGGCGGTAAAGCATTACTGGCGGATCCAGGAAAGCGTCCTGATCACCCTGGGGTTTCTGCTGGGCGGGGTCGGCGCCGTCTGCGGCATGGTGGTGTTTCACCACAAAATCAGCAAATGGCTGTTTCGGGCATTGGTGCCCCTGGCCCTGCTGGCCACCCTTGCGGAGATGTACCTGCTCTGTAAATTCGGGATTTTTATTTTGTAGCATAGCGTGCAGGCCAAAGAAACTTATGCGGATGTGAAGCGGATATCTTAGGAGGATGAAAGAACATGAAAGAGATGCCAAGGTATACGTTCAGAACCACAAGGGATGTGCTGGGCAAGCTGAATTATATTGCGGCCGCGGAGGCCCGGTCAGTGAACAAGGAGCTGGAACGTCTGGTGCTGAAGCATATCGCGGAATACGAAAAAGAACATGGGAAGATTTCATTGCATCAAAAAGACGCTCCAGAGGAGTGATAGGCAGGCGTTGAACGCACGAATCCCCCGGCAGGGGCCGGTGTGTCAGCCACACTAACCCTCCCAGGGGAGAATCTGGTCACCGTCCACAAGATAGGCCCGCTTTGCCAGATTGGCCAGCGGGGCGTCTGAAAAGGAATCGGAATAAAACGCGTCGATCTCCCCGTCAAAGGTCTGCCGGAACCGCCGCACCTTTTCCTCGCCATAGCAGTTCAGTCCATAGTACATGCCGGTGCGTTTGTCCACTACCGATGCAAGCAAATAGTGGATCCCAAGCCGGCGGCAGATTGGGCGCAGCAGAAATTCCGGCGAGGCTGAAATGACGACATCGTCCTCCCGCTGCTGGAGAAGATACCATTCCTTTATATGCTCCGCGTTTTCATCCCAAAATTCCTCAACCCACCGGTCCACTTCCGGGACCGACGTCAGAAAACGGTAAAATTTTTCCTTGAAATAGGTCTTGCTGCAGAGCTTTAACAGATATCCGCCAAAGGCGGCAGTGCCCGGCAGGAGACGGAGCGCAAGGCTGGGTCTGCGCCGTATGCACCAGGCGATAAAATCCGTGGTGCTGTCCCCGTCATAGATGGTTTTATCAAAATCATATACGTTCATAGACGCGGCACTCCTTTTATCATGATACTGTGAGTATAGCACGAATCAGCGCAAAAGGCAACGGCCTTGGGCAGTATCCTGCAAAATATTTCATCTGTGTGGTAGCGGAGGAAGAAAATTGTCAAAATTTCCTCTTGACAAATTCAAAAATGATGTTAAAATAGATTTAGCACTCGATAGGATAGAGTGCTAACAAAACACGGAGGCGATACAAATGGCATCTTATGAATTCAAATCAGAGTCCAAGCGTCTTTTGGATTTGATGATTCATTCTATTTATACGCACAAGGAGATTTTCCTGCGGGAATTGATCTCAAATGCAAACGACGCATTGGACAAGCTCTACTACCTGTCCCTGACCGATGAGAATATTACCTTCAATAAAGACGATTTCTATATCCGGATTACGCCGGATGAGGAAAACCGCACCCTGACTATTTCAGACCGCGGCATCGGCATGACCCGGGAGGAGCTGGAGGAGAACCTGGGCACCATTGCCAAGAGCGGTTCCTTTGCCTTTAAGAATGAGGCGGAGGCCAAGGACGGCGTGGACATCATCGGCCAGTTTGGCGTGGGTTTCTATTCCGCGTTCATGGTGGCGGATCAGGTGACCGTAAAGAGCCGGAAATTCGGCGCGGACGAGGCCTTTCAGTGGTATTCAGAAGGGGCGGACGGCTATGACATTGAGCCCTGCGCCATGGATCATCCCGGCACGGAAATCACGCTGAAGCTCAAGGACAATGCGGACGAGGAGAACTATGACGACTTTTTGAAGGAGTACACCATCCGCAATCTGGTCAAGAAGTATTCGGATTATATCAAGTACCCAATCAAGATGCTGGTGACCAAGCAGAAGCTCAAGGAGAACGAGGACAAGGACGCGGAGCCGGAATACGAATCCTATCAGGAGGACGATACCCTCAACAGCATGGTGCCACTGTGGCGGCGGAATAAGGCCGAGCTCAAGGACGAGGATTACAGCAATTTTTATAAGGACAAGTTCTTTGACTTTGAGGATCCTCTCAAAGTGATCCATACCAGCGCGGACGGCGCGGTCAGCTACAACGCGCTTTTGTTTATCCCGGCCCGGCCGCCCTTTGACTACTACACCAAGGAGTTTAAGCGCGGGCTCCAGCTGTACACCAATGGGGTGCTGATTATGGACAAGTGCGAGGACCTGCTTCCGGATTACTTTGGCTTTGTCCGCGGGCTGGTGGACTCGGCGGACCTGTCCCTGAACATTTCCCGTGAGATCCTGCAGCATGACCGGCAGCTCAAGACCATTGCCGCGCATCTGAAAAAGAAGATCAAGAGCGAGCTTCTGAATATGCAGAAAAATGACCGGGAGAAATACGAGAAGTTCTACGAGAGCTTCAAGCGTCCGCTGAAATTCGGTATGTATGACAACTACGGCGCGGAAAAGGACTTTTTGGTGGATCTGATCATGTTCTGCTCCTCCGCGGAGAAGAAGCCCGTCACCCTCAAGGAATATGTGGAACGGATGAAAGAAGATCAGAACTGCATATATTATGCCTGCGGTGAAACCGTGGAGCAGATTGACCATCTGCCCCAGACCGAGATGGTCAAGGAGAAGGGCTTTGAGATCCTGTATTTTACGGAGGATGTGGATGAGTTCGCCATCAAGGTGCTGAGTAAATACATGGAGAAGGAGTTCAAGTCGGTCTCTGCGGCCGACCTGAATTTGGAGGATGAGACCACAAAGGCGGCGGAAGCCGTTGCTCAGGAGGAGAACAAGGATCTGCTGGAGGCCATGAAGGAAGCGCTTGGCGACAAGGTGTTCAGCGTCAAGGCCTCCACCCGGCTCAAGACGCATCCTGTCTGCATGAGCAGCGAGGGCGAGATCTCTCTGGAGATGGAAAAGACCTTAAACGCCATGCCCAATGCTGGCGGCATGATGAAGGCCCAGCGCGTGCTGGAGGTCAATATCAGCCATCCTGTTTTCGAGACCCTGAAAGCCGCGGCGGCGGATCAGGAAAAACTGGCCAAGCTGACGGGTGTCCTGTACAACTGCGCGCTGTTGATGGAGGGCCTGCCGGTGGATGATGCCACAGTCTTTGTGGACAATGCCTGTGATTTGATGCAGTAAGCAAAATTGAACCGCAGTTTGGGGCCGCGGCCCCAGATACAGACAGCCCCCGGGTCAGGATTCTGACCCGGGGGCTGTTGTGATCTGCAGCGTAGTTCATTCAGCGGTTGTTCAGAGGGATGCGAAGCAGCTTCTCGGGCTGGTATCCCGCGCCGCCTGTAAGGAGAAAGGCGGCGTTTCGAAGATCCATCTCCGACAGGGGGAAGGAGACGGTCAGACGCTCGCCCTGTTTCAAAAAGATCCGGCGGAAGGCCGCGAGCCGGTTTTCAGCGTAGACCTGTACCACCTCGCCGCTGTCAAAACCGCCGGTATTTTCCACGGTGCACTGGAGCGCGCCGTCCCTGACACAGGCGTCCCGGTAAGCAAAGCTGGTATAGCTCAGCCCAAAGCCAAAAGGATAGAGTGGTGTGCCGGTGAAATACCGGTAGGTACGGTTTTTCATAGAGTAGTCTGTGAACGCAGGAAGATCATCCGCTGAGGCATAGAAGGTGACCGGGAGCCTGCCCGATGGGCTGTAGTCGCCGAAGATCAGTTCGGCCACTGCCCGGCCACCCTCGCCGCCCGGATACCACGCCTGAATGACCGCGCTGATATGCTCCTGTGCCCAGGAGAGATTCACTGCACTTCCGGTCATAGAGACAAGAATCACCGGTTTCCCTGCGTCTGTGACTGCCTCCATCAGTGCCCGCTGAATGGCCGGGAGCTCCAGGTCCGGTTTGTCGCCGGAGGCATACGCGTTGCCGGTATCGCCCTCCTCACCCTCCAGACTGGCATCCAGACCAAGGCAGAGGATGACCGCGTCGCTCTGCCGGGCAATGGTTACAGCCTCGGAAAAGCGGTCTCTGGCCAGAGCCAGGTTTTCCACCCTGTCCTGATACAGATGACAACCCTCGCTGTAGTACACCTGGTCCATGCCGATCCGGTCATAGATGCCCTCCAGTACGGTGGTATATCTTTTGGGCGTGCCGTTGTAGCTGCCCACCAGTACCGCCCGGCTGTCGGCATTGGGGCCGATGACCGCCACCCGGGCTGTTTCCGCCAGAGGCAGGATCCCGTCGTTTTTCAGCAGGACCATGGATTCCCGGGCCGCCTCCAGCGCGGCGTTCCGGTGGGCCCCGCAGGCCACTGCCGTATAGGGGATGCGGTCGTATTCGGTCTCATCAAAGAGACCCAGCCGGAAGCGGGTCGTCATGACCCGCTCCGCCGCGGTCCGGATGTCGGCTTCCGTGACCAGCCTCTCCTGCAGAGCGGTCAGCAGGTGGAGATAGGTGTTGCCGCAGTTCAGGTCACAGCCCGTTTTCAGGGCCAGTGCGGCGCTCTCCGGCGCGGTGTGGGTCACCATGTGGTGTTCGTGAAAATCCCGGATGGCCCAGCAGTCTGAAACAAAGTATCCGTCAAATCCCCATTCCTCCCGCAGGAGCTTCTGAAGCGAGGGACTGGCACAGGCTGGCTCACCGTTCACCCGGTTATAGGCGCCCATGACCCCCTCGGCCCTGCCTTCGGTCACCAGCGCCCGGAAGGCGGGGAGATAGGTCTCCCGCATGTCCTCTTCGCTGGCAATGGCATCAAATTCATGGCGAAGGCTTTCCGGACCGCTGTGAACGGCAAAGTGCTTTGCGCAGGCCGCGCATTTCAGGTATTCCCCGTCACCCTGAAGACCCTTGACGAAGGCCACGCCCAGCCGGGCGGTCAGATAGGGATCCTCGCCATAGGTCTCGTGCCCGCGTCCCCAGCGCGGATCGCGGAAGATGTTGATGTTGGGGGACCAGAGGGTCAGACCCTTGTAAATATCCCGGTCATTCTCCGCGGCGGCCGCGTTGTATTTGGCCCGGGCCTCGGTGGAGATGATATCCGCCGCCCGATAGACCAGCTCCGGATCAAAGGCGGCCGCCAGGCCGATGGCCTGGGGAAATACGGTGGCCACCCCCGCCCGTGCCACGCCGTGAAGCCCCTCGTTCCACCAGTTATAGGCCGGGATGTCCAGCCGGGGGATTGCCGGTGCGTCATAGCGGAGCTGGCTGGCCCTCTCCTCTGTGGTCATCTTTGCCACAAGCTCTTTTGCACGCTGCTTCGCGCTGTCCATTTTTTTCATGAGATAACTCCTTTTGTGTGTAATGTGTGTTTTTTCCTGTATCATAGCACACGGAGCCGGACTGGTCAATATCTTTCTTTTCGCAGGGATGGAGCCGCGGTCTGAATATAAAAAAGGAGGCCTTAGCGCGGCCCCCTTTTGTCACCTGGACAGAATATGCTGAAGCAGGGCAGTACAGCCCTCCAGCACGTCCCGGAAGGTGTCGTCAAAGTTACCCGTATACCACGGATCCGCAATGTCCCGCGGCTGGGCGGAAAAATCCAAAAGCCGCCGAATTTTGTCATCTTTGCCCAGAATTCGGTGCATAGTCCGGATATTGGCCGTATCCATGCCCAGAAGATAGTCAAAGCGTGCCAGATCTCCTTTTTGAAGCTGTACAGCCCGGTGATTACCGCAGGGGATCCCCTCTTCCCGAAGCTTCGCGCGGGTGCCGGGATGAACCGGATTTCCGATTTCCTCTGTGCTGACAGCAGAGGAGGTGATGTAAAAATCCTTTGCCAGCCCCTGCTTTCTCACCAGATCTTTCATGACATATTCCGCCATGGTAGAACGGCAGATGTTGCCGTGGCAAACAAATAGTATTTTTATCATGTTCTTATATCTCCTGCTATAATAATTTGTTGTATTGGGCGGGGAGTGTCTGGAATTTTCGATTAACAAGGGGACGCCATAAGTGGTTCCCCCTGTTGTTGATTTTGATAGATATGTCGCTTTATAGTTGTTTGAGCAGTCCGACGGTAATTTCTGCGGATCGTTCAGATGCGAATTCACAGTTTTGTTCAAAGTTTTCTATTCCTCTGTGCGTTGCTGTATCAGTCATTGTCCGCACACTCAAAAATGGAAGCTTGTTTACATAACAGACATGAGCAACGCTGGCTGTTTCCATATCAACTGAAAGCGGGGCGTATTTTTGATTGATTTCTTCTCTTTTTTCATCTACAATGAATTGCTCGCCTGTAACCATTGTGCCAAATATGACGGGGTAATTTGATTGCTGCGCATATCTCTGTGCGGCAAGATATAGTTCTTTGTCCGCTTGAAAATAGTTGTGTTCCAACCATGGATGAAATTCCGTCAAAATATCTTCCGCTACATCATGGTAAAGCGTTCGCTCCGATATAACTGTATCGAAGAGGCAAATACTTTCATGCATTCCTCCGGCAGTACCTGCATTTATGATACCGTCCACATTAAAAATGTCTATCAACAGTTGGGCCGCAACAGCGGCGTTTACTTTGCAAACGCCGGAATATACGGCAACGATTTCTATTCCCGAAATGCGTCCGGAATGAAATTCCAGCATTGCTTTTTTTGTGATCCGTGAGGGCTGAATATACTTAAAAAATGGATTTAATTCTGTATCGCTGGCACATAATATTCCAATTCTTTTCATGAAAGATGTCCTCCTTTCAAACTCATATATATAAGAGGATATGGATTTCCCTGTTCGTCTTTTTCGCGCCTCTTATAAATTTTGAAACCCATATGCTCGTAAAATCCTTTTGCCTGGGAATTTTGTTCGTTTACAGTTAATTTCTCTACGGCATAAGTTTCAATTCCATGGCGGATGAGGGTTTTCCCCAACCCTTTCTCCCTTTCTTCCGGCGTAATGAATAACATTTCAAGCATTCCATTTTCTATACCCATAAAAGCAATGGGTGCGTTGTTTTCATTTTTGGCAACTACAAGGTTTGCAACGCCCTTTAACGCCTGCGGAACATATTCTCTGATACGTTTTATTTCACTGTCTGACAAAAACAGATGCGTTGCCCTTACGGATTTCTCCCACACGTCTAATAGTTCTTGTATCAATGTTGACGGTCTTTCTTTGGCTTCAATGATTTCCATGACAATTCCTCCGTAAATCAGGTTGATGGCTGATATTGGTATCGTGCCCGAGCTCCGGCCGCTGAATTCCAAAAATGATCCGCGTAAACTGGCGGTAAAATCAGTCTGGAATTTCGGGAAAAGCGAATGATATCAACCGTTTCACGGCTCTTGTTTCAATTTTGCCGTGGCACACAAACATCATTCTGATAAGCTCTGGCCTCTTTTACCGCTCATTCTCAATAGCATTCCAGATGTCATAATAAATTCCGTCCGCCGCGTCGTTGGGAATGATGCCAAGCCGCCAGATGGACAGCCCGTTAACGCCGAACATCCGCGCCAGGCGAATCTTGTCCGCCACACTGCGGGCGTCCTCATACCAGAGAACCACCTGACTGCCGGTGTCATCTGTATAGCTGGCCCGCGGATTGCGGTAGGACGGAGAATAGGTGATCTGGGTATCTGCCTGCTTCAGCCGTTTCTGCACCGTCTCCATGGATGGATGAATGGCTTCGGCATTGACTGTCTTTCCGTCTGTCACCTGCCATCCCGCCGTATTGCCGAGACTGACGGCCAACGCAATTTTGTTCCGGTCCGCCACGCCGGTCTCCGGGTCACAGACGGCCCTGAGGGCGGTATATACGGCGGGGAATGGCGTCACCGGCGTATCGGTGAATCCCGCCTCCCGGAGGTTGTCCGGCATGGTCAGAGCGGCATAGTCGTGGGCCATGAGGATCACCCGGTCGGCGGTTTCGCCAATGGCCCGGTAATCATAGGCATCAAAATATGCGCCGTCCATGACCGGATGGACCGCCACATATAGCGTTTTTTCGCCCAGCAGGCCCCGAAGCTGGCTGAGAAACTGGTTCAGTCCCTGTTTCAGGGCCTCGCCTTTCATGCCCTCAAAATCAATGGTTACACCGCTGTAATCCTGTGCCTCTGCCGCGATTGCAGCGGCGGCCGCCTCCCGGCGTTCCCGGTTGAGGAGCACCGCTTCGCAGGCGTTATCCCCGGTGCCGTCTGTGACGGTCTGACTGGTGTTCATGAGTACGGCAAGATTGCCGGGTATTTCCTTCTGGGCAAAATAATCCAGAGCATCCTGCGCCCCCTCCGGAATCCGCCAGTCATTTCCATTTTCCCCGGTTGTGTTCAGCCAGACGCCCTTTCCCGGACTGTATTCCAGCCTGCTCCAGCCAAAGGAGATGCTGTCCATCCTGCCGCCCATATCCTTCTGGCTCCATGAGGATATGGCATAGAAGCCGTGGAGCCAGTCCAGCGTATGTGTATAGCGGTCCCGGAGCCGCATCATCATGGCTGCGCTCTCCTCCCGCAGGGCGGAGCCGTATGGGTCAAAGGTTCCGTCCTCTCTGCCATTGATGATACCGAAACCGCTTGCCAAGGCGATATGGCCCGGGTATGCCCCGGCATCGGAAAATGGAGCGGCCCCTGCTGTTTCCGCCAGGCTGTCATAACCCAGCGCCCGAACCAGCATGACGGCCATCTCCTCCCGTGTGATGGGATCATTGGGCCGGAACGTGCCTCCCTGGGCCGCGCCGTGCTCCCACAGTGCAGAGACAGCGCCGGCATACCAGTCGTCCGCTGAAATATCCGTGATCTCTGAAACAGTTCCACTGGTTTCCCAGCCCATCAGCCGGACCAGCATAACCGAAAATTCCGCCTTTGTGACCTGTCTGCCCAGGCCGAACTGGCCGTTTTCGTCGCCCTGCATAATGCCGGCCTCCGCCGCCTGTGCGATTGCCGTCTCGGCCCAGTGTCCTGCGGGAACATCCGGAAACCCGGCCGCAAAGCCGGAGACGGGCAGAGTCAGAGCGAGGGCCGCGGCGGCTGCCGCGATCCGCCGTTTATCATGATTGAGCCTCATACTGCTTTCATCCTCTCTGCTGGTTTGTTTTTATATGGAATCAATACCATTTTATCATAACACGCCTGTCAAATGGGCAGTATAAAATCAGGTTTTGACACCGTGCGGTCTGCGTGGTATGATAAAAGGGAATTGGAGGGATTGCAATGTGGATATTGGATGCCTTTCTGTCCGCGCTGTTCGCGGGCATCACGGCAGTGCTGGCGAAAATCGGCATCAGAAATACTGATTCCCATCTCGCCACCGCGCTCCGAACCGTGGTTGTGCTGGCCTTTGCATGGCTGATGGTCTTTGTGGCGGGCGCCCAGCACACCCTTTGGGACATCAGCGCCAAAAGCCTGATCTTTCTGATCCTGTCCGGTCTCTGCACCGGCGGCTCCTGGATCTGCTATTTCCGGGCGCTCCAGCTGGGAGACGTGAATAAGGTGGTTCCCATTGACAAGGCCAGCATTCTGCTGACCATGGTCATGGCCTTTGTCTTTCTGCGCGAACCCATCAGCCTTTTGAAGGGGGTCAGCATGACACTGATTGGCGCGGGTACCTGGCTGATGATCCAAAGAAAGGATGAAGGGGACCACGCAGGCCGCGGCGCGTGGCTGGTCTATGCCGTGCTGTCCGCGGTATTCGCGGCCGCCACCTCGATTTTGGGCAAGGTCGGCATCGAAGCGGTTGAGTCCAATCTGGGAACGGCAATCCGCACGGGTGTGGTGCTGATTCTGGCCTGGGGGATTGTCCTTGCCCAGGGCAAACAGCGGGAGATCAGGGAAATTGGCAAAAAGGGCTGGGTCTTCATTGTCCTGTCCGGTTTTGCAACGGGATTTTCGTGGCTGTTCTATTACCGGGCCCTGCAGAACGGACAGGCCAGCATTGTGGTGCCGATCGACAAGCTGAGCATTGTTGTGACCATTCTCTTCTCCCGGATTGTTTTAAAGGAACGGCTGACGGGAAAGGCCTGGGCCGGATTCGTCATTCTGATCTGCGGTACTCTGCTCCTGCTGGTATAGAGGCCGCTGTGTGCGCCTTGGCCGCGCGGAGGGCTTATGCCCTCCGCGCTTTTTGTCTGTCAGCCCTGTTCCCGGCGCACGGCGGCTTCCTGCCATAGCAGTCTGACCTTGGCCGCCACGGCGGAGAATTCGCTTTCAGGAGTCCCCTCCAGAATCGCGTCGATACAGGGGGTGTGCTCCAGAACCCGGTCGAACAGATAGGCGTAGTCCAGCACACCGCGGCTGTCGCAGGAGAGCAGGGAAACGGGCTTTGCGCCCTCCATGCAATAGTCCTTTAAATGCAGAAGACCGATCCGGTCTCCGCACAGCCGGTACATTTCGTCGATAAGCCGGTGCTGGTATTCCGGCTCTTCCCGGGCCAGCATATTGACGGGGTCAAAAATCACAGTTACGCTGGGCGAATTGATGTCGTCCAGAAAACGGCGCATCATCACTGGGTTGCAGAGGGTGTGCACGGTCACGGACTCCACACCCAGAATGGCGCCGGTCTTTTCCGCACAGCCGGCCAGTTCCCGCATGCCGGAGAGAAGCCGCTGATAGGTTTCCTCTGTATGCGTGCGGGCCTGATCCAGATAGATTCCGGTCTCTGTACCCACCATGTCAGCGCCCAGGTATTTGGAGAATTTCAGGTTGGCCTTGAACCATTCCAGCTGTTCCCGGCGCTTTTCCTCGTCCGCGTCCACGGGATTGATATAACATCCCAGTACGGATACTGTGATGCCCCGGTCAGCAAACAGCTTTCTAAGGTACTTCCCAAGGGCAGGGGTCAGACTCTCCGGGCCTGAGATCCAGGGAAAGGATTTTTTCAAAGCCAGCTGGACATGGGCGGCGCCCGCGGCGGCCAGGGTGTCGGCCAGTGCCTCCGGCGTATCGCAGGAGGCGTCGTGACCGCGCATGCCAAGATTCAGTTTTTCAAACATATGGATTCCATTGCCTTTCTGCCCGCAGGAATACCGGCCCTGACCCTGCCTTATGCGCGGGCGGATAAGGCGTTTGCCGCAGAACCAGTTCAAAGGCCGGCAGAACCCTGCCTGCCGGCCTTGCCTTTATTATACCGCAAACACCGGATTTGTCAATCCGTTTCAGCGGCGGAAAGAGAGGTCAGAATTTCGCCATAGGCCCAGTGCTCCGGTGTTACGTCTGGGAAGGGGCTGGCCGTGCCCGCGTCCGCCTGTTTTCCAAGGAGCCGGTTCAGGATGGTCACGGCCTCCGCGCGGGTGACTGGATCCTCCGGGCAGAACCGGCCGTCCTCCCGGCCGGACAGATACCCTTTTTCCGCCATGACGGCCACAGCACCGGCCGCCCAGTGGTCCGGGCTGAGATCCGAAAAATCGGCGGGATTCTCAGCGGTTTTGTCATAGATGAACCGCGCTGTGAGCGCGGCAAACTCCGCCCGGCTTATAGGCGCGTCCGGATGGAAGAGCCCACCGTCATCACCGGAGAGAATCTGCTTTTCTGTCAGGCTGTTGACCGCTTCGGCATACCACGCATCTGGGGCGACATCCGGAAAAGCGTCCCTGCGTTCCGCGGGACGCGGGTCAATCAGAAGGCGGGAGAACACGGCCGCGGCTTCGCCCCGGGTCAGCGGCGCGTCCGGATGGAAGAGGCCGTCGGTTCCGCCCGTGATATAACCGGCGGCGCTTTTGCTGAGCCGTGGTGTCACCTGCAGGGAATCCGCGTCAGCGAAATAGGCGAAGGGGAAGGAGGCCGCTTCGGCGGTTTCCCGGCTGACCACGGCAAACAGGTGGTTCTGGGCCGTCAGCTGATCCAGCAGATCCGCATAGGAACGCAGATCCGCCACGGTGGTGGACAGAAGCTCCTCCCGCGTCCGTTTCACGTCCTCGTCCGACTTTCCGGAGAGGGAACGCTGGCCGCCGCTGCCCGCGTCTGAATACTCGTCCTCTTCCTTCAGGGCTGTAATGATGATACCGTCCAGCTCCTTCTGGGACATATCCAGCTCCCGCAGAAAATCTCCGGTTCCCCTCCAGACCGAAAGGGCCAGATCCAAATCATGGATCCCGGTCACAGAGAAGGTAAAGCCCTCGTGCGTACAGTTCAGGCCGGCGCCGTAGGCCCCGTACTTGCCGCGCAGGGTCGGCATGAGATATTTGTTGCTTACCACCCGGCCAAGGGCCAGCATTTTGCCGGAGAATGTCTGACCTGCCTCGGACAGGATTCCATTTAGCATAATGTGGTTCACGTCCTGTCCCGGAGAGATGGTGGCCGCGGAGCTGCAGCCTGCCGGAAGCCGGAAATCCGCGCTGGCGGTGCCGGGCTCCAGACTGCCGAGCAGTAAGTCCGCGGAGGCCTTCCAATCCGTCCAGCCCGCCTGGGTGCCGGTGTATTCCAGGGTCAGACCGCCGCTTACAAGAATCTGGGACAGGAGCGTTCGGAGCGCGTCGGTGCGCGCCCCGTTCAGCTCCGGCGCGGCGCCGGCCTTCAGCAGATACTGGTAGAACTGGGGCGAGCCCTGACCCAGACACCCGGCAGTCCTGTAGTTGAAGCGGTCCTGCATGGTCTGGCCGGAAACCTTGAGCTCATAGGACAGGCAGTACGGGTCAAAATAGGCGTTTTTCACATTGCCCGCCGCTTCTTTGATATAGGCCGCGAGCCGGTCCTCGGTGATCAGCTCTTCGTCCCTGAGCCATTCCAGCGCCCGGGCGGTCTCCGCCGCCAGGCTCTGCTCCTTTTCCGCACGGACATAGAGGGACAGATGCGGGCGGATCTGTTCGGTGTTATGGTACTGGCCAAAGGCATTGAGATACACGGACCTGTTGCTGATCCCCTGTTCCTGAAGCTGATAGCTCAGATATCCCTGCAGGAGTGTCAGGCTGTCCAGATCCGCCTCAGTTCCTGACAGCGGGAAAAACAGGTTGATCCAATTTTGTTCCGCGGCTTCATCGATGGTGGGATAGCAGAGGGCGCCGCCGGCGGATTCCGGAACCGGATAATCGGAATGGGGGTCGGCGCGGAAGTCCTCCAGATCCAGAGCTGGGATGGCGTCTATGACCGTCTGGGGATCCGGCGTGTCCGCCCAGGCCCAAAAGGCCTCCGTGTCCTTCCGGATTTGTTCCAGCTCCTCCGGCGTGACAGAGAGAAAGCCCGCCTCCGTGTCCTTCTGCCTGTGTCCTACCACGGCCGTGACCTGATAGGGAGAATCCACATAGAACTGGTTCAGCAGTTCGGTCAGATACTGGGGCTGTTCCTTGAGCGCCTGAATCCCGGATTGATAGTCCAACATGGAAAAGGGATCGTTCCGGTAGACAAATCCGTCCAGGATACCGGATTCGGTCAGCATATCCGCGCTTTCGGCAGTCCAGGAAAAGGTGCTGTCAATGGCCTGATTCAGTTCCTCCTGCGGGGGCAGGGCCTGGGCCAAGGCTTCGGCGGTCTGGTGATAGGCGGCAATGACCTCGTCCTTTTGGTCAATGGGCACATTGGATATGATCAGGCTTGTGTTAAAGATTCCGCCGGTGCCGCCGCCGGTGGTGTAGATGGTTGGCCAGCGTTTCCGGAGCTCTTGATCAATCATTGCGGTGACCACGCTGTTCGCGTGACAGGCAATCCTGTCGTACACTGCGCAGCCGGCGGTCATAAAGCCGATGTCAACGGTCTGGGTCTCCTCGGTCACGTCCTGGGTTATGAGCCGGGTTTCCGGCATTTGCAGCGTGTCTTCCCAGGACACCTGAACCTCCTGGCGTTCAAAGCCCTGCAGGTACTGGTCAAAAAGGGCCAGCGTCCGGGACATATCCTGGTCTCCCGCCAGATACAGGATGGAGTTTGACGGGGTGTAATAGGTGCGGTACACCCGCAGGACATCCTCATAGGTCAGATCCAGAATCGCCTCCGGTGTGCCGCCGCTGTTCAGGGTGGGCCGGGTATTTCCGTAAAGGCTCTGATAGAGCAGGTCAGAGGTGGTATAGAGCGCGCTCTCGTCAGAATCCAGATTCCTCAGCCGGAGCTCATTGTACACCACGCCGTTATACTGAACCTTGCCGTCTGCGTATTCCCGCCGGATTCCCTGCTGTTTAAAGATGTTTTCATCCTCCAGAATCAGCGGGTGCAGGACACTGGACAGGTATACGTCCATCAGATTGTAAAAATCCTTCTGGTTTTTTGTCTTAAAGGCATAATAGGTACAGTCGTCCGCTGTAAACGCATTGATGAGCTCTGCCACAGAGTTTGCCCTGAGATAGCTCATCAGGTTTTTGGTGGGGTATTTCTGGCTTCCGCACAGCAGACTGTGCTCCAGCACATGGTTTGCGCCCTTGTTATCCTCCGGCGGTGTGCGGAACCCAAAGGAAAATTCCAGCCGCTTGCTTCCGTTGTCCAGATAGGCCACGGCTGCCCCGCTTTTCGTGTGTTCCAGCTGATACAGCTGGCCGCTGCCGGTTTCCTGACTGCGGATCAGACGGAAACCATACTGCTCCGGGTGAAGTTCTGCCATGGAGACCGCGGGGGTGTCCCCCGCCGCAGAAGCGGGAAATTGGACTGCCTGCAGCAGGCAGGTCAGGACCAGAAGCAAAAGGGCTGTTTTTCTCAGTTTGTTCATCTGACATCATCCTTTCTTTAATGGAATTCTATAAAAGAAACCTATCAGAGTTGTAACAGAATTCTAACGGAAAGATAAACTTTTCCAAAATATTTTGAAAACGCCAAAACGGCCCCGGTTTCCGGCCCGTAAATGCTTTTTCGCACAAAAAAAGGAGCGTTACGCTCCTTTGACGGGTCCAAAGCAATTTATATAGAATACTATCCGCGTTTTCGCAGTGCGGCACAGGTGGCCTGCGCCAGTTCACACAAAAGCCGCCGGTTATCCAGATCCTCAATCAGAAACATGGGACTGCCGCCCTCATAGGGCAATTCACGGGGACAGCCGGGAAGCATGTCCTCGCCCGGACCGGTGATCTTTACCAGATAGCGGTTGCCGCAGATACAGGAAAAATAAGTCCCGTCACAATATATCCCGTATTCGCCGAACATCCTTTTATAGGTGATGGTGCCGGCGCCGGACAGCTGTTCCGTGACGAAGCTGACAAATTCCAGACTGGAGGCCATGGGATCCCTTCCTTTCCGCGGCTATGCCGCCTGTTTGATGCTGATATAGATATGGATTTCCGCGTTTTCCATATCCTCGTTCTGGTATTCTTCAAAATCATAGGCAAAGGCCCGTTCAAATCCGGGATCCGTCTTCCAAAGCGCGTCCCAAAAGTCCACAACCGCCTGCTGCATGTGGCCTCGGACCACAAATTTCGCATAGGTCCCTGCCGGGATGGTCAGCGTGACGGTGCGGTCCGGCGCAGGCGTTCCGGGCATGGTTTCACAGCCCACTGTTATGTCGTAAGCGTTCCCATTGTTCGCATAGCCTGAATACACACCCAGCGCCTTTTGGTTTACCTTACCCGGAATGCTTTCATAAATTCCCTCACCGTGAAATTTAAACCAGAGCTCTCCAATGGTGTTTGTCTCCTCCGGACTTTGGAGCTCCAGGCGGGCGGAGAGCCCGATGACTGTTTTTTCTGGAATGGTAACGACTTCGTAATTCATATGGCATACCTCTTTTCTATAGGATGCCCTAAGCATACCACAGTGAACAGGACAGGTGTATGTCATGTTTCTCCGTGTTTTTTGCAGATTGTTTTGCCCAGCTCCGCAATGTCGCGGCGGAGCTCCGCCGGCTCCAGTAATTCTGCCCGGCCCGCAAAGCTCAGAACCCAGCAGATGAGGTTTTCCCGGTCTGAGAATTGAAATTGAAACAGAAGCCTGCCGTCTTCCCATTCTTCAAAGCTGTTGGAGCCGAACTCGTCCACCAGCCGCCACTTCATATCCGCATCCACCAGAACGGAAACGGAGAGATCCATGGGATAGACCTTTTCCGGACTGAGGTCACAGGGGGGCATCTCCCGCGGCGTAAAGGCTTCGCCGGCCGTCAGCTCCTGCATCCGGTTGAGCTTGAACAGCCGGGGCGCCTCCTTTGTGCGGCAAAACCCCCAGAGATACCAGGAGGACCAGTGAAAGACCAGGGTATAGGGCTCCGCCTGACGCCGGGTTTCGCCCTTTGGACCGTAATATTGGAAGGAAATTAGGTTCTTTTGGTCAATGGCGGTCTGAAGCAGCTGAATTTTGGGCGCGAGCGTGTCCCTGTACCAGGAGGAGAGGTTGATGCGGATGGGAAGCTGGTCCTCTGACGCGGCGGAGAGCTTGTCCATCAGCTGCTGGTAACGGCGGGTCTGGGCCACACTGTCCAGGCTTTTCAGCCCGGCGAGCACAGCCTGCATCTCGCTGGCGGAGAGCAGGGTACGGTCTATGCGGAAACCGTCCATAACCGTGATGCCGCCGTCCCGTCCCTGGGTGGTGACCAGAGGGATGCCGGCCTGGCAAAGGGTATCAATGTCCCGGTTGATGGTTCTGCGGGAGACTTCAAACCTTTCCGCCAGATCCGGTGCGGTGACCTTTTCCTGCTGAAGAAGAATGGAGAGTATGCCGATCAGTCTGTCTATTTTCATGGAGAACTCCTTCTTTATGGAATCTGAATTTGACCCAGGGCGGCCTGAATGTCCCTGTAAACCAGAGACTGCATGCTGGCGGGATAAATTTCGATGTCAGCCGCGCGCAGGGCGTAGACAATGGTCTCTGCAAGCTCTGGCTTATGGGCCGCGATTTCAGGGAGATTTTGTATACACTGCCGGGCCGTAATGGGCTTTGGGTCGGTGATATGGGCCAGATAGCGGTCAATGATCTCATCCACCTGATTGCCGCTGTCCCACTTTGCGTTGGCGGCAATCAGAATCAGGGCTCTGGTGCGGATATAGGAATTTTCATTTTCAAGCATATCTGTAAACTGGTCAAAATAGGGACAGACCGCGGCGCTGCGCCGGCTTTCCGCCTCCAGAGCTTTGAGTGCGCTGTACCCCGCCTTGGTATCTTTGGAGCAAAGCGCGGCTATACATTCCGAAATATTCATAAAACCCTCCATTTTCTGCTCTGCACCGATATGTAATGCGCGGACAGAAAAGCAAGCGTAATTTTGTCCGGCGCAGGGCGCGGGTTTGCCGCTTGTCTGACCGCTTTGTTCATCATAGCACAAAAGGCGCTGTGACACAATAGGGAAATGTTTTGCAGGATCGGACTTTTCTTTTTGCAAAAACAGGTGTATAATAGAAAAAACTGCCTGCGGGGAGGAAAGAGAATGCGTATTTTATGTATTGGAAACAGTTTTTCACAGGATGCGGCCCGGTATCTGCACCAAATTGCAGCATCTGATGGGGCGGAGATTGAGGTCTGGAATCTTTATATCGGCGGCTGCCCGCTGGAGCGCCATTGGAGCAATATGGAGAACCGGCTGGCGGATTATCTCTTGGAGATCAACGGCGTTTCCAAAGGGAATTATGTGGATGCCCAGACCATGCTGGAACGGAATGACTGGGATTTTGTCACCTTGCAGCAGGTCAGCCAGAGCAGCGTTGACTATGGGACCTATCAGCCCGCCCTGAACCGTGTTAATGACTTTGTCAGGGAGAAGGCACCGGCCGCGAAGCGGCTGATTCATCAGACCTGGGCGTATGCGCCGGACAGCCCTCGGCTCACAGAAGAGCTGGGCTATCATGCCCGGCAGGAGATGTTCCGGGATCTGGAGCGGGCTTACCAGCGAGCGGCGGATGCCATAAAGGCGGACGGCATCATTCCAAGCGGCGCTGTATTTGAGGCCATGCAGGATCAGACAGACGCCCGGATGTACCGGGATGGGTTTCACGCATCCCTGGGAATCGGACGGTATGTCCTCGGACTTTTGTGGTATGGATATTTGACTGGACGGCCGGTACGGAACGTCTCCTTTGAGACGCTGGATGAACCGGTGTCCGCGGCCGGACTGGAACAGGCGCGGCAGGTGGTGAGCCAGGTTTTGGAGCGGTTAAAATAGGGAAAGCGGTGCAAACTAGAGGGGAAGGCGTGGGACGGACGCGGTTTTGCACACCAATGCCCGACCCTCTGGTTTGGGGAGAAGAAAGAAAAGACAAAAAAATTCAAATTTTGTATTGACAAGCCCGCAAATATGTGGTAATATAAACAAGCTGTTTCGCAAGTGGTCCGGTAGTTCAGTTGGTTAGAATGCCAGCCTGTCACGCTGGAGGTCGTGGGTTCGAACCCCATCCGGATCGCCAATTTTATATGCTGCCCTAGCTCAGCAGGCAGAGCACTTCCTTGGTAAGGAAGAGGTCGGCGGTTCGAATCCGCTGGGCAGCTCCAACGAAAACCCGCTATCTGTAAAGGATAGCGGGTTTTTATGTTGTGGTTTAATTATATGTGATTTGCTATTTTACTGTATTTTTTGGTGCTATATACAGTCAAAAATACAGTCAATCAAGTTGCATTGCAGTTTTAAGTATCTCTATATCATTGTGTACATAAATGTCCGCGGTTACCCTTATATCCGAATGCCCCATGACCTTTTGTATTGTGTATATATCGACGCCGCGGGCACGGAGGAGAGTGCCAAAAGTATGCCGCAGTTCGTGGGCCGTGAGGACCGGCACGGCGTTATTGAAATGACGTGCCATATCATCCATAAACGAAATGCGGTGTCTTTTGTCCCAGTTGTTTTGTTGCATATAATTTCCGGTTTTGCTTTCGATGACATAGCGATCCTTATTATCCGGCTGTCTGCTTACAAGAAAGTTGTGAAGTTCTGTGTCAAATGGGATCACGCGAACCCCTGCGGAGGTTTTCGTCAAACCTATTTCTCCGGTGGATGTTAGCGCTCTGGATATTTGAAGTAAATTGTTGTTAAAGTCAAAATCTGACCATCTCAGAGCCAATAACTCACCGCGGCGGATTCCCGTTTTAAGCAATATGATAATGTCTATTCCGTATGAGTGAGTTTTGGCGTAGTCCAGAACCATTTCCGCTTGTTCAAGCGTATATGCTTTCTTTTCAACCTTTTTCTTGTATGTCGGGAGTTTGACGGTGCGGCATGGATTTTTATAGCATAAATCATTATCAATTCCACTTTCAAAAATTTGGTTAAGCACCTTTTTTAATTTGTCCAGAACGGCCGAAGAACAATCAGTGTGCTTATTAAAGAAATTTTGTACATCTGCTGGCCCAATATCTGCGATGCGAGCTGAGCCAAAAAACGGAACGATATAATTGTTAATGCAATTCAAATAGGTGTTTTTGTATGTAGCGGCACTGACGGCGGGCTCTTTGTATGTTGCGGCCCATTTCATAGCCCAGTCAGACAGCGAAGTAGTGCGCGTGAGTGTCTCTCCGCGGGCCTGCTGTTCGACCCATTTGTCATACTTTGCGTTGGCTTCGCCTTTTGTTTTGCCGTAAAAAGATTTTCTGATCGGCTTGCCATCTATGGTATGGCCTATGACCTTTTGCACCTCACATCTGCCGTCCTTGCGCATGGTTCCGGCTTTTCTTGCCATAAAAATAACGCCTCCTTTGTGCATAACAAATTGACACAAAAGAAAACGTATGATATAATATCCTTTGCTATGGGATATGCGTTTCCTTTGTGTTCGTATATCTTTCCTCCGTGTTGGCGCACGGGGGATTTTTTATTTATCGTTATCGCCTATTCAGTATCTAACTATTTCCATTTTGGAAACAATTCATCATTTTGTTTATGTTAACGAAACAATATAATATATTACCTGACCCCATCCAAGATTTTTCCTGTAACTGGCTGTTGTTTTTTTCAACAACCACGTCTGATATTATCTGTTTTTAGGCATAAACGATTTTATCTTGCTACGAATTCCATCTATATGCTCATTTAAATCGGCATTTATATTTTGACCCATTGGATCAAGAATGAAATCTACACCTTCACGTCTTGCTAATTTTGCAGCAGGGACAAAATCGCTGTCTCCGGCTATTAAAATTATTTGATCTACCTGTTTTTTTAAGGCCATTGAAGCAATATCGGTTCCAAGCTTCATATCCATTGTTTTTTGTTTTATATTTAATATAAAATCTTGTTCTGTAATTTCCGGCAGTTCCTTTTTGCCGGAAAATAATGCCTTGGTTGCCTCTGGTTTTAATATATATTTTGCTTCATTATCAGAAAGCCTACCTAGCCGAATGGCAAATTTCCTTTTTGATTTCAATTCATCAAGGAATGTGTTCATCCATTCGTATAAATCACTTGTTTTAAGGTTAACATTTCTTTTTAAAAAAGGGTGAAATATATTCTTGTCACATGGGGGACAGTCATAATAAAAGATTCTGTATAAATATACGTCTGTTTTATTTTGAAATAGATGTTTTTTACAATATTCTTCTAATTCCGTGGCACTATCATGTGCGCTTTTAGCCCCAAATAAATACTTTGCACGCTTTCTGTAAAAACCCCCATCCACTAAAATAGCTACTCTAATCATTTTATCATCTCCATAGTAAAATAAAAAAAAGCCCAAGGGTTGGTCACTTCCCGGATGTTGGGAGGACTACTTCCATTGGGCATATTAACTTGTGTAATTGAATTACACTACTATAATATACCCAAAATGCGAATTTGTCAACACATTTATAGAAATATTTTTTCTCTTTTCTGTAGTTTATTGCCATTATAGTCACTAAAAGACTTCATTTACCTTAAATTATTTATTAGTTCCCTCTCTTTTCTTATGTATATTTTTTAATTTATCCCCCCCGTGCTGGCGCACGGGGGATTTTTTATTTTTACAATCTAATGGATGTGTGGCAGTGGTTACACTTTGCTATGTACGATCCATCCCATTGATTTCTCGATGCGACGGCGTTATGCCCGCAAATTGGGCATATAAAATCATATTTTACCTTGGTCATTTTAACGGCCTGGTGGACGGTGCGGGTAAACGCCCCAATCTCGTCGATTTGTTGATCTGTAAATATTTGCTTTATAGTTTCCAAGCTAATATCTTGTTTTCTGCATCGGCTACATGGGTGATATCCTTTGCTTATAGCCTCCGGCACGGTCATGGCTATCAAATTGATGCGCCTTGCTCCTGTACAATACATGTCATGGTAACTTTTGCCGCCGTCTGTTACTAATACCATTGTTAATGGATCATAATTAGCTGGTACAATACGGCCGTCTAATATCTTTTTGTGATGTTTGGCTAAAGCGCGTTTTCCGGTGCGCAGTCTATCAACAGCGCCGGAATATGCAACACGCATCTTGCGCATGATCCTGATTAGCTTTTGGTTTGCTGGCCCGGCCCACACTGTATAAAATTGATTGCACATATTTATTTCTCTTTGCGTAAAATCATCAGCGTTTTCGTGTATATGTAAATTCGCATATACATACGGAAGTTTATCTTCCGGTATCAGCGTTGCCTTGCGTATTGCATGAGCGGAGTAAATCTTTGCTTTCCGCAGCACACATGGCGGAGCCATAAAATATGCCGCAAATTTGTTTGCCTCTTCCTCTTGTTTTTCGTCTTTTATTCCGGCCTCATTAAACCCCAGAACGCCGTACAAAGAAAAATGCTTTAACAAATCGTGACCATATTCATGAACAAATCCAAATGCCCGGTCGCTCTCCAGCAAACTTTCATGATAAAATACAATCTTTTTGTTTCCCAGCTTATATGAAAACACCTTGCACTTCTTGGCCATTTTCTCAAGATCAAGCTGCCTAAGCAGATCTCGGCTTTGTTCTCCGTTTCCGAAACTTTCAAATACCCAATTTCTTTTTTCCATCAAGCGCCTCATCTGATCTGATGAAATTGGAATGTTCTCAAACCCTGCGGCGCGTAAGGCTTTTTCTGCAAAATAATTCGCTGTCACTTATAATACCTCCATATATTTTATATACAAGTATTATAATTCGACATTTTTTGCAAATCTACAGGAAAATTTAGGCATCAGTCAAATTCGTCCATATGCGTGTCGCCAATTTTTTTATTGTATTCCTCCAGTATCCTCTCCAGCTCCTCCTCAGTAACCGGCGATTCAAACGCGTGTACGCCTTTGATTTCGCTGTCATATGCCGCTACCATAGCAATGGGCTTCTGTTTCTTGACGCCAACAATCTTCCCAAAACAGTACGCGGAAACTCCGTCTCTCAATTTGATATTTGGGTACTTTGGATTTTGGGAAATAAGCTCACCGTGCCCCATTTCTTTGATATATGTCTCATTGTCAACCATAAATAGGCCAATTTCTCCAACCTCTACGCCTGGCTGCTGCCTGACAAAGACCTTGTCGCCATCTCGGTAAAGCGGTTCCATGCTGTGACCCTTTACTGTAACAATAAAGGATGCGTCCTGCGGATCGTCCTTGCCGAGCGTGACCATTTTATAAGATGATACATCTAAAAACTGTCCGGGGCCAGCAGACGTTGGCACATCATAGTCCGGTATGCTTGGTCTCTCAAACTTTATTATCTTGGCGTCATTTTGTTTTTGCTCTTTTTCATTATCCTGTTCGCGCATCTCATCCATTCGTTTAGATTCAATATTTAAGGTAGCCTCGACCGCTTCCTTTCCGTGGCTGTCGAGAGATCGGTATTTATCAATTAAATCTTTTTCCGGTGCAGAGTATACCTGGTTTTTATCTAATGCCACCATGTCTTGAAAAAGATAATTTGCGTCACAATCTAGTGCTGCCAAAAGTTTATATAGTATATCAACCTTGGGATGACTTACTTCGTTTTCGTAGTTGGCTATAGCTCCCGGTGTGACATCTATCATTTTTGCAAGCTCTTTTTGCTTGAGCCCCTTTTTTTCTCTCATTTCCTTTATACGGCTACCTACTCCCATTTCAGCACCTTCTTTCTTGTACTCTCTAATATTATCATAAGAATAGCAATATGTCAATCAAAAAAATACAAGAAACTTATTAAAAAACTCTTGACAAAACAAGAAAAGTATATTATTATAATTATACAACAAGAAACTTATTGGTTTTGTGAAAAGAGGTGATATATGATGGCTGAATTTATTAAGGCCTTAAAAGGCATTATCAACGAAAAAGGCTTAAAACAAAAAGCAATAGCGAATCGTATAGGGTGGAGCGAAAGACAGTTTAGCGACATGATGTGCGGTAGACGCAATATCTCGCCAGAAGACATAAGCAAAATATGTTTAGCTTTAAATGTTGAGCCAAATGATTTGATAAGCATCAGTTCGGCTAACGAAGCGCGGATGGAAAAATGACGATAGGTGCAAAGCGAACTGTTTAATGTCAACCCTACATACACACAAACAGACAGGAGGTGAGATGGGAATGGAACGAGAACAAACAACAATCCGCCTGCCTGCTGAGTTGAAAGAGAAACTACAGCAAGAGGCGGACAGTCGAGGGTACTCATTAAAAGATTTGCTGATATTCATTTTTAATCAATATCTTGCTCAGAATCAGACAGAGCCGCAAGATAATCAGAAATAGCCTGCTCTATTTCTTTCGCGACCGAACGCCGATGATATTTTGCTACAGCAGATATTGATTCAAAAAGCTTAGAATCCATACGCAACGTAAAACGCTTGGCATTATCGGATTCAAACGACTCCTGTTTAATTTTTAGACTCATGCAAATACCTCCTTGTGACGTCTATTTGACATAAGTATACCATAACAAATAAAAAAAATCAAACAGTTTTTAATATGACTATTGACGTCAAAGAGATGACGTGGTATAATTGGAACAAGAAAGGGGTGACGTCAAATATATGACAAAAGATGATAGGGTTAGATTTACTTTTCGTTTGCCCGAAAAATTAATGAACGAACTTAAATCGGTAGCACAAACTCAGGGTGTGTCGCTAAATGCTCTAATCCTTCAAATACTTTGGGAATGGGTAAAGAAAAACGAACAATAACGCGCAGTACATACACGCAAACAGACAGGAGGTGAGATGGGATGTCAATCAAAATACCAAATCCAGTTTTGACAAAACTGGAAGAGCTGCAAACGCTTGTAGACAAATACCCGCTTAAAATACCAGTCAACGAAGCGGCTAAGTTTCTGGGGATGGATGCGGACTGCTTGCGCAGAGCGGCGGATCAAGGAAAACTGCCATTTGCGATTGGCTGTAACAATGGCAAGTATGGCAATAGATACACACATATACCAACAGCGACGCTGTATTTTTGGTATGTTGCGCCGCTTGTCAGAGATGTAGTTTGAGAGAGGAGGAATATCAGGTGACAGATCAGGAATTTAAAACCTTAAAAGAACAAATTAAGCAGGAACTTTTGGCGGAAAAAGAGCAGGAGCGGCGGAACAAGAATGCTTTCACAAAAATTATGGACGAAATTAACGAGAAACTTGTTGATGACAGCGAACCGTATCGCAACGCCAAGCTACATAGGCTCCGTATGGGATTGAGCGCGGTAGTAAGATGGGCGTTTGGCTGTGACACGACGGCCAATATACCAGCAGAGCGGGCAGAAGATGTACGCGTTCTTGTGGAAGGAATTATTAGGCTGTGTGATGGTTTGCGGCAAGAAAAGAAGTCGGCATAGGGCGCAAAGGAGGCCAACCAATGAAAAGGAAACTAGCCCTGCTGGCCACGGGTGTAATCTCCATAGTGACAGGCTGGGCGCTGGTGATAATGGGAGAGAGCCGGGATATACCGGTCGGGTGGATTATCGTGGCGGCGGCGTGGGCGGCGGTGTGTTTCAAGCTGTTTTATGTATTGGAAGATGGGAGGTGAACGAGAAATGAAAAAATCAGACTTAAAGACCGGAATGGTTGTGGAGTTAAGGAACGGCACAAAGAGCATGGTATTGCTTGATACGCCTTGCGGAGATGTGTTTGTCAATGACGGCGATTGGTGTAATGCGGATTCCTGCAATAACGGTTTAAAATGTTTCCCATCGAGATGCCGCGAGCTTGACGTTATACGGGTTTACAGCGCAGAAAGCGCATATCAAATGAAATTTGGCCGCTGGGGTGAAATGAAAATGATTTGGGAGCGCAAAGAGCCAAAGAAAATGACGCTTGCAGAGATTGAGGCGGCACTGGGGTATCCAGTCGAGGTTATAGAGGAGGTGAACGAGAGATGAAAAAAGGACAAAAAAATCCCGCCTGCGGTGCAACGCAGGACGGGAAAGTCACAATAATGGTACATCACCGTTATGATATCACACGGCGGTGAAAAAGTCAAGTGCCTTTAAGGGCCGGAGGAAAAATGAAATGACAGCTATACATGGATCACATATTACAATAGACGGATATACCTATGAGCGGGATGAGCTCGGCGCGTATCTGGGCGAGTGCGAATGCTGCGGAAATCCGATATTCGAAGAACTAGTACATTACCGTGTGCGGGGAGAACACTGGATTTGTTCGGAGAAATGTCTGCTGGATTATGTAGATATTGAGGTATTTGATTAGGAATATAAAGGAGGAAAATTGAAATGAATGGAATGAATAATGAAGTGATAACAATCGAAAACGCCGTCTTTCTTGGGATGCGGAAATCGTTTGACTGTATGCTCCAGAACGTGATCAAGAAGATGAAAAACGCGGACAACGATGAAGGGACTGTGTCGCTCAAAATGAAAATAACGCTCGCGGCAAAGGCTGACGAATACGGAAGAATGTGCACGGTCCCTGTCTTTTCCTATGACACAAATTCGGAGATCAAACAGAAGGATAAACTCGAAGGGGCGGTTATGCCGGATGGCGAGCTGGTGCTG
The DNA here is from genome assembly GCA_965146665.1 of uncultured Ructibacterium sp. Classification (GTDB taxonomy): domain Bacteria; phylum Bacillota; class Clostridia; order Monoglobales; family Monoglobaceae; genus Ructibacterium. The sequence continues at coordinate 53,222 of CBCTHE010000023.1, forward strand.
GACGAGGAAGCCGGGATGTACAAATTGGTGCCCCTGCCGGAACGTCAGGAAAAAATGGATTTAACAAATAAGGAGGTAGCAGAATGTCTTTAAAAGTGAAAGTCAAAAGTGAAACGGAGTTTCCGCCCATACCCGAGGGCACCTATACGGCTGTTTGCTATACCATCGCGGATCTTGGACAGCAGTACAATGAAAAATTCAAAAAGACCGCCAATAAAATCCTGTTTATCTGGGAGCTTGTGGATGATGATCTGCGGATTGAGATTGACGGGGAGATGAAAAGGCGGGCAATCAGCAAGCAGTATACGGCCAGCTTTGGCCCAAAGAGCAATATGTATAAGGATATTCGGCCCTGGCTCGGGCGGGAATTTACCCAGGAGGAAACCGACGGAACCTTTGATGTGGGAACCCTGCTGGGTACAGCCTGTCTGCTGAGTGTTTCCAACGACACCAACGCGGAGGGAAAGACGTTTTCCAATGTGACTGCGGTGATGCAGCTCCCCAAGGGGATCAAGGCCGGAGCACCCGAGAATCCAATGGTGCTCTATGACATGGATGAAAGCCCGGAGACCGATCTGGAGAAGCTTCCGGACTGGGTACAGAAAATCATTAAAAAATCCAAAAACGCGGACATTTCCAGCGCAAACAGTACGGCTGTGACTGTGGATCCGGAGACCGGTGAGGTCAAGGGAAATCTGGATGACATCATAGACAGCGCTGTATGATCGTCAAAGGAATTGCCAGCGGAAGCAAGGGGAACGCCTATTACATAAGCGACGGGGAAACCCGCATTTTGATCGAGTGCGGGGTGGCCATGAAGAAGCTGACGTCCAGCCCGGAATTCGATTTTAACAGCCTGCACGGAATCCTGGTGAGCCACAGGCACGGAGATCATTGCAAGTCGCTGAAACACTGCAAAAATGCGGGGGCAAGCCTGTACGCCCCCGCGGAGGTATTTGCGTTTAAGGGCGTGGACGGAGACAACTGTCACCCGGTAAAGGCGTTCGAGGGGTTCACGCTGGGCTCGTTTTTCGTCTTGCCCTTTGACCTTAACCACGACTGCGTAAACTATGGCTATTTGCTGTGCAGTAAGGCGACCGGCGAAAGGCTGCTGTATTTTACGGACACCTATATGGTCAAGTATAAATTTGACCATCTGACCCACATTATGGCGGAGTGCAACTACAGCATGAAAACCCTCCGCGAAAACGTGCGCATTGGGCTGGTTCCGGCATGGCTGAAGGACCGGATCAAGGTAAGCCACATGAGCCTGGAACAGCTTTTGAAATTTATGGATGAAAACGACCTGTCAAAGGTGCGGAGCATCTATCTGATCCACATGTCCGAAAACAATGGGAGCCCAGCGATATTCCGCCACAGGATAAGAAAGGCAACGGGCAAGCACGTTGAGATCATAAAATAAAAGAGGTGAAAACATGCCGAGACAGCCGAAGGTTGGACTTGACTACTTTTCCCTTGACGTACACACAGACAACAAACTTAAATTGATTGAGGCTGAATTTGGACTGACTGGATTTGCGGTAATCGTTAAGCTTTGGCAGAAAATATACGCGGAGCGAGGTTATTACTGCGAATTTGATGAAGAGGTTGCGCTGTTGTTTGCCAATGAAAACAAGGTGGGTGGCAGCGCCGTTTCTGAAATAGTGAGGGCCGCAGTCAAAAGGGGTATTTTTGATCGGGAATTGTATGAGAAATACAAGATTCTTACGTCGCACGGTGTCCAGAAACGATACCTTGAAGCGACGGACCGCCGCGTCCGGGTGGAGATCGAAAGCAGATACCTCTTATTAAGTTCGCGTGAAATCAAGGAAAATGTAGACATAAACGGTATTTCTGTGGACATAAATGCAGAAAATGCATGCAGAAGTACACAAAGTAAAGTAAATAAAACTAAAGTAAATAAAATAAAAGGAGAGGAAAGTAATACGCATGAGCGTACGAAACACCCACACGGAACCTTTAACAATGTTTTTTTAACTGACGAAGAATATGAAAAGCTTAAGATGCATTATCCTAATGATTGGCAAAGCAGAATTGACCATCTCAGCGAGTACATGGAATATTCCGATAAAGAATATAAAAATCACTTTGTAACTATAAGGTATTGGGCGAAAGAGGACGCTAAAAAAGAACAACAGCCGAAAAAGTCCAAGTTCAACAACTACGAGGACACGAACCGGACGGATTATGCGGATCTGGAAAACAAACTTTTGGATATGATGCTGGAGGACGGAGGCGAAACGGAATGAATGCTGATTTTGTGATTGAATTGCCGCCGGTGACCAAGAAGAACAGTCAGCGGATGGTAAGCCGGGGCGGGCGTGTGATACCCATACCGTCCAAGGCTTACAGTGAGTATGAAAAGGCGGCGGGCTGGTATCTCAAACCGCTGGGGATTGATTACCCGGTTAACATCAAGGCGCTGTACTACATGCCGACCCGGCGCAGGGTGGACAAGACGAACCTGGAATCTGCGCTGTGCGATGTGCTGGTCAGGCATGGGGTGATTGCAGACGACAACTGCTGGATTGTGGCGGCCACGGACGGGAGCCGGGTGCTGTATGACAAGGACAATCCGAGAACAGAAATTTACATAACGAGGATGGAGAAACTGTAAACACAGGTAACAACCGGGGCGGAAATATTAAAAAATTAAAATGAGAAAGGTAGGTGAAGACCTCCTTTTTCCAAATT
>CBCTHE010000024.1:0-55424 GCA_965146665.1 uncultured Ructibacterium sp.
TCCCACAAAAGCCAAAGCTTTTGTGGGAGGAAGGAGAACCCGGTCTAAAAGCGAGTTTTTGCCTGTACAAGGCAAAACGAGCAAACTTGACCGTGGTTCGACGCGGGCTTTGGGCTATCAATTCATGGCAAAATCATTCCAAATTTTATGGACAAGTTTACTTTTTCGACAGCCTGGGGGCCGGCAAATTGCCGGCCCTTTTTTCCTCCTTCTTGCCTTTTCCGCCAGTCCATGCTATGATAGAAGTACGAAATGAGGATCAGGAGGGAGGAGATACAATGTCAATCACGCTGTCTCTGCAGGGCTGTATGGCGGTGGGAAAAACTACGGCGCTCCGGTATCTGGAGGAAAATGTCCCGGAAGTGCATATCAGCTGCGAATCCACCGCCCGCGTCATAGCCGAGGTCCGGCGGCGCGGTCTGAACAAAAACCAGTATGCGGATTATCTTGAAATTCAGCGGCTCTGGATTGAAAACGAGATCGAACGGTGGGAGCTTGCGCGGAACTGGCCATGCACCGTCATGGATTTCGGCGCTGAGGAAATTGAATTTTATACCCTCCACTATCCCCAAAGCATTGGCTGTGACTGGGCGGTGGAGGCGCCGCTGGCAGACGCGCTCGCCCGGCTGCGGGCCTGTATGCCGGACCGAATTCTGTTTCTGGACGCCAGCGCAGAAACTCTGCGCCGCCGCAAGGCGGGGGACGCCGCCCGCTCCCGCACGTTTTTTGAACACCATCTGAATCATTTTATGCCCCAGAAGCGCAAATGGTTCGCTGAAAAGCCAAACACGGATTTTCTTTGTACCGACGGTATGACCCCGCTCCAGCTGGGTCAGTCGGTCAGAACGTGGGTGGATGCCTGCCGGTTCGGTCAAAACCTCTGACAGCGGCAGAATCTGTCCGCCTGAACTGCCGTGGCCGCTGGGAGGCGACCGGATTGGATCCGCTTGGGCAATATGCCAAATCTTTTTGAGCAATATTGGAAAAGTTTTTTTAATATAACATGATATAATGTTGGAAAGTGCTGTTTTGGCAAACATCACGGCCCGCTTTGGGCAGAAAGGAAGTGTATCATCATGAAAATGACGTTTCGCTGGTACGGCGATGAAGATCCCGTAACACTGGACAAGATCCGTCAGATTCCCGGGATGACCGGCGTTGTGACCGCGGTTTATTCCGTGCCGGCGGGCGACGTATGGCCCCAGGAGGAGATCAGCCGGATGAAGGCCGCGGTACAGGCCAAAGGTCTGGAGATGGAGGTCATCGAAAGCGTCCCGGTCCACGAGGACATTAAGCTCCGCCGCGGAAATTATCAGACGTATATTGAGAATTATAAGGAGAACATCCGCCGGCTTGCCAAGGCCGGGGTGAAATGTATCTGCTACAACTTCATGCCGGTGTTTGACTGGACCCGCTCCCGGCTGGATCAGCCTCTGCCCGACGGTTCCAACGCCCTGGTCTATTATAAGGAGGATGTGGGAAAAATGGATCCCACCAAGCTTGCCCTGCCCGGCTGGGACGCCTCCTATTCGCCGGAGGAGATGGCCGGCCTGATTGCCGCCTATCAGGAACAGGGGGAGGAAGGCCTCTGGGAGAGCCTGAATCACTTCCTGCAGGAAATCATGCCTGTGGCTGTGGAGTGCGATGTAAACATGGCCATACATCCGGACGATCCGCCCTGGCCTATCTTCGGCATTCCGCGGATCATCACCTGCGAAGAGAACATTGACCGTTTCCTCAGCCTGTATGACGATCCGCACCACGGCCTGACCCTGTGCAGCGGAAGCCTGGGCTGTACCGCTTCTAACGACTATGCTCAGATGGTACGCAAATACGGCGCAATGGGGCGCATCCATTTCGCCCATGTCCGGAACGTCAAGATTTTGGCAGACGGCTCCTTTGAGGAGAGCGCTCACTATTCCCCCTGCGGATCTCTGGACGTTGTGGAAATCCTCAAGGCCTATCATGATGTCAATTTCCAGGGTTATCTGCGCCCGGACCACGGCCGCATGATCTGGGGCGAGACCGGAAAGCCCGGCTATGGGCTCTATGACCGTGCCCTGGGCGCCATGTATATGACCGGCATCTGGGAGACGCTGGATAAACTGAAAGGAGAGAAATAATCATGAAGCTGCCATTTCAAATCGATTTGACCGGAAAGGTGGTTGTGGTCACCGGGGCGGGCGGCGTGCTCTGTTCCATGTTCGCGGAGGCCATGGCCAAAACCGGGGCCAAGGTGGCCCTGCTGGACCTGAATGAGGAGGCGGCCAAGGCCTTTGCCGCCGACATTGTCAAACAGGGCGGAACCGCCAGAGGCTATCTCTGCAACGTGCTGGACAAGGACAGCATTGAAGCGGCCCACGCGCAGATCACAGCGGACTTTGGAACCTGTGACATTCTGATTAACGGCGCGGGCGGGAACAATCCCAAAGCCACCACAGACGACGAGTATTTCGCGCCGGAGGACCTGGGGAAGGTCAAGACATTCTTTGATCTGGACCAGTCCGGGGTGGAATTTGTGTTCAACCTGAATTTTCTGGGAACGCTTCTTCCCACTCAGGTATTTGCCAAAGACATGCTGGACAAGGAGGACGCCAGTATCATCAACATCTCCAGCATGAACGCCTACACGCCCCTGACCAAGATCCCGGCATACAGCGGGGCAAAGGCGGCGATTTCCAACTTTACCCAATGGCTGGCGGTTCACTTTTCCAGGACGGGAATCCGCTGCAACGCCATTGCGCCCGGCTTTTTTGTCACCAAGCAAAATGAAAAACTGCTGTTCAACGAGGACGGGACCCCAACTCCGCGAACCGGGAAAATTCTGGGCAGCACGCCCATGAACCGTTTCGGTGAGGCGCAGGAGCTGTTGGGAACGCTGCTGTTTCTGGTCTCCAAAGAGGCTTCCGGCTTTGTCAACGGGGTCGTCATCCCGGTTGACGGCGGATTCTCCGCATATTCCGGCGTATAATTTCGGACAGCAAAAACAGGCCCTGCCATACGGCAGAGCCTGTTTTAATATTTTAACATCCTATCCCACATGTTTTCTCATATTTTGTCAACCAAACACCTGTTTTGGGCAAACCGAACGGCCTTTTGCTCCCTCATGATAAAATCCCCGCCGGAAACTCCGGCGGGGATCTCTTTTCTCAATATTAGTAAGGTCCAAAGAAACTTTCCCGTCCCTTTTGCTGTACCGCAATGCAAAGCCTAGAACTTGGGCCGCGCATGATAATGGGTATGCAGAAGTTCATGGGCTCTGTGGCTTCCGGGCTCACCCAGATACTCGTCATACAGCTTTTTGATATCAGGATTGTCATGGCTCTTGCGAATGGACGCGTTGGCATCCTCGGTATACAGGGCCTTGGCGCGCTCCGCCTTAAGGTTGATGCCCATCTGCTTTCTGGCGGACACAATGGGCTGGCCGCCGCCGGTCACACAGCCGCCCGGGCAGGCCATGATCTCAATGAAATCATATTCCGCCTCCCCATTGCGGATGCTGTCCAGCAATGCGCGGGCATTGCCCAGCCCGTGCGCGATTGCCACCCTGACATTCAGATCGCCCACCGGGACCACGGCCGTCTTGATGCCCTCTGTTCCGCGGACCTGCTCAAAGTCAATGGACTTGAGCTCCTCGCCCGTGACCACCTCTGCCACGGTACGCAGAGCCGCCTCCATGACGCCGCCTGTGGCGCCAAAAATCACGCCTGCACCTGTGGCTTCCTCAAAGGGATTGTCGAACTTCTCGTCCGGAAGCTCGGCAAACTTGATTCCGGCCTGCTTAATCATCCGGGCAAGCTCACGGGTAGAGATCACGATGTCCACGTCACGCAGGCCGCCGGCCTCCATCTCCTCACGTCCGGACTCAAATTTCTTGGCCACACAGGGCATCACGGACACATTGACGATTTTCTCAGGGTCAATGCCATTCTGCTCCGCATAATAGCTCTTGATAATGGCGCCGAACATCTGGTGCGGGGACTTACAGCTGGACAGGTTATCCAAAAAGTCCGGGAAGTTGTGCTCACAGAATTTAATCCAGCCGGGACTGCAGGAGGTGATCATGGGCAGCTTACCGCCGTTCTTGATCCGCTGAAGCAACTCGCTGCCCTCCTCCATAATGGTCAAATCCGCACCGGTATCGGTGTCAAAGGTTCTGTCAAAGCCCAGCCGGCGCAGAGCGGCCGCCATCTTTCCGGTGACCGGGGTGCCGATCGGCATGCCGAATTCCTCACCCAGGGCCGCGCGGACCGCAGGCGCGGTCTGTACAATGACCACCTTCTCCGGGTCCGCAAGTGCGTCCCAAACCTGGTCTGTGCTGTCCTTTTCACGCAGGGCGCCCACAGGACACGCCACAATACACTGGCCGCAGTTCACACAGGGAACCTCGCCCAGGGATTTGTTAAAGGGGGAGGCAATGGTGGTGTTGAAGCCGCGCTCTGTGGCGTCGATGACCGCCACAGTCTGAATATTCTTACATACACTGACACAGCGGCGGCAGAGTACGCACTTGTTGTTATCACGGATGATGGAGGGAGACAGGTCGTCAATCTCATGCTCCTTCCGCTCACCCTCATAAGAAATCTCGTCGATTCCCAGTTCCTCTGACAGAGTCTGGAGCTCGCAGTTGCGGTTCCGGGCACAGGTCAGACATTTACGCTCATGGTTGGAGAGCAGCAACTCCAGCGTCACCTTGCGGGAACGGCGAACCTTGGGCGTATTGGTGAACACCTCAAGCCCCTCCGCCACCGGGTAGACGCAGGCCGCCTGCAGATTCCGCGCGCCCTTGATCTCAACCACGCACATCCGGCAGGAACCGGTCTGGCTCACATCCTTCAGGTAGCACAGGGTCGGGATGTCAATCCCCACCTCGCGGGCCGCCTGCAATATGGTATAATCAGCCGGGACGGTCACGTCCTGGCCATTGATTTTCAGCGTTACATTTTCCATGTCAATCGTCCCCCTTTCCTATTTCTTAATTGCGCCGAACGGACACTTGGCTATACAAGCGCCGCATTTGATACATTTGTCAGGATCGATATGGAAGGGCTTCTTGATCTCGCCGGAGATGGCGCCCACAGGACATTCCTTGGAGCACAGACTGCACCCGCGGCACTTGTCTTCCATAATCTCATAGTGGGACAGGGCCTTACATACCCCAGCCGGACATTTTTTGTCACGGACATGGGCAATATACTCGTCGCGGAAATACCGGAGGGTGGACAGCACCGGATTTGGCGCCGTCTGTCCCAGACCGCAGAGAGATCCCTCCTTAATGCTCTGGCAGAGCTCCTCCAGCCGTTCCAGATCCTCCATGGTGCCCTGGCCTTTGGTGATCTTGTCCAGAATCTCATAGAGCCGCTTGGTTCCCACGCGGCAGGGGGTACATTTACCGCAGGATTCATCCACGGTGAATTCCAGGAAGAATTTTGCGATGTCCACCATACAGTTATCCTCGTCCATGACAATGAGACCGCCGGAACCCATCATGGAGCCAATGGCCATCAGAGAGTCGTAGTCGATGGGGGTGTCGATCAGGCTGGCCGGGATACAGCCGCCCGAGGGGCCGCCGGTCTGCGCCGCCTTAAATTTCTTGCCGTTGGGGATACCGCCGCCGATCTCTTCCACAATCTCCCGCAGGGTGGTCCCCATGGGAATCTCCACCAGACCGGTGTTGTTGATCTTCCCGCCCAGCGCGAACACCTTGGTGCCCTTGCTCTTCTCGGTGCCGATCCCCTTGAACCAATCCGCGCCGTTCAGAATGATCTGGCAGATATTGGCATAGGTCTCAACGTTGTTGAGCAGGGTCGGCTTGGCCCAGAGGCCCTTGTTAGCCGGGAACGGAGGCCGGGGCCGGGGCTCGCCGCGCTTGCCTTCAATAGAGGTCATCAGGGCTGTCTCCTCACCGCAGACAAACGCGCCCGCACCAAGCCGGAGCTCCAGGTTGAAGTTGAACCCGGTGTCCAGGATATTATCGCCCAGCAGACCGTATTCCTTGGCCTGATCAATGGCAATCTGCAGCCGCTGTACCGCAATGGGATATTCCGCGCGGATATAGATATACCCCTGGTCCGCGCCCACCGCATAGGCGGCAATGGCCATGGCCTCAATGATGCTGTGGGGATCGCCCTCCAGAATACTTCTGTCCATAAATGCGCCGGGGTCGCCCTCGTCGGCGTTACAGGCCACATATTTCTGGCCGCCCTTGGCCTGCGCGGTGAACTGCCACTTCATCCCCGTGGAGAAGCCCGCGCCTCCGCGGCCGCGGAGGCCGGATTCCTTGACCTCTGCGATGACCTGTTCCGGGGTCATCTCGGTCAGGGCCTTACCCAGGGCTTTATACCCGTCAAACGCTATGTATTCGTCTATATTTTCCGGATTGATGACACCGCAGTTCCGCAGTGCGATACGCAGCTGTTTCTTATAAAACTGTACCTCGTTCAGGCTCTTGATGTCGTCGCTGCCCTCGTGTACGGTCTCATCATACAGCAGGCGCTTGACAATACGGCCCTTGAGCAGGTGCTCCTCAACGATCTCCTTCACGTCCTCCACCGTCACACGGCTGTAGAACGCGCCCTCCGGGTATACGATCATAATCGGTCCCAGGGCGCAGAGGCCGAAGCATCCGGTCTTGACAACCTTGATTTCCTTTTCCAGCCCATTGGCTTTCAGCTGGGCATCCATTTCTTTGATAATCTGTTCACTTCCTGAGGAGGTACAACCGGTACCGCCGCAAATCAGGACGTGACCTCTGGCAAACTCCATGTTATTCAACCCTTTCTTCATCTTCATAGACCCGCCGGACTGCGGCGGGGACGGCACAGCTCCCGCTGTGCTCTATTCAGCGGCGCCAATGGTATATTCTGCAACGGGACTGCCATTGACGATATGTTCATTCACAACGCGCAGAGCCTTCTCCGGCGTCATTTTCACATAGGTTACCTTTTCCTTGTCCGGAACGGACACCTCAACAATCGGTTCCAGCCGGCACATGCCGATACATCCGGTCTGGGTGATGGTCACATGCTCCAGCCCGCGCTTCGCCACTTCCTCCATAAAGGCGTTCATGACCGGCCGCGCGCCGGCCGCTATGCCGCAGGTGGCCATGCCGACCACAATGCGGGTGCCTTCGCTGTCTTTTCTCAGGGTCACCTGGTCCAGCGTCTTTTTCCGGATGGCTTCCAGATCTGCTAAACTTTTCATATGATGTTACTCCTTTCGGATTCTATGATTTGAATATAGAGAGGCCTGTCAACTTCCGCGGCCCGGCCGCCGGTCGCTATGCCTCTTCGTACAGAGCCGCCTCGTTCTCCTTGAGAAACTCGGACAGCCAGAGCATCACGCTGGGCTCCGCAAAGGACACACCGCCCAGAATCTCCTTCATCTCCCGGGTATCAAGGGTATACGACCGCGCATCCACCCGGTGCCGGTACAGAAAGTCAATGCTCTCATAGGATGTGATCACGCCCAGCATGGTCTCCGCCATATCGCCCAAAGGCTGACGGTCGATATTGCTGTACCCGAACCGCGCGGTGACCACCGTGCCCTCCCCGACTTCGGAGGAGAGCGCAATCCCGCCGCCGGTCAGCTCTGCCGCCGCTTTGAGAAGCGGGATCCCCAGCCCCACCTTTCGGGTGGTCCGGCTTGTGGTAAAGGGATCTATGACGGCTCTGACCATTTCCGGCGGCATCCCCTTGCCGTTGTCCGTAATCCGGAACATCAGAATATCCTGCGTCCGGTCCTCGGTCAGATCCAGCTCAATCAGGGATGCGCCAGCCGCAATGGAATTGTGCATGATATCAAGGATATGTAAGGACAGCTCTTTCATAATCGCTATAACTCCATTCCCGTCATCCGGGAAACACTATTCATATTTTTTCAGGATACCTTCCACTTCGTCCACGGTCAGACGGCCGTAGACATCGTCATTGACGGTCATGACCGGCGCCAGTCCGCAGGCGCCGATACACCGCGTGGCGTCCAGAGAGAACTTGCCGTCCGCGGAACATTCGCCCACCTCAATGTTCAGAAGCTCCTTGACTTTATCCAAAATATCGCCGCTGCCTTTGACATAGCATGCGGTGCCGAGACAGACGCCAATCTGATAACGGCCCTTTGGGTTCAGGGAGAACTGGGCATAAAAGGTCACAATCCCATAGATTTCAGCCAGCGGCACGTCCAGCCCCTCGGAAATCATCTCCTGCACCTCGATGGGCAGATACCCATAAATGGCCTGCGCTTCGTGAAGAACAGGAATGACCGCGCCCTTCTGACCCTTGTGGCTCTCTATCACCTGTTTGAGCTGGGCCTCCTGTTCCGGCGTTCCCTGAAAGGGAAGCGTGTTGTGTTTCATCTGTTACTACCTCCTAACAATGCATTCGGCGGAAAACCGCCTTTTCATTTCCTCATCAATCATTTCTGTTTGTTATATTTATAACACAGCCTTTGTATTATAGCATGAAAATCTTCAAAAAACCAGAGAAATCAACATTTTTTATTCGTCAGTTTCTCCAAAATTTCATTTTCTGTTTTAGTCGTTATGTCCATATGGTAAACCGCCTCTGAAATATCCCCCAGATAATGGGCGTCCGAGTTGGTAATTACCTGAAATCCCCTGTATTTTTCCGCCCAGGCAGTGCGGTTTGCCGCCGTAATTTCCAGGGCTGCGGCATTCAGCTCCGGCGGCAGAAAGCCGAGGTTTGAGAGCACGCTGTAGCTGGAACGGTCGATATGCGCGGGAACCGGAACGCCGCCCAGCTCCCGGGCGCGGTAGAACACCTGGCCAATGGTGATCTTTGTTGCGGCCACCAGCAGATATTCCTCCTCCCCCACAATGGCGTCGTTATGGTCCAGATACAGCTGACGTCCGAAAATCTCCGGTTTATTCCTGACCGGCAGACGGTTTTGCCTGACAAAATCCCACATCTGCTCAGCCTGCTCCAGGGCGGAAAAATAGCAGAGGACATGAACCTCCTCCGCCGTTTCCACCTCCAGCCCCGGAACCACCAGCAGACGGCCCGCGGCCGCCTCCATAACCGCCCGGACATTGCCGCAGGAATTGTGGTCCGTGACCGCAATGGCGTCCAGCCCCTTGAGCAGCGCCATGTTTACAATGTTATTGGGGGTCATATCCTCGTCCCCGCAGGGGGACAGGGCCGAATGGATATGCAGATCATAGAAGATCCTCATATTCCCAGCGCCCCAAGCTCCCGGGCCAGCTCATAGGCGGACCGCCCGGAGCACAGAATGGGAATCCCCTCCGCGTCAGCCTTCGCCGCGGCATTGTCATCCGGCGAAAAACCGTCCGCCAGAATCACACAGCCCGCCTCGGACAGCGCCGCCACAGCCACCACATTCAAATTGGTCTGGATGGTAATCCAGACATTGTTCTCCTGCACCCTGGCCATGGCCAGGCTCATGAGATCGCCGATATAACAGCCCTCAGCCTGATTTTCCAGCCCGTCCGCCCCGGCAGCCACCCGCAGGTCCAGCTTTTCCGCCAGCTCAGATATTTTCATAATCAGCCTTCCTCTCTCAAATACGTCCCTTTTGGACAATTTTCCAATGTTTCCAGATTCCGTTTTTAACCATAATCCAATTCCATGCCGGATAGTCCCGCACCTCAATGCTCCCGTCCTTCTTTTTAACATTTTCTTTATAATTTGAATCCAATACTATAATATTTTCCAGACTAATATGCCGTTCACGGGCATAACTTTCTGCAACTAAATCGGAATGCGCTTCATTGTACCATAGCTCTGTCAGCTCACAGTTAGAGTACTCCCAAAATTTCCGTTTTACGCACCGCACCGCGTCATTGAGTTCTTTTTCGCTGAATTTGGACGATGGGCCTAGGGTTACAACAACATTCTCCGACCGCCCCCGGTTGGGATAGGATGCCGCAAATACTGCGGCAGCGGCAAGTAGAATGCAGACCGCAAATATAACACATTTTTTCATATCCTCATTCACTCCCGCCCCAATTTCACTTAATCCTGATACTGTCCGCCGCGCCTCTGCCTCTTCAAACCTGTGCACAGTGTCTCAATCAGCCAGAAGGCCAGATAGACCGCCAGAATATCCACCAAAAGCCCCGAGATTCCAAGGTGTGCGGAAAGCGCCGCCTCCCCCGAACCTCTAGCGTGAATGGTGTAAAAGGAAAAGGGAAATCCAATCCGCAGATCCGCTCCCCCGCTGCCGGACAGGGCCGGCAGGACAAAGGAAACGCCCATAACGGTCCAGGCGGCCCGGTTCAGCCTTCTGATGGTCTGACACGTCAGCTTCATGATTCCTGTTCTCCTCCTTCCGTCTCCCGCTTCGCCTTCCATCCGCCCATGACCTCCGGCGGTATTTCAATATTGTTCTCGGATACATGGCGCAGCAGTTCACGCAGACGCTCCCGGGTCACGAAGATACAGTCCGTCTCCTGGGCATGGCCCCGGACAATGTCCTCCGCCAGGGCGCGGCAGCTGGGCGAGCCACAGGAGCCGCAGTCCAGACCCGGGAAATGCTCCAGAAGCTCTTCGATCTCCATTGCCATCTGCATGGCGGTTCCAATGTCGTCATTGAGCTTCATGACCGGCCGGTATACCGGCGCCTCGTCCCACATCCGCCGGATGTCACCGGCAATATGCCCCCGCTCCTCCGGCATGGCCTTGCTGAGCCGCTTGATCCGCGACCGGGCCACAAAATTGTTTTCCGCTGCCAGCGGCCCGCCTACACAGCCGCCCGGACAGGCCAGCGCCTCCACATATTCGGTGTCGGTCAGCTTGTCATCCTCAATATCCTCCAGCACCTTGATCACGTTATGTATCCCGTCCACCGAGATCCGCCGCGCCGCCCGGGTGGCATTGGACTCCCCGCCGCTGGTGGCCCACAGGGCGCCGAGGCTTCCGGTCTTTGACAGGTGCCGGACCTCCTGAATACTGCCGATCCGCTGAGCCAGCCGGAGATAGACGTCCTTGATGGAGATGACCCCGTTGACATGGGATTTCTTCACCGTGAGCCCGTCCTTGACTGCGGTGGCCTTTGCGGCGCACGGGCTGATGAAAAAGATGCCGATCTCCTCCGGTTTTAGTCCCGTTTTATCCGCCGTCTCCCGCCGGGCCGCCTCAGCGGACAGCTCCATGGGGGAGCGCAGCGGAATGATGTGGTTGATCAGATTCGGAAACCGCACGGCAATCAGCCGGCTCACCGCCGGGCATGCCGATGAAATCGCGGGCTTCATCAGTTCGCCGCTTCTCAGGAGCTCCCGGGTGGCGGCGCTGATCTCCTGCGCGCCCCGGGCCACCTCATATACATCGTCAAATCCCAAATGGAGCAGGGATGTCAAAATCAGATCGCAGTCCTCCGTCTTGGAAAACTGTCCGTAAAACGCCGGCGCCACCAGCGCCACCGTATACCTGTATTCCTCCAGCCGCTCGAAGCCGTCTGTCACCGCCTTTTTGGCATGATAGGGACAGACGCGGATACACTCCCCGCAGTCAATGCACCGCTCCTTTAAAATCTTGGCCTTTCCGTTCTGAATCCGGATGGCCTGGGTCGGACATTGCTTCAGGCAATTTGTGCAGCCCTTGCAGGCATCCCGGTCCAGGGTGACCGAATGCCAATAAGGTTCTTTTTCCATTCCCCCCGCCTCCTATGCAATCCTGATAATCAGATCAATGGTTGTGCCGGTTCCCACCCTGGTGTCAATCTTCATCTCATCCGCGTTTTTCTTAATATTGGGAAGTCCCATCCCCGCGCCGAAGCCCAGCTCACGCACCTCATTGGACGCGGTGGAATACCCCTCCTGCATGGCCTTTTCCACATCCGGAATCCCGGGGCCGGTATCCGCGAATACAATGTGGATCGCCTGGGGTGTGATCTCCACATCAATGGTGCCGCCGTTGGCATGGATCACCATGTTGATTTCCGCCTCATACATGGCAATCGCCACCCGCCGGACCACCTCCGGCGGCAGTCCCAGCTGCTTGAGCCGTTTTTTCACTTTGCTGGAGATCTCGCCGGCAAGGGTAAAGTCATTTCCATCCACCGTATAGTGGAAAACCATGCCGTTACTCACCCGCACTCCCCGCCTTTCCGCCCGCCAGGCCGCCCTCATAGAGCAGGCCGCAGGCCGTAAACATGGGCATCTCCGTACTCATGAGCACAATCCCCTTTGCCTCTGCAATCCGGATCATCTCCTCGTTTGGCATTTTGCCGCGGACAAAGACAATCGCTTCCATGTCCATCATCTCGGCGGTGCGCACCACCTGCAGATTCTGGAGCCCGGTCAGCAGCAGGCCCTGTTCCTTGACGAAGGCAAGCACATCGCTCATCAGGTCGCTGCCGCAGGCCTCCTTGACCTCCATGTCCTCAATCTGGTCCTGACCGGCGCAGACACGTGCGTCCAGCAGTTCCCGTACTTTTGATAATTTCATATCTGATCTCTCCTTGCCCTGGATTTTCTCCCATTATGATTGAATATACCATATTCCGATTTGTTTTGCAACTGGAAATATAGTAGATTTGCATAAATTTTTGAATTCTTTTTCTGCGGGGTTTCCGTGCGGAACCTCTTGCAGAATCAAAAGAATGTGTTATACTGATAGTATCCATGTTACGAGAGGAGTGCAGCAGCTATGCTGGAACAAGCTAAAAACCCGGACTTTTGGGAAAAAGTCCGCGGCTGTGAAAACTATCAAATTTTTCGGGACGACCTGCTTGCCATGTATGAAAAGGTACACCGGGATTCCACGCCCGCCGTATCCTTCCGCGCATATAAATTATTTTACGAGACCGGAGACCGCATGAATTTTGAGACTGGATACTTCTCAAAGCGTATCCGGATGAACATTCTGGCCCTTCTGGCCCTGATCTATCCGGACGAACCCAAATACCTGACCGAGCTGGGCGAGGTGATCTGGGCCGTCTGCGACGAATACACCTGGGCGCTGCCCGCCCACGTCCCCTATGAAACCTGGGACCACAGCACCTTCATCGACCTGTTTTCCTCTGAAACGGGCTTTGCCCTCAGCGAGATCCGGGAGCTTCTGGGCGACCGTCTGGAGCCCCTGCTCCGCCGCAGAATCGGCGCGGAAATTGAGCGGCGGATCATTGCTCCGTTCCTGGACCGGCGCTTTTGGTGGGAAACCGCGGCCAGCAACTGGTGCGCGGTCTGTACCTGCGGCGTGGCCGCCGCGTTTTTCTACATCCGGCCCGATCTGGCGGATACCCAGATTCCCCGGTTCCAGGAAAATCTGGAGCATTTCTTCCAGAGCTTCCAGCCTGACGGCGTCTGCCGGGAGGGCATGGGTTACTGGAATTACGGCTTTGGTTTCTTTGTCTCCTACGCCAGCATGCTGAAGGAATTCACTGGCGGAAAAATGGATTTGTTTCGGGATGACCGCGTCCGCCGGATCGCCTCTTTCCAGCATAAAGCCTATCTCCGGGATGATATTACGGCCAGCTTCGCGGACGGCGCAATCCGCAACCGGCACATTCTGGGCCTGACCCATTTTCTCAAGCACACCTATCCGGAGGACGTACAGGTTCTGCCCACCGGCTTCCGGGATAACCGGCCCATCACAGTCGCCGACGTATCTTTCCGGGCGCGGTGGACCTTTGAGCTCCGCTCGCTTCTGTGGTTTGACCCTGCCCTTTCCACTGAGGAAAGCGAGACGAACGCGGCGTACTATCTGGCTGATTCGGCCTGGTATATCAAAAAAACGCCCCTGTATTCCTTTGCCGCAAAGGCGGGTGACAATGCGGAGCCCCACAACCATAATGATGTGGGGAACTTCATCCTGGCCACCGGCCAGGGCCAGCTTCTCTGCGATCTGGGGGCGGGCGAATATACCAAGGCGTATTTCCAGGAGGATACCCGGTACCGCATCCTCTGCAACCGCTCCGGCGGGCACAGCGTTCCCGTGGTAGACGGGCAGGAGCAGAAGGCCGGGCCGGATTACCGGGGACTCATGTCCTGGCAGAACGGCGTGCTGTCCATTGAGATGGCAGGCGCCTATGACGTACCGGAGCTCTCTTCCCTGAGACGGCAGTTCACATTTGGGGAGGACCGGATCTCCCTGCAGGATAATTTCTCCTTTCAGGGAACAGCACTGCCGGTGATTGAGCGGTTCATCACCCAGACTTGCCCCGAAGAGGAAGGGCGGAAGCTGCGCATCGGAAAGGCCTTGCTGGACTGCGGAGAAAACTGGGCGCCGGCTGTCACGGCCGCGGAGTGGGCCAACCATATCGGCGCTGTTGAAACCGTATACCTCATCGACTTTATAGCCAAAAAACCAAATGATGAATTTTGTATGACCATTGTCATGGACTAATATTTATAGTTATTATAATTCTTTTTGATATATCAGGAACAAAGATGACGAAGGCAATAGTCTTCGTCATCTTTTTACACAATTCGACATTATATTCTATTTTTATTTGTATATATTCACCAAAACTTCGTTTTATTTTTATATAGAATGTGGGAATATTATTGCCAGATTGACATTTCATCAGAAAAATGCTAAAATAACAATATCATTAAAATGGCAGAATATACAGATATTTTGATACATCCTGTCAGACCGGGAGGTAATTTCATGAAATTTAAGGTCCTTGGTATTTTTCTTTTCTGTTCTCTTTTGTGTATGGCAACTGTCTTTGCAGATGAGGCTCCTGTGATCTATGTGAACGGCGCGCAAATCCAAACCAACGCCTATATTGAGGATGGCGTGACCTATGTCCCGCTTCGCGCAATCAGCGAGGGACTTGGAGCAGATGTAGCCTGGAACGAAGGAGAAAACCGGGTAGATATCAGTGAACCGTCTGAGGAACAGGCTGTACAGAACGCCATTTCCCGAATTTCGCCCAGTGTGGTGGCAATCGTAGGGAATTATATGGGGGAAACCACCGCCACCTATCAGGAAAAATATGCTGAAGGGATTGCTCATGGGACTGGAATTATCATCACCTCCGGCGGAGAAATCCTGACCAATGCACATGTTGTTAAGGATTTGACTTCCATGATTGTAATTCTCCAGGACGGTTCCGGCTATGAAGGCCGGGTCAAATATTTGGACGAGACGCTGGACCTCGCCGTCATTAAAATTGACAAGCTGGGACTCCCCGTGGCAGCCTTTGCAGACGAGAGCGCTATGGTCACGGGTGCGAAGGTATTGGCTGTCGGGACGCCGGTGAACCTTGGTCTGCGCAACTCCGTCTCCCTTGGCATCATCAGCGGCGTAAACCGGAGCGTCTCCAGCAATTATGCGCTGATACAGACTGATGCCGCTGTAAATCCGGGCAACAGCGGCGGGCCGCTGGTCAATCTGCGCGGCGAAGTTGTCGGCGTGAATTCATCCGGCTATATGGCCGTAGGAATTGAAGGCATGAATTTTGCCATACCGGTCACTAACATCAAATATGCCCTCAGCCAATTTTCCACCTATGGAAAGATCAACCGTCCCAGTCTTGACGCCGAACTGGAACAGCCCTGGACAGCAAGGCTGGGTCTGCCGTCCAGCGCGGGGCTGACCGTCAAATCCGTATCCCCCGGCGGCAGCGCCGAAACAGCTGGTATCTCCGCGGGGGATACTGTGATTGCGGTAGACCGCACCGCGGTGAACAGCGACACGGACTGGCACGAAAAAATGAAAGACTATCTGCCGGGCAGCACCGCGGTTCTGGACATCATACATGACGGCAATCCCATGTCCGTCTCAGTCACATTTGGAGAAAATAATTAAAAATAAAAGATGAAACATTTCTGGGAGGGAATTTTTATGAAACGAAAATTAACAGCGGCAATCCTTGTATTTGCCATGACCATGACATGCTGGATACCCGCATTTGCGGCAGATCTGGTATCCAAAAGTGATGATGCGGACCTGAATAAGATTTCCATTGCATTCCGAATCGGGGACAGCACTCTGAAAGTGAACGGCTCTGATGTGACCGTCACAACCCCCTATGAGAGCAACGGCACAACGCTGGTCCCGCTCCGGGTCATCACCGAAGCATTCGGCGCAGAGGTGGAATGGAATGAGGCAGAGGAGAGTGTAACTCTGGCCTACCGGGACGTAACCATCAAGATCTGGATTGGCCGCACAGATGCCATGGTAAACAATCAAACCATGACCCTGCTTCTGGCGCCAGAACTCACAAATGATACCACCATGGTCCCGCTCCGCTTCATCACCGAAAACTTCGGTGCAGACGTCTCCTATGACGCCGAAACTGAGGCGATTCTGGTGGAGAAATATATCACTGAAACCAACAGTATCATGGACTATGCGGCGGTTCTCCACAATACAGAAAAGGCATATGTCGGAGACAGCCATTTGGGCTGGAAAATGAAATATAATAAGGAGCTGAAGCTGGCCAGCCGTTCCTTTGCCGGGGAGAGCAATTTCTTTCTCAATGATGAGAATACTGTTGCGCTTGCTGTAATCGTTACAAATAAAAATGAGGAAAAAACTATAGACTCTGTGTACGAGGATATGAAGGAAAACGCTTCGAAATACACCATCATTGAGCAGGAAAAGAAAAAGGGCGCCGCCGGCAGCGAATATCTGTATTTTGAATTGAAATCCGCTGATACCTATTTGATTCAAAAGATGTTTATCAAGGACGCGCGTCTTTATGTATGCTCTGTGTATATCCAGAACGATGCAGTCTCAGAAAAGAAGGCGGACTATATTGAGATCTGCAACAGCTATACCGGAAACTTTGCGGGTTCCGGTGATACAGAAGATCTATCGGATGTAAAGGGTGGGTACCGCACCTATGAAAACAAGGAAATGCTTTTTAAGGTTGACGTGCCGGCAGGCTGGTCGGATATCTCAAACAAAAATGTGTCCAACCGTTTTGAATTTCTGAATTCGGGTTCCGAATTCATTACACAGGAGAGCATTTCAATTACAATCGTATCAGCCGACGGAACGGGATTATCGACATGGGTACAGAAAGACCGCGATTCAAATGCCGAGCTTTTTAACGCAGAGCTTTTCACTGTCTCTGATATACAGCCGAGGCAGCTGCATGGAATCAGCGCCAGATACTATACCATTTCAAAGGAAATGAATGACGGTAAGACTTGGCTTAGCACCGATCTGTTTTTCCAGAATGGCAAATACATCTACAACATCAATGTCGAAGCCATGGAGGATTCCTCCAATGCTGTCACAGAACACATATTAAATTCTTTTGTAACAGAAGAACTCGACCCGGAGAAGACCGGCAAGCTGATGCGTCCCTCAACTGATGTGGGAACGCAGACGGTGAAATGCGAAGACTACAGCTTTGCCTTTGATCTGCCCAGCAACTGGAAATACGAGCAGGTCGCCAACAATGGCTTTCTCTGCACAGGCGAACTGGCAACCATCTCAATCACGGTTCTGGGTGAAAAAGACAACTACCCGCCGCAGCAATTCCTTGAGTATGTGGTCGAAACACTTCCGGCAAAGAACTTTGGAAATAAAATTGAATATTTGAATCAATCAAAAATGGCGGAGATCGGGGGACAGATTGGATATTATACCGATTTCATAGGAGAAAAAAGCAACCTGCGCATTTACAACAAATACTTTGTATTTGAATACGGCGGAAATACCATTTTGACCGAACTTTATGTTCCAGAGGAACTCCACTCTGACCGGCTCGAAAAAATATTCAGTAACAGTTTATCCTTCAAAGGCATTTAAAGCATCCGTTTCCCGCCCGGACAGACACAAAAACCCCCTGACGCATTTTGATCTGCGTCAGGGGGTTTTCTATGCCTCTTTCCGGGCCTCTTTTTTTTCTTCTTTTCTGGACTTCTCCGGCTTTGCTTCTTTCTCCTTGAACAGAGAAGGCTTGTGTTCCTTCTCCTCTTTGGCCTCTTCCTCCGGCTCAAGATCCCGTTTCAGACAGACTACGGCTTCTTCAATCCGGTGTTCGGCCACTGAGGTGACCTTGACCTGCATGGGTCCGATCTCCGCCTCCACCGTTCCGCCGTCCTCCGGCAGGGTCTCAATCGCGTCCAGCACCAACCCGGCAAAAGTATTGTAATCCCCTTCCGGAATTGTGACCTTGAGCTCCTTCTCCACGTCCTCAATCTCCGCAGAGCCCTTGATCTTCCATGTGTTCTCATCCAGATACAGGATCTCCTGATCCAGCTCCGGCTCGTCATATTCGCTGTAGAGTTCGCCCACAATCTCCTCCAGCAGATCCTCCTGGGTCACCAGCCCCTGAAAGCCGCCGTATTCGTCCATAACCACCACCAAATGCGTATTCTTCTGCTGCATCCGCGAAAACAGCTCATCCGCCTTCATGCTGTCAGGCACAAAATAGGGCTCCCGCAGGATGGACCGCAGGGTGTTCTTTTGGCCGCCGTCCAGCAGAAACCGGTAAAAATCCCGGGTATTCACCACGCCGACCACGTTGTCAATGTCCTCGTCGCACACAGGATATCGGGTATGGTTCGTCTCGTCAATGAATTTCTTCCACTCCTCAACGCTGTCCTCCATCCAGAGGATACACGCCTCCGTGCGGTGGGTCATAATATCCTCCACCGGCTTATCGTCCAGCTCAAAAATATTATGTATCATCTCTTTTTCATCGTCGTCAATGGTTCCCTTTTCTGAACCAATGTCCACCATCATGCGGATTTCTTCCTCCGTCACCTCTTCCTCCAGGTCGTGAGGACGAACGCCGAATATCCGGGCAATCAAATTGGAAAAATGGGTCGGCAGCCACAAGAACGGCTTTCCCGCAGCGGTAACCGCCCTGGTATAGTCCGCAAAGCTGACCGCGGCCTGCTCCGCGTATTTGGCGGCAAGACGGCCCGGTACCAGCTCCCAGAAAACCAGATACAGAAAGACCAGCACAACTGTAAAAATGACCACGGTCAAAAGATGCAGTCCCGTGCTGCCCGCCTGCATACCCGCCAAAGCCAGAATGGACTCCAGCCTTCCCGCAAATCCGAATACAGAGACCACCGCAAACAGGAACGCAAGCACATATCCAAACATCTCCATGGCTCCCACTGCCGCGGAAGGCTCCTTTTCCAACAGATCATACAGCCGCTTTGCCTTCTCATTTTCCTCAGCCAGCGCGGCAAGCTTCGTGTCGCTGACGTCTATGCTGGCCGCCTTGGCAAAAGCGGTCAAAAACCCCAAAAACAGTATGATTCCCAGCGTAAGAAACAACAGTTGCGGAGGCAACGTGTCCAAAACCCATCATCCTTTCAAATTTGTATTACTCTTAGTATATCAGGTTTTGCTTCATTTGTCAAAACCTTCCTGACGCAAAATCCGAGCCTCTTTAGACGCCGGATTTATTCCAGATAGTCCTTCAGTTTCCGGCTCCGGCTGGGATGCCGGAGCTTCCGGAGGGCCTTGGCCTCAATCTGGCGGATCCGTTCACGGGTGACGTTGAATTCCTTGCCCACCTCTTCCAGGGTCCTTGCCCGGCCGTCATCCAGACCGAACCGGAGCCGCAGCACCTTCTCCTCTCTGGGGGTCAGGGTGCTGAGCACATCCACCAGCTGCTCCTTGAGCAGGGTGAACGTGGCCGCGTCAGAGGGCGCAGGCGCGTCGTCATCCTGAATGAAGTCGCCCAGATGGCTGTCCTCCTCCTCGCCGATTGGGGTCTCAAGGGAAACCGGCTCCTGGGCGATCTTCATGATCTCTCCCACCTTGTCCACCGGCATGTTCAGCTCCTTTGCGATCTCCTCAGGGAGGGGATCCCGGCCCAGCTCCTGTACCAGCTGACGGGAGACACGGACCAGCTTGTTGATGGTCTCCACCATATGCACCGGAATACGAATGGTCCGGGCCTGGTCCGCGATGGCGCGGGTGATGGCCTGCCGGATCCACCAGGTGGCATAGGTGCTGAATTTATAGCCCTTGGTATAGTCAAATTTTTCGACCGCCTTAATCAGGCCCAGGTTGCCCTCCTGGATCAGATCCAAAAACAGCATACCGCGGCCCACATACCGTTTGGCAATGCTGACCACAAGCCGCAGGTTTGCCTCGGCCAGCTTCCGCTTGGCCTCCGCATCGCCCTCAGCCATCCTTTTCGCCAGCTCAGTCTCCTCGTTGCCGGTGAGAAGGTCCACCTTGCCGATTTCCTTCAGGTACATGCGGACCGGATCGTCAATGCTGACGCCGTCCGGCACGGACATGTCATCCAGATCCTCCTGGGTGATCTGCAGGTCGTCCTCAATGATTTCGAGCTCCTCGTCCAGACTGCCCACAATCTCCACGCCCTGTTTTTCCAGGTATTCATAGATTTTGTCAATTTGGTCCGGATCCAGCTCCAGCTCCTCCAGCCTGTCGCTGATCTCCTTATAGTCGAGCACGCCCTTTTTCTTTCCCTGCTCCAAAAGCTGCTGAAGAATCTGTTTCTTGTTGGCTACGGGTTTCTTTTCATTTTCCACGGCTTGTTCCTCCTCTTATCCTGACTGCTTGTTTTCTCCGTTCCTGTTATCCTGATTTTTCTTTTTCATCTTCAGGATTTTGTCCAGTTCATTCAAATCGCCCTGTTCCAGCAGCGCATCCTGTACACTGCGGCGCTTGGCCTCCAGCATAATGGCCAGCGGCTGTTCACAGGCCTGATTCTTATGTTCTGTGTTTTTATCATCCAAAAGGATCGCTGCCACGGCCCCCACCTCTTCCGGCGGGAACTGTTCAAGCAGCGCATTGATGTCAATGCGTCCCTCCGCCCCGGCCTGAAACAGCTGACGGGCCAGTTCTCTATGTAGACCTTCGCCGAAGTCTTCGGGGACGATCCCCGCGTCCTTTACCTTTTTCAAAACCCTGCTGTCACTCATGAAATTCAGAAGCAGCCGCTCCGCGTTGCGAAGCCCCATCTGCCGCAGATCCCTGCGGCCGCCAGTCCGCTCCTCATAGGACTTCCGCTCTCGGCGCTCTTCCTGCCGCTCCTCGGTCTGCCGCTGTTTCCTGAGCAGTATACTGACCTGCGTGCGCAAACTGTCCACGCTGATCCCGGCGTCCTTTGCCACCTGCTTGGAATAGAGTTCCTGCTCCACTGGGTTCCTGATCTCCGCCAGCACCTTTGCCGCGGCCTCTGTGAACTCCAAAAGCTGCTCCGTGTCCTCCAGGTCATAGTTTTGCTTGATTTCGTCAATTCTATACGCAATCAGCGGTTTTGCGCCCTCAATCAACACCCGGAACATCTCCGGGCCCCGGGCCTTTATAAACTCATCCGGATCCTTGCCGTCCGTAATGGTCAAAACTTTGGCCTTAATGTCATGCTCTGTCAGAATCGCACCCGCACGGACCGCGGCCTTGCGGCCCGCCTGGTCCGCGTCATAGCAGAGCACGGCCTTGCCCGCGTATTTTTTCAATAGCCGCGCCTGTTCCGGCGTAAAGGCCGTGCCAAGGGAAGCCACCGCGTTGCCGATTCCCGCCTGGTGCAGAGAGATCACGTCCATATACCCCTCCATGAGGAGAAGCTTTCCGGACTTGTCATTCTTGGCCAGATTGAGGCCGAACAGGTTCTCTTTTTTCTTGAACACCAGTGTTTCCGGAGTATTCAGATACTTCCCCGTATTGCTCTTCTCGGTCATGATTCTCCCGCCAAATCCAATGATACTGCCCTGTACATTGATAATGGGGAACATAACCCGGCCGTCATAAAAGGCGTCGTAGTAGGTGCCGTTGTCCCGGGCCTTGGCCAGTCCAGCCTCAAACACCTCATGTTCCCGAAAACCCTTGTCTCTCAGATAGTCCAGCAGGCTTGTCCAGCCCTCCGGCGCATAGCCCAGTCCGAACATCTTGATGGCGGCGTTCTGGATCCCGCGCTCACGCAGATAGGCATAGGCCGCTTTCCCCTTATCCCCCGCCAGATTGCGGAAAAAATACCGGGCGGCCTCCGCGTTGATCTGATAGATCCGCTGTTTCTTATCAGACAGCTCTTCCCGTTTTTTCCGGTCAGCAGGGGAGCCGCGCTCCGGCATGGGGAGATGCGCCCGGTCAGCCAGATATTTCAGCGCGTCCATAAAATCCAGATTCTCAATCCCCATGATAAAATGAATCACATTTCCGCCCGCGCCGCAGCCAAAGCAGTGAAACAGCTGCTTGTCCGGCGAAATGGACAAAGACGGGGATTTTTTGTCATTGTGCAGAGGACAGAGCGCCGCATACCGGGATCCCACCCGCTTGAGCTTCGCGTATTCAGATATGACCTCCACAATATCGTTCCGTTCCAGAACCTCGTCAATGAAATCCTGAAAATCCTGTGAAGCCGCCATGGGTCTGCCTCCCTTCCCCTGCTGATCCCGCCGCCGGTGTAAATACAGTTCCGGCGCCGGACGCTATGAAAATACAGTAACTTTTATAATATTCGACACCATTCGCCGATTTCCTTTTTGTTTTTGAAGTTTTTTGGCTTTTGGATTATTTTTCAAAGTCCCGGCACATAAAACTGGGCTGTAACCCGTGACAGTTCTGATCTTTTCCGCCGCGGCACAGCATTCCCGCTCCTGACAGCATCAATGCACACACCCTTCTCCGCGCTGTACGCCTGTATCACCGGTGCCAGAAGGAGGGGATAAACAGCTCGGAAAACTTCGCCACCGCATAGCGGTCGCTCATCCCGGCGATATAGTCCCGGGTCAGCACATGCACATCCTTTGACGCGCTGGAGACCTTGCTGCTCCGGGGTATCATTTTCGGTTTTTGGCTGTACATCCCGTACAGCCCCTCTATGATCCCCTCGGCCTTCTGTTCTTCCCGCTGGGGCTCCGACGCCACATACACCCGCTTGAACATGAATTCCCGCAGGCCCATCATGGCCGCATAGACCGGCTCCTCCATCCGGATTTCATCCCGGTCCAGACTGGCGCGGATAATGGCCCAGATCATGGTATTGATCCGCTTGGAATGCCGGGAGCCCAAAACCTCGGAGAACTCCCGGGGGATGTCATAGTCGGTCAGCACACCGCCCCGCACGGCGTCATCAATGTCATGGTTGATATAGGCGACCTTGTCGGCCAGAGCGACCACCTGCCCCTCCAGGGTTGCGGCCTGCTTCGGTCCGGTGTGGCACAGAATGCCGTCCCGCACCTCAAAGGTCAGATTCAGCCCGCCCGGACGCTCCAGAATATCCACCACCCGCAGGCTCTGCTCATTGTGCTGAAACCCCAGCGGACAGATCCGGTCCAGCACCTTTTCCCCCATGTGTCCGAAAGGGGTGTGTCCCAGGTCGTGCCCCAGGGCAATGGCCTCAGTCAGGTCCTCATTCAGGCGCAGGGCCCGCGCGATGGTCCGGGCGATCTGGGAGACCTCCAGCGTATGGGTCAGCCGTGTCCGGTAGTGGTCCCCCTCCGGAGAGAGAAAGACCTGGGTTTTGTGCTTCAGGCGCCGAAACGCCTTGGAGTGGACAATCCGGTCCCGGTCCCGCTGGAAGTCCGTCCGCAGGTCACAGGGTTCCTCCGATACGCCGCGCCCCCTGCTCTCCCGGCTTTTTGCGGCATAGGGCGCGAGAAGCGCTTCCTCCCTCTCTTCGGTGATACTGCGCAGATCCATCTGAACCAGCCCCTTTCTTTCAGCGGCAGAGGACGCCGCCAATCACAATATCTCTACTATTTTATTTCTACAAAAATGTCTATCTTCCTCTTTTATATTGACAAAAATATAGTTTTATTATAACCTATCTATATATGCAGGCGTCCAGCCTCTCCGCTTTGTGCAGTTTCACGTCGCAGCGGGGCTTCTGTGATTCGCCGGCGCCAACGCGGAGGCTGCGCCTCTGAAAAAAGCCTATTATGCGTAAAATAGAAAATTTGGAATGATAATGGAGAGATTTATGAATGTTTTGCCCCCCGTTCTGACACCCAGGCTCCAGAAGATTGCTGACCTGATTACCCCCTGTTCCTGTGTGGCCGACATTGGAACTGACCACGCATACCTCCCCGCTTATCTCTGTCTTGCCGGGGTGTGCAGATCTGCCATCGCCTCAGATATCCGGCCCGGCCCCTTGGAGCGCGCGGCCGCGACCCTAAACCGCTTCGGCCTGGCGGACCGGGCCGAAACCCGGCTGGGGGGCGGAACCGCCCCGCTGGCCCCCGGCGAGGCGGATGCCATTGTCATGGCCGGCATGGGCGGGCTGATGATTGCGGAGATCATCAAATCCGGCGATTCGGTCATCCGCGCCGCCGGACAGGTCATTCTCCAGCCCATGACCGCCGCGCCGGAACTGCGGGAATATCTGCTATCCGCCGGTTATGCCATAACCGGGGAATACCTGGTAAGGGAAGAGGAAAAGCTCTATCATATTCTGACGATTGCCAGCGGACAGGGCTCTTCTCCCCCCACGCCGCTGGAACTGTATCTGGGGAAGGGACTGATGGATACCAGACCGGCGTATTTTGCCGAATACTGTTTACGCCGGCGTCAAAAACTGCTGAAGATGACGGCCGGGCTGGCGCGTTCGTCCGACCCTGCCGCGCAGGCAAAGCTCGCGGAGAGTCAACGTCTTCTGGAAGAGATGGACGCACTTGGGCTATAGCGAAAAATACGAAGGATCTGTCAAAATAAAGGAGGTACAAAAATGCTGAAAGTAAAGGATATCATACGGGAAATAGAAGCTCTGGCTCCGCCCGCGCTGGCGGAAAGCTGGGACAATGTTGGACTGCTGGTCGGCGACCGTGACCAGCGGGTCACCACTGTCTTTGTGTGTCTGGACGTGACCTCTGACAATGTCCAGCGGGCGGTGGACTGCGGCGCGGACCTCATCCTCTCCCACCACCCTCTGATTTTCTCCCCGGTAAAGCGCATAGTGGAGCAGGATGTCGCGGGAAGCATCCTGCGGAATCTGATCCGCAGCGATATTTCCGTGTACAGCGCCCACACCAATCTGGATCACGCGGACGGCGGCATGAATGATGTGCTGGCCCAGCGTCTGGATCTGACCAATGTGAGACGGTTTCGGGAAGAGGAGTGCGTGGACGGTGCCGGGATGCCCATTGATCCAATCGGAAGGATCGGCACCCTTGAAATCCCCATGGAGATGGCCGATTTTGTGGAGTTCGTCCGGGACGCCCTAGGCTGTCGGACCATCCGGTCTGTGGGAAGTCCGGAGGAAGTGGTCAAAACCGTGGCCCTGTGCAGCGGCTCCGGCGGCGAGGGGATCTATTCTGCGTACCATGCCGGGGCGGACGTGTATGTGACCGCTGATGTGAAGCATCATGAGGCTCAGCTGGCCTTTGAACTGGGTATGAATCTGATTGATGCCGGACACTTCGAGACGGAAAATATCATCTGCTCCTTTATGGCTGAATTTCTGGAATCCCGTTTTGAGGGGCTCAATGTCATTCCGTCTGACGCGCAGCCATACTTTAAATAAACTCTGCCATTTGCTGCGGACCCCCACTAACCGTACTCTGGCCTGGATTCTGTATGAGAGCTTTTGTTCATTTTAGACCGCGTGCATATACTTTATGGAAGCAAAAGCCAAAAAGGGCGGTGAATACACTGCCAGAACCGCCAAGTACTTACCGGGTCAATCACACTGGAGCGGGAAAGGGCGCTTCTGCTGCGCCTCATTCCAGTGTCTGCTGTGCCCGCTCTGCCGGGCTCACGGTCTTAACGGTCATGACCACGGTGGTAAACGCCCCTGTCTCAGAAAAAATTTCTATGCCGCAGTCTGTACAATCCTCACCGGAGAACAGCCGCAGACGTTCGCCCACGTTATACAGGCCATAACTGCCTGTACTGCCGGTTCCGCTCAAGATCTCATCAATCTTCTCCTGGCTCATGCCCGTTCCATTATCTGTGACTGAAAGCAGAATCCTGTCGCCGTCCTTGGTCACCGCAACATCCATCCGCGGCTTCTTGCCCTGCAGGCGTTCGGGACTGCACTTCTGCAGACCGTGAATCAGCGCATTCTCAATCACAGGCTGCAGGGTCAGTTTGGGAATCAAAAAGGCACGGCATTCCTCATCAATTTCAAAGTCCACACTGAAGTTGTTGTTGAACCGGACCCGCTGAATTCCGATATACACCTGGGCCAACTCAATCTCGTCTGACATGCAGACCACATCCCGGCCGTTATTCAGGCTCAGCCGGAAATAGCGCGCCAGCTCGCCGATCATATGACTCGCCCCGTCCCGTGCGCCGTTCATAATCATCCAGTTAATGGCGTCCAGCGTATTGTACAAAAAATGCGGGTTGATCTGCGCCTGCAGGGCCTTGAGCTCTGCCTCACGCTCCTTTGCCTTGGCCTCATACATATCCTTCATCAGATTCCGGGAACGGAGGATCACACTGTCAATTTTGGAATACAGCGGACTGCTCTCTCCTGGCTCCCTGCCGCCATAGGGCTCGACCGCAGATGTCATCAGGTCGATTCTGCGCACCACATTGTTAATGAATTTGGCAAACCCCAAAATCATAACCAGCAAAATAATCGCCAGGATAAGAATGGTGATGGTCACGCTGTCACTCAAAATACCGCCGCCGGCCATAATGTGGTTTTTGTCAATTCTGGTTACCAGCCGCCAGCCCGCCGTGTCAATTTTCGTGTTCAGAAGGATCTGTCCGCCGCGTCTGACCACAGCTTCAGAATAATCACCGCGGTCCGTGCCGCCTTCCTGTTCCGGATCCTGATGGACGGCAATCTGCCCCTTTGCGCCGATGATATAGGTCTCCTCCCCCGCAATGGCATTGACCGCCTCCCGCAGGACACTGGTGTCAATGTCAATGGCCAGGATCGCCACGTCCTTGGAAAGCTCGTCATAGTCCTTGAGAATCCGTACGCAGGAGGTCACCTGCTGCCGGCCGCTGTCAAGATAATCCACCGGATAGTTCATCTGCCAGACTGGGCGGCCGCGGGCGGCGGTCACTTCCTCATACCACGGGTACTCCTTTGCCTGCTCCAGCTCGAAAAAACTGATCTGCTCCTTGCTGTAAATCTTCTTGTCACTGACAAAAAGCCGGATGCGGTAAGCGTTGTTGCTCTTCATCATAGTGAGCATCGCGGTCTCCATATAGTGCATCTCATCGAGCTGGTTGGCATAGACCGCGTCCTCCGGCTTATCCTTTAACCTTTTGATCAGTTCATTGTTATTTGCAATGTTGTCTGAGATCAGCTCAATGTTCTTAATCTGATTGTTGAGGTTGTGCCCGGTTTGCTCCAGCGCAGTCTGCAGAGAGCGGACCGCCCCCTGCTCCAGCCAATTCCCGTACTGGTTAAAGTAGACCACCAGCAGCAGAAAGATACTGGCCAGGCCGGCCAGAAGCAGTAAAACCAGCGTTTTACTGTTGCCAAGCCCTGCAAAAAATTTTTGAAAGCGGCGAATCAGTCTCATATCACATTTTCTCCCGGTACTCCCGCGGCCCCATCCCAACCAGCTTTTTGAACTGGAGGCTGAAATAGCTGGGGTTTGCATAGCCGACCATATAGGAAATATCATAGATTTTATTCTTCAGGTCTCCCAGCAGTTCCTTTGCCTTTTGAATTCTGACATAGGTCAGATAGTCGTTGATGGTCATGCCGGTCTCCTGCCGGAACAGCAGGCAGAGATAGGTTGGGGTCAGGTAGACCCGGCCTGCCAAATCTGAAATGGTCAGATTCTCCGCATAGGACTCCTCAATGATCCCTTTGACCAGATCCACAGCATTGGTGGTTTTATTGCTGCGCAGGTCACAGAGCGCGTCGCACACCCTGCGGAAATAGCCGATCATAAAACGGCTCATCTCCGCAATGGTGTCCAGCCGCCCGGCCTCGCTCATCCGGTCATAGGCCCTGAGTTCCCCGGTGATCGTCACGCCATTTTTGAGGAGTACGCTCTCCCCCAGGATAATCAGCTGATAGCATATGTTCCGGCAGAATTCGTGATCAATCCGGCAGCCAGAAAGCCTGGTGAAGAATTCCTCCATATAGGCCGCCATTTTGGATTTGTCCGCAATGTCCAGAAGGGAGCGGATGTTTTCCAGCATTTCATTGTCAAACCGGAATTCTTCCTCCCTGCGGTTGCTGACCGTACTGTCAAACATGATGATTTTGTTTTTGCCCAAGTACAGCTTGTGGTTCAGAGCAGTATAGGCGGACTGATATGAGCTGTAGATGGCCAGCCGACCGCGCACACCGCCGCCGATGCCCACTGTGATCTGAATCTCCATATAATCCAGAAGCGCCGTCTTGATCTCATTGGCAAGGGAGAACAGCTTGTCGTTTTCGGTCTCGCTGGCCAGCTTCAGAATACTGACGAACTCACCAAAGTTATTCTCAAAGATGAATCCGGACAGCTGGTTTTGGATCAGCTCCTGACAAATGTTCAGGATGCCAAAAGAGAGCAGCTGCCGGTCATGCTCCGCCATCTCCTCCTGCATCCGCATATAGTCATCGATCTGTACAATCATCACGCAATAATCCGTGTTCTGCGGCAGATCCAGCTCCAAAAACTGTACCTGCTTCTCAATCTGTGCCTCGGACTGAAAGACGTTTTTGACCAGGTTGGCCAAAAACCGGTCTTTCAGCAGGGGCATGCTCTGCAGCAGCTTCTGGTTCATCTCAATCCCGATCTTTTTCTCCTGCATTTCAGTGTCAATGATATTCAGGACTTTTTTGATTACGTTCTTCAGCTCCTCCACGTTGACAGGCTTGAGAATATAGTCAATGGCGTCCAGCGTGAGAGCGGATTTCATATATTCCGTATCATCATATCCGCTGATGAATATGATCTTGATGCCCGGCTCCGCCTCCCGAATCCGGGAGGCAAGTTCCACCCCGTCCATAATCGGCATTTTCACATCCGTGATCACCACATCCGGCTTCTCACGCAGAATCTTATCCACGGCACAGACACCGTCACCTGCCTCGCCAACCACCTCAATATCCCAGTTCTGCGCCAGAATTATGCCTATGATCCCCTTTCGGGTGGTCTCTTCATCATCTACAACAAAAACGCGATACATATGATCTCTCCATCTCTAAAGGGAAGCTTTTTTCTTGTCCTTATTATAGTAGAAACCAGCGCCAATGTCAAATGCAGGAAAAGCGTCATGTCCGGTCTGGCAAATACGTCCGTTATACACCGGCCAGCTGAAAGGCTGCTTCTGCAGAGGCGCCCCGCGCGCCGGCCGTATCAATCAAGAGCCGCAGTCTGGGCGCGGTCTCAAGCACTGTGACCCGCGCATCCTTTGCAAGCAGTTCCCCGGCCGACCGATCCACTGTCACCTCCAGAAATTCCCCCTCCTGGGTGGGGTCCGCAGCCGCGACCACAAGGCGGCCGCCAGTCTCACAGACAATGACGCTGGCCGGGCCGCTGGCGGAAATATCCCCGGTCTTATGGGGATATTTCCGCCAGAAATTGACCGCTTGCAGCCCCAGTTCAGCACAGTTCACCCCCGAGGCAAAGCCGGAATTCTCCATAATCTGGATCGTTTCATTTTGGCTGTATGCCTCCATATCCTCCGCAGAGGCACCCGGCATGACGATATAGGCATAACCGCCGCTCACCGGGGCGGTTCCGTGATCTGCCGTTATGGTATAAAATGTGTTGGTATACCGCGTGTCCGGGTTATAGGGCTTATTGCTGAGCGCCTTCCAGCTGCCGCTCCGCGTATTCAGTCTGGCGGTGACCGCACCGCCTGCCGGGAAGTAATACCCGGTCTGGGCTGCGCCGTCGGACACATGGATATACCGCCTCACAGCCTTATCCTCCCCGGAGAGCCCGGCCGGCTCGCCGTCCATCACCACGGCCGGACTGCCTGACAGAATACGGTTGTCCACTGTGGTCTTGATCCGGCGTCCGCTGTGCGGTGAGGTAATTCCTGTGCCCAAAGCGACAATCTTGCCGCCGAACATGAACCAGGACTTTTTGGCCGCCATAGTTTGCTCATCCTGCTGGTTTTTGAAATCCTCCAGCATCATACCAGCCGCCGCATATTTCCCGTCCAGAACAGCGCCGCCGGCCCACGACTGGGTACTGCACCAGCCGCCGCCCTTGAAGCCATCCGGCCTCCGGACGTCAGAAACCGTGGTTCCCGCATGCGCGGCCGGGTCCGCGGTGGGCCAGTAGCTGTTAGAATAATGATCTAGATTGCCGTTGTACAGATAGGTCATGCCAAAGCCCGTGTACCAGCCCTGGGGATTGTCGTCCGTGATGGCCTCATAGGCCGAAATGCGCTTGGAATACATGCTGATGCCAAAGGCAAAGTCATCCCCGCGATAGACGGCCCGATCCATTCCGCCGAAAATCTTCGCATATTCCCGGTCTTCAGACGGACGGACCGCACTGTCAGCCAGCATGGCTTTTGCCGGCCCCACCTCAGCAATCGGCAAAGCCGACAGAAAGCTCCTCCGGCGGTCGCCGCCGGCCGTCACGTTTCGTTTAATGGCACCGAGCAGAGTCTCCCGGTCCCCGCCCTCCGCAAGTTCTGCGATTTGAAACAGAGTGCCCAGCAGTCCGGCGGCCTTGACCTTATCCCGCGCGTTATACCGGGTGATTTCCCGGCCCCGCACCATATCCATCAGGTTGCCGTTATAGAGAACGGGCAAAAAGGCCTGGATGCTCCAATCCAGCAAAATCTCCTTATATCTGCTGTCAAGGGCAAACGGAGTGCCGTCCAGCAGCCGGACCAGACCCATGCTGTCGGCTATGGTGCTCACGCCATAGCCCCCTGTATACGCCAGATTACTGTGCTGGATATAGGAGCCGTCGGTATAAAAGCCGTCCGCCAGCCCTTCCAGATCCGCATAGTCAAAAACCGGGTGGATCCGGTCAGCAGCAAGGCGCACCATGTCTCCGCCGCCGCCAGCCGCCCCGCCCACCGCATAAATCATGCATTTCCAGGTCAGGTTGGCACCGGTGGAGGTCCCCCGTCCAAAGCCGCCCTTTCCGGGATCTCCCGCTGTAAAATGCCGAACCGCGCTGACCAGACTGCCGCGCAGTCCGGCATCCATTTCGTCATACATCAGCGTCAGGATATCCACCAGATTCTTGGGCACACCGATTTCCCAGTAATACCAGTTCAGCTCCCCCTTCTGAACATAGTTGACCCGGTCATGATATACCCTGTCGTTCAGAAACTGCAGAGCACGCAGAATGTCCGCTTTCAGGCTCTGGTTCTGGTACAGCGCGGAGGTTTGATAGCTGTACGCCAGCGCCATGGTCCGCAGCCGCTCCACCGAGTTGTGAAGTCCCTCGCCGGAGGAGGTATATTCCAGCGTCAGCTCCGGCCAAAGCCTCTGTGTGCCGGCGCCAATGTTTTTTTCCATAGCGGAAGCATAGCCCGCAGCAGAAGATGCCGCCGCATCCACCTTCGTTTGTATGTCAGGATCTGACCTGTCATAGTGCCCGCCGGTCAGACTGTCCGACCACTTCTGCCGGAGCGCCGCCAGCGCGGCCGCCTCGGCCTCTGTTTGCTCCTGTGCCAGTGCCGGTACAGCCGGCATAAGAAACAGCAGCGCTGCTATCAGCAAACTGATTCTTCTTTTCATATCCCTTTCCTCCTCACAGCGGGCTTCGCTCCGCTTTTCCCTGCCTGTTCCGCCGCGTTCTTCCCTGCCCGTCCGTTTCTTCCCAATCAGCGAAACAGGACTGGTACGCCCGCGCATCCAGTCCTGTCCCATCCGCCGCCGGACTATTCGCCCAGCATTTGGCTGTAGTATAAAAACACATTGTCATCCAGATCACTGCTGTCGTTGCTGACTGCGATCAATCCGTCACGGTACAGTACCTCACGGCCAAAAACCTTCTCGGCCAGCACTCGAACCGGGAGATAGCTGCGGCCGTCAATCTCAATGGTGTTTGGCTCCAGCGCCACTGTCTCGCCGTCCACAGTAATGCTTTCCCCGCCCAGCACCAAGGAGGCGGACTTTTCGCCGTTTACAATGGTGACCGTATTGGTTTTGGAATCATAGTTGACGGTGCCGCCCAGCTTCTCCGCAATGAACCGCACCGGCACATAGGTGACGCCGTTCCGCTCCACCGGTGTAACTGAGGGGTTTTCCGGATAGATGCCGGTCAGATTTCCCTGCACAATAATCTGATTGTTTCCCGCTTTACAGAAGATGTTTCTCTTTTCAATTTCCTTCTGATTCTCAATCTTCTTCGCCTTTTCCGGCCGCCGTTCGCCGTCCAGCCGGAAAGAGGCCTCAATCGCGCGGCCCCGCGCCCGGGAGGTGTCAATCTGGAGCTTCAGGGCCGGCGAAGTCTCAATGACCGTAATCCGGTCATCCTTTGCAATCAGATCCCCAACCGCCCGGTCAACGGTGATCTCCAGACTGGTTCCCGTCTGGGTCGGGTCAGAGACAGAGACCGCAAATGAATCTCCATAGTCACAGGTCATGACGCTGGCCTGGCCGCTGGAGGTGATGGAACCGCTCTGATGGGTCTCATTTTTCCAGAAATTCGCCGCCTGGATCCCCAATTCATCACAGCGCACGCTTGCCGCGCTGCCCGAATTCTCCACAATCTGTACGGTCTCATTCTGGCTGTACGCCTCCAGCTCCGTCTCGGTCACCTCCGGCATCACAATATAGGCATAGCTGCCCGTCTTTGGGTTTTTGCCGTGCGCCGCCGTAATGGTACAGTAGGTGTCCGTATAGGGGTCTGTGGGGTTATAGGGCTTTTTGCTCAGGTCATTCCAGCTTCCGGTTCGCTCGTCCAGCCTTGCCATCACATTCCCGCCCGCCGGAAAATAATACCCCGTCTGTGCCGCATCGTCAGACACATGGATATACTTTTTCACAGCGGCGGCTCCGGCTTCAAGGTTCTGCGGCCTGCCGTCAACCAGAATATTCGCGGTCCCGGAGAGTATCC
Source organism: uncultured Ructibacterium sp. (assembly GCA_965146665.1). Taxonomy (GTDB): domain Bacteria; phylum Bacillota; class Clostridia; order Monoglobales; family Monoglobaceae; genus Ructibacterium. The sequence continues at coordinate 32,762 of CBCTHE010000024.1, forward strand.
GGTTATCCACCGTGGTCTTGACCGACTGCCCCTCCCGCGGCTCGCTGATGTCCGAACCCAGCGCGACAATCTTGTTATCAAACATGAACCAGGATTTTTTGGCGGTCATGGCCGGATCCTCTGGCTGATCCTTAAAGTCCTCCAGAATCATACCCGCCGCCGCGTACCTGCCGTCCAGCGAGGTGCCGCCGGCCCAGTTCTGGCCGCTGCGCCAGCCGTTGTTGTCCCCCTTATAGCTGTCCTTCAGCTCCAGATCACTCACCGTGGTGCCCGCGTGGGCGGTGGGGTCCACCGTGGGCCAATAGCTGTCGGAATAGTGGTCGTGGTTCCCGTTGTACAGATAGGTCATGCCAAATCCGGTGAACCATCCCTTGGGGTTGTCGTCCGTTATGGCCTCATAGGCCGAGATTCGGCTGGAATACATACTGATGCCATAGGCAAAGCCGTCGCCGTTATACACGACCCGGTCCATACCGCCAAACACCTTTGCGGCCTCAGCGTTTTCCGTCTTTTTCACCGCAGGATCATCCAGCATTGCCTTCGCACGCTGGATATCACTGACTGGAAGGCCATTGATAAAGCTCTTTCTGCGGTCCTCAGAGGTGAGGACATTGCGCTTGACAGCACCGAGCAGGAGCTCCCGCTCCGCCCCCTCCGCAATGTCGGCAATCCGGAACAGGGAGCCGAGTACGCCGGAGGCCTTGACCTTGTCGCGGGCGTTGTACCGGGTGACCTCTCTGCCCTTGACCATATCCATCAGGTTGCCGTCATAGAGAATCGGCAGAAATGCGTTGATGCTCCAATCCAGCAGGATCTGCTTGTATGTCTCATCCAGCGCATAGGGGGTTCCGTCCAGCAGCCAGATCATTTGCAGGCCGTCCGAAAGCGTGCTGGTTCCGTAGCCGCCCGTATATGCCAGGGTGTAATGCTGGATATAGGAACCGTCCGTATAGAACCCATCCGCAAGACCGCCGGTGTCCGCGTATTCAAAGACCGGCGTCACCCGGTCTGCCGCTCTCTGGATCATGGAGGCTTCGTCCGCCACAATGCCTAAAATGGCATAGGCCATGCACTTCCATGTCAGATTTGACCCGGTGGAGGTCCCGGAGCCAAAGGGGCCGAGGCCTGGATCATCGCTCATAAAATGCCGGACCGCACTGATATACCCGTCCCGGAGCCCAGCGTCCATCTCATCATACAACAGCACCAGGATATCCACCAGATTCTTCGGAACGCCGATTTCCCAGTAATACCAGTTCACCGCACCCACCCGGACATAGTTGACCCGGTCATAGTAGACCTCGTCGTTCAGGAATCTCAGTGCTTTGAGAATGTCCTTTTTCAGATCCTGATTATGATACAGCGGGGAGGTCTTGTAACTGTATGCGATCGTCATGGTGCGCAGCCGTTCAAAGGTGAGGTTCATCCCCTCGCCTGTGAGTTCATAGTCCAGCGGCGCGTCCTCCCAGATGACTTCCGTGGGATTCTTCACCATAGAATCCCACCGGGTCTGCGCGTTTTTTGCCGCATTGTCCACCTTTGCCTGGATTTCCGCGTCGCCCTCTGCATAGTCGCCGCCGGTCAGGTTATTGTACCATTTCAGCCGCAGGGCCTCCGCCGTGCTGTCCTTGGCCAGAACCGGACTGACCGCGCCCAGCATCAAAACCGCTGATAAAAGCAAGCTTATTATTTTCTTCATACCATTTTCCCTTTCTGCGTCACAGGCCGGCATCGGCCCGGTGCTTTGCGGAGGCTCTGCCGGATCCGGCAAATCTCGCCAATCGAACTTCCGCGCTTTTCTAAGCCTCGGTGACAGGCGGCGTATAGGACGCCGTCTCCAGTACCGGCCGCATGGAATCCATACTCTCCCAGACAAATGCCTGAACGGCCAGGGTATCCGCCGGGTTATATCCCACTGCCGCACGCAGTGTTATGGTGCCGTCTCCGTTGACTGTCCGCTCCGCCTCGGTAAGGTCAATCAGCACATTTTGACATGCCTTGTCACGGATGGTGACCAGCATGGTGACCGTATCCGGCACCGAAGCGGCGTCCAGCACGACCTCAGCTGTCAGGCTTTGTTTTCCCGCATCCGGAGTCCAGACGATTCTGCCCAGATTGGAAGATGCCCCCGCGGCCTGAACCGCGCCTGTGAAGTATTCGAACGTTCTGCCGTCCTTTATTGCTGTCACGCCGGCCTTGATATACTTACCTTCCATTTTATCCGTAATCGGCAGAACTGTGCCCGTCTGCCCGCTGAGCTCTGTATAGGCAGTGCCGTCGTCAGATTGATACCACTTTTGGGTATAGGTGACACCGGGGGCCTCTGTATAGGACAGCATCAGGGTTCCCCCGTTCTCCGCCTTGCCGGACAGAACCGCATCCATGGCGGCCGCAGGGCAGTCTGCCGCTTCAATTTCCTTCATGTGCAGGGATTTCAGCGGCGCGCCGAAGTCCAGATACATCAAATCCTCCAGTCTTCCGCTCATCGATGCGGTGCCGGCCGTACCAAAGTATGTACCACTTGCCGCATCAAAATAAAAGGTGCCGGCCGTAAACTCGGTCTCTGGTACAAACATTGCGTTCGTTGACGCCTTTTTGGAATTTTTGACCTGAATGGTATTATGCGAAGCGTCTGCCGTCTCCACAGCTCCATCCCTGATTTCAAGATCCATCCGGCAGACGGCTCCGGGATTGCAGTCGATATACAGCTTTCCGGTGTCGCTTCTGTTAAAATCAATATATTTGGTTCCGGCCTCTTCCCGGATGAATGCATATGCCTTAAACTCCGGCGGCGCCGCATCTCCGACACTGTACCCGTCAAAGCCTTCAAAGTTATAATTCCGGATATCAAGTACTTCTGTGGAATATGTCGACCGGCCGCCGCCTCGGTCAATTCGGAATGGGAGCTTCTGCGTGCCTGCTCCCGGTTTGACCTTCACCGTTATATTTCCTAAATCGACAGAACTCTGCGCCGACAAATTTTCAGTGATCTCTGCCGTGTCTTCTTTCGTTGACAGATCATAGGGTATTTCATAATAAATATCAGAGATCACATCGTCCTTCAGACTGCCCCAGGCAATGGTTCCATCCTGATAGATATAGTCGGCCATGCGGCACCGAAGATCATATTTTTTCTCAACAGGCTTTTGCGGGTCAACGTAAATTACTCTGTCTGACTGCACAAAGTCCATATGCCGGTAAAAAGGATGACCGCTGTACACATGCAGATTTCTCACATCTACCCCTTTAAACTGTAAAAGCTTAACAGGCTGTGTATCCGCTGTTCCATTTAAAACAATATGCTTTGCGTATTGGCCCCCGTCAATATAAACATCCGCAGTTCTGTCAATCGCATTAACAACTGCCTTCAATTCATGCCACTGCCATTTTTGATCCTTGGTCCTTTTATACATCTCTGTGACTCTAGTTGGATATGCAGCAGTACTTCCCGCCGCACCTGTGACCTGGAATTTTTCATAGTTTGGATCATTTCTGTGAATCGCCAGTTCAATTTTCAGCAGATCCGTTTTCATATCGGCAGACTTCATTACCAATGCTGTTGGATAATTTGCTGTGTCCATATCAGTCCGCAGACGCACGGACAGGTCAATGGTATATATCCCTTTAAAAGCATCCTGTATATTCTTATCCTGTTCTGTCATACTGCCGGTTTTATTGTACAAAAACTTTGAGTATGTAGTACTGATAGCTGCGCCGTGCGCGTAGGTACCGCTCTCAGCCGTATCGCTCTCCAATGTGACATTGCCTGTACCGGACCAGGTATCCGCTATAGACTCCGTTGTCGCCTTCTTATAAAGCTCATCGCTCACTATATAGGCCTGGGTTGAGTTTTCATTCCTTTTATCCTGTGCAACCCCTACTTGTTTCGAAACATTTTTCTGAACGCCGTTTTGCGTCACAGCCGCGGAAATGGTAATCGTTTTTGCATATTTCCCATTGCCGGTAAAGGTTACGTCTCCCATGCCCTTATTTAAGCACAGCAAGGCATCATATTTACTTTGACTTGAATCTGCGGAGGGATTTTTCTTCAGCCAAAAGACATTCTGTGCTATTGCCAATGACATATCATCCGTCTTAGAAAGATTCCATTTGTCAACTGTATCACCCTCGTTTAATCCTTCTATGTAATATGGCACATAGATACCACTATAATTGATATTGCTCATCAGCACCGTATCCGGGCCAATGATTTTCAGCTCATCCGTTGATTGATCTTCCGCAAAAACCGGTACTGCCAGCACGGAAGCCATCACAAGCATACTTAAAATCAAACTGATTATCCTTTGATACACCTTCATTTGCAACGCACCTCTTTCATATCGTTATATTTCCAAATACGCGCCCTGCTCTGTAAGCGCCTGTTGCAAACATGTAATGTCAACTCTTTTTGGCAGACGTCCCTGCTTTGCACAATATTCCAGTCCGCCGCCGGCATGCATCATCCCGGCTGAAAATCCATACCGCTCCATAATCAGCATCGGGTATTCAAGGCGCGCGGCGGCTGCCGCGGCGCCCGAAACACCTCCGCCTGTCACAATCACATCAAATTTTTCCGCTTCATTTCCTCCGCAATTCCATCTCTGCCTAATTCTTCGTTGCTTTCCATTCGTTGAGCTCCTTAATATACTGCTCTCCGCCGGCGGCCTTCCACTCCTCCACAAACTTTGAGAACTGGCTGAAATCATTGCTGCCCACCACAAACTTGACGGCGTTGTCCGCTGCCATCTGGTTCATAGCCTGCAGGTTTTTGGCCGTGGCACTGCTCATGGGGGAACCCGCCGCAGGGGTGGTCTCATGGTATTCCTTGAGATCCGTATTCAGAAGATCAAAGTATTTCTCCATCTCGGCATCCTTCCGGACCCGCATCATCCAGTAATCCGGATAATTGTCCTTGTCAATTCCATTCATGAAGTTGTTGGCACTGCCGCGTTCATCCAGAAAAGCGGGCTGAATTGGATAATACTCTCCATCCTTCACCGTATAGTGGATGCCCTCCTCACCAATGGTCATGAGCTTAAAGGTCTCCGGCTCCAGCTTGGCGTTCATCCATTTGACCGCGTCCTCCGGATGCTTGGCTGTCTTGGGAATAAAGGTGATCCGGTCCATGCCGGAGCCGGACTTTCCGGCCTGAAGGCCGCGCTGTCCCTCCGCGCTGGCAATCGGATTGAGATATTCCACCCTCGCGTCTGGGAAGCTGCTGTGAAGCGCGGCCATCACGTTAGGCGCGTCCACCCAGGACATGGGCATGACGACTGCCCGGCCGCTGGTAAACTTCTCAATGGTGGTCGCCGACTTATTGGTCGGGAACTCATTGTCAATCAGGCCCTCTGTGTAGAGCGCGTGCATGTATTTCAGATAATCTTCATAGGCAGGGGTGTTCACCCGATGCCGGAGGGTTCCGTCCTCGGCGGTGTTCCACATATTTTCAATTCCAAACGCGCCCATAAGGCCGTTGACCTCCGGCGTGCTGCTGATTACCATGGGAATGTTGTTCGAGCCGTTGCCGCCCGGATCCTTGGCCTTGATCTCCCGAAGGAACTGCGTGAATTCTTCCAGCGTCTCCGGTTTCTGGATTCCCGCCTGTTCCAAGAGATCCGCTCGGACGGCAATGGCTGTATTGGCAACCGTATTGCCGGGCTTGACAGCGGAACCGTTGGGGATGCCGTACAGCTTCCCGTCCACGGTCGCCTCCTCCAGAGAACTCTCTGCCACATGTGCCTTGATGTTCGGTGCATACTGGTCGATCAGCGGCCCGAGCTCAATCAGCGCACCCTGCTCCGCATAGTCAATATAGCGCGCCCTGCCAGACCCCATAATGGTGACAATATCATAGGAGTCGCCGGAGGCCATGACCAGATTCAGCTTTTCCTCCCACTTATCCTGCGGCAGCATATCATATTCCACATGATAGCCGGTCCTCTCTTCCAGCACCTTTGCCACCGGATAGGCATTGTAGTCGTCCTTCTGGTAAACGCCCATCGCCTTCAGTATCGGTTTGCTTCCGTTATCTTCCTTTGCCGCCTGCGGATTGCCGCAGCCGGCAAGGGCCAGGGCCGCCACTGACACACAGGCCGCCGCTGAGAGTATACGCTTGCATTTTACGATCTTTTTCATTTTTCCTGCTCCTTTTTATTTTGAATTCAGAACATGCTTGATTACCACCGCGGCCTCTGCACGGGTCGCGCTCCTTGCCGGAGCAAAGCTGCCGTCCGGCAGTCCGTTCATCAGCCGAAGCGCGGCACAGTCCTCCACATAGGGGACAGCCCACACGCTGATCTCATCGGCGTCAGAAAACACCGAGGCTGTACCGCGTTCTGTGTTTCCGCCATAAATGCCATAGGCCAGCGACACTGCCTTTGCGATTTCCTCTCGGCTGATCTGCCGGTCCGGCTCAAATCGTCCTGTCTCATCCCCCACCATAATGCCGAGGGACGCAACATTCTGCACTGCCTCCCAGTACCACTGGGACTGCTCCACATCGCGGAAGGAAAAGCTCCCGGCCGCCTGGGTATTTTTCAGGACCCGGCTGAGCATGGCCGCAAACTCCGCCCGGGTGACCGTGGCATCCGGTTCAAAGAAGTCCTTGCTGGCCCCTTTTACAATGCCCAGATCTGCAAGTTCCGACACGGCTTCCTTTGCCCAATGGCCGATCATGTCCACAAAGATGTACGGTTCCGGTGCCTTCTCGAAATCCGTATCTGTTTTGCCGGGGTCCGCAGAGGGCTCGGCAGCGGTTCCGCCGGCGGCGTAACCGCCGCCTCCGCTGCTCCCTCCGCCTGGACGGCCGCCGCTGCCTCCGCCGCCACCGGAACTGCTGTCCGCAATCCTGATCTCATATTCCTTTGTCCCGCCGGTCAGTCCAGCCAGATTCTTCGCGGTGACCGCAAACGAGACGGTCTTGCCCGCATAGGCCGCGCTCACCTGCCAGGTACTCCCGGCCGCGATGACCTTGCCGCCTGATTTCCACTCCAGCACCGGGTTGTCCGCATTTTCCATCCGGTCGATCAGGCCGTAGGTACCGGTCAGAAGCTGTCCTGTCCTCGGGGATCCGCTAACCGTCACATAGTCGACCACAGGCGGCGTATTCTCATTGACTGTCCGCGCATGTCTGATCTGGGCGGAGAGAATCTCCTTTGCAATGCAGTCCACCATTGTACCCAACTGTTCCTCCGCCCGGACAATGCCGGGCAGGGTATTCTGACTGAGGACTGCCTGAACTGCCTGGTCAAAGCCATTCAAGTATGCGGACCCTGCCTCATCCTTACTCAGTCCCAGAATGGTGATACTTCCGTCAGCCTCAATTCCGACCGTCTGGAACGCCTTTTCATCTTCGGCCGTTCCGCTGATCTGCCATTCCGTGACATCTTCACCATCCGGATAGACGGCCAGTGACAGCTTCCGCTCCGCGTCTGGCACAGCGCTTCCGTCCAGGCGGACAACCACATTGTAAACCGTGTTTTCCTGCAGGGAAACCGTACCCTTGAAGGTTTTATCCCCGCTAATAATGACGGGCAAAACCCGTCCGTTTTCCTTTGTCACCCCAAACCGCAGTCCGCCCAGCGCAATGCCGGCAAATTGTTCAACTCCGCTGAAGGAGAATTGCAGCCGGAGAAAACTGCTGGTCTCCTGGTCCAGTCTGACCGGATATTGCAGCCCCCGGTACATTGCTGTATTCCCCATGAGACTGAGCCTGCCGTCCGCGCCCATGGCATAGCTGGCGTCCAGCGGCGTCCCCAGCGCGGGATCCGCTTTCCAGCCAGAGGAAAAGGTGCCCTCCGCAGTGGTATCAGAAAGTTGGGTACCTGCCGGATAGCGGAAGGTATCCTCCGCCCGGTTAACCTTGATCCGTACCACCGCAATCTCGTTTTCCAAAGCGGCGATCCGCACCTGATATGCCGCATATACCTCCCGATTCAAAAGCTTCTCCAGTTCCGGGAGCAGGCCGGCTGCCGCCGCCTCTGCCTCAAGGTAATTTGTCTCGTTTAAATCCGTATTTTCCCACCGGCTCAAAATCTCGTCAGCCGCCTGAATAATGGCCTTCTGTTCCTCAATAACTGTCCGCACGGACTCCAGGCCGGCGGCCAGGCTCTGTTTTGCCATCCCCTCCGGCACCCTGCTGACCAACTCCTCTGCCGCGGGAATATCCTTTTCCGATACCGAAGCCCTCAGCGCGCGGACCGCGTCCTCGGCGGCGGCAATACAGCTTAATTCACTGCCCTGGTAACGCTCAACCGCCATGGGCCCGAACTCCGCCCCCGAATCCGTATCAGAAATGCTGTTGGTCCCGATGCCGATGGCTGTCATTGCCTGTTTATTGGAAAAATTGAGTTTATTGATATTCCAGTCCGCGGGCTCGGCATCCCCCTGAAGACAGCACTTGAGTGAAAGCTCCGACTTGCCCGCCGGCGTGGTCCGCACCCTTGCCACCGCCTGAACCACATCGCCTCTGTGGGCGGCAAAGCCGCTTCCGGACGTCACAGAGCCCGCCTTGATAAACGGGTAAAAGTTTCTTGAGGTGCCGTCCGTGGTGATAACTCCAAAGGTGATCAGAGGTGTCTTGTCCTCTGTCAGAAATTCAAGCTTCATGGACCGGTTTTGATTGAACAGCGCCTTTTCAGGCATAATGAACGAAAACCGGACATAGTACTCAGAATCTGATTCCAGTTCGACCGGAGCCGCCATTTTCCGGTACATTCCGACCGCGTGGCCGCCGCCCTTCTTTGCCCGCGGCACCAGAACGGTCTGCTCGCCGCCGATCTGGCTGCTTCCAATCACAAACTTCTCCTTGTCCTCCGACTCCTGTACCGCGGAGGTCACCCAGGGCGTCCAGCCGCCCGCAAATCCGGTGGCCGCATTGGCGGAGTTCATCCCGGCAAGGTCCAGCACCCCGCTTCCGGGGGCGTATTCGTTGAAGCTCTCCTCCAAAAGCGTGTTTTGGTTTGAAAACGCGGCCAGCTCCGCTATTTCCTCCTGTACAGCGGCCGCCTCAATGGCCGTACTGGCATCCGGCGCTGTATTCGGCGGCGAAAGTTCTCCGTCCGGCTTCTCCGCCGAAACGTCCGCCGCTTCTGCGGACAGAGGTTCCGCCGCACCCTCCTGACCCTGGGCATAGCCCGCGGGAATGAACGCCGCGCCCTGCAGGGCCACGGCCAAACAGCATATGGCTGTTAAAAGCTTATTTGGGAGTTTCATTTCATCACGCTACCTTTCCCCAAGCATGGCTCAGTTTGATATGACATATCCGTTCTCGTCCTTTTCCGGCACACTCCGGAAAATCATAATATCCGACATCTGGAACCGGTATGAACGAAACACGATTTCGTCGCCCTTTCTGATGTCCTCCAATGTACCGATCTGCACTTTTTCCTTTGCCGCCCCATCATAAACCGCAACAGCCGGGGACGAGGCCGATCCGATAAAGGTTCGGTTGATGCCCTGCATCAGCAGGAATGGAGTTTTGATATTCTGGACAACACCGTGCATCACCAGATAATCGCTGGAGAGGGTATTGTCGTCCGCATACCCCTTTTTATATTCGGACGCCACTGTAAGCTCGTTGGTATCCAGCCTGTAAACATACCGGATGTTGTTGATCTTGCCGTCGCCGTTTTGCCGCACCATAACCACATCCCCCGGCTTCAGTTCCTCAAGCGTGAGCGGTGATGACGTCTTAGTGATAGAGGCCTGCTCAGCTATGATCCCCGTCTGTTCCGCTTTTTTACTCACATAGACCAGCTGGTTGACGATTGCACCAGTCTCCGGATCCAAAACCCGGTTCAGTTCCTTGATCATGCCAAGGTTGGTCGAAGTCTCAGCTGTCACCGATGCCGTGTTATCCTTGAATATCACCAGCGCACCGGCCTCATTCATTTCATTGCTGTCATATACCTGAAGATGGTATTGGTTGGTGGTATTCCTCACATTGCCCTCTGCCAGCATATAGCTGATTGAGAAATCCTCCTCCCGGGCCTCATCCTCCGGGATGGCAAAGACCGCGGTTTTTGTGCTGAAGGAAAAGGCGCTGTTGATGGTGTCCGCCCCCTTCTTCATAGCGGTGACGATGATATTCGATCCGTTTGTGCCTGCCTTTGGGTCATCCGCGTCCAGGGAAAACGCCCCGGGATCTTTCCCGTTTTTTGAGATTGCAAGCTCAGTCAGCTCGCCATTGCCGTTCACTGTATACTTGACCACCTGGCCCAGCTTTTTGTCTGTCCGTCCCATGGCAGCGCGCCTGTTCGCGAGCATTTCAATCACGGTTTTGGCCTCGCACCGCTGGCTTTCGGTTCCGTCGTCCACCAGAAGCTTGCCCCCTGCCGAGGTCAGTTCCAGCCACTCCCCCCGGGCAGTGAACAGCCGCACCCGGAGCCCGCCGTTCATAGGCAATTCTACGGCTCCGGTCAGATACGCGTATTCCTTTTTGGCAGCAATATTCTCCACGGCCACAATGTTCATCTCGTGATCCAGATAGAACTTCTGCTGTCTGCCCGGCTCCACCTTTTCCACGCCGCCGGCCGCCGCCTCGGTGCCGCAGCGCTCCTGATACCACTGGGTCATATGGTAGGTATGGTCCTGTATGGTCACCGTTTCCTCCCGCAGTACCGAGGCGCTTGCCACAGTCTTGGTCTCACTGGCATAGATCCTGACCCGCTCCCCGTTTTCGCTCAGCGCCACGGCCAGAACCATGCCGGGCTTAAGATCTGAGAATGCAGTCTCACGGTTCTTGCTGAAAATATGCAGTTTTCCATTATGCTGCTGTTCGCTGAAATCATACTTAGCAGTTCCGAAGGTCTCCATCAGAACAAATTTATCCTTGTCCACACTCCAGGGCACAATATAGATGTAATCTTCCGCCAGCATGGTGTCATAGTTGCCGTTGCCGTCACTGTCCAATATGGTGACATGACCGTCGCTGATCTTCAAATCCTCCGCTGTTTCAAAGAGTTTCCGCTCTCCGTTTCTGACGCAGTACTGAAGATCGAGCTTCTTTTCCAGCACCCGGCCGCTTTCGCTGGCATAGACAAAATTATCGATTGTGAACCGGGGATCCTCAAAGCAGATATCCCGCGCAGACACTGTAATTGGCTTGTTCTTTGCCAGATCCACGGAGAAGTGCACCACCACCTCCCGCGCCGCCGAGCTCTCCCGGGTGTAATATACAATCCCATAGCCCAGATACTCCTGTATCCTGCTGTCCCCGGCCTGATAGATCAGTCCATCAATTCCAACCTCACCTGTGCTTAGGTCGGTTTCCCCGTAGACCGCACCGGCCGCCGTGGCGGTGATTACCCCCCGGTGCTTTTCCAGCTCATAGTTTTCCTCCAACAGGGTTCGCTCTGCTATATAACAGACGTCATTGCCCGCCTGCCGCATAACCGGGTTGGTATTCAAAACCTTCCAGATGAGCCCCGCCATCTGCTCTTTGGTAACGGCCCTGTCCCCGGAACCGGACAGCACACCAGTCAGGCCGAGTTTTCCGGCGATCTGCGCCGCGGGGATTTCCGGCCAGATCCTGTCATAAGCCAAAAGCCGAACCATGCTTTCCAGCGCCGCGGAAACAGAAACCGTGCCGTCCGGTTCAAAGGTCTGGTCCGCATATCCCTTCAAATAGCCGCAGTCCACGGCCAGCTGAATATACCCGGCATCCTCCCGGCCCTGTACATCCTGAAAAGTGGTTTCGCTCTGCTTCTGCGCCACCTGCTCCAGCCGGCTCATCCGCACCAGTATCTTTGCCAGCTCCGCACGGGTGACCGGCTGCTCCAGGCCCGGCTCCTCCGCGAATCGGCCCACATAAATCCCAAGACTGTACAGAAGCTCCAGCTCCTCATGGTAAGCGGAGCGGACGACCAGATCCACGGTCTCCGCTTCCTCCTCAAAGGAGGCGGGCCGCATGGTTGCGCCGTCAAAATACAGCTCCACCTCAGAGATCTGCGGCTGCCAGATTTTTGAATCATTCTGTGCCGTGACCTTGAAATAGTGGATATTGTCCGGCAGGGCATCCTCCTGAACCAGATAGGTCCAGCTCCAGCCGTCTGATACGCCGCCCTCAACATTGTCGGCCACAAAATAGGCGGGTTCCCATTTGGTGCCGTCTGTGGAAATCTCCATTTTCAGGTTCTGGCCCAGCTGCATGCTGTAGACCTTCACCATATAGCCGGTTATCGCCTTGTCCGTCCTGTATGTAATGTACTCCGGCACGTCTGCCTGACGGTAGATTCTGGTGGGATCCTCCGGGGTATTGGCATCATTCTTCACGCTCCACCCTTTTGAGGCGTCGAAGGTTTTGCTCAGATTCTCCAGCGGATCCACAAAATATTCGGATTCCGCCCCGGCCGCCGTCTGGCCTGCGGCCGCAATGCCTGCCACCAGTCCCAAAAACAGCGCAATGACCAATATACCCGATATTCCTCTCTGGCATAATCGCATAACATTTCCTCCATTTCACTCTTTCTGTTCTTATCATAACATGACAGTCTGAAAATTGAAACAATACATATTTATCATTTCTGCCTGATTTTTATAGTTCTGTATCATTGCAGCATCTCCACAGCGCGGCCAGTCTCAGCCTTTGACTGAACCGATCAGGATACCCTTGATGAAATACTTTTGCATGAACGGATAGACGCAGATGATGGGAATGGCAGAGGCCAGAATGGTCGCCGCCCGCATTCCTTCAGGGGATGTGTTCATCATGTCATCCACGCTGACCGTGGTCAGGTCCTGCTGTGCCTCCATGACGATCTCCGCCATATAGAGCTGAAGGGTTTTCAGATTGATATCAGTGATGTAGATCATAGCATTGTAATAGTCGTTCCAGAACGCCACCATTTCAAACAACAAGATGGTCGCAATGACCGGCTTGGAAAGGGGCAGAATAATCCGGATCAAAATAGTGAAGTTGCCGGCGCCGTCCAGCTTGGCTGATTCCTCAAGACTGTCTGGAAGGCTCTCATAATAATTTTTGATAATCAGCATATTGTAGACGTTGACTGCCGCCGGCAGAACCAGTGCCCACGGGGAGTTGTAAAGCCCCAGATTTTTAATCAGAAGATAGGTGGGCACCAGACCGCCGGAAAACAGCATGGTGAAAACAAACAGAAGAAGCAGGGCCTTGATCCCGCTCAGATTCCGCTTGGACAGCGGATATGCGGTCAGAGCCGTAATAAAGACCGAGAACAGCGTCCCGATGACCGTGATGAAGATGGAATTTTTGAACGCGTTCAGGAAGTTGCCGGACACTACCACCTGTTTGAGGGTATCCAGCTGGAACCCCACTGGCAGCAGGCCGACCTTTCCGGAGGTGACCGCTGCCGGGTCGCTGACCGCCTTGGAGAAAAGGTTGATCACAGGTACCAGCGTAATGATCGCGCAGAAGCCCATGAATAAATAGGCAAATATATCAATGGCATAATCCTCTGCCGTCTTTTTGATTTTCATTCTTATCCCTCCTACCAGATACTCTTGTTCGTCATTTTTCCGCTCAGATAATTCCCGCCCATGACCAGAATACATCCGACCACAGAGTTGAACAGTCCCACCGCCGTAGAGAAGCTATAGTCCATCTTTCCGATACCCATCCGATATACATAGGTTCCGATTACGTCGCTGACCTCATACACCGCCGGATTATACATCATCAGGATCTGCTCGGTTCCGGCATCCAGGATCTTGCCAAGCCGCAAAATCAGCATAAGCACAATGGTTGAGGTCAGATTCGGCAGGGTGATATGGAGGATCTGGCGGAGCCGTCCGGCGCCGTCCAGCGCGGCCGCCTCGTACATCTCCTGGTCAATGCCGGATATGGCGGCAATGTAGATGATCGCGCCCCAACCCATCCCCTTCCAGGCCTCTGAGACAACCAGAATGGTGCGAAACCAGGACTTTGACATCATAAACGGCACCGCCTCGCCGCCCAAAGCCGCAATGATATTGTTAATCAATCCGTTGGACGTGGAGAGAATCGCAGTGAACATGCCAGCCACAACCACCCAGGAGAGAAAGTGCGGCATATAGATGACCGTCTGCACCACCTTTTTATAGGTCATCCGCTTGATTTCGTTCAGCACCAGCGCAATAAAGATCGGCAGCGGAAAGGTAACTGCCAGTTTGTACAAGCTGATGAGAAGCGTATTTCTAAAAATCTGGAAGAACTCCTCTGAGGAAAACAGCTTTGCAAAGTTCGCCCAGCCCACCCAATCGCTTTCGCTGATTCCCTTAAAAATGCTGAAATCCTGAAAGGCAATTGTGATCCCATACATAGGTACATATTTAAAAAGGATTAAAAGCACCAGTCCCGGAATCAAAAGCAGATACATATCATAATTCTTTCTCAGGTCCAGCTTCAGCTTGGCAAACCCTCTGACGTCTGTCCGGACCGCATTTTTCTTTGACCTGGATACCCGTTTGTGTATCCCCATCGTCTTTTCCATGTTCAAAAAGCCTCCTTGCCATCGTTTCTGTATTTATGATAGCACGGGCGCACAGTAAATGAAACTACACATAATTATCATTTATAACCGATTTTTATAGTTCTTCTATAAAAAGACCGGACAGTCCGCCTATCAGAAGACAATAAAAACGCCGTCCGGTCCCACACAGCAAATGGGGCCGGACAGCTTAAATTATGGGTTGTTTACGGATTTGCGGCTGTTTCTTCAGCGGCTCAATAGCCGCGGTACAGCACAAAATCGTTCATCTGCCGCTGAAAAGCCGGCGTGGCCTCCAGGGCAGGGACCGCACTCTGCGGATACTGCTTGATGTTAATCCGTTTCAGATTGGGATACAGCCGCTCCCCGGAAAAGGCGGTATCAAGCGCCGCGAGCGCCTCCGGGAGGGCCGCTTCGTCAAATACCCGGAGGACTTGTCCCTGCCGCTCCAAAACCGCCGCGGGCATACCGGTTTTGAGCGCAACGGCGGTTCCCGGGATGTTGATAAAAGCGCGGTCCGGCAGATGGGGCAGGTACTTGCCCCAGGGCTGTGCGGGATCCGCGGCGGAAAGCCAGAGCATCTGTTCCTGGGGCTGTTCCAGCGCGAGGACAGTCCCCGCAAAGTCAGTCTCCCGGATGAACTGCGCGCCGGACAGCCCCTCAATAAAATACCCCCGCCGGACACGTCCGGTGTATTCCCATACCCGAAGCGTCTCCAATGCCGCGCCCCAGGGAATGCCGGCCGCCGTCTCCCGGCAGAGCACCGGGATGTGATCAAAGGCGCGCTCCAGCTGTTCCTCCATGGTCTGCTCCCGGACCGGCCGGGTGAGCTCCCAGCGCCCGGCGGACAGAGCTCTGGCCCGGGCGCTGGCCCGGCGGCGAAGGGTGGCTTTTTCCACCTTTTTCTGGTTAAGGTACAGCCGGACCGGGACAAAGCTGTCCGCATGGATCAGCCCCTTGACCGCCAGCGACATCAGCGGTTCCAACGGAGAGATGCCGCCGAGAAGGGCGCCCAGCCCCTGGGTAAAGCTGGCCCCGCGCTTTTGAAGGGTCTCGAACACCAACCGTTCGTCCCCGTCCAGGGCCGCCGCCTCCTGGGGCAGGGGCGCGTCCCAGTCAATGTCGTCATACAGGTGAAAACAGAGCCCCTCCGGCGTCATCTGCCAAAACAGGAGGCCCTGCGCCAGAAGCGTATCGAGGAGCTCCGGCCGGTATGCCTTAACCCGTGCCGGCAGCAGCACATTTTCCCAGACAGCGGACGGATAGGCCTTGTCCCGCAGGGCTCTGAGAGCCTCCTCCAGCTGGCCGGAGGGGGGCGCCGCAGCCTGGATCCGCGCGCCAAGCAGGGCGGCAAACCGCTCCGGCGGCAGGGTGCGGATCTGGTTCCGGCGTGTCTTGACGGTTGCGCGCTGGGCGCGGGTATACAGCTCCGCATGATAGCAGAGCCCATCACGCAGTATGGCGTTCTCCCGGCCGCAGAGCGTATCCAGCAGGGCGCGCGCCGTGTCCTCCGGCCAGAAATAGCGGAGGCTGATCTGCCCGGCGTCCTGCGCGCCCCGGTAGCGCAGAGCCCGGCGCACCAGATGCAGGCGCGCCTCCTCATCCGCGTCCTCCATCGCGGCCCGGTATTCCTCTTCCTGCTCTTTTGCAATCCAGAGTCCGGGTTCAATATAGGCCGCGCGGCCCTGTCTGGCCAGCTGATCCAGCCAGGCGCCGGGGATTTGCAGTTCTCCGGCAAGCAGGTCGCCCTCTGTCATGAGCAGGGTATGAAGCTGTTTGGCATCCTCCGGCATCCGGGCGCGCTGTGAAACCCGGTCCAGCTGTTCCTGCGCGGGCGGGATCATCTGAACCTGATTCAGCGCCTCCTCTGAGGCGCTTTGGATCTTGGAGGTGCTGGGCGTATACTCATACATCAGGGCGCCCTCCGCCAGTCTGCGGAGCGGCAAAGACAGCGGCGACGGCGCGTCCAGAAAGACCTCGCGGATACGGACCGCGCCGGACTGGATCCCCCTCAGCACATACTCCACGCCGTCCATGTCCCAATAGTCCTCCATACATTCCCGTCTGGTCTCGCGGATCAGCGGATGGCTGTCACAGTCAATCAGGGCGTCGAGCATTTCCGTACTGCGCATCCGCTGTACCCAGAGCGGCTGGCGGCCGGCCCGGCGCACCCCCATCATAAGCGCCCGGGCCGCGTTATACCGGAAGGTAATACTGAACAGCGCGGTCTTGGGCAGAAGCGCCGCCAAAACAGGCCGGGCCAGCGCCGGATCAATTCCATAGAGCAGATCCTTTGGAAGAGGCGTTTCCCCCAGCGGAAAAAACAGAAATCCGTCATCATCGTCGAATACGCCGATCTCCGTTTGGAACCGGCGCTTTGCGAGCTCCTGTATGAGCAGGGCCAGCGGCTGGTTGACCTTGCGGCCGTACACCGCGTGCACAGCCATCTGATGGTCACCCATGTCGTCCGGGAAATGCTCTATCAGGATGGTTCGGTCATCGGGCAGGATTCCGGTTTCCTCCGCCTGCCGTTCCAGAAATCCCTGCGCGCCCCGCGCCGCGGCTTCATCCAGGCCAAGGCCGGTCAGCCGGTCAAACAGGCGGCCCTCCTCCATGGCGCCGGCCAGGTCCCGGAACAGCGCGCCGAAATGCAGGGCCGTCTGCAGATCCCGGCCGTACCAGTCCCAGCGCCAAAACGGGACGCGGGCCCCCTCTGTGGAGACGGAACGGACAATGACATCATCCTTTCCAATGCTCATAATTTTCCACGCAAAAGCGCCCAGCAGAAATTTTTCACCCACCCGGCTCTCAAAGACAAACTCCTCTTCCAGCTCACCCACCTTGACGCCGTTTTCAGCCTTGACCGTATAAAGCCCCCGGTCCGGAATGGTGCCGCCTGTGGACACGGCCAGCATTCTGCTGTATGCGTCTCCCTCCACCCGGCCGTGGATACGGTCATACAGCACCCTGGGCCGGACGGGAATGTCCCGGCCGTGCTCAAAGTCCCCGGCCAGCATACACAGGACGCTCTCCACATCCTCCTGTGTGACTGTGCGGAAGGGATAGGCACGGGGCAGCAGCTCCATGACCTCTCCGACCGTATAGCCCTCCTCCGTGGCCATGGACACCAGATGCTGGGCCAGAATATCCAGACAGAGCCGGGGGGGATGGGAATGCTCAATTCCGCCCCGCCGCGCGACCTCTGCGGTCAGACCGCAGTATAGGCCCTCTGTGTCGGTTTTGGGAAACATGTGCATCACGCTGACCCGGCCGGGGTTGTGGCCCGCGCGGCCCAGACGCTGCATGGTGCTGGAAATGGACATGGGACATCCCACCTGAAGCACGCAGTCGATCTCTCCTACATCAATGCCGAGCTCCATGGACGAGGTGGCGCACAGCAGGCGCAGGGTACCGTTGCGCAGGGCCTCCTCCACCTCAAACCGCCGTTCTCTGGACAGGCTTCCGTGGTGGGTGCGCGCAAAGCCATCCCCCGCGATCTGGTTGACATAGTGGGCGAGCTTCTCCGCAAACAGTCTGCCCTCCACAAAGGCGATGACACTGCGCGCGTCCCGGCAGTGCTCATAGACGGCCCGGGCCAGGCTGGGCCAGACAGAGCCCTCGGTCAAAAACCGGGTTTCCGGCAGGGGACTGGTGACCTCAATCCGGACTGCCTTGGCCATATCCGGCGCGGCGATGGTGACAGGCTCCGGCGAAAGATAGGCCGCGGCCTGTTCCAGCGGTTCAATCGTCGCTGAGAGGCCGATCCGCTGGACCGGGGCCGGACATAGCCTGTCCAGACGGGCAATGGACAGCATCAGATGCGCGCCGCGCTTGGAGCCGATCAGGGCGTGGAGTTCATCAATAATAAGGGCCCGCGCTGTGCACAGAAGCTTCTGTCCGGACTTGCTGGAGAGCATCAGATAGAGGGATTCCGGCGTGGTAATAAGAATATGCGGCGGTTTTTTAATCATCTGCCGCCGCTCCTTCTGTGTGGTGTCACCGGTTCGCACCGCAACACGCAGTTCCGGCGGGGGCTCTGTATGTACGGCCTCTGCGGCGCATTCCTCCCTGGTAATTCCCGCAAGAGGGCGGCGGAGATTTTCACGTATGTCACCTGCCAGAGACTTCAGCGGGGAAATATAGACCAGCTGGAGCTCATCTCTGAGCTTACCCGCGCGGGCCTCTGCCTTCAGCCGGTCCAGAAACACCAGAAACGCGGACAGGGTTTTACCGGTGCCGGTGGGGGCGGAGACCAGGGTATGCGCACCGGAGGCAATGGCCGGCCATGCTTCCTCCTGCACCCTGGTGGGTGTTCCGACCGCGCGGCAAAACCAGTCTCTTGTATAGGAACTGAAAAGGGAAAGCGCATTTGGCTCGTGCATATCCATCTCTCCTTGTACTAAGCATTGGGTTTTGATCACACTTATATCTTTGTGCTATCCCTAGTATAACACAGCTTCCTGAAAACTGCCATATAAATTTACGGGCCGATCCGCCCAATCAAACCGCTGTCCGCAGCATATAGTAAATACTTATGGCACATATCATTCTATGCTTGACCCCTATGGCGCCATATGGTATACTGCTTTGATAAGGGGGCATGGCATATGGAGCTCAGGGTTTTACAATATTTTCTGGCGGTGACAAGGGAACAGAGCATTTCCGGGGCGGCAGAATACCTGCATTTGTCTCAGCCCACGCTTTCCAGACAACTGAAGGATATGGAGGAGGAGCTCGGCAAACAGCTTTTGATTCGGGGAAACCGGAGAATCACGCTGACTGAAGAGGGCATGATTCTGCGCAAGCGCGCGGAGGAGATCATGAATCTGGTCCAAAAAACAGAGCGTGAAATCGCACAGTCCGACGAGTACATTGGGGGCGATATTTACATCGGCGCGGGCGAGACCGAGGCAATCCGGCTGATTGCCAAAGCGGCAAAACAGCTCCAGACATGCTGTCCTGATGTGCATTGCCATATCACCAGCGGGGACGCGGCAGATGTGACAGAGTGGCTTGACAAGGGCTTGATCGATTTCGGGGTACTGTTCGACCCAGCGGATATGACCAAATACGAGAGCATAAGACTTCCGTTTAAGGATGTGTGGGGAGTGCTGATGCGAAAGGACGCGCCTCTTGCATCACAGCCGTCCGTTGCGCCGGAGGACCTTTGGGACAAACCGCTCATTATGTCCCGCCAGCAATCCGAAAACAGCGGGCTGGGAAAATGGCTGAAAAAGAGTTTTGCCAGGCTCAATATCACGGCGACCTATAGCCTGATATTCAACGCCTCGCTTCTTGCGGACGAGGGAATCGGCTATGCGCTCACCCTGGACAGGCTGATCAACACCACAGGAGCCAGCACGCTCTGCTTCAGGCCGCTTAACCCGCCGCTGGAAGCCGGTATGAGCCTGGTCTGGAAGCAGTATCAAGTTTTCACCAAGGCATCAGGAAAATTTCTGGAGACGCTCCGGGAAATTCTGCATCCAAGAACTTAGAAACCACAACATAAAAACCCGCTATCCTTTACAGATAGCGGGTTTTCGTTGGAGCTGCCCAGCGGATTCGAACCGCCGACCTCTTCCTTACCAATATTGACAAACAAACGCTTTTGCGCGTAAAATACAGCGTTTGACTGCATTTTGACTGTATGCGCTATATAATATTTCTCGCAAAACATGTGCTCATTGCATCGCATAAACGTAAAGTTTGTTGTATGATAGTCTCATTATTTTAAAGGAGGTTATCATATGATGACACTACAGCAAACCCAGAACACAATAGCGGAGAATGTGCGGCGGCTGCGGAATGAGCATCATCTATCCATTGCAACACTGGCAGGAAACTGCGGCCTTTGCCCCAACAGTATAATCGCTGTCGAAAGCGGGCAGTCAAACTCACAAACAGATACGCTGTACAAGATCTCGGCATATTTTGACATCGAGGTTTGCAAGCTCATGATACCGATGCCAAAAGCAAAAATGCCCGAAAATCACAGAAAAGCAGTTTTGTGTCTGCGGAAGAGTATTGCATACCAACAAGCCGCGACCAGGTACTTTACAAAGATAGCGGAGATGGAATAATCTCAAAAGGCCAGCTCGCCGATAATCATTCTGCGGTCTGGCCTTGTATCGCATCATCTATTGCGCGGTTTACAAAACTGTTTATACTCTCGCCGCGCTTCTCGGCAGCCGCTTTTATTTCTGCTTTCCTGCCTTTTTTAACGAGCAAAGTAATACGGTCATATGTCTCTTTGTTGTATTGGTTATTATATTTAACCTTATCGTACTTTTCTCCCATTGTATCAGCCTCCATTAGGTATGATTATATCACGCGAGAAAACATTGCACAATGTGCGATATCACCAAATACTCAAATAACATTGAGCAATGTTTGTGCATGTTACCCATTTACACATTGCACAATGTGTGCTATACTAAATACATCAAATCGGACAGGGATTTGACAAAAGCAAGCGGCCCCCACTCTGGCGAGAACGAAGGGCCGCCCACAAATCACACTGTCAGGCAGTGCATTGTCATTATAGCATACCGCCTGACGGAAATCAAGAGGAGGAAAATATAATGACAAAGACAGTAAGAACGTATGATGCTTTTAACAGACGGCGGTACAGCGATCCTTGGGTTGCGGAGGTTAACGGCAACGGCAAAATTGACTTCTCCGGCCACGTTGGCGGATATACTGGCGGGTATCGCACCGGAGACGCCGGTGAGCTCTATGTCAGCAATCCTGTAGAGGGTCAAGTGTACGCATACGGGCAAAAGGACTACAGAGGCAGTAATGGCGGATATGACTATGTACAGTATATTGACGGCGAGTTTGTTGATGTCGATAAAACAGGCCTGACAGCCGCACTGGAGCGTGGAAATCGGATCAAAGCCGGAGAAAGCAGGAAAGACGAGAAGGCTGTTGTACAAAAAATCAAAGCGGAAGAATGGGCTGACGGAAGCGGGTTTAAATGCGAAACCGAAATTGAGACAAGAGAACTTACTCAAGCGGAATATGAAACCGAGACAAAGGACTGGGACTGGAGCTGGTTGCTTGATTACCTCTATCCTGACGCGGAAAATGCGGTTATTACACCGGGCATAGATATGCTCTATACGGTAAGTTATTACGCCATAAACGCGGACGGCAGCTATGACGATGACCCAATCTGGGAGGCAAAGCAATGGCTAAACGCGCTGATTGAGGAGGAGGGAAACGGATGCGAGTAGCCGCATATATCAGGGTGTCTACGTTGGATCAGGCCAGAGAGGGGTACTCTCTGGCCGCCCAGCATGGATCTTTAAAGCGTTGGGCCTCTGACCACGGACATACCATTGTAGATATATACGAGGATCCTGGCATATCCGGTAAGGATATTGCACACCGCCCAGCAATGGTGCGCCTATTAGACGACGTGCAAAAAGACAAATTTGATATACTTGTTGTGTGGGCTCTGTCAAGACTGACGCGATCCGTGGCTGACCTGTACGACATATGGGATCATCTCAACAATCACAGCGTCAGCCTTATCAGCTACACTGAGGGCTTTGACACAACAAAGCCGATGGGGCGGGCTATGATGGGCATACTCGGCGTATTTGCACAGATGGAGCGCGAGATCACCGCGGAGCGTGTCATTGCGGCAACGATGGAACGAGCCGCGCAAGGCAAGCGCACTTGCAGCGAGGTGCTGGGATACGACCGGGACGGCAAAGACAGCCTAAAAATCAATGAGAAAGAAGCGGAATATGTGCGATTTGCCTATCTGACTTATTTAAGGACGCACAATCTATCCTACACAGCGGAAATGGCCGCCCTCCGTGGCTACAGGGGCAAAAGGGGCAAGGCTCCTGCTCCGTGGTCGGTCCGGATTATGCTTACAAGGCCTATTTACTGCGGATATAACTCCTTGCACGGCTATCTCTATCCGGGACAGCATGAGCCGATCATCGATGTACAAATCTATGACAGAGTGCAGCGATTACTCGCAAAGGATGGACGCTATAAGACCAGTACACCGTTAACAATACGCCAACGCCTGCAACAGCAAGCGCGGGAAGTCGGCAAATACTTATAAGATTGATTATTTAATAATAGAAGGGGTAAGCGCAGGCCTGCCCCTTTGCTATTTCCTCAGTCATAAACCCCCGACCGGTCATTGATAACCAGCAGGCGCATGAGCTCCTCTGTGAGGTTCAGGCCGTTTTCGCCGC
>CBCTHE010000025.1:0-51496 GCA_965146665.1 uncultured Ructibacterium sp.
CTATAATGCCCGCGGCCAGCTGACGAACGTGCAGACGGACAACGGTTTGGATGCCAGCTACGCCTATGACGCAACGGGCCGGAGAAGTTCCAAGACGGTCAATGGAAAAGTGACCAACCATATATGGGACGGGCAGAACATAGTCCGTGAGACCAGCGGAACAGGTGCGGAGACAGCCAAGTATTACCGCGGTTCACGGCTGGTTGCGCAGAAAGCGGGACCAGCGGTGAGCTATTATGCCTATGACGTCCATGGAAGCGTAGTTTCCATGAATGGACAGGGGTATGCGTATGACGCCTTTGGGAACATTCTGGAAAATGGTGTAACAGGCTATAACCCCTTCCGGTACAATGGTGAATACTGCGACGAGGAGACAGGAATGATCTATCTCCGGGCGCGGTACTATGATTCTTCTATAGGTAGATTTATTACCGAAGATCCTGCCAAGGACGGCTTGAATTGGTATGCGTTCTGTGGTAATAATCCGGTAATGTTTGTGGATCCTAGTGGAACCATAAAGGAAGAAGATATAAAATATGGTGAAGATACAAAAGTATATATATCTTTGCTAATTTTAGGAGAGGCATGGGAGGTTTTTCCTGAATATAGAACGGCGATTGAAGAATTAGCAAACGAAGTTAGATGGATTGGAAATGAGTGGGGTGCAGACGTAATTGAAGACAGAATTTATTGGGGGTTAAAAAGTGGTGCAATGAAATCACTTTCAACTGTTGAACAGGTCATATCTGCTGCGTATGTTGACCAAGCTCTTGTAATGAATTCAGCTCGGAATAATGCAGATTCCCTAACTTTGGAATTATATGGACAGGAGGGGAATGGAACAGATTTGGCAAATGCCTTTAAACATATATATTGGAGTGCGGAGGCCTCCAGTATAATGGGAACAACATTTACGCGTCTATTTACAAATGCGCATGAGTTTGGTTGGTACAAAGAAAATCTAAATGACCCAGAAGCAATGAAAATGGATCTGCATAATAACCAGAGGGGGCGAATATTAAGTCAGCAGTACCCAAGAGGCCGTTTGGCGGAAGCAGCAGCGCATGACATAGCCGTAGGAAATGCAGCGGTTATTGTAAATGGAAGAAGTGTATTGTCAACACCAGAATGGAGGGTAGGGTGGTGAAAAAAAAGATATATGCAGTAATAGGATTAATAACTCTTATTATAGGCTGTTTTTGTTATTTTTCATGGACTAGTACCCCTCTATACAGTGGAAGATTGGTTGTGGATTTATATAACAACACGTGGGAACCAATAAGCGATGCAACTATAACCTATGAAAAATCTGATGTTGTCATAATGGTGCCGGAAATACAGCCTCATGAACGAATTATTGTAATAACTCCAACAAATATATTTGACAAATCATTGAAAACCCAGGTTTTTATCAACCATAATGGAGGACAATACACTCTGTTAGGAGAATACCATACGTTGTCAGGAGATAGGTATAACGCTGATGTTCAGCAGTCTGTAAGAGCGAGTTTTTGGAAAAACGAAGTTAAGGTAACAAAACTGAATGGCTTCTTAAACTTTAAAGGAAAGCTAAATATTAAACCATATTCTAAAGTAATAGACCTAGACCAATAAAATTCACAAGCCAGCCACAGAGTGACTGTGGCTGGCTCAATATAATACCAATTAAAATCAGCATAAATCAAATGGCCGTATGTGATAAACGCTTGAAATAGACACCACCGCTTTGGCAGATTGCTGAAGATGACAGACGCAGAAGGCCAAAGCGCGGACTATGCCTATGACAATGTTGGAAATATGGTAAAGATGGTGACTGGCCAGACAGAGAAGATCGCGGATCTGTTTGGAGCACTGCCTGAGGGCGTGACGTATACAACGTATGAGTATGACCGGTTCGGGAATGTGACCAAGGCCACGGACAGTCTGGGCAAGAGTGTGACCAGCGAGTATAACCTGATGGGTCTGCCGGTCAAGCAAACGGACAGAAACGGAATAAGCACTTACAATGAGTATAACGCATATGGGAGCGTGTTAATGAGCTCCACCACCTGTGCGTCAAGCTCATTCAGATCACGCCAAATCCGGCTGACCAGATCTGCAATGCTATCAGCGTCCGATCCTTTTTCCAACGCCGCAGCCAACTGGGATATCCGTAAATTGCCGCCAGTGCCTTGCAGTCAATAAAAAAAACACACACCCAGCCAACGCTGCTGTCTCCCAAAACAAAATCGTACTGTTCCAGCCCCAATGCTGGGCTATAGCGCCTGTGATATAGCTGGAAACGGCGCTTCCGATATACGCCATGGAGTTCAGCACACCGGCCGCAGCGGAAGCTTTTCCGTATTTGGCAAAATAAATGGGCATCAGACTTACCGTCATAGTATTGACTCCCAGCATCGCAGAAGCGATAAACGCAAGCAAAATTAAGGAAAGTACCATGCTGTATCTTCCAAGAAGATGCAAAAACAACACTGCCAGCAATGCCGCTGCAAAAAAAGCTCCAGATGTTGTGACTTCATTATGCAAAAATCTTCTATTGAGCCATGACGCCGCATAAACGCCGGCTAAGTTAATGATCGGGAACACAGTAGTTGCCAAGATAGAAAGCGACGGTTTCAATCCAAAAGTATCCATCAGAAACGTCGGGGCCCAGGTGGACACGCCGTCCTTTAAAACTCCGTGCAAAACAATTCCAGTCCCGATACAGAATCCGCCGGAAAGTATCAACGCTCGTCCTCCGTGTGGCTTATCAGCTTTCGTTGCGGCATTCTCAGGTTCTTCGGCCGTCTCCACAATGCAGCATTCTTGACTGTGACGCTCCACCTTGGTAATCCCGAAGAACCATATTATTGCACTCATCAGAAGCAGAACTGCGGCAAAAAAGAATACCATGCGCCAGGAGGACACCGCAACCAGCAAGGCCGCAGGAATATATGCCGCCAGCGTACCGGCAGGCACACATGTTGCAAGATTAATCAACGCCCGCTCCCGCGGTTTTTTCTGTAACAAGTCCGTCAGAATCCGTACGATAGGACACCAGGTCATACTCTGTGCAAAGCCGTTGACGCTCCAAAGCAAAAGCATCGCAGGAAAAGCAGATGCAAATCCCATCAACGCATTCGCCGCCGCAGAGAGCAGAAGTCCTATAAACATCTGCCGTTTCGGCGGCATCCTATCTCCCAAAAAACCGTTGATAAATTGTCCGACCCCATAGGTCACAAACGCACTGGTACTAATCATCCCAGCCTGCTCCTTGGACAGGTTCTCATGCAAAAGCATATCGACCATACAGGCAGTATAGTTAAGCCGTCCAATATAGGTGAAGGTATATGCCACCCAGCACAGCCAGAACAGCAGGCTTATATAATATTGGTTTGTTATTTTCCGTGTCATGCGTCAATCGCACCCTTTCCCAAATCAACAGCATCACAATTTTCCAATGCGATTATCCAGTCTGGAACGTCTCCTGTCAAATGATTCTCCGCCGCCTTTACCTTTCTGCAATACCGCAGTGTCAACATATCCTTCCGTTCGTGATACGGCTCATATTCACAGCTTCGCATGATTCTATTTTGAGAAAAATCTAGATTTTCTACACTGTACGCATACAGAACCGGCGCATCAAACACATGGAAGGTATTCTTGCAAACCGCAATGCTTTTATGAAATGGTTTACTCAACTCCGGCTCCGGTATTTCCGGACAAATGCTGATGACCGCCTCACAGAACTGATACACCGATGTCAAGCAACAGTCAAATACGTTATTTTCGATTCGAATATCCTCGCAGGCTCCGCTCTCATACCATTGGTTCGCATCCCCGGCGAGCAAAATCGCCGAGCCGGAAGAAGCAAAAAAATTATTCTCTATCCGCACCTTTCCTTTTGTCGAAACCAGCAAACCACGCGCACGGCAACTTCCGAAATAGTTGTTTCTGCACGTCACATCCGCCGTTGCCGTTATATTTTCCACAGCATATGCCTCGCCGGATTCCAACAAAAGAGGTTCTTCAAATTCCAGTAAAAATTCTCGTTCCGAGAGCAGTTCATACCGCTTTAGCTTTCCGGTTTGCACCGGAAAAAGCGTGGATTTTTCAAGGATTCTCACCTCGTCGCCTATCTCCGCCCAGTTTAAAAAGCCCACAGACTGCTCCGTTCGGTAGGCGCATTTCAGCTTATTCCTCTCTGGTTTTCCGACCACATCCGCTGAAATTCCATGAATATTAACCGGGTCATCCATCAAACCGTAGAAACTGCAGTCCTCAATCCGAATCTTGCCCCGCGTATTAACAAAATGCAAGCCGTCGTCATGCCCGGAAACCAGCCGCCGTCCTTTTTCCGCATTGGGTGTAAAGGAAACCCTCCGCGCCTCTATATTCCGGCAGAACTGCGCCAGGATCCCGAGTCCGCCGGTGTTATACAGCTTTAATTCATGAAAGCAAAGATTTTCTGAGTGATTCGCAAAAATCCCCGGATGCAGGCGTCGGCTATGCCGGAGGACGGCCAAATTCCCAATCTTAGGGGCATGAAACATCTCGCAGAAAAACCTAACATTTCCCTCCTCTGTAGATTCCTGTCTGCCGCTCACGATTGCGTCTCCGAGACGATACGCAATTCTTCTGGTTCTCTCGTCAAAAACACTGATTCCGCCATATCGGCTCTCCCAGTCATCCCCGTAAAAATACAGCCTGTTCTCCTTTATTTTATACGGAAACCTTGCCGCATCTATTTTCATGTCAAAATAATTTTCGCCTACCCGGACAATCTCCCCTTCGGCAGACAACGGAATATCCCAGTCAAACGCAATGTTTTTTATCGTAATCCCGGTGCTTTCGTCAATCGCGATTGGCGTACACGACCCGTTGAATTGAAAGGTACAACCGTTCCCATCGAAAATAATATTCTTCATATTTTGAATCACAACGGACAGCTTCCGCGGATTTTGATAATAGGTATTGGAAATATGATAATCCGCTTCGTTCGCGTTTCTGTAATCAAAAAAATATACTCCCGGTTCAAATACAAATTCCGCGTTAGCATGATGCTCCGAAAGCATCTCCCGGACGCGCCCGGTGCAATCCTGCCCTGTACTGGGATAAATCCCGTAATCCCTTGCAAACACTTTTCTCATCTTTCTTCCTCCAAAAGATATTCCCGATTCTCTCCTGCTCCGAACCGCGTCAGATACACGCGGTCTGACGCAATGCTGATAACGTCGAACGCGAATTCACTTTCCTGCCCGATGCACCGCTCAGGTCCATCGCCCCACTGTACGCTGAACGCGCACAGCGTTGTGATTCTGGGCAGTCTGCCAGCAACTAAATTATCATAATGGACATGACCCGAAAAAACTCCTATAACTCGTTCTCTGTCCGTCAGCCGTTCATAAAGCTCTCTGCCGCCGCCCGGCTCGACAGATACACCCGCAATCCCATCGTTAATGAGCGGTGCGTGCGAAAAGAAAACGCACCGATAGTCTGTATTCAGCGCAGCCTGCTCTACCCAGTCAAGCTGCCGACGGGATAAGCGCATGACATCAAAGCTGTTCTGCGTAAATCTGTTTCCGACGCGCACATAGTCAATATCGCTGGTATTCAGCCCAATCACTCTAATTTTCGCCCGGTCTATATCGTAATAAAAATAATTGCCGTATGGGTTCTCACTGTCAAACACCGCATACGCCTCGCTTTTCTCCTGCATAATCCGGTGCAATTCCTCCGGCAGAAAGCACCTGTCCGCCATATCCTCTCTGTCCTTGTTCACCCCGGTTGCGTCATCGTGATTGCCGATACAGCACAGCACCTTTGCGTTCATTTTTTCATACCTTGCCATCATTTCCAGATAGGAACGACACACTATCTCTTTCTCCTCGGCATAATCATTTCCCAAATCTCCGCCACTGACAATACAGTCAAGAGGGAGGCTCTCCGCGAGCCTCCCCACCAAATCCAAACATCTCTTTTGGTTATCAAATTTATAGCCGCTGTGTTGGTCCGTAATAAACAGAATATTACACGCAGCATTCAATTTTTTGATTCTATTAATCTTCTCCCACATATTGCTCTATCTCCAATTCGTCAACATATACCTCTTTAGTAAAAAGCAGTCTAACATCCGCAAGATTCCTGATATAGGAAAACGCATCGGAAAGTTTCTTTTCGCCCTCAATCCATATTGCCAGACTGTTTTCTCTCTGCGTGTCAGCTTCCAGTACGAACGTATACCATTGGTTTGCTTCCCATTTCCCCAAATAGACTCCCCGGTATACGATTTCTCCGCGCTCTGTAAGCTCCACACCACTGTTGAAAGCATTCTCCTGCGTCCGTATCTTGAAAATCTCGCCGCAGGTCTTTTTCTCTTTCAGCATGACCCGGCACTGAAGCCTGATCTTCCCCGCAGCCGGCACAGCGAACTGCTTTAAAAGTCCCTGGTTGACTCCACCGCCGCAATACACGGCGTAACCGTCTCCCACTTTCTCAATTCTATGGCTTCCCCAGCAAATCAAATCCTCCAGCGACTGATTTTCGAAATCATACCGCTGTGTCTTTGCCTCTCCCCTGCGAAACCGGATTTGGTATTCATTCTTTTTTGCGCCGCCTGCCCAGACTGATACGGCACAGGTGTTCTCGCCAAACGCCACGGTATACGGATATTTCCCCTGTGCACACACCGTAGGCAGGAAACGCCGCACGTCCCAGTCCACCGCATATGTACGGCGGTTCGGGTCAAAATCCTTCATTGGCACTCCGTCAAGATAAATCTGTTGAAGCTTTGGCTGTTCTCCATCCTCTATGCTCCACTTCTCCATGGGAACAGCGGTTTTCTCCATCTCCCCCGGGCTGAAACATACGCTGATGGTATCTCTCTGCAAACCGTCCGCAAAAATCGTCAGCTTCTTCAAGTCCGCAATCAGATTCTGCCCCGGAATCTGCGGCGAACTTGCAAGCGGCGCATCCGCCCGTACCTCAAAGGCAGCATTCTCAGGAGACAGGATTTCTGCTTTCAACTCTTTGCCGTTCCGGCGCAAAACCGCCCTTCTGCCGCCGTTCTGCAGTTCAATATCCGCAAAGGTATGCATAAACCAATAGACCTGCGACGGCTTTTTCAAATCCAGTTCATCCTGCACCAACACCCGTTCTCTGTCCTTTAGAAACACGCCGCGCTTCACGCTGACCGCCTCCGGATACGCGGAGGTCAAATCCGCTATACTGTATGCCCCCTTGGGTTTCTCCGTCAAACTGACCGGACAGTCGGCGGCAAGATTCATGTCCGCTCCAGCTCCAGGGTTGATAACCAGTGTGTTATGACTCTCTGCCCTTGTGCGGTAATACTCCCAGCGTTTTTGGAGGGTGTCAAAATATCCTGGCAGGCTGTAATCGTCGCCTCCGGCGTCCTCAGCCCACTGCACGCCGTCCGCTTGCAAAACAAAGGACCCCAAATCCAGATGTGAATGGTTAGCAACGCTTCTGCCGCCCTTCAGGCTGACAAACAAAGCATCCTCATCCCATCCGCTCCGCATGGTACTGATTGCTCCTTTTCCGGCAAACAGTTTATCCAGCTTCCATTCCTCCCGGGGCTCCGTCCGACCGCAAACATACCACAGCATATCCTCCGCGCCGAAGCTTCCGCTCTCCAACTGCCGGTCTCTAACCGCTTTCAGCGAGGGCATATGAAATCTATCCGCAAAATAACTCAATTCCGGAAGCGCAAACCGCTCGCCGGTGCTGTCCCCAAACGACACATAGCCATCTCCCTTGTTCAGATAGATCGGGAAAAGCATCGTTTCGCTGACCCCATCCATATCGAAAATTCCGAAATCGGTTCCCAGCGCCGTGTCCATTGATGACATGAGCATGGTAAGATAATTTATGGAATATCTCCAGTAGGTAATTCCCTCAAACCAGCCTCCGTCCGGCGCAAACTCCTGCAAAAACTTCTGCACCGAGCGGAATGCGCCATCCAAACACTCCCCGGCCAGCGAAGCATACGTTCCCTCATCACCGACCGCCAGCGCCCCCATTGCAATCCCGGCGTTGCAGACTATATTCCAGTTGTGGCTGGCGTTGGCAAAGCCATAGCAATTCTCTCGATACTCTGCCCGCGCCTCCTGCAATCCCTTTTCAACAATGGCCTGGGCAATTTTATCTCTCTCTGTTTCGCCCAGATAAGTATACAGCCAATCATAGCCTATGGCAAACGCCGCCGTCATTTCCGCTGTGTCCAGAAAGTGCGCCGGATTCCAGTCCGGAAACCCAGCGGCTGCATGCAGCTCTTCCCACGCACGCTGTGCAAACCGCTCATCCCCGGTGAGCTGATATGCCATTCCCAGTGCTTTCGTCCGCGTGAGTACCGCTCTGGAGGTTTCCAGCAATCGAATCCCATCCGGTTTTTCATACCTGCACACCGGCTCTTCCAGACAGCGCTCGGCTTCCATGAGCAGGGCCTGGATTCCCTGCTCATACCGAAACTCCGTCTCCGCTGCCGTTTGCAGTTCTTGAGTCTTTTGCGCCGTCAACATCAGCCTCGGATGCGGATGCTGTTTTAATAAAGCCCCAATATCTCCCTTTGTCCATCTGTAAAAGGTTTCAATGTTTGAAACTAAATCTCCATTTTCATCCTTCGCATAAATTTCTATCTCATAGACCCCCTGCTCCTCCTGCGAGAAAACCGCCGTGACCTTCTCAGAGGAATGCGGAGGCAAAAATTTTTCTGTTTCTGCAAATGCAATACATCTCTGTTCCGCATCTCTCACCTCGGCAACCACGGTAACCGCGGTGTTCGCGCTTCCAGCATTGGATACTACCGTAGTACAAGTATTATCATCACTAATAATTACCGCACTATCCGGTACCTCTCCGCTTTTCAGAATGGTCTGCACGGTTACATTGTCCTCCGCTGCAAAGGCAGCATTCCCTATAGGGGAGACTAAAACTGTCATGCTTAGTATGAAACTGAAAATTTTCATTTTAATCTCCTGTTATTTGATCTCTTCCGGCAAAGAAAGCGGACACAATTTTTCCAGATTGTCTATCAGGAACGCTTTCACCTTTTTCCCGGTTTTATCCTCCACAGAAAGTCCAACGCGCAGGGTGTCTCTCTTCCCTGACTGTACGGAAGTTTTATTGGACGCTGCTTTTATCAGCTGCGGCACTGTTTCATCACTATATATTGCGATGATAATCGTTGCATCCATTGCGGTATCCTGATTGTTGGCAACCTGAACTTCCGCAGTCAGTAAGCCATTCTCAATATTTTCAAGCTTTATCCCCTGCGTATTGTAAATGCCCAGATCTCCGATTTCCACCAGTCCGTCCTCCCGGCTCATAGTTGTAAACCGAACCTGATTGGCTCCTCCGATTGAATATCCCTTCACGTTTTTAAGTCCCGGCAGAATGGTCAGGGTATATTCCGTCGCAAAATCCAGCTTTTCAGCAAATCGGATGGTACAGATTTTCCCGGTGTCATCCAAAGAAACTCCCTCAATCTCCTTTGCCGGATATACAGAGAAATTTTCTTTCACTGCGGTTGCAGCATCAACGGAATCCTCGAACATGAGGGTCACCGCCGTCTGTACACTTATGTTCTGCGCCTGATTTTCCGGAGACGAACTAACCAGCTTCAAATTCTCAGTTGGGAAAGCTGCTGTATCGTTTGTTATCAAAAATTCATCGTGATATGTATAATATCCGGAAGCGTATTCCTTATTTGGAAGATAGGAAACGATATTGGCTCTTTCTATATTGCTGAATGCGCCCTGTACATTGCTGCACTTTAAAACGTTGTCAATATATACAGACTTTATCGTCTTCGTTCCGGTATTCACGATCATTTCTAGCTTATACCAATGATTAGTCTCCCAATTTCCCAATTCATGTCCCTGCAAGGAAATCTTTCTATCCGATGTAAACTGAATACCATCCGTCATGGTGCCGTCCTTGCTTCTTATATCAAACACAGATGTTCCAATCTCATAATTATTCATATAAACCTTGGCGCTCAGCAGAATCTCACCCTCCACCGGCTCTTCATACCACTTATAGATCCCACAGCCGCCGGATCCGTTGTCCCGGGTGTTATCTATCTTGATATACCCCACTTTATTTCCCGTTCCATTCGGGTCATCTGTCGGGTAATAGACGCCGCCGTATTTATAATACACATCGCCGTCATTTTCCAACGCGGCTCCGTTTTCAAAGTCGATATAGTTCCGAAACACACTGTTCTTTCCGGTCGTGAACACAATAGCGGTATTTTCAGCGATTGCCTCTCCGCTCTCCGCCTTGAGGGTGGACAGCACCTTAAGGGTATACACGGTTTCATAATTCATGCCGGAAAGAGTTAGGGTTACCGTAGTCTTTTCCGCATTCAATGCAGTGCTTGTGATCACTGCGCCGCCGCTGATCTCAAAATCTGCCGCCGCTGCCTCTGTAACCGGCTTGTCAAAAGTCAGCGTGATATTGTCGTTTGGCAGGACCTTTTCGGCACCGTTCTCCGGAATCGAAGAAACCAGTTTTAAACTCTGCTCCAGCCCTGGAAAACAGGAGGAATCATTCGTCACCAGAAAATCATCAATATAGGTATAGTAACCCGGTGGATAGGACGCATCCGGCAGATACGAAGCTATGATTGCCCGTTCAACCTGAGTGAAACTGCTAACCACATTGGTACACTTTAGTTCATTGTTTATCAGCAGTGCTTCAATTGTGCTTTTGGTGGTATCCACCAGCATCTCCACCTTATACCATGTATTGCACTCCCAATCCCCCAATTTCTGTTCAAACAGCATAATTTTTCCGCCTGGTTCAAAATGCACCCCCGGCGTCATGACTCCGCCCGCTTTCATGATATTAAACACCATGGTACCGATTTCGGCGGATTTCATGTATACCCGAGCACTCATAAAAACTTTCCCCTCTGCCGGCGCGGCAAACCAATTATACACACCGTTTCCACCGTTGTTATTGCAAACATCCTTAATATTCGCACCGTATGCTTTTCCGGATTTTCCCTCCGGGTCATCATAGGAATAGAATTTATCCGTCTCTTTGTAAAAATTGTTGTTTCCGTTTGAAAAGCTCTCAAAATTTTGGAAATTGTTAAACGTTTCCTCCGCCAAAACTGGAAGCATCACACTTTGCAGAAGAAGCGCCAGCCCCAGAATCATCCCCAACACTTTCTTTGCCTGTATCATTTTTATTCCGCTCCTTTATTTTTGGTTTTATAAATTCCAAATTCCGTGAGACTGTTCCAACTGCCCACATCGCTGCCCTGTCCCACAATCCGCACATAACGTGCACTGCGCTCATTGAATGAATACACCTCAAAATCCGAGGTTCTTCCGCCGGAGGTACCACTCCAGACCTCTTCCCATTTCATGCCGTCTTCCGAGGTCTCAACCGCAAACCTATATTTTCTCGCGTTTCCGCTCATCCACGCGAGCGCCACGGCATCAACTGTTTTCGTCTCTCCCAGGTCATACATAATCCATTGATACCCCTGTGCTGACCAGCGCGTGTCCAGCCTGTTGTCTATGGTGTTCTCCGGTACGTTTACCGCCTCCGGCACATCACTGGCGGTCACGCCGACCGGCTTATATTTAACCTTTCCATTCAAAAGTCCGATTGGCTCTTGATAATGATAGCTGACATAATACTTGATAACCGGTTCTTCCGACTCCTCGTCAAAGACCTCAACAATCGAGGAATCCGCCATACTCTCCGCCTGAATCACACGTGTTTTAAACGCTGAATCCACACGAAGCTCCGGAATCGGCGCATCCGCACGCTCCAGTTCCATCGTGTAGTGATAGGTCCCGGGCGCAAATCCCTTGAGCGGTTCATCATCCAAATACAGCTCTGTCACAGACGGAATTGTGCCGTCCTCTATCTTCCAGTCCGTAATCGGCAGAAGCGGCTCTGTCTTAACCGCAATTTCCTCATTGGCTTGCAAAGGCGTGAATGCAACCGCCAGTCTGACCCGCTCCGTGCTTGGCAGATGAATTGTCAGTTTGTGCAGAGAAGGCAAGAGCTTCTGTCCCTCAATCTGCTTGGAGCCGGGCAGAGGCTTATCCTCCAGAACCGTAAATTTTGCATCTTCGTTCTCCGCCGCGATTTGCGCATACAGCCGCTTGCCATCCTTAGACAGGATAGCAGATTTTCCGTCTTCCGCTATGGCAATATCCGCATAGGTGTGCATAAACCAGTAATACTCCGACGGCTCTTTCAAATCCACCTCATCCTGTACAAGCACCCGTCTTCTGTTGTCCGTGAGTCCGACAGCCCGGATTGCGCTGTCCGCATATTTCGCGTAGGCATCGGTCAAGTCAATCACACTGTATGCGCCTTTCTCCTTGGAATGCAGAGCTATCGGCGCTCTCGACTGCAGCTGCATCTCCGGTTCTTCACTGGGATTTAACACCATGCAGTTATGGCTCTCCGCGCGCATTCTGTAATAATCCCAGCGCTGTTTGGCAGTGTCAAAATATCCGGGGAAATTATAGTTATCTGCGCCGGCATCCACCGTCCACGCCACACCATTTGCCTGAATATCAAAGGTTCCCAGATCCAGGTGTCCATGATTCACCACGGCATCGCCGCCCCGAACCGCCGCAAATACCGCATCCTTATCCTCAAACGAGCTTCGCATGGTGCTGATTTCCACCTTCCCGCCGAAATGTTTGTCCAAGTTCAAAACCGCATCCTGTGCTTCCAGCTTCTCGTTATACCAAAGCAAATCCTTATAGCTTCCGCCGCCGTTCTCAATCTGCGCTTTTCTCATAGAGAGGATCGCTGGTTGTGACAGCTTATCCGCAAAGAAGCTCCATTCCGGTACATCAAACTTTGTGCTTTCGGAATCGCCGAAGCTAAACCCTGCCACCGGTCCCCACATATATATCGGAAAGTATGCCGTCTCCTTCACCCCTAAGCCCGAAAAACAGCCATAATCCGTACCTGTGGCTGTATACAGTGCTGATATATACATCGCCAGATATTCCACTGTATACTTCCAATAGCTGATACCCTCATACCATGCACCGTCTGGCGCAAATTCAATCAGCATCTTTTCCAGTCCCACCAGACCGGAGGCAATACACTCCGCCGCCTTCGCACTGACATCCGCTTCATCCGCAACTGCCAGCGCGGCCATACCTACGCCGCCGTTGCCAACGATGTTCCAGTTTGACTTCGCCTCTGCGAATCCGTAATTTGGCATGATTCCCCGGTAGGCATCCAGCGCCGGGTCAAACGAGAACTTTTCCAGCGCGTTCCGAATCGTCTTCCGCTGTTCCTCGGTAAACCAATCATAAAACCAATCGTATCCAATCGCAACCGCCGCCGACATTTCGCCTACGTCCAGAAAATGCTCCGGGTTCCAATCCGGAAAACTGCAAACCGCCTCCAACTCCTGCCAAGCCCGTTCAGCGTATTTCTCGTCCTGCGTCAGCTGATATGCCATGGAAAGCTTCTGTATCAATGCCAGCACCGTCCGTGAGGTCTCCAACAAACGGATTCCATCTGGCTTTTCATAGACGCTCACCTTCTGCTTGAGCCCAACATCCGCCGCCGACACAACATTTTTATAGGCTCTCTTCATGGTTTCGTCTGTCTGCACCAGTTCCCGAAGCTCCACAATTCGTGCTTTGGTCATCATGATTCGCGGATGTGCCTTGTTCGGGCTTTTTTTCGCTATATCCTGCAAAATTTGTTCCGGCGCCGGACGGTCATAGAAAAGCGTATTCATCATTCCGTCCATTTCAGCCTGTGTCAGCTTCTTTCCCAGCGTGTAGATGCCATTTGCAAATGCCGAAGCCGGATGGTGCATTAGTTCTCCGAAATCATTCACATCCATATAGAGCGTATTGTCAATAAGCTTCGGAGCAGTTTTCAGTTCCCGCCGCTTACCGTTCACCAGTGCAAAACCTTCTCCCTGCTTCACCTGAATCACCTTTTTTTCAAACCGAAGATTGGCTGTCTCACGTTCTGCATACCACTGCACCGTTCCCTGATACAGCTCCGCAAATGCCCGAACCGGAATCAGCATAGTCTCGTCCTCCAGAACTGGCGTCTGTCCGTTTAGGGAAACCCGGACGCCGTCTGCCAGAACACTGGGATGATCATTTTTCAAAATCAGACAGCTGTCCGCCGCGTATACCGTGCCGCACAGAAGCAAGCTGAGTGCCGTCAGACATACTGCCGTCCGTTTTGCCATTCCTGCCATAGCCGCCTCAACCTCCTATTTCCTTCAGCATAAGCGCAATCACCTTGGCCGCCTGAGCACGAGTGGTATTTTCATGCGGCTGGAAGCATCCGTTCTCGTCACCGTTCATGATTCCCAGCCGCTTCATGGTCAGAACCGCAGTCTGGGCATACTCGCTGATTGCTCCCTGGTCGACAAAGCCAGCTGTCTCCTCCTCCGCATTCATTCCAAGGCTTTTTGCCACAATCACCGCCATATCCTCCCGGCTGATGAACGCACCGACCCCGAACCTGCCATCCGGATAACCGGTGACCAGTCCGTTCTCATACGCCGCAGATAGATAGGGATAATACCATGCTCCGAACGAGACATCCGAAAATGGAAGCTCTTCTTCTCCAGTTTCCGCCTCCACGGCGCAGACTAACATCTTCACAAATTCCTCCCGGGTCACAAATCGATCCGGTTCAAAACGCTGACTGCCCACACCAGAGATAATCTGCTTTTCTGCCAGCTCCAGAATAAATTCCTCCGCCCATTTCACGGACTCCAAATCCGTAAAACGCGGTTTTGTCTGTTCTGTCGCCTGCTCCGGCAATGGGGTATAGGAGGAAGCACCGCCGCCAGACACACTGCCGCCTCCGCCGCTCGTCTGTCCGCCGCCGGGTGCGTTTTTCACATTCACCGTATAGACACGCTCGCTTCCGTCCTCCGCCACAATCCGATAGCTCACAGGCTTCCGGAAAGAAAGCGCCGACTTTCCGCTCTCCTGCCGTACACCGCCGACATATACTGTGGCAAAGTCGGAAATTTCAAACTCTGGCACAAGGCTCTCCAAGCTCATGCCATACGGCAGAGTGAGCGTGACCGAATTTCCTCGGATGGTTGCCGGATAGCCGCACAGAATAAAGGAGGTCATCTCGGCGGCATTGCTCTTATTTTTCACAAAGGTATATCGCACTGTCTGCGGCGTTTCTATCCCCGTACCGCCGAAGTGAATCTGATATTCCCCATCTACACCGTTTTCCAGCGAATACGAAAACTGAAACAAGGCATCTTCTCCGACGTGGATCATATCAATATATGAGGTCTTTTCATCCGGGTTATCGGTCTCCTTCGGATTCTCCACCCGGATGAACAAAGCTTTGCATTCCGGATCATTCGCCCGGCCGCTCACATATACCAAATTATCCTTTATTTCCACCTTGACATCGCTGACCGCTTCCGCCGCAAAGACGCGCGGACAGAGAAGAAATGCAAAAATCACCATACTTATGAATGCTTTTTTCATTCTTCGCCCCTCCTATTGATAAACCACAATCGCCATAACGGCATTTCTGTTTGCATGAACCACAACCTTGGAATTATGTCCCGGATTGGAGGATATCAGATAGGAACTGTCCGCGGTATAGAGCTTCTTTCCTTCCTGGCAGACGTAAATGGTCGGCGCGGAATTGATGACGAACGGAACTTTTCCGTTTGCCCCGGCAGATACCCGAAGTCCTTTGGCATTCATGCTGTCCAGCGTTCCATATATTACCTGAAGTTCGTTGCTGAGTGCGCCGGAATAACCGCGCCCGTAATTCACCAGAAAGCCCTCGGAATCACCTTCCCGATAGCAAATCATATAGCGGTCAAGCTGGTTCAGGTCGTCCGTTTCATAGACAAGGATGTCTCCGCGTTTCAACTCGGTAAGCGGTTTGGGCACCACCGACAGATCGTTGACCGTCTCGCTGATTACGATTGACTTTTTTCCGCCGTTGATATAGGCACTGAGCACCTCAACCTCCATGCCCTCCTCATCAACCGATTTTTCAAAACCGTCCACCACCGCAATCGGCCAATCTCCCTTGACAAAGTTCTCAGAAATATTCCCCTTTACCAATACTGCCGATGCTTCGCCAATTTCACTCAAATCATAAAACTTCACATTCTTATAGCTGTTTCCGGACTCAAAATATTCCGTGGTCACCCTGCTGCGCTTCTCATCATAGTTCCCCTTTTCACCGGAAATTACAAATACTTTGGTTCGGCTGGTCACCAGCACGCCATCAATCCGGCTGTAAGCAAACATAACTTCGCTGTCCGTTCCAATGGTATGGTCTAAGGTAAAGCCCCCCTCGTTCCATTCCTCCTGATTTCCCGGCTCCGCAGTCTTGATGGAATAAATTTTACCCTCGCTGTTCAGCTTCCAGCAAATCAGTCCCTCCTCCGCTGTGTTCAGCGCTTCATAAACCTTCACAGCATTTGTAGGCACCTCTTCCGCGCCGAAACTGACCCTATCGGTCAAATCATAAACCGCAATTTTACCATCGTCCTGCATCAGCTTTACGCTCACCGTTTTAGACAGCCCTCCATCCTCCGCAAGGCCGAGAATAAAACCGTAATGCGGTGCGTCGGAAAACCTCTTGTCCAGATAAAAAATTTCGCCGCCGTCCGTCAGATAAAACTTACCCGTGGTTCCGGGCTGACATTCTTCCGCATTGAACCCCTTGGTCGTCAAATAGACCGTATCCTTCACTTTGATTTTTCTGCCGCCCTCTGTTACTTCCTGTACCATGCCATCAAGTTCCAGATTCAAAACCTCTATCAAGGTCGGCGTTCCGTGAACCCCCTGCTGAATTTTGACGGAAAATCCGGGCTGAATGTCGGCAAGCGATGCCGCACCGGAAATGACGCAGTTTCCGTCCGTGTTCGCCAAATATACAGGTTCCTGATCTTCCAGATACAAAATTTCGTTTACAGAATCCACGCCATTTACAATGCCATATCGGTATTCATGAATCAGCACAACGTCGTAAATTTTTTCCTGCGTTCCATTTCCGCTGGCAATAAAGATAAGCTCTCCATCGCCCAGCGGCTCGCGGCGCGGCCAATCGCTGACAGGACTTCCGTTATACAGCACACTTGCTCCCTTAGCAATCTTGACATACCGCTCTTTATCCGTCTGATAAGCAATCTGCGTCAGCGGGAATTCCAGCGTATCCTCTGAGAGATCACGGAAATTTACTCGAAATTCGCAACTGGTTTTCTGAGGCTGGTAGGCAACCACCTCGTTCTCAAGACCATTCTCCCGATAATACAGCTTCATGCAATAGCCGAGAAACTCTGCCAGTTTGGTCTCGCCCACCTGAAAGGATTTTCCTAGCAATACCACGCAGCCCTGCTTTGCTTTCGGGGTAAAAACAGTCAGTCCGCTATATTCGTTTGCCACGATCTGTCCCTCAATCGTTTGTATATGATGCAGGCTTAAAAAGGTCTGGTCTGCGTTTGCCCCGTGCTGACCGGGAATTCCATTCAGCGGCTGCTCAAAATGCGGAATCTCCAAAGCCTGATACAGCAAACCTGCCGCTTCACCCTTCCGCAAAGGTTCATCTGCGCCTTTTTCTGCCGCCGCAGTTAGATTCAGCCGTCCCGCTTCACGCAGGTAGCCATAGGGATAGCCGCCGTTTTCCTCACATTTCATCTGATAGCCCATTACCGAAAGCAAGGCTTTGACTGCCTCGCCGTGTGTCACCGCCGCATCCGGCGCAAAAATTTTATCGCTGCGTCCGCTCACAGCACCCAGCTCGTGGAGATAGCTAATATTGTCGCTCGCCCAGTAAGACCCCGGAACATCCAGAAAATTCGTCTTTTTAGCTGTATAAGCAAAAGTTTGGTCTATGTTCAATAGCTTGGTGACCAGCACACAAAACTCCGCCCTTGAAAGCGCATCCTCTGGATTGAAACCGCCTTCGGCGTCCTCCGTCAAAAGCGACAACTGCTGTAAAAACGCAATCTCTGTTTTATAATCTTCCGCTTCGGCCGCAAAACCGCTTGAACCGCCGAAAAGCAACACAAAAGTCATGAAGATTATCATGCTGTGTCTCATCATGCCCCCCCTTTTCCTTTATTGTGCCTTCCATCTGTCATACGCTTTCTGATAAGCGTCAATTACCTCACTCATGCCAAGAGAATTGATTTTCTTTAAATATTCATCAAACTCCTGCTCCGGATTCTGCCCCTGCAAAATCCATCGCTGAAGCGTTTCGTCAATATAGGTCGTAATCGCCGGCAATTTGGTGTTGATGGTCTTTTGCTCTTCCGGCAGGAAGGAGAGATTTGGAAACTGCTCGCAGATATATCCGTTGTCGCTATACCTTTGCATTGCCTCTTCTGCTTCCGGACTCAGCCATTGCTTCTCATAGGCAAAATCCTGCTTGAATCCGACCTCAATCTGTGCTCCATCCTGATTTAACACCTGCAAAATCGGCTTTTCACCTGTCAGCAGATCCGGCTTGAAGGTCGGCTTTCCATCCACCATGTCGTAATGTACACCCTCAATGCCAAAATTCATCAGCCGTCTGCCCTCTTCGCTAAACCAGAAGTCCAAATACTTCATAGTCTCCTCTGGGTGCTTGTTGGAATAGGAAATACCCCAGCCGTTGGTGCTGTAAACCACCCTGCTGCTCTCCTCCCAGACCTTTCCATTTATGTCCGCCGGCGGATCCATCGCGACAAAATTCATGTTTGGCACCTTCTCCGCCAGCTTTTGATTATAGGTAGATGTGGAAGCAAACCAGTCACGGGTCACACCTCCTATATCATTCCCCAACATTTCCTCTCGGCTGTTTCCGCCTCTGGTGAAGAACTCCTGGTCAATCAGCTTTTCCCCATACCATTTCACCACGTTAGAGATTCCGGTTTTGAACTCCGGTGTCATTTTGCCGTATTTCACTTTGCCGTCTTCTACATACCAATCCGTTCTTGCGCCGAACAGATTCACAAGCTGAATCACGCCGGTATACAGCCGCGCGAACATCGGAACCTCATCCTGGATGCCGTTTCCATTGGGATCTCTGTCCCGGAACGCCTTTAATACTTCATAAAATTCATCCACGTTTTTGGGCTGTGTCAGTCCCAGTTTATCCAGCCAATCCTGACGGATATAGTACCCCATTGCCGCCTTGCCGTCGCCGAGGAAACTAATAAAATAAATGTTACCGTCCGGCGCGGTCAGGTGCTTCTTCCATTCCGGGTCTTCCTTCAGCATCTTGCTGATGTTCGGCGCGTATTTCTCAATCAAATCATTCAAAGGCGTAAAAGCACCCTCCATGCCGTATTTGATAGCATTGTTCTTCTGTGTATGTATGATATCCGGCAATTCATCCGATGCCATCATAATATTGAAAACCTGCTCCGAATCCGTGGCGGCCTTAGACGCCGCACCTGTCAAATGTACATTTGTCATTTCTTCAGCTTTTTTGAAAACCGGCCAGTTATCATCAAAAACAGTGCTCCCGAAATAGTGTAAATGAATGCTCAAGTCCAGCTTTTTATCACTCACACTGTGCTCTCCTGTACGCACCGCATCTTCTGGTTCGCTCACCTCTTCTGCGCCGCATCCTGCCAGCAAACACGCTGCCAGACCAAGGGCAATGATCCTTTTCACTTTCATTTTCATTCCTTCCTTTCTTATTAACCTTTCACTGCCCCCAGCGTCATGCCGGAAACAAAATATTTTTGAATATAGGGATATACCAGTAATATAGGAACAACCGATACAACAATTGTAGCATAGACCAGCGTTTGATTGGAATACGCCGCCGTGTCAATCATACCCATGGTCTCCTCATAGCCCTGCAAGGTGATAATGAGCTTGGTCAGAAGCACCTGAAGCGATATTTTGCTCTCGTCCTTAATCAAAATCATTGTCCAGAAATACCCGTTCCAGCGATCGATTGCATAATACAGCATAATGGTCATCAGCGCCGGGGTGGAAAGCGGCATATAAATCTGCCACATAATCCGAATATCGTCTGCACCGTCCAGCTTTGCCGACTCCTCCAGCGCCTCCGGAACTCCCTCAAAAAAGGACCGCATCAATATGACATAAAACGCGCTGACCGCAAAGCCTATCACGATGCCCCAGCGATTATCCAATAAATGCAGATTTTTCATGTTCAGATAGGTCGGAATGATTCCGGCATTGATCCACATGGTCAATGAGACAAAAACCATCAAAAATTTTCTTCCCGTTAATCTTTTTTTCGAGAGCGCATATGCTCCCGGAACGGTAATCAGCAGACTCGCCGCCGTACCTGCCAACGTATAGAAAATGGTGTTTGCATAGGCAGTCAGAAGCCCCTCCTGCCGGAACACAATCGTATACGCCTGGAAATTGATATGCTTCGGCCAAAACAGTACATCGCCCGAAAGCACATCCGCCGCGTTGCTGATGGACGCCGCGAACACATACCACAGCGGATAGAGCGTGATCAGTGCAATCAAGCCAACCATCGCCGCAATCACCGCCTTAAAAACCTTTTCACCTTTTGAAATTTTCATGATTCTCCCTCCTTACCATAGAGAAGTATCTGTTGCCTTCCGAGACAGTGTGTTTGCAAGAAACGTCAACACGATTGCCACAACAGAATCAAAAACGCCAACCGCCGTTGCCAGCTTATAATCACCGGAAATCAACCCAGTCCGGTAAACATAGGTCCCAATAACGTCCGCCGTCGGATACGTGGACGGCTGATACAGCAAGAGAATGCTCTCGTAACCCGTCTTTAAGATGTTTCCGAGCCGAATGATGAACATAATCACAATCGTCGGCATAATCGCCGGCAGGGTCACGCTGACAATCTGCCGCAGTTTCCCCGCGCCGTCAATCGTTGCCGCTTCATAAAGAGAATGGTCAACCCCGGTCAGCGCCGCCACATACACAATCGAACCGAAGCCCACCGTTTTCCAGACGTTCATCGCAACGTAAATCGTTCGGAAATACTGTGGCTGTGCCAGAAAATACTTCTTTTCACCGCCCAGCATCTCTATCAAGAGGTTGATAAGACCATTGGACGGCGCCAGAAAGTTACTCACAATTCCTGCTACCACAACTGTAGATATAAAGTGCGGAATATAGGTACATGTTTGCGTGATTTTTCTGTA
Organism: uncultured Ructibacterium sp.; assembly: GCA_965146665.1. Taxonomy (GTDB): domain Bacteria; phylum Bacillota; class Clostridia; order Monoglobales; family Monoglobaceae; genus Ructibacterium. Next base: position 21,122 of record CBCTHE010000025.1, read on the forward strand.
TCGTCCGTTACTCAGTTCATTCAACATAAGCGCTAGCAAAATCGGCGCCGGAAAAGAAAAGAGAATATCATAGAAATTCAGCAGAAGTGTATTTTTCAGCGTCCTGAAAAAATACGGCCCGGTGAAAAAATCCCGGAAGTTTTCCAGTCCAACCCAAGGGCTGTTCATGATTCCCCGAAACAGACTGTAATCCTTAAATGCAATCGTGATACCCCACATCGGCAGATACGAAAATAAAAGAAAATATAAAAGCATAGGCGCGAGCATAATATAGAGATATTTATCCCGTTTCAAATTTGCGCAGAGCTTCCTCCGTTTCAAATTTTTTGCAAACGCCAAGGATGACTCCCTCATTTTTGTTCCCTCCCCAATTTGAATTACGAGGTTATTATAGCACGCCCTCTCCGCATTTTAAATCACCAAATTTTTGAATCTCATATCTATTTCTTCTTATAACCTACAGAAATTAAGGAATTTATCACATTATCAGCGGCAAGCATAAAAAATACGGCGCCATACAGGCGCCGTATATGATGGTTACAACTTTACATTTGCTTCTACAAACTGTCCGGGAGAAACTCCTTTATACTTTTTAAAAATCCGAATAAACGAATTCGTGCTGTTATAGCCTACGCACAGTCCCAAATCCTTTATTTTTATGTCTGGATTTTTCTTGAGTATCTCAATGGCAGCTTCAATTCGATACTGATTCAAATACTCCTTAAAATTACATTGCAGCAATTCCTTAAACAGCGTGCTGATATAATTTCCACTCAAATTAAACTCTTGGGATAACTGGGTCAGAGAAATATCCTCAGCATAGTGATTTTTGATATAGTCAACCAATTTATCCGCCAAAGCGTTATCCGGTTTTTTTTCCCTGCTTTGCATATGCTTTATCAGCCGCCTGTATAATTCAATAATCCGTTCGCAAAGTTCCTGCGGATCCTTGCACATTTTCAACTCCAGATACAAAATTGTTCCCTCGCCGAAAACTTCTTGAATCTCCTTGTCCAGCAAGGTCAGAATCCGGTTCACTGTCACCACCGTGGCAGAGACGAGCATCTGTGTAATATTGGGGTCATAAGAATCCTGATAATTCTGATGCATCACGCTTTTAACGAGAATCATCATTTTCTTTTCTTCACCGTTCACAACCGCGTCAATCAATTCGCTCTCTGTTTGCATAGAATAATAACAGTGCTTACCTTCCTTACTAAAAAACTCCTTGGTATACACCAGCAGGCTGTTATTCTTAAACGAACCGTAATCCCAAACACTCAATAGCACTCCGAACACGGACGGCATCGCAGCAACATCCTTTTCCGTTTCTGAAAGAATCAGCAGCAACCGCAGGCCAAACTCTTTCTCCGCGTAGTTGGAAATTTCAATCAACTGATTTCCAGCCTCGGTTTCCGCATTCGAGGGTATAAGCAAAACGAAACTATTACAGTTATACTCTACAATTCTGAACGGTATTTTATTGTTTAAATGCTCCGTAACAATCAGCCTAATATTGCCAATCATTTTTTTCTGTTCTTCGATTGTATATGCACTATAAAACTTTTTATCATTTGACAGACTGACCATACAGAGGAAATAACCGTCCTGCAGCCAACGCAGGCCAAACTGCTCCACGCCCTGCTCTACAGTCTTTTCGTCCAGTGTTCCCTTTAATAAATCCAAAAGGAATACTTCCTCTCTGGAAATTTGGGCTTTCTGAATCAATTCTTTCAGTTCTTCGTTTGACTGCCGCAGCATTTGAGTATTTTCAATGATAAACTCTGCTTCATCGTCAATAAAATCAGTGCCTTCATTTTTAAATATCGTTGCAATCCTTTTAAATGGATTATATAAGCGTTTCGAAAGCAGTGCCACAAAAAATAGTCCCAGAAGAAGCATTCCCAGATAAATCCAAAACAGCTGAAACATCAGCCGAAAAAGAACAATCGCCTTATCCTCTAACTTAACCGCCATTACCAAATCCCAGTTCATCTCTCCTAGCTTCAGTCTGCGAAATTCTTGTCCAGCGCTTTCTACCGCTTCCAAATCCGTCGTTTCCGGACATTCCAAAAACTCAAAAATACTGCGCTTTTGGTTCTCCATCGGCTCTCCCATGAGAATGGTATCCTTGTCCACTATGTAAAAAGAAAAAGCCTCTGAAAGCTCACGGTTATCCAGCAAAACATCTTCTTTGAACATTCGAAACATAATAAGCGGAAATCCGCCCATGGCATACTTCTTTTGGGCAATGGTAATAAGCTTTTCGCCAGCTGTATTGCGATTAGTAAAAACGGCATAGGGTTCACCGTCCGTTTCAATCAGCGTCTTAATTTTCCCCTGCATCTCGCCGGTATAGCCATTAGATTCAAAAAAACTTTTGCTTCCGTAGGAATTGAGAGAGGTAATCACAGAATCTGTATGATAATTATACACGCCTACATCCACGCCTAAATCGGTATAGGTCGAAACGTCACTTTTGATCATATTGGCAATCTGCAATATGTCCATATAGTCTTTTTGCGACGCGCCGGCAAATTCACTCATTCTCCGATCCAAACAAAACTTACTCAGCAGATTCCGGCTAATCATCAATTTCATTTCAATGGAGTTTGCCACTTGAACCATCTGCTGTTCTCTGACGTCAGCAACCTCCTGCGTGAAAATAGAATAACGATAATTATATACCACTACAAATCCAATGGTCGTATAGATAAAAACAAACAAACTGATAGAAAGAAAGATATTGCGATACAGTTTATTTTTAAACATTGTATTTTCCTCTCCTAAATTTTGAAAGCATATGCAATTTTACCACACCCTTCTCAGCATTGTCAAGTTGCATGATTCCAATTATAGAAGTCAAGTTTGTATGTGTTACAATGATGTGTGACAGAAAGCAAAAAAAGATAGCGAACAGAGAAAACCTGTGTTAAGGCAGAGTTATCCAGACAAAACCGAAAGGCAGGTCACCCTATTCGCTATGAATAAGATAACACAAGATATGCGGTTTAAGCAAGTAGTAATTGAATATTCTTTCAAACACGGAGTCACAAAGGCAGCATTCCGTTATAAAACCAGCCGCCAAAACATTTACCGGTGGCGAAAAAAGCACGACGGCACTATCCGCTCCCTGGCTGACCGCTCTCACCGCCCTCACAGCCACCCCAACCAGCATACAGCAGCCGAAATCAAACTCATCTGCGATATGCGACGTAGAAACCCACATACAGGATTAGTTGTCTTTTGGGTAAAGCTGCGCCAGCGCGGCTATACACGCTCCATTTCAGGACTGCACAAGTTGTCAAGGCCGGATCAACGGCACCAACCCCAAAGTATATCCCAAAACCATACGAACAGATGCAATACCCCGGCCAGCGTGTGCAGATCGACGTCAAATTCGTCCCTCAGACCTGTATCGTTGGACAGGAAGATGGCACAAAGCGGTGTCAATATACTTTCCTGGAGGAATACAGCCGTTTCCGCTATCTGGAGGCTTTTGAGGAGAACAGCACTTACTCTTCCACACAGTTTCTCAAGCACTTTGTAGAAAAGTTTCTCTATGCGATCGAGTGTGTCCAAACAGATAATGGTTTTGAGTTTACCAACAGGATGGGTAACAGCAGCAACAAGCCGCTTACACTTTTTGAAAGAACACTGGCCGAGTTCAGGATAAGGCATAAGAAGATCCGCCCTTTCACGCCCAGACACAATGACAAAGTGGAGCACAGCCACCGTAAAGACAACGAGTATTTTTACGCTGGCCACAAATTCTACTCCTTTGAGGACTTTGCAAAGCAGCTAGCTGTACATCAGCGAAAATACAACCATTTGCCTATGCGTCCCCTTGGCTGGCTCTCTCCCAAACAGGTTCTTTTTGCTTTCTCTAATTTGTAACACATCATTGACGGATCTACATTGTGCCCAAAATCCAAAAGCAATTGTTTCCAACCCTTATCCCTTGACAGAACCAATCAAAATTCCCTTCATAAAATACTTTTGCACAAAGGGGTAGACGCACAGAATTGGGACCGTAGAAGCGATAATAGTCGCTGCGCGGACGCTTTCGCCCGGCATGTTCATCAACTGGTCGGCGCTCGAACCGCTGGCGGCGTCCACGATGATATCCCGCAAATACAGCGGCAGGGTCTTTAGCTCGGTCGAGGTGATATAGACCATTGCGTTGAAATACTCATTCCAGAGTCCAACCGCGGTAAACAGGGTGATGGCCGCCAGCACCGGCTTGGACGGCGGCACGATCAGGCTGAAGAAAATTCTGAGATTTCCCGCGCCGTCGATTCGCGCCGATTCTTCCAGAGATTCCGGCAGACTTTCATAGTAGTTTTTGCCTGTCAACGCCAGTGATAAAATGAAAGAACAAAGTTTTTCAGGCGGACACAGTATCGTCAGAGCCTATGTACACGAGCAAAAAGAACACTTGGAGGAGAAAGCAACCAACGGTACGGTTTGAAACCATGCCTGGGTTACAAGGCAGGCAGAGATTCCCTTTGAACGTTTAAAGGCAGAGGGGTTAAATCCGCTCAGCCGTGAGTACATCATAGAGAAAATGAACCTTCGCAGGGTGCAAAAAGACTGCCTCATCAGCTTTGCCGGCAATCAATATTCCGTTCCCGCAGAATATATCGGCAAGGATGTGGCAGTCATAGCAATGGACAACATGCTCTGCGCTTACCATGACGGTAAACAAATCGCTGTCCTATCATATCAGAAAAAATTTATGGTTGTCAATCCAGTACATTACCAAACCCTTACCGTAAAGCAGAGCTTTGATATACCCAACACCTTGTTTGACAAGGGCGGCATAATCGATTTTCCAATGAAAGCAGCCGACTTAAGCCGGTATGACGAGGTGATTTATGAGTGACTTTACTTATGAACAGCTAAACGAAAATTTGGAACGGTTGAAAATGAAGAACACCCTGGAAATCTTACATAACTATCTGGAGCAGGCGATCAAGGATAAGGTCAATAAATCTCAAGTTTTCTTTGATTCTATTTCAAAAAAAGAAGCATCCGAAGCCACTTCTTTTCATGGTTTAATTGTAACTCAACTCTTTCAGCACGATTTCTTCCGCACAGACCCTGATGTTATTCATCTTTACGACCGATTCCATCTGATTTTCTGCTTTTAATTGTTCATTGATTCCTTCTTTTTCGGCCAGTTGCTTTATCAGCAAATCCAGCCGCGCCCGTGCCTGTTCGTCAATGTCGGCAAGAGGTGTAAAGCATTGAAACTATGTTCTTCTCGAAAGTAATACAAGCCGTGTATTATCAATGGCCAAAAAATAATGGTGTATCTGCAAAGACTGCTGCACTGTGCCAGCCACGGATGGACGGCAGCAAAAGATACTGTTCTTCCCCATCCTGCTGGAGGGACAGCCCTCTCTTCTCACCTCCGTCCGCCCAATATGTAAACTGCCGATTAGCGGGGTTACGGATGAGCAGCTTTACTGGGGTGGTATCCTCAATGCCGCAGTTAAGCAGCGTGACGGATACCAGATTTCCTTCTGGATTCGTATGGGGAACCACACAGAGCTGACTCCTGCTCTGAACCCAGGCTGGGAGCCTTTTATCACAGATATAGTCCACGGCTGAAAGGATTTGATTCCTTTTATCAAAACTCATAATCGTATCCCAGAGTCCATACCCAAAAACAGCCCAGCTGCCGCATTTTTTGCCGTAGGTTTTCACAATCGCGTTCGCGGTTCCATGCTCCTCCGCATTCTGGCATGATACATAGGTTGCAAACGGTTCTGTCATTCCGGTACGGTCTGATAGAACATAGGCTTTAAGCTCGCTGTTTAAGCCACCGCGCCGCCAAATAACTCCCTCTGCGTTATGATTTATAGCGTGGCGGTCAAACCTCTCTTGATCATAAATCGTATCGACCGCTGCCGCTACAGCACTAAAGCATTCTCCATAGCCCCGCTGAACCAGCTTTTTCAAAGCGGCGCCGTCTGTCACCACGGGCTGATCCAAAAGCGTCATAATTTCCTGATGGGTCATTGCACCAATCACCTTACTGCTGAGGAGATACGCGACTGCGCCGGCCCTGTTGTGACAGATTGGCAAACCCAACCTTAGAAACGACTTGCCTTCATTCCAAAAGACCTTGGTCCAGTCATTGGCGTCTTGATCACTTTCCCGCTTTTGCAAATGGCTGTATTCAGGTAAGAATACGCAGACCCCACTGTTATGCGCCCCGGCGTTCTGGTCAGCCAACGCCTGCCAAAACGGACGGTGCCGTGCAAATTCCCCAAGCATTTTCCCATGCCATTCCATCGGCTCATATGCATTCATAAGCGTCGCATAGCTTAGAGCATTGCAGCCATAGGACAGGTACATTGTTGACTCCAGGCAGGTTCCATAAATGGACTTTCCGAAAAAAACATCAGGCGTATTTTCAACCTCCGGGCAGACCTCTGCCACATAGCTCGGCTTCTTTGCGTTAGCGTAGGAGATGACCATCATTTTATCCAGCATATCATTCGGGTTATAGTCCGAGTAATAGCCACCACCCGGCCTGCTTTGGGGCGGCTTCCCTGACGCTGACTGCATGGCGTCAAAGATAAAATCCACATCCGTTCCGCTGTGCGCACTGCCGAGATAGTACTGATAACCCATTTGGCTATTCGGCGACACATCCATGACCGCCTGTGTCAGCAGAGCCGTATAGTCTGCCAGGCCATCGCGGATAAACTGTATATACTTCCCTCTGGTTTCGGTGTTGCCTAATTCAAATTCCTCTCTCAGTTCATCCCTTGTGATCTCAATATTTTCAAGCGCACGAAATTTTGCAAGGCAGTTGTCGCAAAAACAGCCCATGGACAGCGGTTCATGGTTGTGAGCCCGCAAATCGTCGTCAATCCAGACACATTCCGGCTCAATTTGCGCATATTCGCGCACTACAGCATAGGAATATTCCCTGAACTGCGGGTCGTTCCAACAAAAGCAATAGTCGCTGACCGTTCCGTCAAGGCCAGCCATATGGCCGACTGTTGCCCCATCATAAATCAGCCCACTGCAGTCACGGCGTTTGATATAGGGGCCATGCCCCAAGGTGTTGCTGATTTGAAGGGAGACGCGAAGGCCCTCTCGTCTAAGCATCTCAGCCGCCCTGCGCATCATTCGCGCGCTCTCTTGGTGGACAGCCAGCGGCGGAAAGCCATAGTCGCTGGCCAGCCAAATCTCATCACAGCCCTGTTTGTGCAAGCGGATTTGTTCCAATAAGGCCTCCATTTCAGCAGGTGATTTGTGATGCTCATTTAATCGTAACGCAATCATGTTTATACCTCTTTTCTTGATTATTGTTCTGGTTTGATGATGACAACAGCAGTCGTTCCACCCCCTGGCGTCGGCTCAAAAAACAAACCGCAGCTCTCCCCATATTCCAGTACAATCCGCTCCCTAATATTAAAGACGCCATATCCGCCAAATACATCTTTCCCTTTTTTCGCGTCAAACGGATTACAGATTAGGCCAACGCCGTTATCAATGACCTTAAATTGGACATATTCTCCTTGCATCCGCCCCTCGATACGAATCCTTCCCATTCCATTCTGTTTACTGAAACCGTGCTTGATGCAGTTTTCTACCAGTGGCTGCAGAATAATTTTGACCGTCTTAATGTGCAAAATGGCCGGATCAACATCATAGACGATCTCAAAGGTATTTGGGAACCGTATTTGCTCTATCGTAATATAGCTTTCCACGTGTTTCAACTCTTCCGCTATGGTGATCACCGTATCGCCTTTATGCAGGCCAATGCGAAAGAAAGCGGCAAACGCGCTGACCATCCTTTCGATTTCCGGCTGATCCTGCAGTTTTGCCATCCACGCCACCGCGTCTAATACATTGTAGACAAAATGCGGATTGATCTGCGCCTGCAGTGCGGCGAGTTCCGCCACACGCTGCCTGCGGCGCTCTTCCTCGTTTTTGAGGATCAATCCGTCGATCTCTGTCACCATTCCAGCAAAGCTTTCTTCCAATGAAAGCAGCTCATTATTTTTTATGTCTGAAAAATCCACCTTTTCCCCCGCGCCGTACCGCCTCATTTTATCCTGCAGCTTGACAATGGAATTTGCAAGCAGCTTGGAAAGGAAGAATGCAATAAAAAGCGATAAAATGATATTGATCAAAATGATCAGCATCAGCGTCGCATTAAAATTGCGGAAGGTCTGCAGCAGGTTTCCGTAGGAAATGATACTATACATCTCAAGATCGGAAATTGCCGTCTTCAGCGTCGGCATGATGACCACATATTGATTATCCACGCTTTTGTTCAGTTGGTCTGGCTTAATAAGTTCACGGGGGAGATACAGGTCATGATTCAATTTTGTTTTATCAGGATGGGAAATGGTAACCCCCCTGCAGGTCAAAAAGGTGATGCTGTCCTCCAATGAGGAGTTCGCATAGAGGGAATAGAGATAATCCTCTTTTATGTATAACTGCAGATACCCCAGGTTATAGGCATTCTGAAAATTAATAAAGCTTTTGCCGATCACAATATATTTGCCGCCATCTGTATCACTGACACAGTGGTCGTACAAAAAGGTGTCATAGGCGGACTGCGTCCGAATGAAAGAGCAGTCCACAGACTCAAACACCCGCTCATCCTTAGAGAACGCAAACCGTTCCCCCGCATGGTTGACAATCACAATATTCTCAACAATGTTAGAATTACGGAGGAGCGCATCCACATTGCCTGCCGCCATTGCCGCCTTGGCCTCATGGGTCAGAGCGGGATCCACCAATGTATTGTACAGATCCTTATTCACTGTAATCAACCGCGCAAACAGGTTGGTCTGATTCAGAAATTCATTAATATTTTCCTCAAAATTTTTATGGACATATATTACATACTTTTGCAAATAATGATCTGCAATTGCCTTTTTGGCATAGTAATGTGTGATCATAAAAATTGCGCTGGTCATCAATACTGTAAAAAACAAAATAAAGACCGACAGGCTGCGTTTGATGCTTCCGCTTCTGAAGATCAATGCGAATAACCCCTTCAAGACAGCACCCCCTCTACGTCTTTATAATTTTGCATAATTCTTCGGTGTATATCCTGTACACTTTTTGAATATCTGGGTAAAATAATTAGGATCTTTATATCCAACCATCTGACAGATATCATAAATCTTGTACTCATTTTTCTTGATCAGTTCGGCAGCGACCTTGATCCGATGCTCTGTTAAATATTTGTTAAAGGTTTTGCCCGTTTCCTTTTTAAACAGATGCATGAGGTAATATGGATTGATAAACAAGCTGTTGGCCACGGTCTCGACCGTAAGCGGCTCCATATAGTCGCTTAAAATAATCGCTATAGCCTGCTGAATTTCAGGATGGTAAGTACATTCCAAATAGATGTTTGGGTCCTCAAAGATTTGATTGATGCAGCGCACCGTCCAGTCTCGGATGTCAGCAATTGTTTCATATTTCCGCACTTCTGAAAATGGCTGCAGCATGTGCCCATATACCTTTGTGATCCCCTCGGAATCCCGAAAGATCGCACGAAAAATCATGACAAACATCTCGGCAATAATGTGGTGGAGGTTACTGATCAACACATTATTCAGCGTATCTACATGTGCAAAAAAGGATTGGATCACCTTAATCGCACCGTCATAATCCACATTCTTGATACAGGTTATAACTGTCTCAATATCTTCATTAGAAAGGGAGACCAGCGCCTGCGTGTCTTTTGAAACCTCCGTATATTTTATTATCGAATTGTTCCCGCGCTTGAGTTTGTGCCTTAGTGCCTCCACCGCCTCTTCGTAAGCTTGGCCGGTTTCCAGCAAGGCGTCGTGCGCCGCGCTGATTCCAGCGGAAAATGTGTTTTGTGACACAGTACCGAACTGATCCTGCAGAGAGTTTAAAAAATCCATCACAGAAAAGGCATCAACCCGGTTGAGCGTATCATCAACAGGAGAAATGAGTACATAATCACAGAAATCGAGCTTTTCATAAATCAGCGGATATTCATACAGCTTGACTGTGTATTCCAGCGTTGCCTGAATCATTTCATCAGCCTGCCCAATGTCCAGGGGCGTGAGGGATAGATAATTGTCAATGCACAGCTTTACGACTGTGAACCTTTTTTGCGGAAGCTTAAGATGATATAGCACGCAATTTTTTTCGATCTCCTCATTGCTGCTGATTTGATTCTGTAACAACGCTTTAATAAATTGGCTTTTGAGCGAGGGGATCCGCTCTTTGATCTGGTGGATTTGACTGCGCTCCTCCAGCTTTTCTTGAATCATCAGCATGGCGCTGAGCAGCTCATCGTTCTGAATCGGTTTGAGCAGGTAGGCCGAAATTCCATGCTCCAAGGCTCTCTTTGCATATTCAAACTGCTCATACCCACTGATGATGACAAAATGTGTTTCCGGTTTGACCGCCTTGATTGCGGCGGCCAAATCCAACCCATTGCCCTCACCCATACGTATATCTGTGATCACGATATCGGGCTGCGTCTCCTGAAAAACCGCCAGCGCGTCTTCACAGTTGGAGGCCTCTCCCACGATTTGAAAACCATATTCCTGCCATTTGATCGTTTGCCGGATCCCTTTCAGAACCAAATAATCGTCGTCTACCACCATGATAGATATCATTGACCATTTCCCCTCTCCGCGGCTTGATGCATTGCTTTCTTTTTTATATAATCGTTCATTTTACCGCTGAGTTGGCTGAGCGGCGTGATAATCCCAGCTATAAAGTATCGGAATAGCAGCAAAAACAACAGCAGGATAATACATATGGTACCGGCGATCAGAATCACAAAACCCACATTCTGAGCCAAGATATAGAAGACGGGAATGTCAACCGCGAGTCCCAGCGTTCCATCTAATATCGCATTATACATGGTAAAATGCCGGTTTACCATGGTTGTATAGGAACCTCGGTTCAAATCGCCGCGGCAGGCAATTCTATTTTCCAGCAGGCCGTTTTCAATCGGGGAAGCCATAATACAGGTGTCCGAACTGTATAAATAGAGATTTGCATGCTCCATAAACAGTACGGAAGCTGGATCCAGTGACTTGACAAAGTTGTCAATAGAGCACCCGACAATCAGATAACCCGTGACAGCCCCGCCGCTGTATAATGGTTTTGCATAGACCAATAAATCCTGCGTGGTGTAAGCATACCCGTTTTCTTTGTTAAAATCATCCCGCAGGATATACCTGGGGCCGGTCACATTGCGCTTTAGATAAGCCAAGTAATCCCCTGCAATGGCGGCCTTTAGAAAGTCCTTACCACAGTTGGAATCCGAAAAGAATACATCGCCTGCCAAATTGACTACGGTTGCGCCGGTGATGTTCAAATTGGGGTTCTTGATCTCATTTAAGACACGGATTACCTCATAGGAATTGCGCTTATCAGCAATCATCACACCAAGATTGTTCATATTTTCAAATATAACTGTCGTTTCAATAATATTATTGATTTTAAGTTCCAGGCCATCGGCGTACTGCATGGAAATCTGGGATGCCTTTGCCGTGAAATCGCGCAGCAGCACGTTTGAAGTAAATATAATATTTGTAATTCCGACGAAAATAACCAAAGCCGCAATTGTGGTAAACAGCGTCCTGCGGAATAATTTTTTAAGCTTTGCAAACATGGCACCACCCACTTTTCCACAACCTATTTCCTTGTCCTGCTCTGTTGATCTCTAAATTATAACACAAATTTCTCTTAAAGAATATAGAGAGTTGTAAATAATTCTGCCACGCAGGTGAAATCTGTTATCTTGCACAGTAATCATTGTTTTTCCTCCTCTTGTTGTCTAGCAGCCGTTGATAATCATCAAGGCAGCCAAGCCCAGCGCCAGGCCTGCGATACTTCGCAATGTGAGTTTTTCACGATAAAACACCGCCGCGATTATGGACGAAAGAATCAGGCCTCCGCCGTTGACAACAGGGAAGACCAGCACAGACGGGAGCGTTGCCGACACCACAGTGGAAAGCTGGCTGACAAACAGCAGTGTAACCGCAAGGATACCGCCGATCAGCAGCACTTTGCCAGGCAGCATCTGCACCTTTCGCTTCTCTTTTTTTGCTGTGAGACCCTGGAATGGAAGGAGCGCCAGCGCAGGAATGCCAAAGCTCAGGAACGAAAACATTGAGACATTTCCATCCGGGATATAGAAGGCAAACATCTTTTGCGCCAGCATGGTCGTACCATTTGAGACCAATACCAGAATTAAGAGCAGGATTCCCTTTGCGGTAGTCTTGCCATAAAGCCCGCTGCTGTACTGCATTAACAAACAAGTGGACAGCAGCAGAATGGCCACGCCCGCAAATTGCAGAATGGATACACTTTCGGCAAACAGGAATGTCCCCAGTATACACGGAATCAAGATACCTGCCATTGAAAAAACCTGCACCAGGACAACAGCGCCGTCCTTTAACGCTATTAGATTTGTCACCATACATATGGCCATGGAGATACCGCATAAGATGGAGAAGCCCAGCGTCGCCGCGTCAATCCGCAGGCTTTCGCCCTGCAGAAGTGCCAACCCCCCCGCCAATGCCGCTGATACAAACAGACCATAGATTAAATAGGAAAGATAGGTCAGACGGTCCACTAAATAACCACTCAACTTTTTGCTGAAATACCCCTGTACGCCTTTGAGCAGGAGGACAATTCCGATAATCACGACTTCCATATACTTTAACCCTCATACATCCTTTCATATTTGGGTGCGGCTTTCCGTACCGCACCGTATTCACAATTGGTACGTTTGCATCACCCTGTCCATAATCACTGCTGCTTCGGCACGGTTAGCGCCGTCCAAGGGGTGGAAGTAATTCGCCTCATCCCCTTGGATTAGTCCCGCCGCCTGGACGCGTACCACACTGTCTGCCGCATAATCACTGATCTGATCCGCATCCAAAAACGACGGGCTTTCCTCCGTTTGCGCTGTAAGCTGCATCGCCCGGTTTAAAAACACTGCAATCTCTTCCCTCAAGACGGGCTCCTCCGCACCGAACTCTGTTTCCGACTTGCCCGTAGTGAGTCCCATTTTCTGCGCGGCTGCCACATAGGGATAAAACCAATCCCCGCTTGAGACATCCTCAAACGCACATTCCGCAGTCTCATCCTGAAGATCCAGCGACAGGACCAGCATCTTCATAAATTCCGCGCGTGTCACCTGACCGAAAGGTTCGAACCGGCCCGTCTCTCTGCCATTTACGATACCGGCCTTGCAAAGATTGAGGATACTCTCCTTGGCCCACGCGACATCGTCTATATCTTTGAAAACACACCCTTCCGGCACTGGCGCGGGCTGTTCAGCCTGACCGCCATCAATTGAAACGCCGCCTCCCGTACCTCCGGCACCAACACTTCCGCCGCTGTCCGGTTTCCCTGGTTTTATACTTTGGGCGCCGCGCGCGTTTATGACCTCCTGCACCGCTGCTTCAAACGCACGCTTGACCTCTGAGAGCGAGGCATAGCTTCTGCCCGCAAATTTTAACTGCGCCTCAAGCTTTTCTGCATGGGTCAGCGTCCCGTACTGGGTATAGTCAATATGCAGACTTGGGTTCATCAGCAAAACGCCCATGATGTCCTGGTAGCTTGTTTTTTCAATGGCTGATAATATGACCGCATTGGCAAAGTGCGTACTCCATGCCGCCGCATCCGCAGCTGTCACATGTACCAGCCGTCCCAGCGCCAGATCTTTTATCTCCGGTGTGACATATGCCGATTGATAGGTATGGTAGGCATCTGTCCCATTGATTCCAAGCAGATGGGAATATTGGTAGATCAACATTTCCAGTTCAGACGTATCCGCAGTGGAACCGGCCACTTTGAGTACAAGCAGCTGATCCATGACCTGGATCAGCGCATCAAAGCCTGATAGCGTTTGCTTCTGGTCAAACAGCTCAGACGCCAGGGCCGCGTATTCGGTGGACGAGAGCAGCCGGAACAAATCCGATGACTTGGACAGCGCCTGTACGTTTGCGCGCAAAACTTGTAAAACCGCTTCGCTGTCCGCCGCAGTTTGAATACCGAAAACGATATCATGCTTAATGGAGTCGGGCAGGTAATAGACACTGGTGCGATAGATATCCTGTGCCTGGTCCGTGTAAACCCGCACGGTATACGCACCTTGCCGCTCTGGCAATTGGCACCCAAAGGCAAATACGCCTCCGGGATGTGTATCAATCTGGCCGATATAGGTCAGGGCTGCCAAAAGGTCTTCACCCTCGCTCAAGGTGAGTAAACTTTTCTCATCAAAACCAGGGTTTAGGACCTCTACGGTCACCCGCATATTGGTGTTGCCGATATCCCCGACTATATTCAGCCTTCCGTCTTTAATTGCCACACTGAAAAAGTTACCGTCTGCCGCAGTGTTTGTAAAGGTTCCAGACCACTTTGCCAGGATGGCCGCCGCTCTGTCATACGCATATGCCAGGGCGGGGTCGTCCCGCATAACAAGGTCATTGGTACTGACGGCAGCCGCCTGCTTTGCATTTTGCAGCATGGCTGCGGCATAGATTCCCTGCGCAGCGCTCATGCCCGCAAGCTTTGCCTCCGCCTTTTTGATTTCTGCAGCTGCTGCAAGTGCCGTCCCTGGCTTACCGCCTGCCGCCGCGTACAGATCCGCGAAAGCGAGCGTGGCCTCGTGCAGGGCGCTGAGGGACTGAGAAGCCTCCTTGGCGCTGAGTCCTGTTTCATCTTTATAAAACGCTTCGATCAGCCGGTCGCCAGCCGCTCCATTTTGGATCAGCAGCGCCCAGACCTCTTCGCCGGTCATCTGTTTCCCTGCAGCTACACTGTTGAGCGCAGCGCTCTGGGCATTCAGCATCTGTATGAAGTTCGCTGATGAAACGGTGTCGGCAAGTTTCGGCACGACCGTACTGTTCAGCTTGGAAAACGCCTTTTGCGCAGTGTTCGCAATGCTCCGCGTCAGCACCGACCGGTCCATACCCAGGAGATAGACCGGCTGGGTCCCTATTACATCGGCCGTGGTCGTCTTGCCATACAGGCTGCGTATTTCCTGCGCCGTATCCGCTGGCAGAGGATTGCCGTCGCCTTTGCCCCAAGCAACCACAATGGGCGTGCCTTGTCTGTTGTAAACGTAACCATTGATCTTGTCTGTAAGCTATATTTTACCGCAGTATTTTGCACCGTGTAATGTATTATTAAAGTTCTGAAATGCGAAGTAGGCCAGCTTTGGCATAAAATCTTTTTTGAGTAGGCCAAAGTTATGTTCCATATTGCCGGGATCCATCCCATCATTCCTGAAGTCATAGATCATATTAAAACGCATAGCCTGCTCATCGGACAGCACCAATTCTTTTACCGTTTCTGCCGCCTGCTTTGCCTCGTCCGAACCGCGGCTGCCCGTGTCGGTTGACCAACCCGTTTCGCTGATTCCTACCGGCTTAAAGCCGCCGCTGTCATCTGCGAGCTGCATATTTCCCTGCATCATCCGCTCAATCGTCCCACTGTCCGCTTTCTGTGGGTGCACATAGGGATGGAAGGAAATTCCGTCCACGCAGGCATACATGCCAAGGTTCATGAGCTGCGTCATATAATCGAAGCTGGCGCAGGTCGTGACGCCGCCAAAGATCTCCGCGTCCGGGCGCACCTTTTTAATCTGCTCAGAGGCCGCGCGCACAAGCGCAGCATATTCGGCAGCATTGGGTTCCCGACCCCAGAAAGCGGCTAGGTCCGGCTCGTTCCATATTTCGAATCTTTGAATCATAGGATAGTGCTTCGCCACTGCGGCGGCGTATTTTGCAAAGCCCTCCAAGGAACGTGCATCCTCTGGCGCCCCTTCACAGTACAAGGCGTTTTCATAGCCAAGGATCGCGATAAAAGATATCCCGTTTTGCGTAAGTGCGTTGATATAACTGTCAAAGTAGGTAAAATCGTAGACACCCGCCGTCCGCTCCACACTCTTCCAGAGGATTTCATCCCTTACGGTTTGGATACCACACGCTTTCAGGTATGCGACATCATTCAGCTCCGTATTACCAAATGAATAGTGCGTGGCAACGCCCTTCTGTAAAAAGTCATAGCGGCCGGCAGCCTCTGTTGATTGGATAAACGCCACCTGGGGAGAGAAGGCTGCCGCCTGCTCCCCATTGCGAAGCACAGTGATTTGGGCGGTATATACACCTGCTTCAGGAAAAGCAAATGTACAGGTCTTCTCTTCCGTTTCCGCGTAGTCCATGGGAAAGTTGAACGCCTGCTCTGCAATTCCGGGTGCGCTGTAACGAATGACATACTGCGCGTCTTTCTGCATATTTCCGATCTTTACTTTGACCGACGGTGCACCGTCTATAGCGACAAAGCTGCTGTCCTCTGCGAGCGTGATACGGTTGTCGGAATTTATAGCTGTATCCATTATGCTGGCAATCTCGTCCGCAGTATATGAAAGGGCCTCCAAGTCCGCCTTTGTACAGGTCGCCGCAATTGCCTCTTTAACGTTTTTACCCAGATAATAGGGGTCGATTTTCACCTTTTGGAAAAAATCACGTCCCAGATAGAACTGGGGACGCACGCCCAGCATACGGTCTGGTTTGGCCGCACCGTTGTTCCAAACGCCAAGGCTTCCCGGCAAGGCGCTGACATGCCGCAGGATGGTAACTCCGTCACGGTTACAGGTCCGCAGCCACCAACCGTTTCCATTGCCCCCAAGCCGCAGGTCACCGTCCTTGTCAAGCACGCCGAACTTACCTGCATATGCCTGGAATTCATGCATGGACATCAGCGTTATGCCGGCTGTCACATCATAGTATTTATTTCCGCCGCAGAGCTGCTGGGAGCAGTTGGTGCTGTCATCTCCGCATTCCGTCCGCCAGACATGACCCCTGTCGAGATTGTCCAAAATCGCCTGCGGAAGTTTCCGTGTCACACCGTTTTGAACATTTCCCTCCTGTGCGAAAGGCCCATTCAGCCATTGGGCAATATTGGTGGCGGAGGATGGGTCAAACTTTTGGCCGCTGTTCGGATTTGTAACGCTGTCATATGGCTTTCCGGCGCCGGGAGAGGTATCGTAGTACATTGTTCCATACAGCGACTCAGCCAGAACATAGAAAGCGGATGCGGCGTTGGAAGAATCCGAATCAAGCAGGACAAATTCCTCCCCGCCCGGCTCCAGGCGGAACAGGTTTTCCCGCGGCGTATCCCGAACCCAGTTTCCGACGGGCCCTGCTGGTACAGTGACAGGCCCTTCTATGGCGGTTTCTGCACGCGCGGCAAACGGCATGCCGCCTGTCAACAACAATGTCATGCTTATGATTATATAAACCAATCTTTTCATTGTAATCTCCCTCGTCCTTTCTGAGTTCGTCGAATGGGTCTTCTCACCGGGGGGTCTGAACCACTATACCTTCACACCACGCTGCTATTCATGGATAGGGCGGAATTGCCGATGCTCATGCAGGCGGCGCCGTCTCTTATGATCTGTCCAGTTCTGTCTCAAACAACGCCGCTGTTCCTTTATTTTGTATCTCTGCCGACTTCTCCTGCGGTAAGAGTGCAAACGTCTCCCATGCCGAAGGATTTTTCGTTGACGCCAATCCGGGTGTAAATTCATACCACGCCTCACGGCTTAGTACGTTTGCGTCATTGACCGCAAGATTCAGCCCAATTTCGCTGCGCTCGCGGAGCTCCAGCGGGGCGAGGCGCTCCTTCGGAACTGCGATTAAATATCTGGTTATGCCTTTTGTCTCGCTTCTTAGCACGGATGCGAACTGTGTTTGGACAACGCCCTGTTCTGCGGACGGGTTCCAAATATAGTTTAGAATGCCACGGCTGGAGAGCGCTGCACCCAGTTCCAAATCATCATCCTGATACGAGGCTGCCCGGTCGCCCTTTCGGTCAATGGCAAGCTGAAGGCTGTCACCGTTCCAAATGTCCCCGCCGCTTGACTCCTGCAGGTGCTTTTGGTCGTACACATCCGCCAGGATGTATAGAGTGGAAGCATCCCATTTAAGCATTGCGCGGGCCTTAAATCCTGGCGCCTCCCATGCCGCTTTGGTATCGGCTTGTTCCGGTGGATTGATATAGATTGGATATGCATCCTCCCATGCGGCGACATTACCATCAAAGGCCAAAACATCAATAGGCTGTTCCGCCTTGGCAGCAAGTGCAAAGCTGAGCGGCTGGTTTTGCCTTGCAATTACGTTTCCTTTTTCATTTGTCAGCTTCACATCTACCACATAATGGTTATAGCTGCTTCGCCGTATGCTGGAAACCGGTATCGGAACCGTTCTTTTTTCCTTGCCTTCCAGGCGGACGGTCTGCCGGCCCGCTCCGAATGTAATATCTGAACAGGTCACATCCAAATGAACCGTCTGTGGGACATCAAAGAGGTTCTCAATCACAAGGTCAAGCTGTTTTAGTGTTTCTACACTCTCATGCACGGGTTTTAGCTGCATACTTGCGATATCCCTGTTTTGGATCGTACCCGTTTCCTGCTTTACAATCTTCCCGTCCGCAACCAGATTGATGGTCAGGCGTTGTTCGGATGCAGCCATCTTTAAATCTTTGACCGTGGTCAGAGCTTGGGACTGCCCCGGTGAAATGGTCGTATCCTGCGTCTTTGCGAGCATTCTGCCGTTTTCATCCAAAATTTCAAGCCTTCCCGCCAGGGGCTTGGCTGACCGGTTTTCAACTTCAAACCGGAATACCTTCTCCTCATCCAGATAGGTGCTGCGGTCGGCAAGCGGCCAGGTTATGATGTAGTTTAGGTTCTCTGCACGTTCGATCTGCGACAGCTCCTTGTACCATTCGCACAGCCTGCGCGCCTGTAAAACCCAGGCCGCTGCAATTCCGTTTCTGGCGGGATTCTCTTCCAGTGCCGCCACGGCTTCTGCCTTTGCCTGGTACTGCCTTGCGAACCGTAAGATTCCGTCGCTGTACTTTTTGCTGAACCCCTCACTTAGATAAAGGCGGCTGGCCTCTTGTGAAATCTTCTCCACTGCCTCTCTGGATGCCAAGACATCCGGAAGCGGCGGTTCACCTGTCACCTGCAAAAGATTTGCCCATACATCTGAAATCTCGTAGAGCTGGTACAGCGCTTTGGAGACATCCAGCAATGCGGCGTCTCCCGCCTTGGCAACTAAAATGACCTGTTCGCCAAGCTGGTAAAGCGCGTCAATGGCTGCTGTGCACCCGTTTTCCCCCGGCTCTCCACTCAACAAATCTAAGGACTGTTGAAAGGTACTTTTCGCCGCCAGCATAACCTTAGGCTTTAGCACACTGCCATAGGAATTCATCCATTCCTCCTGGCGTGTGGAAATCCGCTGCTGAGCCGTCATTTGGAACCATTTGTTGCCGCTGCACTGGATGTATACCGGCTGTTGTGTCAAGGTGACCGCTTCTTTGCAATCCATCCGGTTACCATACATATCAAAGACAACCGCATCCGGCCCAAACGCATACTCCGCCTGCCCCTCTGCCATCCAGGCCATGATGACGGGCTGTTTTTCTTTTGCATACAGATACGCGTAGGATTCATCGCCCAGTCCCAAATCAACCCTGCCGTGGGGAACCGCCCCGCCCAGCAGCCGCAGCATCTCTGTCAGCGCAATGAGTGCCTGCTTTGGCGTCCTGTCATAGTCCACCAGACCAAAGTGATGCTCTGTATAATTGGGATCGTCGCCATCATCCTTATAGTCGTAGAGGTAGGTCGAGTCTACACCGCCCGCATCCGTGACCGCGAGCTGCTTTACCACATTCTGCGCCTGCTGCGCATAGCTGATCTGACCCGCACTGACCGGCCACCCAACCTCGGTGACCGACATTTTCTTCCATCCTCCATACTCCAAAATAAGGGCTTTAACACGGTCAATGTTATTAACAGAGGCCCCCTTGTTATCAGGTCTGCCGGGCCAGACATATGGGTGAAAAGAAATACCGTCCATATATGGATAGCCGCCAAGTTCCAGTACATCCTTCATAAAATTGATATCTGTCCCTGCTGTTGAACAGCCAAACGCAGTCTCATCCCAGTTCTTTTCCTTGATCTTTGGATAAACCGTCTTGATCAGCTTGCTGTAGTTCACCACATCCGGTTCAGGCCTCCAAAATGTTTGGATATTGGGCTCGTTCCACATCTCAATACTGTTGTGGGTTTGATAGGTATCCATCAGGCTATAGGTAAAATCCACATATTTTTCCCTCTGTTTTTGATTATAAAGCCCGATTTGGCCGCCCCTGGTATCCCCTTTATCAAAGTACTTAGTATTATTATAGGCGGCCACAGGCAATATCTTGATATTGCGCAAATTGAGCTCGTCTATATACCAGGCGTAGGACGGCTTATAATCAAATACGGAAGGTATTTTTTCGATATACTGCCACTCTGGGGATTCCCGAACGTATTGGACGCCCGCTTTTTCAATTAATGCGAAATCCTCTGAGGAGTAATATGCCCTGTCCATATGGGTACACAGGCCCCATTTTGTGAACGCATCCATGTATTGCTCGGTATAGTCGTCCATGTAGACCAGTGTATGCGTCTGGTCATATACCACGCGTGCCTGGTCGGTCACCTGTATGTGCATATCATACCGCCCCTTTTTAACCGGAATCGGAAAATATAACGTCTTATCCTTACAGCTGCCCAGTCTGAAGGTCGTCTCGATATAATCTGTCCCGTCCAGGGAATATCTGAGCCGGTATTCAACCGGTGTCTCCGCCTCGACGTTGAACTGTAGGCCAAACCGTGCGTCCTGCTGGTCATGGATTTGGAATGCGCCCTTTGCGGGTTCGATGTAACGAACGGTTTCCGTATATCCTGGTCTGGCGCTTTGTTCCGGGCTGTCCGAAACGTTATCGCCTGCAGGGGCGTCTGAAAACACGCCCAGTGTCAGAAGCACACCGCACAGAATCATACAAGCCACCCATTTCAATGCTGTCTTCATTTCCCGCTCCCCCTAATTGTTGTATACATACATGGCGATTGGATTTGCCCATGTCGTATAAAGGAATACCTTAGACGCAGACGCTTCGTCATTTTTGATTGGGATAATGCCTTCGGCCGTCTTAGCCTCCTCGACCTGGCCGGTCTTTCTGTCAAACTGTATGATTGGAAACTTGGCGGCGTCGTATAGTTCCAAATTAGAATTGTCATCCAGGGCCTCATTGCCGTCCGTTGAAAACTTTAGGATATTCCCCACTTTTTCAAGCGGCGCGGCAAACAGCATCCTGTATCTCGAATTAAACGTCTCGGGATCATAGATCTTGTCTGTGTAATAGGCATCCTCACTCTCGTCATAGACCAGGGCCAGGTCGTCAATACGGTTTTTCGCGTCAGCGTGAACCAAGATCAAATCACCGGGCTCCAGCTGCTTCCCATTTAAAACAGAAGCATCCTTGATCTCGTACTCTTCTTTCTGTTGGCCCTTGTAAGTCTTGATTTTTTGCACACTGTCGCCTTCTTCGTTCAGCGTCGTATAGACCTCCGTAATCATCTGTGCGCCGGATGCCCAATCAACAGCAGGCGCCCCGCCTTTAATTGTAAGAATTTTTGCGTAGTCAAACGCCTGTACGTCCGTATAGGCCTTTCCGCTGTAGGATGCGTCATCTTTAAAATAGCTGTAGTTGGTTACGGCATAGGCCTCCTCATCCTCTGTGTCCGAAGGTTCAATAAATACAATTGTCTGTGCGTCAAGCAGAATTTTACCGTTTAAGCAGCGCATTCCATACTTGTAAACCACGCTTCCGCCTGTGTCCATATACTGGTGCAAGGAGTCTATGGATTCCTGCGCGCCGGGCTTCTGGATATAAGGGGTATCCAACATAACAATTTCCCCCTGTTCGTTGGTTTGATAATAGACCGGCGACCTTTTTACTTTGCCATTATCCAGCAAGCTTGCATAAGCCGTTTTTCCCTTGTCCTTGTATTTTTCACCGTCCAGCAAAAGGCTGGGTGCCGCATTGAAAATCCGAAGCTCATTGCTGAGGGTTAAAATTTTGAAGCTTAGCTGTTCCGCAAAGCCGCCGGAAACTGTGGCATTGATTAGATAGCCAGTCTGTATTTCCTCTTTGTCCAACGCTTCACTGGCAAAAACCGCCCCTGCAGGATCCAGATAAAAGATCCGCTCTTCACCAAGCTGCAATTTGGCCTTCTCCTGCTGTTCTATGTCCCGGCTGAGCGGATACCGCGTCTCCCCAATGGTGAAATAGATCCGTTCGTCCTCCTTGATCATACCGGAAACCGTGCCCGTCACCTTTTGATTGGAGACGGTCAATTCCAGCATTTCATGATCCTGGCTCCAGCCAGCATATGCAACCTGTTTGGGCGCAATCTGCTCAAAATCAATCAGGGCGCCGGTATCATCTTTTATGGTCAAATTCTCAGAACGTATATCCGCAATATGTATATTCCGATCCGCATGGAACCGATCGTAGAGAATCTTTTCTTCTATATCCACACTATCCACAAACATCGTTATGTACTCGTGCACGAATATTGTGTCATAGATTCCATCCCTATCAAAGTCCACCAGCCTCACTTTGCCGGTTTTTGGCCAATACACATGATTCTCGATCAGATACGCCACAGATCTGCCGTTGTAAATGACATCACGGTTCGCGGCAAGTTTGTATCGCTCTGTTCTTTTATCATCCTCAGACCATACGGTATAGACTGAATCAGAAAAGGACGCGATCTCTTCAGCATCAAAGGAAACCGATCTGCTGAGGTCTTTGCCGACACATGCGATCTCGCGTTCTCCGATCTCCTTGCGCTCCTGATACAAAAAACGGATTCGATGCCCTAAATAGTTCAGAACAGAACTTTCTCCTGTCTGATAGATCCGTCCACTAATTTTAACCTGGTCTTTTTTCAAGCCGGAATCTGGGTGGGTCAGTGCGGTGCCTCCTGTCGCCTCCACCCGGCCCTCTTCGGAATACAGACCGAAAACCTCTGTCAGCAATGTTCGGCCTTTATCCTTTTTATAGGTCTGCTCACTGCCGTATCGGTCTGTCACCATGAGCGGGATATCCAGCGCGTTATAAACCATCACGAGCAGAGCGGCAGCTGATAGGGTATCCGCCTCCTCGGTGTTCGATATTCCATTCAGCAAGCCGATGGACGCCGCAATTTTAGAGTAGCCAGAAGAATTCTTCGGATCAACTGCCGGCTCATAGCCTAACAGGCGCACCAACGCGGCAACCGCCTCTTCGTAAGTGATCAGCCGGTCAGGATAGAACCATCCGTTGGGCTCCCCCCGTAATACATTGCGGTCGCTCATGGCCGCAATGTATCCGGCGTTTTGATTCGCAGCATCCACGTCCGAAAAGTCCGTCTGCCTTTGCGCAAGCGCTTGTTCACCAGAGGATAGCCGCCATAAAAGTCTGGCGAAGTCCCCTCGCAAGACGCCGTTTGACGATTGAAAGGTCAACCCCTCTGCCGGGGAGATCAAGTGTAAATAGGATAGGATCTCCTCCGCCCCTGCCGAGCTTTGCACCTTTGGTATGGGTTCTTGCGCAAACGCCATGGGGCAGAGACTTGTCAAGATGCCAAAGATGAGGAACAGCACGATTACAGTATTTATTTTTTTCATCATATTCTCCTTCAGCAAAGGGCTTTTGCCCCGTCATGCAACGTTTCCTGTGAGAGAGCAAATGCCCTCCGGAAAAATTATGCGCCCCGCCCCCTTAAAGGCGGGAGAATATCATTGCGTCATAACCGAAAAACGATTTTTGCCCAGCCTGTACTGCCGCTATGGCGTGGTTACTGGCACAAAGTCGATTCCTTGGCAAAACGGCCTCATGGTGAGCGGATTCTCCCACAGATACATCTTCACATAGGCTCCCATCAGGTCGGACGGCAGCTTTATGGTGGCTGTCAGGGGCATATCGACCGCGGCCGCAGGAATTGTATAGGAGGCAAGCGCCACATTGACCAGTGTATTTTCTGCGTTGTAACAGGCGACAATGAGGTCTGCCTTTTTTTCACTTCCGGTGTTGTTCCGAACCAGAAGCTTTCCCGTGATATCAGCATCCGCAACCAGCTGCGGTACCTCCTGGCCATTCCCATCCACAAACCCGCTGTAGGTCAGCTTGAGATCTGTGCCAAAAATGGTTTTGAGCTCGTCATTGCTATAGCCTGCCGCTTTGAGCTCTTCCCTGCCGTAATTCTCACCCAATGCCTGGATGACATTGCTGCCGGTGGCTTCCAGATCCAGTTTGTAATTCAGGAAGAATGATTTATTGAGCCAGAATTGCGGACGGATTCCAACCGCGACGCCAGCCGAGTCGCTGTTAACCCGGAACTGTCGGATCTGTCCAACCGACGGTCCCGTCCATGAATTGGGATTGCTCCCCACGTAATACAGATATGCCTCAGAGTCTGTGACCGGCGCCGAAGTTCTGAGCGCCCAGCCATAATGGCTGCCAAATCCGTCAGGATGAGACTGCCACATGTTATCGTTCACCCCGATTTTGTCCTTGTACTTATTGAATTCATAATAGGACGGGACTGTGACACCACAGACTGTTCTGTAGTATGGCTTGTTGCGGCAGGCGGCCATGGAACAGTCCGTATTGTTATCACCGCACTCGGTATACCAGACGTGTTGGGTATCGATTGCCTTGATGATCTCATCCGGCAGCATTGCAATGTCATTCCGCCCGAAGCTGTTCCCGTTTTTCAAAAAACCGTTTTCTTTGTCATTGAGCCAATACGCCATATTGTCAACATTGGTGGGATCAAACTTCCAGCTGATTCTTATTTGGCCTGTTGTTTCATTTTTGGTATTAAAATTTCGGCCGCCGTACATCTCTTTTGCCATGACATAGAATCTGGAACTTTCGCTGTTTTTATCATCATCCAATAGAATAAATGTATTGTCTCCGACCTTAAAGCAGTTTTCAGGCGGCGTGTTATTCTGATAATTCTCAATCGGCGTGTTTTTTGCAATGTTTACCGGCCCCGCCACATCGATCGGCTCTTCCGCCGAAGCACCGAAGATATAATCCAGATCGTCCAGCGTATACCCCGCACTGCTCAAATCCGCCCGTGTATAGCTGCGCTTTATGGCCTCAATTACATTGGCGCCCAGGGAATCCAGATTTAACTTTACGGTTTTGAAAAAACTCTTGCTCAGCCAGAACTGCGGCCTGACGCCTAAATCATTGTAGCTGCTTGCGCCGTTATTCCAGGTGCTGATGGAACCTGGGACATTGTTATTATGGCGCATAATCTGCCTGCCGTCACGACCGCAGGTTCTGAGCCACCACCCCTCCCAGCTGCCGTTGCCGCTCTCGACATTGGAGCGGAAGCCGTCCATTGCTCCAAATTTGCCCGCGTACTTCTGGAATTCATAAAGGGACATCAGCGAAACGCCGCAGGTGACATCGTAGTATTTCGCACCAACAAGAGCCTCTGAGCAGTTGGTCATGCTGTCGCCGCATTCCGTCCGCCAGACATGGTTTGTGTTAATATGGTCGATAATCTGCTGCGGAAGCTTGGTCAAACTGCCGCCGCTGTTGCCCTGGGTATTCCCATCTGTCAAGAAATCGTTGTTCAGCCAATATGCGATATTAGTCTTCGAGGCAGGATCAAACTTCTGGCCGCTCTGCGGGTTTGTACTTGCGTCATATGGCTGACCCGCTCCCGGAGCCGTGTCAAAATAACGGGAGCCATATTTGTCCCTGGTGATGACATAGAAGGCAGAGTTAGTATCCTCCGCATTGTCCTCCAGCAGGACAAACGTCCTATCAGAACCAGCGATCTGAAAGCAATTTTCCTCCGGCGAAACAGAAACCGAATTTGGCACAACCCCTGCCGGGGGCGCTGCCGGTCCCTCAATGAGGTCAGCGCCAGCCGCACCTATATATGGTATCCCCAGCATACTGATCCCAAGTATAAAAGAAATAGCAAGACATATAACTTTTTTCATGGTTATAACCATTCCTTTCTTAGCAAAAGGCACAAAATGTCCTAAAAATACGATGCCGCTTTGCGGCAAAAGGTATTTCACACCGGTTGCATTTTTCAAAATCTAAATTGATTCAGTACTTTTTTTCACAATTTTGTTTGGATACTCTTATCCTTTGATGCCGCCCAACGTAAAGCCGGTCATGATGTATTTTTGCAAAAAGATAAAGATAATAACCGGCGGTGCGATGCTAAAGAGCAGGACGATCATGAATTCATCAAAAGCGATACCGCCTACCTTCAGTTTATAAATCTCGACCGCCACTGTTTGCATATTGGTATCCTTTAACACCAAATAAGGCCAAAAAAAGTTTTCCCATGAGGCGTTAAAGCTAAAAATGGAAATGACCATCAGCAGCGGTTTGCTGAGGGGGAGAATAATCCTCCCGAAGATGCCGAGGTTACTGCAGCCATCTAATCTTGCTGCCTCTATGTATGAGATTGGTATTGCGTCAAAAAAGCTTTTGAACAGCATGATATAAAAAGCATTTGCTCCCGCCATCAGCCACATCGGCAGATAGGTGTCAATCAGGTTCACATGGATGATTGGAAAGTCAATAAAAGTCATGAACAGTGGTACCGTACTTAAGGATGTGGGCAGCATCATCGTCCACAAGATCAAGGTCATAATCATTGATGTCCCTTTAGGCTTTAAGCGGGAGAGTACATAGCCCATCAAACCGTTTGCCACAACACAGAATATGAGGTCGCCTGCCGCCAGAATAAAGGTATTGAGGTAATACTTCATAAAGTTCAGCTTTTCCCAAACAGCGCCCAGCTTTTCAGGCTGAAAACTTCTCGGGATGATCGTGGGTGGATTGCTTACAAATTCCTTAATATCTTTAAAGCTGGAAACAAACACCCAAAGAGGCGGCAGAAGACAGACCAGGCTGATCACAGCCAGAATTCCAAACATGATCCAGTATACGATCTTAACATGGACACTCTTTAAGTCGTTTGCTGTTATCACGCCTGAATCTTTTTTTTCAAAACTTTTCATATAATAACCATACCTTTCTCGCAGTCTGTGTATAATCCTCCTAAGGTTAACCAAATTTCCTGTCCAGTTTAAAATAGACGATGGTCAGTCCCATCAACAGTATAAATGTAATGAAACCAAGCGCCAAAGCGTTCGCAGGCTGAAAAAAGGTAAACGCATAATTGTAACCCTGCAGCGCGAGGGAGACGGACGCGTTATTTGGTCCGCCGCCCGTCATGGTCATCGGCTCAATCATAATTTGGAACACGGCGATGATCTGGCGCACGAAGAACAGCATTACGACAGGAAAAATCTGTGGAAGTGTGATGTTCCATATACGGCGCAGGCCGCCGGCCCCGTCAATCTTTGCGGCCTCATACAGTTCCTGGTTCACGCCCTGCAAGGAGGCCAGATACATGATCATGGTCGCACCAAATCCCTTCCAAGTCATGCTGACAACAATAAGAGGAATCGTAAGGTGCGGATTTTGCAGCCACTGGGAGGCCGGCAGATGCAGCTTTGAAAGAAGAAGGTTTAGCAACCCGTTGGGATCTGGCTGATATAGAAAATACCAGATCATTGCGGCCGCAACAGTGGGGACAATGGCCGGAAAATAGATTGCAAATTTAAAGAACGATTTACCATGTACCATTTCATTTAGCATGATCGCGACGACAATTGGCGGCAAAAAGCCGATTACCAAGGACCATAGCACATATTCTACGGTATTGAGCAGGGTCTTAAGAAACAAAGTGTCCGAAAGCACCCGCTTATAGTTCTCCAACCCGACAAACCTGACAGGTTCATAGCCCTTCAGTTCAAACAATGAGAGCCCTGCCCCCACCACGACCGGACGCCAAACCATAAAATACAGCAGAAGCAATCCTGGCAACAGCATCAGCCAGGCTGAATAATTCACCTTTTTCAGTGATTTCAGTACCGCGCCGCTTCGCCCCTGTGTCACTGCCGTTCTTTCCTGTGTCAATTTCAATGCTTTTCACCGCCTCGTGTGTTTTAAAGATTATCCAAATAATTCTTTTGGAAATCATCCGCCGCCTTTTCAATCAATACCTTGGGGTCTGCGTTCTGGTCAGTGAGAACCGCTTGGATGCAGGCGTCTAAAATTTTATATAGCTCCTGGCAGCTCACCGACTCCTCCGCGTGAAGGGTCACGTCCTGAAACGCATTAAAGCTCTGCACCATTTTTAAATCTATATTTGTATACTTGTCATAGATTTCCTGACGCTTGCTGGTCCAGTCTGGCGTATTCCACACGTTGTAGGATTTAACACCCATCATATAACCTTTGTTATAATTCTGCTGGGCCATGTCTTCAAATGACCGCAGTGTTTCCTCATTTAAATCGGGCATGGTGCCTCCAAATTGCAGCCATTTCATGCACGCGTCAAGCTGTTCTTCGGTAGCGGTAGGGGACATCATATAGGCCAAACCGCCCAGCAGCGCATACCGACCCTTGTCGCCAGCCGGCAGCGTGCCGACTGCGATATCGTCCTTATTCATTTTATATAGCATCACCAGCTCATTCTGCGGGGGCGCGCCCATAAACATGGCCGCCTGGTCGGTCGCAAACAGCTTTTGGATTTCCGCAAGATCAATAAATGCATTTGCTGGCAGAACATCATATTTCCATTTTAAGTCTTTGACATACTGCAGTGCTTTCACACATTCAGGACTGTTGAAAGCCGCTTTCCACTTTCCGTTTTCCTGCTTCATAAACTCCGTCCCATACGACCACGCAATATTCATAAAATGCCAGCCGCCGCAGTTGTTCATGGTCGGGAGTACAAAACCCGCCTGGCCTGTTTTCTGCTTGATCCGCTGCGCCGACAGGGCAAGTTCTTCATACGTCTGTGGAATGATCGGCGTGCCGTCTTCATTCACTTCACCTGCTGCTTTCATCAGATTCATGTTAATCATCATGCCCATCGCATAGGTTTCGCTCTGGGTTGGAATCCCGTAAATCTTGCCGTCCTTGGAGACAATCTCTTTAATTGCATTGTCCATGCTGTCAGCATACTGGTACTTCTCCAAAACCGGCGTTAAATCCGCCGCATAGCCTGCTGTGATAATCTTTTGCGGTTCTGTTAAAAACACGCCGTACATGGTGGGCAGCTGGTTGCTGCTGGCTTTGGTTAAAAAAGAATCCGGAGAATACTGCCACTGATCCGGAACGATCTCAATATCTGGGTACTGTTGCTCAAAGCGCTCTTTCCGTTCATCCAGCATTTTGACCACATCCGGCTGATTCTCCGGCGCCCACCGGACCGTGATCCGCGTCTTTCCGTCCGAAGATTTCCCATTTTCCGTTTTTCCCCCAGCGCCGCACCCACTGCAGACCCCAAGCAGCAGCACGGTTGACAAAATGATGGAAACCGACTTTTTCATACTACATTCATCCTCTCTCTTTCCTGTATTTTTAACATTTCGGGTTCTGTTGTTATTTGATATAATATCAAAAAAAGCGCAGGAAAGCCACCATGCAATCCTGCGAAAAAAGAAAGTATCCTGCTATTTTATCTCCCCGGGTACCACACATTTCTTTCCCTCCATCTATCTGCCACATTTACTGTCAGCGCCAGTGATAAAATGAAAGAAAAATCCGGGACGGATGCCAAGTTCAGACTGTGCTACGCCTGCTGATCCATAAGCATCGTCATCCCAACCAATAACAGTTAATACAGCTCCTCCTAATTCGGGGTAATTACGCTGTTTTGCTTGTTCCGCTGTACATGCCTCCGCTTTTGCATAGGTACGTAACCAATAGGATTCATATTCCTCGCTAGGTGCCACATCAGATCTGGAGCTCGGTGTTCGTTTGGCACAGGCAGTCCCAAAAACCTGTAGGTTGTATGCCATCACTTACGTCTGCTGCTTTGAAGCATAGGATGCGGTCACTGACCAGCAGGACGCCGTTTTCATCGGTATTGTCCGCACACCGCCACAGGATTGGCCCCCCACCTTCCCATCTGGTAATAAGTTCCCACTGGAAATTCTGACACTTCTTCGGCACTTACCAACACCGAAACGCTCAGCACTATAATGCCAATGACCATACTTAGCAATAAACTGCATAACCTCTTCAGCACTTTTTCTTCCTTTCTTTTGATATTTAATATCCTTTCAACAGGTTTTTCAAACTCCAAACCGCCGCGCCATTGGTGTTGTCTGCCAGCAGGTACTTCGTCATATTCCATAACAGCTGACCGTCATATATTCGATAATAGTTCTCTGCACCCAGTTCATCCGGGAACTTGGCACTCTGTCTTCATCCATATCATATTTTACCACATATCTATTTCCCCGGCGATTATAAATAGATGGGCGCACAGAGAAAATCTCCGTGCGCCCAATAGACATGATGACACTTCACTCCGTCACGGGTAAATCCGAGGCAATGACTGACACGGCGTTGTTGCTGATACGCTCGTATCCCTCT
>CBCTHE010000026.1:0-43657 GCA_965146665.1 uncultured Ructibacterium sp.
TCGGGATCCCTATTCTCATGTCATTGACCCTTTTCATAACATGACTCTGTACCGCTTGGGCGATTATTCCCGCTTTCTTAGACGCTGGCCGACGCTGTTTCGTTCCCTCTGCGCCGGCCGGCGGCTCTGCTTCTACAAATTATTCAGCCAGGTGATTGACATGTCAACCCACGGCTGGACCGGCGGGACAATACCGCCGTCTGTACTGCTTGTCACCCTGCTTGCCAAGGACAGGCCATGTTCGCCCTCTGGGAAAATATGCAGTTCATACTGCACGCCGTTTTCCAGAAGTGCGGAGGCGAAACGCATGGAACTCTCCACCGGAACCGCACCGTCGGAGAAGGTATGCCACAGGAATGTCTTGGGCGTATCCTTGGTGACGTGACGCTCCAGCCCGAAATACGAAAGAACATCCTCCCGGCCGGCCGCAAAATTCTCCATGGTGCCAACGTGGGTTTTGGCCGCCTCGTCCGTTATGACGGGATAGCCCAGGATCATGCCGTCCGGCCGGCTCTCCGCCCCGCTTACGCCGGAAAAAGCCTGAATTTCTTCCTTATCATAATGAACGCCGAGACTGGCGGCCAGATGGCCGCCGGCGGAAAATCCGCAGACCACAATTTTATCCTTGTCAATGTGGTGCTCCTCCGCAATGCTCCGCACATAAGCCACCGCCTTTGCCAGCTCACAGCAGGCCGCCGGCCAGCCGGCGGGCGCTGTCGAGTAGTCGAGAATAAAGGTGTGAAAGCCCGCGCCGCAATAGCGCAGGGCAATGGGTTCCGCCTCTCTGGGCGAAACAAACCCATAGCCTCCGCCGGGACAAATAATCACGGCGGGACGCTCCTTCCATTCTGTCGCCTCCAGATATGCCTCGTCTAAAATATAGGTGGTCAGCTTGGGCGCTTTGACAGGTTCTGCACAGCCCATTTTTTTGTAGTCAACAGACATGTCGACTTCAAAATGTATCATGGATTTCATCTCCAATGTATAATAAAATATGCAAATATTTTTTTAACATGCATCAGCGGTTATGCTCCTTGATAACCCGGCTCATATTTCTCTTGGCGTCCCGCTCCGCAATGGACGCCCGCTTGTCATAGTCCTTTTTGCCCCGGCACAGCCCCAGCTTCAGCTTCACATGCTGTCCCTTGAAATACAGCTTCAGCGGGATCAGGGTATAGCCCTGCTGCTGGGTCAGACCGATCAGCTTGTTGATCTCCTTCCGGTGGAGCAGCAGCCGCCGGGAACGCATGGGATCATGGTTGAAGATGTTCCCGTGCTCGTAAGGGCTGACGTGCATCCCAATCAAAATGGCCTCTCCGGTCTTGCAGGAGACATAGCTGTCCTTCAAATTGACCTTGCCCGCACGGATGGATTTCACCTCTGTCCCGAACAGCTCCAGCCCGGCCTCGTATTCCTCATCCACAAAATAGTCGTGGTACGCCTTTTTGTTCTGGGCGATAACAGGGGATTTTTCCTTCTCGCCTGCCATTCGGTTCACCCTCCTTCCGTCTCGGTGCGGCGGCTGATTTCCTCCGTCCGCAGGTCTTTCCGGCGTTCGCTTCTAGCATCGCCATACAGCCGCTTTATTATACTCTGCTTTTCGTGAAAAGTCAATATAAATTTATACGTTTCCCGGTTTCGGTTTGGCGTTTTGGACACTGCTGTCACAAGGATATAACTTGACTGTCTCTTTTGAAAATGATATAATAACGTATCCTAGGGTTTTTATAAAGAAATCCAGGCTTTTGATAAAATCTGCCATACGGAGCCGGGCTTGCCAGGTCCCCGTATGATCTTTTTTGAAATAAAGGCGGTGTGTGGATGTTTCTCGCAGACGGTTGGAAGGATTATGAACTGATTGACTGCAACAGGGGCGAAAAGCTGGAACGCTGGGGCGAATACCGGCTGGTCCGGCCGGATCCCCAGGTGGTCTGGGCACTGGAGCCGGCGCAAAAATCCCCGCTCTGGAGCCGCGCGGATGCCCGGTATCTGCGGAGCAAGGCCGGCGGCGGCCAGTGGGAAACCTACCAAAAGCTTCCGGATTCCTGGACTGTCAGCTATGGGAATCTGACCTTCGGCATCAAGCCCATGGGCTTTAAGCATACCGGACTGTTCCCGGAGCAGGCGGCCAACTGGGACTGGTTTTCCGGCATCATCCGGCAGAGCGCCCGCACAGATGTGCATGTGCTGAATCTCTTTGCCTATACCGGCGGCGCCACCATAGCCGCCGCGGCGGCAGGGGCGTCAGTCTGCCATGTGGACGCGGCCAAAGGAATGGTAAACTGGGCCAAGGAGAACGCGGTCCTCTCCGGGCTCGCTGACAGGCCCATACGCTATATTGTGGATGATGTGAAAAAATTTGTGGAGCGGGAAATCCGGCGGGGCAGAAAATACGACGGCATCATTATGGATCCGCCGTCCTATGGCCGCGGCCCCGGCGGCGAGCTCTGGAAGATTGAACAGGAACTGTTCGGCCTCATACAGCTCTGTCTCAAGGCGCTGAGCGACCAACCGCTGTTTTTCCTGGTCAACACCTACACCACCGGGCTGTCCGGAAGCGTAATGGAAAATATCTTCCGGCTCACCCTGCTGAAGCGGTTCGGCGGGCGCTTTGACGTGGACGAGGTTGGCCTTCCGGTGACCAGCCAGGGGCTGGTCCTCCCCTGCGGCTACAGCTCACGCTGGTGTACCGCAGAGCAGGCTTAATAGAAAGAAGGGTACATATTTGGAACCAGTGATACAGATCAATCAGCTCTGTTTTCAATATCATAATGAAGAGACCGGGGAGGACATCCCTGTCCTGCGCGGCATTGACATGACCGTGCGGAAAGGGGAATTCCTTGCGGTTCTGGGACACAACGGCTCCGGGAAGTCTACCCTTGCCAAGCACTTAAACGCGATCCTGACCCCGACCTCCGGCCGTGTGCTGGTGGAGGGCATTGACACCAGCGACGAAAGCCGGCTGTATGACATCCGTCAGCGGGTGGGCATGGTGTTTCAAAACCCGGACAACCAGATGGTCGCCAACATTGTTGAGGAGGACGTGGCCTTTGCACCGGAGAATCTGGGCGTTCCCCGGGAGGAAATCCGGCAGCGGGTAGACATGGCGCTGGAGGCGGTGAATATGACCGCGTTCCGGCGGCACGCGCCGCATATGCTCTCCGGCGGCCAAAAGCAGAGAATTGCCATTGCCGGGGTACTGGCCATGCGGCCGGACATTCTGGTTCTGGACGAACCGACCGCCATGCTGGACCCATCCGGCCGGCGGGAGATTCTCGAGACGGTCAGGGAGCTGAATCAAAAGCAGGGCATGACCGTTGTCCTGATTACCCACTACATGGACGAGGCGGTTCAGGCCGGCCGTGTGGTGGTGGTCGACCACGGCAAAATCCGGATGCAGGGCACCCCGGCACAGGTCTTTCCCCAGGTGCAGAAGCTCAAAGGACTGGGACTGGATACTCCGCAGGCCACAGAGCTTGTTTACCTGCTCAACCGGGCGGGGGCCGGACTGGCCACGGACATTTTAGACGCGGACGCCTGCATTGACGCCCTTGCCGGCAGGCTCCATAAAATGAAAGCAAACAGGTGAGATCCATGATAAAACTGGAACATGTGGGCTATGTATATATGCAGGGCGGCCCATTTGAAAAAACTGCCCTGGACGACGTGAGTCTGGAGATCAGCCGGGGCGAATTCATTGGGCTGATCGGCCATACCGGCTCCGGGAAGTCTACCCTGATTCAAATGCTGAACGGGCTGTTAAAGCCCACCTCAGGCACCATCTCTGTCGGCGGCAGTGTGCTGGGCGCTAAGGGAACCGATATGCGGCAAATCCGCTTTGATGTGGGTCTTGTGATGCAGTATCCCGAATATCAGCTCTTTGAGGAGACCGTGGCCAAAGATATCGCCTTTGGCCCCTCCAACATGGGGCTGGACGAGCGGGAGATCAAGGAGCGGGTGGAGTTCGCCGCAAATATGGTGGGTCTGCCGCCGGAGCTCCTTGAAAAATCGCCCTTTGACCTGTCCGGCGGACAAAAACGGCGGGCGGCCATTGCCGGGGTTCTCGCCATGGAGCCCAAGGTCCTGATCCTGGACGAGCCCACGGCCGGTCTGGACCCGGCTGGGCGTGATGAAATTCTCTTTAAAATTAAAGATATGCACGAACGCATGGATATGACGGTGATTCTGGTCTCCCACAGCATGGAGGACATTGCCAAGCTGGCGGACCGGATTCTGGTTATGAACCACGGCCGGGTGGAAATGTTCGGGCCCACGGACGCCATATTCCGGCAGGGGAAACGTCTCAGCGAAATTGGGCTGAACGTACCCCAGATCACCCGGGTCATGGACGGGCTCCGGGAGCGGAACCTCCCCGTGCGGGAGGGAATCTACACTGTTGAAGACGCATACCGGGAGCTCGCCCGGCTGCTGAAACTGGAGGGAAACCGCGCATGCTGAAAGATATTACCCTGGGCCAGTACTTTCCGGGCGACACCGTTGTCCACAGACTGGACCCCAGAACCAAGATCCTGTTGGTTCTTACCTATATCATCCTGACCTTTTCCATCGGCAGCTTCGCGGGCTACGGTGTTCTTGCGGTCTTTACCCTGGGCTGTATCCTGGTTTCAAAGGTGCCGCCCAAATTTGTCATCAAGGGGCTGAAGCCCATTTTGGTTTTCATTGTGATTACCGGAATCTTCAACCTTTTCCTCACCGGCGGTGATCCGGTCTTTCACTGGTGGATCTTCACCATCACCAAGCAGGGCATTTATTTTGCGGTCTTTATGATTCTGCGGCTGGTCTTTCTGATTCTGGGCACGTCCCTGCTGACCCTGACCACCTCGCCCATCGCCCTGACAGACGGGCTGGAGCATCTGCTGAGCCCCTTTAAACGGATCGGCCTGCCCGCCCATGAGCTTGCCATGATGATGACCATTGCCCTGCGGTTTATCCCCACCCTGATGGAGGAGACCGATAAGATCATCAAAGCCCAGTCCGCCCGGGGCGCTGACTTTGAGAGCGGGAACATCCTGCGCCGGGCAAAGGCCATGATCCCCATTCTGATCCCGCTGTTTATCAGCGCGTTCCGCCGGGCGGACGAACTGGCTACGGCCATGGAATGCCGCTGTTACCGGGGCGGGGAGCACCGCACCCGCCTGCATGAGCTGAAATACGGCAGAATCGACTTGGGCGGGTGGATCACCTTTGCGGTTTTGGCGGCTGTGCTGATCTCCCTCAACCTTTTGCTTGGAAAGTCAATCGGCGCCCTATAGGCGTTTCGCCTCTGCCCTTTGATACCGGTGCGCCGGGACACATGGCTTCCGGACACAAATACCGCGGAATGGAGACTGACGATCATGAAGAATATTGCAATGCGCATCCTCTATGACGGCACCAATTACCATGGCTGGCAATGGCAGAAAAACGGCATCACCGTCCAGCAGGTCATTGAGGATGCCCTGTCAGAACTGACCGGGGCGCCGGTCAAGGTCACCGGCTGCAGCCGGACCGATGCGGGCGTCCACGCGCTGGACTACGTGTTCAGCTTTCGCTCAGGGACCGGGATTCCGGTGGACAAGCTCCCATACGCCCTGAACTACCGGCTGGGCAGGGACATTTCCGCGGTCTGCGCCTGGGAGGTGCCTCCGGATTTCAGCGCCCGGTTTTCGGCCCGCGGAAAACGGTATATTTACCGGATCTGGAACGCCCGGATGCAGAATCCCTTTCTGACCCGTTACAGCTGGCATATCCCCTACCATCTGGACACCGCCGCCATGGCTGCGGCCGCGCCGCTGCTGGAGGGAACCCACGACTTCGCGGGG
Source organism: uncultured Ructibacterium sp. (assembly GCA_965146665.1). GTDB lineage: Bacteria > Bacillota > Clostridia > Monoglobales > Monoglobaceae > Ructibacterium. The sequence goes on from CBCTHE010000026.1 coordinate 5,823, forward strand.
TTCATGGCCTCCGGCGGGGACCAGAAGACCACCGTGCGCACCATCCGCCTCTGTGCAGCGGAGACGGACCCGCAGCAGCCGGAATCCATTACGGTGACCGTGGAGGCTGACGCCTTTTTGTATAATATGGTTCGCATCATCACAGGAACCCTTGCGGAAATTGGCATGGGCCGGATCCGCCCGGAGGAACTGCCCGGCATCATAGCGAGCCGGGACCGGCGGAAATGCGGGCTGACCGCTCCGCCCCAGGGGCTCTTCCTAAAAAAAGTCTATTATGATTTGGGATGAATACATATGAAAATGAACTGGAAAAATCCGAAACTAGACCGCCTCAGAAGGCGGCTGTCCGGCTGGTGGAACGCCGGAGCCACCCTTTCCCTGCGCGGAAAGTCCGTCAGCTTCCAGCCCGCACGGCTGGGGCTGGTGCTGGCTGCCTCCCTTTTGGCGCTTGTAATCCTGGTCAACCTTTTGCTCATCCCTTCCCGACGGCTCCGGACTGTGGATATGGATTTTGAGACCGGCGGAACCTATTCCATGATACCCATAAACCGCGATATTCTCATGTATAACAAACAGCATGTAAAAGCGGTGAACACCAAGGGCAAAACTCTTTGGTCTGTGGATATTGCCCTCTCCCTTCCCATGGTTGAAACCGCTGGGGACTATGTGCTGGTGGCTGACCTGGGAGGCAACAACTTTGCGGGCCTTTACAAAAACGGGACACAGCAGCAGGAATTCAAGCTGGGAAATGATATCATCTCCGCCAAGGTGAATAAGGGCGGGGACACGGCCTTTGCCACGGCCACCGACGGCTATAAGGGAAAGGTCACCGTGATGGACAAAAAGGGCAAAGAGCTGTTCAGCTGGAACAGCGGCGACGGCTATATCATGGACATCGCCCTAAACAGCAGCGGCCGCTACCTGGCCGTGGCACAGCTTCTCAGCGACGGCGACCAGGCCTCTTCCCGCATTCAGTTTATAGACATGCACCAGAAAAAAGTGATCCAGACCGCGGACCGGGCCAATACTGTGATCGGCGAGCTCCGGTTTTCCGGCGGGAAGCTGCTGTCCGTGTCCGACGCGGAGCTCTGCGGCTTCAGCGACAGCGGCAGACTTTTATACACCGTCTCCTTTGCCGGGAAAAAGCCCAGCAAGTACGACATTTCCAGTGATGAGCTCCTGGCGTTTGTAACCAGCGACAACCGCGGCAATGCGGTGCTGGAGCTGTACAGCACCAACGGAAAGCGCAAGGGCCAGTATTATGCAGACAGCTCGGTGGGCAGTCTCGCCGTCTGCGGTGACATGGTGGCCTTTGCCAGACAGCGGGATCTGATCTATGTCAACCAGTGGGGCAAGCTGAAAAAGAAGGTTTCCAGCGCCCATGACGTCAAGAACCTCGGTATTTTCGGGGATGCACGGACCGTTCTGGCCGCGGGGAGCACCTCTGCGGACATTGTGCGGATGCGCTGACACGTCGCAGCGGGCTTCGCACCGCCATCCGCTCAGACGCTCAATAAACCTGATTTGTAAAGCATACGGTTTATTTTGCCGGATACAATTTTGAGGAGAGCCCTAGGCCATCTCTTTTATTCTGAATGAACAGGTTGGATTGTAGGGGCGAAAAACGAATCGCCCGCATGGAACGAACAGTATTTTACAACATTTCCGGAAGATTATAGATTGTGTCATGCGTTACATTTCATGCTTTATAAGTCCCCGCGGTTTGCCCGGGCAATTCATGAATCGCCCCTACGCAGCAGGATGCAGCGCAAGGAAAAAACATATACGCATAAGTGCCGTGCAAAAACGCCGCGCACCGCTTTGCGGGCTTCGCGCTGGTCGTTTTGGCCGAAACCGATAAAAGCTTCCTCCTTCGCCATTTAAATTTTAAAAAACGGCGGCCAAATCCCAACCAAAAATGCCGCATAATGCATTGGAAAAATAATTTTACGGCCATGCGCCGTATCCGCATTGCAAAATAAAGAAAGGAGTGCGCCCATGCCAACCACATTGCTGTTCAGCTGGACTGACGTAATTCTGCTTGCTCTGGTTTGTGCCTTTGCCTTTGCGGGCTGGAAAAGCGGCGTCGTAAAAATGGGTTTTCGCCTCTTCTCTTTTTTTGCGGCGCTGATCCTCGCCTGGCTCTTATATCCGGTGCTGGCCGAGTATCTCCGCACCACACCGCTCTACAGCGCGCTGTTTGAGCTGATCGGCGGCAAGGACGCCGTGTCCGGCGCCGCGCCGGCCCTGGTTCCGCCATTTCTGCAGGACGCCATGGCCCGAAACAACGGAATTCTGCTCAACAGTCTGGACGGCGCGGCGGATTACCTGACGCAGCTTGTCCTGAACCTCGCAGCCTTTATCCTGGTACTGATTGCAAGCAAGCTGCTCCTTATGGTCCTGGGCAGGATCCTGGACCTGTTTGCCTCCCTCCCGGTCATCGGCTTTTTCAACCGGCTGGCCGGCATGGCCCTCGGCCTTTTGGAGGGACTTTTGATCGCCTGCATTCTGCTTGCGGTCGTCTATGCGGTTGTACCGCTCCGAAACAACACCTATCTGAGCTATGCCATCGAACAATCTGCTGCCACCCGTATCCTCTATTTGAACAATCCCCTGGTCCGGCTTGTACTGCCGGAGCCGGAACCGGACACCGCGGCCGGCAGTATTACGGCCCCGCCAATCGACTGACAATGATGCGCCGCCAGGGCGGCAGTGTGTTTTCCTGCGGCCCTCCGCGTTTTGTACCACGATAAAATGACAAGACATCGATTGACACATTTCGGCAGGCCCGCCGCGGCGGTTCTGCCCGCGTTTTGACCGCTGACCCCGCGTCTGGCTCACGATAGCCGGGGTGGTCACAGCCGAACTCTGATGAATCATCCCTGTCACAAGGGCATTTGACCCATATGTTTTCATTGTGAATTCCAATGACAGCGGCGGGGAACCGCCTTGGTTCTGATTCACACGGCCAACCAAATTTTGTGAGCCGGAAAGGCAGTCATATTAAAATGGAAAAGGAAGCATTAAGCAAGCTCAAGCTGGATGAACTCCGAAAAATTGGAAAAAATTTGAATATCACAAATTTAGTGAAATACCGCAAAGCGGAACTGGTGGAAAAGATCACCTCTGTGCAATCCCTTTTGGAAACGGCGCAGAAACAGGAAGACGCCCTCCGCGAGGCGAAACGCCTTGCCGAGAGCGGAGCTTCCGCGCCTCGTCCACAGATAGAGGAGCAGGAATCCGAAGGATTGTCTGCCGCCGGGGATAATTCCGCGCCGGCCGCAGATACTAATACAGAACCCGCTCCATCGCCTCCGGCGCCGGCACAGGAGGATGCGCCCGGCGAGCCGCACAAGCGCAGGCTGGCCCGGCCCGAGCCCCACGCGTCCCAGAGCGAGGAGACGGCAGAACAGCATACCCGCCGGATGGTGTCCAAGGAGATCGTGTACAGCGACCCGGTCAGGCGCACCAATCTGATGAGCGGCGTCCTGGAGGTCATGGCCGACGGCTATGGATTCCTGCGGAGCAATAATTACCAGTCCGGTGATGACGACGTGTATGTTTCCCAGAACCAGATCCGGCGCTTTAATTTAAAAACCGGCGATTTCATTGTGGGCAATACCCGGATGCAGCACGAAGGCGAACGTTATCAGGCGCTTTTGTATGTGCAGACAGTCAACGGGGACCGGGTGGACGTATCCATTCACCGGCGCTCCTTTGACGATCTGACCCCCATTTATCCCCAGGAGCGGCTTCGGCTCGCCACCGGGAAAACCGACTACGCCATGCGGATTATCGACCTGGTAGCCCCAATCGGAAAGGGACAGCGCGGCGTGATTGTGGCCCCGCCTAAGGCCGGAAAGACCACGCTTTTAAAAAATATTGCAAACAGCATCACCACCAATAATCCGGATGTCCAGCTCATCGTCCTGCTGATTGACGAGCGGCCTGAGGAGGTCACAGACATGCAGCGGAGCATCAAGGGCGACGTAATCTTCTCCACCTTTGACGAGGAGCCGCAGAACCACGTCAAGGTGGCGGAGATCGTGCTGGAGCGGGCCAAGCGGCTCGTGGAGCACAAGCGGGATGTGGTCATTCTCCTCGATAGTATTACCCGGCTGACCCGGGCTTATAACCTGACCATTTCACCCACGGGCCGGACCCTGTCCGGCGGTCTGGACCCCGGCGCCCTGTATAAGCCGAAACGGTTTTTCGGCGCGGCTCGGAACATTGAACACGGCGGAAGCCTCACCATCCTCGCAACCGCCCTGGTCGAGACCGGCAGCCGTATGGACGATATGATCTATGAGGAGTTCAAGGGAACCGGAAACATGGAGGTGCATCTGGACCGCAGGCTTCAGGAGCGGCGGGTATTCCCGGCCGTGGATCTCTCCAAGTCCGGTACCCGTAAGGAAGAGCTCCTGCTCTCCCAGCGGGAGCTGGATATGATGCGGCGGATCCGCCGGGCCTTCTCGGACCGGAACGCCGCGGATGTAACGGAAAACATCCTGCACTGGATGCTCCGTACCAAGGATAATGAAGAATTTATTGACTGCGCAGGAAAGGTTTTTGGTGACTATGAGAAAAAATCTTATTAAACTGACATCTCTGTTCCTGGCGGCCGCCATGGCCGCGGGAACCACCCTTGTTTCAGCCCGGGAGGCGGGCACGGAAAAAAAGGACCAGTCCAAGCCTCCCGCCTGGGTGGAGACGGTGGAGGGCGGCCCGCGGGAGAACCCCATTACTGAATCGGAGACCGCCCAGCCGCCCGCGCCCCAGGAGCGGAAAGATGTGAAGGTTCCAATTCTGCTGTACCATCACATCACCACAGAGGAGTTCAGCAACGGCAACGAGATCTCCCTGATCTCCCCCTTTGACTTCCGTCTGCATATGACTGCCATTAAGGTCAACTTTACCCCCATCAGCCTCCGGCAGTATTACGAATATGTCACCTGCACGGACGGCAGTGTCACCCTTCCGGATGATCCCATCATCGTGACCTTTGACGACGGCTACCTCAGCAATTATGAGATTGCCTTCCCTATTTTAAAGGAGCTGGAAATCCCGGCCACCATTTTTGTGGTCACCGACACCGTTGGCGAAATGGCGGGGGGCGGCGTGGTGAACTATTCCCACTTCACCTGGGAGCAGGCCCGGGAGATGGAGGACAGCGGCCTGATTGAGATTCAGTCCCACACGGCCGGTCATGTGGCCCTGGGCGAGCTCTCCGAGAGCGAGCTTGTGACCCAGCTCCGGAAGTCCAAATATATGATCGAAAAGAATCTGGGACGGGCGTGTGATATGATCGCGTTTCCCTATGGCTCCTATACGCCGGAGGTGGTCAGCGCCGCCAAGTCGGCGGGCTACCATCTCCAGGCGCTGGTGGACGACAAGACCTCTGAGGAGGATTTTGAGGTGAACCTCCCCTCCGAGGGGGTGGAAAACCTGACCCGCATGACGGTTGCAGGCACCATGGGCAACGTGAACGTCATTGAGATCATCCGCCGGGCCATGGCCAAAAAGATCATTCCCACCAACAGCGGAAGCTGACCGCAAGGCAGCTGTTTTATCCGGGGCTGACCGCTGTCCCGGACCCCAATACATATAGAAAGGTGATAGAGCAACTATGAGCGTACTTATGATCCCGGAGGGCTACCGGCCGAAGCTGGGCCTGTATGATACCCAATCCGCCATTGAAGTGATCAAGCAGACCTTTGTGTCCAAACTGACGGCAAACCTGAATCTGCGGCGGGTGACAGCGCCGCTGTTCGTGCAGTCCAACACAGGGCTCAACGACAACCTCAACGGCACGGAGCGCGCGGTCGCCTTTGACATTCCGGACGCGGACACAGAGGCCCAGGTGGTACATTCCCTGGCCAAATGGAAGCGCATGGCTCTGGGGAAATACGGTTTTCCCGCGGGCGAGGGCCTGTACACGGACATGAACGCCATCCGCCGGGACGAGGAGCTTTCCAATATTCATTCGGTCTATGTGGACCAGTGGGACTGGTGCAAGGTGATCAGCCGCCTGGACCGGAACACGGAATACCTCAAGGAGACCGTCCGGCAGATTGCAGATGCGGTGTGCGATACCCTGGACGCGCTGAAATCCGTATTTCCGCAGATCACCACAACCCTTCAGCGTCAGGTCAGCTTTGTGACCACCCAGGAGCTTGAGGACATGTATCCGGCGCTGACGCCAAAGGAGCGGGAAAACGCCTATACAAAGGCCCATAAAACCGTTTTCATCATGGAGATCGGGGATGTGCTCCGCTCCGGCGAAAAGCACGACGGACGCGCGCCGGACTATGACGACTGGAAACTCAACGGCGACATTCTGTTCTGGAATGATGTACTGGATTCCGCGCTGGAGATATCCTCCATGGGCATTCGGGTGGATGAACATTCTTTGGACGAACAGCTGACCAAGGCTGGCTGTGACGACCGGAGGGGACTTCCCTTCCACCGCGCCCTGCTCAGCGGCGAGCTGCCTCTGACCATGGGCGGCGGCATCGGCCAGTCCCGCCTGTGCATGCTCCTGCTGGGCAAGGCCCATATTGGGGAGGTACAGGTCTCGGTCTGGGACGAAGCCACAATCCGCGCCTGCGCGGAGGCCGGGATTCAGCTCCTATAGCAGTATACCGCGGCCGGCTGCTCCGGCAGTCCGGCTATCCACAGGAGCGTCGAAACCGAGCTGGTGTTCGATTCTCCTATGGCTGGACCTATCGTATGAAAGGCGGCGTGTACATGGAACTTTTAATTGTGATCGACATGCAGAACGATTTTATTTCCGGCGCGCTGGGAACGCCGGAGGCACAGTCCATTGTGGAAGGGGTCTGCGGGACCATACGGCGGTTTTCGGGCAGAGTGCTGGCCACCCGGGACACCCATGGCGCGGACTATCTGAGTACCCAGGAGGGCCGGCGTCTGCCCGTGGTCCACTGCGTCAAAGGCACCCCGGGCTGGGAGCTGGAGGGCTCTGTGGCAGAGGCCTGCCGGGAAAGGGATGCGGTCATTTTTGACAAGCCTGCCTTCGGAAGCATGGAGCTGGCGGACTATCTGACTGTCCTGCACGCGAAGACGCCCCTTAAGCGGATTCTGTTGGCGGGACTCTGTACGGATATATGCGTCATCTCCAATGCCCTGCTGGTCAAAGCGGCTTTGCCTGAGGTCCCGGTGGCCGTGGACGCGGCCTGCTGTGCCGGCGTCACGCCGGAGAGCCACGAGACCGCGCTTGCGGCCATGCGGATGTGTCAGATTGAAATACTGGGATGAAACGAAAGTGTCCCCTGTCAAAGCTGAGAAACAGCTTTGACAGGGGACACTTTCGCTTTATTGAGGGCTATACCGCTTCTGCTGGCAGGGAGACCCGCTTTGCCTCACAGAGCGGGGTCAGGCCATCCCAAAGCATAACCGTGACATTGGTAGCCTCCGGCGGCAAAGGGACCGTTTCCTCCAGCCGTCCATCGGTAAAACCGCACAGCACGGCGCAGTCATACAACAGCCTCTCCTGCTGATAAAACGCTGTCAGTACACGGGGTTCAGAATAGGCGCGTGAGAGCGCCGCCGTCACCTTCAACGCCTGCCCCTGTACCGTGCATTCCAGGGTTCCCCCGGGCGGTTCGAGCAACGTGAGCCGCAGATTATCCAGATAGACATTGCCACGCATGCCGTTGTTGAGGACAATGCCGAACTGCGAAAAGTCAAACCCATCCCGGGCATGCAATCCTTCAATGGCGAGCTGTCCGCCGATATACAGGTCTGCCGTCTCCCTATCGCGCACTGCCACGCGGATTGGAACAAACCGCCCGATATGATAGGTTCCCTGTTCTGTAAAGTCCGCGTCATCCTTCTGCCGAAAACGCAGAACATAGCCATCCGCGCCGTATACCAGCTGGTAATAGCCGCCCAGATAGAAGTTAAACGAACCAGTCTCCAGCTCCGGGTACAGATCGAATGTGAAGTCATAGTCCCCGGCCTGTCCCAGCCGTGATGCCAGGTCAAGCTGAAGGCTGGCCGCCGCGACGGTTCCGCTTTTCTCCTTGCCATAGCGCAGTGCAAAATCCGGTTCCCGCAAAGGCGGCTCTGGGTCTTCCGCCGCTGTCTGCCACTGGGCGATGGGGGTTTGGTCCACCGCTCCCGCCGTCTCACCCAGCCGCACCGTCAGGGTCACCTTGCCGCTGCCTGTCAGGCGGATCGCCACCTTCCGGAAGCCGCTGTTTGGGTTTTGGCCCTCTCCCTGGGGCGAGGAGGGAAGCGGCTTTGCATCCATGATGGAAACCTCGCACGTGTCCGCATCTGTTTCTAGGTTGAGGGTCAGCGACTTCCCGCCGGAGGTCAGGCGAACGGTATGCTCGTCCAGCACCTGAGCCGCCGCCTGGGTGTGCATGAACCAGTAAATCTCCGCATCGTCCTTGTTCAGCGTAATCTCATCCCGAATGGTCAGGCTCCGGTAATTATCCCCCACATAGAAGCCCCGCAGGAATTTGTCTGCGTCCGCATAGGACGCGCTCATGTCATACACCGCAAAAGCGCCATCCTCTCCCTCTTCCGCGGCAATGATGGGCGCGTAGGTGTTGCTCAGCTGGTTCATTCCCTTTCCGTTGTTAATGGTTATGGTATTATGCCCCTCGGTCCGCATGCGGTACCGCTCTGAACCGGACAGCGTGGAATTGTAATCCTCCGCCGCCAGCGCGCAGGCCCAGCGTACGCCGTTCAGGTCAAAGACAAAGTCTCCCCCGTCATTGTGCGAGTGGTAGAAGGTTACCGGCCCCCCGTGGGCGCCCAAAAACAGGCCGTCATATTTGGTATAGTCCTCATGGACCGAGAACAGCTCCAGCCCGCGGGCCGTAAAGGAGCGGGGCATATTTTTAACGGCATCCACCGTCACGGCGGGGTCGTAGAACAGCGCGTCAAACACATCCGGGCTAATCTTTTTCATCCGGCTGTCATACGCCTGTGTCAGCGTTGCATACCGGGCCGCCAGCAGCTCCGGCTGGTTGAAGTACATTCCAAGGAACGGCATGACGTAGTTGGCGCACGAGCCTTCCGAGCCCGCGTCATGGTAGTTGTACGATGCCACCATGCTCCGCAGGGCCAGGTTGGTCAGCCCCGTCCCCTCTGTCCCGGGGAAGCAGGACAGCTTAAAGTCCGTCCCGTATACCTCCTGCAAACTGGAGTAGATATACGCCATACTCCGCGCCACAATGGACCAGTAGTTGGTGCTCTCCACCCAAGCGCCGTCCGGATACAGGTTCTTAAACGTATACTCCAGACTCCGGATGGTGTGCCGCAGCAGGTCACTGCAGGTCTCCGGATAGTCCTCCATAAAGGCCAGCGCCATCATCAGGCTCCCGGAGTTGGTCCACGCGTTGTAGTTGCTGATCCACTTGTTGTAATATCCCACCACGTTGATGTTGCCGTCCGGACCGCCCCGCACCGGAGATCTCCCGTAAAATCCCTCCGACATGACCGTCAGGTGCAGGCGCATGGCGTTCTCCCGGATGTTCTGCCGCTGTTCCTCTGTGAACGCGTCATAGAACCAGTCATAGCCTATGGCAATGCCCGCCCCGTAGGAACCGGTGTCAATGGGATGGCCGGGATTGATGTCCGGGAAGCCATCCAGGGCATTTAGGTTCTTCCAGGCACAGTCCACGTACTTCTGGTCTCCTGTCATTTGATAGGCAAATCCACAGCGCATCACACGGTCCCGCAGGCGGTCGGCCACTGTGGTGGTACGCAGGGCGTCCTGATACGCGAAGCTGATGGGCGCCTCCCTGCAGTCGCTGTTTGCCATGGCAATCAGATTCTCCGCCACCATTTTCATATATGGATCGGTCTTGGAAAGCTCCCGGATGCGGTCAAAGTCATCTGCTGACGCCATAATCCGGGGGTGCCGCTGTCCGTTCCCGGTGGCCGCGTTGAAGTCTTGAAGAAGCGTCTCCCGGTCCGGCCGGTCAAACAGCAGATAGTCATAGATATACTGAAGCGGCGTGAACCGGTCGATATACCCTGTGTCAATTTTGCGCTTGTGATAGGGAACCTCGTCCTCAGTGTCAAAAGGAAGCGGCTGCGGCGCGGTGATAACCAGGCCGTTGGTGTCGTCAAACACATGCTCGCCCAGCAGGGCGGAAGCTGTTTCCATGACCGGAATCAGCTGGACTCCCTCCGCCTCCAGCGGTCTGCTGGCCAGCACGGCGGTGCGGCTGTCCAGGCTCACAATGCCGTCTTTCAGAACCGCCGCGCAGCCATAGGCGCGGTTAAAGTCCTCCAGCGACACATACAGCTCGCCGTCCCTGTAGACAGGCTCCGCCGTCATATCCGTCTTTTCGCTGCGGGCATAAATATTCTTCCCATAGAAGTGAAAGCAGGTTTTATCCGTAAGATAGTCCCGGATCTCCTGATCGTCTCCAAACATGGAGGTGCGGGCCTCTTCCCCTTCCGGCTGGCCGGCGTAAGCCTGATCCAGGCCCGTAAACTCCAGATGCCGGCACTGAAGGGCACCGGTATACTGCCCGCTTCGGCACTGAATGCGCATCATGTCCAGGTTTTGAAGCTCACTGGGCAGTGCGGCGCCGTCCAGCACCTTTTCACCGTCCAGGAAGAGGGTGACGGTATGGCTTTCCAGATTGAGATACATGGTGATACGGAACCACCTGCCCTTTGCGGCCGCGCCGCTGACGGTCCTTCCGTTGACCAGCTTGATACTGCCGTCGCCGTTCACCGTGATGGGATAGACATTGACCTGGCCGCCAGCACCGCGGTTCTCCCGGAGCTGGAACAGGTACAGACTGCTGTCCCCCTTGAAATCACACATAAACTCCCCGGACAGCTTGAAATATTTATACGCCTTCCCGCTCCGGTAGGTGCGGAAGATCTTGGCCGCTGTGTCAATGTAGCAATCCTCCTCGCCCGTCTTGTTAAAGATGATCCGGTCACCCTTGTTGGGGTTCTGGTAGTCGAATTTTTCACATACAATCTCATTGCTTTTGGGATACAGCGTGGTGTTGGGATACGCGACATAGCGGTGGATGATATAATCACTTTTGAAAAAGCTGAAGTCCCCCAGATCGTCTGTGAAATCCGGGAGCGCTCCGCCCGGCACATCCGCCGTCCCCGCGGGAAAGGCAATATCCGTCTTATTGACCACCTGCGCCGCTGCGCCAATAGCCGGGTTTTCCCCAATGGCGGAAAAGAGCGGATCCGCGGCCCGGATCTGCGGTCCGCCAAAGCCCTCCATCTTTTGAAAATCCTGAACATACGCCGCGGCATTGGCCTCCGTTTCCTCTGCCGCGGCCGGCATGCCGCACAGCATCAGCGCAAGGAGGGGTGTCAGACAAAGCAGTTTTTTATTCATGCTCGGTATCCTTTCTTTTTGCCAGCATCATGGCACGGTAACGGTTGGGTGTGGTACCCACATACCGGGAAAACATGCGGAAGAAACTGCGCAGATTGCCATAGCCCACCAGCTCTGCCACCCGCTCCACAGTGTCGCTGGATTTCTCCAGAATGGTCTTGGCGTGCTCAATCCGCACCAGGTTGATATACTCCAAAAGCCCGGTCTGATATTTCTTTTTAAAATTAGTGGAGAGATAGGCCATACTCACATTGCAGTTCTCCGCAATCATGGCGACTGTCAATGCGGAATCCATATAATGCTCATCCACAAACAGCTTTGCGCGTTCGGAAAGCAGATCGGTCTTCTGCACGGTCTTCTGCACATTCTTGGCACAGAACCTCTGGATAATACTCTGCAGATGGCGGTTGATCTCCCGGACATCCACGTTGACACCGATGTTGTCCACCATGCTGATCAGCTCTGCGATTTCGCTGTCGTCATCATCCATCTCCCCGATCTCAGTAATCGTCTTAATCATGATTGCAGTCAGCTCGTACAGAATGAACTTGACCGCCTGCACGGATTTGCCGGAGCCCAGGATGTTGTCCACAAAGATCTGGTCCAGAATCCTGACACAGGTCTCGTAATTGCCCACCTTCATGCCGCTGACCAGCTGGTCCTCCATATTTTTAGAAATATAGCAGTCCGCCAGCTCAGTATGCTCCAGCTCAGAGTACGTAACCACATCGTTAATGGAAAAGAAATACTGCTCCATACAGGCCATTGCCTCACTGTAGCACTTGGGCAGATCATCCAGACTGGAATAGGGATTGCTCAGACCCGCCATAAAGCGTATATTAAAATTGCTCAGCAAAAACTTCTGCAGTTTCTGCACTGTTTCGTGAAAGCCGTCGGCCTGCTCCGGCTTTTCCAGATTTACAATGCCAGCCAGCATACCCTCCACATCACAGTACTCGGCAGTCTCGCCCCCGTCAAGCAGGTCGTCCAGAACGTTGGTCAGCACCAGCCGCGCAAGCCGGTATGCCTCCTCGGTGTTGTCGTTCTGATGGTCAAAAAACATCTCGTCGTTGATTTCGATATAAAACAGCACCACAATGAACTGCGGGTGAGGAAACGAGAGGCCCAGGGATTCCAGAATTTCCGCCTTGTTGCTGATGGGCACGCGCTCATTGAGCAGACGGGAGAGAAACGCGCTCCGTATGACGTTGTCCTGCAGTTTTTCTGTAATCTTGCTGTAGGCCTGGTTTTGCGCAACCATATCGGATATACGGCTTTCGATATAGCGGAACTCGGATTTGGAAACCTCGTCCGTACTGCCGAAGATGTTCAGAATTTTCTGGACCGGCCGGTAGTTGCGCCGGGTAAAGAAATAGGCGACCAGTACCATCGCGCCGATTCCCAGCAGGTTGAAAAGTATGATCTGCCGGCGCGCCGCATAGATACTTTTCTGAAACACAGTCTTGTCCACCAGATAGAGGTACTTCCAGTCGCTGTTGCCGGATTGAGCCGCAATCATAATCTGCTTGCCAACCGTGGAAATACCATTGGGTATTCCGTATTGGTGCACGATCTCCTGCACCTGCGCGTCTGCCGCGGTATCCCCGGAGGGAAGCGCGCGGCCCTCCTTGTCTATAATGTAAAAGGCCTCATTATAGCTCTCTTTGACTGTGGCCGGAAAGAACTTGCTGTGGTCCACCTCAATTACGATTGTGGCATAGGGGGTAAACCGTTCTGTGCCGTAGAGGGACAGTGTATACAGGATGGGCTCCGCCACGCGGCCGTCCCCGGCAGACAAAAGCGTGAAATCCCCGGGATGGTTTTCCCGCATGAGGCTTACCCAGGCGGAATGCTGTATTCCGCGGTCGCTGAAATTGGCCATATAGTAACTGGCGGCTGCGTTGCTGCCGTTGAGCCCCACACAGTAATCCAGCTTGTGAAAATAGACATAGATATTGTTAAAGTCGCCCTCGATTGTCTTATATTTTGAAAGCTCCTCTGACGCCTCTATCACACGGTAGAAATTGCCGCCGGATATACTGTCTGTGGAAAAGGCGAGCTGGTTCACCGCTTCGTTATGCGAAATTTCCACCGCGATATTGCCCACCAGCTGTCTCAGGTTGTCCAGCTCCTCCCTGCGGTTTTCCAGCAGCTCGGTCACATAGTGGCTGTTCTGCTCCACAATTTGGCCCTCAATCTGAAGATAGGCGATAAAGTTCACAAAAACGGTGAAAAAGAGGATCAGCATGTACGAGATGAACCAGGCAAGTACGATCCTGATATTGTTTCCAAATGCAAACAGCTTCATTGATGTCCCCCTCTTGTTCGAATTTTCCTTGCTTAGCCACAAGAGCGTGAAACCAAATAGGTTTTACGCACCCAGGCCCGATCCGGTACAGAACTGGCTCAGCGCGCAAATTCACTGCACATCAGCACAAAGGTTCCTGTCCCGTGGTTGTCATTCTCCGCCCGGGGCCGTGCGATATAGCCCGCGTAATCCATGACGTTGGTGCCCACGCTGATCCCGGGGATGACGATTCCCGCCTCGCTGCGGCGCAGAATACGGAGGATCCCCTCGTACGCGCGCTGTGCATGCTGTGCGTATTTGGGCGCAATGTACCCCAGGCGCACCGCCTTGTGGAAGGCATAGGCAAACAGGGAGGAGCAGGAGGTCTCGCACCAGTTGTCCGGGTCGCTCCCCTTGTCGATCACCTGATACCACAGCCCGGATTCAGGGTCCTGATAGGCCGCCACAGCGTCCAGAAGCTCGGCCAGCATCCGTATCAGCGCCGGCCGGCCAGGATGTTCCGCCGGAAAATGGTCCAGCATCTCGCAGAGCGCCACAGCCACCCATCCCATAGCCCTGCCCCAAAATTCAGGGGACAGGCCGGTTTTGGGATCCGCCCATTCCTGTACGCATTCCGCATCCCAGGCATGGTAATACAGGCCGGTTTTCGGATCGCGGATATGCTCATACATCAGCATTGCCTGACGGTGCATCTCATCAAAATATTCAGGGTGGTCAAAGGCCTCCCCATAGGCGGTCAGGAGCAGTCCGCCCATAAACAGACCATCCAGCCACATCTGATCCGGCGTTATGGCCTTGTGAAAGAAGCCTCCATAACGGTTTCGCTTCCAGTGCTTTATACGGGCGACGGTACTGTCCAGCGCCGTTTTATACTTCTGCTCACCTGTGCGGCGGTACAGGTCAATGAGCAATACGGCAGGCATCAGATCATCCAGCAGTTCCTGCTGTTCCCGAATTCTCCCATCCGCGTCGATCATATAGTCGGCCCAATCCTTGATATAGGCAAGGTACTGGGGCTTTTCCGCCAACGCGTTGCACCGCTCCATCCCCAGGAGAAAAACGCCCTGGATATAGTTGAAGCGGCCGGGAGGCCCCGGCAGCTTCTCCACCGGATAGGTCCGGATTACAGTGTCGCACATCTCACACGCCAGTGTCAGCGGGTCCGTCTGCGCATTGATATTCATACAGGTTCCATCCTTTCTGTAAGGCGGCGCAAACGCGCCAAAACCGTTCTCCGCAGTTTGGGCAGAGAACGGTTTGACGCTTCGCCGCTCAGGTTATGATTATGATTGACTGAGGGGGACCGGCACATCCGCACAGAGCGGCATCATATCCGACCAGAGCATCAGTCTGATTTCCGAGAGATTCTGCTCCGGAATGTCCAGCGTCCGCTTCAGTTCTTCGCCCGGCGTACAATCCAAAACAACCACATCTGTCAGGGTCTCATTGCTGTAATACGCCACGAACGCCTTTGCCCCGGGCACCTCGTCTGACACATAAGCGGAAAGCGCTAATCTGCCGGCTTCCATCTTGCCGCTGATAAAGGAATCCTTTGCAGCGCTTTGATCCACCGTCATGCTGAAATTATCCAGCCACAGTTCACCGACCGTCCCGTTGTTGGTTGAAATAACCAAACCGCCGAACGGACTGCTGTTTATGGCAGGCAAATCCGCAGCCACTAATTCATCGTTATAATAAAAGTCAGCCGTATGGGCTTTGGTATTGACCACATACTTCACATTGAACCAGGTATTCGGCGCAAATTTCTTATCCGAAGTAATCCACTTAGCCTGACCGTTGTCCAATATTTGATATTTAATCAAGATATCCTGCGACAAATCAAAGTTGAGTTTAAACCCACCGCTGCCCGAACTTCTTTCTGCAATGTTATAGCTTTGCGTGCCAGTGAGCAGAAGGTCAAAAGAGGTGGTATACTCCACCGCATCTGTCAGCAGATGTGCATAATTCCGCGACAGGTTATAGACGGCAGGATGAGAGCTGTCTCCCATAATCGGGCTGTACATCCGCAGCGCCTTCCCATGCGCAAGTGCAGTTCCCTCCGCGTCCTCCGGAGCGTCAGCAACAGAAATCAGACCGACCGCCGGCGTATTGTCTGCGGTGAAGCCGCCGGTGCCGTTCTGGAACACGCCGGGCGTGAAATTCTCAAAGTCAATTTGCGTGGTATCCTGCGTGGCGGTTGTTGTCACAGCCCCTACATCATGGAGCGTCAAGGTGAAATTGTCTAAATACGCCGCGCCGAGGGATGAATTATTCAGAATAAAATTCCATTCATCAAACTGGTAACCCGCGCGTGCTGGAATGCCCGCCTTTACCAATTGCCCTCCGATATAAAGGTCTGCTGTTCCCTGCCCGGCGTGGACACGAAAAGCAATATTCGTAGGTTGATCAAAAGGATACTTTCCCAAAGGAGTCACAGCCAAACTTCCATTTACATGATCTTTCACTTCAAACCCGCCATCAGCTACTCCAAGCTGTATAAAAGCGCCGGTCGCAATACTGACGGAAAAACCGGGCGCGGCATCAAGCTGCAAATCGAACGAATAGGTATACTCTTTGGCGCCGCAGAGATAGGGCGCCAAATTCATTTTGCTCGCCGAGCTGGCTGCTTTGGCCAGTTTTTCCACCCGCAAAATAGGATACTCGAACGAATCCGGCTCAACAGCATTCTGTTCCGGCAGAATGGGCGTGAATGTGAAATTATCCAGATACGTCGTTGCTTTTAATGAAGCGCCAACCGTATACTTTAAAGCAGTAAACGAATTGGTTCCACGCTGCGGCATACCGCTCTTCAGCAATTTCTTTTCCGTGCCGGATCCGATATACGCATCTACAGTTTTATCCGCATTCACAACAAAAGTAAGATGCTGCAGCTCACTCAAATCATATAAAGTCTGATCAGATTTATCCCAACCGCCTGAACCGGCACTATCATACCATTCAAACGTACATTTATTTCCCTGATCCTTCACCTGCCGAAATGCAAAATCCGCACCTATGGTGAATTGCAGCGTCAGACCATTGTTATCCGCAAAAGCTGCCTTCAAATCCAACTCCACGGCATAAGACGGGAGCGTGCGCACATATCCCCCTAATTCAGTTGCTACCACAACTGTCTTACCGCTTCCAGCCTCTGTTTTCACCAGTTTCAGCATTTTATCCTCTATGGATATTTGAGCGTTGGCGTTATTCGTAAGGCTAAACACTTTGTTGCCGCCTAAGGACGAAATCGTGTCAAAGTTTTCAATTGTCCGTGCAGTTTCTTGAACCGAATTGACAACCGCTGTCTTTGCGGCACACGCGGCGTTGGTTCCAATAGCAGTAAAGGTCGTATCTCTTTCTTTAATCTTGAAATCGGTCAGGCCGTTGCCTTTGCTGTCCAGCAGATTTTCAAAAGTCTGTTGGTAAACCACGACATTAGGTTCTTCCTCTGCATAGGCACACAAACCTGTCAATGAAAACATCATCGCTAATGCAAGCAAAAAGCTTATGATACGTTTGTTCATCTCCATCTCTCCCCTATACTAGATTTTATTTTCTATATACTTTAGATCAGACAGCTTTTTATAAATGTTCTGTGCCAGCAGCTTGTAGCCCGCGTCGTTCAGGTGAACCGAATCTGTCCGCAGGGAAGCCGGAACCCGCCCCTCCGCGAGATCTGCCCTGTCCTGCCCGGTGGGCGCAAGGCCTGCGTCCTGCAGTGCCTGTTCACTGGCCAGGTATGACTTTACATCCAGATAATGCTCCCCAAATTCAGCCTGAAGGGTCTGCTCCGTATGGTTCCAGTCCCCCTCCTTTCCTCCAATGAGCCCTACCACGACATACTGCTCCGGATTGGGGGTTTTGGCGATCTGGCTCCGGAGCAGCGCCGCCAGCTCCGCCGCGGCGGCGGGGTTGTCCTCAGCCACAGTGTTGTCAACGCTCCATCCGCCGTTGGTGCCGGTGAAAAACACATTGACGTCCGCCTCCACCGCCTGGGCGGGGCAACGCAGTCTCTCCCCCGCCTTCACCGGGACCGCGGCGCCTGCCTGTGCCCTGGTGAACCGGGCCCAGCTCAGCATTCTGGGCCAGACCGTGGAGTCCACTCCCACGGTCAGCGTTCCCTTGACCCCGCATATGGTAACGGGATTCCAGCCGCCCAGAGCAGTATTTCGGGGAATTACCTTCCCGTCATCTGCCGTGGGCAGATAGTATACCGTCTTTCCGTCCATAACAACATCCGCAAGGGGAATCTCCACGCTTCCCGCCGGGGGAATTGTGAAAGCCTCCGGCAGCACAATCTCCGCTGCCCCCTGGCGGGCTGCGATGGTCATGGCAGTCTCCCCCGGAACCCCCATGTTATATACCGGGCAGCCCGAGAGCTGTGCGAGGGTTTCAGGATAGGCTTTCGCCTGTTCTGCTGCGCCCTGGCCATAAGTCAGGCTGTCCCCCCAGCACCCAATGGCGGGCCGGTCTGTACCGGGTCCGTATTGCCGGCTTTCACCGGCGGGAATACAGAGCTTCTGGCCGTTGACATAGGCATACAAATCCTGGTCGGAGAGGTTTTTCAAGGTGTTCCCCTCCTGCCTGAGCATAGTCACAGCCGTGCAATAGGTATAAATCTCCCCGTTGGACGCCTTCCAGATTTCCGGCTCCGCCGCCAGTCTTTTCAGCTGTCCTTCCATCTCTTCCCAGTCCATGGCCGTGCCGCTTTGATCAAATTCGTAAGCGTGTCCCCACACAAAATAACATTGCAGGCCGCCGCCATTGTCCATACTTAAAAATCTGTCCGTGTACTGCGGCATGGAGCGGTGGTGGCAGGTGGAATCCCACTCCAGCCAGTTTTCCGGCAGTGCAAAGGCTCCGCTTTCCTTCCATCTGGTGTAGAAATGACCGTTCTGCACCACACTCTGCAGCTCCTTGTAATCCGTGCGCTTATCCGGGGTGCCGTTGGGCCAGGCAAGCCCCTGTACAGAGATACCCAAATTCTCCAAAATCCACTGTCTTCCCTTTTCCACCTCTTCCACAGCCGTCTCCAGCGACACGCCTCTCAGGGTGCCGCCTTTGGAATCCTGCGCAGTCTCCCCCTCCATCAGGAAAAGGGGCTTGTGCGAATAGGTGTGGTTTGCCACCTCATGCTTCCGATAGACGGTCTTCATCTGCTCCGCCGTGAGCACATTCGGCTGCTGGGCCGCCACCTTGCCGGGAACAATGTTAAAGGTGGCCTTCATTCCATATTTTTCAAAGAGGGCGGCAAGGCGTTCATCCTGAACAACGCCGTCGTCATAGCTAAAGGTCACTGCCCGGCTCACATAGCCGGGATAGGCAGGCTGTACCTTTTCCAGCCGCGTCTCGGAATATGGCTCCAGGGTTATGGCAGGCCGCAGAGGACGCTGGGATGCCCGGTCCCATGCATACACCTGTACCAGGGTTCCCTCCTGCTCCGTAATCTCCAGAGCGGTCTCCGCCTGGCCGCTGCCCGTGATATCCGCGTCCGCCGCGGCCGCCTGGAGCAGCGTCCCGTCCGACGCGTCCCGCTGTACGGCCAGCAGCCGCACAGACTTTGTGGACTGAAAGGCTTGAACCGGCAGCTTTACCTGCAGCGTCCCCTTGGCGAATTTCTCATCCTTTGCGCCGTTCATCAAAATCACCGGCTCACCGACGTTTGCTTCAGCGCGCAGCTCGAAATTATCAAAATAAAGGGCGCCAATCAATGCATTGTTCCGCTGAATTCCAAAGTTCTTCCAGTCGGTATAGGGCATCTGGGATCCTTCGCTTTTGAGCCGGGGCAGCAAATCCTGCGCAATCAATTCTTCGCCCACATAGACGTCCGCCGTCTTTTCATCCTTAACCACAAACTTCACGGTTGTCCATTCGTTCATGGGAAGCCCGTCCTTCAAAGGCTTCAGCGCGGACTCGGTTCCCGTTTTACAGGAGACGGAGTAAGTATCGGGACCGCTGCAGGTCAGTTCCAAAAACACCCCCAGGGCCAGGTTTGCGCTGCCCCGCACCAGGCTTGGCCTCATGTCAAAGGCAAGGGTATAGGATTTTGCACTGCCCAGCTTCTGCGAAAAATTCAGAAAGCTGAAAGAGGGGTTGTTTCTGGTATACTTAGACATCTCTAAAAAATGTCCTGTCCCGGCGGGAACCTCCGCCTGGGTGAGACAGAAATTGTCAAAGTAAAACTCCCCGGTCAGCGACTTGCCCACAGTCAGTTCCAGCCGCGTGACCTCGGCGGCAGCAGCCGCCCTGCGGTATGGTACATCCGCAAAAACCAACTCATCTTCCCCGTTGGCATTCCTCAGATAGAAATCAATCAGAGGCGTCCCATTCGTCTGCCGCCTGACCCGAAGCTTGACGTGCCTGAACCCGGTGAAATCATAGTTTTTATCCGAGTACGTCCAGGTACTTTCGACAGCATACCCGATCCGGCACTGGGAAGCATCAGCGGTATCAACGGAGTTTTGCTCAATAGAAAAATTCGCCCCTAGCGCAACAATAACATTGGTGCCTTTCTGCTTCAGGCCGGGCTTTATGTCAAAGGAAATCTCATAATCGCCTGCGGCCGGTATGAAGGAGGCCAAATCATAGTACGCAATGTTGGTGCTGACCCCCATCGTCTTTTTGCTGAGATGCAGCTGGTTCCCGGAGATATTCCAGATCCCGTCATAGGTCTGGGAACTCGTTTTTCGGTTTACTGTCACCGTCAGGCAATCGTCCTTTTTGCTGCGCCCGGTCCGGGTAACAACGGCGCCGGAGGTCTTTTCCGCGCCGCCGCTGCCTACATCTGTCTCCGAAATTGCCTGAAAATCCTGGATATACCGGGTTTTGCCGTATTCCTGCACCACTGCGTCCCGCGTGTTGGCCAGCGGGGATTCCTTGATTGTGTCAAAAACATCGTCAGCCGCCCGAAGCGCCGCCGCTCCAGAGGCCTCGGTTATGGCGCCGCTCTCAAAATCTTGCGTCCACACCGCTGACTGCTCCTCCTGGGCGGCAGCCGGGAAATAAACGCAGGAGAGCACCGCCGCGGCCAAAACAATGCCGCTCAAAATCCGTTTTTTCATCTTCATAACCTCCTCCGCCGGTTCATGCACAACTATTTGCCCCGGTATACGCTGCCGCAAAGCATCTGCGGCAGGGCCAGGCTGTCATAGACAACCAGCTCGGCAGCTGCACCTGCGGGCGCTTCATGGGTCAGGATAATCTCCTGCGTTTCGCCTGCTGCGGGGGCACAGGGCTGTACTGCCATGCCGCAGAATTCATTTCCATTCCATAAGGTCATAACAACATACCCATTCGCCGCGGCATCCGTTGCATTGACGAGAGTAACCACTGCTTTCTTCATCCCGGCCTCTTCGCTGAACTGGGCTGTCTGAATCTCTACCCCTTCTGGCGCAGTGCGGAACGCCGCGCGGACCGGATACCGGATCGGTACCCCGGCGCTCAGCTCCACTGTCCCGCCCAGCACAAAGCTGTAATTGCTGCCGGAAGCCAGCTTTCTCGCCGGCGTGACGGTGATGGTTTTGTCCGCCGCTGACCACTTGGCATCCTTCACAGAGGTTCTGCTCCCTGCATTGTCCTGCAGCCAAACACTCTCTGCATTGATGCTGCTGCCGAAGAGGACATCGTCCATCTGAACCGTGAAGCTCTCCGCGCTGGCAGATACCACATTGTCCCCGTCAACCGAAACGATCGCCGGGATACGGAAGTACTTGACGACACGCAGATTATCCATCGCTGTGAAGGATGGAACCGTGTCATTACGCGGTCCGTACAGACGGATGAAGTTGCCTGCGGTCATGTTGGCGCCAAGGGCAACTGTACCGATCTGCGCCCCGTCACGATAAACAGCCGCAGTGTGGTTCACAATATCAATGTCAATCCGGAAGCTGTACCACTTGCCCGTCTCATAGGGAGTGGGGCTAGCATTGTTGGCGCCAAGCGTCATCTGGTCACCGAAGCGCAGCAGCATTGTTTCGTTGCCGCTCGCCTGATAGATGGACAATCTCTTGTCGTTGGAGTTCTCCTTTGCGTCAATATACAGATCGCAGAACAAAGAGAATTCATCCGAAATTCCGCCCAGCGGAATGTTGATATAGGGCAGATTGCCGAGTCCGATTGACTCGTCCGCGTCCTCAATACCTACCAGGAGGCTGTTGCCATGCTCCTCGTCGATCTGCTCCACCTTGACATAGCCGCGCTGGGGATACATCACAATGCCGGATTTCAGATTTGTGCCGGCTTCTACCTCAAAGGTACTATCCTCTACCAGTGCGTGATCCAGCATGCCTGCAATGGTCAGGGTGAGCACTGCCTCGGCCGTGGTGCCGTCATTGGCTTCCGCCACTGCGCGCAGCTCTGTCCGGCCAATGCCCAGCTGGCTGATGTCCAGAACATAGGGTGCCGCCGTCAGGACCTGCAGCAGAGCGCCGTTGGCATAGACCTTGATATCCCGGATACCGCTGGGTGAAGCGGCGCTCAGTTCGATGCTCTTCGCGTCGTTGACCGGAATCTCCGCCTCGCTTGTATAGCCGCGGAAGGATACCCGTGTGCCCTGGATTATGTCCGAGGTATAGACCGCGAATTCGTGGCTGCCCATAACATTTGCAGCAGCGCCCGCGTAGTCCCGAATCCCCGTCACCTCAATCCGGACAGCCTCAGCCGCAGCCGGTGTCTCAAAGACATCTACCACAGCACCGTTGATATCCACTTTCTCATAGGCAGTAATGCCGCTGTGATCAAACGCCAAATTCCAAGTGCCATTCTGCTTTAGATAAATCTTATACTGTACCACATAGTTATACGGATCGCGGAAGTAGGAACGCAGCTCCGTCAATGTGAGCTCACCGCCGAACTCCGCTTCCCAGGCTGCGCCTGCCGCGCCCGTCCAATAGGTCGAAGCGTTATCCCAGGTTTGTACGCTGGCAATTCCGTCTGCGGCATAGCCGGCACTGTCACTTCCAACGCTTGCTTTCACATTCTCCAGAGGCACCAAATTGTACTGTTCCGGCTGTATGCCATAGATCCGCTCCAGCGTGGTCTGTCCGTACAGACTGCCCAGCCGTCTCTGCGAGGCCGCGTCAAAGTGTGTTCTGTCGCCGATATCCCGGCTGCCGGCCGAACTGACCGCCCAGCAGTTGTCCACTGCCTCCGGCAGCTTGGCGATTACCTGCTGATTGAAACGCATACGATTGCCGACAGTGGTTTCATTGCTCCCATAACCCGGAATTTCGCCGATGATAATGGGCAGGTCAGCAACGCCCAAGTCGCTGCGCAAATTTTCAACCATCTGCTTGAAAGTATTGACATACGCGGTTGGATCCGTACCTAAATCCGCGCATCCCTGGTGCCAGATGATCCCCTTGAGCGTCCCTTTCTCCATGGCCGCCCGCGCGCGGCTGACCGCTTCCTCATACAGATCAAAGTCCTCTTTTGTCCCTGTGGCTGTATAGCCCTTCTGCCACTGTGCAAGGGAAGTGTCCCCTCTTGCATTGCTGATTATACCAATCTTTTTTTGTTCACTCCCGACCTGCTCCGCAACGGTTTTGGCAAAGCAGAACGCCGGACTGAGCCCCTGAAGGGAGCCGGTTTTCTGTACCGTGGAATAGCGGTTCATGCCCTGCCATTTTCCGTTTGTGTACTGCGCCTGCGCGGTTTCCCACTGGCCATCCCCGTTAAAGAGATAGGCGTTGGGGATATAAATTCTGTCCTCTGCCTCCAGCGGCGCCCGGCCCGCCATATTGGACTGGCCGATCGCCAGATAGAGTTCAAAGTTTTCTTTTCCGACCTGCGGCGCGCCAACCGTGGGTACATCGCTTGCGGTGACCGCGTTTTCAATCTCGGGCGGCTGAGGCGGGTCCTCCCCTTCCACCGTGGTATTGGTCGTCAAAAGAACGTTGTCAAGATAAAAAGCGCCTTTTGTCCACTGGCTCAATTCAAATCTCAGCGTGGTAAAGAGATTGTTAGGACGCTGCGGAATGTCTGCCCTGACCAGCGTATTATCAATATAAAGATCCATCTTTTCACGCCCGTGAATCACCAGTTTAATATTCGAGCCGTCCGGGGAACCATATAAAGTTTTATCATCTGTATGCCAAGCGCTTCCGTCATGCCATTCAACGATAATCCTGTTATTTTGATCTGCCTGCGGTTTAATGGCAACACATCCGCCCAGGAAGAGATTAAAGCTCCCGCCCGCGGACAACTCGGGACGTACGTCAAAGGATACCAGATAATCAGCAATATCATCCGTCAAATAACTTGCAAAATCCGCTGAGAAACTCGCAACTGCCCCGCTTGCTCCTACGGTTTTTTCAACCTTCAGTTCTCCGTCTGCAATCACTGCTGCCGCATCCGCTGTACCGAGATTGGTTACACTCAAAATCGGATCCTCAGAAATATCTGTTATTTCGGAAAAATTCTGTGTGTAAAGCACATCCGCAGGCTGGGAAGGCGCAGCGCCTTCGGTCACGGCCAGGTTATCCAGCACGATCTCGCCACGCACGCCGCCATTCATCTGAAAATGTAATTGATTGAAAGGAGATTGTCTGTAAGGCAGATCCTGTTCCTCCAACTTACCATTGATATAAATGTCTACCGTTCCGCCTTTGTCGCCGTCCCAGTCTTTTACCACCAAATCTATCCGAACGGGCTCTGACAAATCGTAGGTCGTCATATCCGTTTTGTCCCAGGTTTTGTCAGGGCCGCCCCACCACTGCAGCACATGTCGATATTCCTCCGGCGCCGGAGGATTGGGATGTCCGACGGCCGTGTTCGCAGCATTTTCAAACGCGAAACAAGCGCCCAGCTTGATATTTGTTGAACTGCCGGTATAACGCCCGGCAAAGTCAAAGCTCACGGTATAGTCTGTCATACTTCCAATCGCATCCGCCAAATTGACCCGAAGCTCATGCGCGCCGTTCACTGTTTTACCAAGGTGCAAAGCGCCCCCCTCAATGCGGGCATAAGCCGTTTCCGGCGTTGCCGCCGGATCCGTGCTGGGTTTATACTCAAAAATTGAATTTTGGGATATCTCCGTAATCGTCTCAAAATCCTCAACAACAGTGGGTTCTGCGGCCGCGGCCGAAGCCGCGGGGAAGGCCGCCGTGCTGAAAAGCACAGCGGCAGACAGAACGATTCCCGCGATTCTTTTGAAATAGTGATTGTGTTTAGTCAACGCGATACGCCTCCTTTAACCGCACAATGCGCAATTCCAATACGTTGGTATTGACATTGGCGCTGTTGCCCTGACCGACCAGCTTGAGATACCGGCCTGTCACATCTTTGAACTTGAATACCTGATAATCTTCCGCGCCCAATTCAGAGGTAAAGGTGTCGATCATATTCCAGTTGATCCCGTCATTGGAGACATACAAGTCAAAGTAATACTCTCTCGCCCCGCTCTGCCAGAACCCTGCCGCCAGGCCGTCTATGGGCTGAACTGAACCGAGGTCGAACACAGCGTTCTCACCCTTGCTCAGGGTCGTCCAGCGGGTGCCGAAATCATTGTCAAACATATTGGGGCCTTTGTTCTCCGGTTCCGGTTCTGCCGAGACAGACCAGTCAACAATGGGAATCTCATCATACACGATATCCTTAATGCCCTGCATGGTGCTGTAAGGCAGGATGAATACTTTATATCTCGTCTTATCCGCATTGTAGATGCGAACTGTGCTCGGCGATGTCAGGGAATCGGAAGGCGTTATTTCCGCTGTCATCCCCGGCGTCTTGGGAATGATTTCAAAGGCGGGCAGATTCTCCGGATCCAGAACAGGTACGCTGGAGAGTCCGTCGTATTCAATGCCGTTCATGCGCAGAATATAGCCATAGTCCTCACCGCCCGCGGCCACTTCAGCATATTCGGGAACTTTCCATTCTGCAATCGGGGTCTGGTCTACTACGCCTGCGAATTCACCCAGACGGACCGTCAGACTGACCTTATCGCTGCCAACCAGACGGATTGCCACCTTGCGGAAGCCATTGTTGGGATTCTGTTCCCCCTGCGGTGAGGAGGGCAGCGGCTTCGCGTCCATGATAGAAACCTCGGCAGCCGCTGCGTCCGTTTCAAAGTTGAGGGTCAGGGACTGCCCATTGTTGGAAAGAATGACCGTGTGGTCGTCAATGACTTCTGCAGCTGCCTGCGTGTGCATGAACCAGTAAATCTCCGAATTGTCCTTATTCAGTTCAATCTCATCACGAATGGTCACACTGCGGTAGTTGTCACCCACATAGAAGCCCCGCAGGAATTGATCCGCATCCGCGTAGGACTCGCTCAAATCGTAAACACCGAGTGCACCGCCTTCCCCCTGCTCGCTTCTGATGAGGGGTGCGTAGGTGTTGCTCAGCTGGTTCAGGGTACTGCCATTGTTAATCGTAATGGTGTTATGACCCTCGGGACGTACCCGGTATTTTGCCGAAGCAGACAGGGCGGAGTTGTAGTCCTCTGCCGGCAGCGCGGTCGCCCAGCGAACACCATTGAGGTCAAAGACAAAGTCGCCGTTGTCATTATGCGAATGATAGAAGGTAACCGGCCCGCCGTGGGTGGCCAGAAACAGGCCGTCATACTTGGTATAGTCCTCGTGCACAGAGAACAGCTCAAGCCCCCGGGTGGTATACATACGTGGCATGACTTTAATCTGGTCAAGGGTGACATCCGGCTCGTAGAACAGAGCGTCAAACACGTCTGCGCTCTGGTTCGACATACGGCTGTCATACCCCTTTGTAAGCGTTGCCTTGCGGGCCGCCAGCAGTTCAGGCTGGTCGAAGTATTGCCCTAAAAACGCCATGGGGAAGTTTGCATAAGAACTCTCCGAGCCGCAGTCGTGATAGTTATATGATGCAATCATATCACGCAGTGCCAGATTTGCAGGCCCTGTCTCTTTTGTACCGGGGAAGCAGGACAGATTAAAGTCTGTGCCATACACTTCCTGCAAGGTGGAGAAGGCGTATGCAATACTTCTCGCGACAATCATCCAGTAGTTGGTACTCTCCACCCAGGAGCCGTCCGGATACAGATTTTTGAACGTGTATTCCCAGCTGCGGATGCTATGCCAGAGCATGTCACTGCAGACCTCCGGATAATCCTCCATAAACGCGAGCGCCATCGCAACACTGCCGCCGTTGACCCAGGCGTTGTAGTTACTGATCCACTTGTTGTAGTAGCCGATAACGTTAATGTTTCCGTCAGGGCCGCCGCGCACCGGAGAACGGCCGTAGAACCCCTCAGAGATCACTGTTATGTGCAGACGCATTGCATTCTCACGAATGTTCTGACGCTGCTCTTCCGTAAAGGCGTCATAGAACCAGTCATATCCAATCGCGATGCCCATGCCGTAGGAACCGGTATCAATGGGGTGACCCGGGTTAATATCCGGGAAGTTGTCCAGTGCACTCAGGTTCGCCCAAGCGCAGTCCACATATTTTTGTTCCCCAGTCATTTGATAGGCAAAACCACAGCGCATCATGCGGTCACGCAGGCGGTCGCCCACCGTGGTGGTACGCAGAGCATCCTGATATACAAAGCTGATCGGTTCGCCGTTACAGTCGCTGTCCGCCTTGCCGATGATATCATTCACAACTTTCTGCATATACTCATCGGTTTTTGCCTGCTCTTTAATGCGGGCAAAGTCATCGGCCCCTGCCATAATACGCGGATGCTTCGCGCCGTTGCCGGTGGATTTGTTGAATTCTTCCAATAAAAATTCCTTGGACGGGCGGTCAAAGAGAACATAGTCATAGATATACTGCAAGGGTGAAAACCGATCAATATACCCTGTATCTACCTTGCGCTTGTGGTAAGGCACCTCGTCCTCTGCATTAAAGTAAATCTTATTCAAAGAGGTGATGACAAAGCCATTGGTATCATCAAACACATTGTAACCCAGCAAGGCGGATGCCGTCTCCATCACCGGAATCAAACGGACTCCATTTTGCTCTGCCGGCTTTTTGGTCAGGGTGACCGTCTTGCCGTCCACACTTACATTGTCCCCGGACAGGGTAACGGCGCTGCCATAGGCACGGTTGAAATCCTCCAGAGATACGTACATTTCGCCGTCCTGATAGACCGGGTCGGCTGTCATGTCGGATTTGACGCCGTTGCTGTAGATATTCTTTCCATAATAATGGAAGGTGGTTTTGTCAGCTAAATAATCCACAATGGGCTGGTCGCTGCCAAACATGGAGGTGCGGGTCTCTTCCCCTTCCGGCTGACCGGCATAGGGCTGGGCCAAACCGGTGAATTCCAGATGGCGTGTCTCCATCGTACCGGTGTATTGACCGGAACGGCACTGGATACGAAGCAGATTCAGCGTGTTAAGCGTATTGGAGAACCCCACGTTATCCAATACCTTATCCCCGTCTAAGAACATGGTAATGGTATGGTCAACCAGGTTCAGATACATGGTCACACGGAACCATTTTCCCTTTTCCGCCGCGCCGCTTATGGTCTGTCCGTTAATGAGCTTCATGCTGCCGTCACTGTTGATTGTCATGGGATACAGGTTCACCTGCGTGCCGGAGCTGGAGGTGTCACGCATCTGGTACAGGTACAAGCTGCTGTCCCCCTCAAAGTTACACATGAACTCGCCCGCTATTTTGAAGTGCTTGTAATCATTGGAACTGCGGTAGGTTGTAAAGATTTTGGAGGTAATATCAATAAAGAGATCTTCATTGGTTACCTTGTTAAAGATAATCCGATCGCCCTTGTTCGGGTTTTTGTAGTCAAATTTTTCACAGATAATTTCATTTGTTTTGGGCGTAATTGTGGTATTTGGGTATGCAATATACCGATGGGTGATATAGTCGCTTTTGAAAAAGCTGAAATCGCCCAAATCGTCTGTGTAATCAAGGAACTCCGTACCGTCCGGGTTAAAAGCAGCTCCCGGTAATTTGTTCACAGGTTCTTCCCCCTCGTAAACATACAGATTATCCAGATAGAGGCTCTCTGTCATTTCAGCGACGCGAACGATTGAAAATCCGTTGAAGTTCGCGGTTGCGGGCATCTTCCAGTCTGCCAATGCCATTTTATTGTTGATGTAGAGATCAAAAGTCCCCGATTTGAGGTTGACCGCCACTGCCAGCCGTGTAAAGCTGTTGGAATTCACGCCCGCAACTTCCTTCCCCTCCTTGGTCAGGATGACGTTATCCCGAATTGAGAGCAGGGTGGAATTGCTGGAGCCTGTACTGAGCAGCAAATCAGCGCTGATTCTGCTGTCCCCGCTGAGATCCATGCTGATCATATACTTCTTGCTCTGTGTGGAATAAGGCGCGGTCACGGTCGTCTTTGCACCGGGCATCACCTGGAATACTTTATTGGAAGCATCCGCTTCGAGAACTCTTGTTTTGGCGCCGGCAACGGTCAGGGTGTCAGGCGTTCCGTTGGTTTTTGCGCCTTCAAAGGGTTCTGCATAGACAAAGACCGTATCCTCCGTATTTTCCGCGCCGAGCACTGCGGCCGGCATACACGTCATGACCAGAAGAGCGGCCAGGAGAACGGCGATCAGTCGTTTCGTTAATTTCATAGCTACCATCCTTTCTAGCGTTCGTACACATATACGGCGTCCGGCGCCTGATAGGACAAGCGGACCACCACGTAGTAATTGTTGTTTCCAAACGACTTGTAGTCCTTGAGCTCTTTCATGGTGATTGGCCGGATCTCATTGCGCTTGGCATTGATCAACGCCATATTGCTGGTCTGCAGCTTGAGGTTGATCAGGTCAGACCAGTTATAGCGATAGCCCCCCGCGCCGTCCTCCGTCTTGCTCAGGTACCCATAGGTGCTGTCCGCCGCATAGAGCGCGCCGTAGAAATAGCTGATATTGTTGGCATTCTCAAAAAGGATTCCGCCGCCGGCCCCGGTATTGGGAACAGGCAGTCCGGAGGAGGCATCAAAGACAAGCTTCAGCTCCTGTACCATTTTATCGCCGTCGCTGATTAACTCTACGATGTCGCCGGCACACAGTTCCTTGTTCAGCGATTCCTCTTCTACCTCATTTGTGATATAAAAGGTCTCATAGCGCTGATAGCCATAGGTCTGAATGATCGTGCCCGTGGTTTCGTCCGGAAGAATTCCCCGGGCCACGCTCTCAATCATATAGTTTCTGCCGCTTGCGACCCGCTCTCCCTTGAGCACCACAGCCCCGGCGGTCCCGCCTTCGTTGAGGTCATACACCTCAAAGGGATAGTTCCGGTTACTGGTCAGTCCGCTGGCATCGCTGATGAGAAAATCCGATTTTTCAGCGCTCTTTATCACATCATCCTTGGGTACCGAAAATACAACGGAGTTGTTCAGGTTGAAGTAGGGGGAACAGGACTTGCCGCCGGAACGGTAATTAAAAGTCGTCACCGCCGCGCCGGCATTGGTGAAGGTGAATTTCCGCAGGCTGTCCTTGTCGTCCTCCGGCTGTTTCGTAAAGTCAAAATCCGTCGCCGCAAGGTCGATATACGTGATGATTTTCCCCTCCGCGTCCGTGCAGTAGCGGATAAGCTGCGGCTGTACCGCGCCGTTCTGGCTGACGGCCGCCAAAATGGCGCTGCCGCTCACCTTGGTCTCACTGTTGTCAATACGCAGTTTGTCCGCGGTAAACTCCGCAAGCTCGCCGCCCTGGGTATAGATTTTGAGCTTGACTTCCCCGTCAAACACGCCCACAGCCGCGCCGTCAATCAGATACCCATACTGCATCTCCGTGCCGCTTCCCTTCAAAACCACAATCTCATTGTTATAGCCCAGCAGGAAACTGCCCTTGCTGCCCGGGATCATCTGCGCCGCGTAATGCGCCCTGGCATAGGTGGAAAGCCGGTAGGAAACGCCGTCAATATAGATCTCGTCCTCTGTTCCCGTCCGGGTTATGGTTCCGGAGATCATCTGTGTACAGAGGCGGGCGGTAATCAGCGCATTGTCCATGGACCGCTCCACGATCAGCAGATTATCGCTCTTGATATCGGAAAACTCCAAGTTCCCGCCGCTCTCATTCCGGAGAATCAGCGCGGTATTGGCCGGGTCTGCCGTGATCCCGTTTTCCGCAGCATGGGCGTCCGAAATGCTCTCGCCCCGTACGTCCACCCGGTCCACATACAGATATTGATAGCAGGTCAGAAACAGGTATTCATACTTTCCGTCGTTGTCATTGTCCAGCAGACGGACCGCGCCCGACTCCTGCAGAACGCTTTCAAAATCCAGCGTATCAACCGCCCGGCCGTTGTATATAATGATACTGCCGCCGGTCTGATAGGTTTTGCCCCGGCCGCTGACCGGATCATTGTACTGCAGAGTGTTGAGATCCAGCCTGCTCACATCCCTCAAATCCACCTCAATTTCGCGGTTGCGGAAGGGGACGACCACCTCGGCGCGTTTGGTATTGACATTGTAATACATACGCACATTGCTTCCCAGAAGCGCCGGATCGCTCTGGGCGCTCTGATAGCTGATACCGTCTATCTCAATACAGGGCTGGCTCATGAGCGCCGCGCCGGGTCTGTAGGAATTGTATTGGGTGGCGGTCACAATGCCCTCTGTCTGCCGGAGGTTGTGAAGTGACTCCAAATAGTTGATATCCGTTTTCTCAAAGCGGAAGTAGTCCCCGTCCTCGTCTTTGCTCACCCCTGTGCACCGTATGGTAGAGGTCAGCAGGTTATAGATCAGGGTGCGCGCGCTGTCTGTGGACATCCCGCCGTCCTCCCGGGGGACACGGTCCAGCAGATCAAGATTTCTCGCCGCCTTGATATATCCCTGGGGATAACCGCCGTATTCAGCCGCCAGCGCCTCATAGCCCAGGGCGTGAACCACCATCTTTACCGCGTGTTCATACTCCAGCGGCTGGAGCGGTTCAAACTGCTCCGCCGGGCTTACCAGCCCCGCTGCAAGGGCGGCGCTGATCTCAGCCGCATAGGGCGTCTCCTCCTTCACGTCGGAGAAGGCGCTGGTATACCCATCCACATGAAGGGCAAAGGCGTGCATCAGAGCGCCTGTAAACTCCGCCCTTGTCACCGATTCGCTGACAAAGTACCCATCGCCCAGCAGATAATCCATCACCGCGGCAATCTCTCTGGAGCGGTCGCTCTCATTCGGCGTTTCCGCGCCCGCGGGCAGTCCCGGCAGAACAAACAGCAAGGCAAGGCCAAGGACCGCGATTTTTCGGAATAGATTCATTTTCATTGTTATCTCCCCCTCCTTTACCCGTTCACCGAATTGAGCACGCGGGCCAGCAGCGCCGCTGTCTCCCCTCGGGTCAGAGATGCCTTCGGAGCAATGGTGTTATCTGTGTAGCCCGTCAGGATTCCCGCTTCTGTCAGCGCATTGACCGCCTCCGCCGCATAGTCGGAGATGTCGGCGCTGTCGGCAAAGCTGTTTGTCCCGCCGCCGGGCAGCTGCCACGCGCGCTGAATGATGACCGCCGCGTCCTCCCGTGAAATGTCCGAATTCGGGGAGAATTCATGTTCCGCTGTGCCGCGGATCAGCCCTTTTTCATAGGCCGCGTACACCGCCCCGTAAAACCAGTCGCCCTCTGACACATCCGAAAAGACTGCCCCCGTCTGACTTTCCAGCCGGAGCAGCTCGCCCAGCATCTTGACAAACTCCGCGCGGGTGACGGACTGGTCCGGGCGGAACGTGCCGTCCTCAAAGCCGTTGACCGCGCCCCGCTGTTTCATCTGCGCAATATAGTCTTTCGCCCAATGGTCCGCCGTATCAAGGAAGGAATCCCCCGGCACCTTGGACGGATCAGACATCTGTTCCGGTTCAGCCGGCAGATAGGACGCGGAACCGCCACCGCCGCCTCCGCCGCCGAATCCGCCGCCGTTTCCATTGCTTGGGGAATCACCGTGGTCCGTTTTCTTCACCTCGTCCAGCGCGGTACGGAACATGGCGTTCACATCCTCCATGCTTGAAGCCGCATGGATCCGCCCATAGAGCTTGATGAACACTTGATCCCGCAAATAGGAGGTGGAAAGGCTATGGTACGCGCCTAAGGATATGCCGTTGGCGGCCGCATAGGCCAGATAATCCTCCTGCAGCACGGTGAAGGAGGCCGCGCACTTCATCTTCGCAAGCGCCCGGGTGGTTTGATACAGTGTAGTGAAATCTCCCTCAGGACGCTCCATCTGTGCGAACAGGGAGATCATCTCCTTTCGGATTTCCGCGGGCAGAGCCGCAAACTCTGTTTCGTAATCAATGTCCACATAAGCGGAATAGGCAATCAGCATCTCGTCCAGCCCAAGTTCCTTTGCGGCCAGCCGCCCCATTGCCTCGCCCATGTAAAACGCCTTCATCAGCGCGGTGTCCGTATATCCGCCGCTTGGGCGGTTGGCAAATACATAGTCACCGATTGTACTGCCGTATTTTGAAAGTACACTGCCTTCAAAGCCCATTTCCGGAAGCGCCTTGAGCGCGGACAGGACCGCGGCCGGGCTGGCCGCCGTATTGACCGCCTGCAGGAGGGACTGCGGGACAGGTGTACCCAAAAATCCGAAGTAGTTGGTGCCGCACAGGGTCTCCTGGTAAGTGCGCAGCACATATTGGCCGTTTTTAAAATCCGCCGGCAGGACGATGGTGCTGGTCACACTGCCGTCATCCTGTACAGCCACGGTGCGGTACAGCATATCCGCCGCGTTGGCTGTCTCAGCGTCCACTGACTGGGGATCCACTCCGGCGGGCAGAATGGAAAACGTCGCCGTCCCGGCGGCGGATTCCGCAAAGTCCCCCTTGATTTGCAGTGTACGTGTGGCCGCGTCATAGCCGATTAGGGTGGCCGCCTGCGCACTGCTGCACAGGAGTCCAAACCCGCAGGCCAGGGCAATGACTTGCTTGACTTTTCGTTTCATATTCATACTCCTTCCGTTTAGCCTTTTACCGCGCCGATCATGGTACCCTTTGTAAAATACTTCTGGATAAAGGGATATACACAGAGGATTGGCAGGGTTGAAATAATGATGACCGCGTATTTGACGGTCTCACCCACATATTCCAGATCAGAGGCGGCCGTCCCCATGGTCATGGAGGAAGTGTCGCTGTTGATCAGAATTTCACGGAGTACCAGCTGCAGCGGATACTTGCTCCGGTCGTTCAGGAAAAGCATGGCATTGAACCATGAATTCCAGTGTGCGACGGCGTAGTACAAGGCAATAACGGCCATGCTCGCCTTTGTCACAGGCAGGATAATCCGAAACAGAATGGTCACATGTCCGGCGCCGTCCAGCTTTGCCGATTCCTCCAGTCCCTGCGGAACCGCGGCATAGGCCACACGCAGAATCATCAGGTTAAAGGTGTTAACCCCGGCGGGAAGGATCAGAGACCACAGGCTGTCCTCCAGTCCCAGCCCCCGCACAACAAAATAAAAGGGGATCATGCCGCCGCTGAAAAACATGGTGATGATAATATAGATGGCAATGACTTTTTGCAGTTTGACATCCTTGCGGGATAAAAAATACGCGCCGCAGGCGGTGAGCACCAAATTTAACAGCACGCCCACCACAAGGATGAAAATGGTGTTTGCATAGCTCTTCAGAAGCATGGGGTTCTCAAACGCGCTTATGTAGGATTTGAAGGTAAAGCCCTGGCTGTGCCACAGGAAACCCTTGTGCTTCATGAACTCAATGGGATCGCTGAGCGAGGCGAAGAGGACATAAAGCATGGGATAGAGCATAATTGCGGCCAGAGCCAGCATCAGGATCATGTTGATTGCATCAAACCACTTGTCAAAGGTGGATTTTTTGATTTGATTTGTTCTGCGTTTCATCGCGTACCTCCTACCATAAGCTGGTGTCGCTCAGCTTTTTGCTGATTGTGTTTGTGGAAAACAGCAGGACCAGGTTGATGACGGAATTGAACAGGCCCACCGCCGCGCTGTAGCTCCAGTTTTGATTGTCAAAGCCCATGCGGTATACATAGGAGGAAATGACGTCACTGGTGTCATAGATGACCGGGTTGTACAGCAGAATAATCTTTTCATAGCCCACATTCATGACCTTGCCCAGCCGGAGAATCAGCATGGTGACAATCGTCGTGCTGATAGAGGGCAGGGTGATGTTGATGATCTTTCGGATTCGGCCCGCGCCGTCGATCTCCGCGGCCTCATACAGCTGCGGGTCCACGCTGGCCAGCGCCGCGAGATAGATGATGCTCTCCCAGCCAACCGCCTGCCAGATGCTGGATATGACATAGATGGGCAAGAATTTGTTCGACTGCATCAGCAGGCTGGAATTGTTGCCGGTCAGCCGGGCAGCAATGGCCCCGATCAGGCCGTCGTTTGCCACAAAAATCTTAATCATACCGCAGATGACCACCATGGAGATAAAGTGGGGCAGATAGGAAAAGGTCTGCACCACCTTCTTCACACGGCGGTTCGGCATTTCGTTGAGCAGCAGCGCCAGCAGAATTGGGGCCGGGAACTCGCAGACCAGCGTGGTCAGGCTTATTTTCAGTGTGTTTCCCAGAACCCTCTGAAAGTCCGAGGAGCTTAAAAACCGCTGAAAATGCTGCAGCCCCACCCATTCGCTGCCCATAATGCCCAGCCGCGGTGAAAAATCCTGGAAGGACATGAGCACGCCGTACATGGGCATATAGTTAAAAATAAAATAGAATACCACAACAGGGAGCACCAGCAGATACAGAGAGCCGTTTTTATGGAAATCTCTTTTCCAGCCCTGCAGGATTCTCTCTTTATGGTTTTTCTTTGATACCTGCTGACGCATTTTTTTTGAAACCTGTAATTCCATCAGAAATTCGCCTCCACATAAGCATTGGGGCGCCGGGCCCCAATGCTTTTAAGATGTATTTTCACAAAGGATGACAGCGCGGCTCTATTTTGCAAGATATCTGTCATAGGCGGACTGCTTCATCTCCAGCACGCGGTCGATGCCTCTGTTGTGCAGCTCCTGCAGCATGGCGTCATAATTGTCCAGGGATTCCGCGCCGATGATAAACTTGGACATCATTTCGGTCAAATAGGTATTGATGTCATTGTTGAGCTGCGCGTATTCGGTCAGTTCCTCGTCCTTCATGTACAAATGCGGCGGGCAGTGCTCGGCGGCGTCTGTATTGGACCAGGTCTCCCAGGCCCGCTGCTGCTGAGGCAGGGCCGCATACTGTTCCATATATCTTCTGTCCTGCACAAATGGACCTGTGGCATAGGAGCGGGTGTAGTTCGCCAGCGCAACCGTCATGGAAAGCCCCTCCGGATTCTTTGTAATAGCCTCTGTATAAGTGGGATAGCCGTCTGCCATTTCATAGCTCTCTCCCTCTATACCAAAGTTGTACAGCATATAGCCCTCCTCGGAGTAGCCATAGTCCAGGAACTTCAGGGCCGCGTCCACGTTTTTACAGCTGGTGGAGATGGCGTCAAACGCGGTCAGAGACGAAGTAACCGGCAGCTGATAGGTGCCGAACTTGGGTTTCTGTCCCTTTTCCGGTGAGAGGAAGGGCGCTCCTTCCAGTGAATATGCAGAGGAAGGCGCCGCGGCCATCCATTTGCCAATGCCGGAACCAATGGAGCCGGTGGTCGAACCGCTCAGGCCGTTCATAATATTGGCCTCCACCGTCTTCTGATCCAGCGTGGCAAAGCTCGGATCAATCAGGCCGTTCTGATACCACCGGTTCATGGTGGTCAGGTAGTCCTTAAAGGAGGGATCCAGAACGCCGTGCTTCACCTTTCCGTCCTCCACATAGTAGTCGGCGGTGGTGTTGAAGGCATAGGCGAAGTTTCCGGTTCCTGTGGCGGAATAGGGGACCTGCGCACCCTTCTTTTCCTTGAACGCCGTCAGAACGGTCTCCCATTCGTCAATGGTCTCGGGCATGGCCAGCCCAAGCTCTGTCAGCCAGTCGCCGCGGATGATTGTGCCGCCGGAGAAGCAGAGGCTCTCGTCGCCGCGTACAAAGGGGAAAGCAAACAGTTCGTTCGCATCTGTGGTTGCAAGTTTTTTGATGTCCGGATTTGCGTTGAGGTATTTGAACACATTGGGGGCCTGATTCTCATACTTGGCGATGTCAATGATCACGCCCTCCTTGATTGCCTTGGCGGGCCCGCCGGGATAGTTCAGCCAGTTATACTCAATGATGTCGGGCAAATCGGAGGACGAGACGATGATACTGAACTTCTCACTCTCCTGTCCCTGGGGCGGATGCACAAATTCCACATTAACCCCGGTCTTTTTAATGAGTTCTTTGGCCAGCGCGGTTTCGCCGTAGTTGGAGACCAGCATTGCCGCGTTGCTTGTCAGCGGAAGCCAGCAGGTCAGTTTTTCGTCGGCGGATGATGCCGGCTGCTTTTGATCTCCACAGCCGCTGAGTAAACTGACGGCTGTTGCCGCAGTAAGAATTCCACACAGTATTCTGCTTTTTGTTTTCATAACTTACCTACCCTTTCTGTTTGAAAATTTGTTTTTGTTTCTCCGCAGCGCGGAGTATGTAATTTGTATGATTATTGTAGCACAGGGCTGAAGGAAAAGTATAGAGGCTGGTTTTTCGATTCTATGCCACTTTTTTAAATCGCCGTAATTTCGGGCGGCAGCGGGCTTCGCGCCGGGCAAAAGGGCTGGAAACAGAGGGAATATTTAGTTTGTGAACTATCTTACAACCGTTTGATTGTATGATCTGCACTTCGGCTTTTTTTCTGGTATTCTGTTATTGACCTCATCATTCTGGCAGTTTAGCGCCATATATTTTAACATATCTTGGCATACTGTCATTTGAGAAATGCTTTTATTGCGCCGACCGTCGCAGACGGTGCGCAATATGATTTGTTTTTAAGAAACGCTTTTGTTCATTTTTGAGCGGCCAAAAACGAACCAAAAAGGCCGCATAGGGGCGGCGGCCCCTATGGACCCCGGAGGCCCCGGTTCCAGCAGCTGCAGCTCACCCGAATTTTTTACTGGTCGTCATGCGTGAGGCCGGCCACGGAGCACGCGATATACAAGGCCTCCCCGTCAAACGCAGAAACGGAGCCCGAAGATTTCACGCGGTGGTACACAAGCGCAGTTTGCTGTCCGGCGTCGCAACAAACGTCGCGTACCACGCTCCGCTTTGCGGGAGCCCTTCGTTATCCGCAAGCCTTAGCGGAATTGTCCGCCATACCTGCAAAAGAACAGGCGCAAAATGCCTTAGATAACCAGCATTTGGCGCAAGGGGGTTATCAAAGGGGGTGTCCCCCTTTGATGGCTTTTGGTTTCTTTTCTCCATAGAAAAGA
>CBCTHE010000027.1:0-43046 GCA_965146665.1 uncultured Ructibacterium sp.
TGTTTTTTTATTTTATCATACAAAGCTGCTTTTTACAGACTTTTTTTCACAGGCTCTAACCAGCAGGCGCATGAGCTCCTCTGTGAGGTTCAGGCCGTTTCCGCCGCCCTTTAAAAGGCTCCTGTTCGCCAGCTTCTGAATGGTGGGCCGCGCCCACTCCGGCATGTTTTCGTCAATATAGTTCCAGATCATGGGGTGTTTCATGTCCTCCAGCTCCATCACCGCCTGGCACACATTGCCGCTGACCTGCAAGACGTGCGGGAATACCGTGACCGCCGGGAACTCCGCCCGCATGACCTCCGGGGTCGCAATCTTCCCGGACGGGAACATATATGTTGTCTCATTGTCGTACTTTACTAATTTAATCATTAAAGTCCAGCTCATCAGA
This sequence comes from uncultured Ructibacterium sp., assembly GCA_965146665.1. Classification (GTDB taxonomy): domain Bacteria; phylum Bacillota; class Clostridia; order Monoglobales; family Monoglobaceae; genus Ructibacterium. Next base: position 389 of record CBCTHE010000027.1, read on the forward strand.
TTTCAGTACAGAAAACAACAGCTTTCCGGGTACGCCCTTCCTGCAGATTTCAAGGGTTATTTCACCTAGTACGGCGGGAAACATGATTTTGCCGTCATGATTGATAATATACAGCTCACAGGCTCCTCCCAATGTGTTTTGGCCCTCCAATGGGTTAGGCCTTGCCTCGCCTCTGCCGCCCGTTTCGCTTACGACACGGCTTGAGGTGATCTTTGTCTCTCCCTCTTCCGTTATGCCTTCGGCTGTATCGCTCCACGGAACATCGTTTTTATATTTCTCATAACTGCTCTTTAAATATCCGGCAATATCCTTGTCCTGATCTGTGCCAAAGAAGCAGTAGAAAATATAGTCCGCACCAGCATAGTTGCTTACCTGCGTCTGGTGTTTTATATATTCGTTCCGTTCTTTTGCATTTTTAATGTGATTGGGAAACTCGTCGTGCTCAGTAACATACCGGGGCAGTACCCGCTTTCCGTCAATCAGCACAAACCGCACCGCGTCAATCAGCACAAACCGCACCGCGTCAATGGCGGTTTGCGTACAGCCCCGGGACCAGCTTAACTTTTCATACCAGCCTCTATGCAGCGAGTTTAGAATGTCCGTTTCCGTTGCACCTTTCCCGTAGTATACCTCATTCAGATTCGCAAGCTGTGACGCCTCCTGACGGCACGCCAGCTCATCCTCGCCGCCCTGCTCTCCGGTTATCATTGTAGCTATATCCCGTATGGCCGATTCCGACAGTGTATACTTTGGAAAATTTGTATACTGTACGGTTTCTTGTCCTGAATCTTTTGTGTACCGAAGTACGCAATCCCACCCATAGATGTAATTACTATATTCCTTGATCGCTATTTCTCCGCCCGTCTGATCTCCCGGTTTTCCGCCCGTAATACCACCAAACTCATTTGACCCTGCATTTACTCTTTTGCCCCCGTCTTCAATGACTATACAGGTATGGCGCTGTATATTCAGGAGCACATCACCTTTTTTCAGCCCAGTGCCTGTATTCAAGTTCACACTTTTCGTCACGTCCTCGAACCCACATTTCAAAAACGCCGGTTTCATTGTAAAAGCAACTTGGGCTCCAGCCGATTTGACCGGAACGCCCGCATTTTCATACGCAGAAATCGCAAGAGACGAATAATCGTAGTTTTACCCCCATCTGCTTCCTTGATCATGCCCATGTGAATTATCGTTTGCTATATCCATAGCCCATTTTACCGCTCTGTTGATTTCCCCCGCCATATATTACACCTCCAAATTTTGCGCACAACAAAAGCACCCCGTCAGGAGTGCTTACAAATCCGTTACATATATTGAAATATTGTGTTGTTTCGTGTATAATGCTGTCGGCAGATAAAGGAAATTGGAAAACGGTTTCGTCGCGTCAAAGTACGCGGCGTTTCTTTTTGCTATACGCAAAAATTCCACTTGCTCCCCTGCCGCTCCTCTTTCCCGAAAAACGCAATCGTTTTTCGGGAGGAAGGAACAACGGCAAAGCGTGGGAGTTTTGGCGCAGTCAGCCAAAATGACCGGAGCGAAGCACGCTGCGACGTGGTGGAGCTTATGGGGAAATTACTTAGAGTAATTGTCTCAATCGTGATATTCTTTGCGATTGTATCCATAAATGCAAGATAGCCGCCCCCCTCATGGCCATGAGAACTGGGACAGCTATTTTGTTCAAATTCAACCAGCTAACCGTTTAACGGTTTACCTTTATCTGGCTTATGTTGTTTTTGTCAATGTTTTTTTGCAAAAGTTAAGTGCCCCGAAGGACGCTTTCCAGCTATGCTCGTTGCTTCATTTAAGCCCCACCTGTGCCTTGCCGGTAACTTCATCGTTTGTAAAAGTTACATTTGCATTAGACCCAGCAACGCCATTACCATACCACGTAACAATGATAATTTTGATACCATTGGATTCTACCTGTGAACTAATCGTTCCAGAACTTCCTACGATCTCTTGAACGGTTGAATACGACATCCCCGTCTCAATGGCATCATACTCTTCTAGTGTTATGTACTCACTGGATTCTGATGTCCCGGATATTTCCTTTTGAAGATTGCCATTCATGCTAATCGCCACGGCAAGCCCAATGGCTCTAAACAATTTGAAAAACAGCCACAGAATAGGCAGGAAGGATATTCAATGTTGAACAACGATAAGATTCAAACGCCCTTAAAAAAACAGAAAACATCCGGTCATTATCAGGATATTCGATTTATGGTTCCTTTCGCGATCTATACCAAAGATATTGGTATTCTATACAAGACCCTTGAATCGCACAAACTTCCGCCGGATTATACAAAATACACAGACAGAAAAGGCGTTTTACATCTGTATCACGAAAGCGAAACCGCTCCAATGATCATGATAAAAAAACACGCGTAGGAGCGTTGTATCCGTATCGACATCAAATCTTCTCCGCTAAAGCCTTTGACTATCAAACAAACTGAAGCGATGGATAACAGCCAACTAGCACAATTCCAGAACCTTTTGCTTCATCAGTCAAATATGCGTCAACAAGGAACATCGGCTGTTGTTTCCGTAATAAGCGTACTCGCTGTTCTCATTGGCTGTATTGTGTTTTCCGCCTTTGCCGCATATCAATATGGGTATTTGGAGGCGGAATCGCAAAACACTGGCCCCGATTCATCCCCAATAGTATGGATTGCACGTACCGGCGATTCCTATCACAGGAAAAATTGTATAAAAATTAAAAAAAGCAAGCTAATTCAAACATCAATTAGAGAGGCCTCCAATGCGGGATATACATCCTGTGAAGAATGCAATCCAAACAAACTTCTTCGTACGTCAAGTAATGCTGACCGCGCCATATCTTTTAACGTTACATCTACATGGGTCTCATCTAGTGATATTAACACCGTTAATGGCAAAGCATCAGGCAGTATGAACCGTGAAAAATTGCTTGAAAGTTTAAAAGCATCCGGATATATTCCGCAGAGGGAGAGAACTTATGTTTTGCCCCCCATATATGGGGGAGATGAGCCCGTTGAGGTTAGCTATGACGCATATAAATATATCAAAGATGCAGAAACCAATGAGGATATTATTGAAGGATTTCAAAGCTATTTGTCTGCCAATGACAGATACAGTGGTATGAAATCGTATAAAAAGCATGACGAAGAGGAAATGAGAAAAGTCACTTCTTATATTGAAAAATTTAAACAGAAGTATGGAGATCGTCAAAAAGATATAGTTGCCATAGAAATATCGTCAAAATAAACAAAACCCTGCTTTATGCAGGCTTTCTTGACCAAGGTAGGAAATCTTGTTACAAAAGAGTGAAACAAAGAACATATATATTATAGTACACGATCAATTAAGAAGCAAATGGAAAGCGTGAGGTGATTTGAATGGCGAAGAGACGGCAAAACGGAGAAGGCACAATCTATCAGCGCCCCAACGGGCTGTGAGCATGTGAAATAACCGTTGGATATGATAAGGACAAAAAACGTATTAAAAAAACAGTCTCCAGTATGGATCTTGATAAACTGAAAAAGAAAGTAAATGATCTAAAATATCTCAACGACCGGAAAATGTTGTCGGCACCGGATGACACATTGCTCGGTGATTGGCTGGATTTTTGGCTTGAAACATATAAAAAGTCACAAGTAAAGCCCACTACCTATGATATGTATTACGGCGCTATTGAGCGATATATCAAGCCGCAGCTGGGGCATTACAAAGTTGATAAACTCAATCAAATTGTCGTACAGAAGTTTATAAACGATCTTTCTGAGAACGGATTAAGCAAAAAAACCTCTCTACTTCCTCTGTCAAGAAAATGCTGATAACATTGTCTCAGGCCTATAAAAAAGCAAAGGAACTCAACATGATTTTCACCAATCCGTGTGGCGGCGTACAGCTTCCTAAAAAGGAAAGCCGAAGAGCCGCAGCGTTTACACAAGAGGAACAGGAACGTTTTCTTTCTATCTGCACGAATGACAGCACTTATCACAGATTGTTTTTGTTTGCATTCAATACAGGGATGCGATTGGGAGAGCTTATGGCTTTGACGTGGGATGATGTTGATCTGACTGCAAATTCTGTTACAATCAACAAAACATTAGCTGTGGTAAACGACCACGACCCAGACAGCGACAGAAAGCAGAAAATCATCATTAACAGTACCAAAACGTCCAGCGGAGAGGGAATTATACCACTTAACCGCAAAGCCAAAAAAGCGATTGAACATCAGCGCACAGACAACAGTGTCAATTCACCGTTTGTATTTTATTCAACAGTAGGTACACCAGTTCAGAAGAGGAACATATACCGAGAATTCAACAAAGTTTTAGAGCAGGCGCAGATAACTTCTCCCGTGACCTTCCATTCTATTCGGCACAGTTTCGCAACCCGCTTATTGGAAAAAGGGGCTGATATAAAAACGGTACCAGAGCTTCTGGGGCATAAATCAATTCAGATTACGCTTGATATTTACGGGCATCTATCAGCTGATTTAAAAGGTAAGACTATTGCTTTGTTGGAATAAACTTATTTTTTTACTATCTCGTTACCGTATAACTACCACACTAATGACACCTTGATTATTTACCGTACTAAATTAAAAATCCCGCAAACCTTTATGGTAAGCGGGATTCTGTGGTGACCCATCGGAGATTCGAACTCCGGACACCTTGATTAAAAGTCAAGTGCTCTGCCAACTGAGCTAATGGGTCATTTGAATTGAAACGGCAAAAAGAACTGGCTGGGCTGGCAGGATTCGAACCTACGAATGCAGCAGTCAAAGTGCTGTGTCTTACCGCTTGACGACAGCCCAATATATTAGCTGGGGTGGGTAAAGGGAATTGAACCCTTGACCTCCAGAGCCACAATCTGGCGCTCTAGCCAACTGAGCTATACCCACCATATTGAATTGGCGCGCCTGAAGGGACTTGAACCCCTGGCCCACTGCTTAGAAGGCAGTTGCTCTATCCAGCTGAGCTACAGGCGCATATTTGCCTAAGCCGGCCACTTTGCCAAAAAAAATAGCTGGAGCGGGTGATGGGAATCGAACCCACGCAATCAGCTTGGAAGGCTGAGATTCTACCATTGAACTACACCCGCCCGTCTCAAAGCGACTTTGATATTATAGCAAGTATCCCATGTTTTGTCAACACTTTTTTCAAAAAATATCAAAATTTTTTCTATAATCCCGCAAAAAAGTGTCATTTTTAAGTTCCAGTGCACAAGCGGCCTTTTATGTGTGAGACGCCCGGCCTTGCGGCCGGGCGTCTCAATTCTATAAAAAGATAAGCTTATCGTTGCCAGAAGTGAGGTTCAGGCTTAACCCGGAAGCTGCTCCGAAAGGGTGACCTCCACATTTTCCGTTTGGCCTGTGGCGTATTTATATACCTCCAGCTTGAGCGCGTCGCCGGGCTTGTGCTGATCCTTAATCTTATTCAGTTCTTCACCGGTCGTAACCTTCTGCCCGTCTGCCGCGGTAATGATGTCGCCCTGCTGCAGGCCGGCATTTCTCGCGGAGTCACTGGTCACGCTCATAACCTGCGCGCCCTGCGGCCAGGAATAGGATTTGGACATATATTCGCTGACGTCCCGCGTGGAGATTCCGATAATCGGACGACCCTTGACATATCCGTATTCCAGCAGATCGGAGATGATGGGATTTGCTTCCGAAATCGGGATTGCAAAGCCCATCCCCTCAACACCAGAAGATGTCACCTTGACGGAATTGATTCCAATGACCTCCCCCCGCGCGTTGATCAGCGCACCGCCCGAGTTGCCGGAGTTGATGGCCGCGTCAGTCTGAATGAGGTTCATGGTTCGGTTGTCAATAGAAATCGTACGGTTTACCGCACTGACAATACCCTGTGTCACGCTTCCGAAAAATTCAAGGCCCATGGGGTTACCAATGGCAACCACTCTTTCGCCGACTTCCAGCGCAGTGGAATCTCCGAGCTTCGCCACCGTCAGTTCCTCCTGCGGTTCAATCTTAATGACCGCCAGGTCGGTCTGCACATCCATGCCAATGACCTTTGCTTCGTAATCTGTCCCTGTATTGAGTGTCACGCTGACAGAGCTCGCATCCGCCACCACATGGTTGTTTGTAACAATATAGCCATCCGCGCTGAGAATAATGCCGGATCCCTGTGCGCTGGACTGTGTTGCACTGCCGAAAATGCTCATCTGTCCCTGCACCACGCTGGTGATACCCACAACCGCTGGTCCGACCTGCTTTGCGATCTCTGTGGTTGCCAGCTCGGTCCCGGTATTTGCGGTTTCTGTTGCGCCGCCGCTGTTGCCGCCCTTGAGGTTGTTGACCAGCTCCTGCTTGGAGGCCACCTTTTTATCCTCTGCCCCATAGCTGCGGCCCAGCATAAATGCGCCGCCGAACAGCGCCAGATTCAGCACGGTCAGGGAAACCATGGCCGCCACGAAGCGCTTGCCCGTCTTCTTCTCCTTTTTCTGGTGCTGTACATGCTCGGTATAGATCGGTCCGTTTACCATTCCCGGAATGGAACTGCCGCCCTGGGGCTGGGCACCGCCGGAGAGGTCAATCTTGACCGTATTCTGGCTCTCGCCAAATATACTCTCCTGCCGCGGCTGGCTCTGGGCCGGCTGCCATGAATACGCCGGCTGCTCCTGCGCGGATGTGTCCTGCCACTGGTTCTGTCTGGATACCGGAATTTCCACGTCCGCCTGCTGAGGCTCCTGCTGATCGCTCTGTCCATCCAGATTTCTGTTATACATTTCATCAAATTCTTTCATTGTCATTTCCTCCTCCTTCTTTATTTCGAACGGCCTTGTTCTCTGACTGTTTTCCTCATTGCTTGATTCTATTATATCTATTACTTATGAAAAAACTATGAATAATCTGTAAAAGAAGGGTTAATGTTGTATGTCCTCATTTTGAACAGCTTCTAAGCGGTTTTCCTCCCGTTTCATCGGCGCCTTGCCGCGGTCAAGGGAGAAGATAAACTCCGCAAACTCGCCCTCAACACTGTTGACCCGGATATTTTTCCCATGGGCGCGGATGATGCTCCGGACCAGATACAGTCCAATCCCCGTGCCCTCCCGGTTAACGCTTCTGGACTGGTCCACCTTATAGAGGCGTTCAAAAATCATCTGCTGCTGTTCCGCGGGAATACCGCAGCCGGTGTTCCGGACAGAGACATAGACCTCCTGCTGCTTTGGCTTGACCGTAACAGAGATCTCCCCGTTTTCATTGGTGAATTTCACCGCGTTGTCCAGCAGATTGGTCAGAACGCGTTTGATGCTGTCAGAATCCGCCCGCACATAGCAGCTGTCCGAATCAAAATTCAGCCGGACATTGATACGTTTCTCCTCCAGCCTTCGCTCCAGCCCGATAATGGTCAGGCGGATGGTCTCATTGATGTCAAAGTTCGTCTTGTGCATCACCATCTTATCGGACTGCATCCGGCTGATGTCCAGGAAGGTGTTGACCAGTCTGGAAAGGCGGGTCACCTCGTCGTAGACGATCTTCAGATATTCCTTCTGCTTATCCGGCGGTATGGTATCGTCCAGCATGCCATAGACGAACCCGCTGATGGTGGTCATAGGTGTCCGAAGTTCGTGGGAGACGTCTGAAATAAAGGATTTCCGGATATCCTCTACCTTTTCCAGCTCAAACGCCATATTGTTGAAGGTCTCCGCCAGCTCCGCAATCTCGCCGATGTCCGATTTTGTGGCTGTCTCTCCCACCCGGGCATCCAAATGCCCCTGGGCGAATTCCTTGGCGCTGTTCCGGATGCTCTTGATGGGCATGGAAAACCGCTTGGCCAGCATATAGGACAGCAGGAAGGAAACAATGATAACCGCAACTGTGGAAAAAAGCAGAATTCGGAACAGTTCATGGTTCATCTTCTGCTGTTCAGGGATGGGAATGCTGATGAACACCGCTCCCATTGGCCGGTCGTTGCTTCCCATGACCGGCACCTGCAGGGTGAACATGGTTTCACTGAAGATGCCGCCCATGGTGCCAATGATGGAATTCCGCTGACCTGCCAGCACCGCCCGGCTGTACTCCCCGTTGATATAGGCCGGCACATCATGGACAAAGCCGCTGTCCCCTGTGTTGACCAGCACATTTCCCTTGTCGTCAATGACCATAATATGACTCTGGCTGCTGCGCGAAAAGCCGCTCAGGATATTGCGGAGACTATCCATGGTGATATTGTTCTGGATCAGGGCCACAATGGAATCCGCGTTTTTTCCCAGAGCCTCCTCGCTCTGCCGGGAGATGTAATTGGTTACGAGCACAGTTTGCATAGACCCCAGTATGATAATACAAACCAGGACAGAAATGATATTGATGATAAAAATTCTCGAAAATATGGTCTTCCCAAACATGGTGCCCATTCTTTCAAACCTCCAGCGCGATTTTAATTTTGTTCCACCTCAAATTTATAACCCACGCCCCAAACGGTTTTCAGGTGCCAGTTCTTCCCCTCTGTCTCAATCTTCTCGCGGATGCGCTTGATATGCACATCCACCGTTCTGGAGTCTCCGAAAAACTCATAGCCCCAGATCTCGTCCAGAAGCTGGTCCCGGGTGAAGACCTTGTTGGTGTTTTTGGCCAGAAAATATAAAAGCTCGAACTCCTTGGGCGGCATTTCAATTTTCCGGTCGTCCAGATAGATCTCATAGGTCGCCTGATTGATCCGCAGTCCGTCAAACCGGAGCTCCTCGTCCCGGGCGTCATCCTCCGCCGCATTTTGATTTCCTGTCCGCCGCAGGACCGCCTTGATTCTGGCGATCATCTCCTTGGGCTCGAAGGGCTTGACAATATAATCATCCGCCCCCAGCTCCAGTCCCAGAACCTTGTCAAAGGTCTCGCCCTTGGCGGTCAGCATAATGATGGGCGTGTTGTCAACCGCCCGGATCTCACGGCAAACCTGCCAGCCGTCCTTGACAGGGAGCATAATGTCAAGCAGCACCAGATCAGGCGACGCGCTTTTAAATTTATCCATGGCCTGCTGTCCGTCATTGGCAATCACCGCACGGTAGCCCTCCTTCTCCACATACAGCCGGATCAGCTCACAGATATTCACCTCATCATCAACGATCAATACAGTCTGATTATTGGACATAAAAATCCCCATTGCCTTTCTGCCCACAAATAGTAATAAAACGTGCTCTCCCACGCCGTATCTATGGGCGGATACAGCGTGCCGCGGAGATTCTCGCGTGTGCGTCTGTGAAGCTTTCCGCTTATGGGAGCTTCCTCGGAGGCACAGCAGGTTTTTCCACACGCCTCTGCCGCCGCGCTTCATCTTTTCCAAAGCCGAAGAAGCGTTTCCCTGCTATTTTTCACAGTTTACATGATTTCATAAGAATATTATAGCATAAAATAGATCAAATGTATGAAGAATCTGTGAAAACTTGAAATTTTTTTAGAATAACTGCTGTTTCTTTGCGTAATACTAGAAAAGGATAGGACTTTTATGTCCTACCCCATTCAAAATCATTCAATTTTCAGGAGGGAACCATGCACACACATGCAATTTCTGCGGCTGTCCCCCAGCCGCTCACTGTCTCCAGGCACCGTCCCCGCGCCGAGGTACGGGCGACCCGGGCCCTGCAGGAGGACTATGCAAGGCTGCTGTCCGGCATTGACCGCATCAAAACGGATCTGTATGCCGCACAGATCAATTTTGATTATGTCTGCGACCCCAAAGCCGTGGATGTGTGTATCTATCAGATCCAGACAGCGCAAAGCCAGTATGAAAACCTCTTAAATGAGCTGAAGGCACTTAACCGAAGGATCAAAACACCGGATGAGCTCTCAGTTTAGCATACAGACTCCAACATTCAGGTACAGCGCAAAGAGACACCAGAGCAGATACGGCAGGAACAGCTTGCCTGCCGCGGCATCCTGCCGGTAAAACAAAATGGCGGTGAGCAGGACCAGCAGAACCAGAACGGCAAGCCAGACCGCGGCAAAGCAATACCAGTGAAGCTGGAAAAACAGCAGCGGCCAGCAAAAATTGAAAAACAGCTGGACCGCGCAGATCCGCAGAGCAGCAGAACGTTCCCCGGACGCAGGGCGTTCCCACACAAGGTAAAGCGCGATTCCCATGCAGAGGTAAAGCACGGTCCACACAATTCCGAAAATGGCGCCGGGCGGAGAGAGCGGCGGTTTTGACAGCTGTTCATACACCCCCGTCTGACCGCGGGTCAGAATCCCCGCAAGAAAGCCCGCGCCAAGTGTGACGCCGAGACTCACCAGCAGTTTTCTCAGATGAATGGTTTGAAACATGATATCGCGCTCCTTTTGTTCGTTCCGGCATCCCTCTCCCTCTGCGGTCAAAAAACGCCTCTTGCAACATCTTATGCAAGAGGCGTCCTTTTTATAACGCAAAAATTGTACGAGCCGTTCGGCACAGCGCTTTGACTCATCTAACAGCGGAGGCACGTCCCCACCAGGGGCAGGCGCATCCTATTTCTTTAAACCAGAGAGTTGACCGCATTGGTCAGGTTGGCAAATAACGCCCCCAGGAAGGCTTCCTTATCTCCGCCGGCCTTCCACGCCCCGTCCTCCTTCACCATGGTCACAGTCACAGAATTCTCCGCCGTGGGAATATCGCTCTGCTCCAGCACTGTACGCATCTGTTCCGCAAGGAGCTTCTGGTATTCCTGCTGGGTCATTTCCGCCACCCTGGCCTGATACTCCTCACTGGCCACCATGGCCATAACCTGCGCGATGTAGCGGTTCATCACCTCTGAAAAATCCAGCGTCGTGACTTTCGCGCTGATCTTGACCGCGGAACCGTCCTGTTTCTCGGCGGATTCCACTTCATAGGTCATTTTTTTCAAGGTTGAGAGAATCACATCCTGCAGTTCCGCCCCGTCCTCCTCATTGATGAACTTACTCACCGCTTCAAAATCGTAATACGCACTGATCTGCGCCTGATCTCCAGTCTGAAACGCCTGCATCATGGTGTCAAAGGCCGTCTGCGCATCCTTTGCCGCGCCGCAGCCGGTGAGGGCAAACGCCAGTACCGCTGTCAGGAACAGACTAATGAACGCCTTTTTCTTTTGCCGCATTGCTCTTCCGCCTTTCCGTTTTTTTCGATTCTACCACAGAAAGTCCGGGTTGTCAAACAGATTTGTACACAGAGATGACAGGGCCGGACAGGATCCCTGTCTCCCTGAGGTTATACTCATACATCCAGCGGTCGCCTTTGGTCCGCCAGAGGTCCGGCCCCACCCAGACGGGGTTCTCCACATCGTGAAGCGCGCCGAATGTGTTATACCGGTTGCCAAACAGGGTCAAGGTGATCTTATGCCGTCCCGCCGTCACATTTTTCACCGTCAGATCATAGGGCGCATAGGCAATGACCCCCTGATCCTCGCCGTCCACAGCCACCCGGATCAGCGCGCCGCGGTAGTGGCTCACATGGATCTGCATATCTCCGGCGGGCACCTCAGCCTCCGCGTCATAGATCACATTGCCGCCATAGAAAGCCAGTCCCTGACGGGATATATCGGAGAACCCGATCTCCCCGGACGCGGGAACCAGCGTCCTTTCCGTTCCCTCCACCAGCACGTTGAACTCGCCCAGCAGATAACACCATTCCGTGTTGGTCCGCTTGCCAAAGGGCATGGTCACCTCCAGCAGATTTTCACCCGCGCGAAGTTCCGGAAGCGCCACGGTCTGGATGGACTCATCTACATAATACCCGCAGACTACGGCGGGGACGCTCTGGCCGTTCAGCACAATCTCCAGGTCCGCAGCGTCCTCAATGGCCAGCTGTGCACCAGAAACCGGTATCTGGCTGTTGATCCGGAACCGCAGGGTCAGCGCATGGGTGACGGCCTCCTGTTCGATGACCCAAGGCTGGGCCACGCTGGAGGCGCGGGAGGGCCAGCCCAGCTTTTCGCGGCACACATTGTCCAGCCGCAGGATCTCCTCCTCGTCCCGGAAGGGCTCTCCGTCCAGAGAATACATGGCAGTGTCCATCAGCAGGGCGTTGGGCTCTGCGCGGGTGTAGGGCACCTTGCCCCGCAGAACCGTCTCAAAGATCTTTTCCCGGGGCTCCTCCGGAATGTCCAGCCCCTGCTCTGCGGTCTCCGTCAGCTGAATCAACAGGCTGTCGTAATCATAAATGGTTGTGTCAATGACCGTATTGCCGTTTTCGATCCGGTAGGCCATGGGCTCGATTCCGCCGCGGATCGTGTCAAACAGAACCGGCTTGTAGGCCCCTCTGATGGTCAGGCGGATCCGCTGAGGCTTCTCCGCCGCAATGTCCTTATTGGGACATTTGAGCGCATGTGCCACAAACAGCCAGCGGCAGTCTGTATCCTGACGCAGCTGGCAGAGCAGATTATCCGCCCGCTCGCCGGTGATGTTGTGAATATCCAGCTCCCGCACGTCCTCCAGCGCGTTCATAACAGCATTTTTATCAAAGGTTACCTGCCGGGACTGGTCAAAGAGCGCCTTTGCCTCATCCGAAGGCACAGCGTCCACGTATTTGGGCGCCTCTCCCAAAAAGATCAGGTTGCCGCCCTGTGCCTTGAATTCCTTCAGCCGGTCCAGCGTAGACCGGCGAATGGTTTCGCAGGCCGGAACCACCACGGTGTCATAGCGCATCTCACCGACTGTGAGGGGGGCGCCGGCCTGGGCGCACTGCTCCGGCAGCAGCGCCTCGCTGATGAAGTCAAAATCCACGCAGCCGGTCACAAGCCAGTCCGTCAGATTCAGGAACCGCTGGTTCTGCTGATCGCGGACCGCCGCCGTGGTAAAGGCCGGACCCCAATGGAGCCAATAGCTTTCAATGGGATGAATCACGCCGATGCGCACCACGGCCTTGCCTCTGGTCATGGCTGTATTCACCCGCGCGAAATGATCTTCTACATATTTATATTCCTTATACCAGGGCGACTGATAGCTGATGGAGGCGGGATAATCCCGTTTTGCCTCGCCGTTCATGGACACCCAGGACAGATGGGGAACCCGGACGGTTACGCCCAGCGCCGCCTGCCAGTCCCCCTGGAACTTGTGCCCGCGGAAGTCATAGTCCCAGTTGGTCACCCCATAAAGCTCGGAGAGCATTGCCTCCCGCCCGCTCTGGTGCACCACGGACTGGGCCTGCTTCGCGGTGCTGAACTCCGTGTGGTCACAAAGCATATCAATGCCGGGGATCTGAAAATGGGGATACGCCCGCATAGCCTCGCCGATCATGCCGGTCTGGGTCTCCAGGGAGGGCTCCTGCATCATATGTCCGGTCAGGCAGATGTTATGGGCGCCGCACCAGCTTCCGCACTGCTCCGCAAAGCTCCGTGTAAAACGCTCGGTGAGGTGGTCATGATACCAGTACCGGCAGAGGGAAACCTCGCCGTCCGGCAGATCCCAGAACAGCTCCGGCAGATGCTCCAGCAGACCGGCGCCATAGGCCGCAGCAAAGGTCTCCGGCAGGTCCGGAGTCCAGGGCAGAACCACGTCATCCTGATCCTGGGGGAACTTGAGTGTCATCTTTTTCCTGAACTGGGGCTCATCCGTGAAAATAGCGGGGATGCTCTTATCAAACCGATCGCCCATAACCTCCAGATAGCGCTCGTGGGTCACCCGGATGAACTCCTGTACGCCCTCCGGATTCAACGTATCCAAATAGGCCTGATTGTTGTACCAGCTGTCAGCAGAAGCGGTGATCATATAGGCGTACCATTTGACGCCTGAAACCGCATCCTCGGGCGCAATCTGCCGGTATGCCGCCAGATTGCCCGCCGTGTCCAGCTCCACGTCATAGCAGGCAAGAAATCCGGTCTCCCCGGTCTCGGCCGCCGTCTCCGCCGGGACCGCCTCCGGCTTGGGCGTCACCGTAAACAGCAGGCCGCGCTGGCGGTATTTGGGATTCTTTGTGACAATACCGCCGGCCGCGCCGGAGGGCCACCGGTCCTCGTCATAGAGCCAGGCCAGCATTTCCTCCTTTTCCGCCTTGTCCGTGCATTCCTTGATCAGCTGCATGAACTGGTCGGAGAGATAGTCCACCGCCATTCCGGTTCTGGAGTGCATGTGGAACCCTCCGAACCCCATCTCCTTGAGGCAGTCTATCTGCCGTTCCAGCTGATCCTTGTCCAACGCGCAGTTCCAGGCCCAAAACGGGGTGCCGCGGTATTCGCTGGTGGGATTCCGGAAGAGCTGATCATCCAGCTTTTTTGCTTGATTTTTTTTATAAAGCATGCTTTCTCCTCCTAAACTCATAACTATGATTCACATGGTTTTTATATTTGCATTTCCTTCTGCGCAGACAGGGCCGTGCGTCACGGCCCTGTTCTGATGCCCTTATTATAGTCGCATGAGATCAGACATTCTACCCGTGTTTTTTCTAAAATGAGGGGGTGTTTTTATCTTTTTCTCTTGACATTTCAAACCCGCTGTCCTACAATAGAAATAAAGAACACAGGCCTGTGATCATCTTGGGCAGAAAGGCAGATAAATTGCCATGGAGCATCATTTTCAGAATTTCAACAATGGCGCGCACGCGGAAATCAGCGTTCTTCTCTACAGGCACGGCAACACCAATGCCCATACCCACGATTTTTTGGAGCTGGTTTATATTGCGGAGGGCAGCGCCCTGCACACCATCAACGGCCGTTCCGCCCTTGTGACCCCGGGCGATTATTTCATTGTTGACTACGCCAGCCAGCACCAGTACCAGACCCAGGACGGCAGAGAATTTGTCCTTTATAACATTCTGTTTACACCCGGCTTCATTGACCGGGCTCTTGTGAACTGCTACAGCTTTCAGCAGATTTTGGAGCATTACCTCATCCGGTTCCGGAACGCGCCCGCCCACTTTCCAAAGGACACCGTCTTTCGGGACGAGGATGGCACGGTTCTGGAACGGATCCGCGCCATGGAGCGGGAATACAGCTATCAAAAGCCCGGCTTTGCCGAACTGCTCCGGTGCGGGCTGATTGAAATTATTGTCCGAAGCCTCCGCAAGGTAAGCACAGACGGGGCAAATGCCGCACAGCATCCCTGTGTCTGCGCCATTCTGGACCGGGTCAATCAGAATTACATGGAGCCGCTTACCCTGACCGGGCTCAGCAAGGAACTGAACTACAGTCTGCCCTACCTGAGCCGTCTGTTTCAGGAGGAGACCGGAATGCGCTTCCACTGCTATCTCCAAAAAAAGCGGATTGAAAACAGCTGCCGCCTGCTGCTCAATACCCATAAAAAGGTAAGTGAAATTGCAGAGCTGGTGGGATACTCGGATTTGAAGTCCTTTCAGGCGGCATTCCGCAAGCTGATGCATACCACGCCCAAGGCCTATCAGAAACAAAACCATTGACAGCCGGGGAAAAACGTGGTAAGCTTATTTCGAGTTAGGATTCACTAACCATTTTGTTGAATGAAGCGATTCAAATAAGCCGATACTACTTTTATATCTGTCTGCATGCGAGAATTTCTGGAGGTGATTTTTTGCAGAATCAAGAGCTTAAAATCGGCGGTATGACCTGCGCGGCCTGCAGCGGCCGAATCGAACGGGTCCTGAAGAAAGCCGACGGCATTGAGAACATCAATGTCAACCTGACCACTGCCATTGCCAATGTAAAATTTGACGAAGGTACGATCTCCCTGTCCGATATTATAGAAAGAATTGTCAAGCTGGGTTTTGAAGCCGAGATTTTTGCAGAAGGCGAAGATGACGACACAGAGAAGAAAGAAGCCCGGAACCTGAAAATCAGCCTGAGTGTTTCAGCAGCGCTCACCGCGCCGCTGATTCTGGGCATGTTTCTCAGCTGGTTCGGCGTCCACATCGCCTTTCTGCACAACCCCTGGTTCCAGCTTATCCTTGCCACCCCTGTGCAGTTTGTCATAGGCTGGCGGTTTTACAAGCACGGTTTTCTGGCCGCAAGAGCGCTGAGTCCGAATATGGACGTGCTGATTGCGCTGGGGACCAGCGCGGCATACTTCTTCAGCCTCTATAACGTCCTGGCTGGAAACACCATGCACGGCTCCATGGAAGGGCTGTATTTCGAGTCCTCCATGACCATCATCACCCTGATCCTTCTGGGCAAATATCTGGAGGCCCATGCCAAGGCAAAGACCTCAGACGCCATTCACAAGCTTATAGAGCTGCAGCCGCAGACCGCCACGCTTCTGGTGGACGGGACAGAAAAGGTGGTTCCCCTGGCCGAGGTGGAACCCGGGGACCTGATTCTGGTACGGCCCGGTGAAAAGATCCCGGTGGACGGCGTGATCGCAGAGGGCTCCGCCTCCATTGATGAATCCATGCTCACCGGCGAGAGCCTCCCCGCGGATAAGGGCCCGGAGGACGCGGTTTTCTGCGCCACCATCAATCTGGCCGGGGCTTTCCGTATGACGGCGGGAAAGATCGGCAAGGATACAACCCTGTCTCAGATCATCAAGCTGGTTCGAAGTGCGCAGGGCGTCAAGGCGCCCATTCAGAAGATCGCGGACAAGGTTTCCGCCATATTTGTACCGGCAATTTTGGCAATCGCGCTTGTGACCTTTCTGGTATGGCTTTTTGTGGACAAAAGTATTGAGACGGCTTTGCTCAATGCGGTATCGGTTTTGGTCATCGCCTGTCCCTGTTCCCTGGGGCTTGCCACGCCCACGGCCATTATGGTTGGCACCGGGCTGGGCGCGGAGCACGGCATTCTGATCAAGGGCGGAGAATATCTGGAGACGGCGCACAAGATCACGGCAGTGGTGCTGGATAAAACCGGAACCATCACCAAGGGCGCGCCAACTGTGACCGATCTGGTTCCGGCGGGCTGTGACCGGGATACGCTGCTCGCGGCGGCCGCGGCCATTGAAACCAGCTCAGAGCATCCGCTGGCGCAGTCCATATGCCGCTATGCCAAGGATCGCGGGATGGCTCTTCCGGCGGTTCAGGACTTCCAATCCATCACAGGCATGGGCGTTACCGCGGCACTGGGCAAGATTCGCTGGGCCATTGGAACCCGCACCCTGATGAGGGAAACCGGCATTGACTGCTCTGCCTATGAGGAACAGGCGGCCGCGCTGGAGACCATGGGAAAAACAGTTATGTTCGCCGGGTCAGAGGACGGCTTTATGGGCCTCCTTGCCGTGGCGGACACCATCAAGGAGAGCTCTGCAGAGGCTGTGCGTCAGCTGAAGGAGCTGGGCTGTGAGGTCTATATGCTGACCGGGGACAACCGGGCCACAGCGGAATCCATTGCCAAAGCGGCTGGCATTACCCATGTCTTTGCCGAGGTGCTCCCCAACAACAAATCCCGGCAGGTGGCACAGCTTCAAGCCGAGGGCCATATTGTGGCCATGGCCGGGGACGGCATCAACGACGCGCCAGCCCTTGCCACCGCTGATATTGGAATCGCCATGGGCGGCGGAACGGATATTGCCATTGAATCGGCTGACATCACGCTGATGCGGGATGACTTGGCCATGATTCCCGCGGCCATCCGCCTTTCAAAAAAGACCATGCAGAAAATTCGCCAAAATCTGTTTTGGGCGTTTGTTTACAACTCTGTGGGCGTGCCTTTTGCGGCCTTTGGATTCCTGAACCCCATTCTGGCCGGCGCCGCCATGGCATTCAGTTCTGTATCTGTGGTGACCAACTCCCTCCTGCTGAAACGCTATCAGCCGGAGGAACACCGCCGTGGCTGATATATGCGCAAGTTCGGCGATTTATGATATCAATAAAAAATGCCGAAAGGCTTCTATAAGGGACTTTGTCCCGCTCTGCCGCAGTTCGGCAATAATATTAACACGGCTGAACTGTGGTCTAACTCTAAAGCAAAGGAGGGTTGAACCATGATAACCGAAACCATTACCATTGACGGTATGTCCTGCGGCCACTGTGTTTCCTCTGTGACCAGTGCAGTCTCCTCGCTTCCCGGCGTGGCGGACGTGGCGGTCAGCTTGGATGACAAAAATGCCGTAGTGACCTTTGACGAGGCCGCCGTGACCCGCAGTGCCATTGCAGATGTGATCGGGGAGCTCGGCTTTACAGTCAAGGACTGATCCCGTTTGATTCCAAAAACACCGGCCCTATTGATGGGGCCGGTGTTTATTTATGCCTGTCTCTTCGGCGGGCTCATCTTCCTCTCTGTTCAGTCCGCTTAGCCAGCGTCCGAATCAGCGCGGCACGCTGCGCATTCCTTTTCTGGGGACGAAAGAACTTGACATTCAAAACCCAGCCTGTTATAATAAATGGAGTTATGCGGGCGTGGCGGAATTGGCAGACGCGCTAGATTTAGGTTCTAGTGGCAAAAACCGTGCAGGTTCAAGTCCTGTCGCCCGCACCATTACGAGTGTTCTTATAGGATTTGAGATATTCTATAAGGACACTCGTTTTTTGCGATTGCCGCCATGCAGATACAGAGCCTGAACAGCACGGCGGATTTGGCACGGGCAGAGATTATGGAACGATACCGGCCCGGCGAGTATGACAGGACGCTTATGGCGTTGGAAGCGGCGCATATCAACGAGGATTTATATTTTTGCCAGCGTGTTTATGAGGATATGTGCGGTATTCTTCGCGACATAAAAGCGGCCCACACAAAAGACACCAGCGCACCCGAAACGCCCATTGCGTCACAGATAAAACAGGCGATGGATAAAGCCGCAGCGGCGAAAGGCAGTACAAAAGAAAAACAACTTGCCGCGCTTTTAGAAATGTTGGGGATTGACTATAACAAGCTGTCTACGGAAGAAGTTCGAGTGTTGGTGAAAGCGTTTGGGAAGTCGGAACTTTTGAAAAGTCCGATGAAACAACGGGGTAAAAGCAAAAGGAAATAATCTCAACCTATCCCTCCGCCCTTTCCACTCATGGAAAGGGGACGGCTCAAAGGAATATTTATCCTTTATGCTGTAGGGCGTAAAAACGTGTGTCGGAATCACTTCGGGACATACTGTCCCGAAGTGAAGGAATGGCGTAAAAATAATAACAGCCTGATACAAAAAATCGTATCAGGCTGTGTGTCTTACTCCTCACATACCCCGTTAATCGGGCTATATCGCGGTACCAAAAATGTATCAATCATGAATCTTGCCCCAAGCTTCCACCCTTCAATAAAACGTTCACGGGCTTCCGTATCGAGAATTTCGCTCTGCGCGTTCATCAGTTGGGAAAACAGGTGCTTTTCCTTGCCGCCCAAGTTTTCTTGTGGGTTGACATTGCCATAATAAAATTCTTCCAGTATGTTCATCACGCCACCCCCTGCCATATCAGGAGTTCCAAAAGGGATGAAAGAATTTTGTTGTCTGTAATGAGCGTGTGAAGATGACCATACTCGTCCCGATCAACCACCAACGCTTGGAGCGCAACCATTTTATGCTTGGTTTCCGGCTGGATTCTTAAAACGTATTCTTTCCGGTCGACTTTCATAGTTACGTTAAAACTTGCTTCCAATGGATTTTGCTGTGCCTTTTGGATAAGCTGATTTTGAAAACGCTCATATTTTTCTGCTTTGAGTTGCCTGACTATCATAAAAAATTGTCCTTTCTTTATTTTAGTCGTAACCCCTTGAAAAACTTAGGCACAAATGATATAATATTTTTGTGTTTCTGTCTTTCAGGCAGTCACGCAGGGGGAAGTGGCTTCAACTTTAGCGAGGGAGAGCCGCTTCCTTTTTACTTTTTGAGATCGTCATGTATCCTATGAACACCTCTTCTTAAAACTTCTGCTTGTGATACTTCCAACAGTTTGCTGCATTCTTTCAGCATTGAAACCGTTTCATCGTCAGCTTTGAATTTAATAGAGGTATTCTTTGGATTGTCTGTAGGACGACCCATTTTTTTATTCCCCAATATCATCACCTCACTTAATGGGGGCAATAACTATTATAACTTAATACCCCCACTATGTCAAGGCTGTTTTGAAATTTATTTTACTCCGTGTAAGTTCGTCCTATATACCGCCATGCCTTTATGAAAACGTGACGGAAATTTACTCACAAGGCTAATTTCATTAGCCTTTGCGCTCGTAAATTCCGCCCCGTTTTCCTGCCGATAAAAATAGTTTGCCCAACAGGGTGGCAGCACTATTTTTCCCGTCAGTCGGCAAGGCGGTATAACACACTACACCTTGCAAGCAAGGTTGTGTGCCAAAAGGGGAATTATCCCCCCTTGGAAACCCCTGTTTTTTTGATGACTTCTTGCCAGCAGAAAACTCGGTTTCTGATTTTTCATCTTCCTCCTTTGGCTTTGTGGAAAAATCCGATATATATATCCGGACGAAATCGTTTATATCAAGGTAGATAATAAAATTTGCAGTATTTATATGGGTACGGAATGTTTTTTCGCCAGAATCACATTAAATGATTTAAAAGTCCCTGATTTATTGAACGTCCACAAAAGTTATCGGGTGAATAAGCAATATATCCGGGATATATGCCAGTATCGGGCAACCCTCTTTAACGGCACACAAATTCCTATTGGAAAATCACGATATCTGGATGTTAAAAAAGCGCTTGAATCCCAATAAAATAAAAAACCGGTTATCCGGCCTTTTTCTATACTTTATCACTGGCGTTAAGAATTCCCAGCAGAAAGAGAATGGCGTACATGCTGTTCAGGTCTAACCAATACCCGTCCTCATTGATTTCCTTGGTCATGATGGATTTGACGATCACAGACATGACCGCCAGAATCAGCAAAAATAGCACAATGAAAACAACGTATGATTTCAGCCATGAAAGGCAGATGTCCGTTTTCCGGTATTTTCCCCATCTTCATCGAAATACCCCTTTTCACAGTTTCTGTATGCAGACCATTGTTTTCTATGGGAACAAAATGCCGGCCGCAGTGACGGCATTATTCTGTTTTTACGTTATATGCAGTATACAATATCAGGGAAAAATTTGCATGCCTGAACTTTTTCTTTTCCAATATGCTCTAAAATTTTTCATATGTTTCTATCAAATGCTGCGTTCGTCCGCAATTTTTTACGACCGGCACTTGACTTGCGCCGCAGAATGTGGCAAGATACTGCTATACAAAGGAAATGGAGCGATCGTATGCGCATTGGAACTCTGGAACTGGAAAACAACATCTTTCTGGCCCCCATGGCCGGCGTCACGGACAAGGCCTTCCGTATGATTACAAAGTCTTTTGGCCCGGCGCTGATGTACACGGAAATGGTGTCCGGAAAGGGGCTTCACTATAACAGCCAGCGGACCGAGGATCTCCTTGAGGTACTGGACGCGGAAAAGCCTGTGGCGGCACAGATTTTCGGACATGACCCCGAGATCATGGGTGCGGTCGCAGAGGGCGCCCTCCGTCACGGTGCGGCCATGATCGACATCAATATGGGATGTCCCGCGCCGAAAATTGTAAACAACGGGGACGGAAGCGCGCTGATGCAGGATCCCGCCCTAGCCGGCCGGGTGACGGCGGCTGTCTGCCGCGCGGTTACCGTTCCGGTTACCGTAAAATTCCGCATGGGCTGGGACAGCGGTCACATCAACGCGGTGGAATTCGCAAAGATTGCCGAGGCAAACGGCGCCGCGGCGGTGACTGTCCATGGGCGGACCCGGGAGGCCTTTTACAGCGGCCGGGCTGACTGGGATATCATCCGCCGTGTCAAGGAGGCGGTCTCCATACCGGTGATCGGAAACGGCGACATCACCAGCGGCCAGGCGGCCAGGGCCATGCTGGACCAGACCCGGTGCGACGGGCTGATGGTCGGCAGGGCCGCCCAGGGTAATCCCTGGATCTTCTCGGAGATCCTGCAGTTTCTCAAAACCGGGGAAACCCCGCCGCCTCCCTCTCCCGCGGAGCGCACCGCAAAGGCGCTGGAGCACCTTGCGCTCCTGGTCCGGTTCAAAGGGGAGCACCGGGGCGTACAGGAGGCCCGGAAACACATGTCCTGGTATTTCCGGGGCATGGAGGGCGGCGCCCAGCTCCGCGGCCGCATCAACAAGGCCTGTACGGCCGAGGAAATGCGTGAGATCCTTGAATCCACAGGGTTTTGAGCCCAGTCTGTCCCGCCGTCCCTGCCGGGCGGCGGGACTTCTTTGCCCATTTTCGGTGTTATTCTCCTTTTTTCTGCAAATCTCTTGTCCATCCCACTGAAAAAACTCTTGACTTTTTGCATAAACCTGTGTAAAATGAAATGGTGTACTTCTAACAAAATTATGCTTTACGCTTTGATCTTTTTTCATAACTATGTATTCTTTTTTATCATTTTGAGGCCTGCCGGGGGGCGGCGCCTCAGCAAAACTTACCAGGGCGCCCTTGGGCGCTACTTTTGAGAATTAGGGGGTGTTAAAGATAGACACAATCAGTATCATCATTATTATTGCTCTGGTTGTTGTTGCAGTGATCGGCGCGTTTGCCGCCTTTAAATATGGTTATTCCTACCGGAAAAAGTTCGCGGAACTGAAAATTGGCAGTGCAGAAGAAGAAGCGAAGCGCATCATTGAGACTGCAATGGATCAATCGGAGAAAGATGCGGAAAACATTAAAAAGGAAAAGCTATTAGAAGCAAAAGAGGATATACATAAGTTAAGAAGCGAATTAGAAAAAGAAATCAAAGATCGCAGAAATGAACTTCAGCGACAAGAGCGAAGGGTACAGCAAAAGGAAGATACCATAGACAAGAAAACTCAGATGCTGGAGAAAAAAGAAGAACAGATCCAACGCAAATTCAACGAAGCGGAAGAGACACAGGCTGAGGTCGAGCGGGTGAAAAAGCTCCAAATGGCGCAGCTGGAAAAAATTGCGGAGTTCACGGCTTCCCAGGCCAAGGAATACCTGCTCAAACAGGTGGAGGACGACGCGAAGCACGAAAAGGCCCTGCTGATCAAGAACATTGAGGAGCAGGCCAAGGAAGAGGCCGAGGAAAAGGCCCGCCATATTATCACCGGCGCGATTCAGCGCTGCGCGGCGGATCATGTGACAGAGACCACGGTTTCTGTGGTACAGCTTCCCAATGACGAAATGAAGGGCCGCATTATTGGCCGCGAGGGCCGGAACATCCGGACCATTGAGACCCTGACCGGGGTCGATCTGATCATTGACGACACACCGGAGGCGGTCATCCTCTCCGGGTTCGACCCAGTACGCCGCGAGATCGCGCGCCGTTCTTTGGAAAAGCTCATAGTGGACGGGCGTATCCATCCCGGCCGGATTGAGGAAATGGTCGAAAAAGCCACCAAGGAAGTTGACAGCATTGTCAAGCAGGAGGGCGAACGGGCCACCTTTGAAACCCACGTACACGGCCTGCATCCTGAGTTGATCCGTCTGCTGGGCCGGCTGAAATACCGGACCAGCTATGGTCAGAATGTCCTGCAGCACTCCATTGAGGTCTCCCACCTGGCAGGGCTCATGGCGGGTGAGCTGGGCGCGGATGTCACCCTGGCAAAACGGGCAGGTCTGCTCCATGACATCGGCAAAGCTGTCGATCATGAGGTAGAGGGCTCGCACGTCACCATTGGCGGCGACATTGCCAAGAAATACAAGGAAAACGACAAGGTGATCCACGCCATTCTGGCGCATCACGGCGATATTGAGCCCAAGACCATTGAGGCATGTCTGGTCCAGGCGGCCGACGGCATTTCCGCGGCTCGGCCCGGCGCACGCCGTGAGAATCTGGAATCCTATATCAAGCGTCTGGAACAGCTTGAGGAAATCGCGAATTCCTTTAAGGGCGTGGAACGCTCCTACGCCATTCAGGCTGGCCGTGAAGTCCGGATTATGGTGAAATCCGATGTCGTCAATGATGATGAAACCATTTTAATGGCAAAAGAAATGGTGAAGCAGATTGAGGACAGTATGGAATATCCGGGCCAGATCAAGGTCAATGTGATCCGGGAGCTCCGCGCCATCGAATATGCGAAATAGGAACTTGTCTTCCCGGCACAGCCGCACACGGCGGATGGATAATTGGAATCCGGTTATTCTAAAGAAGAGCCCAGCCCTGGTTTGATAGGTGGACGATAGCAAAAGCCATTCATCTTACAGCTTAAAACCCGCTTTCTGCAAAGAATTGCGGGTTTTTTTGTTCTGTTGAAACATCCGCTATATGTAGAAGAACTGATATTAAATGAAATTTCCTTTCCAGACAGGACAGCAAAGCGCGAGCCCACGCTCTGCCTGAGCGTGGCATCCTTTAGATCCGGTTATTTTTATTTCAAGCTATCATAAGGGCTGATAGAGCCTTCCGTCAATCATAGTAGAAACGACCTGCAGTTCTGGGTCCATCAGGCAAAGATCTGCCTTTTTCCCAATTGCAATGGATCCGATTTCTGAATCTGCGCCTATGACACGAGCAGGGCTCAAAGAGCCCATTTTAACCGCGTCTGTCAGCTTTATACCGCATCCGCAAACCAAATTCCGGATCATCTGACTGATGGGTTGAACACTTCCGGCAAGATGGCTGTAATCCGGAAGCCGTGCCGCACCGTCTGCCACAAGAAACTGCTGTGCGCCCGGATCCTTTGCAGAACCCAATCTGTACAGGGTATCCCCTTCCTCCAGGCCGCCTGCCCGCAGACAGTCTGAAACAACACACACTTTGTCCGCACCTTTGCACCGGTAAATAAGCTTTGCCATATCCTCTGTGATATGGCGGTTATCTGCAATCATTTCAACGCTCAGCCGGTCATCGGTCAATCCCAGTTCACACAATCCAACACTTCTCACCCCATTGCGTATGGCAACAGATGACATGGCGCACCAAAGATGTGTGCAGTGAGACAGTCCTGCCTCAATCGCCGGCATGATCGCGGTCTTTTCTCCGTCATCGTGTCCGCCGCATACCACGATATGCCGTTTCACCAGCGACGCTGTCATTTCCGCCGCACCCTCAAGCTCCGGGGCAATCGTCACTGTCTTTACAATATCGCTGTGTCTGAGGATAAAATCATAGGAATCCCGCGCAGGCACGCGCAGATGTGTTTCAGACTGTGCGCCTTTATTCTTAAGGGAAAGATAAGGGCCCTCCAGATGGACACCGCGTATTTTACACTCAATTCTATCATTCACAGAACCAATATAGTCCTTTACCGCCGCAATCATTGCCTCAATATCTGATACTGGAGCTGTCACGCTGGTGGCCAGAAGTGAAGTGGTACCGTTTCTAGCGTGGAAATCAAGTGCGCTTGCAATGGAGGCGTGTCCGGCGTCCATAAAGTCGCCTCCTCCTCCGCCATGGGTATGAATGTCCACAAAACCCGGCATGACATATTTCCCCGCCGCATCCATGGTCATTTCATCCCTGCTGTCAAATTTTCCCATCCCCGTGATTCGGTCCCCGTCAATACGGATGTCTGTATGCACAAGCACCTCGTCCGGCAGGATCACCGTTCCATTTTTGACAATCATTACCGCGCCCTCCCCGCTGAATCTCTGTCAAAACACCAGCCATTCCTACATTTTCCGGTATGCGCTCGGCGTCTGTCCTGTACATTCACGAAATTTTTTAGTAAAATACGCCGCATCCACAAATCCAAGCAATTTTGCAATCTCACCAATGGATATATGATCATACCGCAGATAGGTTTTCGCCTTTTGAATTTTATTTTGTGTTAGATATTCCACCGGCGTCATGCCGGAAAATTCTTTAAACAGCCGTCTGAAATAACATTCGCTTACATTGCACATTGCAGCCACTTCCCTGATGCTGACCTCACGTGCCGTACAGTTTTGCAAATACAGAATTCCGTCAGCAATAATACTGTATTTTCCCCAGAATTTACCTTGATAGTATTCCCCCAAGTTAGCTATTATATCGTAAAATGCCGCCTTCATTCTGCTCTTATTCGGCATAATAATCCGGTCATTATCCTTGAGTTTATCAAATAAAAATTTATACCGGTTATCATTGGCCTGATAGGCGCACAGGTCGTTGCTTAGTATAAACGGCAGATTTTTTTCATCAAACAAAAGGAAGTTAACGCCAATGGTACTGCTTTGCTCTGACTGAAAATTACAGAACCGCACTGTATATTCGCTGTTCATTGGCGTATATACAATATTGCCGCTTTTCGCATAAACCTCTTTTCCTGTTTTCGATTGATACACTGC
This sequence comes from uncultured Ructibacterium sp., assembly GCA_965146665.1. Classification (GTDB taxonomy): domain Bacteria; phylum Bacillota; class Clostridia; order Monoglobales; family Monoglobaceae; genus Ructibacterium. The sequence continues at coordinate 26,379 of CBCTHE010000027.1, forward strand.
TTCGCATCCGTCCAGATATAAAAACAAATTTGTTTCTTTTGGTCTGCCAATACAGCTGAAGGAATCGCTTTCGCACCAGTACTGCTGCAGGGCATCCAGTACCACTGCCGCATAATTATAATTCACCAATTCTGACACAGGAACCCTTTTCATCGCCATCACCTGTTTTTATTATACTTTCTGTCTTTTAAAATGTCAATACCGCCGGAGCTATTGTATCGTTTTACTATATTTTGTATCAAATTCTCCTATTGACAAATCCGCTGTTCCATATATAATTAAGGGCAAATAATACTCTGAAAAAGGGCTGGAGGCGTTACCTGTGAAAAACAGCCTGTTTAATATTCAGTTCCGTGAGGCTGATGGAACTGTCGCCTCTTTATGTCTGACCGCAGACAAAGACGTTATGAACTGGTGTGCGGAAGATGGGAAATGGGGCTGTATCCACCATGTGAACTATGACAACATCGGGGGGGACTATAAAAGCCGTCAAAGAGAAATGGAACTTATCAGCTTTACAGAAACCCAAAGCACGGCAGCGTCAGTTTATGCAAATGGAATTCTGCAGGTGACCGCAGAGCGCAGCTTTGACTGTAACGGAAATCTTACTGAGCGCTTTGTTTTTAAAAATCTTGTTTATGCAGACTTATTTTTGAGTGAGCATAACTGCGCGGTTGAACTCCCTCTGAATGACAGATACACCTATGCGGATGACAGCCTTATTCACTGCTGCAATGCACATATCTGGTGCGGTCTTAACACCACCTATGTCAACGCGCTGAAGATGGGAGTATCCAACAGCAATCTGGGGCTTGCCGTCACCAAAGGCTCCTTTGAAAGCTACAGTGTTCTGGACTGTGCTTCAAATAAAAGGGGCAGGTTTCTGCTCAATCTTTCTCCCATCGCTCTCATGAAAGATGAAGAATATACGGTAGAATGGGTGATCTTTCCCCATACTGGAAAGGCAGATTTTTTCCATAAGGTTCTTTCGTACCCTTCTTTTATTGAGATTCAGGCAAAGCATTACACAATATTCAAAGGGGAAAAACTCTGCCTGTCCGCCAAAAAGTGTGCAGCGACTGACCAGATCAGCATATACGACCGTTCAGGCCCCCTCCCATATCAAATAGAACACAATACCGCAAAGGTTTCGTACCTTCCCCAAACCCTGGGAGAACGCCGTATTTTCATTAAGCGAAACAATTCCGTAACATACGCAGACTTTATAGTAAAGGAAAGCTTTGAAACCCTATTAAAAAATCGAATTGATTTTATCGTTTCCAAACAGCAGTACCGCAGAACCGGCAGTCCGCTGGACGGCGCATTCTTGATCTATGACAACAAAAAAGAGCATTTGATTTTTGAAGACTGCATTTCAGACCACAATGCCTGCCGGGAAAGAATCGGCATGGGACTGCTCCTGGCAAAATATCTGCAAACCCATGAAAGCGAGACATTTTATCAGGCGCTTATTCGTTATATCGCCTTTGTCAAAAGGGAATTCTACGATGAAGGAACAGGCTATGTATACAACACCATTGGCAAAGACAATCGGCAGTTACGCCTGTATAACGCGCCGTGGGTCAGCACGCTGTTTACTGAGATGTATACGCTCACCGGCGATGCTGACTATCTCTGCGAAGTCTTAAAGCTGCTGAAGCTATACTATGAAATGGGCGGCGCAAATTTCTATCCCAACGGGCTGTCTTTGCTCCGCACTGCCAGCGCCTTCAAAAAGGCGGAAATGCATCAGGCCTACCGGGATGTCTTTGCCATGTTTAAACAGCATGCCGACACCATGGTCTCAAACCATACCTCCTATCCCAGACATGAAGTTAATTACGAACAAACCATCGTATCGCCGGCGGCAACCTACCTCTCAGAATTCTCCATTTTATCAGGCGATCAAAAATACGCAGGCGCGGCAGGGAAGCATATCGAAATCCTTGCGCGATTCAGCGGCAGTCAGCCAAGCTTTCATTGCTGCGAGATCCCCATAAGATACTGGGATGACTATTGGTTCGGAAAAAGGATGCTCATGGGTGACACCTTTCCTCATTACTGGAGCTGCCTTACAGCCCGCGCATACAAGGCCTACTATGACGCTTCGGGCAAAAAGGAATTCCTTAATGCGGCCAGGGAATGTATCCGAAACTGTCTTTGCCTCTTTGCAGAAAATGGCAGAGGCTCCGCCGCCTATATCTATCCATACAAAACCAACGGCGCATACGGGGAGATGTATGATGAATGGGCAAACGATCAGGACTTTGCATTGTATTTCGCCCTGGAAACCGGACTGCTTAGCCAGCGGTAAAAAATAAAAAGCGCAGAGGGCTCTTTCCTCTGCCAGAAAGGAAGAAATGTTATGAATAAACGAGATTGGAAGCTTCTCTACAGCAGCTACAGCGGCATGCAGAAAAAGGCCGTTGACCTCGTAAGTGCGGAGGTCAGTAAAATCATCTGCCGGGACAAGGGGGTTTATACTCTGCACGTACTGGCCTGTGAAAAATTCAGCATCGGTTATGACAGCAATACAAACCTCATTGCTGTCGGACTTTATGAAGAAAATCCTCTGGCTCAAAGGGTCGCAGACAAAAGCGAGATTCCTGAAAACGGCTATCTGATCAAAGTTCTGGACAATCCGGACGCACCAAACTATAAGCTGGCAGTTATCACCGCAAAGGATGAAAGAAATCTGTTTTACGGGGCTGTGGACTTTACGGATGACTATTTACCCTCCGCCGCTCCCCATGCCGGGAGCAATGCCCTGCGGAATCCCTATGACACCTTTAACGAACCGCTCCCTGACTGCCGCATTGCCTCAGCACCAAAGGCAAAGACCCGAAGCATCTTCACCTGGGGGCATCCAATCAATGATTTCCAAAAGTTCATCGAAAACGCCGCCCGCCTGAAATTCAACCAGCTGATCATTTGGAATGATTTTTTACCTCTGAACGCCGAAGAAATCGTCAGCTATGCGCATGAATACGGGCTTGAGCTCATGTGGGGCTTTCCCTGGGGCTGGAGCACCGACTGCGGCGGAACCAATCTGCGCGCCTTGGACACGCTGAAGGAGCACATTGTCTCCGAGTTCAAAAAAAGCTGCAAAGGCGCGGGGGACGGGATCTACTTCCAGTCTTTTACAGAGCTGAATCAAGAACGAATTGACGGCGTATTGATCGCGGAGGCGGTTACTGGCTTTGTCAACGATGTCTCCAGTGCTCTCTATGCCATTGATCCGGATCTGCGCATACAGTTTGGACTCCACTCTCTGTCAGTCCGGGAGCATATTGCGTTCATGGAGGCTGTGGATCCCCGCATCGAAATCATTTGGGAGGACTGCGGCTGTTTTCCGTACCACTATTTCCCCTCTACCGCAGCGCCGGAGGCAATGAAAGAAACCCTAGAGTTTACCAGCCGTATTGTACGCCTGAGAAACCACGGCAGAACCGGTCTGGTCTACAAAGGGATGATGACCATGGATTGGAGAAAATTTGTCCATCAGGCAGGCCCCTATGTCATGGGAAGAGCTGCACGGGAACTCATAGACAATGATCTTTCAATGCTCACACCCATGTGGCGGTACTTCCAGACAGAATGGCAGCAGAAGGGAAAATATGTCTGGGAATTCACCAGACATATATATGATCTGACAGGCGGAAACGTGAATCTGTGTCTGGCGGGGGCGCTGGACGGAGGACTTTGGTATCCGCTGGCCCTCTGCGCCCAGCTGATGTGGGACAGCGGAGAGGATTACGAGACGATTGTCCGCAGGGTCTCAAACCGGCCCTGCGTCACTATGGTATAGGAACGGGGGATACATATGAACACAGCATTTTTTCAGACTATTCATAAGGAACTCACCCGCATTCTGATGGATGACTTTGTCTCCTTTTGGGAAACGAAATCCGTGGATCGGGAGTATGGCGGTTTTCTCTGCGGCTTTGACCGCGGCGGCGCCTTGTTCTATGAAGATAAATCCGTCTGGCAGCAAGGCAGAAGTCTCTGGATGTTCTCCCGTCTCTATAACGAGTTCGGGCAAAAACAGCGTTGGCTGGATGCGGCAAAATCCGGCTATGATTTCATCAACCGTCATTGCTTTAGCGAGGATAAACATATGTACTTTCGGGTTACCCGTGACGGCAGACCGCTGGTTCTGAGAAGGTATTATTTTTCCGAGGCATTTGCTGTCATGGGATATGCGGAATACTTCAAGGCAACCGGGCTTAGGGAGGCAAAGGCGCGGGCCGTGGAATTATACCGGCTGATGGTGCATTACTATACCACTCCCGGCTGTTTCCCGCCAAAGGTCAACCCGGAAACCAGAAAAAGCAAAAGTCACAGTAGTGTCATGATTATGCTGAACGTATCACAGTATATGCAGGAAATCGATGACGATCCCCTGTACGAAGAAATGATTAACAGAGCCTTGGCTCTGCTCCTGACGCAGTTTATCCAGAACGGCAAACAGGCACTTTTGGAAAACATCGGTCCGAACGGAGAATTTGCCGATACACCGGAGGGGCGGCTCATCAATCCCGGACACAGCCTGGAAACCGCTTGGTTCATCATGCAGGAGGCCCTCCGGCGTAAAGACAGGGCTTTGATGGACAAGGCTGTCCAAGTGACTGAATGGTCTCTGACTCGGGGCTGGGATCAGGAAATGGGCGGCATTTTCTACTTTGTGGATCTGGAAAACAAGCCAGTTCTAAGCCTGGAATGGGACATGAAGCTCCTCTGGGTACACTGCGAGGCGATGATCGCACTGACCTATTCCTACTGGTATACCAAGGATGAAAAATACATGGTCTGGTTTGAAAAAATATACCAATATGTTTGTGCACATTTTGCCGATCCGGGACATCCCGAATGGCTCGGCCACCTGCATCGGGACGGTACACCGATTTCGTATATCAAAGGCAGTGACTGGAAGGGTCCTTATCACAATGTCCGGGCATTCATGCTTCTCAGCCAGCTGTTCAAAAAACTGGAAAAGGGCGAGGAAATTGGATTTTAAAGGAGATAAGTAAAATGGAATATAAAATTGGAACAAATTTGACCTTTCGCTCCGTAGAAACAGAGTGGGACGTCTGCTTTGACATGGCACTGACCATGCTTGACACCATTATGCGCAATCATGCGGCGGGCAAAAGGACGGTTATGATCGTGCCGGTTGGCCCCACCGGGCAGTATCCTCTGCTTGCAAGTCTGGTCAACCAGCTGGAGATTCCGCTCAAAAACGTATACTTTTTTAACATGGATGAGTATATGGACACGCCTAAGCTTACCATTGATCCAGAACACCCAATGAGCTTTCGGCACCGCATGAACACAGAATTCTATTCGCGGGTAAATCCCGCTCTGATTATGCCGGAGGATCAAAGGCTCTTTCCAGCGCCCGGAAAAGAAGCGATGTATGACGACATGCTTGAATCACTTGGAGGCGCGGATCTCTGCCTTGGCGGACTTGGCATCAACGGTCACCTGGCATTTAACGAAGCTGCTGACGAAGATGCCCCCATTACAGCGGAGGAATTTGGATCCTTAGGGACCAGAGTGCTTCCGATTACACGAGAGACGCGGACGATCAATGCTTACAGCTACCAGCGCGGGGATCTTCGGGGTATGCCGGAGTGGTGCATCACCATTGGCATGAAGCAGATTCTCTCTTCCCGCGCCGTTTATATCGCCCTGAACCGGCCGTGGCAGCACGGCATTGCCAAGCGTGTCCTTTTTGACAAAATTCAGCCGCAGATCCCGGCGACCCTCCTCAGAACCCACGGCAATGTCAGGTTCTGTGCATCAAAAGAAATCACAAATGGCCTGTTTTAGCGAAGGTATATCAAATGAATTTCAAGGACGATCTCACCCACAGCATTTTACCTTTTTGGCTCGGCAACAGCATTGACTATGAAAACGGCGGAATCTTTACCTGCCTTGACGAAAACGGCGGCCTGTACAGTACGGAAAAAAGCGTCTGGTTCCAGGGCCGGGCACTCTGGACTTTTTCAAAGGCATATCAGCTCATTAAGCAAAACGAAGCGTATCTGCGGGCCGCCAAAAACATTTTTAAATTTCTGCCCCGGTGTACAGATAAAGACGGGCGCATGTTCTTCACCGTGACAAAGGAGGGCGGCGCCCTCCAAAAAAGACGGTACTATTTTTCCGAGACCTTTGCCGCAATCGGCTGTGCAGAGTTTTACAAAGCGACGGGCGACCCGGCTGCCCTCGAACAAGCGGAGGCATATTTCGACACAGGCCTATGCATGTTTTAGAGGCCTGTGTTCTTCACAGCCCAAATTCAATCCCAAAAACTATGATTTAAAGGCCCTTTCTCCTGTTATGATCCTGCTATCAACCGCACAGATTCTAAGAAGTGTTAAAGGGCTTCGGGAAAAATACGCGCCTGTGGCCAGAGCTTTTCTGGAGGAAATTTTGTACGGCGGCATCCTTGCTTTTGCAGATGCCTCACAAAAACCCTGTACTCAGCTGGAATGGGATATGAAGCTTTGGTGGCCCCAATGCGAGGCTATGATTGCGCTGAGGCTGGCTTCTCTGGTCTTTGGAGAAAAAAACTATCAAAATACATAGGAAGCATTGCCGGCATACTGTGAGGAATACTTTTGTAACAGTAAAAATGGCGAATGGTACGGGTATTTGCACTATGACAACACGATATCTTCCACACTCAAAGGGGGAATTTTTAAAAGTCCTTTCCATATTCCAAGGTTTTATATGATCATGCACACCATGGATGAAACAGGAAGCATTCTGAAATTTATGGAATAGCCGAGATATCCTTCGTTTTCTTTTTCCGCTGGAAATAAACCTTCTTCAGATACATAAAACACAACTGTTCCGCAGTTTTTTCCGCGGGGCAGTTTTTTATGGCCCAAAGACCCTCGCACAAAAAGAATTTATAAACTTTTTAATGGATGGTTGAAAAAACAGGTGTATTGTGCTATACTAAAATAAGGAAAGTAGGTGTTTCATATATGTCAAAGGAAACTACGCCGGCACAGTCCGCGCACCGCACCTCCATCGGCGGCCAGGCCGTCATGGAGGGTGTGATGATGCGTGGACCGCACCGGATTGCAACAGCCGTCCGAAAGCCGGACGGCGATATTGTCGTCGATCAGCAGGAGCTGGGAAAAATCCGCAGCGGAAAATTTGTGAAGCTTCCCATTGTCCGCGGCTGTGTCAACTTTTTTGACTCCATGATCATCGGCGTCAAATCCCTGATGTTCTCCGCCCAGTTCTTTGACGTGGACGACGACGGGGAGCCTGTCCAGCAGGAGCCGTCCCGCTTTGAGGCATGGCTGGAAAAAAAGCTTGACTCTGAAAAGGCCATGAACGTCATTCTCTACTGCTCTGTGATTCTCTCTCTGGTGCTGAGCATTGGGTTGTTCATCCTTCTGCCCACCTTCCTCACGGGGTTTCTGCGGCCTCTGGTGTCCAGCGGGATCGCGCTCACCCTGATTGAAGGGGCGGTGCGGATTCTGATCTTCATCTGTTATCTGTCCCTTGTGGCCCAGATGAAGGATATCAAGCGCGTCTTCATGTATCACGGCGCCGAGCACAAATCCATTTTCTGCTATGAAAAGGGGCTGGAGCTCAATGTGGAGAACGTCAGAAAGCAGTCCCGGTTTCATCCCCGGTGCGGCACCAGCTTTTTGCTGATTGTCATGGTCATCAGTATTTTGATTTTTTCCATCATCCCATGGGATGAGTCCACCTTTGCGGCCATCCCCGTGATCGGCCCCTATCTGGTCGCGGTGCCCTGGGTGATTACCCGGATGGTTCTGCGGCTTCTGCTCCTGCCCGTGGTTGCCGGCCTTTCCTATGAGATCATCAAATACGCGGGCCGCCATGACAACGGTTTTACCCGGGCCATCAGCGCGCCGGGCATGTGGTTCCAGCGTATAACCACAAACGAGCCAGAGGACAGCATGATTGAGGTGGCTATCACCTCTCTGAAGGCGGTCATCCCGGAGAACAAAGATGACGATAGATGGTGATTCCATGACGCTTCAACAGCTTCGCCGCCAGCTGCGGCAACAATTTCAGGCACATGGCATAGGGAGTCCCGAAGCTGATTCGGGACTTCTTCTTATGTATGCCCTTGAACTGACCAAAACCCAGCTCCTGCTCCGGGATTTTGAGCTGACCGAGGCCCAGCGGCAAACTGTCAGCACGCTGGCCGGACGGCGTCTGGCCGGCGAACCGGTTCAGTATATCACCGGAACCTGTCCCTTTATGGACCTGATTTTCACGGTCAATCCCGCCACCCTGATCCCCCGCCAGGACACAGAGCTCCTGGTAGAGGCTGTTTCCGCACGGCTGGGTGCCTTTCCCGCCCCAATCTCCCTGTGGGACATTGGCTGCGGAAGCGGCTGTATCGGAATCAGCCTTGCCCATCAGCATCCATCCCTGCAGGTGACAGAGCTGGACATTTCCGCGGCGGCACTCCGGACAGCCGCGGAGACGGCACGGCGCTATCATCTGGAGGACCGGATCCGTTTCCAGCAGCATGATATCCTGACCGGCATGCCGGAGCTTCCCCCTCCGGATGTCATTGTCTCCAACCCTCCCTATATCCCAAGCGGGCACATTGCCGGCCTCCAGCGTGAGGTGCGGGAACACGAGCCCCTCGCCGCTCTGGACGGCGGCGCAGATGGACTGTGCTTTTACCGGCGTATTCTGGCGGATGCCCCGCTCCGCACCGGCGGACTGCTGGCCTTTGAAATTGGATATGACCAGGGGGAGACCGTGCCCGCGCTGATGCGCGCCGGGGGATATCAGGACGTCACACTTCTGCACGATCTCGGGGGAAATCCCCGCGTTGCGCTCGGCCTCCGCATATAAGCGGCCTCCGCACAAAAAGGCACCGGGCTGATACGGCCCAGTGCCTTTTTGCTGTTTTGCCTTTCCGTGCCCGGACCGCCGCTGTCAAGCGCCGTGATGTCCGCCGCAGTTATGTCCGTGCTCCTGTCCTTCGTGGTGTTCATGCTCGTGGTGGTGCTTATGACAGGCTGAGCCGTCATGCTTCAGTTCTCCCCGCAGAAACGCCTCTGCCGCCGCTTTGGCATCGCCGGAAGCCCCTGCAACAACCTCCACGCCCCGATCCGCAAAAATCTCGATGGCATGGGCTCCAATCCCTCCGGCGATGATCACCGTAACACCCATATCCGCCAGAAAATTCGGCAGAAATCCCGGTCTATGCCCCGGATTGTCCACAGAACTCTCCCCGGTGACGCGCTGATCCTCCACCTCATAAATATTAAAGTTTGCACAGTGCCCAAAATGGCCTGTGACCTGGGTTCCCTCACTGGCAACCGCAATCTTCATCTGTAATTCCTCCTCTGTTCCGTCGATTTTCCGTCTCCTCCCGCCGCAGGAATGACAGCCATGATGCCGTCCGCAGTTCTCGCGCCGTTCACAAATCTCATAGTCGCCGCCCTGAATCCGCAGGCATTTTCCCTGAACCAGGGCCTCGGCCAGCTTTCTCCGCGCCTGATTATAGATACTCTGCACTGTGGACCGCGCAACGCCCATCTGCTGTGCGCACAGCTCCTGGGTGTCGCCCAGATGGTCGATCAGCCGAATGGTTTCAAATTCCTCCACCGTCATGACCACCGCCTGCTCCGCGTCCGCGGGTCCAAAGACCTGAATTTCCGGCATGCCGCATACTCTTCTGCACTTTCTCGGTCTTGGCATCTCTTTCCTCCTTTCGGGTATTTGACGATCCAGTTACCGGCATATGCCAATAACTATATTTATTATAACACATTTTTGGCATATGTCAAATACTTTTATATCTTCAAATTTAACCTCAGCGGATGCTATTTCCGCAAACCGCGCACCAGTTCCTTGTCCTCCCGGGTAACCCGGCAGGAATCCCGTATTTTCCTCACAGCCATCTGAAACGCCGTATCATTGAGCCGGCAGTTCCGAAGATATGCCAGGGTCGCCTCCCTGTCTTTTGCAAAAGCCGTGGCAACCAGCCACCCCTGCGCCATCTGAACATAGTAAAAACCGCTGTCTATTTCGTCAATCCTCTGCAGGGCAAACGGAAGCCATTCCCCCTCCAGATAGTGGTCCAGCAGGATAATAATCCCCACCCGCTGTGCCCATGGATTTTCATGCTTCAGCATCCAGTCCGCCTCCGTGAGATAGGCCTCCCGGTGTTTCCGGATCAGCTTAAAGGAGGACACAGGCACGTCACAGATGGCCCAGTTGTACACCTTCTCCGCAAAGCGCCGGATCCGGGGACAGAATTCGTCGTATCCGCATTTCGCATACCCGATCACAAGCCCTTCCAGGGTCACAGCCTCATGCAGTCTGCTGTCCGACACCTCCAGAAAGGCCTGCCAGTCCCCCTTTGCGATCTCCTTTGCCAGGCTGCGCAAAACCGGGACCCGAATCCCCAGCAAGTCCGGCGCGTCCGGAATCAGCTTTGCATTGAACGCCTTGTATTGCTCATCTGTCAGGGTGGTCAGATGGTCAAGCAGCGCCTGATATGTCTCTTTGTCCCACAGCGTTTTTTCCCAGTTCATTTCCCTTTCCTCCTCTGCATATTAAAAAGAAAGACCGCCGTTCGGCGGTCTTTTGTGATACCTTTTAAAGCTCCGGTCCGACAGCTGGGGCCGGCGCCGGTGCCGGGGACTGACCGCCCTCCCGTCTCAGGTTCAGGTAATAGTTGGCATAGGTCACATTCATATACGGTGCCAGCCAAAGCATACCAATCAGACAGAAAGACGCCAGAATCGCCCAGCCGATAAAGCTGAGCTCCAGCACAAAGTATTCCCACTTATGGCCGATCATCATCTGCTTGCTCTGACGGATTGCCTCCATCACGCCAATCTCCGGATCCTCTGCCAGCAGGAAAAACGCCTGAGAATAACGATAGGCGGCAATGATACCGGGAATCACAAACAGCAGGGTCCAAAGCAGGGTGAAAATGGCGACCATAACCGTCAGGCCCAGCGCCTTGAGAAAATACCGGAACCCCCAAAACAGATCCTTCAGTTCTACCTCTTGCCCCTTGGCCATCTGCAGAAACATCCGGCAGAAGCCCAGGCTCAGCGCCGGAATCACCAGCAGATACGCCACCCACGCAATAATGCTGACCGCAGATCCGCCAAGAAGCATTCCCGGCGCATTTTCGCCGCTTGCAATCATGATAAGCGAATTCCCGATTCCGGTAAAAGCGCCGACCGCGCCGCCCAGGACCATGACGATCAAGGTCGCCAGGACGCCTGTGGCCCATTTCCCCTGCAGCTGCTGCTTTGCCGCGTCTTTTAACATGGCTCGTGTCATAAACAAAACCTCCCAATTCACATATTTTACTACATTATATTACTAGAATACAGGAAAATTCCTTTTCTGTCAATGACGGTTTTTTACACTTAGCTTACACTTCCTTTAAAAAGTCTGTTTTCCCCATTCCTGCGTTCTAATTTCCGACCTGATTTCATAAAATTGTAAATAACACCATAAGACAAGCTGGAGGCGCCTATGAAAAAGTATAAAGCAATCGTCATTGACGGAAAAAAACTTATAAAAAACGTTGGTCTGGCTGGAGCGGCGGCTGGGATATGCGGCCTGCTTCTGGCGGCGGCAACCCTTTCCGGCAAAACCATCTCCAGGGCCCCGGGCCTCTCGCCGGAATCCATGGTCGAAAACGTCTTTCCCGCGGCGGGTGCTGCCAACAACGCCTATACCAGCCGCAAATCAGAGCTCAAAACCCAGTTCAAAAAGGCGCTGGACGCCCTGCTGAGCTTTGACCCCGCCGCGCCCTCCAGCATTCTGGCCGGCGAAATTCCCGTATCCTGCGCCGTCAACGAAACAGGCGCCGCCAAACTGGCCAAGGCCAAGCTGCCCGCGGGGCAGAGCGGCGGCGTACCTGCGCAGACCACGGCCCCAACTGCCGCGCCGGCGCCGGAGCAATCGGACATTCCGCCGGAGAATCAGGCGCCGATCAAAACCATCAACGCCTGCCCCAGCAAGGACGGTTCCGCCAGGGTCGTACTGGGGAACGAGACCTCCTACAGCGTCAACATTGAGGAAATGCTGGCCGCTCCGCCGTCAATCGACATGTCCAAATCCGGCCCCAAGGTTCTGGTCATTCACACCCACGCAACCGAGGCTTACGCGCCGGAAAACAGTACAATCTATGACATCACTGCCAGCGACCGGAGCCTGGACACGGAAAAGAATGTGGTCAAGGCCGGCAATGCCATCTGTGACGTCTTAAACAGCAAGGGAATTGAGACCCTGCATGACACAGACCTTCATGACCATCCCTCCTTCAATGGCTCCTATGCCCATTCTCTGGCCGCAATCGAGCAATACCTGGAAAAATATCCATCCATTCAGGTGGTATTTGATATACACCGGGATTCCATCGTCTATGACGACAACACAAAGGCCAAGGTTCTAACCGAGATCAATGGAAAACCCGCCGCACAGCTGATGTTTGTGGTCGGCACGGATCAAAAGGGGCTGTATAATCCAAACTGGCGCGAGAACATAAAAAACGCAATCCATTTTCAGGATGCCATCAACCAGAAATATCCCACCCTGATGCGGCATATCAATCTCCGTCAGGAACGCTTCAACGCCCACACCACCAACGGAAGTATGATCATTGAGACCGGCTCCAGCGGGAACAGTCTCAGCGAGGCCGTCTATGGTCTGACCCTGGCGGCGGAGTGCATCGGCGACTATCTCAACAGCCTGAAATAACGGCCGCCCCCTCCAAACCGAACACCGGCATTTAAGGCTGCCGGCAAGGCGGCTTCTGTTTGCGCTGACGATGTAACATTTTTTTAAGGTAATTCCCTTGTATTTTCTTCTGATAATCGGTATAATGATGCTATAGTCTGAATGTATTGTCAAAGGAAAACCACAAAGGAGAATCGACCGATGCGAAAACTTTTAGCAGTCTGGGCCGCCAAGCTGGCCAGCATCGCCGGGCGGCTGGTTGGAAAGAAATCCTCTTCCACCCCCGGAGCGATAGCACTGAAACTCTGTCCGGATCTGATCCGCCGTCTTTCCGTAAACGTGAAACAGGGTGTGATCGTAACCTGCGGCACCAACGGCAAGACCACCACCAACAACCTGCTCAACACCGCTCTGCAGAAATGCGGATATACCACGGTCTGCAACAGCCTCGGCGCCAATATGCTGGCGGGCGTTGCCACTGCGTTCGCACAGGCCTGTAACCTTGCCGGCTCCCTCCGGGCGGACTGGGCCGTGCTGGAGATTGACGAGGCGTATGCCCGCCGGGTTTTTGCCCATCTGACCCCGGACTATATGATCATCACCAACCTGTTCCGGGACCAGCTGGACCGTTATGGTGAAATTGACATCACCATGAGTCTGCTCAATGAGGCCATTGACATGGCCGGGGATGTGAAGCTGATTCTCAACGGTGACGACCCGCTGACGGCCCGGTTCGGCGAGGGCAGAAAGGCGTTTTACTTCGGGATCTCCGAACAGGTTCTCCCGCAGGTGGACGAGACCAAGGAGGGCCGTTTCTGCGCGAAATGCGGAAAGGAGCAGGCGTACAACTACTTTCACTACAGCCAGCTGGGCGATTACTACTGTCCCCACTGCGGCAATCGGCGGCCGCATATTGACTTTGACGCCCGAAACGTGGATCTGTCCGGCTCTATGAAGTTTACCGTCAACGGCACCCCCATTGATGTAAACTACCGGGGCTTTTACAACATCTACAACATTCTTGCCGTGTACGGAGCCCTGCAGGTCATGGGGATCCAGACCGACCGCTTTAATCAAATGCTCAGCGACTACAAGCCCCAGATCGGCCGGATGGAGCTGATCGACCTGGGTAAGCCCTTTATTCTGAATCTGGCCAAAAATCCTGCCGGATTCAATCAGGCAATCCAGACCGTCATGCTGGACAAGCGGAAAAAGGATGTGATTGTGGCCATCAACGACATGGCCAGCGACGGCCAGGATATCTCCTGGCTCTGGGACGTGGACTTTGACAAGCTTTGCGACGAAAATCTGAACACGCTCACCGCCGCAGGCATCCGCCTCTATGACCTCGCCCTGCGCTTCAAATACGCGGATGTCAAAGCAGACCGCATTACCAAAAATATGCGTGAGGCCCTTTCCGGCTGTCTCACGACAGACGCGGAGGTCTGCTATGTACTGGTGAACTATACGATGCTTTTTCCCACCCAGAACACCATGCTGGACTTGCAGAAGGAGCTTGGAACCGGAGGTGACCGCAAATGAGCGAATACGAAATCAACATTGTCCATCTGTATCCGGATCTGCTGAACCTTTACGGCGACAAGGGCAACATCGCCTGTCTGGAGAAACGGCTCAGCTGGCGGGGAATCCGCGCCAATGTCCGGCAGTGTACCAATCAGGACCACAGCATGGACCTCAGCGGCGCGGATATTATCTTTGTAGGCGGCGGCTCAGACCGGGAGCAGGAGATCGTCTGCAGTCTCCTGCTGAAAAAGAAAGACGAGCTGATCCGCTATGTGGAGTCTGACGGCGTGCTGGTGGCGGTCTGCGGCGGTTACCAGCTGCTTGGAAAATACTATCAGACCGCGTCCGCAAAGATTGAAGGTCTGGGGATTCTGGACATCTGCACAGACGCGGGCGCGGACCGTCTGATCGGCAACGTGGTGCTGGAGAGCGACCTCTTCAGCCAGCCAATCACAGGCTTTGAAAATCACGCCGGCCGCACTCTGATCGGAAACCATACGCCTTTGGGCCGCGTGGTCTTTGGACATGGGAACACCGGAGACAGCGGCTGTGAGGGCGTCCTCTACAAAAATGTGGTCGCGACCTACCTTCACGGCCCCCTGCTTCCCAAGAACCCGCTTCTGTGCGACTATATCCTGACCTGTGCCCTGAAGCGAAAATACCCTGATTTTCCGGGGCTCACCCCGCTGGATGACACGCTTGAAAATCAGGCCAACCAGTATATTGCAGACCGGTTCAGGCCGGAGCAGAAATAAGCACGCCATCACGAATAAACTCAGGCCTGGCCGGGCTCCGCATTTGCCCGCTGGGCCTTTTTCATTCTGGACCAGTTCACAAATCCATACAGGTCATTGACAAAAAACATGCCAAAACACACCACCATGGGCAGATAGTTCATGTCCTCGGCCGCGGCCAGAACCCACAGCAGAATCAGCACCAGGTCATTGGCCGCATAGGCGGCGGCATACCACGCGCTTCTGCGGAAGGTCAGGTATGATGCCAGAAAACTGGTGGTGATGGACACTGTACTGAGCGCCAGATTCGCCGTACGGAAGGCTTTCAGGATAAAGCAGAAGATCAAGGTTACCGCGGCCGCAAGCAGAAACATGACCGCAGTCTCCGCCGGGCGGAGGCGGCTGAAACTGATCTAATTACTTTCAATCCGTTTTCTGGTAAAATATGAACCTTACAAACCGACGTTTTTACAGGCTTTTATCATTTTTTGTTATTTTCCATAAAACTTTAATTTTAGCAGTTTTCAGAAAATTCGTGTAAAAATCGTGTACAGAATCCCATCTGCAAAAGCGCCCCCGGCCTCTAATGACCGGGGGACTTGTACGCCCTGTATTTGGCCGCTTCCCGAATAGTGGGAGGGCTACTATAGCAGGGCTGTGATATTGTACGCTATGCGCAAGGGACTTTGTGCTTATAATATACAACATCATGCCGCCTGTGTCAAATTTGACACGGCCTCGCCCAAAATTTTTATAAAACATGTGCTGATTACGTCACATAAACGTATATTTTGTTGTATGATAGTCTCATTATTTAGAAGGAGGTTATCATATGATGACACTACAACAAACCCAGAACACAATAGCGGAGAATGTGCGGCGACTGCGGAATGAGCATCATCTATCCATTGCAACACTGGCAGGAAACTGCGGCCTTTGCCCCAACAGTATAATCGCTGTCGAAAGCGGGCAGTCAAACTCACAAACAGATACGCTGTACAAGATCTCGGCATATTTTGACATGGAGGTTTGCAAGCTCATGATTCCGACACCAAAAGCGGAGATGCCAGAAGGCCACAGAAAAGCAGTTCTGTATCTGCGGAAAAGTATCGCGTATCAGCAAGCCGCAACCAGGTATTTCGCGCAGGTGAGAGATGACGATGAATGAGAAAAAAGGGGTAAGCGCAAGCCTACCCCCTTTGCTATTTCCTCAGTCATAAATTCCGGACGGTCATTTGTTTCATTTTTCTTTTTGATCTTGCATTGATAATAGAATTTGATATGTGACTTAACAACCTTGTGGCATTTATTGCGGCAACACTTAAATTCTGTGTCAAACCTTCGAATAGCTCTTCTAAAGACATAAAATTTTTATTCATTGTGACATCTCCCCTTGTATATATTATAAATATACTACTATTTTACTTTATATTCTTGTAAACGTTGTTGTGCAGATTTTATCGGTTTTGTATAGTCTGTGGAGCTTTTATCACTCTTTTCGTCAAATGCACATAACAAAACTATTATATTATTGTTTTCCGTAAAATAATGCAGTTTTCAGACTGCGCCTGGAGGGGACGGCAGATGCTGCCCCCTCTTTATTTTACCCTATTCCCCATACAGCCCGGCCCGGTCATTGATAACCAGCAGGCGCATGAGCTCCTCTGTGAGGTTCAGGCCGTTT
>CBCTHE010000028.1:0-37749 GCA_965146665.1 uncultured Ructibacterium sp.
TTTTTGACCGCGCAAAAATGAACAAAAGCGTTTCTTAAAAACAAAGCATGTTGCGCACCGTCTGCGACGGTCAGCGCAAGCTTCTTTTCTATGGAGAAAACAGCAAAAACCATAAAACCACGCACCGCCCCTGTTTTTTCGCATATCATAGTGCATAGGAGGCGTTGCATATGAACGAACAATTTCACCGTTTTAACGAAAATCTCATGCAAAAGCTGAACCCCGCCGCGGACCGAGCCTTTGGCGAACCCGCACGGAAGACGTCCAAACTTCTGGACGGAAAAACCTTTACCGAAACCACGGAATACAACGGCCAGGGCCATCTTGTGGTCCAGGTGACGCTGGCCAGAGGCGCCATTCCTGTTCAGGGGGCAAACGTAACAGTCACCCAGGCGGGAGATGAGACGGCGGTGATGGCAGAGCTGGTCACGGACCAGAGCGGCCGGACCGACCGGGTTCCCCTGCCGGCTCCCAAGGCGGAGTATTCCCAGTCCCCCGGCGGCTCCATCCGGCCCTACAGCATCTATAACATCAAAGTGGAATTTCCAGGCTATTATATCGAAGACGCCATCAACGTTCCGGTTTTTGACAAGGTGGATTCCATACAGCCCATAGCGCTGCTGCCGCTGTCAGAGGGCTCGGCTCCCCGGGAAGAAATTTTTGTGGATGAATCCGAAGCGCAGACCCTATAGCAGAAAGGAGCGTACAAATGCCTGTCACATTTTATGTGCCGCAGAACATCACGGTCCATCTGGGCGCGCCGAGCGACACGAGCGCTTCCAATGTCACCGTCCCTTTTCCACAATATATCAAAAACGTGGCATCCAGCGAGATCTTCCCCACCTGGCCCGAAAGTGCCATCCGGGCGAATATCTATACCCAGATCACCTATGCGCTGAATCGGATTTTCACCGAACACTATCCGGCACAGGGCTATGACTTTGATATTACAAACTCCACCCAATACGACCAGTCTTATGTCCACGGGCGCGATATCTTTGAAAATATAAGCCAGATTGTGGACGAAATCTTCAACAATTACATAGTACGCCAGGGAAATCTAGAGCCTATCTTCGCCCGGTACTGCAACGGAACCACCTCCACCTGTCCCGGCGGCCTTTCCCAATGGGGAACTGTGGATCTGGCAAACCAGGGCTACGGCCCCTATGAAATCCTGACCCATTACTTTGGCGAGGACATCAATATTGTCACCGACGCACCCGTGGCAGACGTGCCGGAGAGCTATCCCGGAACGCCTCTGCGGCTGGGCAGCACCGGCGAGGATGTAAACCGCATCCAGATCTACCTGAACCGGATCTCCCGAAACTATCCTGCCATCCCCAAAATCGCCTATCCGGACGGGGTATTTGACCTTGGAACAGAGGAAGCCGTGAAGGAATTCCAACGCATCTTCAATCTTACGCCGGACGGAATCGTGGGCAAGGCTACCTGGTATAAGATCTTTTCCATGTTCACCACAGTAAAGCGGCTGTCCGAGCTGGATTCCGAGGGCGTCACCCTGGAGAGTGTCAGCCGTCAGTTCAAGACCGAGATCAAAGAGGGCGACCGGGGCGAAGATGTCCGTCTGATTCAATTCTATCTCAATATGATCGCGGAGTTCAATGATTTCATTCCCACAGTCCCCATTGACGGCATCTTTGGGCCGCAGACACGAAACGCGGTAATCGCTTTTCAGCAGTCGGAGGGTATTCCCCAGACCGGGGTGATCGACCGCCAGACCTGGGACGCGCTGTATTCCCGCTATGTCTCCACAGTGGCAGGGCTCCCGCCCGACTACCGGGGCGGCGGAGCCGCAGTATACCCCGGCGATATCCTCCGCCGGGGCATGAGCGGGAACAATGTCCGGCTGATCCAGACCTATCTGGCCCGGATTGCGGAATATGACAGCAATATTCCAAAAATTCAGGTGACCGGCTACTTCGGCCCGGAGACCGAAAACGCTGTTCTGGCCTTTCAGCGGCAGTACGGACTTCCGCCCCGGGGTATTGTGGGTCTGAACACCTGGAACGCCATTGCAGATCTATACAATGATCTGACTTTGGGCGAGGACAGGTCCCCGGGGCAGTATCCCGGCTATCCTCTCTCAGAAGGCGAACAAGGAGGTCAGTGATGAAACATTCCATGTATGATCACCGTCAAAATGTTCTGGAGCTCCAGACCTATCTCCGGGCCAACCATCTGCTGGAGGGCGGCCCTCTGATCAACCCTGACGGGCTGTTTGATTCCACCACAACCGAGGCGGTGCGGCTGTTCCAGCGGCAGAATGGACTCGCTGTCACCGGGATTGTGGACTATGTCACCTGGCTTTGGCTGGTGGAAAACAGCCGCCAGCTCTGCAATGAAAGCCACTGCCTGCTGAGAAGAATTGACAGGCGGGCCCGGCGGTGATATAATAAAAAGACTGAAACCCGAAACCAAGGAGGAACTGACAGGATGAAAAATACCATGGATCTCCGGACCTTTGTACGCATTGCCATGCTGACGGCGCTTGCCGCGGTACTGACCATGTTTCCCCAGATCCCCACAGGGACCGGCGGCTATGTCCACTTTGGGGACAGCGTGATCTATCTGGCTGCTGTCTTTCTGGGCCCTTTGCCGGGAGCTGCGGTCGGGGCGGTCGGCCATGGTCTGGCTGATTTGCTCACCGGCCACGCGGTGTTTGTCCTGCCCACCTTTCTGATTAAGGGCCTGATTGGCTTTACCGTTGGAAAGATCGCCTATCAGAAGATTGACGTCCGGCATTTTGTGCTGGCGGGACTGGCGGCCCTGTGCATTGTGACCTTTGGCTATTTTCTGGCCGAAATCCCTCTGTATGGCCTTGCCAGCGCGGCTGTGGTTTTTATCTCCTCCCCGGTTCAATGGCTCATGAGCGCAGCCGCTTCGGCTGTGCTCATACCTCTGGTCAACCGGATCGGCCGCAAGATTGGCCTGAAATGATCCGAACCATACAAAAAGCGCGTCCCGGAATGTTTTCCGGGACGCGCTTTTCCTTTTTCTCTATTTCACAGCCGCAAAAGCCTGCTCCAAATCATACAGAATGTCGTCGATGTGCTCGGTTCCAATGGAAAGCCGAACGGTGTTGGGTTTGATTCCCGTGGCGAGCAGTTCTTCGCCGCTGAGCTGGGAATGAGTTGTGGACGCCGGATGAATCACCAGCGATTTGACGTCCGCCACATTGGCCAGCAGGGAGAACAGCTCCAGATGGTCAATAAACCGCTTCGCCTCCTCTGCGCCGCCCTTGATTTCAAAGGTGAAAATTGAACCCGCGCCCTTTGGAAAATACCGCCGGTACAGGGCATGGTCCGGATGCTCCGGCAGGGCGGGATGGTTCACCCGCTCCACTTGTGGATGTGCGCGCAAAAATTCCACAGTCTTCAGCGCGTTTTCCACATGGCGCTCCACCCGCAGGGAAAGTGTCTCCAGCCCCTGGAGGAACAGAAAGGAATGGAACGGACTCAGGGCCGCGCCCGTATCCCGCAGCAGGGTGGTCCGCAGTTTCACAATATAGGCCAGACTGCCCGCCGCTTCGGTAAATACCGCGCCGTGATAACTTGGATTGGGCCGGGACAGTCCCGGAAATTTTCCGCCGGCCGCCCAATCGAACCGCCCGCTGTCCACAATCGCGCCGCCGATCACCGTGCCATGGCCGCCGATAAACTTGGTCGCGGAGTGCACAACAATATCCGCTCCGTGCTCAATCGGCCGGAACAGATACGGCGTGGCAAAGGTATTGTCCACAATCAGGGGAATGCCGTGTATATGCGCGATTTCTGCCACCGCATCCACATCAATAATGGTGGAATTCGGATTCCCTAAAGTCTCCAAAAATACCGCTTTTGTGTTCTCCTGAATGGCAGTCTCAAAATTTTCGGGCTTGCTTCCGTCCACAAAAGTGGTGGTGATGCCGCTGTCCTGCAGAGTGTTCGCAAACAGGTTATAGGTTCCGCCATATATGGTATTGGCGCTGACAATATGATCGCCGCTGCGCGCGATATTCTGTACCGCATAGGCGACCGCCGCCGCGCCGGAGGCTGTGGCCAGCGCCGCCGCGCCGCCCTCAAGGGCTGCCATACGCTGTTCAAACACGTCGGAGGTAGGGTTCATGAGCCGGGTATAAATGTTGCCGCCCTCAGACAGGCCGAATCTGCCTGCCGCCTGGGCGGAATCCTGAAACACATAGGACGCCGTGGCATAGATCGGCACCGCCCTCGCGTCTGTGGCACTGTCCGGCCGCTCCTGCCCAACATGGAGCTGTAATGTCTCGAATTGATAGGTGTGCTTTTTTTCATTCATAATCCCATACCTCTTTTCTGTGATTTTAATTCCTATTTGAATTATAGGAATTATTATACCTTCAATTCCCTATCTTGTCAATAGGATTTTAAATCAATTCATGCACTTTTCCCAGAATTTTTTGTTCAAACCGCGTGATTTACCGTTTCGCCGCTTCATACACGCTGCTCCAGCAGGTCGGCAAGGGTCACGTTTTCCAGAAAACCGTCGATCAGGCTATCCAGCCTGTTCCAGAGCGGCAGCGTGAGGCAGGACTCCGCTCTGCCGCAGCTCTTTCCTTTTCCGTTGTTTCCGCCGCATTCCCCGCAGGCCACAGGCGCCAGACTGCCCTCTGTGAGCTTCAGCACCCGGCCCACAGTATAACATTCCGGCGGCTGGGCCAGCCGGTAGCCCCCGTCCTTGCCCCTCAGGCTCTGTATGAGCCCGCCCTTGTGGAGCATCGCAACAATCGTCTCCAGGTACTTCATGGAAATTTCCTGCCGTCCTGCAATGGCTTTCAGAGACACAAAAGAATCTCCCTGATGCTGTACCAGGTCCAGCATCACCCGCAATGCGTAACGGCCTTTGGTGGATACCATCATTTGGATCACCCCTTCTGTTCTAATATCCCTATTATACGATAGGAATAAGGGGATTTCAAGCTGCAATCTCTGGAAAGAAGAAATTTTTTAGCGCATCCATGCAATATAAAAGGGCGCCGCTGTTTGCGGCGCCTCAGCGTGTCGAAAAAGCTCGAATAAAACAAATCACCCGGTCAAACCACGCTCTTTACAGAGCATGAAATGCTGCCGCACTCATGATACAATCTATCATTTCCCCAAAATTTCTTGAAATTCTATCCACTCCATGCGGGCGATTCGTCTTTCGCTCCTACAATCTAACCTGTCCGTTCAGGATTAAAAAGGGCGTCTGGCATTTTATAAAGCTTTTGCTTTGAATCTGTTGCCCAATGCCCATAGTTCCGCCTGCCAAGCCTCGGCGGCAATGTAACAAACGCTTTGCAAAATAACTTTTTCGTCAGTTTGCACCGCTGCCCGCGGCGATTCAGCGGTGCAATACAGTCATGAACTCCTCTCCGGTTATGGTCTCCTTTTCCAAAAGGAACGACGCCAGCTCGTGCAGTTTCTCCATATGGCCTTTTAGAATGTCAATGGCCTTTTCATGGGCTTTCTTGATCATCCCCACCACCTCGTGATCAATATGCGCGGCAGTCTGCTCTGAACAGGCAAGGGACGCGTCCCCGCCCAGATATTGATTGCCCACAGTCTCCAGGGCGGTCATGTCAAACGACTCGCTCATCCCCAGCCGTGTGACCATGCTCCGGGCCAGCTTGGTGGCCTGCTCAATGTCATTGGACGCGCCGGAGGTATAGGTGCCGAACACCAGCTCCTCCGCCGCCCGGCCGCCGGTCAGGGTGGCGATCTTGTTGAAGATCTCCTCCTTGCTCATGAGCATGTTTTCCTCCTCCGCCACCTGCATGGTATATCCCAGCGCGCCGGAGGTCCTGGGGACAATGGTGATTTTGTGCACCGGCGCGGAATTGGTCTGAAACGCAGCCACAAGGGCATGGCCCACCTCATGATAGGCCACAATCTCTTTCTCCTTCTGGGAGATGACAGCGTTCTTCCGCTGATATCCGGCAAGCACCACCTCCACGGACTCCTCCAGGTCGGCCTGTGTCACAGCCTCCCGGCCAGACCGCACAGCCCGGAGCGCGGCCTCGTTCACCATATTGGCCAGCTCTGCTCCGGATGCGCCCGAAGTCGCCCGGGCAATCGCGTTGAAATCAATACCGCCTGCCATCCTGACGTTCTTTGCATGAACCTGCAGAATTGCCTCTCTGCCGACCAGATCAGGGAGCTCCACCGGAATTCTCCGGTCAAACCTGCCCGGCCGCAGAAGGGCCTTGTCCAATGTCTCCGGCCGGTTGGTTGCGGCCAGGATCACAACGCCCTTGCTTCCGTCAAATCCGTCCATTTCAGTCAGGAGCTGGTTTAAGGTCTGTTCCCGCTCATCATTGCCGCCCATGCCGGCACCGTCCCGTTTCTTGCCAATGGTGTCGATCTCATCAATAAACACAATACAGGGCGCCTTTTCCTGCGCCTGCTTAAACAGCTCCCGGACCCGCGCCGCACCGCGGCCCACAAACATCTCCACGAATTCAGAGCCGGAAACCGAGAAAAACGGAACCTCCGCCTCGCCGGCCACCGCCTTGGCGAGCAGGGTTTTGCCGGTTCCCGGCGGCCCCACAAGAAGCGCGCCCTTGGGAAGCACAGCGCCGATCTCCTTATATCTGGCAGGGTTGTGCAGAAAGTCCACAATCTCGGTCAGGGCCTCCTTGGCCTCTTCCTGTCCGGCCACGTCCGCAAAGGTTTTGCCGGTCTGCGCCTTGACATAAATTTTGGCGTTGCTCTGGCCAAAGGCCATGACATCCCCGCCCATCCGCTTCTGCATCTGCCGCATGAGCAGCTGGCCCAGGCCAACCATCAGCAGCAGCGGCAGAATCCAGGACAGCAAAAAACTCAGAAGCGGTGAATTCTGCTTTGGGATCACCTTGCCAAACTCCACGCCCGCGTCGTAGAGCTTGTCCGTCAGCTCCGGATCGTTCATATTCCCCGTGATATAGACCTTGTTTTTCCCCTCTTCCTCCTGAATCAAAACGCCGATCTGTGTATCCTGTATCTCCACCTGCCGGACCTTTCCAGACTTCAGATCATCCAGAAACACATTGTAGCCCACGGTTTCCGGTTTGAACATGGTGGGGACCAGAAAGGCGTTCAGCAGCAATATGATGACAAGGCCGATGATATAATAAAAAATGATCGGCCGTTTTGGCGCGCCGCCTTTTTGTTCCATTTCTATCATCCTTTCTCAGGTTGTTTTCTCTATTATAGCACGATGCCGCAAAAAAGCAAGAAAAAAGGGGCCGGACGCGAAAAGAGTTTTCTCCCGCGCCGGCTCCCTCCGATTATTCCTCTGCTTTTTCATTGGATTCCGCTTTCTCTTCGGGATGGCCCGCTGGTTCCGGCCGTTTGGACCCGGTCCAGTGCGTCCTGCCATAGAGGATCAGGCCCATGCCCAAAAACACGGTCAGCACAGCCAAAAGCTGGGAGACCCTGAGGTTCCCTATGTACAGGGAATCCGCACGGAGGCCCTCAATCCACATTCTGCCCAGACCATACCATGTCAGATATCCGCAGAACAACTCTCCGCGGAAACGCCGGATCCGCTTGTACAGCAGCAACAGTATAATCCCCACGCCATTCCAGAGGGACTCATAGAAAAACGTGGGATGCACCCCCTGCGCCACCACCGCGCCGTCCTGTTTGATGCTCATGGCCCATGGCAGGCCGGTCGGCCCGCCAAAGGCTTCGCCGTTGACGAAATTTCCCCAGCGCCCAACCGCCTGACCGATCAGGAGCCCAACCGCCAGCACATCCAGCACCAGGCCCATGTGAATCCGTTTGGCCCGGCAATAGCAGAAGATGACAATACATGCGCCAATCACACCGCCGTAAATCGCCAGGCCGCCGCTTCGAACGTCAAACACAGAAAGCAGATTGTCCTTGTACATATCCCAGCTGAACACCACATAATAAAGTCTGGCACAGACAATGGCAGCCGGCACGGCAATCAGGATCATATTCAAAAGGTCGTCCTGGCTGAGCCCGGTCCGATTCGCCTCACGCACCCCGTAGACAATGGCCAGAATCAGCCCAAGGGCAATCAAAATGCCATACCAGTAAACCGACAGGCCAAAGAGCCGGAAGGCCACCCGGCTGACCTCAAATTTGAGGCCAAGTCCGGGAAAGGTTATCTCGTTGATCATATCGCATCACGCTCCCAGCTATGCTTCCGCAGGGCTGACCACGGACAGCACACAATTTTCCGTATCAAAGTGTTCCCGCAGACGGTTCATGACCGCCTCGTCGGTGACCTGGGCTACCGTTTCGCCAAAGGTCAGCGGATTGAATCCCGCGAAGATCTGGCGGATAAACGAATTGCCCATCCGTTCCACACTGTTGAAGGTGCGGATATTCCCCGAAATCAGGACCTTTCTGGCCCGCTCCAGCTCACCGGCCGGGATCCCCTCCCGCATGAGGCGTTCAAGCCGTTCCCTGACCCGCGCGTATACCTTTTCCGGGTCACGGGATTCCCCGCCCACCAGCGTAAATCCATAGGCCCTCGCCAGATCGGTCTCTGCGTCAAAGGAGTTGTCAATCAGGCCCTCCTCATAAAGCTCCATATACAAATCGCTGCTCCTGCCAAACACGGTTTCCAGGATCAGCTCCGTGGCGATCTCCTTTTTCAGCATGGTCTCGCTGTCCAGCTCTGTTTCCGCATCCTTGAATCCAATCCGGAACAGGGGCTGGGACACCACCAGCTTCTGCTCTGCCCGCTCCCGGACCCGTTCTCTGGGCTCGGCCGCCTTTTCCCGGGGGATCAGTCCCAGATTCCGGCCGGCGTCCACATGCTTATCCACATAGGACATCACCTTGGCGATGTCCACATCCCCTGCCAGAACCAGCACCATATTGGCCGGATTATAGAAGGTGTTGTAGCATTTGTATAGAATCTCCGGCGTGATATGGGAAATACTCTCCACGGTCCCGGCTATGTCAATCTTCACCGGATTGTTGTGGAAAAGCGCGGTCAGGGTGTTGAAGAACACCCGCCACTCCGGATCATCCTCATACATTTTGATCTCCTGACCGATGATCCCCTGCTCCTTTGCCACATTTTCCTCTGTAAACCAGGGATGGTTCACAAAATCCAGCAGTATATCCAAATTTTCATAAAAATGATCCGTACAGGAGAACAGATAGGCCGTCATGTCAAAGCTGGTGAAGGCGTTGCTGCTGGC
Organism: uncultured Ructibacterium sp.; assembly: GCA_965146665.1. GTDB lineage: Bacteria > Bacillota > Clostridia > Monoglobales > Monoglobaceae > Ructibacterium. The sequence goes on from CBCTHE010000028.1 coordinate 9,179, forward strand.
TCCGGTCAGGGCAAAGCGGTCAAAGGCATTGCCGCCGTCTTCCTCCTCAAACATCTTATGCTCCAGATAGTGCGCGATCCCGTCCGGAACCGTGGTCATCCCCGCCTCGCCGGGCACCTGAAAGGTCCGGTCAATGGAACCGTACTCCGTGCCATAGATGGCATAGTATTTGCTGAATCCTTTTTTGGGGAACACATAGACCCGAAGTCCGCTGTCGTGGACCGCGTAAAACATTTCTTCTTTTAACTGCTTGTTTTCAAAGTGCTTGATCTCCATGTTATTCCCCTTCCTTTCCGGTCTCTAAATTCCCCTTGAGGAAATAGACCGTGTCAAAGCTGACCTTCTGCATGACCGCCTGAATCTGGTCCTTGGTGACTTTGCAGAGACAGTCCAAAAGCGCGTCAAGGCTTTGCTCCTGCCCCATGATGACCTGGCTCAGGTAATAGTCCTCCATGGCCCGCAGGCTGTCCTTCATGGAATTCAGGCCGGTGGACAGATATTTTTTTGCCGCCTCCAGCTCCGCGTCCTCAATTTCGCCGTTCTGCATCTTCCTGAACTGAACCATAATCTCGTCATAGGCCGCCTGATAATTCCGGGTTTCGATGCCGGAGCTGATCATCATAACACTCTTGAACCGTTCGGTGCGGCAGACCGCGTAATAGGCAAGGCTCAGCTTCTCACGCACATTGTTAAACAGCTTGGAAAAGGGGCTGCCGCCGAAAATACAGCTTCCCAGCATCAAGGCATAATAGGCGTCGCCGGTGGGCTCCACGCCGCAGCAGAGGCCCATGGCCAGCTTGCTTTGAACCACGCTGATCTCTTCGGTTACCGTCTGAATTTCACCGCGCTTGGGAACCGCCACCTGGGTTTTGATATAGCCCGCAGACCGCGGCGCCAGCTCCGGCCCAAAGATTCCGGCAATCCTGTCCGCCATGTCCGCCTCTACCGTACCGCCGATGAAAATGTCCACCTTGGCGTTGCGGAGGACGTCCTGGTAAAAGGCATACAGATTTTCCGGGGTGATCCCATCCAAATCCTCCACATATCCAGCCTCGAACATGCCATAGCCATCCGTGCCGAACATGGCCTCCCGGCATTTCACATCCGCATATTCCTTTTTGTCATTGATCAGTCCCAGAATGGAATTTTTCAGGTTGTTCTTTTCACTCTCCACATACGCAGGGAGAAAACCGCCCTCACAAATCAGCGGCGAAAAGACAAATTCCTTCAGAAAGTCCGCCGCCTGTCCGGTGAGTTTCTCCCCGATATATGCATCCGCAATATACTCCATTGAGAAATACAGCACCTCGCCGTCACCCTTCATCCGGACGCCGGCACTGCAGGAGGCGCTGTACAGATCGGCCAAATGACGCGCCATGTCGCTGAACTTCGGATACTTTTCAGACCCCCGCTTCAGCACAGAGGGCAAAAGCGCGGCTTTGGTCACAGTTTCGCGCTTCAATGGAATATGGAAATAAATACTCAGCGTATTGGTCTTGAATTTACTGTCTTCAAGGATCCGCAGATCAACGCCGGGGCAAACAGATTTTGTCTGCATGGTCATCAGCTCCTTTTTGTTTGATTCATGTCATATTTTCTGTTATTTATCACATAAGGCAAAGTGTTTCCGCCTTTTTCGCGTTCGCCGCGCAGTATCATGCTCTAAAATTAGTATACCACATTTTGGATGGAAAATGCAACCTGCAAATGAATTCCATACCTATCCATTCCGGCCGAATTCAGCAAAATCCGACATAGTACGACACCTTTCCCCTTTTTGTTTTAAACTGTGATTAAATTTTGTCCTTTACATTTATATAACGTATAATTCCCGCGGCTTCGTGCTATCTTAAAATTGTTACGTCACAACATATACAGGAGGAACGCATGAAGCGAATAGCACATTACGGATACAGAAATATTGTGTATCAACGGCTGAAAGCCTCTCGCAAAGAGCAGAAGCTTTCTCAATCTGATCTTGCCGCCCGCCTGCAGACCTACAATATCAACATTGACCAGCAGGCCATCAGCAAGATCGAACGCAACAACCGGGTTGTTACGGATTATGAACTGGTATGTCTGTGCCGCGCACTGAATGTCGACCCCGAATGGCTTTTAATGGATTATGATAAGCTGATCAAGCACATACCGCCCGCCAACGGCTGACTGCCGGACGGTATACGTATCATCCTGTCCATTGACGATCCGGATCATACCATGACCACACCAAAAACCCAAACAGAAAAAGGCATCCTTCCTCCCGGAGAGATGCCTTTTTTGATTCATCAGCCCGGAGGCCATCCGAGGTTCCGGCCCGCCAGCAGATGGAAATGCAGATGTCCCACCGTCTGACCGCCGTCCTCTCCGCAGTTGTTTACAATCCGGTATCCGTTCTCCGCGAAGCCCTGTTCCTTTGCAAGTCTGGCCGCGACCGCGAAGATATGGCCCACCACTGCCGCGTTCGGCCCGGTCAGCTCATTTGCGGACGCAATATGCTCCTTTGGCACCAGAATAATATGGGTCGGCGCCTGAGGCTCAATATCCAGAAAAGCATAAACCTTTTCATCCTCATACACCTTGGTGGATGGGATCTCTCCGTGAATGATTTTACAGAATAAGCAATCCATGGTCATCCTCCTATTTTGATATGTCTATTTCTGCTGTTCCGCTGCGATTCCGGCAACCTGCCGCAGGGCTTCCTCCGCCTTGGAGGGATCCTTGCCGCCAGCCTGAGCGGATTCCGGTTTGCCGCCGCCTCCGCCGCCCATGGTCTTGGCCACCGCGGATATGATCTTTCCGGCATGGACGCCCTTTTCAACCGCCGCCCGGGTGGCCATGGAGATCACATTGACCTTGCCGCCGTCCTTGGAGGCCAGCACGATCACCGCGTCCTCCTGCTGCTGTTTCAGGTTGTCGCCAACCTCGCGCAGGGTATTCATGTCCATGCCGTCCTCCAGCAGTTTGGCAACCACCAAAGTACCGCCGACCTCCTCTGCGCCGTCCAGAATGCCGCCCACAGCGTCCTTGGCCATCTTACTCTTCAGGCTTTCGACCTCCCGCCTGCTCTCCTTCAATTCCTCCAGCAGGCCTTCCGCCTTGCGGACCAGCTCCTTCGGACTGGTCTTCAGCGCATGGGCCGCCTCCTGGATCATCTGTTCCTTTTCGTCCAGCATCTGCAGCACGCCAAGGCCGGTCACACCCTCAATTCTGCGGACACCGGCGGCTACGCCGCTCTCCGACAAAATTTTAAACAATCCCAGCTTGCCCGCAGAGGCCGCATGGGTGCCGCCGCACAGTTCAATGCTGTAATCACCCATTTTCACCACACGTACGCGGGAACCGTACTTTTCGCTGAACAGCGCCACAGCGCCCATTTTCCTGGCCTCGTCCAGCGGCTTTTCAAAGCATTCAATGGGGATATCCTCCAGAATCTTCTGGTTTACCTGCGCCTCCACCTGCCGGAGTTCCTCTGGTGTCATGGCCTCAAAATGGGAGAAGTCAAACCGCATCCGGTCCTCAGATACATAGGAACCGGCCTGTGCCACATGACTGCCCAGCACATTCCGCAAAGCCGCCTGCAGCAGATGCACGGATGAGTGGTTACGCCGGATCGCCTGACGGCGTTCCGCGTCAATCCTTGTGGTCACCGCGTCGCCGGTCTGAACCGTTCCGCTCTTGACCACACATTTATGCAGGAATTTCCCGTTTTTCTTCTTTGTGTCCAACACCTCCAGCACCGCAGCGTTGCCCTCTATCACGCCTGTGTCGCCGATCTGGCCGCCGCTTTCCGCATAGAAGCTGGTCCGGTCCAAAACCACGGTAATTTCATCGCCCGCGCTGGCTGTCCCAACAAGTCCGCCGTCTTTGCCAATGCCCAAAATCCTGGCTGAAACCGCATCCTGCTCATAGCCGCCGAATTCGGTGTTTCCCTCAATCGCCGCGAAAATGTCCTCTTCCCAGGCCGCGTCCTCCATATCGCCTCTGGCTGTCCGCGCCCGATTCCGCTGGTCATCCATCAGCGCCTTAAAGCCGGTTTCATCCACATGCAGTCCCGCCTCGCCCAAAATCTCACGGGTCAGGTCAATGGGAAATCCATAGGTATCATAGAGTTTAAAGGCCTGCTGACCGGAGAGCTCGCTCTTGCCCGCCTGCTTCAGCGTTTCCATATAGCCTTTCAGAATGTCAAGTCCCTGGTCAATGGTCTCGTCAAACCGTTCTTCCTCGGTCTTAATCACCTTCTCAATATACGCAAAGTTCTGCTCCAGCTCCGGATAGGCTATACCGCTTTCCTGTGCCACCACCTTGGCCAGCTTATACAGGAACGGCCCTTCAATTCCCAGCAGTTTCCCATGCCGCGCCGCACGGCGAAGCAGACGGCGGAGCACATAGCCCCGGCCCTCGTTGGAGGGAAGCACGCCGTCAGAAACCAGAAAGACGGTGCTGCGGATATGGTCGGTGATGACACGGAGGGAGATATCCATGTCATGGTCCCTGCCGTAGGTGACCTTTGCCATGGCCGCCGCCGTGTCCAGTATTTTACGGATGGTATCCACCTCGAAAATAGAGGTCACGCCCTGCATGATGCAGGCAATACGCTCCAGTCCCATGCCCGTGTCAATATTGGGGTGGGCCAGACGGTTATAGTTTCCGTTCTCGTCCTTGTCAAACTGGGTAAATACCAGATTCCAGAATTCCACATAGCGGTCGCATTCACAGCCCACCGCACAGTCCGGACTACCGCAGCCGTATTCCTCGCCCCGGTCAAAATAAATCTCAGAGCAGGGGCCGCAGGGGCCGGTTCCGATCTCCCAGAAATTGTCCTCTTTGCCCAAATATACAATCCGGTCCGGTGATACGCCGACATTTTTCGTCCAGAGCTCAACCGTCTCCTGATCCTCCTCATAGACGCTGACCCAAAGCCGGTCAACCGGGATCTCCAGAACCTCGGTAATAAACTCCCACGCCCATTTGGTGACCTCGGTTTTAAAATAGTCCCCAAAGGAGAAGTTTCCCAGCATTTCAAAGAAGGTGCCGTGCCGTGCGGTCTGGCCCACACATTCAATATCAGGGGTACGGATACATTTCTGACAGGTGGTCACCCGCTTGGACGGCGGCGTTTCCTTTCCCAGAAAATATGGTTTCAGCGGCGCCATACCCGCATTGATCAGCAGCAGACTGGCATCCCCCTGCGGCACCAGCGGAAAGGACGGAAGCCGCAAATGTCCCTTTGACTCAAAAAAAGCCAAAAACTTTTCCCGAATTTCATTCAATCCCAATTTCTCCATAGTATCCAAAGCCCTTCTTCCCAAAAGTAATTCAAGTTTTCATACTCTGCCGCATCATTCTTCGGCCGCATTTATGGAAATGATATCCCTTCTATGCCCCGAATTTTCCGCAGAGTTCCGCATGCGTTTCCGAACCTCCGCCGCGTATGTTTCATCATGCTATTATACCAAGGATTCCCCTATCCGTCAAGCGTCACCTTGCATAGATTTTACAGGATGGATATTGCTTTTTCCCGTTGGAAAAAAGCCGCGGCCGCTGATAAATCTGAATTGGGGACACGCGAAAGGGCGGAAGCCGATGCTTCCGCCCTGGGGCAATTCATTTAAAAAGATCAGGAAACTACCGTTTCATATGGGTCAAAGCTCATGCCAAGGGATTTCATGTATACATCGTAATAGCCAAGTGAACGGATGCTCGTGGTGGTCTTGTTAATCACCAGATACTGCTCGCCCTCAATATTGCTGGTGATACCCGTGAAGTAAACCACGGTACCGGACGGATTCTCTGTCCCGAACTGTTCAAGCCAGAACTTTGATATATATTCCCCATAGGAGGTATCCTCTGAAATGGAAGTCTTAACCGGGGTACAGAAGGAGACCTTGTCATATTCTCCCGCGCTGTTTTTCTGCAGGGAGCGCAGATAGAAAATACCGGTTTCGTTGTCACGGCTGATCACCCCCGAGGCAGCGCAGAGCGTTCCCTCAGGCTGTGCGGCAATCTCGCTGACATTGAGATAATTCGCCGCCCGGGTCATGGGCACAATGGTGGCAGTCCGGTTTACATTATCCCATTGAATATCCGCAGAAAACGCCTCCGAAATCGCGCGTACCGGAACATAGGTCCTGTCATTTTCGATGGTCGCCGGCACATCCATGGTGATATTGTCCTTTGGTGCCGCCTTACCCTCCGCGATTTCATAACGGCCCATGATATTATTGCCGATCTGCAGGGAAAGCAGACAGTCATAGAGCACAATCTGAATCCGCTTATCATCATCAAACCAGTAAACCGTCGCGTCCAGCGCCTCGGAAATCGCGCGAAGCGGCAGCATCAAGCGGTTGTCCACAATGATTGGTTCACTTCCGGGCGCGAATTCCAGCTTATCCCCGACCACAACAGACGTATCATCGGCGAACGCAATACCGGCCAATCCAATGGAACTCACAAATAAACACGCGGCCAAAAGCCCAGCTAACTTTTTCATAATTCCTCCTAACTGCGGGCAAAGAGCAGAATCTTCTCCGCCGCACATAAGTATTGATCAAACAGCGCCGCACCAACTGCGGTCCTCATTCTTCTTTATTATAGCTTACCTCACCAATAAAATCAACCGCAATCTGATGGAAATATGAAAAACCGCCCGACAAAAATCAAAAAAATTCGCCGTATTTCTGCCATATGCTTGATAAATGGTATTGTTTTGAGAATAACGCGGGCTTTACGGCAATCCATGCGTGACAAAATCATTCCAAATTTGGGTTTATTGACACACAAAAGGCCGCCCAACCGGGCGGCCTTTTATCCTGATCAATCAGGTATTACAACGCTTATTGATTACTCAGCATCCTTGTTGTCGTCTGCATTCTCACCATCGGCAACATCTTTGTTGTCGTCGGTGTTTGCATCCTTGTTATCGTCTGCGTTCTCACCATCGGCAGCGTCCTTGTTGTCATCTGCGTTGGCGTCGGTGCCGTTCAGCTTTGCCATAGCGTCTTTCACAACCTGGTTATCCAGCTTGGTTACGCCGTCAATGATCTTGGCGGCTTCCGCTCTGGTGGCGTTTGCGGCCGGCAGGAAGGTACCATCCTCATAGCCTTTCAAAACGCCCATGTCAACCAGCGCCAGAACGTATTCCTGCGCATAGTCAGCGATCTGGTCTGCGTCAGTAAAGTTCAGAGCAGCGCCTTCGCCGGCTTTTGCGTCCAGAACACGGCCCAGAACGGTGCAGATGTCCTGACGGGTGATCTTCTCGTCAGCGCCGAAGTAAGAATCATCCATACCCTTCACATAACCAGCCTCAGCAACAGCGATTACATAAGGAGTATACCAGTCATCAGCAGTACAATCGGTGAACGCACTGGTGGCGGAGGTAGCCTTCAGGCTGAACAGCTGTGCAACCATCTTCGCAAATTCCGCACGGGTTACATCGCCGTCCGGGTTAAAGGTGGTCTCGGTCACACCATTGACAATACCCAAGTTCTTCAGGTTCATGATTGCTTCATAAGCCCAGTTGCCGCTGGGAACGTCGGTGAAGTCACCGGAAGGCTCCGGCTCTTCAACGCCTTCAACAAAGGTCACGCTTACAGTTACGTCAGAAGAAGGCATGGTGAACTTCTTGCCGTCTACTTTTACGTCTGTGTTGTTTGTGGTCTTAACCGTGATAACGTCAGTTTTATAGCCTTCGTCCGGCTTGGTGGTGATCGTTACAACGTCGCCGGCCTTTGCGGTGGACTGTACTGTAAAGGTACCGTTCTCGCTCTCGGTGGTCTTGATGTTGTAGGTTTTGCTTTCACCAGTGCTTGAACCAGGATTGTTCGGAATTCCAGAGCCGCCAGTGGAACTGCTGGCCTTTCTCACCGAAGCGCTCACACTGCTGGTGCCGTCCGGGTTAATGATTGCCGCGCCGTCCAGTTTTACCTCAAAGGTAACTTCTGTACCAACTGCGATATCTGTACCAAAAATATCGGACAGCTTGCCAAGACGGAAAGTGCTGCTCTTGCCAGCCAGCGTCATAGCCTCTCCGCCTTCCTTGGGAAGGGTGACAGACTTATCCCCAGCCGAAACAACAACGGACACATTCTTGCCAGCGTAAGCTTCGTTTGCGTCCTTAACAGCAACGCTCAGGCTTACATTATTGGTCAGATTCTGCGGCTTAATTTCAAAGCTCAGATTCTCGTCTTTGATCTCAGCGGGAACAACAACTACATCAATAGAAGCAGTTACACCGGTCAGTTCGAATTTGCCAAGATCAGATTTACCAGTCATAGTAACCGTAGCAACAGCTTTATTCGTAGCACCATCTGTCAAAACACCAGCGTCCAGTGTTCCTGCAATGGTAACATCCTTAGCTTCAAAAGTGAAGGAATCAAGAACCTCCCCATCAGCAACCTTTGCCAATTCTACTTTACCGCCAAACTGTTCTACAACAGCAGCTTTAATTTCATCTTCCGGTACAACGCGGGCCGCTTCTTCTTTCGGGAAAGTGACCTGCTTATCAACTACTGCAACGCCTGAGGTCATAGGCGCAATGGTTACATCAGCCTCTGCCTTCGCCGCGGTATCAATGTTTACACCAGCTTGTGCTTTCAATGTAGCAGTAATGGTCTGAGCTTTCTGTGCGCTCATATCTTCCGGAGTCAAGTTCAAGGATGTGGTATCCCAAGACTCTACCTGCAGTTCCAAATCAGTAACCGCAGTACCGCCAGTAGTCTGGCCCTGTCCTTTAACCGTCTTCGGCAGAGCGGCTACTAATTCCTCAGCAGTTGCGCCATAGGGAACACTTACAGTTTCCTTAGTAATGCTAGTAATATTGGTTTCTTCAATTACTGTAATTTTACCATTTGCGACTTCAAAAACAACTGGATCATAATTTACATCCATAGTATTGTCAGCGTCAAATTTCAAAGTAATGGGATACTCACCTTTTGCTGTAGAGTCTTTTACTTTAAACTTCAAAGAAGCGACAACACCATTAACAGTAAAATTCTCTGATGCTGTAGCATTCTGCCAAGCCAAAGTACTTGTGCCATTACCATTATAAGTTCCTAATAAGCTTTTGTCATTTACCTCAATAAGATCTAAAGCTGATTTATCATAAGAATACTCAAGAGATAAATAGGTAAACCCAGGATTATCGGTCAGCGTAAGATCGATAACTACCTCAGACCCAGCGAGTACTCCACTAGGTGAACTTAAGGCCGCGGTAGGGGTCCCCGCTGCCGTAACACCAATTGTCATTAAAGAAAATACCATTGCTATAGAAAGTAACAGAGACAAGATCTTTGTCAATTTCTTCATAATCAAAATCACGTCCTTTTTACATTTTTTATTGTTTGATGTTTATTTACTTAAGTGGTAATTCTTCATAGCCCGCCCATTTTGCAAGATGCTTACCAAGATCAGCATGGTCTTTCGCATTTACACGGGTATCAGAATTAACATCTGCGGCATCCGGATTGGCAAGTACAAGATAACCTTCCCATTTCGCAAGGTGCTTACCAAGATCAGCATGGTCTTTTGCATTCACTTTACCATCACCATTGACATCGCCATACAGTATATCTGTTGGATCAACCATCTCTGCATTAGCCAAGTCAATGATAATCGCCTGGGCCGCAGTTGCGGAAGCAGCGTCAGAACCAACCTTGACAACCAGCGTTGAGTCAGCCGCTACAGGCAGACCACCTTCTTTTGCAAGCTTGAAACTAATGTTTCCTGTGTTTGCAGTCTGGTCAATGGCGCGAATGTTGGCCTCTTCCATTGCAGGAATGCTAGCGTTTGCTTCTGCCACATAGGCAGCGCCGCCATTCTCAAACAGATAAGCAAGCATCGTAACCTGAGCAGTTTGGTCAGTCTCTCCGGTAATCGAATACTTCATATTGACAGTATAGATACCTTCGGTGGTCACACTGGCTGTGGCTTCCGTAATCGAAATACCTGTGGTCCCGTCAAGATTCGTGCCGTCCCAAACCGGAGCAGACGTATCTGTTGCCAGGCCAACCTCCGCGTTTTCTGCGGGCGCTTCACTCGATTCCGGCGCTTCGGTTTCAGCCGGAGCCTCCGTCACGTCAGGCGCAGCGCTCTCCGCAGGGGTCTCACTTTCCGCAGGAGCCTTTGTCTCCTCAGGCGCTTCGGTCTCAGCAGGTGTCTCGTCTACAACCGGGGCCTCTGTGACTTCCGGCGCTTCTGTAACAACAGGAGCCTCGACCACGGGAACAGACGGAACCTCTGCCGGATCAACCGCATCCTCAGCCGCGAACACACCTGTACCTAATGTACCAAACATTGCAGCAGCGGTGACTGCCGCACCAAATTTCTTAAATTTTTTGTAATCCATCATAATTTTTGCCTCCTAAATAATCAAACTAACCTTTTCTTTTTTTCCAGCCTTGATCGTCCTACCACAGATGACCTTTTACCACAATTATTATTTAGTTTTGGGCCTTCCTCCTTTCTGTCAGAATAAAATGAAACAAATACGGAAAAAGGCACACCACGCACATCTGCATATACATATACCTATCCCATATTTTAATTTATTTCGTGTTTATACTCTTGCATTATACTACGTTATGAATCTTTTTTCAATAGATTTTTCAAACTTTTTAAAAAAATTTCATAACTTTATTGGGTTTTCCCCAATTTTTTCATAATCTTTAGTATCTTTGAATAAAAAATAGATACGGAGGAAAGCATTTCTCCAAACTATCTGCGGTATTTTTGGCTAAATTCTACAAATGCCGAAAAAAGGCAGGTGCCAGAATCCTTACAGCCGCACGGGAAAAACAACATTTCATTAACGTTTTATTACAATTCCGTAACGGTTTTGTCTGCACGGCCAGTCTATTTAGGAGTGCGCAGCGGCACAATACGATTTCACACATACGTCTTGTCAGCCCACGATAAGAACAAACGTACCAATCAACCATGTGGGCAGAAAGGCTATGGAAATCATCATGTCATACATATTCGATTATCAGGAACTTACGAAAGCTATCACCGCCTTTCGGAACAAATACCCCCATATTCCCGTGTTCTGCATCGGAAAAAGTCTGCAGGACCGAAACCTCTACGCCATTAAGCTGGGCAGGGGCAGCAAACGCATATTCTTCAACGCCGCGCACCATGGCATGGAATGGCTCACCGCAAAGCTGCTGATGCAGTTTGCGGAGGACCTTGCCTCCGGCGCTTACGGCGCTCACGAGTTATTAGACGGGTGCACGCTCTATTTAGTTCCCATGGTAAATCCTGACGGCGTACAGATCGCCGCAGGCGGAAAACGCTGGCAGGCCAACGCCCGGGGCGTGGATCTGAATCACAATTACGACGCGCTCTGGCACCTTTCAAAGCAGTCAGAGCGGGAGGCGGGCATTGAGGGGCCGGGACCCACCCGGTTCTCCGGTGCCTATCCGGAATCCGAACCGGAGAGCCGCGCCGTCGCCGATTTCACCCGGCAGAACGCCTTTGATCTGGTCCTGGCCTTTCACAGTCAGGGCGAGGTAATCTACTGGGATTTCTGCGGCTTTGCACCGGATAAATCCTTTGCCTATGCCAAGCGGTTTGAAACCGTCAGTCCATACCGCATGGACGTGCCGGACGGGATTGCCTCCTACGGCGGATACAAGGACTGGTTCATCCGGGCCTTCAAACGCCCGGGCTTCACCATTGAGGTCGGCCTCGGAGAAAACCCGCTTCCCATTGAAGACTTCCCGCAGGTGTATACCCGGACCCTGCCTTTGATGCTGGAGGCGTTGAAGCTATAGGCGCGGACATTAAAGCGAGCTTTTGTCCGGGACGGACAAAACGAACGCTATTTGTCCCGCGCCGACGACGCGACAGCCTCTGCCACAGCCGGGCCCACGCGGGGGTCAAAGGCTTTGGGAATGATATTCTCCGCACTGAGCTCCTCGTCCGGGATCAGCCCCGCAATGGCATACACCGCCGCGGCCTTCATCTCCTGTGTGATCCGCCTTGCCCTGGCGTCCAGCGCGCCCCGGAACAGCCCGGGGAAAGCCAGCACATTGTTGATTTGGTTGGGATAGTCGCTCCGGCCGGTGCCGACCACAGCCGCCCCTGCCGCCAGCGCCTGCTCCGGCATAATTTCCGGAACGGGGTTTGCCATGGCAAATACCACGGGCCGGGCCGCCATGGACCGCACCATTTCCTCCGACACGATGCCCGGCGCAGAAACGCCGATGAACACATCCGCGCCGGCCATCACATCAGCCAGAGTTCCCCGCTTCCGCTCCAGATTGGTGACCTCCGCCATTCTGGCCTGCTCCGGGTTGATGCCCTCCATCCCCCGGCAGATGGCTCCAACCTTATCCACCAGGGTCACATGGGCCGCGCCAATGCTTAAAAGCATTTTGCAGATGGCGATTCCCGCGCTGCCCGCTCCGTTTATAACGATCTTCACGTCTTCAATCCGCTTTTCCACCACCCGGAGCGCGTTCAGGATTCCCGCGCACACCACAATGGCAGTCCCGTGCTGGTCATCATGAAATACCGGAATATCCAGCGCCTCCTGAAGACGCCGCTCCACCTCAAAGCACCGGGGCGCGGAGATATCCTCCAGGTTGATGCCCCCAAAGCCCGGCGCAATATTTTTGACCGTGCTGACGATTTCATCCACGTCCTTGGTATCCAGACAGATGGGAAACGCGTCCACACCGGCAAAGTTCTTGAACAGCACGCATTTTCCCTCCATGACCGGCATGCCAGCCTCCGGACCGATATCGCCCAGCCCAAGTACGGCGGAACCGTCCGTGACAACGGCCACCATGTTCCCCTTTCGGGTGTAGTCATAGACCTTTTCCTTATCCCTTGCAATCTCCCGGCAGGGCTCCGCCACGCCGGGCGTATAGGCCACGGATAGCTGGTCCTTGTCCTTTGTCTCCGCTCTGGCCGTCACCTCAATCTTCCCTTTCAGCTCCCGGTGGAGCTTGAGTGCCATTTCATTATAATCCATGTTTGCTCATCCTTTCCCTATCAGCAGTTTTTTTCATATATAATCCGAAGCCCGTCCAATGTGAGCATCCGGTCAACAATGTCAATGGTCTCCGACTCCTCGGCAATGGTTCCGGCCAGTCCGCCGGTGGCAATCACCTTGCAGTCCGGCGCCTCCAGCTCGTTTTTCATGCGCCGGACAATGCCGTCCACCTGGCCCACCTGGCCATAGACCGCGCCGGCCTGCATGGAGGCCACTGTGGTTCTCCCGATTACGCAGGAGGGCTTTTTGATTTCCACCTTGGGGAGTTTGGCCGCCCGCTCGAACAGGGCATCCATGGATATTTTGATGCCCGGTGTGATTACGCCGCCGAGGTAGTCGCCGTTTCGGTCAATGGCGCAAAAGGTGGTCGCCGTCCCAAAGTCCACCACAATCAGCGGTTTCCCATACTTGTGGACCGCCGCAACCGCGTTGACGATTCGGTCGGCGCCCACCTCCCGCGGGTTGTCATAGCGGATGTTCATGCCGGTTTTCACCCCCGGCCCGATCAGCATGGGCTCACAGTCCAGATAGCGCCGGACCGCGTTGGTCAGGGAGTGCATGAACGGGGGCACCACTGAGGAGATCATGACCGCCTCGATATCCTCCGCTCCGGCCCGCTCCGTCCCCAGGAACTGGAGCAGAAGCATACCGATCTCATCAGAGGCCCGGTTTTTGTCTGTGGCCATCCGCCAGTGGCGGCGCATTTTTTCACCTTCATACAGGGCGACCACCGTATTGGTGTTGCCCACGTCAATAGCCAATAGCATTTGCATCACCTTTTCCTTCTTCTGTCAATTATCTTTTATTTGGATGGAAACCTCTCCATCCGTGATCTCTATGGTTGCATAGCTCCGCCAGGCGGTTCCGGGATTTAAAACCCAAATTCCGTCCTGCTCCTCCAGACAGGGCAGATGGGTATGGCCAAAAATACAGATGTCCGCCCCCATGGCTCTGGCCTTCTGCACCAGCCGGGCGGTTGAGCTTTTGACCCTGTACATGTGGCCATGGGTCAGGAAAATCCGTTTTCCCCCGAACTCGAACAGCCGCTGGCTGGGAACGCCGGTCACACAGAAGTCGTTGTTCCCCAGCACATACTCGCAGGGCAGTTCCGGCCAGGCGTCCAGTATATCGTCCACATCCCGCTGTACATCGCCCGCATGGATCAGCAAATCCGCATCCGGCTCCCGCTCCACGGCCCGGCGAATACTGTTGAAATTTTTATGGGAGTCACTCAGCACGAGTGCCTTCATCCGCACCCCTTCTTTCTGCAGATCATTTTTCATTTGTATTGTCCGCAAACCCCAAACGGCAAAAAGGTTCTTTTCTCCGTCCGCGCGGGATTTATGAACAGGCCTAGTATAACATATATTGAAATATTTGTCACGAATTTTCTTCCTCGTGCATAGAGTATAAGTAGCAGATAATCAGAAAGGAGCATTGGCTTTTCAGCCGGCCGCACAGCGCGGCGGAGCGTTCCTGAACCCCTGCGCCTTATCCGCCCACGGTAAGGTGTGCTGTATTTGAATTTTGTGGGCAGAAAGGCTTTGGTAGTTGATATGAACCTGGAAGACATGATTAAAAACATGAACCCGCAGATGTTGTCCAATGCCATGCAGCAGATGGGGAATATGCTCTCGCCCCAGCAGATGAAGCAGGTACAGCAGGCCATTCAGACCACAGACAAGGGCACGCTGAACCAGAAGCTGAACAATCTCAGTACCGCCGACCTGCAGCGGGAGCTCCAGAAGAATCCGGCGCTGGCAAAACAGCTGGCCGGTAATCCAGAGGTCATGCAGAAGCTGAATCAGATCTTCGGCAAAAAATAGGCGCATGGCTGCCAGCCGGCCTGTTCCGTATAGGGCAAGCAGTCCGGCAAAAAATTCTGATTGGGAGGAGGGATGTCTGATGGAAGAAGAATCCATGGATCTGTCCGGCGCGGTTGATATGCTGAAAAACATGCTGTCCGGCGAAGAGGGACAGCAACAGATCCAGAACATTCTCAGTATGTTCGGCGGCGGCGCCCCGGACGCAGAGAACGCCGTCCCCGGAGAGGCGACCGGCGGCATTGACCCGGATAATCTGGAGATGATGCTGAAGCTTCAGCGGGCCATGTCCGCCATGAACAGCCGAAAAAACAACAGCCAGTCACAGCTTCTTATGGCCCTGAAACCATTCCTCAAGCCCGCCCGGCAGGAAAAGGTGGACAGCGCCATGAAAATGCTGAGCCTGACCAAGGTGATTGAAGTCATGCGGGAAACCCAGGGGGATTGATTATGTATCGTCGCTATGATCCAAAAACGAATCCCCAGCCCATGCAGCAGGCCCGTTCTGCGGCCCAGCGGCCGGCACAGGGAAATTCCCCGCCGCAAAGACAGCCCCAGTCTCCGCAGAGTATGCAGCAGGGCAGATCCCACCAGCAGAACAATCAGAGCAGTCCGGCCAGAAACCAGCCGCCGACCCAAAATCAGCAGCGGCAGACGCCTGTACATAACCAGCCTCAGAACGCCCGAAGCGGCGGGCCCGCCATGCCGCTCAAGGGTCCGGCGCCCAATCCGGGCGCCAGGCAGTCCGGCTATGCCAGACAGTCCCAATCCCGCCGGCAGGAACCGCCGCCCAGGCACGCGCAGTCTTCCCCTTCTCAGAATCCGAAACCGCGTTCCAACCCGCAGGGCTCCATGCCGGAGGATGCACATAAAAAGAAGCTCAAACTGCCGCAGAACCCGATTCTGGGCTTTATCCCATCTTCCATCTATAATCCGGAGACCAAAAAGGTCCTGGGCCTGCTCTCTGCCGAGGACCTGCTGCTGGCGGCCATGATTTTCCTCCTGCTGGAAAATGAAGAAAATGATGATCCCATGCTGGTTTACGCGCTGATCTACATTTTGATTTCGGATTATATAGATCTTCCGTTTTGATATGGGAATCACTTGGAAAAGGCCTTATCCCAAAGGGATAAGGCCTTTTTAGGCTGTCCGCGGACAACCGTGCGGTTCCTATGATTCCATAACCGATGCCAGCGCCGCGCCGATGATGCCGGCGTCATTGAACAGGGTGGCAATCTTCAGCTCGGTCTGGGGGATATCCTTGCAGTAGGTATACCGGTTGATATACGCCTGGACCGGCTTGAGGATATAGTCGCCCTCTTTGCTGATGCCCCCGCCGATAACCAGGACGTTGGGCTGGAAGATATTGATAACGCTGGAGATGCCGTCGGCCACATATTCCAGATATTTTTTCACAACCTGCTGTGCCGCGGCGTCGCCCTCCTTGGCCGCCTCAAACGCGGTACGGCCGCTGACGTGGCCCTTTTCCTCCGCCTTTTTGACCATCAGGCTGTCTGGATGCGCCAGAATCGCGGCCTCTGTCTGCCGGATCAGCGCGGTTACCGAGGCATAGGCCTCCCAGCAGCCATTCTTGCCGCAGGTGCAGTATTCGCCGTCATGCACCAGAGTAAAGTGCCCGATCTCACCGCCGGCGCCATTAAAACCCCGGTAGATTTTTTTATTCAGCACAATGCCGCCGCCCACGCCGGTGCCAAGGGTGATGGCCAGAAAGCTGTCCGTCCCGCCGCCGTTTACCATATATTCGCCATAGGCCGCGGCATTGGCGTCATTCTCAACCGTCATGGGAATATTGGGATAATATTTTTTCAGCTCCGGCACCAGGGGCACATGGTTCCATCTGAGATTATTGGCGTACACAATCTCGCCGCCCACAGAGTCAATCGTCCCCGGACTGCCGACGCCGATTCCCTGGATATCCTCCATGGTATAACCCGCATCTTCTGTCACTTCTTTGCACAGCTCAGCCATATCCCGGACGATCTCCTGATACGGACGGTCCGCATCCGTGGGCCGGGAAGCCTGCGCCACTACCTTTGGGGTACTGTCCACCAGTCCCACCGCAATATTAGTACCGCCTAAATCAATTCCAATATACATTTCATTTCCTCCATTGCTAAAACTTCACATACTTTTTTATTATACTTCTTTTCAGGCTGTTTGTAAATATCTTTTTGCGGGAAAGTCCAGATATTTCATGACACGCTGAATTTTTACCCGCGGACATCAAGCCGCACCGCAGACAGGACTGCAAAATAGCACAAAAAATAAGGCACATATTTTTCCCGGCGCGGTCCATACTATTCCAGAGGTGAATTCTGTGATCATTACTGTACTGCGTACCATCATTATGTATGTTTTTGTGGTGCTGACCCTGCGGCTTATGGGCAAACGTCAGATCGGCGAGCTTGAGGCCTCCGAGCTGGTGGTCACCATCATCATTTCCGAGATCGCCGCCATGCCCATTACCAATCTCGGCGTCCCGCTGAGCAGCAGTGTCATAGCCATACTTATTCTTTTGATACTGGAAGTATGCCTATCCTATGTGGCCTACCGCAGTCTTTCCGTCCGGACGCTGCTCTACGGCAGACCCAGCATGTTCTTTCAAAAGGGCCGCCTGAACCAGGAAGAAATGAAAAAACAGCGGTTCAATGTGGCGGATCTTATGGAGGAGCTTCGGAACAACGGCGCCATCAGCCTTTCCCAGGTGGACTATGTCATCATGGAGACCAACGGCAAGGTCAGCGTCATCATGAACGCCCAGAACAGCTCTGTCACACCGTCGGACCTGAACCTGAACCCGGAACCGGTCCACATGAGCTATGTTATCATTGACAACGGCAATCTGGTGCGGCCCAATATGGAACGGCTGGGTCTGAACGACGACTGGCTGGACAAACAGCTGAAAACCTATAACCTGAAGCATCCCAAAGATGTCTTCTACCTGAGCTTCGAGCAGGACAGCGGAAGCGTGGTCCTGATCCCCCGGGACTCTGTCAAAAGTCAAGGAGGTGAGAAGAAATGAACCGGGTTGCCACCGTTTTATGTATTCTCGCGCTGACCGCGGGCTTTATCGGCTACCACACCTATCAGATCCTGGACCTGAATCAGGATGTCAGCGGCATCTGCGCTGAGATTGAGCAGAGCTATGACCGGGACGACTGGAATGATATCCGCGGCCGGCTGGACCAGCTTCAGGAGCGCTGGAATCAAAGCCGGTTCTGGGCCTGTCTCACCATTGACACCGCCCAAATTGAGGAGATAGAGATCTCCCTGCGCCAGAGCATGGAGTATGCCGACATCCACGCCAAAGAGGATTTTATCGGCGAATTCATCATGTTTCGGATGCTGGTGGAGCACCTGCCCCATCAGGAGGGCTTCAGCGCCGAGGAACTGCTGTAGCCGCCTTGACTTCCCCCCTCCATATGTGATATGGTAGTAAGAAAGGGGGTATCCAGCATGAATCTCTTAATCAGCGGCTGTCTGCTGGGCCTGTGCTGCCGGTATGACGGCGCCTGCAGGCCGCTGCCGGACAACGCTCTGCACGCGCTGCAGGAAAAATTCCATCTGATTCCCGCCTGTCCGGAACAGCTGGGCGGGCTGGCCTCTCCGCGGGAGCCGTCCGAGCGGCGCGGCGGCCGGTACTATTCCCGCTCCGGCGAGGATGTCACCGCGCAATACCTGCGCGGAGCGGCGGAGACCTGGAAGCTGGCAAAGCTCTTTGACTGTCCGGCGGCCTTGATGAAGGAGAGAAGTCCCTCCTGCGGCTTTGGAAAAATCTACGACGGGAGCTTTTCCGGCGTTTTGATTCCCGGGAACGGCGCGGCCGCCGAACTGCTGGCCCGCCGCGGCGTTCGGGTATATGGCGAGAGCCGTATTCAGGAGCTTCTGGCTGCGTTTTAGACGATTTTTACGAAACAAAGGAGGCTTCCCTGCAGGGACGCCTCCTGTTGAGTGTGTCAAAAGATCTGATACGCAAAGCATTCTGAGGGGACAGCAGAAGCTGTCCCCATATTTATTTTATTCGCCGGGATAGGTCATTCCAAAATAGGAAAAACCCGCCCGAATCTGATCATCCTGTTCAATTTTAGCCATTCCCAAATAGTTGTGCAGCTGGAGCTGTGTGGTCAGGTCCAGTACTCCGTAGGCAAATACCTTTGCCTGGGTCTGGAAGGCGTAGACGGCATAGTACATATCCTGGTCAAAGACATCATTGATCTCTCCCTGATAAATTCCAAAGAGGTTCAGGATCTCCTTGGCTGTGCGGATCTCTTCGCCCGTGTCCCCCATCTCATAGGTGCGGGTATAGCCAAAGGTTCCATACTTCTCACGGTCCACAGGCACCATCTGATTCTCCACCTCAGAGTCCGGCACAAGGCCGATGCCGTTGATGTTGCTGCCGCTGGGTGTCAGATAGAAACCGCTGGTATACTTGATCATGCCGCCGGTCTGGAGACCGTTGATGGACTGAATTGTACCCTTGCCATAGGAGCGCGTGCCAATCAGACGGGCGGCGCCGTTCTCATGCAGGGCCGCGGCAAACACCTCGGACGCGCTGGCTGAATTCTTGTTGATCAGCACCACCGTGTCGTATTTGGACTTCTCCGCCAGCGTCCCCTTGTAGACCTTGTTCAGCAGTTCGATCTTATGGTCCTCTGTGGTAATGATACTGTCCTTGGGCACAAAGCAGCCAGCCATCTGCACCGCCTGGTCCAGAATACCGCCGCCATTGTCACGCAGATCAATAATCAGGTTTGTAATTCCAGCCTGGTCCGCCTGATCCAGCGCCTCCTTGAACTTCTCAGCCGTGTTCTTCACAAAGCCGAAAACCCGGATATACATCAGCTTCTGTCCATCTTCCTCAAACACCTCTGCGGTCACAGAAGTGCCGATGATCGCCTCCCGGATCAGATCATAGCTCAGGACCGCACCATCCCGCTCCACCTCCAGACGCACCGGGGTGCCGGCCTCTCCCCGGACCAGCTTCAGAATGGACTCGGACTTCATGCCGCGCAGATCGGTGCCGTCCGCGCTGACCAGAATGTCACCCACCTGCAGTCCGGCCTGGTCGGCCGGGGTGTCCGGAATCACCGAAGCAATCACCGCCGCCGCCGGATTGGAGAAGTCAATGGTCACGCCAATGCCGACCACCTCACCGTTGATGCTTTCCATAAGGCCCTTGGCCTCTTCCGCGGTATAGTATTCCGAATGCTCGTCCACCGATTCCAACATGGCCTTGAGCACTGTACCGTACAGAGCGGGGTCCTCCTCAATCAGGCGCTCCACCGCCGCCTTATATAGGCTTCGTTCGGAAATGCTCTCGTATCTTCCATATAACCCCAGCTGCTTGGCGACCGCCTGAACCAGGGACTGGGCCTCCTCGCTGGTCAAATCCTCCGGATCGGTCTTTTCCTCCACCACGGCCGGCATGTCCTCCTCTGCCAAAACAGGCAGGGACACGGACAGGGTAAGCATTGCCGCACAAAGCAGCCAAACCAGCTTTCTTTTCCACGCTTTCATAATAATCTCCATTCTGCCGCTCCGCGCCGGCACACATAGGAATAAAACACCTCTTATCTGCGGAGCCAGGAAATGATAAGAGGATGATTCGCACATCGCCGTTTCGCACGTTCCAAGCAAAATTCCGGCGGCGCAATCAGATCCGCGGTCGGCATAACATGGTCCCTAAGTCCCGCATTTTTTCTGTCCGCGAACTGAAAAGGCAAACGCTCCGCGCCGGCATGTCAGACATCGTGCTGCAGCGCGTCTTTACAAAAACTTCAAAGCAACGACACGCACGCCCTCCGCCGCACTGCGGGTCATAATCACACGGACATTGCTGTCCGCATAGCGGTTCATATCCTCCAGCGGAACCGTACTTCCATCCCCAAGGGTTCCGTGGCCGGAGATCCAAACCTCCGTATATTCCGCCTCAGCGGCAGTTCTTGTGTTTTTTTCGTCAACATCTCCGCTTGGTTTGACGTTTTTCAAAACGATCTTGTTCCGGGCCGCATCACAGTAATACAGCGTTCCGGTATAAAAATATGCTTCCGTCACCAGCTGGTCCGGCTCCAGGCCAAAGACCGTCAGGCTTCCCAACAGGATACAGCACATCAGCGCCGCGGCTATGATTTTTTTCATAAGACCTCCTTACATCTTTTCCGGTGCGGTGATTTTCAGCATGGTCAATACGCCCTTGAGTACAATCCGGGTGCTGTCAATGAGCTTCAGCCGGGCGTTCATCAAATCCCGGTCCTCCACCTTGACCCGGCACGCGGTATAAAAGGTGTGGAAACAGGCCGCCAGCTCCATGACATACCGGGTGATCCGGGCGGGCTCCAGCGCCCTGGCCGCGGACTCAATCTCCCCGGGCAGATCACTGAGCTTTTTCAAAAGGTCAAGCTCCGCCTCCTCCTTCAGCAGCTCCGGCCGGATCTGGGCATAGGGCAGAACCCTGACACCCTCCTCTTCCAGCAGGCGCAGAATACTGCAGATTCTGGCATGGGCATACTGGACATAGAACACCGGGTTCTCGTTGCTCTGCTCAGCCGCCAGGGTCAGGTCAAAGTCCAGATGACTGCCCGCACTGCGCATGTTAAAGAAGAACCGGGCCGCGTCCACGCTGATGTCCTCCAGCAGGTCGGACAGGGTAATTGCCTTTCCGGTCCGCTTGGACATTCTGACCACTTCGCCGTCCTTCATGAGCCGCACCAGCTGCATAAGCACCACGTCCAGCCGGCTGCCGTCCGCGCCGACCGCGTCCAGGGCCTTTTTCATCCGCGCCACATGGCCGTGATGGTCCGCGCCCCAAACATTGATGGCCCAGTCAAAGCCCCGGGTCTTGAGCTTGTTCATATGATAGGCAATGTCCGCCGCGAAATAGGTGGGGATTCCATTGTTCCGCACAAGAACCTCGTTCTTCTCCAACCCCATCTTTTCACAGTTGAGCCAAACCGCCCCATCCTCTTCATAGGTATAGCCGTTCTCCTTTAAGAGAGCAATGGCCTCCTGCACGGCACCGGACTTGTGAAGCTCACTCTCCCGGAACCATACGTCATACACGATCCGGTAACGCTCCAGATCCTCCCGCAGGGCAGTCACATTCTTCTCCAGCGCGTAATCCACCAGCGCGGCCTTGCGCTCTGCCTCGCCGCACGCCAGATACTTGTCCCCATAGAGGGCAATGAAGGCCTTTGCGTGGTCCGTGATGTCCTCCCCGTGATAGCCATCCTCCGGGAACGCAATGGCATCTTCGCCCTGAAGCTGCTGGATATACCGGGCGTTCAGCGAATTTCCGAACTTTTCGATCTGGTTTCCCGCGTCGTTGATATAGAATTCCCGGGTCACGTCATAGCCCGCGTATTCCAGCACGGACGCTAGGCAGTCCCCCAGCGCGCCGCCCCGGGCATTGCCCATATGCATGGGTCCGGTGGGGTTGGCGGAGACAAACTCCACCATGACCTTTTTCCCCTTTCCCAGCTCAATCCTGCCGTAGCGCCCCCCCTGCTCCTCAACGGCCCGCAGGGTCTCGTACAGCCAGTTGGAAGTGAGATAAAAATTGATGAACCCGGCGCCGGCCACCTCAACCTTTAAGATATCACCGTCCGGTTCAATGCGGGCCGCAATGGCATCCGCAATCTTTCTGGGCGCGGTGCGGAGGTTCTTGGCAAGCACCATGGCGGCATTGCAGGCAAAATCGCCGTGCTGCTTGTCCTTTGGCACCTCCAGCCGTATCAGCGATTCCAGGTCCGGCACAGTCTCCGGCACCGGCAGTTCTCCGGCCTCCATGGCCGCGCGGCACGCCGCCGCAACCGCTGACGCAATCTTTTCCTTCATCTTCTCCTGCATATTCATTGGCATCTGTCCTTTCTCAGTGCTATCTTCAATCCTATCTATTCCGCTAAATCGGCCTGACATCCACATTCAGGGAGTTCTGTACAAAGTTCTCATTGTCAGCGTCCAGGGTATAGTCCACCCGGAGCTTTCCTGTGAGCCCGGAAAATCCGTAGTCGATCTCCGACGTGTAGATCGACGCCCCGATCTCCCCATAGGGCGTCGGATACAGGCAGAGATTCCGCTGTCCCGCCTCATAGTGCATTTTCATATTGAACTTGCCCCGGCGGGTAACCACCACATGCCCGGGCCAAACCTTGATTGTGGTGGTGGTATCCGCAAAGCCGGTCATTTCGCTCTCGTCATACATAATATAGTATTTCTGGTTCAGGACTCCGAATTTCCCGGGGGTCTGGAGCTCAATGGGCTCCAGCTCCTCTCCGCCGGCCTCCTGAAAGGTCTTAATGCTGATTAACACGTTGTTATCCATAAAAGCGCCTCCCGGCTCAGTAATTCTCTATGTTGATCTTGTGCACACTGCCCTCGATCTTTTTTTCCAGAAACATACCGGCAAGCTCCGTAAAGCCGTCCACCGTGTCGCTGACGTAATACTGGACCGAGCCGTAGCCCCGGCCGCAGAGCAGCCCTCTTTCCTCCAGCCGCTCCTTGGCATAGACCGCAGTCTCGGCGCCGGCGTCCACCAGGCGGACGCCCTCTCCCATGACCGCACGGATCACACCGCACAGAAGGGGATAGTGGGTACAGCCCAGAATCAGGGTGTCCACCCCTGCCTCCTTTAAGGGATTCAGATATTCCTCCGCGATCAGCCGCGTGGCCTGACTGCCGGCATAGCCGTTCTCCACCAGAGGCACAAACATGGGACAGGCCTTGCTGTAGACCTCCAGCCCGGACTCAATCCCCTTCAGGGTCTGAAGGTACTTGCCGCTTCGGATGGTGCCGTGGGTGCCGATGACTCCGATTTTTCCGTTCTGTGTCAGCTCCGCCGCCCTGCCGCAGGCGGGGGCCAGCACCCCGGCGATCTCGGTGTCGAACTCATCCCGGATCTGGGGCAGGGACGCACTGCTGGCCGTCCCGCAGGCAATGATGATAAATTTGATGTCAAAGGTTTTAAGAAACCGGACATCCTGCCGGGTATATTTCAAAATGGTCTCCGGGCTCCGGCTTCCATAGGGCACCCGCCCGGTGTCGCCAAAATAGATGATGTCCTCGCCGGGGAGAATTTCCATCACCTTTTTCACACAGGTCAGCCCGCCCAGGCCGGAGTCAAATATTCCAATGGGTCTGTTATCCATACTTCCGCCTCCCGGATCAGTTTGTTTTCAGCGCCCAGCCGATGAGCTGATCCACCAGCTGACCATAGCTGACACCGCTGGCCTCCCAGAGCTTTGCGTACATGCTGATGGAGGTGAAGCCGGGCATGGTGTTGATCTCATTGAGGAATACATCGCCTGTGTCCTTGTTCACAAAAAAGTCCACCCGGGACAGCCCCCTGCACTCGCAGGCCCGGTACGCCTGCACCGCATAGCCGCGCACCTTTTCCGCCGCCGCCGGATCCAGCCGGGCCGGAATGGTCAGGATGGAATCGGCGTTGTTGTACTTGGCGTCATAGTCATAAAACTCCGCCGCAGGGGCAATCTCCCCCACAACCGGCGCACAGACCGGCTCCAGATTCCCAATCACACTGCTCTCCACCTCGGTGCCGGTCATCATGGCCTCCACCAGAAGCTTGTCGTCATGGGCAAAGGCCAGCCGGATGCCCTCTTCCAGCTCCCGCCGGTCATGGGCCTTGGT
Organism: uncultured Ructibacterium sp.; assembly: GCA_965146665.1. Classification (GTDB taxonomy): domain Bacteria; phylum Bacillota; class Clostridia; order Monoglobales; family Monoglobaceae; genus Ructibacterium. The sequence goes on from CBCTHE010000028.1 coordinate 33,659, forward strand.
GATCCCCACAGAGGATCCCGCATTGGCCGGCTTCACAAAGCAAGGATAGCCCAGCTTTTCCTCCACCTCTGCAATTTTCGACTCTCCCGCCTTCATCTCCACCCAGCCGGCCTGGGGGATGCCCGCACGGGCAAAGAGGGCTTTGGCAACGCATTTATCCATGCAGACCGCGCTTCCAATCACACCGGAGCCAACATAGGGGATCCCGGCCAGCTCCAACAGCCCCTGGATTGTGCCGTCCTCGCCGTTTTTTCCATGGAGAACAGGAAATACCACGTCAATGGGATACTTCTGTACGCCCGCCGCAGTGAAGCGCAGGATCGCTTTCTCATTCCGGTCCGGCGAAATAACGGCCCGGTCAAAGGTCCAGCCCGCCGGATCATTCAGCGCCGCAAGGCCGTCCGCGTCCCCCTCATAGTAATACCAGCCCCCCTCCTTGGAGATGGCCAGCTTATGTACTTCATATTTCTCCGGGTCAATGTTCCGGAGAACGGAGGCGGCTGACAGCAGCGAGACCTCATGCTCGCTGGATGCGCCGCCGAAAATAACGCAAAGCTTGGTTTTTGCCATAAATATTCACATAGCCTTTCTGCCCACAATATTCAAAAGATTCTATCGTCCCGCCTGTGGGCAGACAAGGCATAGAACCAGATGGAGCCGCCAGCCAGTCAGGGACAGCCGGCCTTTCCTCATCATTCCGGCGCAAGCGGCAGGCCCCGCCGGCAAAGCTCACCAGAGGGACACGTCCCCCCATGAAACAGCATATAAGAATACAAGGATACATTTTAACTCAAATAACACAAAAAATCAAGATGTATAAAGCACAAAAATCCGGTAAGAATATCCATAAGACTATTTGATTTTGAGAGAAAGGGATTGATTTTGTTTATGCACTACATACTTCGGCGCGTCTTTTTTTGTTTTCTGAGCCTGGCTCTTGTGGACGGGACCATTGCCAGCGGCTGGGTTCAGGGGATGCGGCGGGACATCTCCGCAAGCGTCCTGCGGCTGCATATTGTGGCCAACAGCGACAGCGGCTTTGACCAGACCGTTAAGCTCCAGGTCCGGGACCGAATTCTCACGGACTGCGGCTTCCTCTTTGCCGGCAGCCCCAGCGCGGCGGAGTCCGCGGCCAGGGCCCGGGAATACGCCGGGGTGATCCGGCAGACGGCACAGGCAGAGCTGCGCCGGCAGGGTTTTTTATATCCGGTTTCGGTCCAGGTGGGCGACTGCCGTTTTCCCACCAAGGACTACGGCGGCGTCCGGCTTCCGGCCGGTTGCTATACCGCTGTGAACATCAAAATCGGCGCCGCCGCCGGACGCAACTGGTGGTGCGTCATGTATCCCCCCCTCTGCCTGACCGGCGGCTCGGTCAAGGCGGACGAGGAGACCCTCAGCCTCCTGCAAAAGGAGCTCACCGCAGAGGAATACGCGCTGATCACCGAGACAGAGGAAGTCAATGTAAAGATGAAATTTAAGCTGGCAGAAATGCTGGGAAAGTATATCGGCGGCCGCTGATTTGCCGGAAGAAATGGCATAAATTTTTTATGGTCCCATGACTATTTTTCGATAATCAGGTAAGAATATCTTGTAAATACAGGTATCTTTGCAGCCTGGCTTTGCCGCCCGCAGCATCCTGTTTTCCGCGTATTGATCCCATGGGTCCCTCCAGGCTCTCGCCTTGTTCAGCGATGGATTCACCCCGTGGATATAAAATCTCTTTTCATTTCTTGCCCTGCTGGAAAGAGATTTCTCAAAATCACTTTGCCTCGCAGGGAGGCGGAATGGAGTTTTTTATGAAAGATAAAATTTTCGGTGTACTGCAGCGTGTCGGCCGTTCGTTCATGCTGCCCATTGCCATCCTGCCTGTGGCGGGATTATTTCTGGGTGTCGGCGGGGCGTTTACCAACGAAACCATGCTCAAAACCTACAACCTCATGGGTATCATGGGACCGGGCACGCCCATCAACGCTGTCCTGCAGGTACTCAACAGCTGCGGCGACATTGTGTTTGCCAACCTCCCCCTGATTTTTGCCATCGGTATTTCCATCGGCATGGCAAAGCGTGAAAAAGAGGTCGCCGCTCTGGCGGGCGCCATCGCCTTTTTCGTCATGCACGCAGCAATCGGCGCCATGGCTCTGAATACCTATGGGGCCGAGGGGGTGGCAGAACACATCAAAGAGGGGGCAATGGCCTCTGTCCTCGGCATCAACTCCCTGCAGATGGGTGTGTTCGGCGGCATTATCGTCGGCCTCGGCGTGGCGTCCCTGCACAACCGCTTCTATAAAATCCAGCTGCCGCAGGTGCTTTCCTTCTTTGGCGGCACCCGGTTTGTTCCCATTGTTTCCGCCGCGGTCTATCTGGTGGTCGGCATTCTGATGTTCTTCATCTGGCCGCCGGTCCAGACCGGCATTACCTATATCGGCAAGCTGGTTCAAAATTCCGGTTATTTCGGCACCTGGGTCTACGGCCTCACCGAACGCGCTCTGATCCCCTTTGGTCTGCACCACGTATTTTATCTGCCTTTCTGGCAGACCAACGTGGGCGGAACCATGGAGATCATGGGCAAGACCTGGGAGGGCGCACAAAACATCTTTTTCGCCCAGCTCTCTGATCCCACGGTGGAGCATTTTGCGGTATCCGCCACCCGGTTCATGTCCGGCAAATTCCCGCTGATGATCTTCGGTCTGCCCGGCGCGGCTCTGGCCATGTACCAGTGCGCACGGCCTGAAAAACGCAAGGTGGTCGGCGGCCTCCTGCTTTCAGCGGCACTGACCTCCATGCTCACCGGTATCACAGAGCCCATAGAGTTCACCTTCCTGTTTGTGGCGCCTGTGCTCTATGCCATCCACTGCGTGTTCGCAGGCCTTGCCTATATGCTGATGCACCTGTTTCATGTGGGCGTGGGCATGACCTTCTCCGGCGGCCTGATCGACCTGTTCCTGTTCGGCATCCTGCAGGGCAACGCCAAAACGGACTGGATCAACATCGTGCTTGTGGGAATCGGCTATTTCGTGGTCTACTATTTCCTGTTCCGGTTCCTGATCCGGAAATTCAACCTCAAAACGCCCGGCCGCGAGGCGGACACAGAGGAGACCAAGCTCTATACCCGTGCGGATGTCAACGCCAGAAAAGGCGGGGCAGACAGCGCATCCGCCGGCGGAGACCAGCGTTCCGTGCTGATCACCCAGGGGCTTGGCGGCAAGGCGAATATCAGCGATGTGGACTGCTGTGCGACACGGCTCCGGGTCACTGTCCGGGACAGCGGCAAGGTGGACGACGCCATGCTCAAATCCAGCGGCGCGGCCGGAATCATCCACAAGGGAAACGGCGTCCAGGTCATCTATGGCCCCAGCGTAACCGTGGTCAAGTCCAACCTGGATGATTATCTTGCCACCGCGCCGGACGATCCGATCCCCGCCGTCCAGCCCCCGGAGGCCAAGCCCGCCGGGAAGAAGCCCAAGTCCGCGGGCGGGCAGAAGGAAATCCGGCTGTACGCCCCTCTGACCGGAAAAATTGTCCCGCTGGATCAGGTGGAAGACGAGGTATTCTCCCAGGAGATACTGGGCCGGGGCATGGCCATTGAGCCCTCCGAGGGCAGGCTCTATGCCCCGGCGGACGGGACAGTTGAAAACGTCTTTGATACCAAACACGCAATCGGCCTGACGAGTACGGACGGCGTGGAACTCCTGCTCCATGTGGGGCTGGACACGGTAAAGCTTGGCGGCAAACACTTCACCGTCCATGTCAAAACCGGAGACCGGGTCAAGCGCGGCGACCTGCTGGGAGAATTTGACCTGAGAGGCATCCGGAAGGATGGCTATTCCACGGTGACACCGGTGATCATCACCAACACAGACGCCTGCGGGGACATTACGCCGGCCTATGAACACGAGGAAATCCGGCACGGCGATCTGCTCATGACACTGAAAAAGGCGGACCGCAGTTAATTTCTGCTCCGCTTCCGGGAGCTCTGCGGGACGGCGCTTCAACTAAGCCCCTCTGGGGCCGGCAATTTGCCGGCCCGAGCGTGTCGATAAACCCAAATTTGGAATGATTTTGGACCGCGCCGTACGGGCCCGGCTCGTCGC
>CBCTHE010000029.1:0-32870 GCA_965146665.1 uncultured Ructibacterium sp.
CAATACAACATAATGCAAATTATGTTGTATCATATGTTCATATGAACAAGTCCAAGCCTCTGCATCTGCCGCCTATGGATTTCGCCGCTCTCAACCGTATAGATTCTTGTGGTGTCAATGTTGCCATGCCCCAAAATATCTGCCAGTCTGACAATGTCCTTCTGCGCCGAATAATAAGTCCGCGCAAATAAATGCCTTAAATTATGGGGAAACACCTTGGCTTTTGGTACACCAGCCGCCGCGCACAGCTTCTTCATCTCATTCCAGATATTGCTTCGATCCAGCGGCCTGCCATTCCGGGACACAAAAACACTGCCGGATGTTATGCTGTATTTCCTGATGTATCCTGTCAGAATTCTGCAAAGATCCCGCGGCAGGATCACAGTCCGCATTTTGCCTTTGCATTGTACCCTCGCCTGGCCTCTCCGCACCGCCTCCACAGTGATAAACCGTAATTCCGAAATGCGGATTCCTGTGGCACAGATGGTCTGCATCAGGTGATAAAGCCGATGATTATCTGTATGCAGCGCGGCTTTTAACAGCTTTTCATACTCCGGCTTTGTGAGTTCTTTCTGTTCGGTACAAAATATTTGCTTTTGCATTTTGATTGTCTTGACCTTGCAGTCAAACCACGCGTGATACATAAAAAAACTATTCAGAGCCGACAGGATGGAATTGACACTCGCCGCCGCGTACCTTTCCATTAAATATTCTTTATATGCCAGTACATCCGTCTTGACCAGCGTTCTCTTCCCGAGCCAGAGTAAAAACGCCTCCAGATCTCTCGTGTATTTTTCCAGCGTTGCGGCGGATTTTTCCTCATATATTAAATAAGTACGAAATTTTCCCACCGCATCTCTTGTTATTTTATGTTTCATTCTTTCCTCTCTTTCACCGGGCGTTCTCTATGCCAAACCTGTTTCAGCCCGCATTACAAAAAATGGTCTGTTTTCATAAATTCAATTTTTTCATAACACGGGACCTTCCTTTATCTCTTTTCCATCACAATTTTACTACAAAAGGCTAAAAATGTAAAATGAATGTAATATTTTTGTACTTGCAATCGGAATATACCTATATTATAATTGTAAAGAATGAGGAGGGGTATGGATGAGCGAAAATGTAATCGGCGCTTTGGTTGATTTACTCCAGCTTCTTTTCTTTTTGATTGCAAGCTATTATCTGGGGATTGCTGTCTTTTCTCTTTTCCCTGTCCGGGAAAGCGGTCATCAAGAGGGACAGCTCCGGTTTGCGGTGGTTATTCCGGCGCATAATGAGTCCGCCGTACTGGGATCGCTTTTGAACAGCCTCAGACAGCAGGATTATCCCCAAGAGGCATTTTCTGTCTTTGTAATGGCGGATCACTGCACCGATCATACGGCTCAAACAGCATCCAAAATGGGTGCAAGGGTTCTCTATCCAGATAAAACTGCAAATCGTGGAAAAGGGTATGTGCTTGCAGACGCTTTTGCGCAGATTTTGAACCGTGCAGAGGATTTCGATGCTATTGCGGTCATCGACGCGGACAACATTGCAGATCCCCGTTTTCTGGCGGAAATCAACGATTCTATGCTGCATGGCTGTCAGGCGGTTCAGGGATATATTGACGCCAAAAATCCCAATGATTCTTGGCTTTCCCATGCCTATGCCATGTGGTATTGGATCACCAACCGAATTAGCCAGATGGGCTGTTCACGCTTGGGGATGGGCTGCCGTCTGGGCGGTACAGGTTTTGCCCTCTCATGCGGTCTGCTGAGAGAAATCCCTTGGGAAACCGGTTCCCTGGCTGAGGATGCAGAGTATACGCTGAAGCTCGCTCTGGCGGATGTTCGCATTGCCTATGCACACAAAGCCGTGGTGTATGACGAAAAGCCCAATTCCTTCCGGGCGTCTGTACGGCAGAGATGTCGGTGGGCGCAGGGAATCACCGCCGTACAGCGCGACTATACCGGACGTCTGATTCGGAGCGGGAAATGGTCCGCGCTGTTTCGTTTTTGGAGCGATCTGCTGATGCCGCTGTGTTTTATTCTTTTTCTCTTTATGGACATTTTCGCCGTGCTGAATCTATGCCAGATTACCTCTGCGAAATTTGCAGATTTTTGGACGCAGCCGTTTGATTTGATTCTTCTGAACCTCTACTTGTTTGGCATGATTTTTACCGTTTGCTGCGGACTGGTTCAGGATAAAAAATGCAACAGTAAGCTGATCTTAAATCTTTTTGGATTTATGATTTATATGCTGAGCTGGATTCCGGCTGGCTTGTTTGGGATCCTGCGCCATACAAAAAAGGATTGGTATCATACAGAGCATAAGCACAGTGTCTGATACCGGATTGGAGGAAAATTTATGTGCGGAATCGTTGGATACGTTGGGAAAGAACAGGCCGCCCCCATTTTGCTGGAGGGTCTCAGCAAGCTGGAATACAGGGGTTATGACTCCGCCGGCATCGCTGTCATGACTGCCAGGGGCATTGATGTGAAAAAGGCAAAAGGGCGCCTTTCGGTTCTGGAGGAAAAGCTGGACGGCGGAAAGAAACTGTCAGGCACCATGGGGATCGGCCATACACGTTGGGCAACCCACGGTGAGCCCTCAGATACCAATTCGCATCCGCATCTGAGCCATTCGGGAAGATTCGCGGTGGTGCATAACGGCATCATCGAAAACTATATGCGTCTGCGGGAATACCTGACAAAAAAAGGCTTTTCCTTTCTCTCTGAAACTGACACAGAGGTGATTGCCCATTTGGTGGAATACTATTATAACGGCGATATGATTGACACCATTACCAGGGTCATGAATAAGGTGGAGGGATCTTATGCGCTGGGGATTCTATGCGCGGACAATCCGGACAGTTTTGTTGCGGTCCGCAAGGAAAGTCCTTTGATCGTCGGACTGGGCCAGGGAGAAAACTTCATTGCCTCAGATATTCCTGCCATTCTCAGACATACCCGTGATGTTTATTTCCTGGAAAATAACGAGATTGTGGTCTTGACGGCTGGCGGGGTAAAAGTATACAATACAGACCATGAGGAAATTCAAAAAGAAATTTTTAAGGTTGACTGGGATATTTCCGCCGCGGAGAAGGGCGGCTACGAACATTTCATGTTCAAGGAAATCATGGAACAGCCCCGCGCCCTGCGCGACACCATCAGTCCAAGAATCAAGGACGGTAAAATCATTCTGGACGATATTGCCCTGTCTGAGGAATACATCCGCGGGATCAACAAAATCTATGTCGTAGCCTGTGGAAGCGCATATCATGTGGGCGTTGTCGGAAAATATGTCATTGAGAAAATGCTTCGGATTCCAGCGGAGGTGTCCGTGGCTTCTGAATTCCGCTATATGGAGCCCATAGTAGATGAAAAGACTTTAGTTGTGGTCATCAGCCAATCGGGTGAGACCGCGGACACCATTGCCGCCATGCGCGAGGCAAAACGGCTCGGCGCCCGGACATTTGCAATCGTCAACGCGGTTGGCAGCGCCATTGCGCGGGAAGCGGACGATGTTCTCTACACCTGGGCCGGGCCGGAGATTGCGGTCGCAACCACCAAGGCATACAGTACACAGCTCACGGCAATTTATCTGCTGGCACTGTATATGGCACAGCACCTCAATCGCTTAAATGAAAAACAGCTTTCCTCCTATATTAAGGCCCTGGAAGATCTCCCCGGCCATATCGACAGAATTCTGGATAATAAGGGGGAAATTCAGTATACGGCATCCCTGCATTTTAACAGCAAAAGCATCTTCTTTCTCGGCCGGACTCTGGATTATGCTGTGGCGTTGGAAGGATCGCTGAAGCTGAAGGAAATATCCTATATCCATTCCGAGGCCTATGCGGCCGGCGAGCTGAAGCACGGAACCATTGCTCTGATTGAAAAGGGAACTGTAGTGGTTGCGCTCTGTACTGTCAAAGAGCTCTATGATAAAATGCTCAGCAACATCAAGGAGGTTAAGGCCAGAGGCGCTGTGGTCATCGCCATTGCGGAGGAAGGCCATACTGAGATTGAGAAAGAAGCGGACCATGTGATCTATGTTCCCAAATGCAACAGTCTGGTTATGCCCTCAGAGGTAGTCGTTCCCCTCCAGCTGTTTGCCTATTATGTCGCCTCTCTAAAGGGCCTTGACATCGATAAACCCAGAAATCTTGCCAAATCCGTAACCGTAGAATAACAGAAAAAAAAACGCCGGGAAGTATTTCCCGGCGTTTTGCTTGATATGCCCCGCCTCAAACTTTGTGAAACCCATCCAGCGTCATGATCCGTTCCGGACGCTGGCGCAGAGCCCGGATCAGATCAGCTTGATTCTCTATGCACACCGGCGTCAGAATGCCTCCGCGCGCAGCGTCCTCTATTTCATGAAAATCAGAGCCGCTTGTTTCCAGAAGGTTATATTTTTTTGCCCACAGCTGCGCAATGTCATTGCGGGAAGCATGGCGCGGATTTCCGTTATAGGATTCAATTCCATCTAAATAAGAAGGCGAAACCACGGACATCCCATTCCGAAACGGATGGGCCTGAAAAAGCAGCATCCCATTTTCATGTAAGAGCTCAGAAATCTGCGAAATACGCATATCCCGCAAGCTCCCAGCTTCCGTATTGTATTCCCGGAGAAAATCCTCCGTAATCCCAAAGATCAAATAGTCATTGTTATTTTCCTTACAACTCAGCTCCATGCCAAGAAGTACTTTGAGCCTCCCTTTGGCGGCCTGTTTTGTCCTTTCATAACCGGATAAATAAAAATCCAGCCGTTCCTTCCAGCCTGTCTCCCGGTGATTTTGAAAGGTAGCTCCGTTCAGATGATCTGTAATCACCACACCGTCATAGCCATGCCGGACATATAGCTCAACAAGCTGTTCTGCCGGTATATTTGCACAGGCGCTCACCTCCGCGGTATGACAGTGCAGATCCCACTTTTCCATGCTGCTGTACTTCCTTTCTCTCGGCCTTCCATCATTTTAGGTCGATAAATTGATATCCTTGTCATCAAATGTCTTTTTGACCTGCTGTTTCAGCTCGTGCAGGGCCGCATGAAGTCTTGTCTGAGTCTTATACTTCAGACTTCCTTCCAGCGACCAGAGCTCCGTACTGCGGTATACTCCGCCCCGGCTGATTTGATACCAGGGATCCAGCCCAAGCTTCAGTCCGTTGACCGAATAGGCGATATCAAAAAATTTTCTGCCATGCTCAATTACCGCTTTATCATAGAATCCCCCGGGATAGGACAGGACATTCACCGGCTTTCCTGTAATTTCTGTCAAAACATCCTGGGATTTCCGAAATTCCTCGTCGAGCTCATTGACCGGGAGCTTTGCCAGATTGACATGGTTCCAGGTATGGCTTTGGATACTGACCAAACCACTGTCAGACATTTCCTTAATCTGCTCCGGCTTTAAATACTCGCCTTTGCCGATATAGGAGCCGACAACAAATATTGTCGCCTTCATTCTAAGCTTCTTTAATATTGGAAAAGCCTCAGTGTAGTTGTCCTCATACCCATCATCCAGCGTTATGACCACAGGCTTGTCATATCCTGATACGTCTTTGATTTCACTGGCAAAAACAGGGGTATACCCCTTATCCCGCAGAAACAGCAAATGCTTTTCAAATGCCTGCGGCGTCACATAGAGTTCGGGGTCGCCCTCCCGCGGTGTTTCAGCGATGCAATGATACATATAAACCGGTATGCCGGGCTCATTGATCCATCGAAGATAATAATAGCAGGATAGGAGTGTAAAAATCAATATCAATCCGGTTATTATGAGAATCAGAAAATCAGTTTTCGTAAAACTGTGGTTTCGTCCCATACAGCCACCTCCTTGTTTCCGTTTGCCATTATATCACTCTGATGACGATTTTACAAGGGATTTTCCCGATTTCTCCCCTGAATTTAAGAATTTTTGTCCTTTTTTTAGCGGACTGTCAATGTCTATAAAATAGAGTTTCCCAGTAAATCAAGTCATATACTTATTTTCCATATATTTCATGTGAAACATTTATTCTAAATTTCTGTAAAACGCAGAATATGGATATTATGTGCTGATAAGTGAACCGCACAAATATTTTGCATACTTTTCGGAAAAGCACAAAAGGACGCATACAGCGTCCTTTTGACAAAGTTTATTTTGCCGCTTCAAAGCCCAGCGTTGCCTTAAACAAATCGCCGTCCACAGATATCACCATCCGGCCGCCGCAGGCTTCTATATAGCTTTTGGCTATGGCAAGTCCCAGCCCGCTGCCTTCTGTGGTTCTGGCCTCGTCGCCGCGGGTAAACCGCTCCGTGATTTCATCGGCCGAAAAGTTCATTTCATAATTGGCAATGTTTTTGAACTGCGCGGACACACGGTTATTCTGACACATGACGTCGATATACACCCGCGTCCCTTGCAAAGTATATTTGATGATATTGCCAATCAAATTTTCCACAGCCCGGGAAAGCAGTCTGCCGTCCGCCATGATCATGGCAGATTCACATTGCACATTGACCCTGCAGTCCAATCCCGCCTGCTTCATTCGCTCCTCTGCCTCGCCGGCCGACTGACGGACAAGCTCTGCCAAATCCAGACATTCCAGACTGACCTCGATATTTCCGCTCTGTGCCTTGGAAATATCAAACAAATCCTGCGTAAGGCTTTTCAGCTTTTCGCTTTTTTTGCGAATGACCTTCACATAGTCGTTGGCGACCTCGGGAGAAAGCGTTTCCTTTCCCAAAAGCTCCGTATAATTGATGATGGCAGTCAGCGGTGTTTTCAAATCATGGGAAACATTAGTAATCAGCTCTGCTTTCAGCCGTTCGGCCTTGACTTCCTTTTGAACGCTCCGGCTCAAGCCTTCCGCAATGCCGTTGGCATTCAGCGCCATATCCCGCAGAATGCCGGATTCCGGTACTTCAATTTTATGGTTCAGATTGCCGGTTCTGACTTGTTCAATTCCAAAAGCAATTTTTTCGAACTGGTTTGCTTTGGTTCCGATCCGTTTCAGAATGAAAATGTCCAGGGCTCCCACACCTATACCCCAGATTACAAACCCAAACAGGAAACCCGTGCACAAAAAGAGTCCCGCAAACACATGAATCACCGCCAGCAGGGCGAGACACCAAAAAATACGGAACCTGAGTGTTCCCACCTTGCTGATTCCCACAAAGACGCCCTGAAAAGTGTTTTTCCAAAACCGTGTGAACCAGCGGATAAACTGCACCACTGCGAAACGGCCGAAAAACCGATGAGCCTTGAGGTTGCGCACAATACTGCACAACACGGCGATCCATAATGCCGCCGCAAGAACGATACCCATTTCAAGCGGGAGTTTTACCAGGTCCATGAACTGACTGCGATAAGCCTCCATAAAAATGCTTATGGCACCTCCGGCAATCAGGATCGGCCAGATGATCAAAAATGCAAGCATGATTTCCGACCATACACGGTCAATCAGCATAGGGTGAATCGCCTCATCTTCAGGCTTTTTCCCGCAGAAAGTGCAAAGATAAATAATACACAGTAATGCAATTCCCAGCAGGACGGAGCTGATTCCAATCTGCCGCGGTATCTCGTTGCATAGACTTTGGAAAACGACTTGCCGCTTTGCAATAAAAGCATCGTCCAGAGAGACATAGATCCGGTACTGGGAACGATCCGGAAGGGTCTCAGCATTACTTATTTCCCTTGACGAGAAATCGATTAGCTCTCCAACGGCATAGTCCGCATCATGATTTCGCGGGCTGTAGTCATAGGTATTCGTTGTATTGTCCAAAACCAGATAGCTCTGCCGGCCAAAGAAGTCAAATTCTTCCGGGGTTTCTGCGTCTATATTTTTGACGATCAGATCTCCGGCCTGGGCAAAATACTGTATCCCTTCCATTTGATTCAGATTGCTCTTCCAGCTGGCAATCTGATGCTCCGTATAGGTTCTGCCGCTGCCCAGTATGTTATCTGTCGTCCGGTAGTCGAGAATCGCGAGCAGATACTGCTCTACCGCCCGTTCCTTATAGCGGAAACAGCTGTCGCTGGTAAGATAATCTCCTTTTTTCATATCCTCTAGGGTCATTGACACCGCATCCGCCTTTGGAATTAATTCCATAAAAGGAATCACACTGAAACACAGGCTTGCCAGACAGATCAGGAATACTGCCGTTTTCACAAATACGTTTCTAGTCATCTTTTTGAATCTTATATCCAAGGCCCCACACCACCTTTATATATTTCGGCTCCTTTGGATTGATCTCGGTTTTTTCCCGGATGCGGCGGATATGGACAGCAATGGTCCGATCGTTGACCACTACATCTTCATTCCATACCTGCCGGTAGATCTCGTCTGTGGAAAAAACACGGTTGGGATTTCTGCACAGCAGTTCCAGTATGCCGTATTCTATGGGCGTCAACCGTACCTCGGCACCGTCCACAGATACGGTTTTACATTCCGGATCCAGCTCAAGTCCGCCGATCCGGATCACGCTGGATTTCTCCGGCGCCATGGTGCCCAGCCGGGTATACCTGCGCAGCTGAGACTTGACCCTTGCCACCAGTTCCAGCGGGTTAAAGGGCTTTGTCACATAATCGTCGGCTCCAATGGTAAGTCCCAGGATTTTATCCGCATCTTCAGATTTCGCTGATACAAGGATGATCGGAATATTTTTGCTTTCCCGGACTTTTAGAGTCGCTTTGATCCCATCCAGCCGGGGCATCATAATATCAAGAATCATCAAATGGATCTCCTGCTCAGCCAAAATCTCAAGCGCCTCAATCCCGTCATATGCCTTTGCCACCGCAAAGCCTTCGCCCTCCAGATAGAGAGCCGTGCTGTCAACAATGGCCCGGTCATCATCCACAACCAAAATACGCTGTTTTCCCATATATACGCTCCATTCCCAATCCTTTCACCGATGACTTTATTATAGCTATGACGTCTTAAGAAAAAAGCCATGGAAATATTAAGAATTTTTTAAGATATTTCATGCAGTTTTATTTTATAAGAAACGAGGACTTTCTGCCGTGCCAACTCTTCTTATTTGGCAGACAGATATGACTGCAATATGCGTTATTTTATAAATTCATAACCATCTCTCTTATTATAACATGTTTCAAAGGGGTGTCAAGAAGGGACTTGACCGGTTTGGCAGGCGGCGTTAAAAAACATACTTGACTGGATGCTCCATCAAGTGTATGATGTACATGAAGTCAATTCAAAACTTATTACAAAAGAAAGGTGTGAGACGTTTGGAAATTGTGCGGAGACAAATGGCTTACAACTGTTCCCACCGCGTTACAGACATTGCGTACATTGTTATCCATGATACCGGAAACACAGACATAGGCTCCGATGCTAACCGGCATTTCAATTATTTCAATGGCGGAGACCGAGGAAGCAGCGCGGACATTTTTGTGGATGACCACAGCGCTTGGATTGTGAATGACTATATCAAAAATTACGCCTGGCACTGCGGAGACGGCCATGGAAAATATGGAATCACCAACGGCAACAGTGTCGGCGTGGAAATGTGTATCAACCGCGACGGTAACTACGGCCGCGCGTTCTCCAACACGCAGGAAATTGTAAAGATGCTGATGGATGAATTGAAAATTGACCCGGATCACGTGGTACGCCACTATGATGCAAGCCGGAAAAACTGTCCCGCCAGCATGTCGGCAAATGGCTGGGCAAAGTGGAAAGAATTCAAAGAAAAATTGAAAAGTGAGGATTTGACAATGAGCCAATACGAAGAACTGAACCAGAAAATTGACCGCCTGACTGATGCTGTGAACAGAATCGCGGAAGAGGCTGCGCCGGTTGTGCATCCCATGATATACAACTATATCGACGAAAATATGCCGGAATATGCCCGTCCTACCATTCAGAAACTGGTAAACAAAGGCCTTCTGAAGGGCAGCGGCGGCGGACTGAATCTCACGGACGATCTTCTCCGCCTGCTTGTCATCAATGACCGGGCCGGGCTGTATGGCGAGTGATACAGACACAGCGGGTAAGCGTTTGCTTACCCGCTGTGTTTAATAAAGGCTATTCCCGTCTTTTGCTTTTTATTCTTTCTAAATCGTTTTTTTACCGCAGTGCCTTTGTATTATAGAAGGCGATCATCCGATGCTTTTACAAATGATCGGAACGGCTCAAACGATACAGGCGCCGGACTGAATATCATCCAGAGTGGAGGTTACCACCAGTTTCCCGTCATGCTCAGCCGACAGAATCATGCCGTTGGATTCCAGTCCCATCATTTTTCTGGGCGGGAAATTGGCAATGAAGAGCACATTCTTGCCAATCAAGTCCTCCGGCTTATAATATTTAGCGATTCCGGAGAGAATCTGCCGGCGCTCGCTTCCTACCTCCAGTTCAAACCGCAGAAGCTTGGAGGACTTTGGCACCTTCTCACAGACCGCAACCTTACCAACACGAATGTCTAATTTTTCAAAATCCGAAAAGTCCACCGCATCCTTATAAGGTTCAATCTCGATTTTCTCCTCTTTCTGCCCAAGCTCTGCCTCCAGCTCAGCCAGCTTTTTTTCGGGATCCAGCCGTACAAACAGCGGTGTTGGCTCGCTGACTCTGGTGCCGGGCTTTACGGCGCCAAAGCCAGCAAGGCTCTCCCAGGAAAGCTGAATTTCTCCGGTTTGTCCGGCAATCGCCGCGCTGGTATCCGGCATAAAGGAGGACAGCAGAGACGCGATAAAGCGTATGGACTCAGCCAAGTGATACATCACTGTTTTCAGGGATTCTCTTCCTTCCTCTGTCTTTGCCAGCGCCCACGGCATGGTCTCATCAATATATTTATTGGCGCGGTTCACGATTTTCCAGATACAGTCCATGGCATCCGCCACACGCAGTTTTTCCATACAGGCCGCGGTTTCTTTTGCGGCAGACAGACAAACCGCCTGCAAACCGCTGTCGAACTCCGTCGCCGACGCAGGTGCGGGAATCTCACCGTCAAAATACTTATTGATCATGGAGACGGTCCGATTGACCAGATTTCCCAGAGTATTTGCCAGATCGGAATTGAAACGGCTGATTAGTGTCTCAAAGGTAATAGTTCCGTCCTGTGCAAACGGCATCTCGTGCAGAAGGTAATACCGCACTGCGTCAACCCCAAAGTTTCGGACCAGATCATCCGCATAGATTACGTTACCAATGGATTTGCTCATTTTGTCCTGTCCGTTCAGCAGCCAGGGGTGACCAAAAATCTGTTTTGGCAGCGGCTCGCCCAGCGCCATCAGAAAAATAGGCCAATAGATGGTATGGAACCGCAGAATATCCTTGCCGATAATATGGACATCCGCCGGCCAGTATGCCTCAAAAGGCGCTTCCTTATGGTCGCCGCGATATCCGATTGCCGTAATGTAGTTGGTCAGCGCGTCCAGCCAGACATAGACCACATGCTTGGGATCAAAGGGCACCTGAATCCCCCAGCTGAAGCTGGTCCGGGAAACACAGAGATCCTGAAGTCCGGGCTTCAGGAAATTATTGACCATTTCCTTTTTCCGGGATTCCGGCTGGATAAATTCCGGGTGTTCCCCAATGTACTGCATCAGGCGGTCTGCATACTTGCTCATTCTAAAGAAATATGCTTCCTCGTGCTGCTTGTGGACCTCGCGGCCGCAGTCCGGGCATTTGCCGTCAACCAGCTGTGTATCAGTCCAAAAGGACTCACAGGGCGTGCAATACCAGCCCTCATAGGAATCCAGATAGATGTCACCCTGGTCATAGAGCTTTTGAAATATTTTCTGGACAGTTTCTTCATGATAGTCATCGGTGGTACGGATGAATTTGTCATAACTGGTATTCATCAGATCCCAGATACTCTTGATTTCGGAGGCCACACCGTCCACATATTCCTTTGGTGTGACTCCCTCCGCCTCTGCAAGCTCCTGTACCTTCTGGCCGTGTTCATCGGTCCCGGTACAAAAGTACACATCATATCCCAGATAGCGTTTAAACCGCGCAATGGCATCCGTGAGCACAACCTCATAGGTATTGCCGATATGCGGTTTCCGGGAAGTATATGCAATCGCTGTCGTGATATAATATTTTTCTCTCTTACACATATTCAATAACTCCTTTATTCTTCCTCTCCGAACATAGAGATATTTTCGTGGGACTCCTGCTGTCCGTAGGGGATCCCAAAATGATCATATGCCCGTTTGGTCACCACTCTTCCCCGGGGCGTCCGGTTGATAAAACCGATTTGCATGAGATACGGTTCATAGACATCTTCAATGGTGTCGCTTTCCTCACCAATGGTGGCAGCAAGGGTGTCAAGGCCGACCGGCCCGCCGCCATAATGCTCTATCACCGTCCGAAGCATTCGTTTATCACTCGCATCCAAGCCCAGGTTATCAATCTCCAGCCGTTTCAGAGCATGATCCGCCACCTCTTTGGTGATGATGCCGTCTGATATGACCTGTGCAAAATCACGGACCCGTTTGAGCAGGCGGTTCGCAATACGCGGTGTTCCCCTGGAGCGTGAGGCAATTTCCGCGGCACCTGACGGCTCTATGCTGATACCCAGGATCCCGGCACTCCGAGTCACTATGGTGGAGAGCTCCTCAATGGTGTACATCTCCAGCCGGCTGATGACACCGAACCGGTCCCGAAGGGGTGCGGTCAAGGCCCCCGCCTTTGTGGTGGCACCAATCAGGGTGAACTTCGGCAGGTCCAGCCGAATCGACCGGGCCGAAGGCCCCTTTCCAATGATAATATCCAGCGCATAGTCCTCCATGGCGGGATAGAGAATCTCCTCCACACTGCGGCTGAGCCGGTGGATCTCATCCACAAATAATATGTCATCCTGACCCAGATTGGTCAACAATGCGGCCAGATCTCCCGGCTTCTCGATGGCAGGGCCGGAGGTTATCCTGAGATTGACCCCCATCTCGTTGGCAATGACCCCTGCAAGGGTCGTTTTTCCCAGCCCCGGCGGCCCATAGAGCAGCACATGATCCAGCGCTTCGCCCCGCTGCCTTGCCGCCTCTATAAACACCTTCAGATTCTCCTTTGCCTTTTTCTGTCCGATATATTCGTCCAGGGCTTTGGGGCGGAGACTGAATTCATTTTCATTGTCTTCCGTAATCTCGGTCGATGTGATAATTCGGTTTTCATTGTTATCCATTGCGCAAAACCTTCCCGGTCTGTTTTATTGTTCTCAGCCCTTCATTAAGTTTTTCAGTCCAGTCTTTACCATATCCTCCACAGAACCAGAGACTCCCTTTAACGCCGCTTTGGCCTCCTGCGCGGAATAGCCCAGGACCACAAGGGCCGAAACGGCTTCATTCTCTTCTGTTTCCACAGGACTGAAAATTTCCTCCTGAGGGATTTCGGCCAGATCCATACCCTTGAATTTATCCTTGAGTTCCAGAATGATTCGCTGTGCGCCCTTCGGCCCAAGCCCCGGCGTATGTGAGGAGAGATATTTTGAATCATTTGTAACCACACATAAGGCGAATTTTGATGGTGAAATATTGGACAGCAGACTTGCCGCTGTTTTCGCACCCACCCCGGAAACGCCAAGAATCATTTCAAATATGTTGAGCTCTTCCAATGTGGAGAATCCATACAGCACACAGATATCAGAAGTGGTTTTCAGATTCATGTAAGTATAGAGCTTGGCAGGTTCTCCGATCTCACCCAGGGTTTGCAGCGACGCCAGCGTGGAATAAATCTTATATCCAACTCCGCCTGCGTCGATGACTGCAAAGGTTTCGGTTTTATGTGCAAGCTTGCCTGAAATATAATAGAACATGCCAATCCCTCCATATCGGTTAATTGTACCATAAAATCCGGTGTGAATCAAGAAAAATTTATTGGTCTGCCGCTTTTCCTCAATTATATCACAAAGCCCGCATATAGATGCGGGCCCGTTCCGTCCTTTTTAAATGACTGTCACTCGTTTCATAGCTTTAGAATCATATATATTTGAAAGAAAATACGCTCATATATCTACCTCTGACATCAGCGTGGCAACATATTTTTTTACCATCCGCACTGGCCGATAGGATTCCTTGGCCTTTCTCATACCGGGTATCCCCATATCTTCCTCTCGGTTTACAAACTCAAAATCTTGCCATTCATGCTCCAGAAACTGCTGATTCATGATTGCAAAAGCTCCCTCATAGCTGGTGTCCGCATGCTCCAGATGAATCACCGCCATCTTTCCGCACAGCGGTTCACCCACGGAAAAAGCAACCATATTTCCATCCACCCGAATACAGCCGCCGGTTACGTCAAGCCCTTCCCAGTTATGGAAAAGTTCAAGAACCGCCTCGCGTTCTTCTCCTATTCCCGGTATTTCATCCATCTTATTGTCATACCATTGGTCAAACAGGGCGATACACTCTTCCCTGTTTTCCAGTCCAAGCCGCTGGTATTCCCATTCGTAAAGTTTTTTAAATTTATTGACATGATTTTTCTTGCCATGAAACCGCTTGCCGGAAAGATTGGTCAGTTCTTCTACCCGGTAGACATAGTCAAAATAGTTCACGTCCTCTGTAATTAGAAATTTCCCAGGAAATGCCGCAATCAGGTTTTGAACGGCTGAATCATCATAAAGCCGGATCAGTGGTTCGGTTCCGGTTTCCGTGAAGTAATCCAGCAGAGTTTGAATGACGGGAACAATATCCCCTTCGGTTCCATCTTCCCGCAGATAGCCGATCGGAAATGTCGCGCTCCTGGGGCCGCCCCGGTGCTGCGGCATGATGCAGAGCATGTCATTGACAATCACATAGCGCATGTCATAGCTCTTCCGCCACATAAACAGATTTGTAAAGGTAAACTCAGAATTCTGGCTGCATTTTCTTCGCAGATATTTGTTCAGCAGATCTTTTTTTTCAAGGGTTATCTCTTGTAATTCCAGCATAAATCCTCCTATTGTTTTTAACAGCTATCACTTTTCTCATTGAATAAATTCTCTGACTCGAAATTTCACGCCGCAAGCTTCAGCGATTAGCCTGCACGCCTCAATTTCTTCTTCGCGCATAATATCAACCACAGAAAAAACAACTTCCGGCACATACCGCTTGGCCAGTCCGGCAAACTCCTGCAGAGCCTGAAAGGCTGTTTCGCCGCCAAACTCACTGACACAAAGCTTTTGATATTTGTCGGCATTCTCCGCGTTCAGGCTGATTGAGACGCAGTCAATACACCCTTCCATTTCCGGTGTCACATCTCGTCCGCAAATCAGATTCGCCTGGCCGTTTGTATTGATTCGAATTGGCATAGACGGATATTTTTCTTTGATCCATTTTGCAATGGTAATCAAGTCGTCAAACCGCATGGCAGGCTCTCCATAGCCGCAAAACACAACAGAATCGTATTGCTTGAGGTCGCGCCGTTCAAAATCGGCTTTGATCTCTGCCAGAGAGGGCTCATGATCCAGCCAGAGATCGTCCTGCCCATTTACGTTGTCATGCTTGTTCCGCACGCAAAACGTACAGGCATTGGAACAGCGGTTTGTCAGATTCACATAGAGTGAATGATGGTATTCATAAGTAATTGTCATATTACATCCCTCTTTCGGTCTAATGTTCTGATTTTATTGAAAGTTCCAGCAGCAAATCAGCCATACAGCGCTTTAACAGCACCAAATCCGGTTGGTATACCGCTGTTTCATGGAGTGTACCAGTTCCCTGAGGAATACACACCGTGAACTGTGCGCCGGCACCATAGTTTCTAAAGTTCAACTCGCCGCCCATATCCTCCGCCAGCTTTCGGCACAGCGGCAGCCCCAAACCTTTCACCTGCGGAGGGAACAGGCCGAGCTGCTGGTTTTTTAAACTGAACTCCTCTGTAAAACGCATAAACATACCCGGCTGGAGCTCCTTTGGAACACCGCCTCCGTAATCACGCACCGACATTTCAAATCTCTGTGCGGCGGTATGGCACCGTATTTCAATATTTTTATTTTCAGTCCGGCCATGCTGCAACGCATTAGAAACCAGATGATACACAATCATACATATCCTGCGTGCATCAAAACACACAAATTCCTCAGACGCCTGAGTTAAAACAAAGGTGATATCACCTCTGGTTTTGTGTCCGAGGGTATCGTTCATCTGATCTGTCAGCGCAGCAAAGAACTGTTTGATGCTATAGGTCGCTGTGCGAAGCCTTGTCGCCGCATCCTCTTGGCCATAGATCTCTGCCATTGCGCTGATTCGTCCTGTCAGCCCTCTGCAAACCAACTCCGCACGGTATGTGCTGTCAAAAATTTCAGCCTTCAGCTCCATATTGTGAAGAAAATACTGCAGCGTAGGGGTCACTTCGGTCATCGCAAGATAAACCATATGTTCCATAATATGTGCAATGTCGAACAACGGCCCCTCTGGTTCGCTGTTTTTCAGTTTCGGTAAATGGTCTGCTCCTGACAAGACACACACCTTCTTTACTATGTTTTCTATATTATAGCATACCCACAATCACTTGTCAAAATGAACAAAGGTATAAAAAAGGACTATTTTTCTCCCAATTTCAGTATTTTTCTTCTAAACTGAAAAAAATTTTAAAATACCTCTTGCCAAACCAGAAATATTATGCTATAATAACTTTCGTTCTGATTTGAGGGTGTAGCTCAGTTGGTTAGAGTACTTGCTTGACATGCAAGGGGTCGATGGTTCAAGTCCATTCATCCTCACCAGTAGTTTTTTGCGGTTCGCTGGTATGGAGTGTGAAGTGCTCAGTCAGCGTAACCACTCGGCTTTCCAGGTCTCCAATGGCCCCTGGGAAGTCATTTTTTTTAGTCATTTTTTATTCACTTCCTACTTAGCTAATTAACCTTGTTTATTTAGTGAATTTCTGCTTCTGCTAATTATTCTGCTAATCGTTATTTCAGTACACTAAATTACTTTTGGTGTTGAGAAATGCAATAGCTGCGTCAATTAAGCCAACAAACATGGATCTTTTTGTAATTTTTTCACAATCATTTCTGCATCCTGCCTTTCTAATGTTTTTGCTTTTTGTTTCTTTGAAGGGTAGAAGTCTGATTCCACTCTGTATATTAAGTCCCGTTTTTCAGTTTCTAATGATACATTATAGTGATCCATTAAACCCTTTGGTGGTTGTCCTGCATTATCGGCAACGAGCTGATAGTAGTTTTTGCCTGTCAACGCCAGTGATAAAATGAAAGAAAAAGCCGGGGAAAAATGTAGGTTTATGGCGAAGATAAAGAGAATATGTTACACTCAAACTATCCGAACAAGATAGGGCGTGTAAAAATAAGAGGAGAAGTATGGATGGAAATACGAAATGACCGACAGAAAGGGCTTAGCTGCACGGAAACAGCCCGAAAATATAGGCTCTGACGATACTGTGTCCGCCTGAAAAACCTTGTTCTTTGATTTTTTCGAAGATTCGCTCTGCCGAATATGGTGCTTCCTCCAGCCATAATCTGATTTGTTCCTTATACGGGTCTAGCTTTGACGGTTTGGGATTGCTTAATTTGTATACCGGTCTTGTTTCGGATTCCGCATATTTTTTTGCTGTACGTGGATCGATGCTATGTACACGAGCAAAAAGAACACTTGGATGAGAAAGCAACGGTACGGTTTGAAACCCATGCCTGGGTTACAAGGCCAGGTAGATTGGGCATTTTTTGAAGACCGATTGGTTTATGAGGATGGAAAGCGGAAAAAGCTTTACTGCTTCCTGATGATTCTGGGTTATTCACGAATGCGGTACGCGGTACATAGAATTTATAACAGACATGAGCACAAATACCCTCATACGCTGGCATCAGAATGCATTCCGGTACTTTGGCGGATATCCGGAGGAAGTCCTGTACGACAACATGAAACAAGTTGTCATAAAACGCTTGCTCAAGCAAGAGGATTCTGCCTTGAACCGGCAGTTTGAGGATTTTGCAGGCTTCTATGGATTTAAGCCGGTTCTGTGCAGACCGTAACCGGGGGCAAACAAAGGGAAAAATCGAAAGAACAGTTCATTTTGTCCGTGACAATTTTATGACCGGAATCAAATATAAATCCTTTGGATATACAGGGTGCTAACCTCTTTTTTCAACTCATAACCCGAAGATACGAAAAGGATAAAATATTAAACCTTGTAAAGGAAACACTTAAAAGCTGCGCCAATTCTACGCCACAAAGAATAAAACCCACGTAAGAACGTGGGTTTTAGGCATACTGGTGAACCAACCGTAATAATATCCGAACAAATATTTTTTTACGGAACGTTACTTGTTCAGATAATATCCATACCAGAAAAGTAATGCTTTTTTTAGAGGCCACGAGCGTGGTCTCTTTTTTATACCCCCACACAGTCCCCCGGCTCTTTATCGTCTCTCAGCCCTTTATGATCTCATCACCGGACAACTCTTTGTCATGTACCGGACAAAACTTCTTTTGACGGATTCTGGCCCCGCAGTCCTTATGCAGTTGATTAAAAGTAATTCTGTCCTCCTGAGTTGCCCTATATAACGCGATCGGGATATGCACCAGTCCAAAGGACAACGCGCCTCGGTGTGTTGCTGTAGCCATAAAAAATCACCCCTCTTTTTATTTAGTATAAACGAGAGATGAAGGTTTATTGTAAGTATATATTGAAAAAGTATAGACAATCTTACAGATTTTCCATAAATCAGCCCCGGTTAAATATTTCTGGGTGGATCACATGATCCTCCCGCGGATTGACCCTGCTTAATTCTTTGTCGGTTAGCATGATGCCGCGCTGTACCGAAAAGTGGCCAAAACGACTGCGAATATCTTCAACCGCTCTTTCCAAATTATCCGTTTTCTGTTCTTTTACCTTGTCTGGAAGGAATGATAACTGCATCTCTGATTCTAGTTTGAGATTACAAGCACGGATGCTGATGCTACGAATCGGTTTCATAGTAAAATAATTCGTTTTATACAGCGCGAATGCCTTTTCAAAAATTGCCTTAACGGTATTTGCTGGTTTATCCAATTTTCCTTGCCGCTGAAATGTATACAATTCATTGTCACGGATACCAATCTGCACCGTTGAACATAGAAACCCGTGTTCCCGAAGACGCGCTGCCACACTTTCACACAGCGCGTAAAGAGTGATCTTAACATCTTGATCCGTTATTAGGTCTCGCGGTGTTGTTGTGCTGTTTCCTATGCTTTTAATCAGGGATTTTGCTCCAATGTTGCTAACCGGCGATGTGTCCAGTCCATTGGCAAACCGCCAGAGCATGACACCGTTTTTTCCCAGGTGAAATCTCAGCAGTTCAGCATCATACTGTGCCAAATCTCCTATGGTACTGATCCGGTATTGTTTTAATTTTTTCTTGGTCGCTCCGCCGACGTACAGCAAGTCTTTTACAGGTAAAGGCCAAACAATTTCACGGAATCGGTCTCTTGGAATTACCGTTGTACCATCTGGCTTATTCATGTCAGAACCCAGTTTGGCAAACACTTTATTGAAGGATACACCGACGGAGGCCGTTATGCCCAGCTGTTCCTTGATCCGTTCCCGGAGCTTATCCGCAATCTCCCTGCCTGACCCCGCACGGCTTCCCGTCACATCCAGCCAATTCTCGTCCAGTCCAAAGGACTCCACCTGATCTGTGTATTCATAATAGATTTCCCGCGCAATCCTGCTGTATCTGATATATTTGTCATAGTGCGGCGGCGTAAATATAATGTCTCTGCATTTCTGCTTTGCCATCCACAAAGCGTCCCCGGTCTGTACACCGCACTTCTTGGCCATATAGTTTTTTGACAGAATGATTCCGTGTCTGTTTTCCACATCCCCCGCCACCGCCAGCGGCTTTCCCCGCAAATCTGGGTTGTACAGACATTCAACCGAGGCATAAAAATTATCGAAGTCTATATGCAAAATCGTTCTGTCCATTTAATCACCACAGCTATTATATATCATTAGGTGATAAAAATAAACAGGAAATTTGTTCCTGCGCATATAGACAAACATTTATTTTGATATATATTCAGATAAAACGATATTAAGTTTATCACGGTCTTGCCATTTTTACGCCATTGTCTCCATCCGATACCCCGGCCTTACCACATAAATCCTAGATTCTATTTCAAGTACATTATGACCTCATATCAAGTACGCATACGTCCATCCCCAAATTTCTCGCAAAACATGTGCTGATTACGTCACATAAACGTATATTTTGTTGTATGATAGTCTCATTATTTAGAAGGAGGTTATCATATGATGACACTACAACAAACCCAGAACACAATAGCGGAGAATGTGCGGCGACTGCGGAATGAGCATCATCTATCCATTGCAACACTGGCAGGAAACTGCGGCCTTTGCCCCAACAGTATAATCGCTGTCGAAAGCGGGCAGTCAAACTCACAAACAGATACGCTGTACAAGATCTCGGCATATTTTGGCATGGAGGTTTGCAAACTCATGATTCCGACACCAAAAGCAAAAATGCCCGAAAATCACAGAAAAGCAGTTCTGTATCTGCGGAAAAGTATGGCGTATCAGCAGGCCGCGGCAAGATATTTCGCGCAGGTGATAGATGATGATGAATGAGAAAAAGGGGTAAGCGCAAGCCTGCCCCTTTGCTATTTCCTCAGTCATAAATCCCGGCCCGGTCATTGATAACCAGCAGGCCGCTTTTTCTTGTCCTCCCACAGGCCATATTTCCGGTTGATCTCGCCTTTGGCATATTCCTGAGCCTCATCGTAGATTTTGCGAATGGCTTTGACCCGCTCCTCGTCCGTGGCGCTGCGGTACAGGGTCCCGCGCGTGTCGGTTTTCCGTGCCTTGATCTCCCGTTTTCCTGAGATAAGCGCCTCCACCTCCCGGAGCGCGTACTGCCCGCGTGTGACCGCGTAATCCGTGTACTGCGACCCGGTCAAATGGTACTCCTTCCCGTCCACCGTTAATTTCTTCTGCGGGCTTCGGGGCAGAACATCCGTGTCACCGGTCAGATCATACAGCCGCTTTAGTTCCTGATCTACGCGGGTGGAGTTGATCTCCTTATAATACCCCGGCGATACGAAGTTTGCGAGCACCCTTCCCGCCGCCGTATCTCCGTTCGTCTGTTCTCTCCCCCACGCGTCCAGCCGGGGCTGTAGCCGGTACGACACAAATGGCAACTTGGCTTCCATCCGCTGTACAAAGTTGTCGATTGTCCGCGGCAGGTTGCTGTCCGGCTCAATATAGGCGCTTCGTCGGGTCTTGTCCACCGTCCGCGCGACCTGTCCTAAAAAAGTCGGCACATACTGTCCGAAGTAGGATACCACCATATCGGTCACCACCGCCGAGAGCGCGTTTTGTTCGCTGTATCCGGCTGTCTTGATCGCGGAGGATACCCCCTGCAAGACCGATAGCTCCATCATTGGGTCGGATATCTTGGTCAGCGCGTCCAGAACGGATGACAGTTCAATCCCATTACCGGAATCCAGCATCTTCATCAGCTCCGCCCCGACGAACAGCGGCAGGGATGACGGGGCCATCCAGTCGATCGTATACGTGCTGTCCCCGAGTTTCAGCGCATAGTCCTGATATCCCTGCGCCTCTTCCCATCTGGATACCTTGTCATTGTCGTCGCCCGCGCCCTGGACTAAGCCGAGATAACAGAGCAGTGCGCCGAGCGCCACCAGAATACTCCCCGAAAACCCTTTGGCTAAGTCGTCAATCGCCTGTGCGGGCGTCCAGTCTCCGCTTCGTATTCCCTGTAGTATTTCAGCGCCGCCCTTCACCAGACCGACCGGCGAATATTCCAGACCCCGGCGCAGGATGTTCAAAGGCGTTGTCTTAAACGGCAGCAACCCCTCGAACAGCAGTCCGCCCGTCTTGACCGCCACATTCTTGCTGTTTCTCGCCTTTCGCTGGGTCTGTGTGATGAACTTCGCCAGCGCGTTCGCGTCGCGGTAGGTCGCCCGCTGCGCCTCTAATATGGCATAGTCCCGCAGCTTCTCCAAGGTCTGATTCGCTTCCAGCGTCCCGGAGCTCAAAAACTCAGGCGTATACCCCCGCGCCGTCATCGCGCCCGATAAGCTGCTCACATAGGCGCGTTTCAAGAAGATCACATCTTCCAGTTCCAGCAGGTCAAAGTTCAGCTTTCTCAGCTTCTCTAAGGGTTTTGTCTTAAAAATCGTCCGCTGGTTCTCGATCCCCTCCGCCATCTCGTTGAAGCGGCTGCTGTTCCCTGCCGCCGCCTTTTCAATGTTTTTAAAATCCTTGCTTGCAAACTCGACCGTCCCGGCCGCACGGGTCACCGCCTTGGTCCTCTGCCCCTTCGGAATCGCTTTTTCCATCGCCGCGCCGATTGCGTTTTTCAGCTCGACCGCCGGCACAAAGACCGCATTGCCGACAATGTTCCGAATATGGGTTCTGGGATTCGCCAGCATGGATAAGTATCTCCATGCATCGAGCTTGTCTCTGACCGTCGCCGGAATCTGAGCGGCCACCTGCGCCGTGATCCGCTCCATGACCTCGTCCCGCTGCTCCTCGCTCTCAGCGGTCAGATATTCCTGCGCCAGCTTCTCGTCGATCTCAATCTCCCGATATTTCTTCCCCAGCCGTTTTTTTAGGTCTGCATTGATTTTATCCACCGACTGTTCCAGATCATAGAGTTGCGCGTCAGGCGACATCTGCTTTAAAATCCGCACTGCCTGAACCGTCTGCCCGGCCTGCGTTGCGGTACGGGCCAGATCTGCGGCAATCTTCATCGCGTTTTGGGCGTCCTTCGCGTTCACACACTGGTTGTACAGTGCCATCCCAAGCGCCATGTGATTCTTGTCCACCCGCGCCCCAGCGTCAATTAGGTTATTCCAGTATTTCAACGCCTCAGAAAAGCTCCTGCCGCGCAGATACCGGTCAACCCATGCCTTTGCGCTCTTGTCCGTGACCCGCTCATAGGTCATTGTTCCGTCTAAAATTCGCTTCTCAAATTCGCTGACCGCCTCTGCCGGGGTAACGCCCGCCTCTAACATCGTCCGGGCGAATCGGCTGACATACTGCTTCTTTGATATTTTCTTCGGCACCGCAATATCCCGGGCGGGTGTCTCACCCTGTTTCATCCGTCCGTACTCTTCCGCCGCGGCGGTCAGGCTCTCCGGCCGGATGTATTCCAGCGGTTCAATGCTCCTGGCCGCAAGCCTTGCCTTTTCACGGCTCCTGACCTTCTCCCGCATATTGCTGATCTTCTTTTCATACCGCTCCCGCATCCGCGCGAGATCCTGCTGTCTGCGCGCCTCTGCCGCCTGAAGTTCCGCGGACAGACGGCTCGGCCGGCCGCCCTCCCGCATGGCCCCGCTGATCTGCTCCCGCACAAGCTCCGCGAATGCCGCCCGGTCGTCCTCCTTCAAAATATCCAGAAGCCTCTCATTTTTGGCCTCCGCGCCTTCCCGAAGCCATTGGTGTACTTCCGTGATTTTCTGCAGCTTGGCCGATTCGGTTGTGAGATTTGCAGGGTACAGGTCGGGTCTTGCCTCGCTCAGCTCATCATACACCGCGTCAACCCCGCGGGTTCCGCCGCCGTAGAACGCCTTATATCCCGCGGCGGCCTCCCCCAGCATGCCGTCAAGCGTCTGCTTGTCCGCCTCCGTAAGGCTGATGGAGTGCCGCACAGTGTCCCGCAGATGGGACAGCGTCCGCTTGTAGTCAAAGTATTCCGACGCGTCCTGCACAAGCGCCTTCTGCGCCGTAAACGCCGCCAGCCTGCGGATATGCGGTTCCGCCGCCGCGTCTCCTCCGGCATGAAGCGCACGGTTCGCAAGAATCATCATGGCCGCCTTGTCCTTCCGGGTCATGGACAGTCCCCGCCCCGTTCCGGCGTCAATGTTGTCAAGAATGCTGACGCACACCTGCCGGATTTCATCCTGGGTATAGGTCTTGCCCTTCCGCGCCTCCGCCCGGAGCCGCACCGCCTCGACATCGTTCCGGATTCGCTCCGCCGGTTCCGAGAGATAGGCCGTGTCCGCGCCCATGTCTGCCTCCGCCGTACTTTCTAGTGAATACCGCGTATCATTTCCGCCCGTTTCGCGTATACTGCTATTGACAATATCCTCTTTTTGTAGTATATTGTTCTTGTCAGTAATGGTGTCTGCCAGCTTGGGCAATTGGAGCCCTCTGCTCTGCGACCATTGCTGACTTTTGTTTTTATCTATGTATCTTAGATGTCCCTTTTTCGTCTCTGTGTGTATAAAACGTTCGATTCCTTCTTTTCCATACACGCTTGCTACCCGGTTCACCGTATGATGGTTTTCTGTTCTCTTTATATGCAGAGCGGCCACCACAGCATCTCCGCTTTTGTCCGTCATCTCTGTCAGGATCACATAGGCTCCCTTTACAGTGGAAGATTCAAATACCATGAGAGGATCCGCCAGATTCCGCGGGAGTTTTTTCAGCTCGTCCAGCCCTATGTCATGCTTTCCGCCCGTGATTTTCTCCATGACAGCCTGTGTCATCACAATGGGCAAATTTTCCGCGCCGATTCTCTGTAAAACCTCCGGGGTTTCTCCAAGGCCGAAGGTTTCGCTTGGACCCATTTCTCCTTTTTTCCAGCGGTCAATCTGACCGGAAAACTGCCGTTCCGTCTCCGCGGCGGACGTCCCCCCTGCGTCAATGCTCTGGGCATAGGTTCCCGCGTCATATCCCTGCGCCTCGGAATTCTCCGTGTTCCAATACGCCTTGGATGTCTCCGCGAACTGGGGCGCGTATTCATTCATCCCGGCCAGCACATCACAGACGAATTCCTCAAAGACCGCCTCCGCGTCTCCGCCGGTCAGCGCGTTATACCGGGCATAAAGCGTGTTTATGATTTCCTGTTTCTCCTCCGCCGACAGCCTGCCGCCGATCTGCTCCCGTGCCCGCGCCGACGCCTCGGTGTTGTAATTCCGGTGTACAAGCTCATGGCGGTTGATCTGGATGGGGGAATACTTCCCGTGATCCGCCCGGATATAGATTTCATTCCCCGTGACTGCTCCGCGGAAGGCTATGTCAGGCCGGAACGCCATTCGTCCGTCCCCAACGAAAAAGTACGTTGTCAGTCCGCGTTCCCTGTTTCCTGTCTCAATGCCCCGCATTTCCTCCGTATAGAATTCCGGCTTGACAAATTCGCATCTCAGTCTTCCCTGCCGTCTGATTTCCGTCCCTCCATCAGCTCTGACAGCTTCGCCGTAAAGTCTGCGGGCGCTTCTGGCGTCCTGCCCTGCCGGGCCAGCTGTTTCTGATGCTTCTGCTGTCTCTGAAATGCGTCCAGCTTGCTCTCCGGCACCCGTACCAGCGCGCCGTCCCATGTCTCCAGATAAAAGATTGTCTCCTCCTGACTTTCCCTGTGTTTCATGTTCATCCCTCCTGTCAACGTTAAACTTTTCATCGTGCGATGTTATCCCTTCTGGCAAAAAAGATTCGTCAATTAGCGAAACCACTGTCGCCCCTTCGTTCTCTCCGTCTCTAATAATCACCTCTCCTTTGTCATTTCCGTATTCGGATGACGTTCCGGCAACAACATAATAATAATCATACGCATAAATCCTGCATAGATAGATTGCTTCTGCTACTGAGGCTATGTCCTCTTCGCTTCCATCATACCATAAATACTTAAATCCAACAGCACAAGAACCGTCTAGTTCATATGGCTCTTGCTCATCAAAGGTTTGCATTGAACGTCCAACGTCATCTCCCGGTTTAAAGGTCTTATCATCACCTCTGATTCCATATACTGTACGATTAGTTGCATTGTAATCATCTGTTATAACGCTCGCAACGCCTTTTGCAAGACGCATCGCCTCTTCTTTTGTTATTTTATACAAAGATAAAGGCCGCTCGGTTTCTATACGGCTTGCGTCTACCTTATCCTGAGAAATGGAAAACCGCGTATCATTTCTGCCGTTTCCGCGTATACTGTTCTTGACTTCTTCTGTATTTTGTGATATAGTAGTGTCAATATCAGTCAAGTCTGTTCTGATAGGCTTCTGCTTTGCGGATTGCCCGTCTGACTTGGCTGATTTTTTTAATTTAAAATCAGTGCTTTTCATATCAACCAAATCATACAGCACCATTTCATTGCCCGATGTGAACCCTATAATCACCTTTGCATCATATTGTCGTCCGCCAATTTGCAAAAGTATATCTCCCCTCGCGAACTGAACAAAATTATCCTTTCGGGTATGTTTTAAATCTTCATTAATATAATTTGTTGATGCCAGAACGATCTCATCGGCGTTTCCTGCGGCATTGAGCTTGTCTGCATACTTCACGCCGTCATATTGCCGCAGGTTTTTTGAATATTTAGAAGCAACATACTCATTTCTGGTAATTTTATTTACTTTCACAAGACGCCCGTCAACAGGAATCCCGTCAGAAAATTCCGCAAGAGCTTTCTTGGTTTCGCTGACCCATTTTGACTTTGGAACCCCGTCAAGAATCTTTTTATCTATAATGACCGCCGGTGTGTTGTCCGTTGTGTGTTCAACAGAGAACTTTACGTCATCAAAGGCCGCATCATCGGGTATGGCGTTCTTTGGCATAACACCATCCTGATAATAGGCCAGAATGTCCTGCCGCACCGTCTCCGGCGTCGCGCTGTCTTCATAAACCAGTATGGCCCCAGCCATGCCGTCAGCGCCGGAAAGCTCCACTACCGCCCCATTATTGGCCGCCTCATTGCTGATCCGCTCCATTTCCGTCTGGGACGGAATCTCAGACAGGGCATAGCCATAGTCCGTTTCTTTTACGCTGGATTTTATTATATCATTTCTGCCCGCTTTTTCAACCCCTTCAGTCTTTGATTTTTCGGTTGACTCAGTGTCTCCATGCTCCCAAGGAAGTAAATCTTCAGCACTGACTATATCCGCTTTGTCCACCCGAACCATAGACACAGCCTCATCGCCGAACACCATTGTGACCGGTTCTGTTCCGGTCAGGTCAGCCAGCCGGGACGCATTTTCGCCAAAGGCCACAACTGCGCCGCCTTTCCCTTCCACCGCCGTAATTCCATGTATTTCCTCCGTGTCCCCATCGAGATACCGCTGATAGTATAACGCTCCGTCCCGCTGTGCGGCCGAACGCTGTACGACCCTGCGGAGTTTTCCCTCCTGAAGGGCCGAAATCTGCCCGGACATAACCGGGGTCTCCTGATACAGCCTGATCTTTGCGGAATATGCCGCCTGTCCCGCGCTCTGAAGCGCCTTTCTGAAATCCTTGCCATAGATTTTCACTGCGGAACCGGTCTGCTGGTCATAAGTCCCGCGGAGGGTTCCGGTCATGGCATAACCCGCAATGTCCGCCGCAATGTCCCCGTTCTGCTGCTTGGCCGCCTTGAATATCCTGTTCCCGGACTGATCCAGCGCGTCCGCGAACGTCTCCGCGTACAGCCTGATAAAGATTTCGTCAATCAGGGCGTCCGGCCTGGACAAAAATTCTGTATTTGCCCTGCGGAGCTTTGCGCCGTCAGCCGTCACAGCCCCGTCCGGATTGACAAGCCTTTCAATCTGCTGTTTTGCCTTGGCGGTCACCGCCTGAATGTCCGCCTCCGCCTGCTCCAGCGTCACGCCCTTGGCGCGCTTGCTGGAAAGGGACTGTTTGAGCTGTTCCCGCTCTGCGGTGGTCAAGGCCTCCTGACCGGAAGTCCCGCTTTCCGGGATGGTCTCATATCTGGCCGCCGACAGCCGGGCTTCCTTCACACGTACCGTCCCGTCTGCGGAAGTGACGCGCACTGTCCCGTTTTCCATTTGCCGGACCATGACCGGCTCTCCGGTTATCCGGTCTGTATGGGTGGGTGAAAAGTCCGTGTTCTGCGGCTGTCCCATAATACTGCGCAGGCTTTCGGCGCTGGGCCTGTTGGTCAGAACCTCCCTCAGCTGGGACAGCTCCATTTCCGTATCGCGGATATAGTCCTGCTGTGCCATCCGCGCCGCGGCAAGGCTTTTTTTCTTCTGGGCATCGCTCTCCTGCTCCACCTGCTCCAGCGTTATGGCATTTTTTTTATAGTTCGCCAGTGCCTCCTCTCCAGCCGAGAGAAAACGTTCCGTCTGCTGCTCATAGCTGGCAAGCCGCGTTTCATACTCCCGGGCCAGCGCGTGTATTTCCGTCTGCCTTTTCTCCACCTGTGCCTCTGTGGCCTTCTTCACATTCAGCGGCTCCGGAATATCACTGTCAGGCATAACCGCCTTCAGCGCGTCCGCGGAATCGTTCAGAGACCGCGCGGCCTCCCGGACCTGTCCGCGCTTAAAGGGCGCGGTCGCCGCCCCCATGACGCCGGCCAGCAGAATTCCCTGGGCCGCGCTGAAACCATACTCCCCAAGGTCCGGAAGCGCGGCATCTTTCTCCCCCAGCGCTGTCATGCGAAGATACGGATCAATGGCAGTGGATATGGCCTCCTCGGCCCCCTCCGCTGTAATATTCAGGGCCTTTCTCACCACCGGGCTCTTCACCGCGAATTCTATCACAGAATCCCCAATGTCCGTGCCGGCAAAACCCCCGAACAGCTTTTCCGTCGCAGTCTCCACAAGTCCGCTGGCCGTTCCGTACAAAAGTGCCTGACTGGAATTCTTCCCGCTTTGCATGGCCTCCTTTGCCGCGCTTCCTGCCGCGCTCATGGCAAAGGGAATGAACTGGGGTGAAAGAAAGCTTTTGGCCCCGTTTTTGACTGTATACAGCGATTTTGTAAGCCGTGAAGCAAGCGGGTTTCCAAGGCCGTATGTAAAGTCAAGCTCCGCGCCCAGCGCCCCCTTTGCGGCCTTGATCCCCTTTGCCGCCGTTCCCGTGCCAGCCGCCGCGCCAATCGTTTTTCCAAGCGCGTCCCCCATGACGAGCGTTCCTAAAAGGTTCCCTGTTCCCTCCGCAAGGCTTCCGCCCCATTTGCGGTATGTATCGCCCACCGCGGGATAAGCCCAGGTGTCAGCACCGGCTCCGTCCGACAGCTTATCCACAATGTGAAAGCCCCCGCCCGCGTAAAAGTCCGCGCCCTTTCGGAAGGTCTCAGAGACCGGATTTTTAAACGCGCCCAGTCCTCCCGTTACGCCCTCCATCACCTTTGACAGCATCGAAAGTCCAAAATTCGCCGTGTTTTCCGCACTGCTGAGAATTCCTGTCCCCAGTTTGTCAAACGTATATCCCGCGGTCTGGGTGATCTTGTCCGCCGCTGTCTGCTTTGCGGGCTTGTCCTCTTCATAGGTAAAGTATCCGCCCTGGGCGAGCTTTCCGGCCTCCCCCCTTACAAAGCTGTCAATGACCGACTTTTCTTCATCATCTGCGGGTTTAAGGCTCATAAGCTTAAAAATTGCTTTCTCTCTGTCCCCTCCGGCCTCATCCAGTGCTCGTTTTGTTCGGTAACTGATTTTTCCGTAATCAGTACCGTCAGAACCCTTCAATGTGTAGGATTGCTCTGTCTGCGGGACATGCCCGGTCTTTTTTAATATCCTATCCAGTGCTTCCCTGTTCATTTCTGGTCACCGCCTCTCGTCTCATTTATATGGGCTGTTTTTTGCATTTTCAATGTCATTGCCGCTGATTCCAAATTGATTAAATATCGCAATCTTCTGGTCATCGCTCAAATTATTCATCTCAGAAACAGCGCTGATAATCTTTGAAACATTTTTCTGGTCAGCAACTCGATAACTGCCGTCCCCATTTGCAATCAATCCGCCAAAGCCAAGCCCAAGCCTGCCGTTGACCTGATTTGCCACTGATTGGATGAGCTCCGCGTCAATGCCGCTGTCGCTTTCATAATCAGTCCCATAGTAATAATTATAGGCATCCACGACATCCTGGGTTCGGGTTCCGTCATCATATGCTTTTTTTGCCTGGGATGCTGTTAGTTTTGGCTTTTGCCCAGTTGCATTAAATTGCGCAATTTCCTTTTCGGTTTGATTGGTATCGTATGCTGCTTCAAGGTTTTTATCAGCCACATACTTCTGGGTGTCCGCTGTGTACTGATTTGATTCCGCCTGCTTATCTGCTGCGTAATTGCTCGCCTCGGCCTCTTTGTCCGTTTGGTATCTCTGATTTTCCAGTTCGCCCATTGAAATTTTCTCGGCAGAATCAACCTTTTTCCCTTCCAAATTCCGATCAGCCTCCGCAGTACGCATAGTGGCCGTTTCCTCGTTTGCCGGAGATTCAAGCGTGGAAGCCCACTCGGCATAAGCCGGATTGTTGATTATTTTATAAGCACGGGCCTGCATGGCGTCACGCAGGGTCTTCTGAGCATTTCTCTTTGCCGTTTCAGAGGATTCCGGATTGTCTATGATTGCCCTCTGGTTGTCGATGATTGCCTTAAAATCAATGCCTTCGCCATTGTTTATCAAGGCCCCGTCTTTGAAATAGATATTGTCATCATAGGACATATCCTTCGGAATATACCCGGTCACATCGGATTGCAGAGCCAGCCGCTCTGTCTCGCTGTTTTTCCGCGCCTGTGCGTTGTTCATGCGGGTCTGGTCATTGTCAAACACCTGCTGATTTGCCTGTAGAAACTGTGATACGTCACCCTGCCGTGTCTGGGCCGCCGCCTGATTCTGCACGCCCAGATCCGAGAGAATTCCACGGATATTGCTGATTCTGGCATTGTGATCCTCCAAAACAGCCTGCTTGCCTGCCGCCGTAAACACCAGTTGCTGTCTCGCCGCGTTGGCCGCCGCATAGCTGTCAATATTTCCGCTGTTGGACGATGCCCCGGAGGCCGCCGCGTTGTCAGACGCTTTTCCGCCCTTCCATTCAAATCCCTGCATAATGGATTTTCCTATCTCTGTTTCATAGGGATTCGTGTCATAGGCATAATCTTCGAGCCGGTCATATTTTTTATAAAGATTCTTTTCATTGTCTGCATTCATGCCCCAGTTCTTTTTTATCATGTCCTGGGTGGAATTGATTCCCTGCCGGTACAGTACATCATCTGATTTTGTATATCCATTCTTGCTTGCCGCGTTTTCCCACGCCTTGTCAAGCGACCCCGCGTCCCAATAGCTTGTGCCGTCCGTTTCATAGGCGGGTTTGCCAAGATTGATCCCGTCAAAGGACACCTCGCCTGTCCGTTCATCATAGGACAGCTTGTTGTCAATGTCGCTTTTGGAAAAGCCATACTGCTTTCCTTTTCCATACAGATACGGCCGGATTGCCTGCCGCCCGGTGGTTCCGAAAAAGTCCTGCGCGTATTTCTCCGCCGCGCTGGCATTGCTGGAACTCAGATTGTCGGCCACCTGTCCATAGCTGTTCTTTCGGAGGTTTTCATAATATTGCTTTGCGTTTCCCGCAATTCTGTCCGCCTCCTGGACATTTCCCGCCGCACTGGCCTTTTCCCAGTCTTTTTTTAACCCCAGAATACTGTTGATATCTTTTTTGTAATTGTACGCCATGCTCTTTTCTCCTCTCTGCCCTACAGGGCGCCCGCGTCAATGAATCCGATTACCTCACTGCCGATCCGTGCGCCGCCTGCGCTCACACCGTTCATAATATCCTGCCGGGACGCTGTCTTGACCACCCCGTCCGTGCCGTTTTTGTAATATCCGCTTCCGCCTTCTGTGTAGTACACCGTGTCCCCAACAACATCCTCAATATAGATCACATGGCCGTATTTTGCCCCGGCAGAGCTTGTCCCATATCGGTAGGACACGATCATATCCGGCCGGAGATTGGCCGCGGCGGCGGTCACCTTTGCCTTTGCGGGCGCGTTGTAATACATCTGGTTCGCGTTACCCATTGCCCTGGTATCCTTCCCAAGCTTTTCCGTCACCCTGCCCCGCACATACCACACGCACTGCCCCTTTGCCGCGTCGTTGTGATAAGAAGCCGTATCCGCGATCCGTTTTCCGGGGGTATAGGCTCCGCTCCCCTTTGCCGCGCCGGTTCCCTGTTTTGCCTCTGTTTTTTGATTTAACAGCGATAATACGTCTGCCCTTTCGTTGACAAACCGGTTTTTTACACTCTCCTGAACCGCATTGCTGGAGCTTTGAAAAAAACTTTTGTAATTATTTATTTTCTTGTCATAAGAAGCGTTAATGATGTCCTTATCTGACATCCCCGCTCTGACGTTCCCCAAAGCAGACAGGCCGAGACTTCCTCCTCCAAACTGAATTGCAGTGGAATACACAAGCTCCCGGAGCGCCGGAGAACGGCTGTAGTCTATGCCCGTTTTCTCCTTTGCCAGTTTGATCAGCGGCTGAACCATGTTGTCATAGGCATACTGCGTCTGGTATTCGCCAAATTTGTCGCCGTATTTTTCATATACCTGTTTCCATGCGTTCCCAAACGCACTGGATCCAGGCGCGGCGTCCCCGAAATAGCCTCCCATCTCTGGATCTGTCTGTTTCAGCCATTTAACAAAGGACGCTGCGGATCCTGTATTTGTTGAAAACTGCGGTATGCCATAGGACACTCCGCCATAGTCGCCCGAGCCAGAGGAAACAAGCCCGGGATTCCAGCCGCCCGTCTCATACTTAGCAGAAATAAACCCCAGCTTGTTTCCGCCGGAAGATATTCTGTTCCCCGCGGCGGCTCCGCTGTCAGGTGCCGCGCTCCGTGACGGCGTTTCCGTCAGGCCCGTGGCTTCTGTGATATACCCCTTTGCCGTCCGTGAAACATTGGGGTTGTCCAGCACCTTTTGATAATTTATGTAGGGATTCACCAGACTGCCGTCCTGCTTCAGGTAGATATTCAGGGGATTTGACTTCTCCGCCTTTCCGGCATCTGCAGCGGCTTCCACGGCTTCCGCCTCCTGCGTCCTTGAACTGTCGGCATAATCCTGTGCGGAATACCCGTCCTGTGCGGAAAGCCGCGCGAGTGTACCCCGCACCCGCGCCTGATCCGTCTGTGTCTTTTGCTCCCATTGATTGTCCAGATTCAGCATCTTGTCCACCTTGCTTTGTATATCAAGCACGCTGTATCACCTCGCTCATTCCCCATAAACCCCTGCCCGGTCGTTGATAACCAGCAGGCGCATGAGCTCCTCTGTGAGGTTCAGGCCGT
>CBCTHE010000030.1:0-30197 GCA_965146665.1 uncultured Ructibacterium sp.
TGTTTTTTTATTTTATCATACAAAGCTGCTTTTTACAGACTTTTTTTCACAGGCTTGATTCTCCAAAACGGTGATCCTCGGATTCTTTAGCTTGCTTTTCCCCCATCCCCCTGTTACATTCCGTTTACGCTACTGTTTATTGATAAACGGAATGTAACAGGGATTCGTCCACGCAACCTTTGGTGGCTAAAGCTGACTGAGGGAGTTTTTCTTTTCAATACTTGAGCTTATGTTATATTTCTACGTTACGAAACCTGTGCATCCACCAGCAGGGTTATGGGAAAATACATTCGGCTGAGGCGTCCATTAGAGGAGAACTCCAGCACCAGATCATATCTTCCCTTCTCTAGCACCCCCGGCGTCAGGGTAAATGCGCATTGGGTCAGGGCACAGCCACCATGCCGCTGGTCGAGGCAGATGCACCATTCCCGGCCAGGGGACACCTGCCAATCCTCCGGCGCATAGAGCCTTGCCGTCGACCACTGTTGCTTGCGCAGTTTATTTTTAAATTGCAGGGTGAATTTCATTTCCTGCCCATCCCGGATCAAAATCCCTTCTCCATAAGTCATTGTTACCTCATAGAGAACATTTTCTTTTGTCACGCTCAAGGGCTGGCGTTTTATCCGGTCTGAAAAGGTTTGGTACGCAAAGACGCCGACCTGCTCCTTCCCATCCCTCAACGAATCTGACATGCGCAGCACAATGCCACCCTCGGATAAAATATCACAGTATTTGCCCATGAATACCGGCATTTGACGAACGACCCTGTCTGTAAGTTCAGAAATGGTTTTGGGGACGCTAATTTCTACATTGGTCAGATCAATGGAGATCGTCTTGATCTCATCGCCAATAGGTGCTGTCCATTTTTCAGGCAGCCCCGCTGTTCCAGACAAGATCCCCAGGATTGAGCCCAGGGTGGCGGCGGTGCAATCACCATCCTCCCCACAACCAGCCGCAATACAGATACTGCGTCCAAAATCTCCCTCACCGTACAGCCATCCAAGCATAGTCAGGCCAATATTCGACGGTGCATCAAAGCCAAGCGGACCCACGGGCAAGCCCTCATCTTCCCTGTCCTGATAGCCGGCATACATGCCAAATGATCCGGGCACCTCTGTGAGGACCACCTTCCGCGCGGCTTTCCAATCCAGTCCTTTTTTGTGACAATCCATTGCGATATGAACTGCCCTTGAGATTGCGCAGTCCGGCGGTATATAAGACAGGCCGATATCAATCAGCGTATCTCTGTCGGCTTCACAAAAAGCGGCGCTCTCCACTGCGGCGCAGAAAATCTCAGCATAGACGCCCTCATCCGCATGGTCGCAGATGGCATCCTCAAACGCATACTTGACAGCCAGCTCCGGATGCCCCGGCATCAGGCACGCCCAAATTTCACTACGGATAAAACAGCCGCAGCTGTCTTTGTTGTGGTTGTGATACCAGCCGGAAATCGGCGGCAGCAATCCCATTGCCATGTTATTCTTACCCGCACCGTATTCCGACCAGTTGGCGACGATATAGGAGAGCCAATACTCCCCCAGGATTTCAGACTTCACAGCTTTGCCATACCGCTCCACTGCGTTTAGCCAGACCAATTGCAAATCCAGGTCATCGTTCGGAAGCGCGCCCTTGGACAGGTCTGCCAGATAGTAGTCCAAATCCCAGACGCCGCGCTTGCATTCTGTCGGTGCGCCGAGACTGCCTCCTATATTTTTGCCCAGCCAACAGGCCCGCACCTTATCCGCATATTCCTTCAGTAACATAATCTTCAACCCTTTCTTATATTTCATTTCATCTTTATAATTCACGATTCCATTTTCAGTCATAGTCAATAAATACAGCCGTGACTTCATTGCGGCACTTTCTTTGTGTTCTTTTAATCCTTTTTTCACTTCCCACTCCAACTTCAGCATTTGTATAAGCCTTAAAACAAATCATTTCTATCCTCCAACGTCAACTTCAATTACGACGGCCGCATTATCATCCATACTTACAGACAGATTGTTATTGGTGCAAACAATTTCAGCGGTATTCCGTTTCGGGTATAGGCACCGACACCTTGCGATACGGTGATCCAGCTCTAAAGTGACCGTATTCCTGCTTCCAAAATGCCCCATACAGATATAGCTTTTATCAACGCCTTTATAACCGCAGCATACCCATTCGCTTTCAAAATGAACGATACCAAGCGGATAAAAAGGCAAAAGCTTAGGAATCTCATCCCGAATGGATTTGTAAAGTGCAACGCCCTCTGAGATGATCTCCATCTGCCGCGGCAAGAGCCTGTGTGTTTCTCCGCTCAGATGTATTCTTCTGAACATGGCATTCACCATGACGAAAGCAAGTTCGGCATCGCTTTGGTTACATTTCGGTATACACCAGACCGCGGCCTGCTCAGGGATCACCGCCGTCTGGGACATCGTCGCAATACAGGAAATCTGCTGAAAGCTGCTGTTATCTGTCAGGGATTGAAGCGAGAAGTGCCTAAGTGTCCGGTAATCCATTCTCATTCCGCCGCTGGCACAATTCTCTATAATCAAATCAGGATGCCTCTGATAAATTCCGTCTATCCAGGCGAAGTATGCTTCGTGATGTTTGAAAAGACCGTCCCCGAAGCTGTCCGCATTCACATCCGTACCGATTCCACCGTCTATATTATAGTCGAATTTAAAATAACCGATGCCATAGTCTGAAATCAGGCCGTCAACCATTTGATCTAAAAAGTCCCGAACCTTTTTTGCCCGGAAATCAAAATTGAATCTCCCATGGTCAATCACGCGTTTTCCGTGCCGCATAAAAAAACAGTCATCGTCAAATTGTTTTAAGGTCGGACAGCCTATTCCCATGACCTCAGGCTCCACCCAGATGCCCGGAAGCATATCCTTTGATCTGATATAGTCAAAGACCTCTTTCAAACCAT
This sequence comes from uncultured Ructibacterium sp., assembly GCA_965146665.1. GTDB lineage: Bacteria > Bacillota > Clostridia > Monoglobales > Monoglobaceae > Ructibacterium. Next base: position 2,921 of record CBCTHE010000030.1, read on the forward strand.
TTGGAAAACGCTTTTTACACACCACCCATTCTCCTACCGTTTCCCACCATGTCCCGTCCGCATACCATCCTGCATCCATACAAAAGATTTCGGCACCCGCTTTTTTTGCCGCGTCAATTACCGGAAGCTCCTTTTCCGTCGTCGGGTCCGCATCCAGGCATTGATTGTAATCGTTAAATATAACAGGCAGGGACCGGTCCTTATCGCTTCTGTACGCTATGATTCGGCGGTATTTTGTCATCTCCCCGACGGCATCATCAAAGTCCTTCCCAAAGCAGACCGCAGCTTTTAAGGACGTGAAGGTCTCCCCCTTTGCCAGACTCTTCCACCAGCCGTTTTCCTGTTCAGAGGGCCCGCTCAGCTTCAGATAATTGCAATCGCCAACATCACTAATCTCCCAGTTCCACCCGCCGCTGCTCTCGATCTGCCAAAAAACCGTACCTCCTTTGCTTGCGATCATTGCCATTGGCAGATATTCCTTACTGGGACAGGTCCCTGTATTGGATACGGCGATCCGCTTCGTCGAAAAGCCATTGATGTGGCTAAAGCCCAATTCCGCCGGCGTGTATTTCCGCCAATCCACTTCCCTGCACCAGGCGTTATGCGCAAGCCATACCTCGTTCATTTCAAACCCATACATACAAAATGAGCTGACGTATTCAATTCCAATGCTCTCCACAGCGCGGTTTTCTATCTCTGTATACGCAGAGACACAGCATATTCCAAGGAAAAATGCATAGTGCTGTCTCACAAATACGAGTTCATTTTCTAATTCAAAAATAAGTTCGTTTTCGGTTTCCGTGTGCCTTACATACTTCAGGCTGTCGGAGACACTGCTTCCCACGTGCTTACACCCATGAAGCGCATCCGGATTGGTTCCGCTGATCTGGATCTCTGCCGGCACGAAGGCACCGTTTGGCTTCACATCCTTTTTTTCACGCGCACCAATGTTTAACACCAAAAGCCTTCCCTGTTCGTCCACCGCAAAATTTAAATACAATCCATTCTTTTTAAAGCTCAGATATTCCATAGCCCGATTTCCTCCACAATACGAATCCATAAATCTGTTGTATGAGCAAAGCCTCAACATATATTTTGTGCTGCAACGCCCCCTGCCTGGGCTGCCACCCACGGCGGAGCCCCTAAGTTAAAGCATGGCTTTCACAACAATTTTGCGGATTTCAGCCGGATTGCTGCTGCACAGAGGTCTGTGTCCGTCACTGGGATAGGCAATATAAAAATCTCCATCAGAAAGCTTGATCTCGCTGCCTTCCCCCTTCACCAGCAAATAATCCTGGGCTTCATCATAGGGGGTGTCGATTTCACAGTCACTGACTGCAGCATAGCCCAGCTCCTCCTCACCGTGTACAATATACTGAAGATCTATGTATTTACGGTGTGCCTCATATACCATTTTCTCCGGCATTTTTGTTTTCTGGGTCATCACAACCGCATAGACCTTTTGACCCGCAAGTTCGTAGCTTCCGTCAGGCGTCTCCGGCTGAAACGCAAGGAGATAATCAATCGCAATGCCTAAGTTCGGATTGAGCGCCCTGTATCTATCCAATTCCTCTTTTTTGCCTATAATCATTTTTCTATCTACCTTCCGTTCTTTTTGTTCTGTATCTGTATAAAGCGATTAGGATTGACGCCAGACCTACAACTTGTGCAAACACCATTGTCGAGCCTATTACGGCATAGTATACAAGAAATGAAATCGCATTTGCCAGCGAAAAAAAACGCATATGCTGCTCCTTTTTGCAAAAGACGCAGCACATAAAAAGGATTGCCCCAACAATCGGCATCAGATCAAGCAAACTTCTAAAGCCCAAAAACCCACAAACCAAGTATGCTATGGTAAAAAGAATTTTTTCAACATTTGATATATGCTCATCGTATATTGAATGCTTGAGATTAATCCCGCACTGAAGCACAGCAAGAAAACAGATGGCCGAAGCGCTGTTTATTCCTATTTGCATGATTGTCCCAATACCGCATAAGAGATTCCCCACTCCCTGACAGATAAGTATTTGCCATTTCTTAGGCAGCTGCAGAGTGACCAAGGATATTGCGGTCACAATATAACCTAAAATGCTTGCTACAAACTTATAATCTATGTCTATCATTACGCTCCATACCTCCGCATTCTCATTGGGTGACGGCTATAATTGTGCTTCATGCGCAAATTCTGTCTGTTCCAGCTTTTTTAAAATTTCATCAGCTTCGGCTTTATCCGGCATGTGTGCAGGTTCAGCCGTATACCCGATATCTATTCCCAAGACGGTCAACGGAATTTTCATAAATGCCAGGTTGTGCCCCAGAAGAATTTCAATCACCCGGTTGAGCTTCTGCTGGTACTCGCGGGCTTTCATAAAATCTCCCTTTGTGAAACAGTCATATATTTTACAGGCTGTTGCCGGCATTAGATTATAACTGGTTCCTATGGCGCCGTCCGCACCGACCAATAGACCGGATGCCAGACACTCGTCAGGACCATTTAAAATATTGATGCCTTCTCCGTATTGGGATCTGATCTTTTCAAATATGTAATAATCAGGGACGGTCAGCTTGATACCGATCATATTATCAATTTCCATAATCTTATTTACAAACCACATTACATCGCATTTTAAAGTAGTAGGATGAACATACGCCAGAACAGGACTGTTTGAATGGGAGGCAATATATTTATAGTATTCGATGATCTCCTCCGGCGAATAGTAGGTCGTCAGCGAAGGCGGCAATGATGAAACCGCATCAACCCCTACTTCATTGCTGTGCATCAGGAGCTCTTTTGTGTCGTCAAAATGCCCCGCGCCTATGTGCGCGATAATCTTTGTTCCTTCAGGGGCATGGCCTTTGACGGTTTCAAGCATCTGTATTCTTGTTTTATTGGGGAGTATCGTACATTCGCCCGTGTTCCCGCACACATAAAAGCCTTGAATTCCGTTCCGCAGGTTATAATCCATAAGCGCTTCCACGCTCTCCCTCTTTACATCCATATTCTTATCATAGATCGAAAACAACGCACTGTAAATTCCCTGAAACTTTATCTTGTTCATAATTAAAACGCCCTCTTATAATAAATAAAAGTAGTAGTTTTTAGAGTTCCTCTCCAGGAACTATGAAGTACTTGTTAAAATACTGCGGATCAGTTTCATGCGCTTGCCGCACATCGGTTCCTTTTTTAAGGAGGATACAAATACAATGACTCTACGAAACGCTGCTCAAAATTTCTCATCGATTTTCAAACAGGTATACGTTAGATCCCGCAGCATTGGATGCACCTCCCGCGCCACCTTACTGTTGCATACAACATGCTGCACATAAAACAGCGCAAGCTGATTTTTGACGTCCATGAGGGCATAAGCCCCTCCGGCACCGCTCCAGCCAAATTCCCCAACTGGACTCTTTGCGCCGCAGCGCTCCCTGTCAAGCATGGTTCTAACGCCGAGGCCGTATCCATACCCCTGATCGAATTTTGGATTTTCTGTTATGCATTCGGCCGGCAGTTGGTTGGTTCGCATCAGGTCGACTGTCTCCTGTTTTAAAAGCCTGTACCCGTTTTGCGATACGCCGCCGTTCGCCATGGCCGCCGCGAACTTGATATAATCGTCCGCTGAGGTCACTAAGCCGGCTCCGCCGCTTTCATAGGCGGGTGTTAGAATAAACTCACATTCCAATGGCTTGGGCCCAAGGCCGTCCTTCAGCGTATAGCCATACTGCGGCGCCATTTGGTTTTCTTTTTTCTCCGGAATACCATACGAGGTTTCAGACATTTCCAAGGGATCAAAAATCATTCTCTTTTGATACTCTCCAAACCTCATTCCGCTTACGCTTTCCACCACTGCGGCCAGTACGTCGTGGCATAGACTGTAGCGGTAATGCATTGCGGGTTCAAATTCCAAAGGCTCCTCCGCAAAAGCTTTGACCATTTCCCGCGTACACGCACAGGGATTACGGGCCCTGGCTTTACGGATAGATGGCGAAGTCAAATCATAGTTCAATCCGCCGCACATAGTAAAAAGCTCCCATATTCTTATCTGCCGTTTTGCAGCTTTGAAACCGTTTTCCGACCGCACCCGCATCGCCCCATATTCGGGTAAATATTTTGAAACTGGGGCATCCAACCGCAGCTTATCCTGTTCCACAAGCCGAAGAGCGCCGGCGCAGGTGACCGGTTTTGTGACAGAATAGACAAAATACAGGCGTTTCTTTGCCAAAGAGGATTGGTAGCGGTAGATGATCTGATTTTGATAAGAAACAATACATTCATACTGCGGTACATCATATACGGGCCCGATTAAGTCCAAATACTGTGATAAATACTTCATGTCTAATTCTCGATCCATTGATTTCAATTCCTTTCGGATACGGTATTGAAAAATCTTGCTGTCTTTCTTACTCTTGCGTTTCTATTTCACTCTAATCTTTTTTTAGTTCTGAACTCCTTTGGTGTGACGCCGTACCGCTTCTTGAATGCGACAAAAAATCCTGTCGGCGTTTTATATCCCACCAGACCCGCGATTTCCTTTGCACTCATATTGCTGCGGAGCAGCATCCGCTGCGCCCGGTTCATCCTGATTTCTGCTAAAAGCTGGGAAAACGTCTTTCCATAAAACTGTAAAACAATTCTGTTTACCTGCCTAATACTCAAATTGATCCTGTCCGCAAGCATATTCACAACCAAATCCGAATTGTCATAGTTGGCGAAAATAAAATCATCTATCTTAGCCTTTCGTACCATGGCCGTATCATTTTCTAAATTCTTTTTGTCACTTTTTATGACATCCATTTCCAAAAAATTGATCACCAGCTCTGTAATAAATAACTTATAATATGCCTCCGCCCTGGATATCCCACCCACTTGGCCGACGGACAAGCCGCAGGATATCTCGCGTACATACTCCACCGCGCCGCTAATCGTAATCACATTGATATCACCGCTCCGCTCACGCAATCTCGCGGTGAACAAATCAAAAAGCCTTTCACAGAAATCCGCCCCCGGATTGCCTTTGCTGATATCAATGCGAAAACTATATTTTTCAGGCAGGAGGCCCCCCTCGTTTACGGTATTGTGATAATAGTTGGGAGGGATCAGAGCCATCTGCCCTTCCTGTAAATGCACCTTCGCCGTCCCGTCCAGATTTTCCATTACGAGCACGCCCTGGGAAACAACGTGAACCTCATATTCGACATGCATATGCGGGTCATAGGTGAGCCTCTGTACTTCAAAAGCCCCTGAATCAAAAATTCCTTTAAATATAATGTCTCCTACTGTGCAGGAAAGCATTTTGTGTGTAAATCCGCTCAAATCATTTTTCATATAGTCCCCCAAGCTTTTGCGAATGTGTCAATCCAATGATGCTATGCATAGGGCCAAGTCCGCACCTTCCCATGCCGTCCTGGTTTCCGGCCGCAAGAGCCGCGCCGAAACCATATGGCTTCGGCGCTCCTACGGTTCGTATTCTTAAATTTCATCGTCCTTTATTTCATTGCTTCAACGTACCTATCATATGCCGCCTGATTGATCTCCAGCATTTCCTGGACGCCCATGTCAATGAGATTCTGCTTATATTTCTCCCAATCAGCATCGACATCTTCCGTTCCAATGATCCACTTTGCCTTTTTCTCATCAACCAGCTTAAAGATGTCTGTAGTGAGCTCTCCGAACCTGTTCGCCTCGTCCAGACTGTAGTAAGGGCGCACCCACGGCTCGGGATCAATATATTTTTCATACAGCTCAAAGTTCTCCTCCATTGCCTTCCAAGTTTCGCTCTTCTCTATCTTTGTGCCGATATCCTCTGCTCGGATGGCAGACGGAGATCCGGATACCACCTTGTTTTCGTTGATAAAGGCCGACATGGTTTTGCCTTCGGGCGGATCGTTCCAGGTATACATGCCATCGCTGTTGACCGAGAGAGTCTTTCCCACATTGCCATACTGGTTTTGCACGCTCTGTTCAAACGCATAGAATTTGTCAATCCACTTCATAGCGGCGGTGGGATTTTTGCACGCTTTGGTGATGCTGAACAGGTTTCTGCTGCCGATGATTCCGGGATGTATCCGCCACAGCGGATCTTTGTCCGTGGCGCGCAAGGGCGCGATGGCGATATATTCGTCAGGGTTCGCCATGGGGTTGCTCTGGTACCATACAAAGCCAACCTTTGAGGGGTTCGCCTTCAGCTTCGCCTGGAAGGTTTCCGTGTTATGGGTAAACACCTCCATATCCAGCAAGCCCTCGCTGTAGAGCTCCCGATAGAATTTCATCAATTCCTTCCACTCGTCCATCATCGGTGCGAACTTGACCTCGCCGTTCTGCACGGTACAATAGCTGTCAAAGGTGCCGTTCTTTGTGGAAACACCCCAGCACGAAAGCAGTGCCTCTGGGTACGCATAGCCGCACTTGGGATTAAAGCTCATAGGGATCTCATCCTGTAAACCGTTGCCGTTGGGATCGTCGGTCTTGAAGGCCCGCAAAACCTCCTTCAGCTCCTCTGTGGTTGTCGGCACCGCAAGTCCCAGCTTATCCAGCCAAACTTTGTTGATAAACAAAACATTCTCCAGAAACATCGGCTGAAACTCCATCAGCTGCGGCAGGCTGTACATATGTCCGTCCGGCAGATAATTCGAGGCCTTCAGCTTGGGACGGTCTTGGAATAATTGATACAGATTGGGTGTATCCGTCTCGTTGATGTACTCATCCAGCGGCAGCAAAATGCCGTTTGCGGCATATTTTGACACATCGGTTGTCTGCAAATAGTTGCTCAGGATTACTTCCGGGTAATCCCCTGTTGCAAACAACAGCTTTAGAGCCTCTGCGGTATCACTGCTGCTCAGATAATTCCATTCAATTGGCACATCGGACAGCGACTTCCACCGTTCCAAGGTCTGGTTGATGCCCTCCTCGTCGACGCCAAACGGCTTTGCAAAGGTCACGCTAAAGCCTTCGGTTCCGCCGGCATTGTCCTTACCGCCGCAGCCAGCCAGACATAATACCAACATCAAAACCGCCAAAAGCAACGCTGTTCTTTTTTTCATACAACCTTTCATTTCTGCAACTCCCCTTCTTTTTATTATGTATAGCACGCTTTCACTTCCGCAAAGAAAGCCTCTCAGCCTTTGACTGAACCGATCATGACGCCCTTCACAAAGTATTTTTGTACCAGCGGGTACATGAGAAACACAGGTATGGAAGCGGCTATAATCAACGAATACCTGACAGACTGCTGCATTTTGATCTGCTCCGAAATCGCGTTCGCGTCCCCCATGCTCTGTACGCTGTCCACGCTCAGGGACGCGGTAAGGCTCCGTAAGATCAGCTGCAGCGGGAACTTATTCGCATCGCGGATATAATATAAAGCGTTCAGATATGAGTTCCAGTGTACCAGCGCATGATATAGTATCATAACCGCAATAATCGCTTTCGACAGCGGCAGCACAATGCCGAAAAAGAATGTATGGTAGCCGCCGCCGTCAATCTTGATGGCTTCAAATAGCTCATCTGAAATACTGCTGGAAAAGAAGGAGCGGCAAACGATCATATTGTAAGCGTTCAGCGCTCCGGGAATCACCAGTGCCCACATGGTATTCGTCATACCAAGATTATGAATCACCAGATAGGTGGGGATTAAGCCGCCGCTGAAATACATGGTCAGGACAAAGAACAGGTTAAGCCATTTTCTGCCTGCCAGCTCCTTCCGGGATAAACTGAACGCTGCTGTTATACAGGCGACCAAGTTAATCAGTGTCCCTATCACGGTATATACAATGGAGTTCATATATCCGGTCATAATCTCCGGGTATTCAAAGAGTTTTTTGTAGCCTAACAGGTTAATTCCCTTAGGCAGGAACATGGTTTCACCCAGGTTGACATAGGTAGGATCGCTGATTGACGCAATGATAACAAAGTATATGGGGTATATGATCATCAGCGTGATAAACGCCAGAAGGCATCCGTTTACAACCGTGAAAACCTTGTCGCCGACCGGTTCTTTGATTCTTTGCTTCTTCACACCTATCCCCCCTAAAACAGCGAATTTCCGTTGAGTTTTTTTGCGATACCGTTGACCACAAGCAAGCAGCTTATATTCACCAGCGTGTTAAACAATTCTACGGCTGTGGAAAATCCGAACTGCCCCTCCACAAGGCCAACCTTATACACATAGGTGCTGATTACCTCCGACGCGTTCAGGTTGAGCGGCGTCTGCAGAAGCAGCATCTTGTCCGCGCCAACCGAAAACATTTGCCCACAGGTCAGAATCAACATAATGACGATGGTATCCTTCAGGGCCGGCAGCTCAATATGCCTGATAATTCTAAAGCGGTTTGCGCCGTCAATCCGGGCCGCCTCCAACTGCTCCTGGTCAATATTGATCAGGGCCGCTATATAAATAATGGCGCTGTAGCCAAGGCTTTGCCATATCCCGGTAATGATATAGATTGGCAGCACATACTTGTCATCGCCAAAAAACAAAATTTGGTCGCCGCCGAATTTTTGTATCAGCATATTGACGACACCTGTGTTGGGCGCCAAAAATACGTTGGCTACACTGACAACTATCACGATTGAAAACAGGTATGGCATATACGATATGTTTTGAACCAGCTTTCTGCACCACGTATTTCGCACCTCATTGAGCATCAGCGCAAAAAGAATGGCAAATGGAAAGGACACCAGCTGCGTTACAAATGCAGTGCGAAAGGTATTCCAAATCAAGGTGCCGCAGTTGGGCAGGGAAAAGAAACGGATAAAATGCTTCAGCCCTACCCAATCGGCTTCCATAATGGTCTGGCCCGGAATAATATTCTTAAAGGCCAGTTGTATACCGTACATCGGTATATATTTAAAAATAAAAGTCACCAGGACCGCGGGTATCAAATAAAGATAGAGAGGCCAGCATTCTAATACGCGTTTTTTCAATGTTCTTCTGCTGAATGAATCCGTCATAATTTTTCGCATAGAGCCTGTTTTCTCCTCTCTCCTTATACTTCAGTAGCAAACAAATCCACCGCATAGCGGAAGGCTCTGACCTGACCTCTGGACCATTGCCGGTATGGGCTTATGATCTGTATTCCGTCCTGCTCTGCCGCCGTCAGCCCGAATTTCTCTGCAAATACATCTGTCTTGATAAACCACCTACAGTCCCTGGCGGACAGCGCACCGGGCTCAAAGGCTTCCGTCCTGTCGCCTGTCTGAAGCAAAAGCCCGCCGTCGCTGCCAGCTTTCACCACCGCCCCAACAAATGCAGCGGCATAGTCCACAGCGATATATCCTTCATAGGCCGCATGATTTGAGATTTCACCCTGCATCAGCACAGCGCCGGTTTCGGGATGCACCACCATAACTCTGTCGCGTTTTACCTCCGGCACCATTTCCGTCTGCCTGATTTGATCCTCATAGACCATATGAAGACGCTCAAATTTTTTGACTGGCTTCTGCTTGCTTTTTTCTACAGTGAGCTTACGGCTCGAATATCCAAAGCTGAGGTTATCCATCGAATAGCATTCCAGAATAAAGCAATCCCTTGCGACGTTAATATTCAGGTTCATGAACCAGGTGCTGTTGAGGTAGTTGTTCTCATGGTAGGTGCCGAGGAACTCCCACGTTTCACCATCGTCCGTACTCTTTGCGACGGCCCACCGGCTCCGGTTGAACTGCACTCTGGCGTCAATGCCTGCGTTATCATAGCCCCATGCCATATACAAGGTTCCCTTGTCAACCGGATCATAGTCGATATTAAACATATTCGCCGGAGAGAGGAAGGGCGTTGTATGAGGGGTTGTTTCCCAGGTATCGCCCCGGTCATAGGAATCAATGTAGCTGATATAGCCTGTATTGCTGCGAAAATAACAGCGCGCCACACCGCTTTGCAGCTCCATAATCGTACATTCTGCAATCGTGAAGCCAAGCGCTTTGGCATCCAAGGGGGTCTTGCCCTCGGTCCAGTTCAGCCCATCATCATCGGAATACCAAACTCTGTTATAGCCATAGTCCTCGTTGCTGCTTTCCATGGTAATGACATAGATTCTGCCTGACGGCCCCTGCCGCATTGAATTGTTCTTGTCGCCGACATTTGTTTTGACTTCCGGCGTGAGCATGGAGAGTTCTTGCCAGGTTTCACCGTCGTCCTTTGAAACAGCAAAAAAATTCGTCAGTAGGTTTGCGCCGGTCTTTTCGTCCTTTCCCATCACTCTGCGGCGCATCGTAAGAACATCGCCCGACTGCAGCCTGACAGTATTAAAGGAATCCATCTCTCTAAGCTTCTCTTCTGTCCAAGTCTTTCCATTGTCCGTACTGCTGTACCGTTTGGAATAGCCTGTGAGCAGAAGCTTCTCGTCGGTCTCAATCAAGTCGAAGGAACAATTATTGCCGGGGTGTATGGTTTCCGATACCCCCAGGGCGGGCTTTGTGTCCCCGCGGTAAGAGACACTTCTCAAATAGACAAACGCTTCATCTGCGATAAAGCCCAGCTTGCCCCGGTGATAATAGGATGGGTTCTGCGTGAGCACCGGCCTGCCGTCCACATACAGCACAGCCTGTTTGCCCGCCTTCAATTCCTGTATTTTCAGTTCCATGCGGACAGTTTTCCCGATTGGCAATTCTCCTTCAGCCGTATCCGTTGTAACATAGCTATTTTCGTTTCGGTTTACAGCTTCAAATTTCCCTGTTTGAAAGTTATAGCCAATTTTGGTGTAAACGTTGGTGACATTGTGATTCAAAATGAACCAAAAACCGCCAGTGCACTCCTTAATATCCACGTCAGCACTGAGTACCGCATTGCCTGCAAAGGCGTCCAATTCCACAATGGCATCCTTTCTGTCCAGCGCATCTACTGTCATGGTTCCGTTGTCTTGGTCTACAAAACAACTCACCTGGTTCCGCTTATGCCAATGGTCCATGGTTGCAAACTCTCCGCTGCCTCTGAAGTCATCTGCATACAAAAATATATCGTTGTTGTCGCTGACGGCAAGATATTTCATGCCGTCGCCCTTTATCACATTCACCGCGAGGGAACTGCCGCCTGTGGCGCGCACACTCCGAAAGGAAGCAATCCACCTGCCGTTTGCATAGAGCCTCGACATGCCCGCTGTCGTTTCCACCCTGTAATAGCTGTCCCCAGCGGAATCCGGCACGTCAGCTACACAGGTTTGATATGGGTCCGTGGCGTCGTCTAACGTAGTCCATACATAAAACTTTCCGTTTTCCATGGTCAAATCCGTTCTGTAGTACCCGTCATTCGCAACCAGACGCAGGCCGTCCTCCTTGCCCGCCACAAAATCAAGGTTGTAGATGTACGGCATGCCGGCAATATTGTAAACAGCTTCCCTCTCAGTTACATTACGCTTCACAAAATAACTCTTTCGTTCCTCCGGCACCGAAACAACCACATTTTCTATCTGCAAACCAGTTTGGCTGACAGAGGTTTCCGCCTCGTCCGTGCGCGGCAGAAAATAGGAAAAGGCAAACTGTCCATTGCGGTACACATCCGCCGTCGGCCCCTCGGTTAAAACCACAAACTGCCCTGTGCCCGGGCTGAAATACTCCTCGCCGGTATCGGTCAAATAGGTGACCGTGTCCGGCGTGTGCTTCAGAAGCACCTGATGATTTCCGTTTTTCAGTTCATACGCGGCGCTGCCATCACTGCCATTGACCGTGTAGCTGATCTCGTTGGCATAGCTCATAGACGCCCCGCCGGTATTTAAGCCTGTTAACATGGACTTAGAAATTTCAGACAGCTTGATTCCCGCCCAATTCCGCACAACAGCCGTTATCTGATGCCGGCCCGGAGCAGGCGCCGGGATGATAGCCTCGTAGGGCGCCGCTGCCATCTTTGCTGCCGGCAGGCCATCTATCAGATATTCTATCTCATCAACCTGTTCAAATTTGTCATAAAGCTTGGCGCTTACCGCAAGGCTGCCATCGTCCCTCTCTTTGACCTGAAGCTCCCCCGCTACAGCCGGTAAAACCTTAAATCTGACCGTTTGGGGCATAAGGCCATCATACTCCGCGGTGATCTCGTAATTGCCCGCGTAAAAGCCTTTGAGTGCCGCCTGATAGTCCGGCGCCTGACCCGTGGCCACGGTTTTGCCGTTTATCTTGTATTCCACAAACGGCACATTTTCCTCTGGAGGGACATCTGCCTTGAGTGTAATCTCTTCTCCCTCCAAATACTCCGCCCCAGCCAGCGGGGATTGCATCCGTATGTCAATCCGCTTTGGCGCATAGCTGATATAATCGACCTGCATCTGCGACGCTTCTGCAGACGCCCCCTGCAGGGAGAAGTACAGATAGGAGCGCTGATGGTCAGCCTCATCAATCTCTCCGTCCAAAATCAGGACATCGTCAATGTAGACCAGGCACCGCGTTGCGTCATCATAGGTCTCATACCGGTATTCATGCCAATCCGTACCAATAGCGACAGTCTCGCTGGCGACCATACCCATTGTATTAAAGAAGTTAATCTGAGACGTCTTGAAATCAACCCTGAGGTGCATCCCCGGCCAGAGCAGCGCCATGTACTCACTGAAGCCCAGGCTGGGGATCCGCATCCTCATTTGAAACACAAAATCACCGTCAAATATCAAAGGGCGCTCCGCAGTCAAGGTTTTGTCCGACATATTGTCCCCGGTTAGGCAACCGTCCTTGATACTCCAACCATTTTCGTCCATTTTCCAGTGACTATAGTCGCCGCCCTCCTCGAAGTCCTCTGTAAAAGCCTCTGTCGGGACCGGCGTTGCCGGTGTATCACCCGGCTCCCCTGTCTGGCTGACTGGATGGATGGTGACGTTTTCCAAAACAATCTCCATGGGTCCTTTTGCAGTTCCTGCACATTGCGCTTGAATCATAGGGGACCCTGTCCATGGCCTGAGGTCAAGCTTTCCCATATAAAAACCGTCAATGTACAATATACAGTCGCCGCCGCTGCCGATCATCCTGTATGTATGACTGATATCGCCGATATCGTATGTGATGGTTTTGATGGTACCGTTTGTGTCATAGTCACTTGCATGATAGAAAAGGCCACGGGCGCCGACAGTGAAATACGCCCTGTGTATCCCTGTAATAATCAGAAACGAACCGTTTCCATTCGATGTGCTCACCTTCATGGTCCATTCAATATCATACTTACCGTCCTCGGGAGCCCAAACTGTCTGCGCATAAGCCACCGTGCTGTTTGCGCTCTTTACCACAACCACTCCGTTTTCTAAAGCCGCTCCGCCCGAAAACGACCAGCCGGTATACCACGGAGCATCTGCAGCAGATGTCGGCAATCCCATCACCATAGTCAGCAGTACACATATAGCGGCCATAATAGATATGATTCGTTTCATTCTACACCCTCCTTAATGCTTTATAATATAAATGAACCGCAACAAGCCATAATCCGTATACAAAATGACTCTGTCTGTGCTGCCCGCATTCATGCTATAGCTTGTAATATCTTCTATGGTACCGGTTCTTACCTTGGGCTGTCTTTCACTGCTGTCGTAGACATAGATGCGCGTATCCCCCCGTATCAAATAATTATCCAGGTTTGCCTTCGCACTGACACCGCCGGTATCCTCCGCAATCGATGTCGTATGTGTCAAGAATCCATCTTTGACTGAAATGGCAGTGCCATATGCTATGCGCGTTTGTATTGCAAAATCAATACTGCTCTGCACGCCAGACGCCAAAAAGCGCGAAGCCTCATCCGGTATGGTCTCAGCCCTGTACACAGTTCTCATATTCTCAACCACGGTTTTACGGTTGAGTCTCAACTGTACGACGTCGCCAACGGAAATATTTTGATTCGCCAGGCTGTCTGTAAAATACCTGTCCACCGGGTCGGCGGGGGATCCTACGACTCTGATTTTCTTCACCATATCGCCTTCATCGTTTAGAACTGCCGCAACTTCAGTAACAACGTATGGCGCCTCCGCCTCCGCTACTGTCGTATACTTGCCAAGATACGCCACAATATATTCAGCCACCATACTGTCAGGGTCAACACTATAGCCTTCTACGCGATATGAGCCGTTGTCACCCAGCCAATCCTGATACCATTCCACCTCATCGCGGTTGTTGTACGGAATGCCCCACATAGAACGGGAATCTATTACGCTGAATTCAAACGCGCCGGTTTCAGCATTGTAAAAGGACCTGTTTTTGGTGCTGTATTTTCTCTGCTCGTGCGGCGCGGTCAGCTTAAGGGACTCCTCGGATTCACGCGCTGAATCAAAATACGACGTATCAATATGCGTCAGCAGCCCATCGTTATTCAGCCTGTATCTCACCAGCTGCGACATGGGCCATTTACTGACCGCTGTGTTATAGGTCAATGCCGCATTGTCCCTCAGGCGCTTTAAGATATCCTTCGGCTCGCGGCACAGGGTACCATCCAGATTCACCTTGCTCACCGCGGTGAATTCCCGTAAATTTTTATCGGAATCCACCATCCTGACCATCAGCGTACTGCTCAAAGTACTGCCCACCGCCGCCGCGTCTACCAAATACCCTACTTTATAGTCGTCGTTTTCAGGATGCAATACCACCGCGCACTGCCCCAAATGTGTATAGACTGTCACCCGGTCTCCCAGGCTGACTGTTTCGTCCGTAACCATGGCGTCGCTCAGCTGATACACCTTGCCGTCTACACATATTTCCTCCTTCGAAATCGCGCTGACATATCCATAATGCCCGTCGCCCAGCAATTCCATTTGAATCTTTAGGATTCCATCGGTGTTCAGGCTCTTTTTCACCGCAAGCACACTGCCCGCCTTCACACTTTTGGGGTAAATCAGCTTATCGCCGGAAAGGATCCGAAACGACACCTCATCCCGCTCCCTGTCACCGACAACCATATTGGGATATTGTCCGTAAACAAGCTGATTTTCAGCATCAATTCCCTGCGCTACAAGATAGAAATAGGAATCCACAATCACAACATCGTATAGATTGTCATTGTTATGATCAATCAGCGTTACGCTTCCAGCGTCAGGCGTTAAATGAGCATCGGTATAATCGGGATAGGCAACGCCGTTGATGATGACATCCGTCTCCGCTGACAGGCGTGCCCTGCGCTCTTTATCCTGGCTGTAATAACTGAACACATCCCCGTTCTTGCCGATTACATCCTCCGACTGCACAGTGAGAACCTGGTTCTTCCTTTCGTCGGCATAGATATATACGATATTCTTATCAAGCTCACCCATGTCTTGCATGCGGCGCGTATAGAATATAACCTCCCTGCCTAACAGCGCCTCTGCGTCGGATAAATAATATTCCTGGTTGTTGATCAACACGGCATCCTCAACCAGAGCGCTGTCCGGATGGTCCAGGGTGGTTCCCAAGCAGCCGTTTAAAATCCCATTTTGCATCACAAGTCCGTGATACCGCTCAATCGCCAAGTACCCCTCCCTGCGCTGGTATTCCGTTGTACTGCCATAGGAAACCGCCTCGAACATTTCGCAGTGCAGCGTGTTGTAAGCCATACGCAAAAGCTGTCCATATGTAACCGTGCCGTCCGCCGTAACCCCGTCTGTTACGCCCGCTTCCCGGGCCGTCCGCGAATAGCCCTTATATTGGCCGACTTCCTGATAGCCTAAGATGCCGGAAAACACCTTGCAGGCCGCCTCAAAAGAGGCCGCACTCTCAGGTTCGAAATACCCATTTCCGTCTCCGCCAAGCAAGCCTATTTCAGCCAAAGCGCAAATATCGCTGAAATAAGTATGTTCGACTGGGACATCATAGAAAAAACTGTCGCTGCCCGAAAAAACAGCCTTTGAAACACCTGCAGCGACATGCGCCAGTTCACCTCTGGTAATATTTCTGTCATATTGCAGCTCCGCTTCGGTAACAATCCTCAGATATCTCAGCAGATTTTCCTCACCGCTGTTCAGGAGGGAGCCCTCTTTGGACGCGTATGTACCTTCTCCGGTTGTAAAAGCCAAAATGAAACTAGCTGATAAAACTATGAAGCCAATCACTCTCATAAAACGTCTCATCGTCCCCGCTCACCTCCTGCTGCTTTGGTATTCGTATAATCTTTCCACCGCAACTGCGGCTTCGGCTCTGGTTGCCTGTGCCAAAGGCATGAAACAGTTTCCGCCGACCCCCTGCATCAAGCCCGCTTCACACAGAGCTGAAATATCTTCCTGGGCATATTCGGGAATAAGAGAAAAATCTTCAAATACAAATGCCGGCCTTACCGCTTCCGCTTCCACCCCGCAAAAGTCCATTGAACGTTTCAGTATCACCGCCATATCCGCTCTGGTGATGTTTTTCCCGATACCGAATTCCCTGTCACTGATCCCATTGATAATTCCTTTTTCATAAGCTGAGGAAACATATTCATAATACCAAGCATCCGGCATTACATCAGAGAAGCCCATTTCCGCGTCAGCGCCAGCCGGAATTTTAAGCGTTTTCATGACTAGCTTTAAAAATTCCTCTCTCGTTATGTCTCGCTCAGGATGAAATAGATTCTCGCCGTCCCCGCTGACGATCCCAAGCTTTTGCAGCTTTAGAATACTCTCTCTGGCCCATTCTACCAATGCCAAATCGCTGAATGCATCCACCTTTTCTATTGGAGCGGGCGGTTCCGCCGCCGTCTGTCCTCCGCTGACCGAAACGCTGCCTCCGCCGCCTGGGCCGCTTGGCCTACTGCCGCCTGGGCCGCCGCCATTTGTATTTTCTCCTGCTGTCTGTTCCTCTTTCCTCTGCGCTGCCGCCGCCGCGTTAAATCTGCTGATCAGTTCCGCCGCGCTTGCAAAGGTTTTGTCCGTCATTCGCAGAAACAACTTTTTTGTGCTTTTGATCCCCTGGACCGAAGCCAATTCCGTCCCAATTCCGGCCGCGCATTTTTCCAGATACGAACGATAGGTTGTCAGTATCATCGTCTCCAGTGCGGACCACTTTTTCTCTGTCACGGCTGTATTCGCCGCAGCGAGCATTTCCCGCTCTGTACTCTCGTCCGACATAGCCGTCTGTACCGCCTTGCGGAACGCGTATAAATCCGAGAAGCCTGTATTCCCCGCTGCGGCCGCATACCGGGCATATGCCCTCTCGGCAAATTCCAGCTCTGATATTTTTCCCCTGTCCTCATCGCTGCCGTAAGCATCCAAAAAAGCTTTAAAAGTATGGACATCCGTGATAGGATCGCTTGCCAGAATATCTGTGCAATGAAGCAGCACCTCCGTATCCGCCGCCGGATTGTCTCCGTATTGAATTCTCAGCGTATACGTACCGCTGGAGCAAGACGGATCGATTGACAGCAGCAGCTCAATCATGCCGCACTTGTTTGCTTTTGCCTGTACTGCCGCCTTGATTTCCCCAGATTGGTCAAATAAAGCAGCGGCGACCGTTTGATCTTTGCCGGCAAATCCAGAAAGGGTGACCTCATTATAGCCTGCGCTTGCCGTCACGCCAGTTACCTTCCCCATAGAGGGAGCGTCACCGGCCATATTCACCGCGCTATGCCCCTTTCCATCTGTAAGCGGAACCGCGGTTTCTGCGGAATCCCATACCATAACGGCAGCGTTGCTCCCACCCTGATTTAGGCCGCCGGTGGGATATGCCGCAGTCAGATCCTTCTCTGTGCCCACAGGTACTAGATAATCCTGTTTCTGGACGAATGAAGTATAGCCGTGCTCCTTGTCATACGCGGCCGCAATGACCGACGCGCGTCTGTCGTACGCGGAATCGGGATGTCCAAACGAGATCTTTCCACGCACTGTTAACTCAGAATCCGAAAGCTCCGGCTCCTCCAAATTGACCCATGTCCCTGTATAAATCTGCAGATCGTCAACAGCGTATGCACCGGAAGAGCCCGCGTTGAAGGTCAGCTGGTCCGTCTGCTCTAAAGCTGTGTACGGGATGTTTTTTTGTATCGCCTCCCATTTCTCATCGCCAACCTTGCGATAATAAACACTGACATCCGTTGCCCCGTTAAAATAGAACAGATACTCATACCATGCACCAATTTCCCTTGTGTGGTATGCCACCCTCGCGGCATCGCCGGACTGAAACCAGGAATATGTCTCCCTGAAATCCCAGTACAGCCTTTTTCCACCGGCTACCAGACTGCCCAAAGAGCCCCCCTCATTGAGGCAAAGCTTCATCCGCAGATACCACTGACCGCTTAGGTCAAAAGAACTGAGCGGTACTGCTGCTGAGCCGTTTGTACCCTCTGCAAGCTTGTGCGCGGAAAGGGTTCCGTCCGTGATCTCCATATAGTTGAGGCGTATTAAATCGCTGTCAGGACTTGAGAAATCCTCATTCAGCCACATCACATTTTTCTCGGCTGAAAGAACAGCGGGGTCTGTAAGGACATTTAATCTCTTATAAATCCGCACATAGTCAATTTTTGCGGTACCGCCCTGCGCCAGCACAATGAATCTGGGCGGTGTCTTGTCCATTCTGTTGCTGGTATCGGCATCTTCGATCTGCTGTATCCAGCCCCCATCCCCCTCAATTTGGTGATAGGCCGAATAGGTCATGCCGTCAGCATTCCTATAAATACGGTAGGTATGGTACAAGTCAGGGCTATGGCCAATGTTACTATCGTATACATGCCAATTTGGCAAAGTCGCAACGTCTGGATACATCGAGGCGTTTGCTGCCGTTTTTAAATCCATTAAGGTCGTTTGGCGTTCCCCGTCATTGGTGACAATCCGCAAGCCATTTTCCATCTTAAACCGGATTTCCGCATAGCCGCTGACTGGAATGGTCGTGTCGAGAAGCCTTGTCTCCTGGTCGACGACCATGTTCAAGGTTCCGTCCGACACATCAGCGTCAGCATTTACCCCAGCAATCTTCGTCTCAGATTTTCCCTCTATCTCCGGCCCGTCAAACTCCTGACCATATATTTGAATACAGTCTTCTGTGATTGCTTCCGCCTCCGCCGCACGGCTCGTGCCAAAGTAATATTTTACATATTCCACATCCCAAGCTGTGCCGCCTACATAAACTGCAGTGCTGCCAGCCAAAGCGCACTTTGAGTCTGTTTGGTAGGTGGCCGGCCGGTAACCCTCGTCCGTATCCAGCTTATAGTGTACATCAAAACCCGATCCGTTGTTGATCACCAGCAGGGTGATCCAGTGATTCGCCAGATTTGGATCCTGCGCCCTCACCAGGACGTCATCCTGGGTCTTGATCCAGCTGCTGCCGTCCGCACCAATGTACATATAAAAGCGGCCGTTGCTGCTGTCGGCGGTAATATCAACCCGGTCAGTCGTTCTCAGTTTGATTTCAAATGCGTCGCCTTGCTCACAGAGCGGCGTAGGGTTGATGCCCGGCAGCCATTTTGCAGCAGTCTGCTCTAACCAGGGGCCATCCTTGCTCTTCCGTGTCACATATTCATTCCCTAATAAATCGGACAGACTGTAGTAAGTGGCGTCCGCAGCTCCAGCCTGCAAATTTGGAAGTGTTGACAAAACCATCACAACGCTTAACAACCATAACACGATTTTTGTTTTCTTCATCATTCCATCCCCCTATAGATACCGGCTTGCAGCATTGCGCATAGAAAGCTTTGACAGCCTGTAAAATTATTCTACGACCAAAACCCGGTTGTCCGTCAAAGGCGTCAATGCCGCGAAGTCTTCCCACAGAAAAACCTTAACAGTTGTGATGCCGGGCGTCTCTTTCGCGTTATATACCTGTGATACGCCTCCGCTTGTTCCGTCCGCCGTATAAGACTTTGCCTCGACAAGTGCGTCCGCCGCGTCATAGCCCGCAAAAATCAAAACGCCGCTGACGCCCTGTACCATCGCCCGAATGTCTGTCGGGTTGGCCAAGATACTGTTATCTTTCACCTCCAGGGTGGTATAGCTTCCATCTGTCACAAAAAATCCGTCCTCATCCGCCGGTCCATATATACGAACATAGTCAATCAACGCTCTGCCGCCGGATGCCGTGAATGAAAGCCTCGGGCTTGAAGCATCCAGCCGCCAATTTATATCACTGTTGCCGATCTGTTTTGTCCATCCCGGCTCGCCTTCGATCTGATGATACGCCGAGTATGTCCTGTCCGCATTCCTGACAATCCGATAGGTATGATAGCGCTCCGGGTCATGGCCGACATTGCTGCTGTAAGCCACCCAAGCTCCCGAACTGCTTGGGGCATAGTTAGACAGGTTTATACCCGTTTTCAAATTCATGCTAACAGTGTTTGCCGTTCCGTCACCTGCCCAGATATTCAATCCGCTCTCCATCTTGAATCTGACTTCTGCGTAACCTCGCTCGGGAATCGTAGCGTCCAGAAGAATGGTCGCCTGACCGTCAAGCATATTCAAACTTCCGTCCGATACATCTGCCTCCCCCTCAATGCCGGTGGTCAGAGATTTGCCCTCCACTGCCGAGCCGTCAAATTCTTGACCGTAAAGCAGATTGCAGTCCGCGGCTTTGGTTTCCGTCTCCAAAATACTGCTTTTGCCAAAGTAATATTTTACATATTCCACATCAAAAGCTGTGCCGCTTAAGCACACAGCGGTGCTGCTGGCCAGAGCACATTTTGAATCGGTTTGGTAGGTGGCCGGCCGGTAGCCCGCGTCCGTATCCAGTTTATAGTGTACGTCAAAGCCTTGACCATTGTTGATCACCAGCAGGGTGATCCAGTTGTTCGCCAAATTTGAATCCTGCGCTCTCACCAGGACGTCATTCTGCGTCTTGATCCAGCTATCGCCGTTCGGACCGATGTACATATAAAAACGGCCGTTGCTGCTGTCGGCAGAAATATCAACCCGGGCAGTTGTTCTCAGTTTCATTTCAAATGCGTCGCCTTGTTCACAGAGCGGCGTAGGATTGATCCCCGGCAGCCATTTTGCAGCCGTCTGCTCTAACCAGGGGCCATCCTTGCTCTTCCGTGTTACATATTCATTCCCTAATAAATCGGCTAGGCTGTAGTAAGTGGTTTCCGCGGCTCCCGCCTGTAGAGTTGGTATTGCTATCAATACCATGACTGTGGATAACAATACTGCCATAAAACCCATTTTTTTCATAATACAACTGCCCCCTTTAAATATTTATTATTTTTAGTGATTGTACCACAATTTTGAAGAGCAGTAAATTGATAAGTGCGACATATTTACCAAAATTATGTCGTGTTTGTTAACTTATTTTTATAAAGCTAAGACATCAAGGCAAAGTTTATGGGCCTGCTGCCTGCTCATCACAGACATCAATCCTTTTCGGCTGCTTAAACAATTGCTATCACGCTTTGTCTAACTTTTGCGGCGCGGCTCAACAGCGCCTGACGGCATTTTTAATCCTCCCTATTGACAGGCTGCACACCGCGAAAACACCTTGATGGCCGCTTTCACGTTTTCTCTCATTCCTTTTTCAGCGACAGCCGCAATGTCGTGAAAGAAGGTTCTGTCCGTCATTTTCCCGACCGCCTCGCCGCCCGCCTTTGCCATATAGGTATAATAGTTTATCTTTCGCACACCGCACGCTATGACCTCTCTGTAATCCGCCTCCGAAATGCCGCTGCCACCATGCATAACAATCGGCACGCCAAGGATGGAATGAATCCTTTTCACCCTGTCAAGATCCAATTCTGGTTTTGCATGGTAAACCCCATGCGCCGTACCGAAAGCGCACGCAAGCGCGTCTATACCGGTATCTCTTGCAAATTGGGCAGCAAGCTCCGGATCGGTATAAACGCCGCTATCTCCGCCCGCACCCATTTCTCTCGCGCCCATACTGCCAACCTCCGCTTCAACAGAAACCGCCCGCCGCTTTGCGATTTCGGAGACTACGCAGGTGTTGGCGCGATTGATTTTAAAATCATGTTCCGAGCCGTCGTACATCACCGAGGTAAAGCCTAAATCAATCCCGCGTTTTACATAACCCAAATCGGTGCCGTGGTCTAAATGCACGCATACAGGCACGCTTGCCCTTTCCGCCACATAGAGCATAAGCGGCGCGATCTCCTCCATTTTGCAAAGGCCCATTTCCTCATGTATCTGCGCGTGCATGACGATAACGGGCTGATTCAGTTCCTCAGCCGCGCCCGTTACCGCCCGAATACTTTCATAATTCGGGGTGTTAAAGGCGCCGACCGCACATTTTTTTACCTCCGCAAGGTTCAATATGGTCTTCAAATTTACAAGCATCCTACATCCTCCGCGTTTTCTGTAAATTCTATTTTTATTTGGGTTCGATAGCTGTTCTCTGGTTTAATGAATTTTAGTATCCCTGCTTTTCGGTTAACAGCTCTGCCGTCCGGCGTACAATTTGCGGGTTCCAGGCCTAATACATATTCATTTTCTCCCATCAGCTTCCACTGTGTAAAATAGTCAAGCGCTGACTTGTCAAAGCTGATGATAAGTCCCTTTTTTATACTCGGATTGTAAATGCCAGCCTTTGCAACCCCGCTGTTGTCCTTTATATCATAGTAATAACAGCGTTCCTCATAGCCTCGCTGCGGCTTTTCCATGGTGAGACAGTTATCAATCTTCTCCTCGGCATGAGCATTTCTCCCATTTACGGAATGATGAGGGATCTTCACAAGCGCGCTTTCAGACAGAAGAGGATACCCTATGTTAATATGATAAAGAAGCATACAGGGCGCGGTGCTTGCGCCGATGTTTTCAACGCTGTCCTCTATATACACAGTGTTTTCGGTCTTGGAAATGGTATATGTCCTGTGTAGTAAAAGCTGTGTGCCAAACAGCGAGGCATCGCGCACCGCAGCGTTTATCGTGATTGCAGCTTCCGTCTCCGTGTAGGAATACTGTTCGCAGGGCGTATTTGATATTGTGCCGTGCAGCGGCAATTCCTCACCGTCGTCAACGCAGGGCGAGCCTGCAGCGGTCAGACCGCAGGTGGTGAGGAAGCCCGCCGTAAAAGATTTTAAAAAGTTGTCGCTATGACCATAAAACTGCGCCGCAACATATCCACAGGGTGAAAAATAGCCCATATTAACGCCGCAAAAGCTCAGTCGTGAAATATCCATCGCACGGTCGGCGGAAAACGTTATATGTAAAGCCTTTCCGTTTCTCACCTCTAAGAGTGTCATCCCTTTGCCTTTGCCCTTTAAAAGCATATGTTCCTCAACACCGCTCACCTGCGACGGATGGCCTACGTACGGATTCATCACTTAAAATCCCCTTTGCACATTGGTATATTCTCTTGTATTTTATAAGCTGTTTCTTATAGAATCCATGTTTTTTCTTGTCCGGCTTAAACACTCTTTTTATATTCGCAAGCCTCATTTGCTCATCATACACGCCGATTTCCCGACCGGCAAGATACGCGGTACCCGCCGCGCCAACCTCTTCCTCATCAATGGCCGCAATGGGAAGTCCGAGAACGTCCGCCTTAATCTGCAGCCAAACATCAGAGCGGGCTCCGCCGCCCGCCGCAATCATAGATTTGGGCATAATCCCGCATTTCTCTAGAATTTCAAGATTTACTGCAATCTCATACGCGGTTCCTTCCATCAACGCCTTATACAGATCTGCCTTTGTATGCTCAAAGGTCAGCCCCATGACCGCCGCTTTGGAGGAAACGTCCATGTACGGGGTAGCCGCACCCGCAAAATGTGGAAGAATAAGCAGTTCAGTCGGTTCGGTGGGCACCTCGCTGTCTAGCTGTGCGTATGATCGCGCCGAAAAATTGTCCCGAAACCATTTAAGCGTTGCGCCGCCTGCGTATGACAAAGCATAGCAGACATACTTTCCGTTGCTATGCGGCGCAAAGGAGTAGCCATGCTCAAATAGCGAAAATTCTTCTGGTACACTGTCCATAACCACTGGCACACACTCGACTGTCCCCGTTCCGTCCATCGCCTCACCACTGGCAAAAACATTGGCGCCCGTCAGCGCCGCAATCTGATCGTGGCAGCCAGAGACTATTTTTAAATCACCATTTACGCCAAGCTCCGCGGCAAGCGCTGGCTTGATATCTCCCGCGATCGTCCCGGAAGGCACCGGCAATGACAAAAGTTTTTCGTCAATGCCGCAATAATCCAATATTTTTGCTGCCCAGCATTTGTTCTCTATATCAAAACAGGCGGTTCTTGCCGCGAGGGAGTAATCTATCTGTGCTACGCCGGTTAGCATGTATACGATGTAATCCTGAATACAAAGAATATGCCTTGCTTTTTTATACTTCTGCGGCAAATTGTTTTTTACCCACATAATTTTCGGCAGGGAATACATCTCGTGCGGCTTTGTACCTGTAAGATACGCAAGCTGTTCCTCTCCGAAGCGATTCGACAGTTCCGCGCATTCCGTTCTGCCCCGGGGATCTGTATACAGCATAGAACACGCACAGGGTTTGTCTTTTTCATCAAGCATGATAAAGGTTTCGCCAAAGCTTGTTATCGCCATTGCCGCAATATTTTTAATATCCAAACTCATAATCATTTCTTTTACGGATGAAAAAATTTTTTCCGCGTCAATTTCGTGAAGCCCGCCGCCGCGCTTTACGTCGTATTCCCTGTACTGACGCTGAATCATTACGCCATGTTCATCATACACCACGATCTTACAACCGCTCGTTCCTATATCAACTCCGCCGACATACATTTTTCCCCTCCTATAACTCCATCAAATCATAACCCAAGTAAGTGGTAAAGGCTTCCTTTAATATATTTGCCATATGCCCTTTTCCGATTGCGGTGTGATGCCTATAACCATTCTTTGCAAGCACAATCAGCTTTCTTTGCAAATCGTTAATTTGCGCAACACCTCCGCAGCCAAAGAACTCCTGCTCGATGGGCTCTTCTGTAAACTTACCCTCGTCAACATATACGGCCAGTTTCCCGTCCTCTGTTTTACAATTTGAATATGTCATTGGAAATGCCGCGATTCTGCCCTCATTACTCCCCCATCCGCAGCCCGGGCAACCCTTTGCAAACATTTTGTGGTCTGTAACCGTCCCTTTCTCTACCATAAGGCTCTGTGCAACGGGGCCGCAGTGGAAGAGGATTACCTTGTCTAATTCCACGCCGTAGTTGTTATTCCAATCAAGACAGGCAGCAGGGGATTCAGATGCAAGCTGCATTGCATACATATTAATTGCAGAGCACAAGTCAATCTCGCACGAGGCAACAATCCCCCTGTCATTCAATTCACTTAGAAGCACACAGGGTGCAATGCCAAGTACTGTCTGCATTTCTTCCCAGCAGCGCAGTGTGATGCAATCTAAATGATACTCGCCTATCATTTCATCAATCGCGACGGACACCTTTGCGAGGACTGCTGTCTTGTCTGCCGGCACCCTTGAAAAATCGGTATAGCGCACAAGGTGATCAATCTTTGCCCGCACTGTTTCATCATTGTCTTTCACCCGTTCTACCCGGCAAAACAGTTCTGACAAATCGTAGGTATCGCAGGTTATACCATATTTTTGCAGCGTAATCTCATCATAGCGGACTGTTTTAAACTTTGTCGTTCTTGCTCCGATTATGCCAATTGTAAAGCGTTTCATACCATTGACAACTCTGCAGACGGCGGCGAAATCCTTTAAATTATTCTCAAAAGCATAGGTATCAGGGTGTACCACATGCGGTGGCATTATGGTGAATGGAATTTTGTATTGATAAAATACATCACAGATTGAGAATTTTCCGCAGTAGGCGTCCCGTCTGTGTTCAAAATCCATCTTGCCGATTTCATCAGGATATGCCTGAATAAAAATTGGTACGCCGCAGTCCGCAACAGCGGCAACGGCTCCGTTTTCATCGCTGAAGTTGGCCAGCGACAGAATGAGGCCGTCATATTCGCCCCTATGCCCGCTCAACCAATTCGCGTATGCCAGACCCTCGTCTTTTGTTTCCACAGCGCCATACCGTGTCATTCCCGACGGCGGCATTAAATAATCAAACCCCGCTTTTGTAACCGCTGCCGCAATCTCGTCTCTTGCGGCCGCTATAAGCGCTTCCGGGAAAAATCCCCTGTTTCCAAAATACAGCGCAAAGGTTTGTTTCCTGTTTGTTTTCACACGCATTCACCATCCTGGTTCAATCAAAATTTATATCTTGATTTTATCAGAAGATATGCTATAATTATAGTTAATTTTATCTTTATAATTGTAAATTTATCCGAAAGGTTGGATTTTATGAGCATCAAACTAAATATAGATGAACTGAAAAAAACGCTTGAACTTTTTTATACTTTATCGGGAATACGAATTGTTGTGTTTGATGAAAATTTTCAGGAGGTCATCTCTTATCCTGAAAGCTTCTGCCCATTTTGTGAAAAGATTCGTTCTCTGCCGCGGCTGCGCGAAAAATGCCTGCAAAGCGATCAAGACGCGTTTGCGACTTGCAGGAACAGCGACGGCATATTCATACACAAATGCCACGCAGGACTGATTGAGGCAGCCGGTTCCCTCAGAGATCATAATAAAATCATAGGTTATATGATGTTTGGGCAAATAACTGACAAAAAAGATAAGGCCGCGCTTCTGGATTTTGTTTCTGATATCAATCTCAAATATGGTGTTCACTGTACGCCAAAAGGCCTTAAATATAAAAGTGAAAAGCAAATCAATGCAGCGGTACAGCTTCTGAGAATATACATCGACTACATTCTTTTAAAAGAAATGGTGCTTCCCGAAAATCACAGAATAACGTGCCGGGCCAAGGAGTATATCAACGCGAATCTTTCCGGCGACCTGAAAATCAGCGATATTTGCGCCTTTTCCAACACCAGCCGCACCAAGCTGTATGAAATCTTCAAGGCCGACTGTAACATGGGCGTGGCTTCCTATATAAAGGAAAAGCGGCTCGCACTCGCATACGATCTGCTTAAAACGACCGAGCTTTCGGTCGGCGAAGTTTCGGAAAAATCCGGGTTTTATGACTATAATTATTTCAGCCGTGTCTTTAAAAGGCGATATGGAGCTTCGCCTTATAAAATCATTTCTGATTGATTACAGTTGCTGAATTGCATTAATCCGCTAAAATGTTTTATATTTACGAAAAAGTATACTATCCGCTAAGAGGTTAATCCAATCCGAAACATTGTATCCAAGTTGGAGTTACAACACACGTTGAAACATCAATTTAATGCAATGGGACTGCTGACATTTAGGAGAATATGAAATGAGGAGAGATATCAAAGAATTTTTTGATGGCCGTAAGAACAGCCTGCCAATCGGGGAAGGGAAGGGAATCGCATCTTGACAGAGGATATTTTCTGCAACAATGCGTGATTTTAATATTCATTGTATTTCTCGAGGCAGTGTGAAGTTTTTTCTGTAAATTCAGTTTTCTATGATAATTTACTGTTGTGATCCTGCGGTACGGATATAGGTATTTCACCGTATTGGCTTCGTAAG
>CBCTHE010000031.1:0-29016 GCA_965146665.1 uncultured Ructibacterium sp.
CCAAACACGTACAGAAAAAATTTTAAGCCCTCCAAGCAGACACATTAGTTTATATACTGGCTCCATGCCAGAGCAGACCGCAAATTGGACGGCAAACGCGGCAATCATGCCTTAGCGGGAAGCGGAGACGGCACCGTGGCCGTCTCCGCTTCCTGTAACTTTACAGCGGTTTTTGATTCCCGTCCGGCTTGTACGTCCGTTACTGTGCTTTTCCAGATGCAAACCCCTCATATTCCTCCAGAAAATCCTCCGCATTTTTTTGCATATAAAGCCCGAGCCGATCCTCTGCAAAGCCAAATGTCACATTTAAATTTCCAAAGTACTTATCAATAATCTGGATCTTCATAAACAGTTTCTGCGGCTCAACCCATGCCGCGGACGCCGCGCATCGGTAGAAATGCCCTTTGGTCCTCACAGATCCGACCTGATCGGCATAGCCCTCCTCCGGAAAATCGCCATACTCATTTCTGCACATTCCAAAGACAATTGTCTTGTCCCCCTGGGCATTGGTATAGTTCAAGCATCCGCGTGGCCCGGCAAACGTCAATTTTACCCTTGTGATCCCCATGGGATTATACTCCAAAATATAGGTTCGTCCATTGATCCCCTTTTCAAAGTCAGAATGTGCTTCCCCTGTGGCTGTAACAAGCTCCAGCTTGTCTGCATACGCAGACAGTCTCCGCTGTTCAGACAAGTTCTCCGCCAGAGGCTGGTCACCGGCAGGGCTGACAATCCGCTCAAAAAACTGATCAATCACAATAGCCTCCGCATGCGGATTTCCCTGGTTGTCGCCATTGTATACAAGAATCATATCCTTGTCCGGTACACAGACTGCAAACTGACACCCCATTCCGACCATGGCAAATGAATTCTGCCAGGTTCTCCAGAACTGATATCCATATCCCTGGGTATTATAATTCTCAATACCCAGCGCGGTGTTATGAATTCGTTTTCCGGTTGCTTCTGCCAAATATTTTTCATTGAGAATTTGCTCCCCATCCCATTTCCCCATATTCAGGACAAAGCGTGCCACGCGCATCAAATCCATGGGCCTGCAGATCACAGCCGAGTCACCCCACGCGTGGCCGCCCGGACACACCAGGCAGTAAGCCTCTCTGGAAACCCCGATTTTGTCAAAAAGACGGAGCCGCAGATAATCCATAAGCCGCATTCCGGTGAGCCGTTCTGCCAGCGCGCCCAAAACAAAGGAGCCTGTGCTGTCATACTGGTATATGGTTCCGGGCGGCCTGCTCTCCTGCAGATCGTTTTCAAAATAGAACCGTACCCGGTCCAGCGTTCTTGCCTGAAACCAGTTTCGGCCGGGCTTTGCGGTGCTCATCATGAGCATATGGCGAATGGTCTGGTTTCTCATATTTTCATCAGTTTGTCCCTGCATTTCTTCAGGAAAATACCTGGAGATTCTGTCGTCCAAAGAAATCAGTCCATCCTGCTCCAAAAAGCCGACCGCGATTGATACAAAGCTTTTGCTGACAGAATACATCCGATGTAAAAAGTCAGAATGAAAAGGCTTCCAGTAATGTTCAAAAAAGATCTGATTGCCGCGCATCAGTATCACATTATGGGTTGCCAGATGCTTCTTTTCCAGTTCTTCAAGATATTCCTGTACCGCGCGGGATGAAACGCCCGCTTGTTCAGGGCTGGTATACTCCATTCTCCTCGATCCCCTCTCTATTGGTTTCATGCGGTTCTTTTATCCCATGTGCCGTCCCGGTCTGATACCATTCCGTTCCCGCGGCTACCGCAGGTCGAGCAGTTCTTTTATTTCAACCGGACGCCCAGACGCGATTGACTGATTCGCGGCAATACCCGTCAGAATGGACATGGCCCCGTCTATATGCGAAGCGGCACGCTTAAAGGGATCCGGCTCCGGCACACCAAAAATATCATTCAAAAGCACAGGATCTCCGCCGCCATGTCCCCCTTTTCCCGTTTCAAACGGAACCTCATAGGGCTCTCCAAACATGGGGAATACCCCAATGCTGACCCCGCTCACCGCGCCTTCCAGCGCGCTGTCCCCGCCGCCGTTTACATAGGAGCTCTCAACCACAGACATCTGTATACGTCCCTTGTCCCCGTTGAACGCCACACGGAACCCCTCCCAGGGCATATAGGCGTTGAGGGAATAGGTGAGAATCGCGCCGGACTGATACCGCACCATGACACCCATGGTATCCTCAATGTTAATGCCATCATCAAATACGCTCTTATCCCGGAGATAGCCGTCCTCATGCTCCGCGTTCAGATAGAGTTCTCTCAGTTCATCGCTGGAGGACAAGTCAAGCGCAAAGGGATCCCCGGCCGCCGCCGGATTTCCGGTAGCGCGGTTGTAAAATTGGGTCACACCGCGTTTTTCCGCATTCTCACGCCCATAGAACATCAAATCCCCCATGGCAAATACGGTTTTTGGCGCGGTCCCAAGCCAGAAATTTACCAGATCAAAGTGATGGGTTGATTTATGTACCAAAAGCCCGCCGCTGTTGCGTTTATCCCGATGCCACCGTCTGAAATAATCCGCGCCGTGTTTTGTATTCAAAAGCCATTCAAAATGAACCGAATTCACCTTTCCGATGGCGTCATTCATGATGAGCTCCCGGATCTTTGTATTGTGCGGGGCATACCGGTAATTGAACGTCACGCGGAGCGTCCTGCCGGTCCGCCGGATCGCGTCCAATATTTCCTGCGCCTTTGCCGCATCAATTGTCATGGGCTTTTCAGAAATCACGTCACAGCCAAGCTCCATGGCGCGGATGATGTACCTGTGATGGGTTCTGTCAATGGAGGTCACAATCACATAGTCAGGCTTCTGCTCCTGTATCATGGTGTCAAACTCTTCTGTCTTATAGGTTTTCACAGGCGCGGCGCCATCCTCCTGCAAAAGCCTGTTGGCATAATCCATTCTCGTCTGATTGATGTCACAAAACCCTGCAATTTCACTGGTCTCTCCAAAATCCTTTGCCACCGCACGGTAAAAAAAACGCGCTCTTCCGCCCAGTCCCACCTGCACATATCTCTTTTTTCTCATCCCTATCGCTCCTTTGCCACAAATATAATATACAAAATCCCGCGGCCGGCGGCAGCGGGCGCTTCTCTGCCGCTCGCCGGCGGCCTTCCGAAATTCCTATTTCAGAAAATCCTCCCGGCACGGGGTAAAGGTGTCCAGCAGAATCCCCTTTTGCAGGCAGACACAGCCATGCGCAATATTGGGCACCTTATACAGCGTATCTCCCTTTTTCACAATCCTCTTTTCATCTCCAATGATAAACTCAAATTCCCCCTCCACGACCTGTGTCAGCTGTGTATGCGGGTGCGTATGCACCGCGCCCGCCGCGCCCTTCTCAAAATGCACCTCCACCTGCATCAGATCGTCGCCGTAAGCGAGGATACGCCGCTTCACACCGCCGCCCTGATCCTGAAATTCACAGTCCTCCGATGGCACAAACGCCTGATTTCTCCTGTTTTTCATATGAATCTCCATTCCCCTTTCAATTCATTTCATTTTTACCATGTAAATCTGAGGATAGCCCTCTGCGTCACAGTCCGAAGCAAAAATGATCTTGTCATTGGACCAGCTCCAGCAAGGATGGCAGTGCACCCACTGCCATCGCCATGAGGTATGATGTTCGCAAAGCACCTCAATCGACGGTACGCCGCCCTCCAGATCAATGAGCATAATATCCGAAACCGCATCGGCAACCAGGCGCGTATGATCCAGATTCGCATGATAGTGGTTGCAGTAATACGGCAGTTCAATTCTGCGCAGAATATTGCATTCCTTATCCGCAAAGCCAATCCACGGAATGGCATCCGGGCCGTCCTCGCTGACCACAACCGCCTGGGTCTTATCGGAGGTAATGGTCCCGTCATGGCCCCGGCCGCGGTTGTCAAAGAAGATCAGTCCGTCCCGCGTCCAGAACTCATGGCCCACACTGTCATCCCGGCCCTGTCTGAAGCAGGGCTTCACATGGCGCGTCAGGGTATTTAAAACCCAAATCCGCTGCTGGACATAATTCCATGGTCCCTCGTGACAGTAAGATAAAAATTCGTTGGTATCGGGCGCAAATTGGACATGGCCCAGCCAATGCGTATCCTCAAACACAATCTCCCCGCCGCTGCCGTCCATGCGCACGATGATAATACAGCCAACCTTCTGATTGAAAAAAGATTCCGCGAAGCCAGCATAGTTCTCTCCTCTGGCGACAGTTTCATGGGGCACAATTTCGTTTGCCGCAATCGCCGCATAGCGATTGTCAAAGCTGACACTGGGATGCCCCAGCGCAAATCCCGCCGGCGCTGTATACAGCAGTGTATGCTCTCCGGTCTGCCGGTCCATGCGGTACAGATTCCCGTCCGCCACAAACACAAAAATCCGGCTGTCCCTGCTCTTGCTGAAGCCATCAACCCGCTTAAACTGTGATTCAAAATCCGTCAGCTGTTCACGCTCACCGGTATTGAGATCCATTCGGAAAAGATTTACCCTGTGCCTGCTGTCTCCGAGGGGATGGTCGGAATGCAGATAGATGATCTCCTCATCGCCAAGGGTAAAAGAGTTGTCTGTAAAATAAAAATGGTGATTTTCTCCGGTGCATGTCAGCCGCGTGACTTCTCTTCCGCTTTTCTTGTCAATATAAGTCGTCATTTCCGATTCATATTTTCTTCCTATACCGCTCAATTCGATCCCTTCCAATCTTCTTATATTTCCTGCCTGTCAGTTTAGAAACGAAAAACACGCCTGGCTGTCCCTACGTCTTCTGATACCATGCCTCAGATAAACGGCCGCCGGTCCAAGGCCAGCCGCAGCGGCCGCGCTGACAGAATTTTGCCGTACAGCGCCTGCTGCAGCTCCGCCAGAGCGCAGACCGCGCCAAAGAGCATGTGCAAATCATTCCATTCGTCATCCCGCTCCGGGTCCACAGAAAACAGATAGTCCAGATACCCGTCCGCAAATTCCTCCAGCGCGGACTTGCATTCCCCATACCGGTGAGGCGTCTGCCGGGAAGCACGGTTCAGGCAGTACACCCAGTCCACCTCAATGAAATTCAGTTCCTGGCCGAACCGCTCTTTCAGACTGTGCGTTTCAAACATCTCCAGACAGGTGTCAATCATCCGCTCCGGATAGCGCAGCGGCCGCTTGGCATATTCGTGGTTAAACAGCAGGTGAAAACTCCCCGCCATATGATGGAACACCGGCACAACGCCGGATTCCACACATCCCCGCCGCCAAAGTCCGGTTTTGGGGTCTGCCTCCTGCCAGAGCCAGTCAAAATACCAGTCCTCCCACTCCGGCGTGGTCATTCCCGCCAGCTTCAGCGCCGCGTAAGCGCCCGCGCTCTGATGGGACTGCGGCCATGGGTCCTCCTTCCAGCCGATCCCCTCCAAAAACCGGTACAGCATCTCCTGCCCCAGCAATGGTTCAAGGGCAGAAAGCCGGTATGCCGGCTTTGCGTCAAAGAGCTCCAGCGCCGCAGCGCAGTGGGCTGTGGTATGGATGGGGTGATGGGTCGCCTCGGTGAACATCCCGGTCTCCGGGTTCTGCAGGCCCTGAAGGGTTTTGATCCAGGCATCCCGCCGTTCCCCTTCGCCCGGAAGCGCGCAGATGGTATACAGGATGTTGGCCGCGTCCGCACAGCCGTATTCGTTGATCCCCAGCTCCCGCGTGCCTGCCGCGTCCTGCCACAGCCACCTGGCATAGGCCCCTTCGCCGCCAAGTTTATGCCGCTCCACGGTCTCCTGCATCCGATCTATCAGCGCATCAATCCTTGTCGTATTCATAGTCCTCTATCCTTTCTGCAAGGGTCGCATTTTGCCATCCGCCGCATGGGAGGGCTCTCTATGCGCGCACCTTTTTTCATGCAGTATACCATTTCAGTATTTATTTTTCAAGTGCAAATCCGGACCATCACGCCCCAGCCTCTGCCCCGGTTTCCATCATCCGTTCATAGGCGTTCCGGTGAATCCGCTCCATTTCCTTTAATCCCATTTTGTTCAGGGTTTCCACATATGTCTCCCATTCCGCCTCCACGTCTCCCTGGCCGAGCAACCACCTTTGCTGCTGTTCACACGCATAGGTCCAGATGCCATTGGAATATTTGTAGTTGATCTTCTGCTCCTCCGCCGTGAACGACAAATTCGAAACGTCATTGCCGGACACGATTCCCTCATACATTTCGAAGCCTTTGAGGGCCGCATCATTCATACCCGCCTTTTCCGCCTCAAGGATTCCGACTGTTCCCGTCTCAATGAAGCCAATGGAACGCCGGTAATTTGGAATGCCGTCGGCATAGCGGCTGGCTTCCTCGGCCCAGATAATCTCGCCGTTTTCTCCCTTGGTATAGCTCTTTCCCTCCACGCCATAAGCCATCAGTTCACAGCCCTCCCGGCTCATCCAAAAATCCAGATATTTCACCGCGTCAATCACATCCTCCTGACTGCAGTCCCTGGAAATCCCCCAGCCTCTGCCATGCAAAGGTCCGCGGGTATCCGGCCAGGTTACCTGCCCCTTGATGTTTTCCGGCGGCAGCATGGGAACCAGTTCCAGGCCCGGCACATTTTCGGCATAGGAATCATCAAATTTCCCCGTGGAGGCAAACCAGTCGCCGGTACACCCGCCCAAATTCTGCCCCAGAAGCTGTTCCCGCGCGGAATTCCGGGTATAGATCTCCTTGTCGATCAGCCCTTCCGCATACCACCGGGCCAGTTCCTTCATGCCAGTTTTGTAGCTCTCCTGAACGGCGCCAAAGCCCACTGTCCCATCGTCCGTTTTCATATATCCCATCCTCGCGCAAAATAAATTCAGCAGCTCATCCGGCCGCTTCATACGGCAAAAGTACGGGATCTCATCTGCCAGGCCGTTTCCATTGGGGTCTTGGGTCTTAAATGCATAGAGCACGTCATGTAGTTCCTCAATGGTGGTGGGAATCTGCAAATTCAACTTCTCCAGCCAGTCCTGGCGGATAAAAAAGCCAGTGGACGGCGCGTTGGGCTGGTCCAGATCCGTGGTTGTTCCCGGTACAAAATAAGTGTGTCCGTCCTCCATGGTGGCAATTTCCCGGGCAATTTTGCAGTCATCAAAAAATTTTTTCAGATTCGGGGCGTAC
The DNA here is from genome assembly GCA_965146665.1 of uncultured Ructibacterium sp. Taxonomy (GTDB): domain Bacteria; phylum Bacillota; class Clostridia; order Monoglobales; family Monoglobaceae; genus Ructibacterium. Next base: position 7,116 of record CBCTHE010000031.1, read on the forward strand.
TCGTCAATATAGGCATCCAGCGGAACCAGCCCGCCGTCCAGCGCCATGGATCTCAAGTTTTCCGTTTTGCTCAAAACAATATCCGGAAGCTTTTTGCTGATCAGCATGGTTCCGAACGCGGCGTTTTCATCTGTGACAGCCTCTGACACCGTATTGACCAGACGGATTCCCGTTTTCTCCTCTGCCGTCTGCCAGATGGGAAGGTCCGGATTATAGGGGACATAGGTGGAGACCATGTACAGAGTCAGTTCCTTCACGCTGTGCTTTTCCGCCTTTTGGCCGCCGCAGCCGGAAAGCGCGGCGGCAGCCAGCGCCGCCGTCAAAACGGCCGCGCCGGCTCTTCTCCAAATTTTTCTCATTTTCCTTCTCCTATCCTCTGCCGCGGGACGGACATCTGTCCCGCGGCGCTGTCTGTCCATATTGCGGCGTGCAATATCTAGGGCTGTATGGTTGAGCTTACGTCATAGGCAATGGACAGGTTGTCAACCCAAAGATCCGCTCCCCGCTGTGCGGAGGTTGCAAAGGTGTAATTGAGCTGGTCGTTCCACGTGGCCCGCTTATATTCCTTACCATTGTTGATCCCGGTACCGCCGTCCAGCACCCCGCTGTTCACCGTTCTGGTCATCTCCGTCTGTGTGGTTGTATTCAAAAGCGTCGCAGTGGTCTTCATCTCCCGTTTTGGGACATCGATCACAATTTCCACATGGATCCACGCGTTGGGCGGACAGTTCATAAAAGTGCTGAAGGGTCCGGCAGCATCGCCTTCCCCAAAGTAAATTCTCGGATAGGCGGCGGTGGGCATAGCAGCGGTGTTCTGTGCGTTGTCCGTTACGGCGGCAGCATTCTGGCTGTTGTATCTGGCGCCCGCGCCCAGCAGGCCCCGGTTCCCCTCAATTACGTTGTTGTAGTCAAATGCCAGATCGTAGGAAATGGCAATGCTGTTCTTCGCATCCTTGAAGTCATCACTCTTGATCACCAGGAAGGGGTTCCCGGTATTGGTTCCGGATTTTGATTTGGTCTTGCGCAGCCGCAGGGCATTTCCAGCCGCCCCGCTGCTTGGGCTGACCGCAATCTGCTGTTGATCAAGGCCCCGGGCGGAAGCAATGCCGGTCACCGCCGCGCTGACATAGGGCTGATATTCCACTGCGCCGTTGGCCAGATTCATCTGCAGGACGCTGTTCGCCTTGGCGCCGGTGATCATTTTTCCATCACCCGCCCAGGCATTCGTCTCCTCAGAGGAGCCCACCAGCTCGCCGCTGAACACGGTATGCTGGTCGAAGTCATCAAATATAGTACGGTTAATCACCATATCATAGGTTTTCTGCGCTTCTCCGGAACCCACTGTCACCTGCTTCGCCTGGGTCAGATCCAGTACCGTGGCAGTATCGTTGGGAACCACGGTTTCGCCAACCGCAGTCTCTCCGCTTCCATTCAGAACCACGGACACAGCCGACGCATCTACAGCCTCTCCATCCGCATTCCAAAGGGGAAGGTTTACAGTAATCAGACTGTTCGCCGAATCAATTACCGCTTTCTCTCCCGCAGCCGTCATGGAATTCAGAAGCGGACTGTAATTCCGGCCCCATGTCAACTGAAGGTTGTCAATCCAGATATCCGCGGCCCGGCGGCTTGAGGTTGAAAAGTTGAGCTTCAGCGCATCCTGATAACCGCCGGCGTTTGTCAAATCATAGTCGGGCATATATGCCGTGCCGTCCACATAGGTGGTTGCGGTGTTGGTTTTCTTATCAAAGACCTGCCTAATATGGTGCCAGCGGTTGATTTTCGCGCCGGTATCCGTGTTGATATTGGATTTCCCGTCATTGGTTCTCAGCTTTAAGGTCGCCTGATCCTCCGTGGGCATGTTCACATCTGCGTAAGCATCAAAGAGATTGTATTGCTCTTTCGCGTTATACCGTATGCCGCCGCCGTTGAGCCCAATGATTCCGCTCTCCGCCTTGCTGTAGTCCACCGCCAGATCATATTCCACGATAATAGGAATATCGGTGTGCTGGAACAGATCCAGATTTTCAACTGAAAAGACAGGCTGTCCGCAGTCCGTATTGTTGTCGATAGACGTTGTCTTTCCAATCATAAGCGCCTTGCCCGCGGCGCTGGTTCCCACCGTATCCATGGGGGTTATACCGTCCGTCTTGGTTGCCTCGCTGATGGATTTCACCCCGGCGCGCAGGTTTGGCTGCTGCGCCGCCATGGTGTCAGTTTTGGTGTTTGTAATACTGATTTTAAACGTGTTCCGCGCCAGGTTTCCTTTCACAATATTCCCCTGCGCCCAGGCGTTTTGGACAGTTTCTGAACCTGTCATCAGATAAGAACTGTCAAACACCGAATTGTTGTCAAAATCCTCTTTGATGGTATAGCGGAGGTTTAACTGGTAAACCGCAGTTTTTCCGTTCTCGGTCACGGTCACACTGCACGGCTCCAGCGCGAGCGCCTTCTCTTCCCCGGCCTGCATGGAAACTGTTCCAACTGTGACAGTCCCTGTGCCTTCCTTGGTCACAGTGCTCACCGTCCATGCGGTATTGGCGTCGCCCTGCGCGTTCCAGACCGGAACAGCGGCTGTAATGGCACTGCCCTCCATCACCGCAGGCACGCCGTTCACGATGAATTCCTGCAGGGCCCCGGGATTGTCGGGATCTGTGTCTGTCAGGATATATACCTGACCTGACACGGGAACCATCTGTTCCAGGTCGTTCCATGCCAGCAGGCGTATCGTTTCAATCTCCCCGGTCATGGTCACCGGGCCCACAGCGGCTCCCTCCGTGCTCACTGCTGTATCAACCAGTCTGCCGCCGGCATCATAGGCTGCCAGCACCAGCGCCAGAGTGTCCGCCCCAGAGGTAACCTCAGCGCTCACCGGTTCCCCCGGGGCCGGGAATTTCCGCACCTCGGCGCCATTCGAAATAAATTTTACACCGGTAATTTCCGTCCCGCCTCCGGAGTCCGCAAAGGCCGCCGTACCCGCCGCGCAGAGCATCAGCGCCGCGCTCAGAACCAGACAGAATATCCTTTTCACGTTTCCCATAACAATACCTCCAATTTTATAATTTATTTTTCTGCTTTTGTCACAGCAAGGGTTGTTTTGTTATGGTTGAAAACCATAACAAAAGGGCATGCCCTTTTGCAGTGCCGCCGGCTCTCCGCAGACTTCGCTGTCCGCCCCGGAACCGGCGCTCCTTCTCACCGCTTTCAGGCTCCTTCGGTTTTATAGGTTTTAAAGTGATCAAAATACACCGCGCCTCTGCCCGCCTTATACCATGTGATACCCAGCTTTCCATAGGCGTCCGCGGGCTGTGCGCCGGTCTGAAGACAGTTGTAAAAATACGGATTTTCCGATACCAGCACATCATCCAGATATACCCTGCAGAGGAAATCCGCGCGTCCCGTTCCTCTGGTATAGGCAATCCGAAGCTTGTGCCAGACGTCCGCGTCCAGCACAGCATAAGTCCCCTCATAGTTCACATTGACAGGGTCCACCCGGGTTCCCAGCCGCTGATTGCCACTGCCCCCGAAGTTCAGCATATACGCGCTGTTACCATAGCTGATATAGAAGTTATTAGACGCTGCGCCAGTGCATTTTATCTCGTACTCCACAACCACTGTCTGCGTTCCCGTGACGGGAATATACCGCACCAGCCCAATGTCACTGCCCAGCTGTATGCGGAAAGAGGGGCCTGCGGTTTCGCTTGCCTGGCCCGCGTCATAGGCAAGCGCCAGCACATTGCTGTCTCTCTGGGCATCCCGGACGATTGACGCGGACAGGGTATCGCCGATCCGGCTTCCCCCCAGTTCTGTACCATCCAGAACTGTGCTCGCCGCAAAGCGCTCCAGATCCTCCTCCGCTTCAAAGCTGTCCAGGCTGACATCCTCATATTTCGTATCCAGATAGGGACTGGGGACGGACTCCGTCCCGCTGATCCACCGCCAAAAATCCTCGCCGGCCGGAAGCTCCGGCGGGGAGATCCCCGCCAGGCTGTATACCTCCCTGCGGGCGGTCAGGAGCATCACGGTCGAGTCCACATCCCCTTCCCACAGCTGGTGGGAACCGGCAACGCCGCCAAAGGTGCCCATGCTCTTCTTCTCATATTGGGAAAAGCCGCCGTCCGGACAGAGGAAAATGTCCATCCAGGAAATGATGGTTTCCATATTTTCCAGCACCGCCTTCTGAATGGCGTCCGCATACTCCGGCCCATAGTCCGCGATCTGCCGGAGCACCGAAAGCGGATTGCGCATATAGTGGGCCACTGTGGGGGTGTCCGTCCGCATACAGGTCAGCGTGCTCTCCATGACCTTGCGGGCGTTGGGGATCTGCTCACCGAGACCGGCGTATACAAGCCCCACCTTGAACGCGCCGGAAATGCTGTTGAAATCAATGGACGGAGCCCAGAGCCCGGTGTCTGCGAACTGGCGTTCCGCCAGCCAGTCCAGCACCACCTGACGATAGACGTCATAGCCGTCCTCCATGTACCGGAGATAAACCAGAGAGTTTCCAAGCTGATCCCCTGCGGTCCAGGAATTTTTGTCCCAGTCCCAGGATTCAATCCACGCCCGGTAAGTCTCCGGCGTCTCCAGATAGTCCGGCAGAATATCCGCGGCGGCCGCGGTCTTTGTCCCCTGCCGGTATGCTGTCCGCAGTTTCCCCGCGGCCGCGGCCTGTGCCGCGCTTTTCTGGCTGGGATGCGGATAGGGCAGCTGAATGTCCCACTGGTTGACCCAGCTCATAACCGCGCTCTGGTTCCGGGCGGTCTCCCGCGCATTGACCGGCCCCTGTCTGTCAATGAATAAGCCGGTCTCCGGGTCCTGGCGGTCCACAATGAACTGTATAAACTTATTCTTCACAGCCTCCGGAAGCTCACCCCAGCAGTCGCTGCAGCTCTTCACCGCGTTCAGGGCGAAGAAGGTCATTTCCAGCGCCGGCTCCTGCGCGGGGTCATCGGCCCCGCTTTTGGCCATATAAAAACCGCCGGTCTCAGGGTCATAGAGATTGGCGAGCCACAGATACATGCGCGCGAACTTCCTGTCAAAGTGCCGCAGGGTCTCCTGCTGGTCCGGAGTCAGGCTGCGGAGCCCGGAGGCTGTCTCCGGCCCGTCTTGTGCCACCGGCATTCCGCCGCTCTCATAGGGGGCATACACGCTGATCTCCGTGATGGAATTCCAGCTGTTCATCGTATTGCCATAGCATAGAATCCGCAGATATCTGGCCTGATGTGTACCGCCCAGATCAATGGCCTGCATATCCTGGGTCAGCTGTGTCCGGTATCCCTCCGCCACATCTGTGAAATGCACGCCGTCCACAGAGCTCTGTACGCCGATCTCATACTGCCGGGCGCTGCCCTGGTAAAATGCCGCTCCAATATAGGCCACGGGCACAGTCTGCTCCAGTTCCAGCGTGATATATGCGCCGGAGCCTTTGGCGCTCCAGCGGGTGTGGTAATCCCTGTCCAGCACATGCTCCGGCCCATTGCCGTCGTCCCCGCTGGCCGTCACAGACCGAACCGGATACAGGGTACCCAGATCCGCAGGGCGCAGCTGATACGCGGCGCACCAGTTCTCCAGCAAAACCACGCCCCGGGTGTTCTCCAGCATCTGGTATTTCACATGATATTGGTTCAGCTTGTGCACCGTATTCACCGCGGCATCCATGGTATAAATCCATTTTCCATCCAGATACAGGGTGCCGCGGCTGCTGCAGTCTCCCAGCTCCTGGGTCACACACTGCAGTTCATAGGAGGTTCCCAGGGCAATGTCACATCCCGTATCCTCCCATCGGTCCTCTATTCCCAGCCAAAGCCGGCAGGTCTCTCCCGCCGGCACAGCCCGGAGCACAAAGCGGTTTTCACCGAAGTACACCTCCAGGCCGTCGCCTGACATGGACTGGACTGTAAAAGCCGTGCGGGTTATGGTTTTGGTGAGATTGCCCTTAGGCGCGCTGCTCTCCGTACTCAAAAGCGCAATGACGCCGTCCCGGTCCTTGGTCATCCGCAGGCCGTCCTCCTCCGCCGTGTGATACCCAGGCGTGTCCGCCGTTCTGTCCGCGGCCGGGTCATAGGATATCTGGTTCAGGGACTGGAAGGCAAAGTTCTCCATGGTCCAGATCCCGCTCCCCAAAACCGTGCCGGCCAGCGGTGCATTGTGCCGGCGAAGGTTCTGGCCCGCGTTATAGGTGGTGGTCAGGGGCGTGACCAGTTCCTTTCGCCCCCGCAGGTCCGTGTCCCTCTGAACCGTGACCGTATCCACCGAGACCATATATTCTGTCCGGGCGCCGGTATTCGGATTCTTCACTGCGATCACTGGATTTTGGGTCAGATCCAGATGCGCGGCGCCGCTGTCCAGCACCGCCCCCTCCCCCAGGGTGATCTTCGGCGTGACCGATCTGATCTGGGTCTGGAATGCCTCCGGCGAGGGCGTCCCCTGGTAACTGCCGCCGGAGGTTATGGGAACCGTCTGCGTATTGCTTTTGATATAATACAGCGGTACCATCAGTGAGACTGTATGATGCTTTTCGTCAATGTACGCCGTGTATTCCCTGTTTCCCAGGGTGACCGCGAAACGCTCCAGCCTGGGCTCCGGCGCGGAGACTACCACCGGCTCAGTCAGCGGGACCATGGTCTCCGCCTCCCAGAGCATCAGCTTCATGCTGGTGCTCCCCGCCCCAACGTTGATCCCATTGAGTTCCAGGGTGTTCTCTCCCGGCAGCAGCCTCTGGCGCAGAGTTTTCAGTTCTGCCAGGCCCGCCCCGTTATATACCGCGCCGCAGAGCATCGCATCCGCGCTTTTTTCCGCGGCGAACCGCACCGCGGCGGACGCCGTTCCCCTGTGCAGATTCTCGGTCTGCTGTCCGTCCACCCACAGGGTATAGCCCGGCACCTCCGCCGCCGCAATGCCGCGCCAGAGCAAAACTGCCAAAAATATCAGCGCCGCGCCATGCAGGCTTGCCTTCCTCATATTCATTGCTTCCTCCTCTGTTTGCTCCATTCAAACGTCCGTGCTCTGCTGCGTTTCTGCCGTACAGCCGCTATTTGGTCACCTGAGTTTTGCGCATCATGATATTGTCCAGCAGTACCGTTCCGGAGCCCGTTCTGTACCAGGTGACCGACACACCGCCAAATGCGTCGCCGGGTGTCCCGGCGAGCATATTGTTATAATTCCGGTTGGTGCTCACAAGCTCTCCGTCCACATAGATCTTCGCCTGGAAATCCTCCTTTTCCTTGCCCGTGCGGTATTCCACCCGGATGCGGTACCACTCATTTTCCCGGAGAGTGGCAAAGGTGCCGCCATACTGTACATTTGTGGAATCAATGCGAGTACCCATCCGGCCACCCTGAAAATTTAGGTTATACGCACCGTTGGTGCCCAGACCGATATAACAGCTGTTGCCGCTGTTCATGTTCTTCAGCTTCACGTCAAACTCCACCACAGTCTCCTGTCCTGTGCTGGGGAGATAGCGTACCAGATAGCCGCCTCCGCCGCCCTTTACCGAAAAGACCGGTCCGGAAGCCAGTGAACCGTCATAGCTGACGGACACGCATTTGTTGTCCCGCCGGTCCTGATCCTTTACCAGTTCCAGCGTCATCCCGCTGGCCTGTGAGCCTCCGAATTCTGCACCGGTCAGAGGGCCAAGCTCCGCGTCTTCAAAATCCTGTACGTCCTCTGAATCCCCGCCTTCGCCGTTGACAATGGACTCGTCAATATACGGACTCGGTGTCTCCGCGCTGCCGTCAATCCAATTCCAGAAGTTGTCGTCAAATTCCAGAAGCGGCGCCGCCACGCCCATCAGGTTATAAACCCCCTTGCGGGCAATGAGGATCATCAGGGTGGAATCCACATCCCCTTCCCACAGCTCGTGGGAGCTGTAAATGCCGCCGAAATTGCTCATGCTTCTGCCGTGGTACATGGCAAATCCGCCGTCCGGCGCCAGGAACTGCTCCATCCATCCGCAGATGTTTTCCATGTTATCGGTGACAGCCTGCTGGATTCTGGCCGCGTATTCCGGCTTATAGCCCGCAATCTGCTGCAGCAGGGAGATGGGATTGCGCACATAGTGCGCCCGGTCGGGATATACCGTCTCCATACAGCGGATTGTGGTCTCCATCACCTTTTCCGCATTGGGGATTTTCTCTCCAAGATTCTGGTAGATCAGACCAACCTTAAAGGCGCCGGAGACGCTGTTGAAGTCCACGGTCGGGGCCCAGAAACCGGTGTCATCAAACTGCCGGTTGGCCAGCCATTCCAGCAGGGCGGCCTTGTACTGCTCGTACTGCTCCTTGGGCAGGTAGTTCAGATAATTGAGAGACTGCTGAGTCTGGTCGCCCGCCGTCCAGGAATTCCGATCCCAGTCCCAGTTGTTCTCCACCCAGTCAAGATAACTGCTGACGCTGGCCATATAGGCCGGCATCACAGTGGTGTCCGTGGCGCTGGTTGAGCCCCCGCCGCTGGTCTTCTGGGAGGGATGCTCATAGGGCAGGTCGATTTTCCAGGTGTTGACCCAGCCCATGACACAGGCCTGATTCCGGGCGGTCTCACGGTCATTCACCGGCCCTTGATGGTCGATGAACATGCCGGTGGCCGGATCCTGCCGCTCAAGAATATAATCAATAAACCGCTGTTTGACATGGTCCGGCATATCGAGCCACGCGTCAGAATAGGTTCTGACACCGCTCAGGGCATAGAAGGTCATCTCCAAGCCGCATTCCATCTCTGGATCATCCCTGCCGCTCATGGTCATAAAGATGCCGCCGTCCTCGTGGTGATACAGATTGGCATACCACACATCCAGACGGGTAAACAGCTCCTCAAACCGCGCCAGCGCCGCCTTCTGCTCCGCCGACAAATCCTCCAAAGAATCCCCGGTGCTGGCGCCGGGACCATCTGTTGCCACAGGCATACTACCATCCTCCATAGGTCCGTAGACACTGATTTCCGTAAAAGAGTTCCATGCGTTCTTGGTGTTTCCATAGCCCACAACCCGCACGTACTTTGCGTCATAGACAGCCCCCAAATCCACAGGCACCATGGCCAGGGTCAGTTCCGGCACAACAAACTTGGTGACAACCTCCTGAAAATTCTGTCCGTCGGCAGACACCTGCACACTCAAAGTCTCCTGCCGCTCGTCACCGTTATAGTTGGCCACGCCGATATAGGCCACCGGGTGTATGTCGTCCAATTCCAATGTAATGTACGCGCCATTGGTCTCCGCCGACCAGCGGGTCTGATAATTCCGGTCCAGCACCCCCTCCGGCTTGTTGCCGTCGTCCTCGCTGGCCGAGACGCCCACCACCTTGTAGAGATGTCCGGTGTCCGCCGGTCCCTGGGTGGAGATATGCACGCTCTGCTCCGTCTCGTTCCAGGTGACAGTAAAACCAAGGGTTTCCCCCACAAACCGCACCGGCGCATAGAGCAGTCCGTCCACTTTTTGCACCGGCTGGGTGATCGGTACCTCCGCGCCGTTCACTGTCGCGGACGGCTGTCCCTCCCGGAGCTTGATGGTGGTGTCAAGATAGGTCACTGTGGCGATCTCATTGGTAAAATCCCAGGTGATACGCGCCCCCAGCCCTTCCGCCATCGCCCGAAGCGGGACCATCATGGTCCCGTCAGCCTCAAACGCGGTTTGGTTCAGAGCGGCGTTCAGCGCCTCCTCTGAAGCGGTCTCCTCCGCAAGGGCCGGGACTGTGCCGGCGCTCATGGCCAGCACACATGTCAATAATAAAATCAAACATCGTTTCAAAAGCAGATACCTCCTTTTCATATCTTCTTTTATCCCTTCACCGCACCCAGGGTCACACCCTTTACAAAATACTTCTGAATAAAGGGATAGACGCACAGAATCGGTATAGTGGACACCACGATGACCGCAAACTTCAGGTTTTCGGCATAGGACTGTACGTCTCCCGCATTGGAAGCCGCGCCGCCCACGCTTGCGGTGTCGTTTTGAATCAAAATCTCCCGCAGCACCAGCTGCAGCGGGAATTTGGATCGGCTGGTCAGATAGATCATCTCATTGAAATAGCTGTTCCACAGCGACACCATATAATACAGCGCAATCACCGCAATGATCGGCTTGGCCAGCGGGATCATCACCTGCAGAAGCACGCGGTAATCGTTGGCGCCGTCAATTTTCGCCGCCTCTTCCAGCTCATAGGGCAGACCCCGGAAATAGGAGATCGTGATAATCAGGTTATAGGTGCTGATCAGCGGTACCAGAATCACCGCCCAGCGGGTGTCCACCATCTGCAGACTCCGCACCACCAGGAAGGTCGGGATCAGGCCGCCGGAAAAATACATGGTGAAAAGAATCCCCATCATAATGGTATTTTTAAAGGGCAGTCCCCTTCTGGTCAGCGCGAAGGCTGTCATTACGGTCACCAGGGTGGACAGAAAGCCCCCCGCCAGAACATACAAAATGGTATTGGCATAGCTGATCCACAGCTGGCTGTAGGAAAGCACACTCTTGTACGCCCCCATTGCAAATCCCTTGGGATACAGAAGCAGGCCGCTGCCCTCATAGATTCTGGTGGGATCGCTGACGGACGCCACCAACACATAATAACAGGGGTACAGGGTTATGACAATCAGCCCGATCATCACAAGATAGTTACAGCTGTCAAACACCCACTCCCCAGCGCTTTTTTTATATTTCATGGTCATCCTCCCCCTACCACAGGCCGCTGCCGGTGGCCTTTTTACTCCCAAAGTTTGCCGCCATCAGGAACATGAAGTTGAAGATCGAGTTAAACAGCCCCACCGCGGCGGAATAGCTGTAGTCGCCGTCCAAAAGTCCCCGGCGGTACACATAGGTGGAAATCACATCCGCCTTTTCATAGATGGCCGGGTTATAGAGAAGAATGATCTTGTCGTAGCCAATGGTCAGCATACGTCCGATTCTCATAATGAGCACGATCATAATGGTCCCCATGATCCCCGGTATGGTCACATGCAGAAGCTGACGCCACCGGCCCGCCCCATCAATGGTGGCGGCCTCATACAGCTCCTGGTCAATGCCCGAGATGGCCGCGATATACAGGATGCTGTTCCAGCCCAGCTGCTGCCAGATATCCGAAATCACATAAATTCTGTAGAAATACTTTGGGTCGTTCATAAAATAGGTGGTCTCGCCGCCGCACATCCGAATCAGGGAGTTGATCAGCCCCTGAGAGGACACAAAGGTGAGCACCAGGCTGGATACCACAACCACTGACAGAAAATGCGGAATATATGTAATGGTCTGAATCGATTTTTTAAATTTATCCTTTCTGATCTCATTCAAGAGCAGTGCGAAAATAATCGGCGCGGGAAAGCCAAAGACCAGCCCCCAGAAATTGAGCATGAGCGTATTGCTCAGCAAGCGCCAGAAGTATACGTCGTTCAGAAAGGATGTAAAATTTGCCAATCCGACCCATCTGCTGCCGAAGATTCCCTTGGTAAGAGAGAACTTTTGAAACGCGATTGCCAGCCCGCCCATGGGTGCGTAATGAAAAATCAGGTAAAACAGAATTGCGGGCAGCAGGATGACATAGATGTGCTTGTATTTGAGCACTTCTTTCCACAGGGAACTGCGCTTTACCGCTTTTTTTGCGGCCCTTGCCTCAGCCGTTGCCATTTACTTCACTCCTTCATATTTACTCTCTGGTATCCGGGCCGGCGGTGCCGGCCCGGATGCACGTCCTGTTATCTCTTCTGATATCTCTCATACGCGGTGTTCTGAATCTGCACCACCTCATCAATACCCATCTTCTTAATCTCTGCCACAACGCTGTCCCACTCCTCCGGGCGGATGGAACCGGTAATCAGTTTGTTGGCCTGCTCCTGCATATAGGTCTTAATTGGGTTCATCAGTTCACTGTACCGCTCCGACTCCTCCTGTGTGCGTGAGATCTGCGGCAGAATATTGCCGGTGTCCGCATTGTCAGCCATCCAGGTTTCAATGGCCTCAATCCCCCAGGGCTGCAGTGTCTGTTTATAATACTGCCAGGTCTGGAGCATCGGGAACGCGCTGTCGCGTACAGCGCAGGTCAGGCCTACCATCTGTGCCAGGGTCTTTCCGTCCGGATTGTTGGTCACGTACTCCGTAAAGGTGGGCTCGCCGTTCACCATTTCATAGGTCTCGCCCTCCTTGCCATAGTTGGCGTACATCACACCCTCGCCGCCGAAGAGCTGGTCCAGCCATTTCAGGGTACCTGCAACATTGGGATTGCTGGCGGAAACCGCAAGGGATACATTTTTCATCACCGGCTGTGTATAGGCGTTGTTATAGCAGTAGCTGCTGCCGTCCGCGCTCTTTAAATACCCAATACCGGCCACCTTCCTCTTTCCGTCGTTCATGGACGGATAATAGGTGGAGGGCTGGAAGCCGAAGCCAAAGCCGGTAATATCCGAGGTGAACTTCGCATCCATCTTCGGCCGGTCATTGGTCAGGTAATCCGGGTCAATCAAACCCTCGCTATACAGCCTGGCAAGGAAGGTCAGCCCCTCCTTGAATTCTGGGGTCACCGGTCCGTAAACGACCTTGCCGTCCTTCAAGTGGAAGTCATAGGTGGTGTTAAACGCCCAAAGCAGCGGCCCGACACCCATGGCATTGTCAAAGCCCTGCGCCCCCCAGGGAATTTCATCCGCCTGGCCGTTGCCGTTCGGATCCTGCGTCTTAAAGGCCAGCAGTACCTGTTCCAGCTCCTCCGGGGTGGCGGGCGCCTTCAGGTTCAGCTTTTCCAGCCAGTCCTGACGGATGATGGTGCCCTGATAGATGCACAGCTCCTGATCGTTTCTGACATAGGGAATCGCCAGAATGCGGCCGTCGTCTGTGACCACGTCCTTTTTAAACGACGGATTATCCTCCAGAAGCTTGCTGAAGTTGGGCATGCAGGTCTCAATATAGGGCGTCAGGTCAACAATGATCTCATCCTCCACATAGGACTCAATGCCGCCGTTCACGTCCGTCCAGTTATAGACAATGGCGTCGGGATAGTCCCCGGATACAATCATCATGTTGAACCGCTCTTTTCCCGCGCCGGACGCCGGATGCTGCCATTCCACGTGACAGCCGGTCTTTTCCTCCAGCAGCTGGAAGGTGGTGGTGTCATTGAACGTGCTGCCGCCTGCGCTGGCCACATTCGCGCCAAGCGCTGAGAAAATTGTGAGATTTTTTGGGATTTCACCGCTCAGGTCCACTTCTTTGCCGCCTCCGCCGCCGGAGCAGGCGGTACATCCTGCCACTGCCATAACCGCCGCCAGACCAGCCGCGGCACCTCTCCATTTTTTGCCCTTCAACATACAATCCTCTCCTTTTCTCTCATCATTTTTATGCTGTCCGCATTTTATTTCAGGTCATTCAAACACCGTGATGTCAAGCAGATCACCGGAACGCACATATACCATAATTTGGGCGTTTTTGTTGATCTCTCCCGCAGTCCCTGTGCGGAACATCTTTTCGGCAGAGTCCGCCGCAGTGTCGTAAACGGTCACATACTTGGCCGCGCCCAATGGAATACACCGGGTTTCCCCATCCTCCGCGGTCAGCAGAAGATTGCTGCTGTCCTTGGCTGTCACGGTTCCATACCATGCGTAATGGGTCTCCTTTTCGTTGACCTGGGTGGATTCCGCCACTGTACCGGAGACTGAATCATATAGCTTAAAGACTCCGCAGTCGATCTGACCGCTGGTATTCAGGTGCACCGTCAGAATATCTCCCTGCCTGACATCCTGTATGTATTCCTCCTCCAGTGCGCTGTAGGTAACACTGGCACCCTTGTTCATACACTCCAGCGCAAGACGGGTCTCCCCGTCCTCATAGATCTGCAGTACATTGCTGACATAGACCGCATAGTTGTTCCAGTAGTCATAGGACGCCAGCGGCGCCTCCAGCGTAGCGATTTTGACCTGCCTGGTATCGGAAACATCATAAAAATCCACAAACTTGTATGCGCGGTCATTTCTCAGATTGGAGGCACCAACCACCTCAAACAGTTCATCATCATATTCGCCGCCGGTCTTGGGAAGTATAAAAATCACAACGCCGTTCATGGAGTAGGAATAATCAGAGAATACGCCATAGCCCGTCTTAAATGGTGTGGTTTTGTTAATTTCAATCATGGCGGTCAGCGCGTCAGCGTCAGCATTCTTATCCGCCCCGTTGGGCGTATAAACCTTGGTGATTTCGTTGTCGTTGTTGAGCATCACCTTGACCATCTGCTGTTTGGTCTTGTTCCCGTCGAATAATGCCTCCATGCCCGCCAGCTCTGTCTCCTTCCGGTTAACGCCGTTAACCGATACCCTGTCGGCCAGTTCCAGCTCCTCCCAGGTGCCGGAATCCGTAAAGAGCTTAAAGGATACCTCAGCGCCGAAGGACTGTTTCACAGCCGCCGCATACAGAAAGCCATAGAGCATGCCGGAGCTCTTTTCCACAAAGGCGGCCGCACAGCCATTCTGGTCAAGATAGGCCACATATCTCCGGCCCGCCATCAGCTTCATGGCATTGCCGCTGCCGTCTTTGCCGTCCCAGCCCGGACTCACCGTATAGGTTCCGGAATCCATGGTAAAGCGGATTTTGCCGTCGGATTCGTCCAGCCGGGTGATCTGACCGCTGACCTTATCCTTGATCACAACACCGTGAATATAGGTGCCGTCCCGGCTAATGTTCAGGCTGAGGACCGCATATTCCGTCAGCTCGGCAAGGTCGTATGGATCCCCATTCACAGACTCAATCAAGATGTCATAGCCGGAGTCAAGACGCAGGGGTTCGTGGTTTTTGGAATACAGAATCTGCTGGGATGCATTATAGCTCTCCACGACGTAGTTTTCATATTCGTTGATGTGTACAACGCTAGGAGTCCCGCTGCCCGTGTTGTCAATGACGGTCAGATCGCCCAGGGTAATGTCCAGATCCTCTGCCGTATAGTCAAAGAGCTGTTTTCCGTTATAGATCACCGCGGCATCGGCGGGCAGACTCAGCTTCCGGGCCGTCCCCTTCTCATCCTCATACACTATGCGGAAGGCGGACCATTCCCGGTTTTCAGGAAGCAAATCCTCTGCCGCAATGGTCCAGACGCGGTTTTTGGCAAGATTCTTTTCCGCGGAAATTACGGTATAAATTCCATCCGCCAGCCGCGCATAGCAGTCCACATAATATCCCAGATACGTGCCGATGTCAGTATCCCCCGTCTTCATCCGCTGTTCACCCACCACCACATAGCCCTCGCCGGCATCCTCAGCGCCGGTCAGGCTTGTGCTCTCATTGGCGGTCACCACGCCGGAAATTTCATAAATATCAAAGTACACATTGAGCATGGTCACCCCGGTGACCTCGCCAAGGATCAAACCATCGGCGCTGTAGCCGATCAGATGCAGAATCTCTATGTCCAGAGAATTGTGGAGCAGAGTAACCAGCGTCTCCCAGGTCAGCGCGTCATTCCGGCTGACGGACAGCCCTTTCAGAATGCCCAGCCGGTTTGCCATGGTCACAAATCCCGCGCCGCCATCTCCCAGCTCCCGCGCAATTTCCTGATATCCCATCTCAGAGACAATCAGCCGCAGTGCCTCGCCCACCGTGCTTCCGGCTTCCGGCTCAAACTTCCACGCCGACTCCAGACAGCCCTGCTCATAGGCAAATTGAATTCTGTTGGCCTCCGGGAGCTCCGCAATATCCGAAAACGCGTATTCCGCAAAAGACAGCCCGTCGGTCAGCTCACCCAGCAAGCCCAGCGCCGCGCCATAGGTCTGGGCTCGGGTTACCGGCTGGTCATACATCTGTGCCGTCACCTCATAGTCCAGAACGCCCAAATCCCTCAGCTGCTTCACATAGTACGCGGTCGCCGCCGCGTCCAGTCCGGGCTCCGCCTGCACCGGCGCCGCCGCCAGACACAGAGACATGCTCAGGGCCAGCAGCAGGCTTACACTCCTCTTTACACTCTTAAACCGTATCACGCTGTTCCCTCCTTAAAGTAAGTCCATCAGACAGAATATCATTTTGGCACATTCCGCACGGGTAATTGGATTCCTGGGCAGGAACTGGTTCTGCTCGTTGCCCTGAATGATCTTCGCCCCCTGACAGGCCCTGACCGCATCTGCCGCAAACTCCGAAATCTCCAGCGCGTCTTCAAAGGTCAGGGCTTCCGACGGGATAATTTCACATCCCGCGTAATCCGCCGCACGAGCAATCAGGGTTGCCGCTTCCTCTCTGGTAATGCTTGCGCCGATTCCAATGGTACCGTTGTCATATCCCTGCAGGAGCCCCTTTTCCACCGCCGCGTTCACATAGGGCGTATACCAGGCATCCGCCTCCGCATCGGAAAATCCCGCTTCTGTCTCCGCCGCCGGAAGTTCCAGCGCCAGAACCAGCATTTTGGTGAATTCCTCCCGGGTCACAGAGCTTTCCGGATCAAAGATCCCTTCCCGCTTGCCATTGATGACCCCGGCCTTGGCCAGCGTTTCAATATAGTTCTTCGCCCAGGGGACGCTGTCTAAATCGTAAAAACGCTCCTTTTCCGCTTCGCGGGGCGGGTCGGCCGGTTCAATTTCCACAAGCCCGGCTCCGCCGCCAGCATTGGTTTTGCCGCCGCTGGGCCGCCCGCCCCCGGTTCCGCTGCCAGTTCCGCTGCCGGAACCTGATCCATCCGGTTTCAAGGCGTCCTGATATGCCTTCCTGACCGCCTGCACCGTGGTATATGCCTTGGCGGCATCGGTGACACACAGCTTTGAAGCCACGGTGTTTCGTTGAGCGCTGGTCAGAGAGCCTGTATCCAGGCGGAAAATATCCTGATATTCTGCAAGGACATCCACTACCTGCCCCCTTGACGCAATATTTACCGCGGCAACCGCTTCCACGGTGCGGAAGGCCTCCGGTGCCTTATCCGGCAGTTTCAGTTCATACTCCCGCAGAACGCTTGGGGCGCAGCGATTCATTGCCGCGGCCAGCGCGGCGTCCGCGCTGTACTTGACCGTGTCCAGCTCCAGTATTTCCCCATATCTCTGTATCACGGAGGCAAGGGTTCCCGCCTCCGCTGTATTCAATGCCGCGACACCAAGCGCCTTGTTCAGCGCGGTTTGCAGAGAAGCCAAATCCGCAAAGCCCTCTGCCTTTCCCTGCGCCAGCACGCTCTCCAGTACCTCTGCGGCGCTGTGCACATAAACCCTGTCGCTGAGTGCTCCTGTAATTTGCAGAACATCGCCGTTTGCCTCCAGTACATTCTGAAGCTCCGTGACAGACCCAGCCGCCACCGCGGCCGCGGCCGCAGACAGTGCGTTGTCGATTTCTTCCTCCTTCGCATAATAAAGAGACAGCGTCCTATTTTCCACTGCAGTATATGTATCCGTGTTTCCAATCACCGCGGTATAGCTGCGCTTTGCGGCCGGCAGGGCCGCTTCGCCGGCCGGCAGGTTCCATTTCAGGGTAAAGGCACCGTCCGGGCCAACCGCCGCGGCATCCACCAGAACGCTGTCCGCCACCTCTCTGTCCTCATAGGAGGCTATAACCGCCTCTTTCCCGCCGCGAATCAGCTCCACCGAAACATACCCCGGATTGCCATAGCCGGATATGGTCACAACGCCATCTGTGCTGACGGCACCCGTAAAGCTCAGTTCTGCCGCAAATGCGGGAGGCATACTGATGCAGAATAAAGTCAGGAAACCAAAAACCGCCGCCGAAAGAATTTTTTTCATATTCCTCTCCTCCTTTTCCTATTGATAGGATACAAAGATGTTGTCCACCCATAGATCAATTCCCCGGAATCCGGCGGTCTGGAAGGAAACAAGCACCTCTCCCGTCCACAGCCCGGAGACGTCAAAGGGGGCTGCCAGCTGCTTTCCGTTCACATAGGTAACAGCGGTCCGGTCCGGCATCTCAATCACTGTCCTGACATGATACCAGGCATCCGGCGGACAGTTGGGCTTGCCGCTGGTCCCATCAGCTGTAAACAGGGTTCCCCCCTGCGTGATGGCCAGATTCTTCACGTCTGTCAGCTTACTGGTGCTCACATTGGTGTTGTCAAAGAGATTGTATTTATCAACACCGAAATAGCGGACGCCGCCGCCCATTCCGCCAACGGTGCCCTTTTCCACCCGGGTATAGTCCAGCGCCAGATCATACTCTATGACGACCTTTTCACCCGCGTCTCTGAATTGATTCCCTTTGACCTGGAAATACAGGGTAGAGTTTCCTTCATCGCTTCCGGTTCCTTTGGTCTTGCTCACCCGCATGGCCCTGCCCGCCGCAGCGGATTCTCCCGGATCCATTACAGAGCCGTCACGCTTGTGGGCCTCGGTTATTGGCAAAACGCCCATGCTGACGCTCTCGCCGTATTCACCGCTGGCTCCTGTCCACCTTGTGGTAAAATATTGAGCCGCACCGCCCTGCGCCAGATTTGTGGTTCCGCTCTGCCACACTCCGCTCTTCTCACCGGAGCCCACCAGCATCTCATCGGAAAATACACTGTTTTCATCAAAATCCTCAAACAGGTATCGGCTGACCGCCAGGGTATATTCCTCTGTGGTTCCCTCCTCTGCGGTCACTGCTACAGTCTTTGCCGCGCCGTAATCCACGGCGGCCTCCTTTTCCACCCCCGCGCCGTCAAGCTCCGTCTCTCCAATCCTCACAGAGGCTTTTTCGCTCTCGGTGACCACGGTGGTATCAAAGGTGAGATCGTTTACCCCGCTGCCGTCCGGCTGATAAAGCGGTATCGCAAGGTCAATCCGCTTATTCTCCGCGTCCACCTGTATCTGGGAAGCATCCAGTCCGGCGACACGGAAACCCTCAATTTTGGTGCTGTTGCTGCCGAAGCGCTCAATCTCCTCCACCGCAACCGGCACAGCGGAGATTTTGTCCCTCCAGACAAATCCGGTAATTTTTGTGACATCGGTCACCGCCGCGCCCGATATGCTGGCGGTCAGCGTGGCGCTGGCTCCTGGGGCAAGGCTCTGGGATGAGACCTGTATATCCTTTAAAACGCCGTCCTCATACCAGACCAGCACCAGCACCGGCGCAGCTTCACCCGTACCGCTGTTGGTCACTGCCGCGCTGTACGAGGCGGCCGTCCCGGAGACTGTCCCCACCGAATCCGAAACCGTTACGTCTCCGCCCGCCGCCCAGACGGGAACGCTGAGCAGACACGCCGCGATTGCAGTCAATCCAAGTTTTTTTATCCACTTCATAAACACTCTCACCTTTCTTTTTTCTATCACTCATGCGCCTTTGGGGCACATGGCTCATTTTTTCAATTTGACCAAACCTTTCCTCAGCGCTTCACCGTGCCGGGCATAACACCCCGGACAAAGAATTTCTGAAGAAAAGGGTAGAACAAAAGCATGGGCGCCGCCGCAATCACAATGGCGGCATACACCACCGTCTCGCCGGAGACCGCGGCGCTGCCGTCAAACACGCCGCTCATTGTGACAATCAGTTTTTTCAGCACCACCTGCAGGGGGATTTTGTCCATGTCCTTGAGCAGAATCATGGGCCAGAAATACCCGTTCCAGCGAAGCACCATATAATACAGCGTCAATGTCATCAGGGGCGCGGCGGACAGGGGCAGGTAAACCGACCACAGGACCCGCAGTTCCGAAGCTCCGTCCAGTCTGGCTGACTCCTCAATGGAGGCGGGAACCGACTCAAAAAAAGAAACGGGGTCAGGATCAGGTACAGGGCTCTGTCCCGCGCCACCTCTTTCCAAAACTTTTTCCGGGCGGCGGACCGATCCCCCTGCCGCGCCGCCGCATTTTGCATTTTGTGCTCAGAGCTGGGAATTCCAGCAGTCATACTTTTCATACCTCTCGTCTCATTTCCCCGCAATCTGTAATTTCAGTATAGGACCCCACAGGGGAAAACACAACCCCAAATTTTTGCCATTTGCCCCTCAGTTTTTGTTCCGGCCCGAAAAAACGCCGCTTTTTCAGAGATATTCCCGGCTTGCCGTATTGACAAAACCGCTTATATGGTATAAAATCAAAAAACAACATGGGGAAATCATCTAAAACTGACGGTTGATTGAGGAGGGTATTTATGAAGTATTACAAGTTTTTGGTGCGGAATATCACCCGCTTCTATGTCCTCTATGTGATACTCTTCTCCATCATCGCCTATGTAATCAGCGCCTATTCTGTGTCCAAGGATTATGTCCACAGCGCTGAAACCTGCGTGAATTATATCACCAGCAACGTCTCAGAGGCTTTGACCTATTCCACCAACATTACCGGCTTTCTGCAGGAATTCCCCTCGGTATCGGAGTTCATTGCAAGCTCGGATACCGAGGACATGTCCCAAAATGCCGTCGCGGCCATTGATACCCTGCGGACCATCTCCTATTCCGCGGCGGACTTTCTCTCTGGAATAGCCCTGGTTAATCTGACAACCAACACCATTCTGACCGATTCCGGCAGCTATCAGCTGGATTTTTACGCACGGCGCTTCGGGCTTCCGGCTGATGAACTGCGGACCACGCTGGAGTCCTTTATCCTGTATGGAAACATTCGGCCATGGATGAAAACCTCGGTGGTGGAGGAGCCCACCTCGCGGCGGCACTATCTGACCCTGATACTCTGCCCCGGCGTGGGACAGCATACCATGCCGGTCATTTACCTCTACGACATGGACCGTTTTTTCAGAAGCGCCTCCGCGGATTTTGACCGCGCGGCCGTCACCCTGGAATTGGACGGCCAGACCATTTATGCCCGCACCAATTACCGGCTTGAGAATCTCAACGAGGAGCTGGATAACCGCCTGCGGTACAAGACCGTCTTTTCCTCCGGTGCCTCGACCTTCTGGTATGATATTGAGGTGGCGTATGTCACCCGCACCCTGGACTATTTCATCAGCATCAATAATTTCTTTGTGCTGTTTGTTTTTATTCTGCTCGCGGCGCTGTTCATGACCCTGTATGCATCCCGACGGAGCGCCCGGCACATCTATGCCCCCGTCAACACAATCATGGGCAAGCTTCCCTCCTCAAATCCAGCGTCCATGGACGAATTTGAGAATATTGAATCCTCCATCTCCAGCCTCCTCTCAGAAAAGCGGGCCCTTACCACCATGGTACAGGATTATAAGATTTCTCTGCTGGACCAATTTTTAATCAGCCTCATCAATGGCACTCTGTCCTCGGAGGAAATCAGCCAGGGCACCCGCAGTTATGGGCTGGAAAACGTACGCTTTCCGCTGACGGTGTGTGTGCTGGAATGCCGGAATTATGCAGAGCTCGCCCGGGTTTTGGACACGGATACCCTCTGCGGCATCCACGCCACGGCCGGGTATTTTATGGAACAGGAATTTGCGGACGAGACATTCTTCAAAGTGCTGGACATGGATCTGAAATCCCATATCTTGATCCTGCCCTTCCGCGGCTATCCGGCCATGAAGCAGACACTGCTGTCTCTGGCCCTGAAAATTGAATCCTGCATGGACCTGGTGCTGAAGGTCTCTTTCGGGCGCGCGGCGAACAGCTTTGCCGAGCTTTCTTCCTCCTTCTCCAACGCGCTGTCATTGCAGAGGAATATGATTGTGGCCTCTGAATTCGCCATGGTGCTGTCCCCCAGCAGTGACACAGACGTGAGCCTCTCCGGCGGTGCCAGCTATTCACCGGAAGCGGAAACCGCTGTCATCAATCAGGTTCTGTCCTGTGATCTGGACGCGGCCTGTGCAGGGAGCGCGGAGCTGATTTCCGCCAGCATGGGCCAGGGGGTCCTGACCAAGGATCACCATTCCCAGCTGGTTGTCATGCTGTTCGCCACCATATCCAAGATCCTCTCCATGCTCAACAAGACAGAAAAGGACATTTTCGGTCCGGAGATCAGCGTGTATCTGGAACTGAAGCAATGCACCACCCAGGCACAGATGAATGCCAAGGTGCGGGAACTGCTCTCAGAAATCATCTCCACTATAAAGGAGTCAAAACTCAGCAGCGATGAACAG
>CBCTHE010000032.1:0-28829 GCA_965146665.1 uncultured Ructibacterium sp.
TGCGGTGGTGCACAAGCGTAGTTTGCTGTGTTTTTGACAGAATCCGAAGATATCCGCAAACCTCAGCGGATTTATCCGCCAAACCAGCAAAAAAACAAGCGCAATGCCCTTGATATACTTGGCATTGCGCAAGGGGGATATCAAAGGGGGTGTCCCCCTTTGATGACTTTTGGCTTCTTTTGGTCATGCAAAAGAAGCTTGCGCTGACCGTCGCAGACGGTGCGCAATATTACGCGTCAATAAATGGGTAAATAATGTAGTATTGAATATTACAATTTAAGCAATATATAGGTACAATGAATATACGGCAAATAGTTCTTGCATTACCAAAATATTACGCACAGTAAAGCAGAAATATAATTCTTGTATTTCAAAAAGAAAGGATATTGTAATATAAAAATACATTTTAATGTAATATATACATTTGTTATTCTATGCTATAAAATAGTAATATAAAATTACCGCATAGGACAAAAGGGGGATACAAGCTGTGAGGAAGTTCAAAGTGCCTGTGATGCCAGACACCACCACCAAATGTATCCGTTTCCCTGACGAGATGATAGAAAAAATAGAACAGATCATTACGGGGAAACGCTGTACATTTTCTGCGTTTGTGATTGAAGCGGTGCGGGTTGCGCTGGAAGCGGTCGAACGGGAGGAAAAGTTATGAAAAAAGATGCCAGGCAGGCAAAATATAACGACATTGCCATGATGGCCTACTGCATTGCGTCAGAGGTACTCATGGGGAAATACCCCAAAAAAGCCGAACAAAAGCATCAGGAGGCCACCGGAATCCTTGAGGAAATGGCACGAAAGGAAATCCCGTTTCCTGTTTTTAAGCGTATCAACTTTACGCTTGAGGAGATTCTTGCCAGGCTGGAGGAAACCCAGACCGCCCTGTGTCTGTATGATGGAATGAAAAGCTTCTTTTCTTCGGTGCGGCGTGCCCCGTCCGCACCGCCGGAGGAAGCCGGACGCTGCCGGGAGCTTCGGGAAGCCGTAAACCGGGAAGCCGCCGAGCTCAAGATGCTGGTCCAACCGGAGTTTCAGGAATATATCGACCGCTATCTCTCCGCTGTTCTGGCCGAGCAGGAATATAAAGTCGCCTGTTTTCGTAATCTGCTGTTCAGTATGCTCAAAGATCTCCGTGATTTTGCGGAGGAAACGCGGCCGGAATCGTAACAGTCAAAAATATCATTCGGTTCCAGATACAGCTTCAACAACGCGAAAAGGCCGCCATCCGGCGGCCTTATTCATTTTCTATACAATGGAATTGTCCTTGACAAAAGCAATCAGTTCATCCGCCTGCGCAAAGGCGAGGCCCGTCACGGTATCCGCCGCGCCGTAATACAGGGCGATTCTCCCCGTGGGCGCGTCACACAGGGCGGCGCAGGGGAACACCACATTCGGCACATCACCCATGCACTCGTACTGTGTCTGGGGTGACATGAGATACGGTCCGGTTCTGTACTTCACCTTCCAGGGCTGGTCAATGTCCAGAAGCGCCGCGCCGAAGCTGTAAACAAATCCGTTGCAGGAGTTGAGCACGCCGTGATAGATCATCAGCCACCCTTCCTTTGTCTCAATCGGAGTCGGGCCGCCGCCGATCTTTGTGCTCTGCCAGCCATTGGCCGTACCCATGACATACCGGTGGCGTCCCCAGTAGTTCAGATCCGGGCTTTCGCTGTAGAAGATGTCGCCAAAGGGCGTGTGGCCGTTGTCGCTTGGACGGCTGACCATGGCGAAATTTCCGTTGATCTTCCGGGGGAACAGAACGCCGTTTCTGTTGCAGGGCAGGAAGGCGTTTTCCAGCTGGTAAAAGGTTTTGAAATCAAAGGTATACCCCACGCCAATGGTGGGGCCGTGATAGCCGTTGCACCAGCTTATGTAATACCGGTCCTCAATAAAGCAGACCCGGGGATCGTATTTATAATCCGACACCAGAACCTCTGCGTCATCCCCTTGAAACTGGATGACAGCATCCTCAATTTCCCAGCTGATGCCGTCCTTGCTGAACCCCGCGTGCAGATTCATGAGGCGGGCTTTATCGTCGCACCGGAACACTCCCGCAAATCCGCCCTTATACGGTACAACCGCGCTGTTGAAAATGCTGTTTGACGACGGAATCAGATCCCGCGGAATAATGGGGTTTGCCGTATAACGCCAGACCGCGTCCCGGCATCCGGCCGGTTTGTCCTCCCAGGGGATGTTGTCCAGCCGCTCTCCAATGATCGTGTAATCCTGCATGATATTGCCTCCTTCATTTTTTTGAATCGAACCTGCCCGCGCCGTCCGGCGGGAAACGCGGACGCGTCTGCACAGGACCCGCGGAGAAGCCCTATTGTATTTCTGTGATACTTATATTATAATAGGGGTGTATTGCGGATTCAATCCGCCCGCAGGACATATTTTGCAATTCCGTGTCGTGATCCTTATATTTTTTGAAGGTGGGCTTTTTATGATATTAAACGCAAAGCGGTCCTTTGACGATCTGGATTATAAGCTGCGGATCGGGAATCTGGAGCTGAATATTCTGTATATCCATTTCCGGCATTCCGACCCCAGCTGGGTGGAGAAAAACCACTCCCACACAGGCTATGAGCTCCACTATATCCCCCAGGGCCAGGGGACGCTGATCAGCGGGGGAAGGGAATACCGGATCACCCCCGCCTCCTTTTATCTCACAGGTCCGGGCGTGTATCACGAGCAGAAAACCGATCCCTCCAACCCCATGATGGAATACTGCGTCAGCTTTGACGTCCGCGCGCGCAAACCCGACAAAAACGCCGGGCCCGCCGAAGCGGAGGCGGAACAGCTGGCCCAATGGCTGCTCTCAGCCAAGTTCTGGTTTGGGCAGGATGAATACAACTCGGGCTATTTGTTTGAGCGGGTATATCAGGAGCTGGACGTCCGGCAGATCGGCTATTATATCTCCTCCAAGAACTATATTTACCAGATCATCCTCAACATGATCCGGAGCTGTATGGGACGGGTCAGAGCCACCTACCCAATCCCCCTGAAAACCCTGTATGAAAACCGGATCAACGTTCTGGATAACTACCTTTACTATGCCTATAACCAGCACGCATCCATTGACGAGATTGCGGGGGAGATGGGGGTCAGCTGCCGCCAGTTCCAGCGGATTTTCAAGGCGCATTTTCACATGTCGTTTCAAGACAAGCGAAACGAGATCCGGATGGAGAACGCGAAGCTGTATTTAAAGACCACAGATGACACGGTGGAGAACATTGCCGAAAAGGTCGGGTTTTCATCGGTCAGCCATTTTATTAAGCTGTTTCACAAACTGGAGGGCGTCACGCCCAAGCAATACCAGCTCCAAAACAGGCGCGGCGGAAAATAGAGCGGCTCTGTGCCGTCCGGCCCCAAAAGTAAAACGGAAAAATAAAAACTGCGATTCCAGATGAGCGGGAATGCAGTTTTTTTGTTGTTCAATAACGCAGGGCGTGCGCCTCTGACCTGTTCGGTTACCGTGAGCCGGACGCGGTTTGTTTCGGCGCGGCCGCATAGGGCGCAAAGACGTCCTTGTCAAGACCGCACAGCGGACAGGTCCAGGCTTCCGGCACCTTTGCAAACGGCATAGGCTCAATCCCGCGGTTCGGGTCGCCGATGTGGTCGTCATAAATAAAGCCGCAGGTACAGCGGTATTGCATGCGAAAACCCCCTTTGTGAAATTTTTCTTTCCTTTCCAGTATGCCAAAATTTCAGATTTTTATTCCAGGCCTGGCAGAAATCCTGCTATATTAAGACTTGCGGCGGCGGTCAATTTGTCGTATAATAGGGATAGACAGCGCATGCTCTATACACAGTCAGACGGAAGCCGTCTGATTTGCTGCACAGCGGCGGTTTTGGACTGCGCGGATTGTATGAAAAAACCACCCAAAAAGGCTTACGAAAGAAAGGCGGAATCTGCCATGTATATTGCCGACCTGCACATTCATTCCAAATACTCCCGGGCCACCAGCCGGCAATGTGTGCCGGAATACCTGGAGCTCTGGGCCAGACGGAAGGGGATCTCCCTTTTGGGCACCGGGGATTTTACCCATCAGGCCTGGCGGGAGGAGCTGTTTGAGAAATTGGAACCGGCAGAGGAGGGACTCTATACCCTGAAGCCGGAATTCCGGCTGGAGGATCCGGCCGCGCCTGGGGACAGGCCGCGCTTTGCGGTGACCGGAGAGATCAGCTCCATCTATAAAAAAGACGGAAAGACCCGCAAGGTCCACAGCCTGATCCTGCTCCCCAGCCTTGAGGCGGCAGAGGCGCTGGCGCGCAGGCTGGCGGCCATTGGCAACATCCACTCCGACGGCCGGCCCATTCTTGGACTGGACTGCCGGGACCTGCTGGAGATCGCCATGGAGGCCTGCGGAGATACAATTTTTATCCCGGCCCATATCTGGACGCCGCATTTTTCGGTGTTCGGGGCGTTTTCGGCGTTTTCCAGTCTGGAGGAATGCTTTGGGGATATGACGCCGCACATCCGCGCCCTGGAGACGGGGCTTTCGTCGGACCCGCCCATGAACTGGCGGGTCTCGGGTCTGGACGGCTATACGCTGGTTTCCAACTCCGACGCCCATTCTCCGGCCAAACTGGGCCGGGAGGCGAATCTGCTGGACTGCGCCATGTCCTATCCCGCTCTGAAAGCGGCGCTGGAGCAGGGGGCGGCCGCGGGCTTTGGCGGCACCATTGAATTTTTCCCGGAGGAGGGAAAGTATCATTTTGACGGGCATCGGAATTGTCATCTCTGCCTGCGGCCGGAGGAGACAGAGAAGTTCGGCGGCCGCTGTCCGGTCTGCGGCCGGAAGATCACAGTGGGTGTTCAGCACCGGGTGGAGGAACTGGCGGACCGGCCGGAGGGCTTTGTGCCGGAAGGCGCCGGGCGGTTTGAGAGTTTGGTCCCCCTGCCGGAGGTGATCGCGGCCGTCCATGGTATCTCCCCGGCCAGCGTGAAGGCGGCCCGGGAGTATGACGTCATTTCCCAAAAGCTGGGCGCGGAGTTCTACATCCTCAGGCAGGCGCCCATTGAGGATATCAGCCTGGCCGCCGGTCCCTGTATCGCGGAGGGGATTGCCCGCCTGCGCCAGGGCCGGATTGAGCGAATTCCGGGCTATGACGGCGAATATGGAAAGATCAGGATTTTTGATGAAGCGGAGATCAGCAGGTTCAGCGGACAGATGAGCTTTTTGAGCCCTTCTGAGCTCTGTCCGGAAAAGCCCCGGACAAAGGCGCCTGCCATGGAGGCGGCCGCGGCGGCAGAGACGAATCCGGAACCGGAGACAATGCCCGACCCCAAAGCCCAGGATCCGCTGGCAGAGCTGAACCCGGAACAGCTTGCGGCGGTGACCGCACCGGACAGGGCGGTGGCCGTCATCGCGGGGCCGGGAACCGGAAAGACCAAGACCCTTGTGGCGCGGATCGCGTATTTGATTGAGCGGCGGGGCGTCAAACCCGGCGAGATTACGGCGGTGACCTTTACCAACAAGGCCGCCGGTGAGATGCGCCAGCGGCTGGAGGCGCGTCTGGGCGGGAAAAGCGCGGTGCGCAATCTGACGGTTGGGACCTTTCACAGGATCTGCATGGATTTTCTGCGGGGGAGAAAGACGGAGTTCCGGCTTGCGGGGGATTTTGACCGCCGCCGTGCCGCGGAACAGGTCATAGCGGAGAAGGGACTGGACCAAAAGCCCGAAGGGCTTTTACAGGAGATTTCAAGGGTGAAAAACGGGGCCGAAGACGCGGCGCTGGAGCCGGGAATCCGGGAGGCATATGACCAAATTCTGCGGGAGGATGGGTTCCTGGATCTGGACGATCTCCTGTGTGAGGCGCTCCGCGTCTGGGAGAGCGGCCAGGTCAAGGCCGGGGAGGCCAAGGGATTTTCCTATATTCTGGTGGATGAATTCCAGGACATCAATCCGGTGCAGTACAGGCTGATTCAGTGCTGGAGCCAGCGGGCCCGGAGCCTGTTTGTGATCGGGGATCCGGACCAGGCCATCTATGGCTTCCGGGGCTCGGCGCCGGCCTGCTTTGACACCCTTGCGGCGGACCGGGAGGACCTGCGGAGCATTTGTCTCACCCAAAATTACCGCTCCACCCCGGAGATTCTCGGCGCCGCGGCGGATATGATCGCCGCGGACGGCATTCCCCGGCAGCTGACGGCCCAGCGGCCGGCCGGCGGCCCAGTCCGGGTGTATACCGCGTCCGGCGTCCGGTCCGAGGCGATCTTTGTGGCAAAGGAGATCAACCGGATGGTGGGCGGGCTGGATATGCTGGACGCCCACCATGGCGATAAGAAGGCCCGGGAACAGAAGCTTCGTGATTTTTCGGACATTGCGGTGCTCTGCCGGACCCACCGGCAGGGCGCGCTGATTGAATCCTGCCTGCGTCAGGAGGGAATCCCCTATACGGTGACCGGCGGGGACCGGCTTTTGGCCGCGCCGGAGGCACAGGGAGTCATGGGATTTTTCCGGTTTCTGCTCTGCCGGGGCGACAGCACGGCGCTGAAACAGGCGCTGACCTGTCTCTGGGACTGCAGTGCGGCGGAAGCGGAACAGACGGCCAGACTGCTTCGGGCAGATGGGAACGGGCCCTGGAGTGCGGAGGAACTGGAGGAACGCCTGGCCCAGACAAGTCTCCCTGCGGCCGGACACCTCCTGCAGATGGCAAAGCTGTATCTGCCCCGGCTGAAAAAGGAAAAACCGGCCCGCCTGCTGGAGGACTGGCAAAAGGCGCATGATCTGACCGACTCTGAGGCCATGGACCGGCTGGTCTGCACCGCGGTATTCCACGCCACCATGGCGGAGTTTCTGGATGTTTTGCTGCTGGGACAGGAGGGGGACCTGGCCCGGAGCGGCGGGAAGCGTTACCGGTCCGGCGCGGTGCGGGTCATGACCCTGCACGGCAGCAAGGGACTGGAGTTTCCGGTGGTGTTTTTGTGCGGCGTCACCAGGGAATGGCTCCCGCTGGACAGCCCCGGCCGCCCCGCGGACCCCGCGGAGGAGCGGCGGCTGTTTTATGTAGGGATGACCCGGGCAAAGGAGGCACTCTATCTCCTGACCTCCCGGGAACCGTCGCCCTATCTGGCGGACATCCCGGCGGAATATTTGGAGAAGGTGGAGCCGGACTACAGAGCCGCGCCGGCGGCAAAACAGATCAGCATGTTCGACAGTCTGATCTGACAGCGGTTCGCCGAAAAAATACGACAGGTATCCACGGATTTCCTGAATTTAACAGGAAAAACCGATTTGTTAACATTTTATTGACAATTCCCCAAAGCCCTTGACGGGACCGCCTGTGCGTGTTAACATAAAAAGTGCGCGCAGGATGCGTGCGAAGTTGACACAAGAGGAGTAAAAATCGCATGAAAAGAAGCAGGAACGGGCAGCGTTCCGGAGTATATATCACAGAGGAAATGAGCTATCGGGCTAAACGGCGGGCCCGGCGGCGGCATCGGCGGATGATTCGGGACCGGGTCATTGCGGCGGTTCTGGCCGCGGCGGTTGTGGGCGGTGTCTGGTTTGGAATCCACAAGCTCGTCCAGCACAGGAAAACCGCGGCGGAAGCGCCGCCAGCGCCCACAGAGACGGCACAGCCAAAGCCGGAGGGCAAAGAGGCGTTCTTCCAGAACACAGCGTTCATCGGCAATTCCTTTGTCACCGATTTGGAGAACATGGGACTGGTGTCTGAGGCGGACTTTTTCGGACGGGTCGGTCTGAATCTGGATTCGGTCATGGAGCTTCCGGCCAGAAGCGGGGATATCCCCGCCGCGGAGGAGCTCTGCCGGAAGCAGTATAAGCGGGTGTTCATGGTGTTTGGCGAGAATGAGCTGGGCTGGCGGGAGCCGGATGTGTTTGTCCGGAAGTACAGCGAACTGATCAACAAGGTGAAGGCCAGTATGCCGGGCGTGAAGATCTATGTCCAGGCGGTCACCCCGGTGACGGCCAAGGCGTCTGAGGAGGCCAAATACGGCGGCACCAATGAGAACATTGTAGATATGAACGGGCTGATTCAGCGGGTCGCCCGGGAAAACCAGGTCTATTACGCCGACCTGCATGGGGCGGTGGTGAACGAATACGGCTGTCTGCCCGACGACGTGGGCGGCGACGGAGTTCATTTCAACAGGAAATACTGCCAGATTTGGGTGGATTATTTAAGGGATACCTTTGCAGAGGAGGGTGGACAGCAATGAAAAAATGGATTTGTGCGATTGGGCTGGCTGTTTGTATTCTGGCGCTGGCCGCCTGCGGAAACGGCGGTCAGGCCCTTTCCCTGGACGTGGATTCCGCGGCGGAGCAGATGGCCGCACAGGGGAGCTTTGACGAGCCTCTGGAAAAGATCGGTGGGGATATCGCGCTGAAGATTTACCAGCTGGAGCCGGACGCTGTGGCCGGGTCTGCGGTCTATACCGGAACCGCGGCGGTGGTGGACGAGGTCTCGGTCTGGGAGGCCAGGGACGCCGCGGCTGTCAAGACGGTGGAGCAGGCTGTGCGGGCCAGATTGGAGAGCCAGAAGGAGAGCTATGCTTCCTACCGGCCGGAGGAGGTTCCAAAGCTGGACGCGGCTGTGGTTGTGAGCAAGGGGAACTATGTGGCCCTTTGCGTGTCAAAGGACAGCGAAAAGGCAAAAACTGTGCTGGAGGGGCTTCTGAAGTAGTGCCCTCCGCAGAGCTACGGAGGCTGAAAACGTGTATTTTTCCAGTTTGATCTTTTTATTTCTGTATCTGCCGCTGGTGCTGGGAGGCTATTACCTCCTGCCCCGCAGGTACAGAAATTTCTTTTTATTCCTGGTAAATCTGGTGTTTTATGGCTGGGGCGAGCCCCGGCTGATTTTTCTCATGCTGTTTTCCATGGTCTCCAGCTGGGGCTTTGGCTGGATGATTGAAAAATACCGGGAGCGGGAGCGGACGGCGCGGGTCCTGCTGATTGTCTCCGTGGCGGTGAGCCTGGGGATGCTGGGCTTTTTCAAATATTCCAACTTTCTGCTGGATATGCTCCGGGCCATTCCGGGACTGTCCGGTCTGCCCGCACTGGATGTGACCCTGCCCATCGGCATCTCCTTTTATACTTTCCAGACCATGTCCTATGCCATTGACGTTTACCGGGGTGACACCCGGGCCCAGCGGAGTCTGGTGACTTATGGCACCTATGTGGCCTTTTTCCCGCAGCTGATTGCGGGACCCATTGTAAGGTACCGGGATGTGGAGATACAGCTGGAAAACCGGCGGGAGAACGCGGCGCAGTTTGCGGACGGCATCCGGCTGTTCGTGGCGGGCCTGGCCAAGAAGGTGCTTCTGGCCAACCAGATGGGCGTGCTGTGGGACGCCCTTCGAACGGCCGGGGCGGAGGGCGGACTGGCCGGTGCATGGCTGGGAGCCGCCGCCTTTATGCTCCAGATCTACTTTGACTTTGCCGGATACTCGGATATGGCCCGCGGCCTTGGCAAAATGTTTGGCTTTGAATTTTTGATCAACTTCGACTACCCCTATACGGCCAAAAGCATTACGGATTTTTGGCGGCGCTGGCATATCTCCCTGAGCACCTGGTTCCGGGACTATGTTTATATCCCCTTGGGCGGAAATCGAAAGGGCCGTGGGCGCACCCTTTTCAACCTGCTGGCGGTGTGGCTCCTGACCGGACTCTGGCACGGGGCCAACTTCAACTTTGTCCTGTGGGGGCTGTACTACTTTGTACTTCTGGCCATGGAAAAGCTGTTTCTGGGCAGGCTCCTCGACCGGTGCCCCGGTGTGGTAAGGCATGTTTATACCCTGTTTTTTGTGCTGATTGGCTGGGTGATTTTCTACTTCGAAGACTTTGGGCAGATGAGCGGATACCTTGGCCTGATGTTCTCCCTGGGCGGCGGCCTGCTCGGTCCCCAGGCCAGAGGCGCGGCGCTCTCCTATCTGCCGCTTATGGGCGCGGGCGTGCTGGCCTGCCTGCCGGTTTGGAAGAACTGGTATGCGGGAATCAGAGAAAAAGGCGGTGTTTGGATTCTGGAGGCGGCGGTCTGCATGGGCGTACTGCTGCTGTGCACAGCCGCGCTGGTAAGCCAGAGCTATAACCCGTTTTTATACTTTAGGTTTTGATGAATGAGGGATGGAAGATGAAACATAACAAAGGCAAGGCGTGGACGCTGATTCTGCTGTTCTGCGGATTTCTGGCGTTCCTGCTGGTCTGTTTTCTGGTGTTCCCCAAGGGGGAGATGTCCAGGACAGAGAAGCGGGTGCTGGCAAAACCGCCCCGGCTTTCGGTTTCCGCAGTGCTGGACGGCACCTATGAGAAGCAGGCGGAGACCTATCTTGCGGATCACTTCTCGTTTCGGCGGCATTTTGTATCCCTGGAGGCCCACGCGCAGCTCTATACAGGCAACAATGGGGCGAAGGGGGTCTATGCCGGGAAGAACGGATATTTGATCCCAGTGCCGGTTCAGGCGGATGAAAAGAATATAGCGGTGAACCGGGATGCGCTCCGGAGCTTTGCCAGGGGACTGGAGATCCCCTGTGATCTGCTGGCCGTTCCCGGCGCGGGTGCGGTGCTGACCGAAAACCTGCCCCCGAACCATGGGGTGTACCCGGACGGAACGGTGATTGGGGAGCTGAAACAAGACCTGCTGCCCCGGATACAAATGCCCGATATCTTCGGGACACTGCGGGCGGCAAAGCGGCAGGTCTTCTATAAAACCGACCACCATTGGACCACTGGCGGCGCCTATCTGGCCTACGCGGCTTATCTCCGCTCCATTGGTATGGAGCCTTTGCCGGAGGAGGCCTTTACGGTGGAGCAGTATCCCGGCTTCTACGGCACCGGCTATGCCAAGAGCGGACTTTGGGAAACCGCGCCGGACACGCTGGAACTCTACCGGCCGCCGGCTGACGCTTCGGTGGAGATCATAGACAGCGGCTATAAGGAGAGCGTCAGAGCGGACAGTATGTTTTTCCCGGCGCATTTGGAAAGCGGGGATATGTATTCGGTATTTCTGGACGGAAACCACAGCCTGACCCGGGTGACCAACCCCCAGGGCGGCGCAGGCAAGCTTTTGGTGCTGAAGGATTCTTTTGCCCATGCGCTGGTGCCGTTTCTGGCACAGCATTTTGGCCAGATCGACATGGTGGATCTGCGGTACTATACCAAGCCGGTCTCCGCGCTGGTTGAGGAACAGGGGTATGACCGGGTGCTGATGGTATACAGCGTGAGTACCCTGTGTGAATACAGCGACATTGCCAGACTGCGGTAGCAAGGGAAAGGCGGAGCGGAGGCTCCGCCTTTTTTCCTGCGCGGCGCGCGGCGGAGAGCCAGGGGACCCGTCCCAAAACAGGGCGCCGGAAAACAGCGGAAGACCTATTGGGGAAATTGCAGTATTCTGGATTCCCGGAAGGGGAAAAATAGGGAATAATGATAGAAATTTCACAACCCCGTAAGATTTTTTTAAAAAAAACATTGAAAGAGAAAAGGCACTGTGCTATAATAATTTGACTGCAAAATTAGGATATGTCTGATTTGCGTATCAGGAATTTCCAGTCCATGGCCGGTCCGGCGGCGCGCGGGGTCCAGAATGTTCTGCGGCTCTTGTGCGGACTATGCAGAAACTGCGGTGAAAACAGGCGGTTTTCCGCGGTTCCGGTTTGAAATCAAATGTAATTTGGAGGTGCTGTCATTGTATAAAATTGTTAGAAAAGAGACGCTGAACCCCTCCGTTTCTCTGATTGAGGTAGACGCGCCGTATATCGCCCGCAAGGCGGAGCCCGGCCAGTTTATCATACTGAGAGTAGACGACCACGGCGAGAGGATTCCGTTCACCATTGCGGACTATGACCGCGAAAAGGGAACGGTGACCATTATATTCCAGATTGTGGGCCAGACCACAGAACGGCTGAACGAGCTGAATGCCGGAGATTCTCTTCAGGATTTTGTCGGCCCCCTGGGGAAGGCATCCCACTTTGAAGGTGTCAGGACGGCGGCGGTGATCGGCGGCGGGCTGGGGACGGCCATTGCCTATCCCCAAGCCAAGAAACTGCACAGTATGGGCGTGAAGGTGGATATGATCAACGGATTCCGAAACAAGGAGCTGGTGATTATTGAGGACGCGTGCAAGGCGGCCTGTACCAATCTCTATACCATGACCGACGACGGTTCCAATGGAAACAAGGGCTTTGTCACAGCCAAGCTGGAGGAGCTGATTCAGGCAGGAAACCAATATGATGTTGTCATTGCCATCGGCCCCCTGGTCATGATGCGGGCGGTGTGCGAGCTGACGCGGCAGTATGGGATCAAGACCATTGTGAGCATGAACCCGGTCATGATTGACGGAACGGGCATGTGCGGCGGCTGCCGGATCACTGTGGGCGGCGAGACCAAGTTCGCCTGTGTGGACGGCCCTGACTTTGACGGGCACCAGGTGGACTTTGACCAGGCGATCCGCCGCTCCAAAATGTTTGCCGAAGGGGAACGCCGTTCCCGTGAGGCGCACCACTGCAGATTGGAGGGGATGGACCATGCCTAATATGTCATTGGAAAAGGTGAAGATGCCGGAACAGGACCCCAATGTCCGGAATCAGAATTTCCAGGAGGTCTCCACCGGATATACCGAGGAAATGGCGGTGGAGGAGGCCGGCCGGTGTCTTGGTTGCAAGCACCGCCCCTGTATGGGCGGCTGTCCGGTCAATGTGCAGATACCGGAGTTTATCAAGCTGGTTGCGGAGCGCCGGTTTGAAGAGGCCTATCATAAGATTCAGGAGACCAGTTCCCTGCCCGCGGTCTGCGGCCGGGTCTGTCCCCAGGAGAGCCAGTGCGAGAAATTCTGCGTCAGGGGCGTAAAGGGCGAGTCGGTTGCGATCGGCCGTCTGGAGCGGTTCGTGGCCGACTGGTATATGGCCCACGGCAAGGATCAGGTCAAAAAAGCGGCGCCAAACGGAAAAAAGGTGGCTGTGGTGGGGGCCGGTCCCTCCGGGCTGACCTGTGCGGGCGACCTGGCAAAGCTGGGATATGAGGTGACCATTTTTGAGGCCTTTCACACACCCGGCGGTGTGCTGGTGTACGGCATTCCGGAATTTCGTCTGCCAAAGGATATTGTGAAGGCGGAGATTCAGAAGCTGGAGGCCATGGGCGTTAAAATTATGACCAATATGGTCATTGGCAAGGTCCTTTCCATTGATGAGCTCATGCAGGAGGAGGGGTTTGACGCGGTCTTTGTGGGCAGCGGCGCAGGCCTTCCCAGCTTTATGGGCATTGAGGGCGAGAACCTCAACGGCGTCTATTCCGCCAATGAGTTCCTGACCCGGATCAATTTGATGAAGGCCTATCAGTTCCCGGATTACGATACCCCCATCTATATGGGAAAGAACGTGGTTGTCGTGGGCGGCGGCAATGTCGCCATGGACGCGGCGCGGTCCGCAAAGCGGCTGGGCGCTGAGCACGTAAGCATTGTGTACAGAAGAAGCGAGGAGGAGATGCCGGCCCGGCGTGAGGAAGTTCATCACGCCAAAGAAGAGGGAATTGAGTTCAAACTCCTTTGCAATCCGGTCCGGATTCTGGGGACGGAAGACGGCTGGGCCTCCCAGGTGGAATGTGTGCGGATGGAACTGGGCGAGCCGGATGCCTCCGGACGCCGCCGTCCTGTCACTGTGGAGGGCAGCGAGTTCCTGCTGGATGCCGAGGTGGTCATCATTGCCATCGGCCAGACCCCGAACCCCCTGATCAAGGATACCACACCGGATCTGGAAACCAACCGGCGCGGCTGTATCGTGGTCCGGGAGGAGACCGGGGCCACCAGCAAGCAGGGCGTCTACGCGGGCGGGGATGTGGTCACCGGCGCGGCGACCGTCATCCTGGCCATGGGTGCGGGCAAGACCGCCGCACAGTCCATTGATGAATATTTGCGCGGTCAATAAAATTTTTGGTATTTTTTCAAGCGTGTAAAAAATAATATTATCATATAGCAAGGAGTCGTGATAACATATGGCAATCAAAAATGCATATCTGAAGAAGGTCTTTGAACAGGTTCAGAAGCGTGACGGCAGCGAACCGGAGTTCCTGCAGGCGGTGGAAGAGGTTCTGGAGTCTCTGGAGCCGGTCATGGATAAGCACCCGGAATACGAAGCCGCAGGCCTGATGGAACGTCTGGTTGAGCCGGAGCGGGTCATCTCCTTCCGCGTCCCGTGGGTGGACGACAATGGCAAAACGCAGGTGAACCGCGGCTACCGCGTGCAGTTCAACAGCGCAATCGGGCCGTACAAAGGCGGACTGCGTTTCCACCCGTCCGTATATCAGGGGATTATCAAATTCCTGGGCTTTGAACAGATCTTCAAGAATTCCCTGACCGGTCTGCCGATTGGCGGCGGCAAGGGCGGCTCTGACTTTGATCCCAAGGGTAAGTCCGATCAGGAAGTTATGCGTTTTTGCCAGAGCTTCATGACCGAGCTGTCCAAGCATATCGGCGCGGACACAGATGTTCCTGCCGGGGACATCGGCGTGGGCGGCCGGGAGATCGGTTTTATGTACGGCCAGTATAAGCGCCTGAAAAATGAATTCACCGGCGTGCTGACCGGAAAGGGACTGACCTGGGGCGGAAGCCTTGCCAGAACCGAGGCCACTGGCTACGGTCTGTGCTATTTCACCAACGCCATGCTCAAGGCGAACGGCAAGTCCTTTGCGGGGAAGACCGTGGTGATCTCCGGCTCGGGCAACGTGGCGATCTATGCCACCCAAAAGGCCACAGAGCTGGGCGCGAAGGTCGTTGCCCTGTCTGACTCCAACGGCTATATTTACGATAAGAACGGCGTTGATCTGGCGGCGGTGAAGCAGATCAAGGAAGTGGAGAGAAAGCGGATCCGGGAGTATCTGAACGTACATCCTGAGGCGGAATACCATGAGGGCTGCAGAGGAATCTGGACCGTTCCCTGTGACATTGCACTGCCCTGCGCCACCCAGAACGAGCTGGATGCGGAGGGCGCAAAGGCGCTGATTGCCAACGGCTGTTTTGCGGTTGCCGAGGGTGCGAATATGCCCTCTACCCCGGAGGCGGTTGCCGCCATGCAGGAGGCGGGTCTCCTGTTCGGACCGGCCAAGGCGGCGAACGCGGGCGGTGTTGCCACCTCCGCGCTGGAGATGAGCCAGAACAGCATGCGCTATTCCTGGACCTTTGACGAGGTTGACGCCAAGCTGAAGGGTATCATGGAGGATATCTTCAAGAAGGCCGATGAGGCCGCCGCGGAATACGGGCTGGCCGGCAACTATGTCGCGGGTGCGAACATTGCCGGTTTCAAAAAGGTTGCCGACGCCATGATGGCCCACGGCATCATCTAGTTTGCTTTCGCTTTTGACTTTGCTTGGAGGGGGCTTTTGCCCCCTCCGGTGCGGACGTCCGGTGAACGGCTCCCCGCTGTGTGCGGAGAGGCATTCACTGGTCGTCTGTCTGTGTTTATAGCGGATTTTTTTACAGCGCGGATTTTGGGTGATAAAAAGTAAATACAGAAGATGATGTACAATAGAGAATAGACGGAAAAATTGCGGAAAGGGTGAAAGCTGTGATATTTGAGGAGAAGACCGTTTCATCTGAGGAGATCTACAAGGGGAAGATTGTGACACTCAAGGTGGATCAGGTTGCCATGCCCGGCGGCAAGCTCGCTGCGCGGGAGCTGGTGGCGCATCCCGGCGGCGTGGGCGTGGTGGCGCTGACCGGGGAAAACGAGGTCATTTTGGTCAAGCAGTACCGCAAGCCCATTGAAAAGGCCATCTATGAGATTCCGGCCGGAAAGCTGGATCCCGGCGAAGAACACCGGTCCTGCGGTCTCCGGGAGCTGGAGGAGGAGACAGGGCTTCGGGCCGGGAGATTTGAATATCTGGGCTTTATTTATCCATCGCCCGGTTTCACGGACGAGGTGACCCATATGTATTTGGCGACAGAGCTTTATCAGGGGGAGATGCACCCGGATCCGGATGAATATCTGGACATTGTGCGGGTGCCGGTCGATGAGGTGGTGGAGCGGATTCTCAGCAATGAGATCAGCGATGCCAAGACGGTGGCTGGTGTTTTGAAGGCTGTGCGGAAACTGGATCGGGATTAGGCCCGGTGTCTTTGGACAAAGGAGAAAGCCATGGAAAACAAACGAGTAGAAGTGAAAATCAATAATGTGGAATACACATTGGTCACCAACGAGCCGGAGGAGTACGTACAGCGGGTAGCTCTGCTGGTCAACAAGCGCATGGCCCAGATCAAAGAGGGGAATAAACAGCTCAGCACGGCCATGACCGCGGTTCTGACCTCCATCAACATTGCAGATGAACTGCTCAAAAATGAGAGTGTCCTGGACAATATCCGGGTGGAACTCAAGCGGTACATGGAGGAGGCCCAGACCAGCGGCGAGGCCCTTGAGGCCAAGAAGCTGGAGGTCGAAAAGCTGAAAGAGGATATGCACAAGCTCCAGATTGAGCTGGCAAAAAAGGAGACAGAGCTCTCCACGGCCCGCCGCCGTCAGATATAGGCAGGCGGACGCAGGCGATATGACGAATTGACACGGAGGAGAAGCAAATGGAACTGCTGGCGCCGGCCGGGAATATGGAATGCTTGAAAGCCGCCGTGCGCAGCGGCGCGGACGCGGTGTATTTTGCGGGCAAGAGCTTTGGCGCCCGGAGTTTTGCGGACAACTTTTCCCCGGAGGAGATCCGGGAGGGGGCGGCTTACTGCCGTCTGCGGGGGGTGCGCGCCTATGTGACGGTGAACACCATGACCCTGGACCGGGAGTTTAAGGAGCTGGACAGCTTTACGGCGGTTTTGGCCGAAGCCGGAGTTGACGGCGTCATCGTCCAGGATTTGGGCGTGCTGGCCCGGATCCGGGAGCTCTGTCCGGAGCTGTCCCTCCATGCCAGCACCCAGATGACCGTACACAGCCTGGACGGGGTACGTGCGCTGGAGAAACTGGGGGTGCGCCGGGTGGTGCTCTCCCGGGAGCTGTCCGCTGTGGATATGCGGTATATTTTGGACCGCTGCACGGCTGAGATTGAAGTGTTCGTCCACGGAGCCATGTGCATG
Source organism: uncultured Ructibacterium sp. (assembly GCA_965146665.1). Lineage (GTDB taxonomy): Bacteria > Bacillota > Clostridia > Monoglobales > Monoglobaceae > Ructibacterium. The sequence continues at coordinate 17,032 of CBCTHE010000032.1, forward strand.
AGCTATTCGGGCCAATGCCTGATGAGCAGCGTGCTGGGCGGCCGGAGCGGCAACCGCGGCAAATGCGCCCAGCCCTGCCGGCTGGCCTATCACCGGGAGGGCGGCCCGGAAAAGTATTACCTTAGTCTCAGGGATATGTCCCTGATTGGGCATCTGCGGGAGCTGAAAGAGATGGGCGCCGCCTCTCTGAAGATCGAAGGGCGGATGAAGGGTCCCGCCTATGTGTCCGCGGTGGTGTCCGCGTACCGGCGCTGTCTGGATGAGGGGCGGAGACCCCGCCGTGAGGAGCTGGAACAGCTGGACCGGGTTTTCTACCGGGGCGGCCTGACAGACGGATATTTCACCGGCCGGACCGGCCCCGGGATGTTTGCCTTTGACAAGCCGGACAACCCCTATGCCAGAGGCGGAGAACAGGCCCGCCCCGAACCCGCGCGGGAGAGAACGGCGCGTGCCGCATGCCGGGCGGTTCTCACAGAGGGCGCGGCGCCGGAGATCACCCTGCGGGGGATGGGTGAGACTGTGACCTGCCGCGGCACGGCGCCGCTGGAGCCGGCGCAGAAGAATCCGGCCGGGCCAGAGGACGTGAAAAAACAGCTTTGCAGGACAGGGGGGACGGCCTTTGTGCTGGAACCCGTGGAAATAGAGATCAAGGGCCGCCCCTTTGTACCGGTGAAGGTGTTAAACAGCCTCCGCCGGGAGGCGGTTGAGACCCTGTCCGGCGCGGTGCTGGCACAGGGGAAAAAGCGGATCAGACAGGTGCCGCCGCCGGAAAAAACGAACGGCAGCCAGCGTGGGACAATGCGGTTTACCGCCATGGTCCGCACAGCGGAACAGTTTTTGGCAATACGGGAGTTCCCGCTGGAATGGATTGGCGTGCCGCTTCATGCGGCGGAGGAGAATCCGGCGCTGTTCCTGCCGGAGCGGGAGCGGATCATGCTCTGCCCGCCGGTGATTCTGCCGGACCGCCAGAGCGCGGCCGCGGCCGAGCGGCTTGCCCGGCTCCGGCAGATGGGATTCACCCGTCTGCTGGCAGAGAATCTGGGGTGGTTTGAGCTGGGGTGCGCGTTTGCGCTTTGGGGCGGCCATCGGCTGAATACGGCCAACAGCAGGGCGCTGCGTACCCTGTCCGGTCTGGGCGCGGAGGCGGTCTGCCTGTCCGCCGAGCTGAATCTGGCCCAGATCCGGGATATGGACAAGCCCCTTCCGGCCGAGGTTCTGGTCTATGGGCACCTGCCGCTGATGATTACGGAGAACTGTGTGCTCAAAAATATGGGCGGCTGTCCCTGCGGCGGCGTTGGCGCGATTCTGGACCGGAAGGGAACGCGTTTTCCGGTGGTCATGGACGGTGAGGCGTGCCGCAGTGTGATACTGAACAGCGTCCCTTTGTATATGGGTGATAAAAAGCCGGATCTTGACAGTACCGGCGCGGCGTTCGGCCGTTTGCTGTTTACCGTTGAGACGCCGGAAGCCTGCGCGGATATCTGCCGGCGCTATCTGGCGGGCGGCGGTTTTGACCGCGCGTATACCAGACTGCATTTTTACAAAGGGGTCCTGTGACGCGGAGGACTGCCATTGATTGCTGTATGCCGGGGAATTTCCCCGGATAGGTTTGCCTGTGTCTGTCTGCGCCGAATTGCTGCGGGGCGGTGCGCGGGACAATATGCCTGTGGGCGGAAAGGTTGGATAATATGAAGGTAAAGATCAAATACTTGGATAAAACCATCAACAGGCCGGAATATGCCACAGAGGGGAGCGCGGGTATGGATCTGGCGGCTTCGCTGGAGAGCCCGGTGGTCCTGAAGGCGGGAGGCCGCGCGCTGATTCCCACCGGCGTTGCCATCCAGATTCCCAGAGGCTGCGGCGGGTTCGTGTTCCCGCGTTCCGGTCTGGCCTTTAAGAAGGGAATTTCCATGTGCAACTGCGTGGGTGTCATTGACAGCGATTATACGGGTGAGATCAAGGTGGCCCTTCACAACATTTCGGGCCATGACTATACGGTGAATCCGGGGGACCGGGTTGCACAGCTGGTTTTCCTCCCCGTGGCCATGGCGGAGCTGGAGGAGGTTTCGGATCTGGACGAGACCGAGCGGGGTGCGGGCGGCTTTGGCTCCACCGGCCGTTAAAGGGCGGGTGCGCGGAATGAAGAAAATCATATTGGCCTCGCAGTCGCCCCGGCGCAGGGAGCTGCTGGGACGGCTGGTGCCGGAGTTTGAGGTGATGGCCGACAGCGCGGAGGAAGTGATGATCCCCGGCGAGAGGCCGGAGGATACAGTCCGGCGGCTGGCGCGGCAGAAGGCGGAGCATGTGGCTGGGCGCGCCGGCCGGGACGCCCTTGTGGTGGCGGCGGACACGGTTGTGGCGCTGGATAACAGGATCCTGGGCAAGCCCCGGGATGCGGCGGAGGCCTTCTCTATGCTCTCCGCCCTGTCCGGGAACACCCACAGGGTCTATACCGGCCTTGCGGTTATGGACGCGGCGGCCGGCAGAGCGGCGGTGGAATTTGAAGCCACCGAGGTGCGGTTCCGCGCCTTGTCGGAGGCGGAGATCCGCGCCTATATCCGCTCCGGCGAGCCCATGGACAAGGCCGGCGCCTATGGAATTCAGGAGCTGGGCGCCCTGTTCGTGGAGGGAATTGCCGGAGATTATTTTAATGTAGTGGGTCTGCCTTTGTGCAGGTTGGGTAAAATTCTGAAAGAGGACTTTGCAGTCGACCTGCTGGCCGCCAAACGGGCATAAAAAAACGGAAAATAGAAGGATAGGAGATGTTACTATGGCAGTGGATCTGGGAATCGACCTGGGAACAGCGAATACGCTGATCTATGAAAAAAAGCGGGGGATCGTGCTCAACGAGCCGTCCATGGTGGTCCGGAGCAAGAAAAACGAGCAGATTTTGGCCATTGGCAGTGATGCCAGCGATATGATGGGACGTACGCCGGACGGTGTCCAGGCCCTGCGGCCCATCCGCAACGGCGTGATAACCAGCTTTCAGGGGACCGTTGCGCTGCTGAAGCACTTTATGAAAAAGGTGGCCAAAAATACCTTTTTCCGTATCCGGGTGGTCATCTGCGTCCCTTGCGGCATCACGGAGGTGGAGCGCAGAGCTGTGACCGAGGCGGCCCGGAATGCCGGCGCCAAGGAGGTCTATCTCATTGAACAGCCGCTGGCCGCGGCAATCGGCTGCGGCATTGACATCAGCGAGCCCCACGGAAATATGATTGTAAATGTGGGCGCGGGCGTCACCGAGGTGGCGGTGGTCTCCCTGGGGGGGATTGTGGTGTCCCACTCGGCGCGGGTCGCGGGGGATGCCTTTGACAGCGCCATCATCCAGTATGTGAAGAAGAAGTATAACATGTCCATTGGAGACGTGACCGCGGAGCAGATCAAATGCGGCATTGGATCAGCCTATTTCCGCAAGGAGAGCGAACGGGCGGAAATGAAGGGCCGGGATTTGATGACAGGCCTGCCGAAGACAGCGGTTATCACCTCGGAGGAGGTGCGGGAGGCGCTGAAGGAAAGCGCGGAGGAGATCGTGGACGCGGTGAAGGTGGCGCTGGAAAAGACGCCGCCGGAGCTGGCCTCAGACATTATGGAGAGCGGGATCGTGCTGGCGGGCGGCGGCGCCAAGCTGAAGGGACTGGGCCGGCTGATCAATGTCAACACGGAGATTCCGGTCTATATCGCGGAGGAGCCCATGGAGTGCGTCGCGATCGGAGCCGGGAAATCTCTGGATTTCATGGTGGAGATGGGAAAACGTCAGGGCCGGTTTCTGTAAACGAATCTCCCGCGTCCGGCGCGCGGGTCTGCCCTGAACCCATAGAAGTACGGGGCTTTGCCCTGATTGAAGAGAATCCGGGAGGCATGCCGCCTCCTTTACTGTGAGGGGTCATTGTGAAAAATCTTTTTGAACATAAGCTGGCGGTCTTTTTGATCGCCGCCACCCTGGTGACTGCGGTTATCATTGGTATTTTTAGTGCTTCCGCGGCCAGGGACAAGGCGAATGCGGCGGAAAACGCCGTGGGGGCCGCGGCCGCACCCGGGCAGTCCGCCGCGTCGGGCGTGGGCGGCTGGTTTGGCAGTCTTTTCGGCTATTTCGGCAGTGTCAAATCCCTGCGGGAGGAGAACGAACGGCTGAAAACCGAGAACATAGAACTGGACAAACGGGTCCGCGACGCCCAGGGCATGGAGGAGGAAAACCGGGAGCTGCGGAGCATGCTGGATCTGACGGAGGCTGATAAAAAGCTGGATCTGGCCGCGGCCCAGGTCATTGCAAAGGACCCTTCCAACTGGTACAGCAGTTTTACCATCGGCAAGGGCAGCAATGACGGCATTCAGAAGAACCAGCCGGTCCTCACGGCAAACAAGGAACTGATCGGCCAGGTCTATAAGGTGGGCAGCAACTGGGCTGAGATCATCACGATTCTGGACCCGGAGAGCGGCGTGGGCAGTATGGTGGAACGCTCCAAGGATATCGGAATACTGGAGGGAGATTCCGCACTGCGCTATCAGGGGCAGTGCAGGCTGGGCTATCTTTCCCGGGACACGGATATTGAGCCCGGCGACTATGTGGAAACCTCGGGTCTGGGCGGTATCTATCCAAAGGGCCTGCTGATCGGCAAGGTGCTGGAGGTCAAGGAGGATAATTCAACCATGTCCAAATATGCCACCGTGGAGCCTGTTGTGAACATTGGAAAACTCAATCAGGTCTTTGTGCTGAAAAACCACGTGGACGAGGTGGGCCGCACCAACACAGCGGAGTCCGGGGATGACGGAAAGACGGACGAGGGCAAGAGCGGAAAGAACGGGGACAGCAGCACCGGATCGGGAACCTCCGGCACGGCAAGGCCGGACGCGACCAACGCGCCCAGAAGCCAGTCCGCCGCGCCGAAGTCCACATCTTCCGGCACCGGGAGCGGTTCCGGGTCTTCCGGAACCAGAGCAACGGCAAAGCCAGGAAACAGCGGGGGCGGCAGTTCCTCCGGGAACGCCGGCGCCTCGGGCAGCGGTACGGGGAGCAGTTCCGGCACATCGGGTTCCTCCGGCGGCGCGTCCGGCAGCGGCGGTTCTTCCGGCGGCGGAGCATCCAGCGGCGGTTCCGGGTCCTCCGGGAGCGGCAGTTCGGCCGGCGGAAGCGGTTCCGGCGCCTCCTCTGGGGAGAGCTCCGGTTCCAGCGCGGGCAATGGATCGGAGTTGAGAGAATGAGAATTATATTCTATGTCATTTGGCTTCTGCTTTTGGCGGTGTTTCAGCCTACCCTGGCAAGGGGAATTGAACTATGGGGCATTGCGCCCAATCTGTTTTTATGCTTTGTGGTCATGGCGGGGTTTTTCCGCGGCAAGTATGAAGGTGCGGTCTGCGGCATGGTGTTCGGTCTGGTCTATGACCTGCTCATTGGCCGGATGATTGGGGTCAGCAGCCTGATTTACCTGTATCTTGGGTTTGGATCCGGTGCCCTGAGTGAGCACTTTTTCAGCGGCGGAAAACGGCTGGCCGGAACGGTGACCATTGCGGCCGGTACAGTGGCCGCGGCGCTGGTCTATTATCTGGCACGGCTGATGGTCCGCGGGGACATTGGTTTTATGACCGCCTTGTTCCGGATTGCGCTTCCGGAGGCGGTGTATAATGCGGGGATCGGATTCCTGCTGGCGTTCCCGATTCTTGGGATGATGAAGCTCATGCGGATCCCGCGGATCTCCTAGCCCGCGGGGACAGGCGGGAGGATATTAGAGAACGGAAGGTGATTGTATGGAAGGCCGGGGATTCAACAGTCGATATATCATATTGATCTCTCTGGTGGGTATCTTGATTTTGGCGTGTGTCATCCGGCTGTTCGATCTGCAGGTGGTCAAGGGTGAGACCTACCGCCAGCAGGCGGAGCAGAGGCTGGTCAGGGCCTATCCGGTCAAGGCGCCCAGAGGCGAGATCGTGGACCGCTATGGCAGTGCGTTCGTGGAGAACCGGATGGGCTATGCCATCCAGTTCCAGAAAATAGAGATCAGTGACGACGCGCTCAATGAGGAAATCCTTGCGGTCAGCCATCTGGTCATAGAGGGGGAGGGAACGCTGGAATCGGATTTTCCCATTTTCTACGATGAGAAAAACAAGGCCTGGGGCTTCACCTACACCGAGGGCAAGGAACAGCAGGACCAGGTGAAGAAGGCGGCCTCTGATAAAAAGACCGCCCAGGAGGCAAAGGAAGCCGAGGAAGAGGACATTGACGCGGACGCGGCGGCAACCCTGAAAGCACAGCAGGAGGAGAAGCTGGAGGCCTGGAAAAAGGAGAACAAGCTGACCGATTACCAGAGCGCTCAGCAGATTATGGACTATTACCGCAGTAAATTCGCGGTGGCCGGAAAGTATACGGACCAGGAGGCGCTGACCATTGTCTCAGTCCGGTACGATATGGTCAAGAGCAGTTTCAGCGCCAACAATCCGTACATCATGGCCAGGGACGTGGACGCGGTGGTGGTCCAGCAGATCAAAGAGCGGGCCATGGATTTTCCGGGGGTAGAGGTCGAGATTGAGCCCATCCGGGTTTTTGCGCACGGCAGCATGGCCGCCCATATTCTGGGGCGGACCGGGAAGATCTATGCCGAGGAGTATCAGGAGCTCAAGGAAAAGGGCTACGGCATGAATGATATCATCGGCAAGGACGGGCTGGAAAAGGTGCTGGAGCCCTATCTCAAGGGCAAGGACGGCTATAAGAGCGTATCCATGTCCCGGGACGGCGGCGTGACCGAAATTCTCCAGAGTCAGGCGGTGGAGCCGGGCAACTATGCAAAGCTGACCCTTGATATGGAGCTCCAAAGCGCCATGGAGAAATCCCTGGAGAAGAATATCACAGAGGCTGTGAACCGGAACGGCGCGGGCGGCGCCATCGCCATTGTGCCCAACACGGGCGAGGTGCTGGCCATGGCATCCTATCCCTCCTATGATCCGGCGGCGTTTGACACGGACTATGAAAAACTGGTTCAGGCAAAGTCAAAGCCCCTGTTTAACCGTGTGCTGAGCGGCACCTATTCGCCGGGCTCCACCTTTAAACCCCTGACCGCCATTGCGGGCCTGGAGAGCGGCGTGATTCAGCCGGATACCCATATTCTGGACCGGGGCCGGTATACCTATTATCCCTCCTATCAGCCCACCTGTCTGATCTATTCCTCAACCGGGGCAACCCATGGAAACATTGAAGTATCCGAAGCGCTGGGCGTTTCCTGTAACTACTTTTTCTATGAGGTGGGAAGGCTCACCGGCATTGAGAATCTAGACAAGTACGCCTCATACTTCGGCCTGGGTGAGTCCACGGGCATTGAGCTGGCCGAGAGCAAGGGCCTGATGGCGAGTCCGCAGCACCGGGAGGAGATCGGGGCGCAGTGGTACCCCGGCGATGTGATTCAGGCGGCCATCGGGCAGTCGGACAACCTGTTCACCCCGGCCCAGCTTGCCAACTATATCGCAACCCTGCTGAACAAGGGCAAGCGCTATCGCCTGCACCTGGTCAATGAGGTGGTGGATTATGACACGGACGAGGTGGTTTACCGGAAGAATCCGGAGGTTCTCGCGGACAACCCCATCGCGGATTCCACCTTTGACAAGGTGACCAACGGTATGCGGCAGGTTGTGACCAGCGGCACAGCCCGCTCGGCCTTTTCCACCAGCAAGTATAAGGCCGCAGGCAAGACCGGCACCGCAGAGGTGCCGGACGGCGCGGACAATGTTCTGTTTGTGGGGTTTGCCCCTTATGAAAACCCGGAGATTGTGGTGGCGGTGGTCATTGAGCACGGGGCATCCAGCTCCTATGCCGCGAAGGTGGCGCGGGATGTCTTTGACGCCTATATGGAGCTGAAGGAGGAGCGGGCGGATCCAGAGGCCGCGGCCAAAAAGAAAAAGGCCGGGGAGGAAGATCCGGATTCCACACAAAAGCCCAAGGCGGCCGGAACCGGTTCGGCCAAGCCGGCGTCGTCCACAGCAAAGCCAAAAGCCACCAGCTCCGCCGGCAGGGACGGCGGCAAGCAGAGTGCGGCGCCCACCGCGTCCGCGGAGCGCGGAAAACCGCCCACAGAGACTTCGGTGCCGAATACCGGCGGCAGCGCCGCAGGGGACGGTACGCTGTAACTTGATAAAGGAACATATTTGAAAATTTATAAATGAATGTCAAAAAGACAAAAATAATCTGGAAAATTTCAAAATATCTAAAGATTTTGGATATTTCTCTTTGACTTTTGTTTATTTCTATGTTATGATACCTTTATAATGCAATCATAGGGATTTTGTTTGATTTTGATTGCGCGGGGAACCGGCCGTACCATGGGCGGGGCTTTTAAGGACCGGAGAGAATTTCTTTTTTGAAATATGGGAAAGCTACTGCCGGCAGCCAGAGGCTTTTCCCGCTGCAGTCTGGGTTTCTGACAAGCACAGGGACAGGTGGATCCCGCCAATACTTGGTTATTTGTGGTATGATAAACGAGAGAAGAAAAAACAGAATTAAAACAGCACGGCAGCGGATCAGCCCGCGCAAGCGGTTTCGTGTTAGTTAGAAAGGGGAATGGAAAGAAATGAATATTGCGTTGATTGCGCATGACAAGAAAAAAGAGCTTATGGTAGACTTTTGTATCGCCTACAGCGGTATATTGAAACAGCACAGCCTGTGTGCGACCGGAACAACGGGAAGTCTGGTGGCGGAAGCCACAGGGCTGACCATCAATACATTTATGTCCGGCCCGGAAGGCGGGGATCAGCAAATTGGGGCGCGGATCGCCTATAATGAGATTGATGCGGTATTGTTTTTCCGTGACCCCCTGACCGCACAGCCCCATGAACCGGATGTTTCGGCCCTGTTCCGGCTCTGTGATGTGCATAATATACCCCTTGCCACCAATGTGGCAACGGCTGAGGTCCTCATCATGGGGATTGAACGCGGCGATCTTGGCTGGCGCGACATCGTGAATCCAAAAAACAAGGACGGGAAATAGACATAGCGCCCCCTTTGGCCATATGGTCAAAGGGGGCTTTTGGTTTCCGTCCGGAACAAAGGCATGGCCAGATTCGTCCAATAGATAGAATTATTTCCATGTCCGCGGAGGCATGGAATAAAATGAGAGGAGAGGATGTAGGATGAAAAGATGGATGGCAGGGGCAGTGGCCGGACTTATGCTTTTCGTGCCGGCCGGCGTCATGGCGGATCCGGCGGTGGACAGCCTGCGTGAACAGGGGATCCTGCAGGGGGATGAGCAGGGGGCGCTCAAGCTCTCTGAACCAGTAACCCGTGCGGAATTTGCGAAGATGCTGCTGGGCAGTTTGAAGCTTCCGGAGGCGAAAGAGGCGGAGTTTTCGGATGTCAGACCGGCAGACTGGTACTATGGCGTGATGGGGGCGGCGGCCCAAAATGGAATTCTAAACGGGTTTGAGGATGGAACGGTTCGGCCGGAGGCATTTGTTACCTATGAACAGGCGGTTAAGATGACGGCCATGGCCTATGGTGCTGCAAATCCCGGCACCGGCTATCCCGACGGTTATATTCGGGCCGCCCTGGAGCGTGGATACCTGGACCGGATGGACGCGCTGATGGACGAGGCAGTCACCCGGGAGGATGCAGTACAGCTGATCTATCGGGCTCAGCAGGAGCGGGAGGAGACAAAGGCGATTGAGGACGCGGGGAGGCTTGCCCTGGAGCAGATGACACAGGATTCGCCTGAAAGCGCCGCCCCGATGCCGTCTCCCACCGGTATCATAAACATGGCCGGCGGCAGTTCCCCCGGCGGCGGTGGGGGCGGCTGTCCGGCGGAAGGCGTGTTTGCCGAGCCTGACATATGGTACGGCAATACGGAGGAGTACCGGCAGGAAGCTGAGAATGTGTTTCAAAGTCCAGTGACCGCGCCGCTCTCCACTTTTTCGCTGGATGTGGATACCGCTTCCTACAGCAACATGCGGCGGTTCCTGATGCAGGGCAGGAAACCGGCGGCTGGCTCCATCCGGACGGAGGAGCTGATCAATTATTTTGATTACAGCTATCCCCAGCCTGAGGGCGAGGATCCCCTGCGGGTGATCACGCAGACGGGAATATGTCCCTGGAATCCGGCGCATCAGCTGGCCATGATTGCGGTGCAGGGGGAGGACATTTCAGAACAGGAGCGGCAGCCCAGCAATCTGGTCTTTCTGATTGATGTTTCGGGCTCCATGTATACCGCCAATAAGCTGCCTCTGGTCCAGCGGTCCATGGCGCTGCTGCTGGACACGCTGGACGCGCGGGACACCATCTCGCTGGTGACGTACGCCAACGGTGTGCGCACAGTGCTGGACAGCGTCAGCGCAGGAGAAAAAGACACCGTTCTGAAAGCGGTCTATGGCTTGCGCGCCGGGGGCGGAACCGCGGGCGGCGACGGCTTGAAGGCGGCCTATGACCTGGCGGAGCGGAACCGGAAAGAGGGCAACAATCGGATCATTCTCTGTACAGACGGGGATTTCAATATCGGTATGTCCTCCACGGCGGAGCTGGAAGATTTTATTGCGGCGAAGCGGGAGACCGGCATCTATCTAAGTGTTCTGGGTTTTGGCATGGGAAATTACAAGGACAACCGGATGGAGACCCTGGCGGATAAAGGAAATGGCAATTACGCCTATATCGACAATCTGCGGGAAGCCAAAAAGGTGCTGGCGGACGAAATGATCAAAACGCTGTATACCATTGCAGAGGACGTGAAGATTCAGGTGGAATTCAATCCGGAAAAGGTCAAGGAATACAGGCTGGTGGGTTATGAGAACCGTCTGCTCCGCGCTGAGGATTTTGAGGATGACAAAAAGGATGCAGGCGAGGTTGGCGCAGGGGCTGTCGTGACAGCTTTCTATGAGCTGGTTCCGGCAGACGGGACAGCAGAGGACAGCGGCCTGCGGTACCAGCAGTCTGAGACTGTGGGCAGTCCGGAGCTGATGTATGTAAATCTGCGTTATAAACTGCCGGACGGAACGGAGAGCAAATTGATGGAGCAGGGCGTCTTCGCTGACCAGTCCCCTGTGGACGATAACTTCTGTTTCGCGGCGGCGGTGGCGGAGCTGGGTATGCTTTTGAACGATTCGGAATACGCCGGTGAGGCTGACCTGGATTCAGTGATCGCTTTGGCCCGCGCACATCTGGGCGAGGATCCGTATGGATTTAGGCATGAGTTTGTACAGCTGGTGGATTTATACCGTTATATTCAGGCACAGCCGGATAAAAGCAATTAAAGAGAAGAAGCCCGCGGCAGCTGCCGCGGGCTTTGTGTGTACGCCGCCTATTTCGCGGAGCGGCCTGGATTCTCTGCAAAGGAAATCCGGCTGAGAACCTTTGTCTTCTTCAGCACGGTGAGCAGGACTGCCGCAAGGATGGTGCCGCCGGCTGTGCTTACGAAAAAGGGCAGGATATAGGCAAAGAGCGCCGCTTCCTTGCTCATGAGAAGGGTGGCGACCGGATAGGCCAAGAGGCCGCCGATGACAGCGGTCCCAAAGATTTCCCCCGCATAGGTCAGCCATTCGTTCCCGGTATAGCGGAAGATCAGTCCGCAGAGCAGGGCGCCGCACATGCTTCCGGGAAAGGCAAGCAGGCTCCCTGTTCCAAGCATCACCCGGAGCAGGGAGGTGACCGCGGCCATGCCGGCGCCATACCAGGGCCCCAGAAGGACGGCTGCCAGAACATTCACAAAATGCTGTACCGGGAAACACCTTGACGCGCCCACCGGTATGCTCAGCGGCGAGCACACAACGCCCACCGCGATCAGAATACCCGCAAAGGCAAGTTTTTTCACATTACTATTTTCCATTTTTTTCCTCCT
>CBCTHE010000033.1:0-26694 GCA_965146665.1 uncultured Ructibacterium sp.
GGTACACGGGTGACACTCCGGCCCATGCAATGTCTCTGGATTGATAAAAAATAGGGGAGGCGTTTTTCGATGAATAGGGCGATTGCCGCATTTCTTGCGGCGGGGACGGCGCTTTCCATGACAGTGGGGGCGTCGGCGGCAGAATACACCAATGTATATTTTGAAGAAGGCGTACCCAAGGCAATAATCAATGGTGAAGTAGTTGATCTTAACGGGACCGCGCCGGTCGAGATTGATGGAAAACTGATGGTGCCCCTTCGTGTCCTTGCCGAGAAGCTGGGCAAGACCGTGGACTGGGAGGATGGCTTTGCCGCAGTCAGCGACGGGGATTATCAGGGTGCGGTCAGCCGGGACTACTGGCAGAGTGTTTTAGGAGTGAAGGAGCTGGACGGAGATATGACGGATTTGAATACCATTGTATCCAGATTGAAGATTGCGGTCAAGGATGACAAGGCGGATCCTTCTGCGGCGCTTGCCGTATGGAAAGAGGACGGGAGCTTTGAAGGGGTTGAATACTTTGAATCCGCAACTAATGTGTGGAGTGCCAGCGAGCATTTGAGTTATCTTCGCACCATGGTGAAGGCCGCTTATTCTGAGGGAAATTCCTGGTTTGGAAACCCTGAGCTGAAACAGAAGATAGCAAAATCCATTGCGTTTTGGGTGGATGGCGGCAGAGTGGAAAGTGCCAACTGGTGGTATAAGCAGATCGGAATTCCCAATATTGAAATTGATATTCTGCTTCTGGAACCGGAGGAGCTGACCGGCACGGCGCTGGCGGTGTTCAACGCGGAAGCGCTGGAGGGCAGTATCTTCCAGGAGACGGTCACCGACCGAATCAAGGAACGGCCGGTCAGCAGCAGCGGCGGTAATCTGACGGATAAGCTGATTACCAGCTTCAAAATCGCGGCCGCGACCAAAAACCAGGAGGAGATGTACCGGGTTATGGCGCTTCTGGACAATGAACTCCGGGTATTCACCAAGGTGCGGGACGATGAATTCGGCGAGGACGCCGAGGGCATCAAGGCGGACTATAGCTTTCATCAGCACGTGGACCAGGTTCAGTTCGGCGGATACGGTGAGAATTTTGCCAGCGGTATCAACCAGATTCTGAACGCCGCAAAGGGAACCCGCTACCGCGTGACTGACCGGGCCCTCAATGAATATACAAACTATATCTTAGACGGCCTCTCCTGGGCGTATCAGGGGGAATATAAGGATTTCACGGTTACGGGCCGGGGACTTGTCCGGCAGGATAAAGGTAAGGGCATCCGCGGCAGCGTAAAGGCGGCCATGGAGCTTCTGCTGGAATATCCCCAGCTCTCCAGATACCAGGAACTGAAAAGCACCTATGCCCAGAGATTTGAAAGTGAGACAGATTCCTTTTCCGGGAACCGGCAGTTCTGGCTCTCGGATTACATGTCTCAGCACAGGCCGGGCTATCATCTGGGCATCAAGCTGGCGTCCAACAGAACCAAACTCGGCGAGGTTATCAACGACGAAAATCTGCTGGGTTACTATCTCTCGGACGGTGTCACCTGTATGATGCGCCGGGGGGATGAATACGACAACATCTATCCCGTTTGGGACTGGAACAAGCTCCCGGGGACTACCACCCCGCAGGGGGGCTTGAAGAATCTCAACGACTGGGCGGAATGGAACGGCGAGCATCTCTGGAACTGGAAAGGGAACTGCAGTTTTGTGGGCGGCGTCAGCGACGGCAGCTACGGCGCGGCTGTGATGGATTACAGCCGGGACGGCATGGCTGCGCATAAGTCGTGGTTTATGTTTGACGATGAGATGATCGCGCTGGGAAATGGAATCAATTCTTACACGGACATGGATATCTATACCAATATAAACCAGTGCCTGCAAAACGGCGATGTGGTCATTGGCACGGCAGGCGGCACGGCAAAGGCCAAGGCCGGAACCCAGGAAATCGCCGGAGGTTCCTATGTCTGGCATGACGGCATAGCCTATTTCAGCGATGAGCCAATGGAACTGACACTGGAGGAGCGGACCGGAAAATGGAGTACGGTCAACGGAGGCAATACCACCGGCGAGGAGACGAAAAATGTGTTCCAGCTGGGGCAGCACCACGGCGTCAGGCCGGACAATGGGACGTATAGCTATCGTGTGCTCTTCGGCAAAACAGAGGAGGAGACAGCGGCTTACGCTAAGGGAAATCAGGTTCAGATTCTGCACAATGACGACAAGGTGCAGGCTGTGTATCACAGCGGGCTGAAGATGGCCCAGATTATTATGTGGAAGATGGGAACGGTGGAGCTGCCGGGCGGCATGTCCGTGACCAGCAATAAAAAATGTATGCTGATTATCCAGGAACAGGCGGACGGCAGTTTGAGCATTACGGCGTCAAACCCGGAAAATCTGCCTAAGGATCTTTGGATTACAGTAAATCGGACCCTTCCTGTACTAAAAGACAAGTATATTGTAAATAATGAAGATGGAAGCACAACCATTAAGTTCCGTTTGAATGAGGGCGTTTATGCGGGAAGCAGTACCGTTTACAACTCTAAAACTGGATTTGATAAGAATTCCATCATGAATCAATATTAAAATTTTAAATGGAGGTAGATGTATTATGAAAAAAGGTATCAGATGGTTGGGTTTGGTATTGTCCACATCCTTATTGGTGACAGGTTTGACAGCCTGCGGCGGCGGGGATACCACAGAGGAGCCGGTATCCAATAATCCGGATAAACCTTATGAAGGTGTTACCCTGAAGTATGCGCTCTCCGAATCTGCCAGCCAAGGAGCGGAGACCAAGGAAATCGTAAATATGGTCAAGGAAAAGACGGGCATCAACATTGAGTTCACCATTGTTCCAAACACCAACGCGGGCGAGGTTGACAAGACGCTGGTAAGCCTGCAGGCCGGTGACGAACTGGATATTATGTATGCCGCAATGCCCAAACTCAAGACCTATTACCGTGCCGGCGTTTTGACACCGCTGGATGAGATCAGCAAGAAAAAGAACTATGACATGGCCAAGGTCTTTGGGGACAACGTCGCGAAATATGACGACGGTCAGGTCTATGGTCTGCCCGCGTTCAATGACATCTGGCTGACCTTCTATAATAAAAAGATATTTGATGATGCCGGTGTGGAATATCCGGATCCTGCAAACTGGACCTGGGATAAGTATATTGAGACCGCCAAGAAGCTGAATAATCCTGAGCAGGGAATCTATGGCTCCTTTATGCTGGACTATGCGAACTATAACTATATGCATGCAATCCAGAGCGGCGCGGAAGCCTATAAGGCGGACGGTATGTCCAACTTTGATGATCCAAAGTTCAAAGAGGGGATGAAATTCTTCTACGATTTGGGCAATGTTGAAAAGATCCAGCCTGACAGCAAGACCTATGCCTCCGGTACCTACGCCTGGAACTCCTTTGTCTCCACCGGGAAGTTCGGTATGTTTGTATGCGGCGGCTGGGCGGCCAGTATGCTTTCCGATCTGAAGAAATATCCCAGAGACTGGGAATGCGGCTTTGCACCGATGCCCTATCCGGAAGGACAGCAGGCGTCTTCGCTGGCGGTTGCGGGATGCTATGCGATCCCCGACACCTCCAAGCATAAGGAGGCCGCTTTTGAGGCGATTAAATGTATCGCGGAGAATCAGTATTCTCTGGGCTATGGCCGCGTACCTGCCAGAATTGATTTGACTGACGCTGAAAAAGAGGCCTATATCACCGAGAAACTGGTTCCGATGTTTGAGTTTGACAAGATTCCGGTTGAGGATATCAAAAACGTCTGGTTCAATGACCAGACAAAGCTCTATCCGGAAAAAATCGTCGGCACCGCGGATACCTCCATTGAGCAGATTTGGATTGAGGAAGGCCAGCTTTACGGCCAGGGCGGAAAAGATCTGGACGCCGCTATGAAATCCATCAAAGAGCGTTCTGACACAGCGATCAAGGAAGAAAAGGCCGAGTAAAGTGCGGCATTAAAATTCCTTTTGTTTGGAGATAGCCCTGCGGTCATAAGGCTCCAGAGCCATGCGGCTTGCAAAGGGCGTTATGGCTAACCGGGGAATTTCCTGTACAATTACAAAGCGTTTTGCCGCCGGATATTTCGTCCGGCGGCGGAATGCTGAAAAAGGAGGCGTAACAAGATGGCTCAGGCCAAAACGGTAAACAAACCGAAGAGAAGAAACTGGCAGGCAAAGGAAAACCGGGCCGGATATCTTTTCATTCTGCCCTATATGCTCGCCTATGTTGTCTTTACCGGAATTCCATTTCTCATTGCGTTCGGATTGTCCTTTGTCAACGTGAAATTCATCACTAAGCTGGACAATATCAAGTTTGTGGGGCTGGATAACTTTATCCGGTTCTTTAAAAGCCCCGAGGCATTGGCTGCACTGTGGCGTACGTTTGAGTATTCTCTGATTTATGTCCCGCTGATTATGGTGCTGGGATTTGTCCTGGCAGTGCTGCTGAACAAGGGCGTGTTTATGAAAAAGTCCATTCGTGCCATGACCTTTCTGCCCTATGTATCCAACATGGTCGCGGTTGCGGTTATCTTCAAGCTTTTGCTCGGCCAGGGCGGACCGATTTATGGAATCATGCAGTCTCTTGGCATGCAGGAACCGCCGCTTCTTCTGCTGGATCAGACATGGGCGCTGCCCACGGTGGTTGTGATCTCAGTCTGGAAGGGCGTTGGGTTGAATATGATTACTTATCTTGCGGCACTGCAGGATGTACCGGCGGAATTGCTGGAGGCGGCACAGCTGGATGGCGCAAATAAATGGCAGCAGATCAAGAATGTGGTGATTCCAAAGGTGTCGCCGACCACCTTCTTCCTGCTGATCAGTTCGATCCTCACATCACTGCAGAACTTTACCGTCATTCAGGCGCTGACCGGCGGCGGACCCGGACAGGCGACCACAGTTATGTCGGTCAATATCGTGCGTACGGCATTCACAAAATACGAGACCAGCTTTGCGAGCGCGCAGGCCATGATTATCTTTGCTATCGTTATGATTATTACGCTGATTCAATGGCGCGGACAGAAGAAATGGGTTAACTATTAAGGAGGGGAATTCACGTGAAAAAGAAAGCATTTGTCGGAAAATGGGTCCTGACGATTGTCATGTTCATCATTGGCATCATGTGTATTTTCCCGTTTATTTTCATGCTGTCATCCTCGTTTAAATTGAGCGGTAACGTCATGAAGTTCCCATTTGAACCGATTCCAAATCCATTTACCATGGATAACTATAAGGCTCTGTTCCAGAGCGAATACTTTGATTTTGGACGCTGGTATGCAAACACCACGGTCATGACCCTGACCTCCATCGTGTTTAAACTGCTGTTTGTGACCATGGCAGCCTATGCCTTTGCGAAAATCAAATTCAAAGGCAGTGACTGGATGTTCCTGTTGCTGCTGGCTGGTCTGATGATCCCAAGCGACATTATGATCATGCCCCGGTATATCATTTTTAAAAACCTGTCCATTTTAGACAGCATGTGGGCGATCGTCCTGCCAAGCGTGGTGGACGTATACTTCCTGTTCATGCTCCGGCAGGCCATGATTGGCATACCGGAGTCAATCAGCGAGGCGGCGCGGATAGACGGGTGCAGTCATCTGACCATCTATTCCCGCATCATTTTGCCGCTTGCCAAACCGGCCATCGCGACAATGGTTCTGTTCTCCTTTGTCTGGACCTGGAATGACTATATGGGCCCCTATCTGTACATCTCTTCGGTGGAGAAACAGATGCTGTCCGTTGGTATCAAACTGTTTGCGGACGGTCAGGTGCAGGATTACGGATCCCAGATGGCCTCCGCGACCCTGGTGCTTCTGCCGATTATTGTTGTCTTTCTGTTCTGTCAGAAGTACTTTATTGAGAGCGTCAGCGGTTCCGCGGTTAAGGGCTGATGCGTTAACGGCGAGAGTTGTCATAACCCCCGGGCGGTTTCTGTGCTTTACACAGAGGCCGCCCGGGGGTTGTTTCCTTATGTCCATTGTTAATCGTATTCCAGCAATTCGTCACAGGACACGCGGAAAATCTCTGCCAGTATCTTTAGCTCAATGTCTGTTACAAATCTGTCCCCGCTTTCAATCCGCTGGATGGCGTTCTTATCGATATCCAGGCCTTTGATCTGCAGCTGTTCTGCAAGTATTCTTTGAGACATTTTTGGAATATGCTCTTTTCTCAGCATGTATATTTTTTTACCACAAATATTATTTCTTCCGGATTTTGATTTATTTTTAAACATAATGATCTCCTTTTTGACATTTAGTGAATGTCAAAATAAGATGAGGTGATAAATGTGGAACATAGTAAAATTGATATGTTTATCATGACAAATCAAAAGTACTTTCCAGCAGAAAAGATCATGTATTTAAAGGACAAGCTGCGGACAATGGATGAAGAAAAATTTTCTTTAATTTCAACGATTGATTTTAAGGATCCAACAACAATTCTTCTGGTTTCTATTTTTCTTGGGGTGTTGGGAATTGACAGATTTATGATTGGCGATGTTGGCGTTGGAATTTTAAAACTGCTGACTGGGGGCCTTTGCGGAATTTTGATGATTGTTGATTGGTTTTGTATATCAAAAAAAGTCAAGAAATAAATTTTAATCATGTTATGGCACTGGTGTAAAAAATCCTGCTTTTCAAATGAAATTACAACCCTAGCAATTTTTATTGTGGCATTGATAGTATGCAGATTTTTCAAAATATCATGTATATTCTATAGGATCACTTCATATCAATGCCCAGCCTGTAATATGACCAGGGCTCTGCTTTCACTGGTAAAAGGAGATATCAATGCTTATATGAACTACAATATTATGGCGTTGCCTGTGGCCTCGGTGTTCATGGGTGAACTGTTTAAGGATATTTGGGGGAAACATAAAAAGTATTTTCACATATACGCCTGCATTATTTTAGGGATCAATTTTATATACTACGCATATCGAGTATTCTGAGGCCACTGACAAAGTGGTCAATGCGCAAAATTTGCAATGATTTTGTGATGAATTGATAGCCCAAAGTCCGCGTCGAACTACGCCAATTATGCTCCTTCCTCCCGCAAAAGCAAAGCTTTTGCGGGAAAATGAGCTCAGGTATCTTTTGCGTTTTGCGCATAAGGTGCCTGAGCTTCTTTAAATACCTCATTGAAAGGATTGGATTCTGCGAAAAAAATCGGGAAAAGCAGTGCTTAACCCGATTAAGTGGAAAGAATAAACAATATAGATATTTTTTGTGCCGCAGGCGATTGATTTTTTGTAAAAAAATCGGAGCAAGCAAAGCTTGCTCCGACATGGCTGCCTGATCAGGATTCGAACCCGAACAAAATGAGTCAGAGTCATTTGTGCTACCCTTACACAATCAGGCAATATATAATGGTGCGAGCAGTGGGACTTGAACCCACACGCCATAAGCACACGCCCCTCAAACGTGCCTGTCTGCCGGTTCCAGCATGCTCGCATATCTAGGCTCGTGAGGGTTCCAGGTAACTCTCTCGGAAGAGCCGACTAGTATATTATAATAGGATGACCACATTTTGTCAAGACTTTTTTGAAAAAATTTTCAGATTTTTTCAAGCCGGCATGCAGGAGCAAAGGGCGCGGAAAACTTACAAAATATAGTATGCCATAAAATAACGGCATTATACATTCGGCGGAGAAGAGGAGAGGATGATTTCTTCCAGCTCTGCCGCATTGCGTGCAATGTGTGCCGCCCCGGCGGCGCGCAGTTCATCGCTGCCCCGGAAACCCCAGGCGGCGCCAATGGTGTCCACCTGGGCATTGAGGCCCAGAAGCATATCCACGTCAGAATCGCCGATATACCAAGCGTCCTCACGGGTACAGCACGCAGATTGAAGAAGATGGAAAAGGGAATCAGGCGCTGGCTTTTTGGGAAAAGGCGGGCCCTGACCGATCACCTGGAAGAATGTCCCGGCGGGAAAAAGCCCGGCGGCAATTTCATCTGTCTGAACCTGGGGCTTGTTGGACAGAACCGCAAGCTTGATGCCTTGTGCCCGGAGCCTGTTTAAGAGCGCGGGGATGCCGGGATAGGGCTGGGTGTGCACACAGCAATTTTTCAAATATTCCTCCTGATAGAGCGCAATGAGCTTTTGTGCCTCGTCCGCTGATTCACCGCCAAGGGCTCTTTTACAGAGGAGGTCCATGCCGTTGCCCACCATTCGGTAATACGCCTCCAGCGGATGCGCCGGCTTTCCCATTCTGCGCAGAGAGGCATTGACTGCGGCCGCAATATCGGCGATGGAGTCCACCAGCGTACCATCCAGGTCAAACACACAGATTTTTTTCATTGATTTCGCTCCTTTTATCATCAAACTGGTGTTGGAAGAGTGCTCAAAGATGCCATTACAAAAAATTATTATTATTATTTTAACCCAGTATTCCTAATTTTTCAATACTTATCTTGAATCTTTTCAGAAAATACGTTATACTAAGGATAGGAACAGAAACGATAAAGGAGGCGGCCCAATGGAAAGACGATTGCTTTTCTTATACAACCCTTTTGCAGGAAAAGGAAAAATCAAGACCAGTCTCTCTGATATCCTCCAGATTTTTGCGGAATCCGGATTTGAGATTACGGTTCATCCCACAATGGAAAGCCAGGATCTGACGCAGACCATTAAAAAAGAGGCGCAGCGGTTTGACTATATTGTTGTGTCAGGGGGGGACGGCACCCTTCATGAGCTGGCGGACGGGCTCATGGCGCTGCCGCCGGAACAGCGGCCGCCATGCGGCTATATTCCAACAGGGACGGTCAATGATTTTGCCACCAGCCTCGAAATCCCCAAGCAGGTGCTCAAGGCGGCAAAGCTGGCCGCCGTCGGACAGCCGGCTTTCTGCGACATTGGGGAGATGAACGGCCATTTCTTCACATATATCGCCGGTTTTGGCGCGTTCACGGAAGTGGCGTATGAAACCTCGCAGGCGACCAAAAACGCATTGGGGAAGATGGCGTATTTTCTGGACGGCGCGAAGCGGATTGCCAGTTTGAAACGGTATCCGCTCACGCTGGCGGCGGACGGTGTCACGGCCTTTGAGGGCGAGGTTCTTTTTGGCATGATTACCAATTCCTATTCTGTGGGCGGCTTTCGGAAGATGATGAATGAACAGATTGAGCTGGACGATGGAATTTTTGAGGCTGTTCTGGTCAAGGCGCCTTCCAGTCTGGTGGATTTGAATCAGACGCTGTTTGATCTGACCAAGCAGAACCGGGAAAGCCGGCATTTGGTCTATTGCAGAGGACGGGAATTTGATTTCGCCTCTCCGGATACCATCAAATGGACGCTGGACGGCGAATTTGGCGGCGCTTATCAGAATACCCATATTGTCAATCACAAGAGGGCCCTTTCCTTTGTTGTGTCAGAGCAAAAGACGGAAAACAGATAAGCTGTGCGGAAAGGCGGCTTTCTTTCCGGCGAGATCAAAACGGGACACAGATCATCGGTTTTGTGAAATTGGCATATTGAATTTTTATATGAGTTGTGGTAGAATCTATACCATATCTGGAGAATGATTTGACTTGGAGGAAACAGGATGAGCAATCGTCAGGACAATATACGGAATTTTTCTATCATCGCCCATATCGACCATGGGAAAAGTACGCTGGCAGACAGGCTTTTGGAGCAGACCGGTGCGCTGACCCAGCGCGAGATGCAGGCGCAGATTCTGGACAATATGGATCTGGAGCGTGAGCGCGGCATCACAATCAAGGCGCGGGCGGTGAAACTGCTTTATCGAGCAAAGGATGGGAAGGAGTATACCCTGAATCTGATTGACACGCCTGGACACGTGGATTTTAACTATGAGGTCTCAAGGAGTCTTGCCGCCTGTGAGGGCGCAATTTTAGTGGTTGATGCGGCGCAGGGTATCGAAGCACAAACGCTGGCCAATACCTATCTGGCTTTGGAGCATGATCTGGAGCTCGTCCCGGTGATCAACAAGATTGATCTGCCCTCTGCCCGGCCCGGCGAGGTCAAGAAAGAGATTGAGGATGTGATTGGCATTGACGGCGAGGACGCGCCGCTGATCTCCGCAAAAAACGGCGTCAATATTGAGGCCGTGCTGGAGAAGATCGTGGAGCTGGTCCCGCCGCCCAGCGGAGATGAGAGCGCGCCGCTGAAGGCTTTAATTTTCGATTCCTATTATGATCCCTATAAGGGTGTTATTGTCTATGTCAGGGTTATAGACGGTAAGCTGAGCCCGGGGACGCAGATACAGATGATGGCGACCGGAGCTGTATTTGAGGTGGTGGAGACCGGATATCTGCATCCCAATGGCATGGTGAGCGCGCCTGAAATCTCCGCGGGTGAGGTTGGCTTCATTGCGGCGAGCATTAAGAACGTGCAGGAGGTCCATGTGGGTGATACGGTCACCACGCTGGAAAATGGCGCCAAGGAGCCGCTGCCCGGCTATAAAGAGGTCAAGCCGATGGTGTACTGCGGTATCTATCCTGCGGACGGCGCGCGGTATGATGATCTGCGCGAGGCGCTGGAAAAGCTCCAGCTCAACGACGCAGCCCTGCGGTTTGACGCGGAGACCTCGATCGCGCTGGGCTTTGGATTCCGATGCGGATTTTTGGGCCTGCTGCATATGGAGATCATTCAGGAGCGGCTGGAGCGTGAGTATAATTTGGATCTGGTCACCACAGCGCCTTCGGTGGAGTATAAGGTCATCCGGACCGACGGAGCCGAGCTTTTGATTGACAATCCCACCAATCTGCCGGATCCATCGGAGATTGACTATATGATGGAGCCCATTGTGAAGGCGTCCATTATGACGCCGAAGGAATACGTTGGAAGCATTATGGAGCTTTGCCAGGAACGGCGGGGCGTATATATTGACATGACCTATCTGGATGACACCCGGGTATCGCTGAACTATGAGCTCCCGCTCAATGAGATCATATACGACTTTTTTGATGCCTTAAAATCAAGGACCCGGGGTTATGCCTCCTTTGACTACGAATTCAAGTGCTTTGAAAAGGCGGAGCTGGTGAAGCTGGACATGCTGTTAAACGGCGAGATGGTTGACGCGCTTTCCTTCATTGTCCATAAGGACAGGGCCTATACCCGGGGCAGAAAAATGGCGGAGAAGCTGAAGGATGTAATCCCCCGCCAACTGTTTGAGGTGCCGATCCAGGCGGCCATCGGCGGGAAAATTATTGCCCGGGAAACGGTGCGGGCAATGCGGAAGGATGTATTGGCCAAGTGCTATGGAGGCGACATCTCCCGTAAGCGGAAGCTTTTGGAAAAGCAAAAAGAAGGTAAGAAACGGATGCGTCAGGTCGGTTCCGTGGAGGTTCCGCAGGAGGCGTTTATGTCCGTACTGAAGCTGGATTAAATTTGGTACGCCGGCCCCGTCAGGGGCCGGCATTTTAGCATTCTCAGGAAGGCGGGAGAAAATGGCCGTTGGAATTTATGTACATATTCCCTTTTGCAGGGCAAAATGCAGATACTGTGACTTCAATTCCTATGCCGGGATGGACGCATGGATGGAGGAATACATCCGCGCGCTGTGCGGCGAAATCCGGAATTATCAGGGTGAAAACAGAGCCGATACCGTCTATTTCGGCGGCGGCACCCCCACCGCGCTCCCGCCGGAGCTCCTCGTCCGGGTATTGGAAACCATCCGGGAAAGGTTTGAGCTCAGTTCAGACTGTGAGATCACAGCGGAGTGCAATCCCGCCACCATGGGGGTGAATGGATTCAAAAAACTGCGGAACGCCGGCTTCAACCGTCTGAGCATCGGCCTGCAGACCGCGGATGACCGACTGCTCAGTGAGCTTGGGCGCGTCCATACGTTTGCGGACTTTGAGACATGTTTTCGCGCGGCCAGAGAAGCGGGGTTTGAGAATCTCTCTTTGGATTTGATCTTTGGCCTGCCCGGCCAGGGACGCAGGGGCTGGGCGGACACCCTGACCAGGGCGGTGGCTTTCCGGCCGGAGCATATCTCCTGCTATGCCCTGAAAATTGAAGAGGGTACCCCGTTTGCCAGTATGGAGCTGGACCTTCCCGACGATGACAGCAGCAGAGAACTCTATGATGACTGTGTGGCCTTTCTCGAGGGGGCCGGATATAGGAGATATGAGATATCAAATTTTGCCAAACCGGGCTACGAGAGCCGCCATAACTGCAAATACTGGCAATGTGACGACTTTGCTGGATTTGGAGCGGGAGCTTACTCCTGCATTGGAGGCAGAAGATATGACAACCAGAGACAGATACCTGCGTACTGCATGGAAATTCAGACCCATGGAGCCGCGGCCGCGGAGGTCATTCCCCTGTCGCTGGAGGACAGGATGAGCGAGTTTTGTTTTCTGGGACTCCGCATGACGGATGGAATTGGGGAGGCGGAGTTTGCGCGGAGATTTGGCCGCGGGATCCGGGACGTTTATGGACAGGCATTGACAAAGAATGAGCGGCGCGGGACCCTGATATGCCAGAACGGCCGGATCCGTATTCCATCGGAATGGCTGTATGTGTGCAATGGCATTTTGGTGGATTTTTTGTAGCTATAAGGCCGAAGGAATGGAGTTTAACAAACGCAGAGAGCGTATGTGTCCGACTCTTTTATTATAGGAGGAAATGGTATGACAGTACGAGAAGCAATAGATAAGGATCTATCTCAGATAACACAGCTTGCAGGCCAGCTGTGGCCGGGACATGAAGCGGCGGCACTGAGAGAAGAAATGGAGCAGTGGATCACCGGGGAGGATTCTGCGGTGTTTTTGATTGAGATACAGGGGGAGGCGTTGGGATTTGCGCAGTGCGGTCTGCGGTATGATTATGTGGAAGGGTGTGAAATCCGTCCTGCCGCGTATCTGGAGGGGATTTTTGTCACAGAGTCCCAACGGGGAAAGGGCTGTGGCCGCACACTTTTTGGAGCCTGTGAAAAGTGGGGAAGGGAGAGGGACGCAGCCGAATTTGCCAGTGACTGTTCCCTTTCCAATCAAATCAGTGAAGCGTTTCATATACGAATGGGATTTCAGGAGGTAAACCGCATTATTTGCTTTGCCAAAAAGCTATAAAAGTCCTTTTTGCGGTTTTTTCATATCAACGATTGCGCTTTGGAACGTTTTGTCTTCCGCACAAGGACGTGTTTCCGCATATGCGGTTTTCCGGTATTTTCCGGGCGGACAGCCGAGCTTTGCTTTAAACTGCCGGATAAAGTGATAGGGATTGTGAAATCCGCAGAGAGACGCAATGGAGTCGATACTTTCCTGACTGTTCTGCAAAAGGATCCGGGCGTGCTCAATTCTTGTCTCCAGAAGATCCTGCCGGGGCGAAATGCCAAATAAATATTTGTAGATACGATAAAACTGGGACTGACTTAAAAATACCTCTGCGGCCATGGCCTCTGTATCCCATGCCTCCTGATAGCTGCCGAGGACTTTTGTTCGCAGGGCATAGAAGCGTCTGCGGATGTCGGGGCTGACCAGGGGGATATCGCGGATTTCTCTGCTGCGGTGCAGGGCAATGAGCAGTTCTTCCAGACGCAGTGTGCACAGGCGTGCGGCGTGCGTTTCATTTTTTATGAACTCCCGCTCCATGGACTGCAGAATTCCTGTGACCCGGTGGGGATCCGGCACCGGATAGAGGGTGTGGAACTGCAAACCATACTGTCGGAACAGACAGGTCAAATCCCCGCTCCAATGAAACCAGTCGTGGAGAAGCGGCGCGTCCAGCGCCCGGAAATACTGCTCGTCATGCTTGTCAAAGAAAATGCAGGTTCCTGCCTCGGCACGCTTCATGGCATCCCCTGCGGCAACCTCGGCCGGGGATAGAAAATGGAGAAAAATATATTCATCACCCGTGTCCGGACGGTAGAGCTCAAAGCCCGCGCGTTCCGGCCATTGTGTCTTAATTCTCGTCAGCGGCATGGCTATCACCTCAGAAACAGTATACCTGAAATCGGAGAAAAGGTCAATCACAAAGCAGGAAAAGCTATTTCTTTTTTTCCGGCGGCCGGGTATACTGAAAAAAACATAGATAGGAGTGTTAGCGATGCATGTGCCAAGACCTGAATATCCCAGACCGCAGATGGTAAGGGAGGAATGGATGAACCTGAATGGTGAATGGGAATTTGAAGTGGATCACAGCAAGAGCGGTCTGGAACGGGAATTTTATAAGCGCGGGGAACTGAATGGAAAAATCACTGTCCCATTCTGTCCGGAAAGCAGACTTTCCGGTGTGGAAAACGTGGATTTTATGAACGCGGTATGGTACCGCAGAGAGGTGGAGATTCCGGAATCATGGTCGGGAAAACAGATTCTGCTTCACTTCGGAGCGGTTGATTATGCGGCGCGGGTCTATGTCAACGGCAGTCTGGCTGGGACGCACCGGGGCGGCTATACCCCGTTTTACTTTGATATCACGGCATATCTGCAGCCCGGGCAAAACAGCATTGTGCTCTATGCAGAGGATGATGTGCGGAGCGGAAACCAACCCGCGGGAAAGCAGAGCGGAGAATACGCCTCCAGCGGATGCTATTACACTCGGACAACCGGTATTTGGCAGACCGTATGGCTTGAACCTGTGAACGCTGTGTCTATTAAAAATGTAAAGTACCGGCCCAATGTCTCGGCGTGTCAGGTTTTGACAGAAGTACAGCTGACAGGAGCATGGGTCAATGCCGCCGTGGAGATGGAAGTCAGCTATGAGGGCAAAACTGTAGGCACAGCCAGAGCGGAGGCGGGCTCCAAGACGGTTATGCTGTCAGTGCAGCTGTCTGAAGAGCACCTTTGGGAGCCAGGCCGCGGCCGGCTGTATGACGTTGTGCTGAGAATCACACAGGAAGGTGTGATAAAAGACACGGTACGCGGCTATTTTGGCCTGCGTGAGGTCAGTCTGACGGACCGGGCCTTTCTTGTGAATGGAAAGCCGGTTTTCGGCCGCTGGGTACTGGATCAGGGGTTTTATCCGGATGGCATTTATACCGCGCCGGAAGACGAAGCCCTCAAAGCCGATATAGAGGCTTCCATGCGGCTGGGTTTTAACGGCGCGCGTCTCCATGAAAAGGTGTTTGAACCGCGGTATCTGTATTGGGCGGACCGGATGGGATATCTGGTCTGGGGGGAGTTTCCGGACTGGGGGCTGGATAAGACCGAGACAGGTCAGATACAGTATGTGATTCCAGAATGGATAGAGGCGATGGAACGCGATTTCAGCCATCCGTCTTTGATTGGCTGGTGCCCGCTCAATGAGGTTTGGACCAAAAAGGGGACGCCGCCGGCAAAGGAGTTGATCCGGCAGATCTATCTGGTTACGAAAGCTCTGGACGATACCCGGCCAGTCATTGATACAAGCGGGGGATTTCATGTGCAGACCGATATTTATGATGTTCATGACTACTGTCAGGATCCTGCGGAATTTGAAAAGAAATTCCAGGGACCGCTGCCCTTCCCCTTTGCGGAATTTCAGGTTCCATACGGCGGAGAGCCTTATTTTGTCAGTGAGTACGGCGGTATCAAATGGGACCAAGCCGGCAATGCGGCGGGATGGGGATATGGCGACGCGCCAGGGTCAGAGGAGGAGTTTGCCGCCCGGTATAAAGGCCTGACAGAAATATTGCTCCGGGATAAAAGAATTCTGGGATTCTGTTATACACAGCTTTATGATGTGGAGCAGGAGGTCAATGGTCTGATGACCTATACGAGAAAATTCAAATTCAAGCCGGAGATATTCTATGAGATCAATACCCAAAAGGCCGCTGTGGAAGCAAATGAGTAAAGTTGATTCGCTTTACATATAAAATGCAGAAATTGCCGCTGAGATGAAAGCGGCCGCCGGAATTAAACAGAAAAAGAGAAATGTAATTTGATGCAGGACAGGGTTCGGGCAAAGTTTTGTCCGAACCCTGTTCTTATTTTTTTGTTTCAAAAGTCCTGTATACCGCATAAACACTTCATTTCCAGTTATTTCATTTGATCTTCTCCAAAAAATACTTTAAAATAAAATTTGTGCTGCCGTAAGCCAGTTTTGCTGTTTTGGAAAATTCACCACTGCATTATAGATAAAAAACTTTTTTGAGTCAGAATTATTTTTATAGCTTTTGCCTGAAAAGCGTGTAATATAAATTCTAAATATTTGATAAATAGAAAAACTAACTGAGTTATATTTCATATTTCGTCCTGATGGGGCAAAAAAACAACCAAATGATAGCAAAACAAACAACTATACACTAGAAAATATGCACAATTAGGTGCTATACTTTTATTAGAAAAGCGGTGAATGTGCAAAAATTTGCCCCGGCTTTGGGGCCGTTATAAAAACAGGAGGTGTTATATTTGAGCAAGTATGACAAAAAACACGTGAGGAGAAGGCAAAGGCTCTGGATGGGATCCGGGGCGCTGGTCCTGTCCGCTGTCATGGCACTGTCCGCTGTTCCGTCTTTTGCAGCATGGGACGGATTTGTTGAAAATACGGCAGTGCAAAGCGGAGCAAAGATTTCGCTGGTTGATTTCAACAACGCCGGCGCGATTTTGAAAAGCGGAGCAATGCCGATGGGAAAGTACACCAAAAACGGCAATCTGAATTCGGCTTACTGGGGCAACCAGGCGGGAACCAAGGACGTATATTTTTCTGACGTCCCAAAGGACTGGACTGAGTATGACAAAATCGAAATGGAGATTTATTCAGAGAAAGCCACAAATACAGAATTTATGTTTATTGTGGAGACGGAGTCTGGGGCGGATGGATCCTATAACTATTTTAACCTGAAATACAAATACGACTGGACCGGGTGGAAAAAGTTTTCTATTCCCCTGACGAGTATGGGGGCAAACCGCGCGGCGGACTGGTCGAAGGTCACAAGGATCCGTTTTACCATCAACGGCTGGTCTCTGGTGGCCTCGGACGCAGGCATCTACATTGCAAGTCTGGATCTGGTGGGAGGAGATGGTACGAGTTTGACAGCATTGTATTCTGACGAAAAAATAGAACAGGCAAAAGAGGCGATGGAACATGCGGTGGCGCTGTACGGCGGCCGTTCCAGCATATTAAAAGCCGGGGGAAAGGTGGAACCCATCAGCGGGGAGGGACTTTCATCCTTGACAGAGGGGGACACCGTGCTTGCACCGGACGTATTCTTCTCCAATGAATTCGGCGCAGACATACAGACGGACGGCGCGGCCTGGTCCATGGAACTGGACGGGGTGAAGCTTGCCGGTAAGGTTGGAGATACCAGTTATACAGCAGGTGGAAAGCAAAACAACTTTACAGTTTCGCCGCGGTCTGAGAATGGACATTTGTATCTCCCGGCCGCTGAGGCGGCCGCCGCGTGCGGCAAGGTGACGGTTACAGACGGCAAACTGGCAGTGATTGGTGCAGACGATGCCATCAAGATTTTTGAACGGCCTGCAGGGGTGAATGAGCTGACAGAAATTGCGGCCTATCTTGCGGGCCACATCAAGGTTGATCCCAACGCATTGACGGAAGCGGACTGCAAGGCTGTCAAAGATAACTGGCGTTATAATTTGGTGGGAAGTGAAGCGGACAACGATATGTCAGATGAAAATATCGCCGCCAAGGTCAATCAGATTTCCAATAACGGCCAGAGTGCCTGGAAGAGCCTAATCAAGAAACAGGGCAGTGCTGAGCTTTTTGAGGGAATTATTACAACAACCAGCAATCATATGACACAGACCTATAATAAGCTGCAGCAAATGGCGCTGGCCTATGGGACCTCTGGTACAAAGCTGTATAAGAACGAGGACTTGAAGGCCGATATACTGTATGGGCTCGAGTGGATGTACCAGCACCGCTACGGCCGGGCGGAGATGGACGGTACCGGATGGAGAAGTACCAGCGCATTTAACTGGTGGGACTGGAAAATCGGATCTCCCAATGCGTTGATTCCCATCATGCTCATTGTGGAGGATGAACTGACCGCAGAACAGAAAGCGAACTATCTGGCGCTGTTTGATAAGCTGGTGCCTTCAACATACGATGTTGGCTCCAACGCGCTGGAGACAGGCAAGCTCGCCATTGGCTCCGCTTTGCTCCAAAACAATCCCAAAAAAGTTCTCAAGGTGCAGTCCGCGCTGGATAACCTGTTTTTGTATGTGGACAACAACCGCAACACCGCAAGTCAGCTGTTCGGAGACCGGTGTGAGGACCGGGGCCAGGGATTCTATACAGATGGATCTTATATATATCACACCCTGCATCCCATGAATGGTACGTATGGGATGTCTCAGTTCACGGCAACCGGTCCTTTCCTTTCTCTTTTTGCCGGCACTGCCTTTGAGATCACCAATCCCCAGGCGGATAACGTGGCGGACTGGATCTACAATGCGTTTGAGCCGCTGATCTACCAGGGAGCCATGTTCAGGATGGTCAAGGGACGTGATCCAAGCGGCGAGCACAGCTCCGGAACCTCGGCGGTCAATGGTATGATTGCGGTGCTGGACGCGCTTTCGCCCGAGGACCAGGCGAATGTGAAATCCATCATTAAAAAGCAGGTGCTGACCGATACAACGGTGAATTTCTATACAGCGCTTGGCTTGACGCAGGTGATTGAGCTCACTAAGATTATGGAGGACGACAGCGTTCAGCCCAAGGAGAGCTATCAGATCAACAAGGTGTATCACAATGAGGACAAAGTGATGCACCAGCGGGATGATTTTGCAATGGGTATTTCCATGTCAAGCTCCAGAATGTTCAATTATGAGTGTATCAATAATCAAAATATGACCGGCTGGTATGTGGGCGATGGTATGATTGAATACCATGTGAAGGGTGATTTTGTGCAGTCCAACAATGCCTATTGGAACAGTATCAACCCGTACCGTCTGCCGGGGACCACGGTGGATACCCAGGAGCGTCAGGCTGTGACCATCGCACAGGGCAATGAATATCTGAGCAGCAAGGATTTTGTGGGCGGCGTCAGCGACGGGACTTATGGCGCGGCCGCCATGTGGCTGGAGTCCTATCACAATGATACTGATTATGGCAAAAACGGCGGTGATTACGGCGGTCCCGCCCCGGCGCATGACTGCAACCTGCAGGCGAAAAAGTCCTATTTCATGTTTGACGACGAGGTGGTTTGCCTGGGGACGGACGTCAATGCCAGCAACGGCTACAACGTCCTGACCGTAGTTGATAACAGAAGAAGCCTTACAACTAGAAATTTGGTTGAAAACGCGTCGGAAGCTGAACCCTATGAGATTCTCAGCGCGGCGGCAAGTGAGACGCCGGAGGCGGAGAATGTGGCGCAGAATACGCTGGACGGAGATTATTCCACAAAGTGGGCCGGGCAGGCCAACGCCGCATTGACCTGGGATCTGGGTGAAGAAAAGGAATTGGGTTTTATCCTGCTCTCCTTCCAGAACGGCTCCAAACGGACCCAGAAGTTTAAGTTAGAGGTTTCCGCCGACGGTAAGACCTGGACAGAGACCTTCCAGGGCAGCAGCAGCGGCAAGACGGAGATGGACGAGGCCTTTACGCTCAATCAGCAGAAAGGCCGGTATGTCAGATTTACAAACTACGGAAACTCCGCGGGCAGTGACTGGGTAAGCCTGACCACGGCAAAAATTTATCCTCCGAACCCTGACGGCAGTGTTAAGGCGCCCGAGGTAGAGATTGTAGGTGCGGACAAGGTTGTGGTGGACGGCGCTCAAAAAGAGATTTTTGGTGATGATGTCAGCCTGAAGGATGCAGTGTGGGCACATCTGGATCAAACGGGTGGCTACTATTTCCCCCAGGGCGGCGATCTGTTTGCGCGGTATACCAAGAGTGCCCAAAGCTTCTTTGAGCTGTGGCTTGACCATGGGAAGGACCCGCAGGGCGGTACCTATGCGTATGTGATGCTGCCGGGCAAGACGGCGCAGGAAACAGGAAACTACGCGGCGGACCCGGATGTTGAAATATTGGAAAACACGCCGTCTCTGCAGGTGGTGCGCGAAAAGAAACTGGGCATTACCGCCATGGTGTTCTGGGACGCAGGAGAATATAACGGCATCCGTGTGGACCAGCCAATGATGCTTATGGTACAGGACCGTGAGAGCGGGTATCGGATCTCTGTTTCTGATCCCACCCGGAAGCTGTCCTCCGGCAAGGTAACATTGCCGAAGGCCATGCTCGCCCAGACGCAGGACGCGAAAATGAATATCACCGCCGGGAGCAATACCCAGATCAGCATAGATTTTGAAGGCTCAGACGGCCGCAGTATGGTCGCGGAATTAAAAGGCGGCGGCCTTTGAAGGGCAGAGGTGGACTTCTCCGGCGGCGTAACGGCCGGCGGCAGGCTGGCGCCGGGACAGCCGGTGTCAGCAGAGATCTCACTGACCAATCTGACGGATGAAAGAAAAGAGGCCGTACTCTATCTGGCGGCCTATGATAACAACGGGGGTCTGCAAGCCCTGGGCAGTGAAAGGCAGACCCTGTACGGTCAGGGGGCCGGAACCATTCTCTCTGCCACGGTGGAAACCTGGGCTGATACGTGTCAGGTCAAAGCCTTTTTGTGGGATGGGAAAAGCTGTCTCCCGTTCGGCGAGGCGGCGATCCTGAGGAAATGATCCGGACCGGGAAATGAAGTGGTTGATGTCCCAATGGAAATTGGGCATTGTGGAATAAAAATAAAAGGAGGAAGAAAAGTGAAAAAGGTAAAGCGGGTATTTGCTCTGTTGTTGGCTGTTTGTGTCTTGGCGGGTGTGATGATGGTGCTTCCTTTCTCCGCGGCGGCGGAGGGGGTAGACTCCAATATCTGTGTAATTGCGAAATTCGACAATGAAGAGGCAATTCAAACGGCGGTCTCCAGAAATCCAGCACGGCTGACCTCGGGCGGCCTGGAAGAAACCTGGAACGGGACGACCGCACTCAAAATGGTTCTGGGCAATGGCGAGGGCTTGGTGCTCTCCAGCCCGGAGGCTGACTGGAGCCAGTATCAGTGGTTTCGGATGCGGTTTTACGCCAGCCGGGCGGGCATGCAGTTTAATATCATACCGACCACCTATGACAAGGGGAACATTGACGCAAATCCCTATTTCAGAAGAACCTGGACCGTGGCGGCCGAGGGCTGGCAGGAGATCGCGGTTCCCGTCAAAACGGACGGCAGTATTGGCTTTGGGGCCAATAAAAAGCCGGTAAACGGTGTAGAGACAGATCCCAGCTGGAGTAACATTAACGGAATGTACTTGAATACCGGCGGATGGGGCGCAGAGCAGATACTGACCAGCGATGTTCTGTATTTTGATGAAATCTGGCTGGAAAAGGAAAAAACCTTTGCGGTCACTGGAAGCGGTGAACAGCTTGCTGGGAAAGTCCTCATTGATGTGAACAGTGACGCTGTGCTTGATCAAACCCCCTGCAAGCAGGATTTCCTCTCCCTTGCGGGGCCCAGAGAAGGCGGAAATTCCGGTTACGCGGCCATTTTGATCCCATCCACATCCACCAATGTAGACTGGGTGTTTTACGAAGATAAGGCAAATCCCATTGACCTGTCCAGCGCGGAGAACCGGTATCTGAATATGTGGATTTACTCGCCGCAGGCATCCAACGGCGGGCTTCAGGTCATCTGCACGGACAGCAACGGCAGGTATGGACTTAACCCCATTGGGGCTGTCAACTGGAAAGGCTGGAAACTGGTCAGTATGGATTTGAGCAAGTTTAAGGCCACAGGCGGCGGCACGTCCCCTGTATTCGATCCGGCCAAGGTGGTATCCGTCCGCTTCAATGCCCAGGGCTGGCAGGACGGCAAGGGAAATGGAACGCATACACCTGTCTGGAAGAGCAATGGCTTTGTGGGACTGGAAAAAGCGTGGCTGTCCAGTGCGCCGGCTGTTGATTCAAGTGAGCCGGTATTGCCTCAAAGCGGTGAAAAGGCCGCCCTGCCTGCGGGTAATCTGCTCATAAAGGATTTCTGCGCGGCGGACGACGAAACCATGTATTCTTCCACATGGGAGGATCAAGTGGAGTATTGGCTGGCCAATGGCAGAAACGGCAAGGTCTATGACATGACCGCACGGATGAGCTGGGATAAAACTAATTCAAAGGTGACCCGCTATCTCTTTTATACCACAAACGCGGCGGAGAAGCTTCCGCTCAACAACTATAGTTATTGGAATGTCTGGATGTACAGCCCTGGGATCAAGACAGACAGCAGCGGGAACCCCTCCAAGCTCGTTTTTAATATCAATACCGGAACTGCGGCGGATGCGGTGGATAAAAAAAACCATCCCTATTTTCTGCCGATAGACTGGGCGGGCTGGAAGCTGGTTTCTATTCCGCTGGACATTCAGCTGGGCGAAGACAAGGCGCTGGGCGCGTATCAGATTGTCATTGCGGCGAATGAATGGAACACAGACAGTAAAAATGTGCTTTGGTATGATCTTGGAAATTTCGTTGATATCGAACGCTCCTGGCTGTCTGCGGAAGAACCTGTCACAGCGTATTCAGTGGCGGAAAACGGTCTGTCAGTCACCGACGGCGCCGTGGGAGTTCCCAAGGATCTTGATTCCTACAGCATAACCATGAATACTGAGAGCGATACGAGGGTACTGGACGGCAAGGTGTCTGTATATGCCGGAACCCAGCCTATGCGTGGCGGTGACTATACGGTATCCGCCGCGGGAAAAAAGATAACGGTGTCCTTTAACCAGGAGCTGGCCGGAGGGACAGAATACACCGTGCGTTTGGACAGAAAGCTGGCCGATGTATACGGAAACCAGCTTGGTATTCCGCAGACCTATAGCTTTACCACAGAGATTGGAACATATACCATTGAAAACTTTGTGCTGGGGCAGGATGGCAAGAGTGCTTCGGCGGATATAACCGTAAATGACGAGAACGTATATCCCTTTACCCTGGTTCTAGCCGTGGAACAAAACGGAATTCTGACGGAGGTTAAGATTGGAGAAACCCAAAATTTGCGCAAGGCGGACGGAAGCCAGACCCTGACGGTTTCTCTTGACAATGTACCGGCGGAGGCCAAACTGCGAGCCATGCTTTGGGACAGCATAGAGAGCATGAAGCCCTATGCTGCCAGCATTCCCGCGAATTGATACAGCGTGCCGAAGAAACGGGATACGCGGCGGGCGGATACAGCGCCGCCCGCCGGTGAAACAGCCAGCTGGAAGAAAGGAGATTGACACATGGGAAAAAAGAGAATACTTGCGGCGGTTCTTGCGGCGGCCGTGCTGGGGACCTTGGGCGGTCCGGCAGTCATTGCCGGGAAGCCGGACGGGATCACAGTACAGACGGAGCGCGTGGAGGCGCAGAAGCTGTCCGCCGAAGCAGAGGGGATAGCAAATCCGGAAGCGACTGCTGATCCCGCGGAGCCGGACGCAGAGATACAGGAGCCGGTCATAGAGAATGGGATAGAGAAAGAAGCGGCACTGTCCGATGAGGAGAGTGTGCCTGTACCTGTCTTGACAGCGGAGCCCCTTATCCTGTCAGGCGCAGAGGAAGAAATCAATTTGGCGGCCGAATACAAAGACCGGTATATCATTGGCGATTATACCACCGA
Source organism: uncultured Ructibacterium sp. (assembly GCA_965146665.1). Lineage (GTDB taxonomy): Bacteria > Bacillota > Clostridia > Monoglobales > Monoglobaceae > Ructibacterium. Next base: position 23,481 of record CBCTHE010000033.1, read on the forward strand.
GGCGGGCATTCCCTCAACCGGAAGCCTTGAAGTGAACCGTGATGTTCCCAGACTGACGGATGTAAGCGCCCGGCTGTCCTGGGATGCAGGGAAGGGGCGGACCTTTACCTTTTACAATGTGTCCGATCCGGCACAGAAAATACCGGCCGCGGATTACAGCTATGCAAATATGTGGGTGTATAACAGCAAAATCTGCAAGGATGCGGATGGAAAAACCAGTCAGCTAAGCTGGGTCATCCGAACGGGAAATTCAGCAGCGGATACGGGAAATCACTATTACCGCTGTAAACTGACCGTGGACTGGGTCGGCTGGAAACTGGTGTCCATCCCCCTGAGCACATTTGAAAAGAACAATCAGTGTGCCTGGGATTATGGCGTGTGTATGGTTACCATTGCGGCCAATGAATGGGTTGGAAACACGATCAAATGGACGGAAAACCATTCGATCAATGTGGAAAAAATGTGGCTGAGCAAAACGGCGCCTGCCGCGTCCTTCCAGATTGCCGGCACCAGCATTGAAAACGGAGCGGGATATGTGCCGCAGGATCTTGGCGGGGAACGCACTTATACCATAACTGCCAGTCAGGAAATTGCGGCAGGCAGTACAGCCGGCAGAGTGGTGGTGAAGCAGGATGAGAAACCGCTGGCCGCGGACGCATATACGGTCAGAATAGAGGGAAAAGAGCTCCGTATTGTCTTTTCCGATGATCTTGTCAGGGAGAGCTCCTATACAATACAGCTGGAACCGGGGATTTATGATCTGGACGGTAATTTGCTGGACGAGGCGGATGAGTACAGCTTTACCGTGGAAGGCCCCACCAGGCTGTTCAAGGTTTTGAAAACCAGCATTGCAAACAGCGCACAAAATGTCGATACGGCCTTGGGGGCGAATATCAAGGCCGGTGAGAAGCCTGTATACACGCTGAACACCAACAACCCTATCGATAAAACCGGGCTGTCCGGCAAGGTCCGGCTATACAAAAACAATATTCTGCAGTATGACGGCTTTGCGGCTGCGGCGGAGGACAACAGGCTCGAACTCCGGTTTGACAGTGTGCTGAGCGAGGGCGCGGAATACCGTATTCAGCTCACAGACGCCATGACAGATGTTTATGGGAACTCCCTTGTGGGAGACCGCAGTTTTTCTTTTACCACGTCGCCTGCGGTTCCGGCGGTATTTGAACTTGCCGCGTTTGACTCTGAAGAGAGCCTGGGGATCCTGAACGTCGGAAGCAAAGGCTGTACCATCACAGCGGACAACGCAAACCGGTACGGCAGGTCACTGCGTATCGATATTCCAAAATCGCCGGAGGACCGTACAGCGCGCGCAGCCGGTATCCCTGTGGACGGCAGTAAATATAAGTATGCAAATTACTGGATTTATTCGCCGGAAAATACAGGAAAGTATCTGAACCTTTGTCTTTATACCACAGACAGCAATGGAGAGGCATATTTTATGACCCGGCTGCAGGTGGACTGGGTCGGCTGGAAACTGGTCTCCCTTGAGCTGGCCAATTATGGCGCAAGCAAGGGAGCGCAGTGGCAGAATGTGAATGGTTTTTCCATCAATGCAAACGGATGGCTGGATGACGGGTCCTATCCCTCCTGGAAAGACGGCGGCTTTATTCAGGTGGAGCGCATCTGGCTCTCCAGCAGCAAGGCGGGGACGCTGGAACTGCAAGGGACGACGCTTCCGCAGAATGCGGTGCAGATGCCTGTCCGGGATATGTCCGTGGGTTTCGTCTACAGCGACAGCCTGAATTCCTGTGCTGACGGAAATGTCGTGCTGAAACAGGATGGACAGAGCATCCCTAAAAATCTGGTCACAGACCTGCAGGACAATCAGCTGACCGTGACGGCGGCGGATCTGCTGGAGCCCGGCCAAACCTATACCATAGAGGTGGGGCGCGAGCTGTACAGCGCGCAGGGAAGTCAGGTTTCCGCGGCTGCTGCCTATACCTTTACCACGGCGGAATCAGGCCTTAACGCAGGGAAACCGGAACTAACCGATCTGTCCGGCATGTCTGCCGGTGCAAAGGTCAAGGTGCAGAATACGGGAACAGAAGCGAAAGAGGCGGTCCTGCATCTCGCCTTTTACGGAGAGGGAGGATCCATGCTCACCCAGGAACTCCAAAACGAGCTGATCCCGGCCGGCACAGAAAAAGAGCTTGTGATCCCGGCTTCCAATGCGGAGCATGCCGTTTTGATCAAAGCCTTTGTAACAGACGATAAAGACGCGCTTCTATATGGCGGCTGCGCGGCGGCGGGCGCCGAGGCGGCGGCCAGCCCAAGGATTTATCAAGGCGGTGCCGGTACGGCCCAGGCCTATGTGACGGACTGTGCTTTAACCGAACAGCTTCTGCAGATCAGGGGAGAACTGAGCGGCGGGCCCAACTGTGTCCTGCTGAGTCTGCGCGACGGGACGGGAACCGCTGTTCTGTCCGCGCCTGTGATCCCGGATCAGAATGGTATATTCCAATATTACTATGACTTTGGAGAACTGAAGAGCGGCGCCTACACCCTGAAGGTTTCCGGGTATCAGAATGCGAGATCCGCTGAAAAACAGGTGAATTATCTGGACTCCGCGGACCGGGCGGCACTGCTGCAGACGATAAACAGTGCGCAAAGCGGCGCAGCGGCCGCACAGGCCCTGCTGGAAAATGCCGGCGCGCTTGGTATTGCAGAGCTCACCACCGCGAGAATCAACGGGATTGCGGAAGCGCTGTACGAAAACAAGCCCTATGGTGAATACCTGACCATGACCGAAGAGGCGGCAAGAATTCAAAGTCTCATAGAGGAGCTGAACCATACCAAATGGAGCAGTATGACCAGCTTCCTGCAAAAGAACGAGGCTATGATCATGCGGGGCTCCGCGGCCTATCAAAAGTATTTGACGCTGACCGAAAAGCAAAAGAATGCGGTCAATCAGATTGTTGTGGACAGTCTGCCCGTGGACAGCTTCGGGGATTTCCGGACTGCGTTTGCCGCGGCTTTGCAGAAATATGAAAATGAGAACAAGGGCAGCAGCAAGCCAAGCGGCGGAGGCGGCGGCTCCGGCGGAAACCGTGGCGGAAGCACCACAATAGGCGTTGACCATGAGGCGTATAAGCCGGACCCGGTCGCGCCCTGGGAAGAAGATCCACAGGCTGTAGACATCTTCACCGATCTTTCATCTGTGGACTGGGCAAAAGACAGCATTATGGCCCTGTATGAA
>CBCTHE010000034.1:0-19952 GCA_965146665.1 uncultured Ructibacterium sp.
TGCATGGCCACCTCGGCCTCACAGGTTTCGCGCACGGCGTTCACATAGATCACATCCGGATGGATGGCCTCCTTATTCCGGTTTTCGTATTCCACAAATTCACGGATACCGCCGTCATAGCGCAGATCCACCTCACGGTGCTCCTCCGGCGCGTCCTCCCGCTCGTCCTTCAGCACAATGCGAATTCCGGCATTGAGGAACGCCTGTTCCCGCAGGCGCAGCAGCAGGGTGTCAAAGCTGAATACCAGATCCTCGAAGATCTCATTGTCCGGCTTAAAGTGAACCTTGGTTCCCGTCTGGTCCGTATCCCCAATCTGCTTCAGCGGGCCGCCGTTCTTGCCCCGCTCATACCGCTGGTAATACACATGCTCACCGTTGGAGATCTCCACCTCCAAATACTCTGACAGAGCGTTGACGACCGAGGCGCCCACGCCGTGCAGGCCGCCGGAAACCTTATATCCGCCGCCGCCGAACTTTCCGCCCGCATGGAGCTTGGTAAACACCAGTTCCACCGCCGGGATCCCCTCCTTGGGATGAATTCCAATGGGGATACCGCGGCCGTTATCCGTGACCGTAATGGAATTGTCCTTCTCGATCACCACCGTGATGTCGGTACAATAGCCGGCAAGCGCCTCGTCGATGGCATTGTCCACGATCTCATAGACCAGGTGGTGCAAGCCCCTGCTGGTCGTAGAGCCAATGTACATGCCCGGACGCTTTCGGACCGCTTCCAGTCCCTCCAGCACCTGAATTTGATTTTCGCCGTACTCCGAATCCACCGGCACGCTTGTCATATGCCCCTCAGTCAGAGGGATCTCCTTGCTCTGTTCTTCTATGATATGCTCTTCTGCCATGCTGTAACCATTTGCCTTTCTGGCCCACATACTAGAACCCATGACCTCCGCCTTATCGTGAGCCGGAAAAGGCGTCCAGCGGTCATTGTCCGGCACGCTTTTACCTGTGCCGCTCCGTCCGCCCCGAAAGGGCCTTGGAGGATATATTCGTAATATAGATCACGGACTGTCCGTCGATCTCACAGAGGACAAAGGTCTTCGGAATCTCCTCCGACACATTGCGGACAAACCCCTCCTCCTCCACAATTTTCAGAAAGTCCCGGGTGTTTCTGGACACAGAGGTGCTCTCCAGATCCAGAATCGCTATAATGTTTTTGGTATTGACAACCGTGTCCTTTCCAAGGTGCAGATACATCCACGTTCCTCCTATCGCCAGCCGTCTCAGGGAACAGGCTTTGCCGTCCCGTTTTCCACCTCAAACAGCCGGGCGTCCCCGTCTGTTTCAAATCCGTCCACATCCGTACAGGTGATTAAAATCTGCATCCTGCGGATATGGCTCAGAATAAACCGCCGGCGTTTTTTGTCCAGCTCGCTCATGATATCATCCAGAAGCAGGACCGGAAGGTCTCCGGTCTCCTCCTGCATCAGTTCAACCTCCGCCAGCTTTTGCACCAGCACAATGGTCTTCTGCTGGCCCTGGGACGCAAAGGCCTTGGCCTCCCGCCCGTTGATATAATACCCGATGTCCTCCCGGTGCGGACCCACAGAGGACTCCCGCATATCCAGCTCCCGGCGCCAGGCCTCCTCCAGCCGCCTGCTGAGCTTCTCCTTAATCTCGCCGGGCTCCAGCCCTGTCACCTCTCCCACACAGGAGAGATACCGCACCTCCAGCTCCTCTCGGCCGCCGGAGATCTCCCTTTGGATCTCCCGGGCCAGCGCGCCGGTCTTTTCAAGATAGGCCGAACGATAGGCGATCAGTTCGCTGGAAATGGAGGCGAGCTTCTCGTTGATGATCTCCAGCATGGCGGTATTGGGCCGCTCCATCTTCAAAAGGGCATTCTTGCTCTCCACAATCTTCTTCAGATCCGAAAGCGCGGAAAAATATCTGGGCCGCAGCTGGCTGATGAGAATGTCCGTATTTCTGCGCCGCTGTTTTGGGCCCTCCTTGACCAATCCCAGGTATTCCGGTCCAAAATAGACCACCCGGAACCTGCCCACAAGCTCGCTGTTGCGCCGGACCGGCACCTCATTGACCGTGATTGCCTTACGCTGGTTTTTGAACAGCTCAATCTCCGCCAGGCTGGTCCTGTCCCGGTCTGTAAACGTCAGCGCCAGCCGGGCGCTCTCCTCGCCGTGGAGGATCAGCTCCGCGTCCCGCCGGGCCCGGTTCGCCTTGCCCATGGAAAAGAGATAGACCGCCTCCAGAACATTGGTTTTTCCCTGGGCATTGTCCCCGAACAGGATGTTCACGCCCTCGCCGAATTCCAGCGTCTGTTCCGCGTAATTCCGGAAGTTCCTGAGCTCCAGCCGATCCGCGCGCATTATTCCGCCTTGAGCCGCAGGGGGAGAATCAGGTACAGATACGCATCCCCATCCGGCGGCACAATCACCAGCGGGCTGGTGGACGCCTTAAACCGGAGGTTCACATCCTCCGTGTCAATCACCCGGAACGCCTCCAGCAGATACCGGTTATAGAAGCCGATCTCCAGAGCCGCGTCCTTGATATTGACCGGAATGTTGTCATCCACAGACCCGGCCGGGGTGGTACAGGAGATATTGATATTCCCGTCCTCAATCAAAAACTTCACCGGGCTCTTGACCACATCATTGAGAATGATAAGGGACGCGCGCTGGATGGATTCAGTCAGCTTATGTGCGGCGCACGCGATCTCAATATCATAGTCCGCCGGAATTACACTGTGATAATTGATGTAGTTGCCCTCAATCAGCCGGGTCACCATCCGGAAGTTGTCGAACATGAAGATGGCATGGCGGTTGGTGGCATTGATCCGGACCTCTTCCTCTGTGTCACCCAGAATCCGGGCGAGCTCACTGAGGGATTTTTCCGGAATAATCATTTTCTTTTCTTCAAAGTCATTTTCCATGGGCGCCCTGCGCACCGCCATCCTGTATCCATCCAGCGCCACCATGGTCAGGCCGGTCTTTTCGATCTCCAGCAGGCACCCGGTCAGGATGGGGTTGTTATCTGTGACCGCAACGGCAAAGATGGTCTTGGAGATCATCTCCTTGAGCAGGCCCGCCGGGATCCCAATGGAATAGTCCGACTCCACCAGCGGCAGATCCGGAAATTCCTCCGCAGAGATACCCGCGATCTCGAACTTCGCCGCACCGCTCTTGATCAGCGCCATGTTCTTTTCTCCCACCTCAATGCTGACCTGGTCAGCGGGCAGGGTCCGCACAATGCTGCCGATCATCTTGGCATTGAGCACCACCTCACCCGGTTCAGAGACCGCGGCCTGAACCTTGGCCTCAATCCCGATCTCCAAATCGTTTCCGATCAGGGTGACCGTCCCGTCCGCCTCGGCGCCGATGTAGATCCCCTCCAGCACGCTGAGGCTGCTTCGGCCGGACACAGCCCTTGACACGGTTGCGATTGCCTCGTTCAATATATCGCGTTCACACAGGATTTTCATGGGTAAAATTCTCCTTATTCCTCATTTCAGAATTGAAAGAAAAAACATTCTTTCTAACCTAATTATTATACCACAACCCTTCTTCCTGGGCAAGTCTTTTTTTCAAAAAATCCATCCTTTGTCAAATCCCCTTTGCCGCGGCGAAGGCACCCCATGGCATCCTCTCTCATGCTACAATAACCCTGCATCAGACAAATGCGCCCGGAACCGGGCGCCGCTGTCCGTGCAATTACATTCCGCCGCAGGCGGGAGAGGAGGAATTCCATGTTCAACTTCACAACCAGCACCAAAGGCAGGCGGCAAACCCTGCCCACCGACCCGGCTTCCCAGGCATTGGCCGGGCAGGGGCAGGAGCCCGTCCCTGCCCGGAATCAGACCGCGGGCAGTCCGCCTGCTCCGGCGGCTGTGCCGCCGGAGCAGGCCGGCGCACAGGATCCCTATGTGGAACAGCGCATTGCGGAGATTGAGGCACAGCGCCAGGCCTTCATGCGCAAGAATCCAGACTTTGACATGAAGTCCGAAATGCAGAACCCGGATTTTGTGAACTATGTCTGGGGCAGCGGCCTGACGGTGGAGGACGCCTTTTTCCTGGTCCACCGGGACGAACTGCTGGAGCAGGCCCGGGCCGAGGCTCTGGAGGAGCTGACCGCGCACAGAGACAGAATCCCGGAAAACGGCGCGGGCAAAAACCGCCCCGCAATCGCCAAAAAGAATCCAAAAGATCTTTCCGACAAGGAGATCGACGCCATCATCACCCGGGCCCGGAATGGTGAAAAGATCACCTTTTAAGGCCATCTCCAGCAGAGGATCAACAACAGCAGCAACAAAAAGGAGGAATCGTTTATGAACTATCTGAACACGCAGACCACTTCCGCGAACCGGCCGGGCAACAATCTGACCCCTGAGATGAAAACCTACTATGACCGGGCTCTGATCCGGTTTGCAAGCCCCAAGCTGGTTCACGCTCAGTTCGGCCAGCAAAAGCCGATTCCGGCAGGAAGCGGCAAGACCATTGAGTTCCGGCGTTTCAGCCCCCTGCCCAAGGCGCTGACACCCCTCACCGAGGGCGTGACGCCAAAGGGCAACACCCTGAATGTGACCACGGTGGAGTCCACGGTGGAGCAGTACGGCGATTATATCACCATGTCGGATATGCTGACCCTGTCCGCGGTGGATTCCGTGATCAGCGAGACCCAGACCGTGCTGGGCGACCAGGCCGGCCGAACCCTGGACACAGTGATCCGGGAAAAGGTCAACGCGGGAACCAACGTACAGTACGGCAGCGGCAAGGCGGACCGGAACCTGCTGGTGGGCGGCCAGGCCGACTATGGGGACAACGACTATCTCACGGTGGCCGCTGTAAAACGGGCTGTGGCCACCCTGAAGCGGAACAACGCCGCCCCCTTTAAGGACGGCTGTTATGTGGCCATCATCCACCCCGATGTGGCCAACGACCTGACCAATGACCCGGAGTGGAAGGCAGTCAAGCAGAATGTGGATCCGGAGGACTGGTACAAGGGCGCCATCGGCAAAATTCACGGGGTTGTTTTCGTGGAGTCCACCGAGGCCAAAATATTCCGGGCGGGCTATCTCCGCAATCCGGCAACTCTGGCCAAGGGGGATCCGGAGACGCTGACCGCCGCGGGGGTATCCGGCAAAACTATTACCCTGCGTGAGGAACTGACCGCAGAGGACGTGACCTATTTGGGCTCCAAGAAAATACAGATCAACGGCTTTGACTACTCCATTGCGTCGGCCAAGGCCGGAGACGCCGGCGCGGCCAGCATTACTGTGGCCGAGACACCGGACGCCAGCGTCACGCCCGGCGCAGTGATCTATCCCGCCGGCGCGGGGGCCGGCGGAAGAGACATCTATTCCACCCTGTTCATCGGACAAAACGCCTATGGCGTGACCAGTATTTCCGGCGGCGGGCTCCAGACCATCCTCAAGCAGAAGGGGAGCGCCGGAACCGGCGACCCGCTGGATCAGCGGAGTACGGTGGGCTGGAAGGCCACCCAGACCGCCGAGATCCTGTCGCCGGAGTTCATGGTCCGGGTGGAGACCACCTGCAGCTATTGATCCGCCGCGGCAGAGACATGACAGAAACGGAAAAAGGAGGCTATATTTATGACTGCAAAGAAAACACCCACAAAGGAACAGGCGCTGACGGCCTTTTATCAGGAGCCGGTGCCCGTGATGCTGATCAAGGACAACAGCCGGTACAAGGATGACGTCACCGTGACGGTCAACGGTACAAACTACCAGATCCAGCGGGGCGTCTCGGTCATGGTCCCGCGCTGTGTAGCGCTGGTCCTGGAGCGGAGCCACAGGCAGGAGCTGGAGGCGCAGGCCTATGTGGAAAGCCTGAAAGGTTAGGTGATCCCCATGGAACTGCGCAAGGTCATTGAGGCGGCGGACGCCCTGTGTCCCAACCCCTATACCCAGGAGGAAAAGCTCCGCTGGTGCGACGAGGTTTCAGCCGGAATCCGGCGGGAAATCAAAAAGGTTTACGATACCATTGAGACCACCGTGACCGGTTCGGGGGAGCTGGAACTGCCGGACGACATTTCCTTTGAGGACATTGAGACCGCGTATCTGGACGGGAAGCGGCTGGATAAGCTGGATTTCCGGAACTTTGCGCGGTGCGGGCTCCCGCGGGAACCCCGCCGGCCCATGCGCCTGAAACTGGTGTTCCTGACCCGGGCCCAGCCGGTGCGGCATGTGTCCCTGACCGGCACATTCGACCTGGGTGAAAACTTCATCAAAATGGATGCGCCGCCCTTTTATCCCGGCGACTGTATGGAGTGGGTTCTGCTTTCCTCTGCGGAGGAGGCGCCGGACTGGACCCAGGCACAGCGGTGCTATGTGCTGGACCTGGCATACGACGGGCTGGTGGTGGAGGACGGGGCGTTCACGCCCCAGACGGCTGCGCCGCTGGCACTGCGCCGGGTCATTGACGACGTGACGGAGATCGACGAGCTGCCCTATGACGGCATGTATGTGGAATATCTGCTGGCAAAGATGGCCCTGTACCAGCACGACTACACCGGCTATCAGGCGCACATGACCCAATATAACACGCTGTATGACGGCCTGCGCCGGGATTACAAAAGCCGCGCCCCAGCAGGCGGCGTCTCCGCGCTTCACAGTTATTGGAAGGTATGACGAAAGGAGGAACCGCCATGTTCCTGCCGAGCTTCGGCGCAAGAGAGCACAAAAAAATGCAGTTTGTCCGCTTCGGGGGACTGGACCTGCGGGCCAAGGCACCCGCGGGAACCCTCTCCCAGTGTGAAAATATGTCCGCGGACGCCTATCCGGCGCTGACCCCCCGCAAACCCCGGAGACTGGTGACTGCGGCGGACGGCATCACCGCCCTTGCGGCGCCGGAATATACGGAGCTCCCGCTGACCGCATTCACCGGGGTTCGGAACCGGCATTTCTATTACCAGGGAACCCGTGTCAGCGATGCCGAACTTTTACCGGGGGAAAAATCCATTGCGGACTTCAACGGAAAGCTATGTATCCTCCCCGACAAGCTGTACTATGACTATCAGCCGGATCCGGACACCGGGGAGACCGCCGCGGGCCTGCAGAGCATGGAAAAGGCCCTGACGCTGTCCGGCGTGACTTTTTACGCCTCCCACAGCACGCTGACCGGCGCATATACCGCGTATCTGAGTAAATCCGGCGGCGGGTTTGATCAATTCCAGCCCGGGGAGAGTCTGGTCATCAGCGGCTGTACAAAAAAGGAGAACAACACCTGCCGCCTTCAGGGACGCAGGGATTCTGCATCAAGCACGGCCATTGTCAGCGCTGTGGTGGAGTCCGCAACGGCCGGCAGACTGGATTTGCTGCTCTATACCAAACGGGGCGAACGAGCGCTGTTTTCCAACGGAACTGAGCAGGGCCCAATCACCGTAAAGGTCAGCATCCCGGATATGGACCATATCTGCGTCCACAACAACCGGCTGTGGGGAACTGCGCAGAACGGCGAATACCTGTATGCCTCAAAGCTGGGCGACTGCTTGAATTTCAATTCCTTTCAGGGGCTGGGGGACGACAGCTGGTACGGCATGGTGGGTACAGCCGGCGGCTTTACCGGAATTTGCAGCTACCGCTCCGCTGTGGCAGCCTTTAAACGGGACTGCATCCATCACATCTACGGGGACGGGCCCCAGAACTTTTCCATTCCCAAGCAGACCATGGGCGGGTGTCTGGACAGCCGGAGCATTGCGGAACTGGGGGGCGTCCTCTACTTCCTCTCCGCCGCCGGTTTTCAGGCCTATGCAGGCGGAGAGCCCTACGGCGTCAGCCCACAGCTGGACACGCCCTATATATCCTGTGCCGCGGGCACGGACGGCCGCCGGTACTACGCCGCCGCATACCGGCCTGACGGGGCTTGTGATGTACTGGCCTTTGATCCGGAGCACGGCGTCTGGCACCGGGAGGACGATACCCCGTATCTGGGCTTTATCCGTCACGCCGGACGGCTCTATGCCGCCTCCGGCCAGGGGGTCTGGGAGTTCGGCGCCGGAGAGGCGGCCTTTGACTGGAGCTTCACCACCCAGCGGCTCACCTACGGCGCCATGGAGCACAAGGGGCTTGCCTGCGTCTGGATTCGGCTGGACGCGGAGCCGGGAACCCGGATTCTGACAGAGGTCTCCCTTGACGGAAAGCCCTTTGCCGCCTGTGCGCCGCCGTCTGTGGGCAGGGGCTTCGGCACGTGCCGGATTCCGGTCCGCTTTGGGCCATGCGACAGCTTCCGTCTCCGGATCTCCGGCAGGGGCAGGGCCGTTGTCCACGACATGGAGCTGATCACACACCAGGGAGGTAAAACCTATGGAATATAACACAGACCTACAGAAAAAGCAGGCGCCGTCCGGCCGAAAGGCACAGGTCCCATCCCGGGACGACGGCCAGGTGGGCATCCGGGCGACGCTGAACAATATGGGGTTTTCCAATGACAGCATTGGTTTTGACCAGGCCAGCGGCATGGTGACCCTGAACGGAAAACCCCTGATTGCGCCCGGTTATCTGGATGACAGCGCAGGCGTGTCCTATGCCAGCGCGTCTGACATCCAGAAAAGCGTTGCAGATCTCTACAAAGGAACCTCAAATCCCGTGGTCCGGGTCAGCGATGCCTTTGCGGGCGCCGCCGGAAAATACGGTCTGTCCGCAGATGCGCTGACCTATGGCAGCGGAACGGTGTCCATTGGCGGCGCGCCGCTGGACATTCTGTATATCGATGGCGAGGGCAAGGCCTGGGCCCGGCAAAACAGCGTGCTGGACGCGGCTGGAGACTATGCCAATACTGTATCGGTCCAATCTCCCAGAGATCTCGCGGACACATATGAGCGCAGGTATCTGTCAGACGCCCGTACGCTGGTCAGCCGTCTGAAAAACCGAAAGGAATTTTCCTATGATCCGGAGACGGATCCGGTGTTTCAGGCATACCGGGAGCAGTACCGGCTGGAGGGGGAGCGGGCCGGCCGCAGCGCCATGGCGTCCTATGCGGCGCTGACCGGCGGCTATGGGAATTCCGCGGCCGCAACCGCAGGGGCCCAGGCCGGGCAATACTACACCCAGCAGCTGCTGAACACCCTTCCCGCCCTGGCCCAGCAGGCCTATACGCGGTATGTGGAAAAATACCAGACCGATCTGGACCTTCTGGACCGGATGACCGATCTGTATGGCACCGCCTATCAAAACGCCGCGGCGGCCAATGACCGCCAGCGTGAGAACGCCAACGCCAGCGCCGCCTCAAACGCGGCTCGGGACGCGGCCGGCCGCGAGGAGCGCCGGAAGGATCAGCAGCAGGACTGGGATACACGCCTCAGCCGGCAGAAGCTGGAACAGGCCCAGCGGGACAGCTATTGGAACGAGGTCTTCAACACCCAGAGCGTCACCAAAAACGATTATGCCAACGAAGGCCTCCGCTTGGACAATATGCAAAAGCAGGCCTATCAGCGATACTACGAACAGCTTTTGCAGGCCGAGCTTGCGGGCTCCCGTCTGGACAACCAGCTGACTCAGCAAAAAATCAACCAGCTTATCTGAAAAACCTGCTGGGGTTGTAGGCGAAAAAGAAAAACATCTGCCCAATTCGGACAGATGTTTTTTGTTTTCCCTAAAATACCACCACCGTGGTGCCAATGGGCACATGGGCCGCAATCCAGCTCACCTCTGCCGGGGGCATCCGAACACAGCCGTGGGACACCGGGGTGCCCTGGGTGCCGTCCTGAACCGTACCGCTTGGGTTGAACAGGATGGAGTGCATGGCGATGGCCCGCTCCAGATTCATATACAGCACCGGCTTGACATAATAGGTGGGGTTGAACCAGCCGTCGCTGTAGGCGCAATAGGTCATAACACCGGTAGGGGTGGGGGTGGTGTTTTTCCCGGTGGAGCAGGTGGACACCCGAATCAGATCCCATTGCCCCTTGGAACCCTGAAAGACATTCACCTTCTGACGCTCCAGATTGATCCAGATCAGGTATTCGCTCTGGCTGTCATACTCCTTGCCGTTGACAAAGATCTCCTTGTCCTCGTCCGAAAAGTCCTCGTATACGGTGTAATTCTTATCGGAAATACTGATGCTGTAGTAGGGAACCCAGCAGGCCCGTGCCTCCTCCGGGATCCAGATATACGCGGCGGAATCTCCGCTGTGGTCCATGTATATGACCTGGGCCCCGGCGGCGAGACTGCCGTCGGTACTCCCCAGCCATTTGTTGCTGTAGGTGCTGGTCCAGTTCCGCACCGTGGCCTCAATCTCCACCGGCTTCACCATGGAGAATACCCGCGCGGTCTCCTTCTGGTCATACCAGCTGTCGTCATAATTCCGCACTTCAATATGCTTTTCAATCCGGCGCACCGCGCCGTTCAGATGAACCTCCAGGGCCACGTCAATGCCGCTGTCCTCCATCCCCTTGGAAAAGGGCACGGAGAGTTCAATTCCCGTTGTCTTTCCCGTATAAATCGGGAATGCCGAGCTGTAGTAGTCCCCCCGGGCCTCGCCGTTCACAAACCACTGCGCAGAGCCGGTCCGCTCTTCCGGCACCCGCACCATGACAGCCTGAATACGCGCGCGCGGCTGGTCCGGATTCAGCTTCTCAATCCCGTCCATAAAGGCCAGCGTCAGCGCGTCCATAAACGCCTGATCGGACATCGCCGCCGGATCGGACGGCTCCGGCGCGTCTGTGGGCGCCGCGGTTTCCGCAGGCGGCTTCGCCGTGGCCGTTGGGCCGGGCGTGACTCCAGGGACCACAAACTGCGGTTTCTCTGTTTTTTCCGGAGTCCCGGCGGACTCTGCGGTTCCGGTGGGTTCCGGCGCAGCGCTCTCCCAGGGCGCTAAAGTCTCCTCTGGTTTTGCCGTCTCTGCCGGCGTTTCGGTCTGGGCGGGTTTATCCGTATGACCGGGAACTGTATAGCTTCCGTCCGCGAAAACCGCCGGACTGGCTTGGGCCAAAACGGCCGCTGCGGTCAACGCGATGATCCATCTTTTCTTCCTGTTCACAGGCAACGATCCTTTCCTCCGTCTGGTCTGTTCCAGCTTGTTTATAATCACGCCCGGACGGGCGCAGGTTTTGGTTGAATTGCGGCCGCAATGGACTGCGGCCTGTTTTCATTATAGCTGAATTTTTTGCTGTTGTAAACGGTTTCTTTTGTCAATTTATGAAAAGTTTATTTTTATCATATTTGCAAAAGAATCAGGAACTATGTCTGCAGGCATAAATTGTTTTTTACGACGGTTCAGTCTGTTCTGTATCAACCCTTTAAGCTGGTTTTTGCGGGAATAACGACTGTATTGCCTCGCATTTCGGCGATAAAATCGGCTGTCCAGATATTTTCGTTCATAATCAGTACCATGGGAAAAAATTTTAGATATAGCCGCTCACTTCTTGAGTATAGAATTATAATATTTTATTTAAATTTTAAATACCCATTTTCCAAGTCTTCTACAATATATAGACAATACCATATAAAAAAGTATAATTGAACTGCATTTAAGATGAAGGAGTGAGAAAAGCGATGAAACAAGACAGAAGTCAACGAAAGGTATGCAGAATGGAAAGAAGAATAATGATGGAGGCGGTCAGGACCCGCATCGCAGAGCTGTGTAAAGAAAAAATATAAAAATATTCATAAAAACGCCCTTCGCCGCAGTTTGGCGGCGAAGGGCGTTTCGTATCATGCCAATATCATTTATGCTATTGGCCGATCTGGCTTTCGTGCATGGGGAAAAAGTCAAACCTGGGTTCCAAAAATTTGAGCTGGTGTTCTTCGCCTTCGCAGAAATCATACAGGGTGTCAAAAATGCGGTTCCAGTTCCAGAACTCCTCGCCGAAGCCCAGATAGGACAGCAGCAGTTCGGTGCCGGCAGGGGCCACCGGGTGCATGAGCACTGCCGCCACCCGTACCATGTGGAACACATTCCGCAGTACCTGCATACGCAGTTCATTGTCATCCGTCCTGTCTGCCTCCGCAACGTGCTTTGCCCAATATTTGTTGGCGTTTCGGATATAGGTGTCCATCAGGTTCATGACTGAATGGAACTCGAACCGGTACATATACCGCTCATACTTCAAGATGGTCTCTTTCCCCTCTCTGCGCACGTCCTCGTCAATGGGCCCAAAGGGGAGCTTGCCGTCACAGTATTTTTGGGCGGTATAGAAGCAGGAGCGTGCCACGCGGTTAAAGACATTGGAAAGAAGCTTACCCTCCTTGAGCACGGGGTCGGCATCCTTTTCACCAGCGGCCGGGTTCAGCGGCTTGGGCTGGAAGCTGACGCTTTTGAGCCCCAGGCCCAGACCCAGAAAATGGGCCCGAAGCTGTTCCGGCGTATAGTGGGCCAGCAGGTCCTCTGCCATGGGCGGCTTCACCGCGCCGGAGGAACTGGCCTTCTTATTCAGAAACAGAATATGGTTATTGGCCACCAGCGTGGGGAGGGTGAGCTGGCCCTCTTCCGGGTGAATGGTGAGCGTCCCCTTGCCCTGGGCCGCCATGAACATAACCATTTCGGCAATTCCATAAAAATAGATGTTGTCCTGACCGATAAACTGATACACCTGTGCGTCTTTGGAGCACCAGAACTGCTTCCAGGCCTCCGGTTCCCGGCCTTGCTGTTTGAGGTAGGTCCGGGTGAAGGAGACAGGAGCCCAGAGAGATTCCGGCCAGACCCAGATGGTCAGGCCCTCCTCGCCCTCCAGAACCGGCGCCGGGACACCCCATTCGATATTGCCGGTGAGCCGGAAGGGAACCAGGGTCTTGCCCGCCCGGAACCGGATATCGTGATCGCCCAAAACCTTCCGGGCCGCGTCGCGGTCCGCAAGATCCTGAAACTCCAGCGAAAAGGAGGTCTTGTTGGCGGCGGTGTTCAGGGTGTGAGGCGGAAGCTGATCCCTGACCGCCTCGTATGCCTCGGTCAGCTCGTTTTTAATATACACCATGGGCGGCGTCATGAATTCCCGTATGGTGTTGGCCACCAGCGGCCGGACGTTTTCCCGGCCGGAAATGTCATCCACATACGCCTCCATCAGGGACTGGAACTTGGTCAGGTCAATGTACCAGTTGGTCACGTCCCGCATTTCCGGGGTTTCTCCGGTCAAGGTGCTCTTGGGATCAATCAGATCCTCAGGCATGTACTGGTGCCCCATAGAACACTCGTCCGCATAGCCCTTGTCGGAATTGCAGTTCTCAACCGGACACTTTCCGACCACCTGACGGCCGTTCAGGAACTGCCCGGCCTTGGCGTCATAAAACTGCCGGGTCACCAGTTTTTCCAGATACCCGTTCTCATACCAGAGGTTCATCAGCTCGTCCGTGAGCTTTTCATGCTCTGTCTTGGCGTCGTCCAGTCCCGAAGCCGCGAACAGGCTCAGGCTGATCTCATAGTCGGACAGAGTTTTCTTCTGGCTTTCGTGGTTCATGCGGACAAAGTCCTCAATGGTGCCGGAAAATGCCCCGCTTTCGCACTGGCTCCGATAGCTCTCCACAATGGGGGAGCCATAGCAGTCCGTGCCGGAGACGAAGATGACATTCTCACTGCCGATCCTGTCCCGCAGGAACCGGGCCAGCACGTCCGCCTGCACAAATACGCCGCCCACATGGCCGAAGTGCAGCTTTTTGTTGCCGTAGGGCATGCCTCCTGTGACGACGGCCCGCTTGGGAAATTCCGGCCGGGGCATGTCCAGTATATTCTCCCGCTCCCTGCGGAATTGCCTGTTATCTGGTCTGTTATCTTTTCCCATATATCTTGTTCCTTTCTGAGGGACATGGCCTATGCCATGGCCGCCTGGATTCTCTTTCGCATATTTTCCTCGCCCAGAATGTGACAGATCTCCCACAGGTCCGGGGAATTGGTCCGGCCCACCACGGCCACGCGGATCACATTGCTCACGTCTGTGATGCTGCCCTTGTACTGGTCCGGATTCTTTTTATAGTCCTTTGGCTTGACCGCATAATTCAGCGCGCCTGCAATGTCGCGCACCTTCTGGAACCACGCGGCATTGTCGTCGCTGTGGTCGTAGGTGCCGAGATACCGCGCCAGAATCTCCCGGCGGTCCTCCGGGCTCACATTCTCCGGGAAGCTGTCCTCCCGGACAAAGGTGCCGTCAAAGTAAAAGGAGAGGAACTGCCGGGCCTGTTTCCAGTTGGTCAGGTCCTTCCGGGGACGGTTTCCGTTCCGGCCCACGTCAATGATTTTTTCCGAGAAAGCCCGATCCGCAGTAAACAGCTGGGCGAATTCCGGGTCATATTCCTCCAGCCAGGCCGCCATTTTTTCATAGATGACAGAGGCCGGAAGCCGGAGAAGGGTCTCCTGACTGACGCTGTCAAACTTCATCATATCAAACAGCGCACCGGAATTGCTCATCTTCTCCAGAGAGAAGGGGAAGGCGTCAATGGGCGCGTCCGGGTTCCCGGCCCGCCATTCCTCAAAGTTGGAGTTGAGCACGGTCATCAGGTACTCCCAAACCGCCTCGGGCACATACCCCTCCCGGCGGTAGTAGTCCAGTCCCAGCTCCGGATCCTTGCGCTTGGACAGCTTCCGTTTGGTCTCGCCGTCCATCTTCATGAGCACAGGGGTGTGGCAGTACACCGGCCGGGGCCAGCCGAAGGTGTCGAACAGCTGCGCGTGCATGGGCGCTGTGGAGAGCCATTCCTCGCCGCGGACCACATGGGTGGTGCGCATCAGATGATCGTCCACCACGTGGGCAAAGTGATAGGTGGGGATGCCGTCGGACTTTAGGAGCACAAAGTCCTGATAATTCTCCTGTAGTTTCAGGGTTCCCCGGATTCCGTCGAATAATTCCAGCGTGTGCTCAATATACCCGCTGGAGCGGAACCGGAGAACATATTCCGCGCCGCCGCTGATCCGCCGCTGGATCTCGTCAAGGGAAAGGTTCCGGCAGACGGCCCATTGGCCATAGTAGCCGAAGTTCTCCTTTTGCGCCATCTGGGCCTCCCGCATTTCTGCCAGCCGCTCCTCGGTGCAGAAGCAGGGATAGGCAAGCCCCCGGCGCACCAGCGCCTTGGCAAAGCACTGGTAGACCTCTTTGCGCTGCCGCTGGCGGTATGGGCCATAGCTGCCGCTGTCCCCGTCAATGGCAGCGCCCTCGTCAAAGGTGATGCCGAAATATGCCATGGCCGACAGCACCAGTTCCACGGCGCCGGGCACCTCGCGCTTGGCGTCCGTGTCCTCCACCCGAAGGTAAAAGGTGCCGCCGCTCTGGTGCGCCAGACGCTCGCCGATAATCGCGTTGTAGAGATTTCCCAGATGCACAAAGCCCGTGGGGCTGGGCCCGATTCTGGTGACCTTGGCGCCCTCTTCGAGACGCCGGACCGGGTAAAGATCCTCGTAGTATTCCGGTTCTTTATCAATGTTTGGAAACAGCAGTTCTGCCAGTTTGTTGGTATCCATAATCCTACCTCTTTCGATCAGATTTCGTCTGTGCGCTCTTACAAAATAAAGCGTTTTCACGCTCCATTGCTTAAACATATATTTTACCCGTTTCTTGGAAAAAAGTCAAGGTTTCCAGCCTATTTTGCTGTGATTTTCAACGCGGGAAGGCGGGGGAAAGCGCGGGCCGCGCGGTTCCGGACAGAGAACGGAGAAGTTTCCATCCCCGGCGATTGGTTCAGAAGCTGGTCTCCGGCAATTTGCGCCATGAATATGAGCAAGATCAGAAAACAATTTGCGCGGAAACATGATATAATGGAAGAAAATGCGGTATCCGCAGCAGGGATCCTGCCCTGCGGAGGCCATACGAGCAGGAGGACAAAATATGGAATTTATTATGGATATGGTACATCACAACCCGGGAGAGGCCCCCTTTGAAACGGCCTTTCTGGACCCGGAAAAGCTCCGGGAATTTGGCTATAACGCGCAGGTTTTCAAGCATATCAACACGGCGGTCACCTTTTCTGACTACGACCCCGAGATCTTTCCCGCCGGCTCGGAATCCCGGCAGTGGATGGATTCCTTTGGGGCCGGAATCGCGGCGGAGATCGCCCGGGCCAAGGCGGCAGGGCTCAAGGTCTATTATCATATTGATCTGTTTGTGCTCCCCAAAGCGCTGGTGGAAAAGTATGGGGCCGATCTCTGTGACGGGAACGGAAAGATCAGCCTGCGGCGGGAAAAGACGCTGGAGGTTCACCGGGCGCTTTTTGATGAGATGTTCCGCCGTTTCCCAGATGTGGACGGCCTGATTATCCGGGTGGGAGAGACCTATCTGCACGACACGCCCTATCACACGGGCAACGGTGCGGTTCTGTACGGGGACAAAGAGCAGGAAAAGCGGGATTTCGCGTTTCTCCTGAACTTTCTCCGGGAGGAGGTCTGCGTCCGGCACGGCCGGTATCTGTTCTTCCGGACCTGGGACTGCTTCCCCGACCGGTTCCACGCGGATCCGGACTATTACCAGACGGTCTGCGCTCAGGTGGAGCCCCATGAAAAACTGCTTTTTTCTATCAAGCACACGGCGCTGGACTTCTGGCGGCGGGTCAAATTCAATGAATGTATCACCCTTGGCGCCCACCGGCAGATCATCGAGGTTCAGTGCCAGCGGGAGTACGAGGGCAAGGGCGCCTATCCCATGTATGTGATGAACGGCGTGATCAACACCTTTGAGGAATATGCCTCGCCCCGAGGCCTGCGGGATGTAGTTGGAAATCCGCTGGTCTGCGGCATCTATACCTGGACACGGGGCGGCGGCTGGGAAGGGCCGTATCTGAAAAACGAATTCTGGTGCGGGCTCAACGCCTATGTGATCGCGCAGTATGCCAAGGATCCCAGCCGGACGGAGGAGGAGATTTTCAATGCCTATACCCGGGAGCAGATGGGGCTTTCGGCCGCGGACGCGGAAAAGTTCCGCCGGCTTTGCCTGACCGCCTGCCGGGCGGAGCTGCTGGGCCGGTATATTAAGGACTATGATGATAAACACCTCCATCAGGCTGTTGTGCCCTGCGGCAACTGGATCCGGGATGACAAGCTGGGCGGCCTGGACCAGCTCGGCGAGGTGTTTGCGGCCCTGTACAGCGACGGCACCCTGCGGGATGCTCTGGCGGAAAAGCGGCAGGCGCTCGCCCTCTGGGAGGAGGTCCGGGAGATTTACCGCTCCATGGAGTTCAGGGATACAGAGCTGGGGGCGTATATCGGCGTAAGCGTGGATTATGCAGTGGAGCTGTTCCGGATCATCTGCCATGGCTGGGGCGTCATGGTGGAGGGCTATCTGGGCGACCGGAGCGGCAGCTATGACCGCGAAGCTTTGCGGGAGCAAATTCGGGCCTATGACGCGGCATGGGGGGCCTACCGTCAGGTGGGCGAAAGGAAGGACTGCGCCTCCCTGTTCCGGGACACGTATTTTGGAGAGCCCGGGCTGGGTGCCACTGTGGACCGCTATCGGGACAAAGTATGACAACTGGGGTAATTCCCCAAAACGCCGCGGGCCGAATCGGCCCGCGGTAATTTTTTTGCTGTTTTTTGCAAATACTACTTGACACATAATACTATGCAATGTATAATATAATGCATAAGGGGGTGTCAAGATGGATGTACAGCTGAAAAAAGGACTGCTGGAGGTATGCGTCCTGTCAGCGCTCAGCCGCGGCGATTCCTATGGCTATAAGATCATCGGCGACGTTTCGGGCTGCATTGAAATATCGGAATCTACACTCTATCCCATTTTGAAACGGCTGGAGAGCGGAGGCTGTCTGGTCAATTATTCCCAGGAGCACAACGGCAGACTGCGGAAGTACTACAGCATCACGCCGAACGGAAAACAGCGGATTGCCGATTTTCTCAATGAGTGGGGTGAGATTGAGGATGTGTATCAATTTGTTTTGGAAGGAGAGAAACGAAATGAATAAAGAGGTATTTCTGAAACAGCTGAGAAGCCGGCTGGCCAGACTGCCCCGGGAAGAGGTGGAGCGGCTGCTGGAGTTTTACGGCGAGCTCATTGACGACAAGGTGGAGAACGGGGAGAGCGAGCTCCAGGCCGTGGCGAATCTGGGGACCATGGAGGAGATCATAGAGGAGATCAGAAGTGAGAACCGCGAGGCATTTGCCCGGGCGGAGCAGGGCGGCGGGAATCGGAAAAACGGCTTCGGCGCAAGACTTGCGCTGACAATCTGCTCAAGTCCAGTCTGGTTTCCGATCTATATTTCAATCTGGGCGGTTTTGGTCTCCCTTTACGCATCCGGGGCGGCTTGTGTCCTTGGCGGCGCTGCCTATATCCTTCCGTCGCTGTTGATCATGGGTCAAAGCGCGCCGGCGGGTATTTTTCAGACCGGCATAGCCCTTGTCTGCGCGGGGCTGGGTATTTTGCTCCTGATGGGGACCCATCTGCTGACCGGAAAATTCCTGATCTTTACGAGGTTTCTCTATCGGGGAATACGTGATTCGTTTCATAAAGGAGGCGGTAGTATATGAAAAAGACGCGGTTGTTTTTGCTGATTGCCGGGATTCTGTGCGGGGCGGGGATTCTTTTGTGCGCAGTTTCCTTTGCCGTTATGGGCTGGGACTACACAAGGCTGGATCCCTCGCCGGAACTGGAGCAGAAAATCTATTCCATTTCTGCCGGGGAGGTCAGAGAGGTGGTCCTTGACTCGGATAACTGCGCCGTGGAGGTCATGCCCTCGGCGGACGGGGATATCAACGTGGTGTACTATATGAATGTGTATAAAAAGTTTGACGCCGTAAATGAGGGCGGACGGCTCCGCATTTCATATGAAGACAACTGGAAATGGGAGCAGATGTTTCAGATGTTTCGGGGCCTGAAGTCGGCCGGTCAGCCTGTTTTGATTCAGGTGCCCGCTGGGTTTGCGGGGGATGTGTCAGTGGAGAGTGAAAACGGGCGGATCGTGTCAGAGGGGATTGAGACCGCCGGTGTTCTCCTGCTGGATTCCGAAAACGCGGGCATTCGGCTCAGCGGTGTTTCCTGCGCCTCCCTGCGGGCCGGGTCGGAAAACGGTTCCATAAAGGCGGAGGATATCCGGGCCGACAGCATTGTCCTGTCCGGGGACAACGCATCAGTTACCCTGACCAATGCGGAGGGAAAGGCGCTTGCGCTTTCCTCCAAGAACGGGAGGGTCACGGCGGCGCAGGTCACGGCAGCGGAACAGGCCAAGCTGAAGTCGGAAAACGGCGCAATCAAGCTGGAGGCGTTCACCTCTCCCAACATGGAGCTGGAGAGCGAAAACGGCTCGATTTCCGGGACCATTACTGGCAGAGAGACCGATTACCAGATCAGCAGTACCGCCGGAAACGGGAGCAGTAATCTGGAAAACCGGCTGGATGTCAAGGCGCCGTATATGCTGCAGGCCAAGACCAAAAATGGATCCATCCGGCTGCAGTTTACCGGAGAATAGAGAAAAGGGGCGGGAATTTTCCCTCCCCTTTTGCTGTGAAATACTCTAGTTCATTCACTCCGCCGTTGCTCCTCTTCCCAAAAAATCTCGGCTAAAGCCTTAATTTTTCGGGAGCTCTTATGCGCAAGTTTCTTTTCTATGGAGAAAAGAAACCAAAAGCCATCAAAGGGAGGCACCCCCTTTGACATCCCCCTTGCGCCAAATGCTGGTTTTCTAAGGCATTTGGCGCCTGTTCTTTTGCAGGTTTGGCGAATAAATCCATTAGGCTTGCGGATAGGGCTTCCGCAAAGCGGAGCGTGGTACGCGACGTTTTGTGGGAAAAAGGAGCAACAACAAAGCGAACGAAGCAAAGTTTGTTGCGACGCCAGACAGCAAACTACGCTTGTGTACCACCGCAGGACGTCTTCGGGCTCCGTTTCCGCGTTTGACGGGGAGGCCCTGTATATCGCGTGCTCCCTGGCCGGCCTCACGCATGACGACCGATGCGAAATCCGGTTGAATTACAACTGTCGGAACCGGGGCCTCCGGGGTTCATAGGGGGCATTCTTTTCTGATGTCAGAGAAAAGAGCTTTTATACTTTGTATTTCAAAAACGTCAGGCATAGAGTAACGGCCCTTTGGGATTTCAACCGTAATATCA
>CBCTHE010000035.1:0-19456 GCA_965146665.1 uncultured Ructibacterium sp.
ATCCCATGATCTGGAACTACATTGACGAAAACATGCCGGAGTGGGCGCGGCCCACAATCCGTCGGCTGGCGGACGAAGGCGTTTTAAAGGGCAGTGAAACCGGGGAACTGGAACTCACCGAGGAACTGCTCCGGGCTCTGGTGCTGACAGAGCGGATGCTGGAGACCATGAAATAACGACGGCTTTATCCATATAAAAATCCCCCGCATCTGCGGGGGATTTTTTTGCGGCCGGGGCGTATGTCAGCGCACCGCCCGATAGCCTCTGAGTTCGATCTTTGAGGAGATATAATCCTCTTTTGCCTCCCACGCCCTGCTGTAATCCGTGGAGAGATATTTCTTATTGTCATCTGCAAAGACGGTGACCATGACGGTCCCTTCCGGTATATTCCGCGCCTTGCTCACTGCGCCGATCAGGTTGGCGCCGGAGGATATTCCAACGCCGAGCCCCAGCTCCCGGCTGAGCCGCTTTGCCATAATGATGGAGTCCACGTCATCCACAGAAACCACTTCGTCCAGCTCATCCAGCTTCACAATGGACGGGATGAACTCGTCCGAAATCCCTTGGATCTTATGGTTTCCGGTTTTATACCCAGTGGACAGGGTGGGGGAATTGGCCGGCTCCAGCGGAAAGGCCTTTGCCGCGGGGTTCGCCAGCCGGAATGCCCGCGCGAGCCCCATAACCGTGCCGCCCGTACCCACGCCGGCCACCACGCCGCCGGGTTTCCTGCCCAGCTTTTCCAGCTGTCCCAGAATCTCCGCTCCCGTGTCCTCAATATGGGCATTGACATTTTCCTCGTTGGAGAACTGACGGGGCAGGAACACACCGCCCTGCCGGGCCAGTTCCTCTGTCATGGCAATGGAGCCCAGAAAGCCGCCCTCCTCCTTGGACACCAGCCGCACTTCCGCCCCAAAGCTCTCCATAAGCCGGATCCGCTCCTGACTCATCCAGTCCGGCATGTAGATGACCACTTTATGCCCCAGATAGGTCCCGGCCGCGCAGAAGGCAATCCCGGTATTGCCGCTGGTGGCCTCCGCGATCACGTCGCCGGGCTTCAGCGTGCCGGTTTCCGCCGCCTTGCGCAGAATATAATAGGCGACCCGGTCCTTGATGCTTCCGGTCAGGTTATAGTACTCCGCTTTCGCGTATATTTTCATTGGTTTTCCGCAATAGGTCAGGTCGATCTCCAGCAGCGGGGTGTTGGACACCATATCTCTGACAGAATCCAATCGGTTCATAGTCAAGCTCCTTTCCCGATTTCAAGCTCATTCTTTTTAGTATACTCACCGAAAGGCAAATTGTCAATCGAAATCCGAAAAAAGGCCGAGGTTTTTTCCCGTCCCCGCGACAAAGGCCCGTCCCAAAATGATCGGACGGGCCCTGCGGGACCAATCAATGTCTTCGCGCCCTAAACTCCGGACGGCAAAGTGCCCGCCTTGTCCAGCAGACCATACAGCGCGGGCCGAAAGGAAAAGGCCTCCATCAGCCCTCTGGCCTGGGCGAGCGCCTCCCGCCGCTTGGCTATGGGCACCTGCTTCTTCACCGCCCGGATCAGCAGATTTTTAGGAGAATGGGCCATGTCCACAAACTCCAGCACCTGCACCCGGTAGCCGCAGGCCTCCAGCAGGACCGCCCGGATCGCGTCCGTGGAAAGGGCGGAAAACCGCTCTTTGATCAGTCCATACCGGCTCAGAACCGGCAGGGCGCCCGCCTGAATCTGGCCGTTGAGCTCATGCTGACAGCAGGGCACGGAATAGATCAGCTTACAGTTCCACTGCACCGCGTTGTACAGAGCATAATCTGTGGCCGTGTCGCAGGCGTGCAGACTGATGACCATATCCGGCGGCTTCGGGCAGGCGAACCCATTGATATCCCCCACCTGAAACCGCAGGTTTTCATATCCGTATTTCCTGGCCAGCCCGTTGCATTTTTCGATCACGTCCGCTTTCAGGTCCAGTCCGGTAATATGCGCCTCCATCCCCCGCACCTGTACCAGATAATAGTACAGAATAAAGGTCAGATAGGATTTTCCGCATCCAAAATCCAGAATGCTGACCTCCGGCTGGTCCAGCTCCTCCATGCCGTCCCGGATCAGCTCTGTGAACCGGTTGATCTGCCGGAACTTGTCATACATCGTCCGGATCACCTTCCCGTCATGGGTGAACACGCCAAGGTCCACCAGAGGCGGAATGTCCATGGCCTCTTTCAGGATATACCGCTTTTCACGGTTGTGGGACTGCGGCGGCTTTGGCGCGGACCCGGCCGCCAGTCCGCGCCGCAGCAGGGTGGCCTTCCCCTTTTTTGACACCTTCAGGGTGTATTGAACGCTTTCGCTCCAGGCGTCCAGCTGCCGGTAGCCAAGCTCCATGAGGATCTTCGCCTCGGCCGCCATATCCCCCTCCCCGCAATGGGCATGGAACGCCTGCTTTTCCGTGAATTTTTCCAGCTGATACCGGTCCCCCAGGAGCCGGAACTGGATTTTTCGGAATTCCGCCGGCCCCTTTGGATTGCTGATAACCCCCCGGAGGATCCGGTCCTGGAATATGGTTTCTATGGCTTCTGTCATGGCTCTCTCCTTCTGTCTCAGTTCAGTATCCCGTATTTTTCTTTGACGGTCAGAATCCGCCGCACGCTCTCGTCAATCCGTGCCTGGCTGATCTCGCCGGACTCCACCGCCGCGATGACGCCCTGGGCCGCCTCGGCCAGGGTATCCGGCGACAGAATCATGTCACAGCCGGCCTTGACCGCGTTCACCGCCGCGGTTCCGGACGGGTAATAGCTCGAAATGGCCTGCATCTCCATGGCGTCGGTGATGACCACCCCGGAAAAGCCCAGTTCGCCCCGAAGAATATCTGTCACCAGGGTTTTGGACATGGTGGCCGGAAGCGCGTCCACAGCCGGAACTGTGATATGGGCGCACATGACAAAATCAACGCCGGCCGCGATCCCGGCCCGGAAGGGAATGAATTCACACGCCCGAAGCTGGTCCAGCTCCTTATGGCTGTAGGCCCGGCCCGTGTGGGAATCCTCCGCCGTGTCGCCGTGGCCGGGGAAGTGCTTGACTGTGGCAATGACACCGTTGTCCTGCATTCCCTTGACCGCGGCCGCCACCATATCCGCCGCCGCATTGGGATCGCCGCTGAAAGCCCGTGTGCTGATGACACTGTTGTCCGGGTTGGTCCACACGTCGGCCACCGGCGCATAATCCTGATTAAAGCCGAACCGGCTGATGTCCCGGGCCAGAACAGCCCCGATCTCATAGGCCTTGTCCGGCCCCTCATCCCGGTAGGTATACATGGGCGAAAACGCGGTCGTGCCCAGCGTTCCCGCCAGCCGGGCCACGTTTCCGCCCTCCTCGTCCACAGAGATAAAGGGCGTAATTTTGGAATAGGCCTTGGTATTGGCAAGCATCTCCGTCACCTGTTCCGCTGTGCGGAGGTTTTTGGTGTTGTACATGATTCCGCCCACTGGGTACTGGGCCAGGGCGTTTTTGGTCGTCTCGCCCGCCTGGGTCACCGTGCGCACGCCTGTGAGCTTTTCCGGAGAGACCACAAACATCTGATAGACCTTCTCATACAGTGACATCTCCGCCAGCCGTGCGTCCGCGCCTGACTCCCGGGCCGGTATCTGAAAGGCCGGCGGCGTTTCCCCCGCCTTGACCCGATCCATCCGCATCAGCGCAAAGGCCACCTCGGCCCGCGTGGATTCCGTCTGAGGCAAAAACCTGCCATTGGTGTCCCCGGGATAGATCCCCGCCGCCGCGACAGCCGCCACACTCTCCTCAGCCCAGCCGGACACTGCGGCTCCGTCCGCAAAGGGCGCATACGCCCCCTTGGGCAGGCTCAGCCCCGCATGGGCCGCATACCGGGTGAGGAACACAGCCATCTGCTCGTGGTTCACAGGGGCGTCCGGCTGAAAACTGCCATCCGGATACCCCGCCGCGATTCCGCTCTCCACCGCCCAGCCCAGATAGGGCGCGTACCACCCGGAGGCCGTGGTATCGGAAAAGCCGGGGGCCGCATAATCTCCGGTCCGGAACTTCTGCATCCGTCCCAGCACCGTGATAAACATGGCGCGGGTCATGGGATTCCGGGGCGCGAAGGTGCTCTCGTTCAGCCCCTGAAAATACCCGTTCGCGGTCACATAGTCCACCGCCTCTCTGTACCAGGCGTCCTCCGGAACATCCTGAAACGCCGCCGCATCCGCACCGAAACAGCCGGTACACAGCAGTATGGTACAGGAGAGCAGGCCCAGCAGGCGCGGTATTCTTCTTTGATTCATCATCAGATTCCCAACCTTTCTGCCCACAGACGGTAAAGCACCGCACGCACCCTGCCGTGGGCGGACAGGGCGTTTCCTCCCCGGGCCGCTACAGGGACTGGCCCGCCTCGCTTATACAGGCGCCGCAGTCCGGTTCCTCCGCCGCGGCCGGGACTCTGGTTACAGTATACCAAACCCCGGACCAAAGGTAAAGAGGCGGCCAGCAATTCTTCCAACTTTTTCTCATACCGCGCCCTTCCCCTTGACAAAAAGAGCCGTTGGTTTATAATAGGTTTAGGCATGGCAGAGTCAAAGCTTGATCCGTGCCTTCGGACTTCGTTCAAACAGCCTATTGACAGACAGACGCCCATGCGTTATAATATATCCTATAAATCAAGTAGGAATTAAAGAGAAAGTGAGGCTGTATCTTATGCGTATCGCGCAATCCGTAACCGACCTGATCGGCAAAACGCCGCTTCTGAAGCTGGAGCGGTATCAGAAAAACCACAGGCTGTCCACCACGCTTCTGGCCAAGCTGGAGCTGTTTAACCCCGGCGGAAGCGTCAAGGACCGGGTGGCCAAAAATATGATTGACGAGGCGGAGGCCTCCGGGGCTTTAAAGCCCGGCGGCGTTATCATTGAACCCACCAGCGGCAATACCGGAATTGGTCTGGCCGCCGTGGGTACAGCCCGGGGCTACCGGGTAATCATCACCATGCCGGAGACCATGAGTGTGGAGCGGCGGCTCCTGATGAAGGCCTATGGCGCGGAGCTGGTGCTGACCGAGGGCAGCCGGGGCATGGCAGGCGCCATTGCCAGGGCCGAGGAGCTGGCCCGGGAGACCCCGGACAGCTTTCTCGCGGGGCAGTTCGTCAACCCCGCCAATCCGGAGGCGCACAGGAACACCACCGGCCCCGAAATCTGGGCGGATACGGATGGCGACGTGGATGTGTTTGTGGCGGGCGTCGGCACCGGCGGGACCATCTCCGGCGTGGGCGCCTATCTGAAGGAAAAGAATCCTCATATCAGGATCGTCGCTGCGGAGCCCGCGGCATCGCCTGTGCTCTCCGGCGGCAAACCGGGCCCCCATCCCATTCAGGGCATCGGGGCGGGCTTTGTCCCCGAAACTCTGAACACGGTAATCTATGACGAGGTGATACAGGTCCCCGGTGAGGCGGCAAAAGAGACTCGTCAGGAGCTGGCCCGGACCGAGGGCGTGCTGGCGGGTATCTCCTCCGGCGCGGCGCTTTGGGCGGCCACTGCGTTGTCCAAACGGCCGGAATATGCGGGAAAGACCATTGTGGTCCTCCTGCCGGACACAGGGGAGCGCTATCTTTCCATGGATGCGTAAAGAACTGATTTTTACAAAGGAGCTGATGGCATATGACCATTGAAAACGCACGTGTACTGACAAAAGATTTTAAGTTTGAAACCCGGAGCCTCTCTTTTGATGGGGAGGTCATCACACAGGAAAGCGCCGGCGGGGCTCTGGATGCCGGCGGCATGATGGTGATTCCGGGACTGATCGACCTGCATTTCCACGGCTGTGTGGGCTATGATTTCTGCGACGGAACCCAGGAGGCAATCCGGGCCATTGCAGATTATCAGGCGAAAAACGGAGTCACCGGAATCGCGCCCGCCTCCATGACTCTGCCGGAGGAGACCCTGACCCGGGTGTTTGAGACAGCCGCCGCATACGAATCGGATTCCGGCGCGGTCTTCTGCGGGATTAACATGGAGGGCCCTTTCTTCTGTGCGGCAAAAAAGGGCGCCCAGAACGCGGCGTACTTGAAGGAGCCGGATCTGGCCCTCTACCGCCGTCTGCAGGACGCCGCAAAGGGGAACCTGAAGCTGGTGGACGTGGCGCCGGAGCTCAGCGGGGCCATTCCCTTTATCGAACAGGTCTCCAAAGAGGCGGTGGTCTCTCTGGGGCATACCGCCGCGGACTATGATACCGCCATGGCGGCATTCCGGGCCGGGGCCAGCCATGTGACGCACCTGTATAATGCCATGCTGCCATTTACCCACCGTGCGCCCGGGGTCGTGGGCGCGGCTTCGGATGCCGGCGCAAGGGTTGAGCTGATCTGCGACGGCATCCATATCGCGGATCCCGCCATCCGGGCCACCTATAAGCTGTTCGGTGATGAGCAGATCATCCTCATCAGCGACAGCATGATGGCCACCGGTCTGGAGGACGGTATGTATTCGCTGGGCGGTCAGGCCGTAAAGGTAACCGGAAATCTGGCGACGCTGGAGGACGGAACCATTGCCGGATCCGCCACCAACCTGTTTGACTGTATGCGCCATGCGGTGGCCTGCGGAATCCCGCTGGAGAGCGCGGTTCGGATGGCCGCGTATAATCCCGCCCGGGAGCTGGGTGTCCTCGGCCGGATGGGGACGCTGGAGCCGGGCAAGCTCGCAAATTTTGTCCTGTTGGATGACGAACTGAACATTCATGCCGTATATGTGAAGGGAAAACCCGCGTACAGTGATTTTGGGCCCGCGGTTGCGTGATGATCAGCTAACTCTGCAAAGAAACAGGTGCAGACCAAAAGTGAAGACTCGGAACTTTCAAAATTTAAACTGTAGAAAAGCAAAAACCCCGCCGGATGTACCAGCGGGGTTCACTTTTCCCTATCTCTACGATTTAATCAGCGGCTTCAAATCGCTGTTATGTCCCATAATAATCAGCGTATCCTCCGGACAGAACACATAATCCGTCTCCGGGAGCATATCGATCTCCCCATTCCGCTTGGTTCCCAGAATACTGATCCGGTATTTGCGCCGTACATCCTTCTCCAGAATGGTCTTTCCGTACCATGACGCCGGTGTTGCAATCTCATAAATCGAATAATCCGGAGACAGCTCCACAAAATCAAAGACATTGCTGGCCCCGTACTTGACCGCCAGCCGCTCCGCCATCTCCCGCTCCGCATAGACCACATAGTCCGCGCCGTTGCGCAGAAGGAGCTTTTTGTGCACGTCCCGGGTGGCGCGGGCAATAATAAACTGCGCCCCCAGATCCTTCATGACCACCGTGGTCTCCAGCGCCGCCTGAAAATTGTCCCCTATGGCCACAATGCAGAGGTCAAAGTTTCCAATCCCCAGTCCCGCCATATAGTCCTCGTTGGTGGCGTCACCGATATGCACGTTGCGAACATAGCTGAGCGCGTTGTCCGCGCGTTCTTCATTTTTCTCAATGGCCAAAACCTCGTCGCCCTGCTCCAGGAATTTTTTTGCCATATGCCGGCCGAATCTGCCCAGGCCGACAATCAAGATTGATTTCATTTTTATGCTTCCTTTCTGTCTTTACACACAAGGCCCGCTGTACTCAGCCAACCTGAATTTTTTCCATGGGATACTGGGACCTGGGGCCCCGCGCCGCGGAGGAGAACGCCAGCAAAAACGTCACAGATCCAATTCTCCCCACAATCATCAAAAAGGTCAGAATCACACCGGATACCTGACTCAGGCCCGCCGTGATGCCCAGACTGCTCCCCACCGTGGCAATGGCTGACACCGTCTCAAACAGGGCGTCCATAAAGGTTGTCTGGTCAATGGCCGAGATGGCCAGCGCGGAGCACATGGACAGTCCCACATAAAATACGGCAATGGTCACCGCCGTGCGCAGAATGTCGTCCTCAACCCGGCGCCGGAACAGCTCTACTGACTTCCGCTGCCGGAAGGTGGCGTATACACTGCACGCCAGAACCGCAAAGGTGGTGGTCTTCATGCCGCCCGCGGTGGAGCCGGGCGAACCGCCGATCAGCATCAGAAAGATCATGACCACCTTGCTCTGGGAGGTAAGCTGGGCCAGCGGCACGGTATTGAACCCCGCCGTCCGGGGCGTCACCGACTGGAACAGCGCGCAGAGCACCCGTTCGCCCCAGCCCTTCCCCTGAAACAGCGAGCCCTCCATTTCGAACAGAAAGATCATGCCCGCCCCGGTCAGGATCAGGAGACCCGTTACGCACAGAACCACCTTGGTGTGGAGCTTATTGTCCCGAAACCGGAACCGGGTATGGCAGATATCAGCCCAGACAAAAAAGCCCAGCCCGCCCAGGACGATCAGTGCCATAATAACCAGGTTCACATAGGGATCGGCCGACGCGGTGATCAGCGAGGAGCCGGGGTCCACAATCCCCATCAAGTCAAAGCCCGCGTTGCAGAACGCGGAGACAGAATGGAACACCCCAAAATAGACCCCCTGCAGCAGTCCGAACCTGGGGCAGAAATAAAAGGCCAGCAAGACGGCGCCCAGCCCCTCAAACAGCAGCGTCCCAAACAGGATAAACTTTGCCATTTTCACAATGCCGCCCACCTGGGGCGCGGCCACAGTCTCCTGCATCACCATCCGCTGGTTCAGGCCAATCCGGCGTTTGGCGAGCATGACAAAGAACATGGCAATGGTCATGAAGCCAATCCCGCCGATCTGTATCATCAGAAGAATGACCACCTGTCCGAACAGGGTCCAGTGGGAATAGGTATCAAACCGCACCAGCCCGGTCACACAGGTGGCGGAGGCCGCCGTGAAAAGGGCGTCCAAAAGCTGTGTCTCCTGCCCGTCCCGGGTGGAGATGGGCAGCATTAAAAGAAGCGTTCCCGTGAATATGATTAAACAGAAGGACAGCGCGATGGTCTGTGTCGGTGACAGATTGTGCAGAAGCCGGCTGTGCAGCGCCGCACGGCCCCTCTCCCTTATCTTCTGAATTAAGCTTTCATCATCCATTCCATTTCCCTCATTTATACACACGGCGTACCTGCCGGATCATAGTAGATACATTATAGTACAAAGCACGCGGAAGTGCAACCCTAAAAATAGCTGAATCTCAGGATTTTTCTTCACTTATTCGACATAATTCGACACATATCCCCATGCCCTGCGGGTATAATGTTAAAAGCGCATTTTTTTGAGAGGGGGCTGGCTCAAGCAGCATGAAGGAATTGTATACAACCATTGCCAAACAGGCGGAGGCGGAGATCGTGGAAAAACGTTCCCGGTTCATTGCCACGGTCAGGCCTGTGGAAACCGAGGAGGCGGCGCTGGAATTTTTGAATCTGCTCCGGCAAAAATACTGGAACGCCACCCATAATGTCTTTGCTTATATCATAGAGGAAAACAACCTGATGCGTTACAGCGACGACGGGGAGCCGGGCGGGACCGCCGGACTGCCGGTGCTGGATATGATGAAAAAGGCCGGCCTCACCAATCTGATCGTGGTGGTGACCCGATATTTCGGCGGCGTGCTTCTGGGTACCGGCGGGCTGGTGCACGCCTATTCCAAGGCTGCCAAGGCGGGGGTGGAGGCCGCGGGACTTGTGGATATGATCCTGTGCCGAGAGATCACGCTGGACTGTGCATACACCCATCTGGGCAAACTCCAGAACGAGCTCTCCAAGTGGCCGGAACTGATTCAGGGCGAGCCCGCCTACACCGATCGGGTCTCTCTTCCGCTCTGCCTCCCGGCTGATACCGCGGCGCGGTTTTGTGATACTATCATTGACAAAATGAACGCCCAGATCCATGTGGTTCAGGGCGGAACAGCCTATTACGGCCGGGCACGGTAACGGGGAGGTATTGCATATGCGGACAAAACACAGCGCGGCCGGTCAGGCGCTCCGGGCCGCTTTTCCCCACACCATTCCAATCTTCGCCGGATTCTGGTTTTTGGGGCTTACTTATGGCATCTATATGAATGTGTCCGGTTTCACTTTCTGGTATCCCATGCTCATGAGCCTGACTATTCTGGCTGGCTCCATGGAGTTCGTGGCCGTGAATCTGCTGCTGGGCGCGTTTAATCCCCTGCAGGCGCTGGCCATGACGCTCATGATCAACGCCAGGCATCTGTTCTATGGGCTCTCCATGCTGGAACGGTATAAGGGCACAGGCTGGAAAAAATTCTATCTCATCTTCGGCATGTGCGACGAGAGCTTTTCCATCAACTACACGGCCCGCATACCGGAGGGTGTCGATCGAGGCTGGTTCATGTTTTTTGTGACCCTGCTCAACCACCTTTACTGGTTTTCCGGCGCGGCCCTTGGCGGGATTTTCGGCTCCCTGCTCCATTTCAACACAGAGGGGCTCGCATTCGTCATGACCGCCATGTTTGTGGTCATCTTTCTGGAGCAGTGGAGCAAGGACAAAAACCACGCCGGGGCGCTTCTGGGGCTGGGGGTTTCCCTGGTTTGTCTCATTGCCTTTGGCGCGGACGGCTTCATCCTTCCGGCCATGGCTGGGATTCTCGGACTGTTCACGCTCCTGCGCAAGCCTTTGGAGAAAGGCAGTGAAGCCACATGACCCTGCCGCAGCAAATTATCACCATACTGGTCATTGTGCTGGGGACCATGGCAACCCGGTTCCTCCCCTTCCTGCTCTTTCCGGCCGGCAGACCCACGCCAAAATATATCCGTTATCTGGGCCGGATTCTGCCCGGCGCAGTCTTTGCCCTGCTGATGGTTTACTGTCTGAAAGACGTGAGCCTTTTCACCGGGAGCCACGGTCTGCCGGAGTTGATCTCCATTGCCCTGGTGGTCCTTCTCCATCTCTGGAAACGGCAGATGCTTCTCTCCATTGCGGGCGGGACTGTCTGCTATATGCTTCTTGTACAGCTTGTATTCTGACTGAAACAGCATAAAACACAGGGGCGGCGCACTGAAACGCTGTGCGCCGCCCCTTTTGCCTACAGCAATTTTTCCAGACAGTGGAAGTCCATGTCATAGTGGTGAACTATGCCCTTCTGCACATACCCGCATGCCCGGTAAAGCCGGAGGGCAGGCGCGTTGTCCGCCGCCGCCAGCAAGCGGATGCTTTCAAACCCCCGCAGCTTTGCAGTCTCGCAGAAACGGCGTTCCAGTTCCGCGCCAATGCCCCGCCCGCGCAGACCGGGAGCTGAACAGAGCCGCATGAGCTTTGCGGACCGCCCCCTGGTCCAGGGTACGCTGAAACTGTCCAGATCGTCCTGTTCCAGACAGGATACGGCACCAGCCAGCCCGCCTTTGAAAGTCAGCACATACTGGCTCCCGTTCAGAATATCCCGCTCCACAAATTCCATCCTCGGGTAATCGTCACCCCAGACCGGGTTCCCGTTTTCCCTTCCATATACCACCGCACGCCGGAACAGGGCAAAAATCTGCTCCTTTTCCTCCCAGTCCGCAGGCCGGAAGCAATAATCCGGATTCACCGCCCCAAATACAATGTGCGGCATGTCCATATCATAGTAATGCTTCAGAACAACCCCCATGGGGGCCATGCCATTGCGCCGGGCCACGCGCTGGGATGCGGTGTTGCTGTCCCGGATAATGGAATACACCACAGGAAATCCGTATGTTTCAAAGGCCAGCTTTTTGCAGGCGACAGCTCCCTCTGCCGCATAGCCCCTGTGCCAGAAATCCCGGTTCAGCAGATATCCCACCTCCGGCACCCGCCTGCCGTTCCAGTCCTGAAGCGTAATTCCCATCTGTCCCATCATGCGGCCGGTTTCCTTTTCGATCATAGCCCAAAGTCCAAAACCATCACAGGTATACCGTTCCATTTGACGCGTCAGCCAGGCAGTCACCTCGTCATCCGAAAAAGCGTGTTCATATGCGTACATTGCCTGCGGATCCTGAAGAATCTCCGCCAAGGCCGGCCAATCCTCCGGCGTCATCTCCCGCAGACAGAGACGTTCTGTTTCCAAAATCATATCTGTTTCCTCCTGTTTCGTAACAGTATACCGCAAAACTCTGCTTCTGTAAAGCGGAAAAACAGATAAAGGAAAACTGCAATCCGGTCTTGACAAACCCGTCGGAAACAAGTATAATATAGAGGTTCGTCGGGGCGTGGCGCAGTTTGGTAGCGCACTTGGTTTGGGACCAAGGGGCCGCAGGTTCGAATCCTGTCGCCCCGACCAGAACATAAGAAACCCGCGTTTTTACGCGGGTTCTTTTCTTTTATACACGAATTTTACACGATTTTATTCAAAATATTAACCGCACGTTCTTCTTCGCGCGGATATAGATGTGAATAGGTATTCCATGTGATTTCAATTTTTGAGTGGCCCAGACGCCGGGCAATCTCCTGAATATTGATGCCGTCATTCGCCAGAAGCGAGGCGTGGGAATGCCTGAAATCGTGTATGCGAATGGTTTTCAAACCGGCCAGTGCGGCATACTTCTTATTTGCGTTTTGTATGGACGTATCTCTCAGCGGGCGTGTGCCGCCGCAGACCCGGAAGTCATCACTGAATCCCTGTAACTGCTTATAGCGGGCTTTGTGCTGTTGGAGTATATCAATGAGCGGTTTTGGCATTTGCAGAGTTCGGATTGATGATTTATTCTTTGGCGGTGTTTCACGGTCATCGCCTTTGAGCTTTTGGGCAATGCTTCTGGATACGTGTATATATTCGCCGTCTATATCCGACCATTTCAGCGCGTGAATTTCACCCTTGCGCATCCCTGTATAAAACGCCAGACTAAAGAATACATAGAAGTCCCAATCCGTGTTGGTGGGGCTGTTTTCCGCGCATTCCCGCGCCTTTGAAATGAATGTTTTGTACTCATCCGCTGTGTAGTAATTCATTTTTTCCTGAAGCGCGTCCGGGTCTTTGAAGTTGCCGATTTTAGACAATGGGTTTTTGGGCAGATACTCCATTTTGACCGCGTAATTCAGCAATGCCCGGAGCTCGCTGTAGACGTTCTGTTTGGTCCGCAGGCTGAGAGGTTTTTCATTGCCAGATTTTACAACTTTTTTGCCCTCCATATACAGCTTCCAATTTTGGAGCACAGGCAGGGTGAGCTTTGACACGGAAACCGGGCCTAAGTTTGGAAGCACATGGGCTTCCAATATGGTCATAGTTTTTTGGAGAGAGGTTTCCCTGAGCTCATTTGCTTTTACTTTTACATATTCCTCGCATAGGTCCTTGACGGTCATCCGCTGTGCCGGGGTTTCGTTTTTGACCTGGAACAGCAGTTCACGCTCCGCTTCTTTTGCTTCCGCACTGCCATATACAACCCTGTCAATCTGCCGGTATTTGCCCAGTGCGTCCTGGTAATTGATCCTGACGCGGTATTTCCCTTTTCCGTCTTTGGAGCCTTTCATTTTGTAAATGGGCATAAAAATACACTCCTTTTTAGGTACAATAATTGACACCAAGGAGCGCATGTGTTATAATAAACTTGGTTTTTGGTATGCGCTTATTGGTGTATATCTTTTCCTCCGTGTTGGCGCACGGGGGATTTTTTATTTATCCTCAAAGATAGTCGGGTTAAGCGTTTTCATTGTCGCCGCTTTTGCTTTATAGGCATTCTTATATGTGTTTACATCTTCGGTTACAGATTTATAGGAACCCTTAGGTGATAAGGCTAATTCAGCCAGCGGAGTATAGGCGGCATATAATTCCTTAATTGCATCATATTCGCTTTGGTATTGGCTGGGTGGATTCTTTAGTTTTGGAAAATTTTCGTCAATTAGCTTATTATATACTGTAATAGAAGCAGTGTACATTTTATACACTTGAGAGTTCATCGCCTCTTTCAAAGCATCGTTAAAATCAGAATAATCACCTTTGTTATATTCATCGTATTCTTTATAAATGGCATTATGCCATGCTCCGGTGACAATAGAACAGGCCGCCATGCTTGATTCAAAAGAGTTGTTAATCGACTTTGCCATATTTTTTAGGGTAAATTCGTATTTCATAAGCGTGAAGGATTCATAGTTTGGAACAAACTTTTTTTGATAATCTGTAAGCGCGGTATATTCAGCTTCTAGGTCTTCCAGAGTACCAAGATTATAAGTGGTGCCCTCTAGGGCTGTGATTTTATCGCTAAAAGCGACCGCTTCTGCTTTCAGTTTATGGTATTTTGATGCAATAATAACCGCCGAAACGCACAACGCTACTGCTATGACCAAACAAATGACCATCCAGACAATCTTTTTGCCTCTTTGCTTCTTTCTGAAATCTTGCGTTTCTTGTATGACTTCTTGGAGTTCTACTGATAATGTTTGTTGGCCGGAGTCTTCAATGCTTTCGGATTCTGCACCCACGTTTTCTTCCAAAGGCACGCCTTCATTTGCAACGTCTTGCCCAGTGCTTGAATTATCGTTCATAACCCTTTCCCCTCCCCCTTTTGTTTGTATATTTTATTTTTCTTTATATGTATATGCTCCATCTGAACCACGCAAAATAAATCCAAAGGATTTTTCCACTGCCCCTTGGGGATCAACCTCGCCGTATGAAGCCATTGACGGATTAGATCCGGTAAAACATAACCCGGTTCCATCTTCACAAATAATACTTACCCAATTCAAACCACTGCCTTTTACTCGCTGATCCACAAAATCCGCAAGCTCTTTATTTGAAACACTTCGCAACCGTTCCTTTTTTATTTTAATATATCCGCATTGCCCAATCGCGTCTGACTTTACTCCGTTTGTCACAGATTCTTTTATAAATTCTGCATCCATCAATGAGTTAGATATAGCCGTGGGGCTTGGTGAAACTGTTGGACTTGGTGTCGCTGTTGGGTTGACGTTTTCTGTTGGGGTGGGTGTCACCGTTGCGGCAGGGGGTATCGGCCGGGTTTCACAGGAAGCAAGCGTTGATATCATAATTCCAATCAGTATGCAATAACATAGTTTCTTCATTCTTCCTTCTCTCTTTTCTTATGTATATTTTTTAATTTATTTTCCCCGCGCGTCAGCACGGAGAATTTTTTATTTTACTTAATACAGACAGAACATGGGGTCTTTCCCATTTCTTCTGCTTGTCCTACTGATATTTCAATAATATTAGTTTTGTTTTTTACATATCTGCAACCAGGCGTATGGTACTTATCGCCGGACTGCGTAATTACTACCATGTCAGCCTTATTGTTTAGTGTAGATTCTGTTACTGCCGAATCGGTTATTTTAGGCTGTTCTACAGGCGTACTTTGCGGTGTTTTGTTTATCAACCCAAATGCTGAAAAAATTAAATAAACCAACAACAGAGTTCCGATACCAATACAGCATCTTTTTATCCAAGATAGCTTCTCCCATATGTATGGTCTAAATTGTTTTACTATCTGTTTTTCTTCATGGGTCAGTTTTCGGTGGGTTCTCACATTTGCAAAAGCTTGATCTCTGGCACTTTTGTCCAGCAGCGTTTCACATGCAATCTCTATTTTTGAAAAGATTAACGCACGTTTTAAAACACAGGCCGGAGCTATAAGATGAACTGCAAACTCGTTTGCTTCTGCTTCCTGGGGTTCGTTGCAAAGGCCGTCAGCTACATATCCAGCAATTCCAACCGGCGAAACATGCCCCATTTCTTCGTGGCCGAACTCATGCGCAAAGAGTCTGGTCCGTTGCTCAGCGGACAGACATTCTCTATAACAAACAAGTTTCAGGTCATCTGACACATAGCTAAATCCACGGTGCTGTTTTGCCGTTTTGATTGCTCCTAAACTTTCCATTAGTTCCAGACTTGCAGGATTGTTAATATCGTAAGAAACAAACTTCCATCCGTCGGCTTCCATATACACCTGTATATCATCTGCCGTAATGGGCAAGCTGCGAACTCCTAGTTTTAGTAACGCCTTGTCTGCATAATATTTTGCTGTCATTATAACTATACCTCCCATGATATAAGCTTAACTCAATCATATCATGCTGTATAGTAAAATTCTACCGGAAATATATGACAATACGTTTATATGATGTATCATGTGTGCCGAGGGCTCTTCTCGTATTTATCTATCAGCTTCTTAATCGTTTCTGTATCGGATTTCGGTTTGACGGAGTGCGCCCCTTCTCCATCGGCCGCCACGCTTGCAAACTGATCTGTAACAATGTTCAGTTTGTGCTCGTGCTTAGTGGATATTTCCCGAACCCCCAGCACCTTTCCATAACAATGTATGGCGTCGGTGTCATGAAAATAGATTTCTGGATATTTGGGGTTGTGGGATTTAAGCCCTTCCTCCGCAAGTTCCTTGACAAACACGTTTCCGTTTATCATGAACAGCCCTATTTCTCCTACCTTTATTTCTGGCTGTTGCTTAATATAAAGCGTATCCCCGGAGTAATATGTCGGCTCCATACTGTCCCCGGTCACAGTCACCAAAAATGATGTTTCGGGCGGTTCGTCCTCCTCCATGATGATCATGGTGTAGGATGATGAATCAAGAAACTGGCCTGTCCCTGCTGATACGCGTATGTCGTACAGCGGTGCTTCACGTTTCGGAAATTTAATGATGTCGCTTTCCTTTTCCTGTTCTTTTGGCGCGCGGATTGCCTCAACGCGTCTATATTCTGCATTTAATACTGCTTCTACTGCCTCTTTTCCAAAGGCGTCGATCTGTCTATATTTTTTTATGTGCTCCATTTCCAAGTAATCCACTTGGAATCCGGCGGCTTTACCAAAGTTTACATCAGTGACTTCATCGCGAATGAGGTAATCTAGTGTGGTATCAAAATAGTCCGCAAGTTTTTGTATGGTAGGCAGTTTAGCATTTTTATATCCTTTTTTATAAAACCCGTCTATTGTTGTATAGGGGATTCCGCTTTCGATTGACAGGACATTCTTATTTATGCCTTTTCGGCTTATTAGAAAGTCTAGTTTTTCTAAAAAATTCATGCAATTCACCTCCGTTAACCTCAGTATACAACATCATTATTTAGAAGTCAAGAAAAAAATTACCCCACAGCGAAAAAAAGTATTGACAAACTGCGTTACAGGGTATATAATGTGATTGTAGGTACCCCGCGGGGTAGAAAAGAGGTGATGACTTTGCTTAATTTAAAAATCGAATTAGATCGCGCCGACATGACAGTGAAATCATTTGCTGAATTTATGGGTTTTAGCGAGAAAACCGCAACAAACAAACTTAGAGGGCGGACGGCATTCACATATCCTGAAGTTGAAAAAATTCAAAGATTTTTATTTCCTCAATTCACAATGAAATATCTCTTTGAATCAACCAACGGACCAAACAACGGCAAATCAGCGTAGTACATACACGCAAACAGACAGGAGGTGAGATGGGGTGGAACGAGAACAAACAACAATCCGCCTGCCTGCTGAGTTGAAAGAGAAGCTACAGCAAGAGGCGGATAGGATTGGAATTAGTTTTAATGCGTGTGTTATTACTCTTTTGTGGGATGGTCTGGAAGAGAAATAACTCCATTAGACTGCTCATACTTGTTGACAATATCACGTAGTATAACTTCAATTTCTTTATTTACTGAGCGGCCATTATTTTTAGCAATAACTTTAAACTTATCCATAATAGATTTATCAACCCTTAATGGGTATGGATTTGCTTGTACCGACATAATAACACGACCTTTCTTAAAGATATCATAATTATATCAAAAAGAAATATTTTATCAAGTATTCAAAAAGATATCAAAAAGGTATTGACAAATGTAATAATATAATATATTATATAGAAGTCAAATAGATATCAGAAAGAAAGGTGATGTAAATGCAAAGCATAATGTCTGTTAGGGCCCCAGATAATCTGCAAACATTTTTGAAGAATTTTGCAAAGAAAAAGGGTATTACACGAAATGCGCTAATCCTTCAAATACTTTGGGAATGGGTAAAGAAAAACGAACAATAACGCGCAGTACATGCACACAAACGGACAGGAGGTGAAGGGGGTATGAAGCATTATATAACCAGATATACGGAAAATGGCCGACACTATGTAGAATCATGGTTCCAAATAGATATTCTGAGAAGGTCAATTTGTTTTTGGCGTAAAAGGATTGAA
The DNA here is from genome assembly GCA_965146665.1 of uncultured Ructibacterium sp. GTDB lineage: Bacteria > Bacillota > Clostridia > Monoglobales > Monoglobaceae > Ructibacterium. Next base: position 17,995 of record CBCTHE010000035.1, read on the forward strand.
ATTTAAGAGCCGCTACGGCAAATAACGGCTCTTACACAGCGCTAAATCTTCTTCCATTTGCGGCCACTTTCCTGAGTAGGCGGAAGTCTATCGCCTTGGTCGATGTCGACAACGCGCGGGTTTCTTACCTCTCCGCCTCGATTGCCAACTTCTTTGTATTTGCCCTTTGGAAGATTGTCAGTGCCGGGCTTATGTAAATCAGCCATTATACTCACCTCCCTTCGATGTGATTGTAACACATTAACCAAAATATTACAATGTCCGCATAAGGAGGTGAAATGGGATGGACTATGATAAGCTGTGGTGGGTGCCTCTAATTATTTCCATAGTTTCGCTGCTGCTTGTAATATGCAAGCCACTTCTTCTCGGTATGCTCCGATAAGAGCAATGATGGAAATAAAAATAGGCAAATAAAAACGGAAACGCTCTCTTCTTTGCTCTTTAAAGTATAAAGCAGCTTTGGGGGCGAGTATAGCACAACAATTAAATGAAATCAAGAAACAGAAGGGAGATGTAACACATGGTAAAAGTACCAAACCCCGATATTGAAACGGCGATCCGAATTTACTATCAAAACCCGGAGATCGGCAATGCGCAGATCAAGGAGCTGTTTTGTGGTATATCAGAAACCACAATCGGCAAGATGAAAAGGATTGCGCAAAAGCTGATGACGGAGCGGGGGCAAAGGGCGTTCAGGCCGTATACGGTCAACACTGCGACCGCGTATGAAGCGTGGGAACTCGACATTGACGATTTGGAGCGGCGGCAGCAGAAGTTAAAAAAATTAGGCATTGCAAAACAGGAGGCCAACCAATGAAAAGAAAACTAGCCCTGCTGGCCGTGGGGGTAATCTCCATAGTGACGGGCTGGGCGCTGGTGATAATGGGAGAGAGCCGGGATATACCGGTCGGGTGGATTATCGTGGCGGCGGCGTGGGCGGCAGTGTGTTTTAAGCTGTTTTATACGCTGGATGGAGGAGAAGAGAGATGAAAAAATATACGCAAGAGGAATTTGACCGGCTGCCAATAGAGGATGGTTACCGGATTTGTCCAACTGGAGATTATACTCAGGTAAAAGACTTCGGCAAGGGTTGTATCTTCGGCGAGCGTTGTATCTTCGGCGAGCGTTGTATCTTCGGCGAGCGTTGTATCTTCGGCGGGTGTTGTATCTTCGGCGGGTGTTGTATCTTCGGCAAGCGGTGTAGCTTCGGCGAGCGGTGTAGCTTTGGCAGGTGGTGTAGCTTCGGCAAGCGGTGTAGCTTCGGCGAGCGGTGTAGCTTTGGCAGGTGGTGTAGCTTCGGCAGGTGCTGTAGCTTCGGCGAGCGGTGTAGCTTTGGCAGGTGGTGTAGCTTCGGCGAGTGGTGTAGCTTTAGCGAGCGGTGTAGCTTCGGCGAGTGGTGTAGCTTTAGCGAGCGGTGTAGCTTCGGCGAGGGTTGCAAAATCGAGAATATCTATGAGATGCA
>CBCTHE010000036.1:0-18821 GCA_965146665.1 uncultured Ructibacterium sp.
GCCGCGCCAAAATCCCGCTCTCCGTCTTATCCAATACCAATTCACCTCCACGTCGTCGAGCCGCGGCCATCCCCGTTCCTATTGCCCGGTGGGCAAAACTCACTTTCAGGCCGGGCTCTCCTCTTTCCCACAAAACGTCGCGTACCACGCTCCGCTTTCCGGGATCCCTGCCGCGCTTTACGCGGCCTGCAAACTTTGCTTCCTTGCCGCTCCTCTTTCCCAAAAAATGTCGGCTAAAGCCTCCATTTTCCGGGAGCCCTATTTTTTGCCGCGCTCCGCTTTGTGGGAGCCCTGCCGCTTACAGCTCCATTTGCATTTCCGCGCCCCCATAAATGGACGTGACCCGGAAGGATATATCCAGCCGTGCGCCGTCCTGACGCAGATCAAAGCTGTCCACAGCCTGTATCTCCGGGTTTTGCATCAGCGTCTCCTTGACCTGACGCTCCGCCTCCGCGATGACGTATTCCCGCGGCAGCGTCTTGCCCACCAGAAGCTCCTCCAGCCGGTTCCCATATCCGGAATCACCATAGATCCTGTACCTACCCCGCGGCGTATGGAGCGCCTTGCTGATCCAGTTTTTTAGCCCCTCCAGCCCGCAGGCCATCGTGACGGCTCCGTTTCTGCCGGTCACAAATTCCCCGGTCTCAAAGTCAAATCTCGGCTGTACCGTCATATCGCGTCCCCTCCAATCACAACATACCGCAGGATTTGTCCGTCCCGCGTCCAGGGGAGCAGATACACCTGCCGTCCAAGCCATATATACCCGCCCTCCGAATCCCGGGCCAGCAGATCCACCGTACTCCGTATCAGCTCGCGCCCCAAAACCACTTTTTCATTCAGCCGGATCTTTATCTCCGGCAATTCCTCCACAACCCCCTCAGCCGGGCTGTAGTCCTTGCCTGACATCATTTCGCGAAGCAACTTTGCCATCTCATATTCTGCGTTCATACATCCTCCTACATATTGTTCAGGGCCAGCCTGAGCTTAGGTATAAACTCGGACATAACATCGCCCGCCGTCCTGTCCTTGGCGTCAATGTTTATATATATCGTATTTTTGTTTGTTGTCCGGCTCACCTTCTCCAGCGGCGTCACACTTGCCCCGCGGGGAAGCTTCAGTATTTCCGGGCCTTTTTCGCCAACCATTACGCTGCCGCTGGCGGTCACTCTGCCCCCAGATGCAAGGCCGGGCTTGAACTCTGCATCAACTTCCCGCGCACCGCCAGAAGATCCCGACGGCTGAACAACTGTCATCTTGTCTCTGGAAGGCACAAACGTATCTACAAGTCTTGTTCTTATTTCTTTGGCCGCTTTTCTATATGGGGAGTTTGGCATGACCGGGCTTGCAAGCGATAGCGCCCCTTTGGCCCCTTCCACAATTCCCGATAGGCTAAAGTTGCTTTTTATTCCATTCCATATTCCGTCCATAATCTGCTTACCTACTTCAAACCAGTTTGTTTTAAATATGCCGTCAGCAAAGGTTGTCGCCGCAGCTGTTGCCGCTTTGTCTAAATCGCTTAGCGAATTTCCTATTCCGGTTACGATTTCTCCAACAATGCTTACACCCCACTCGGCCGCAGATTTAAGTTTTTCAGGATTATTCTTGAAGTCACTTACTGTATTTTTGACCAGATTTACAACTCCTTCTCCGAGCTCCACCGCGCTGTTTCCAATGCCTTCAACTAACCCAAGCACGATATCCTTGCCACAACTTATTATCTCAGGCGCTCTTACCCCTCCTTTTATCACATTTACAATGCCTCCCGTAACGGCTGGAATTAGACTGGGGAGTTCGTCTGCGATACCTTCGCCAATGGCAAGCACAATATCAATCCCGCCATTTGTAAAATCCTTCAATCCTGCGCTCATGCTCTTGACAATCGAAGCCGTAAACCGCGGCACTTCACCGGCCACAGCTTTCAGCATCCGTTTGACCGCCGGGCCGGAACGCTTTACGCCCCGCTCCACGCCCCTAAACAAATCCTCAAAATTGTCCGTCATCTTCTGGACTGACTGTTCGATGTCGCCGCCGTCCTTGCCGTTTATTACATCATTGATCGACTGCATGATGTCCTGACTGCCATAAACCGCAATGTTTTTTGCGCTGGCCACAGTCTGGCCAAATGTCATGGGCATGGATTCAAACTTTTCGTTGGTCTCATCTGCGGCCGCAAGCAGGGATTTTTTGACCACGCTGGACGTGATCTTGCCCTCCGCCGCCATGTTTCTCAGTTCGCCGGTTGAGACGCCCAGTGATTTCGCAATGGTCTGGACAATGGTTGGGGCCTGTTCCAGTACAGAGTTCAGTTCCTCGCCCCGGAGCGTCCCGGAGCCCATTGCCTGAGTCAGCTGGAGCATGGCCGCGGATCTTCCCTCCGCCGAAGTGCCGGAAATGGCAAACTGCTTGTTGACCTGCTCCATAAACGCGACCGTTTCGTCATTTGAACTAAAGGCGTCCTTTGCCAGAATGCCCATCTTTGCCACAGCGTCCGCCGTACCCTGATATTCGCCTCTCGCCCGCTGGGCGCTCTGGAATATTGCATCCTGCAATTCCCCCGTGGTTTGCAGGCCGTCATTCATGAGATCTGTCCGCGCCTTGATAGACGCCATCTCATCGGACAGATTAAGGATTGACTTGACGCCCGCGGCGGCCGCCGCAATGGAAACCAGTCCGGCCAGCTTTCTCCCGAGACCGCCCAGCGCATTCCCCGCTCCTGATGCGCTCTTTTCAACGCCGGACAGACCGGATGACGCATGCCTTGCTGCGGTTTTTGCCGTGTTCAGCCCGGCCCCTGCCTCCCGGGCACCCCTGCCTGTATTTTTTAGCCCAGCCGCCGCTGGCTTGGCCGCACCAGTTACGCCTTTTATTCGTTTTTCGGCGGCGTCCGCGCCAGCCACAAACCCAGAGGCGTCCAATACCATCTTTGCTACAATGCTTTCCGCCATTTCATCACCTCTACTCCGTATTGAGCCGCATCAGCTCCACGCTTGTATTGCTCCGGCCGCGGCGGATGGTTCGCACCGCACTGTCCACCAGATACGGAATATCTTCAATCTGCAAAACATCACCGGCACGGGTAAAGCTGTCCAGCTGTTCCTGCATCTCAAAGCTGTAAGTCCAGTTCTCACGGTTCAGTTCTGACAGCTTGGACGCGGCCGTCGATGCGGCATCCTCCTCGTCCGGGTTGATCCTGACAATCTCCTGTAAAAAACCATATGCCTGATAGCTGTCATCATTTCTGGCTTGCGCCAGCACTTCCGTGTCGGATATTACCTTGACCGCGTTTCGCATATCTTCGATGCTTCCAGACTTTTCCCCAAAGCTCCGGTATGCCGCGGAATCATGAAGCGCGGTGTTTTCCGATACCCTAAACTTCGGCTCAGCTCTGTGCCGTCCAATCCGGTATATCCGAACCCCGGACGGTACAAAGTCAAAGTTCCACGCGCCCCCCACCTGCTCCAAGATGTCCCACAGCACCTCCGACACCGATTTTTCTATGTAAACACCGCTGATTCTGGCCCCTGCCATATATTCCTCATCCAGAAAAACAACGGGAATGCTCAAATCGCCGCATATCTTCCTGATTGCCTCCCCGGCATCCATACCCGAAAATTGATAGGTATCCTTTGTTTTGTTGAGATACCAGCCAACGTCTGCCGCCGTATATGCTGTCCGGTGCCGCTCGTCTGTGTCCTGTGCAATAATCACGCCCCGGAAAACCTCCGACGGCGTGAACACCCGCACAATATCACCCAGTTTTGGTACATACAAAGACGTAAACCGGGCATCACTGTCAGCCGCCTCGAACTCCGCCGTGACGGCCAGCTCCTTCCACGCGCTGGAGATGGTAATCTCCCCAATGCTCGCCGTGATGTTTCTGTTCCCAATATACACCGCAGGGCTTTGCGGGGCCGTTATTTCCGGCATCTGAAAGATGGACGGATGAATCGGTATGGTCTCGTTTGTATTCGTGAAGTATGTGATCTTATCGCCAAAACCAACCCCAGACGCAAGCTCTGACCACGGCACATCATCCTTGTATTTGTTGTAGTCGCTCTCAAAATACCCCGCGATATCCTTGTCCTGATTCTGACCGAAAAAGCAGTAAAACACGTAATCCGCGCCATATACATTTTTGACCTTTGTCTCGTGTGTAATATATGCGTTCCGGCTTTTGGCGTCTTTGACATCCCCCGGGAAGGTGTCATGCTCCGTCACATACCGGGGCAGTACCCGTTTTCCGTCTATCAATACAAACCGCACCGCGTCAACGGCCGTCTGGGTCACGCCGTGATCCCAGCTTGTCTCCGCATACCAGCCATCATGGAGGGTGCGCAAAATGGACGCCTCTGTGGCGGACCGCCCGCGTCTTACCTCGTTGAGATTGGCAAGCTGCGACGCCTCCTGACGGCAGGCCGTCATATCCTCACCGCCCTGCTCTCCGGTTATCATGGCCGCAATGTCCTGTATGGCCGTCTCTGACAAATCATACCGCGGGAAATCCGTATACCGCATATCCGCCGCATTGTCAACGGTCAGATCAAGGGGCGGATCATCTGCTGGATTCCCGCTGTACGGCGCGTTTCTCCATCCGGTGTCCTCCCAATAGGAGGCATAGCCGCGGGTGTCCACATGGACAAACCGCGAACCGGTATAGCACCCCACGCCGCCATTTTGGCCCAGCTTGTAATCCGCATACCGTGCAATCTCATAAAGGCCAATACCGGTCACGGTAATGTCGGCGGCCTGCCCTTTTACGTGATAGGAGCCGGACGCACCGCCCACAGACGCGTTGTAGGCCGGGTCGCGGTACGCGGATGTTATGGTCACCTTTGCTCCAAAATGCCGCTCTATGGCGGCAAGCAAAACCGCAAGGTTGGTGTCCGCAAGCACAGTGTCATTGCCGTTTTTGCACTGGAAATCCTTTGCCGTAAACCGCGTCCCGCCTATGGTCTGCCCGCCGTGCTTTGCTATGCTGTAGGTATGTACCGCCATTGCATCACCTCCTGATTCTGCAAACAAAAAAGACACCCCATCGGGTGCCTTTCCGTTGTTTTCTCCTCATTTTTCCTTGACAATTTTACAATTTTAGCTTATAATAAAGCCAATGAATGGCTGTTCGCACCGGTCATTCCGCTAAACTTAATGCTTGTGGGAATGCCGTCCGCTTATGGGCGGTTATTTCTTTTTAAGGACAATTATGGTCAGCAGGATTATGTATAACATCATAACCATGTATTCCATAATACCACCTCCCTGCAAGGGGAGTCAGAATAACCGCCAGTCATTCATTGGCTGGCTTTTATTGTATCAGTTTATAGGTGTTTTTGTCAATGGGTTTATGCATTTCAATCCACGCCCATCGCGCAGAGGCGTGGGGAGAATTGAATTACCGATTGCTCAGATGCAGATACTCTTTTAAGGCGTCCTGCAATACACCAGAAAAGTTGACGCCTTGATTCTCTGCTTCCGCATTTAACCAGTACGGGATGGTCAGCGTTTTCTTGACATATTTGTTGTTGATCCTGTCTCTGACAAGCGGCATAAATACCTCAACCAGCATCAGTATACCGCCGTCCTCCACTTTGATATTTTTAATGTCTGACGCCTCCGGGATCTCCTCACCGTCTTTTTCCATGCCGTACAAGTGGACGCCCAAAGCCTCTTTTGCGTTTTTCACTGCCTCGTCTGTCGTATCAGCACACGGCAGACATCCCGGCAGATCAGGAAACTCAATGGAGATTCCATCTTCCGCATAATAAAATACCGCCGGAAATACATACCTGTCCTTCATTCTAAAACCTCCTTTGATTTTGCAAGGAAGGGGGAGGCGGGTTTAAAACTTTACACCCGCCTGTCTTTCAATACTTTTCAGCGTTCCTATTGGTATGTGGTCTTTGGGATGTGTGACTGTGACCTTTCCCTTTTTGCTCGGATGGTTTGAACTGGTGATGATCTCCGTCACAAGCCACTTCAAACCATCCGTCCGCTTTTAGTATTTTAAGAACTTCCCTTGAAGAATAACTTTTCATTTGTTCTCCCCCTTACAATACATATTATACCACGTATTATAACACGCGTCAAGAGGTTCGGGGAAATATTTTAGAATTTTTATGCAAAACGAAAGCGCCCCGAAGGACGCTCTCTAACTATTGGCCCAGCAGCTGCTTTTTCTTTTTGCTGAACTCTTTTTCTGTAATCACACCGCATTATATCAGATATCTATAGAATCCCCGCGTCAAGATTGTAACTGGTCGAGCGCGAAAGTCTTTGCCGCGGATGGTTCCGCGTCAGAGGATACCCACGGCCTCTGCTCAACAGAAACCGAAGAGCTTAAATTTTTGAGCTCGTATGCCCGCTCTACCGTAACTGTAGCATTTGGCTTTACCTCCGAAGTGTTCCCCCACGCATCACTTATTTCTCCGCGTTTCGGAAACCCCGTTCCGCATTCAACTCCGTCCTGAAACACTTGTGCAGAAACGGTATAACCAAAACTTTTTAGCTCGTTGCTGGTGTTTGCGAACGTATACGCTACAATCAGAATGGGTTCTTCGTCATATCCTGCCGCCAAGCGCGCGTCTTCAATCGTCACAACGCACCCGCTAATTTTGTTCTTTTCGGGCGTCGCCGTGGCCGTTGGCTTGGCTGACGGCTTCGCCGTTGCAGCAGGCGCTGCGTCCAGCTCCAATACATCCCTAATAACGCTTCCAACAAATGTATTACCGGAATCACCCAGCCCCACTGCAATCACTGCCACACAAAAAACAATCACAGCCAAACCGATTATCCACTGCTTTTTCATAACATAACCCCTCCATAATTACTCATATATCGGAATCGTATCACAATTTCTACCAAATAGCAAGGCTATATTACATTTTTGGCCGTCAAAACATCATAAAATACCTTCAAAATCCGGAGCATATCCTCTGTCAGCCCCAGCTCTCCGGTCTCATCACCCTGTAAATACCCGTTTGTGATGTACCAGCCAAGGCTCTCCCGGTACGCCGCCGGGATATTGCTGTCGTTGTAGTTGTAAATCATCCCCGTGTGGAATCCGCCGGAGCGGTTCACGATGGTCAAAATCCGCGCCATGTCCTCCGTCAGGTCAAGGCCGCCGTCACTCCCTGTCAGATAGTTTTTGTCAAGAAGCATCCTAAGCGTCTCCTGATAGTAGATCTCCGCGTCCTCCACGCTGTTTATCACATGGCCGCCGCCCAGGGCGTCAACCTTGAGGGACAGCTCGTCAATCATGCCTTTCAGCTCGTCATACTGCGCCATTGTCAGTGCCTCCGTTTCCGTGTCCACAAGTGGAAATTCCTTGAATTCAACGTCATATTCGATGTCTCCGCTGGTCCCCTGGCGGTAGTCAAACTGCGTCACCTTAACCGCCATATTGATGGGCGTACCGGAGATAATCAGCCGGATCGGATATTTCTGCGCGATCCATGTGTCCAGCTTATATCCATACTGCCATACATCCGCAAGCCGGGCGCACCGCAGATACGGATAATCCCGGCAGGGAAAAAATGAGGACCAGCCAATGGTTTTAAGCCCCGGCGCGTCCAAAAACGCCAGTTCCTCCCCGGTGATGGTCTCAAAGGTCTCATCCTGCTGGGGCTTTGTCACATTGTACTCACTTGGTATCACCGGCAGTTCCATGACCTCCGCCCCGTTATTGATTGATAGATAAATCCGTATCATCCGTCATGCCCTCCGTCGCGGCCAGCATAGCCGCCGTGTAGAATGTCCTGTTAAGCGGCGGCAGCGATAAGATATACTCCGGCGTGATCCCTTTCTGGAGATAGTACGCCAGAGTATAGAGCTCATCGTCGCCCAATATCAGTTTTTTACCTTTTCCGCCTGTTCTGCCTTTGTCACGCTCCCTGCGCCGTAGCCTGCAAGCTTCATGCATTCTGCGGCAATCATGGTAATTTCGCCCGGCATAAACAGCTTATCCATAAGCTCCAGCGGATCCGACGCGCCGTAGGCCTCCATCACCCCGCCGTCCTTAAGGCACGGTTCAGTCACAGAGTGGAAAACCAAATACTTATCCCCTTCGCCGTCCTGCATTTTAAATACATCCGCAAGCAGAGACGGAGCCGGAGCCTGCACTGTTACCGTGCCGCCCAGCCCCTTAATGTATAGCTCGCTGGTCTGATTTTTTCTTGCCAGTACCTTTTCCTTTTGGTCAATCAGCTCGGCCAGCGTCAGCTTTTCCTGCTTTTCTTTCTTCTCCATTTTTCATCATCCTTCCTATTTTGCGATAGAATCCAGAAAATCAAACGTATTAAACCCGCCGGAAAACTCGTCCTCCACGATTGCGCCGTTGTCAAATCCAGCAAGCGGCAGATCGTTGAACCAGCAGTTATGCAGCGCCACCCGCTCCGCTCCGTAGGAATCTGGATCGTCCAGCTTCAAAATAAGCTCAGAGCGGGGGTCTCTTCCCCGGCAGAAGTCCTCCGCCAGATTCTTTGCCCGCGAAAATACCTTGCGCACCTTGATGGTGAATTCCCCGGACAGCTTCATGAGTTTGGTATCGTTCCACATATCGCCGGAAAACGTGACATCCTCCCGGCTGGGAACAATTTTCGCACTCGCCGACGATACCTCAAATACAATCTCGTTGTCCCAGTACAGATACCCGTGTGTCCCGGATATAATCCGGGGCGCTGTTGGCTTTCTCATGTTTCAGACCTCCTTTACATCACGATTGAGAACCGCAGATCCTCAATCGCGTCCTGAAATTTAACGCCGCATCCGGCAAACACATAGCTACCGGTATTTGCCTCTTTGACCTCATTGTCATCCTTGTCCGCCCAGGCCGGGTCCTTGCTCTCCAGCCACGCCCGCTGGGCCGCGATATCAATGTACGCGCTGTTGTCATAGGCGTCATAAAGCACACCGTCACGCACCAACCCCGCCAGATACACATTGACCGCGTTGACAAACAGCTGTTTGTTGTCATAACTGTTGGCAATGCCAATGTAGTTGTCCTCAAAGGCCGCCCTGATGTCGTCCCGCATGAGGTCCATGCCGTCCACAATCTTGATTTTCTGCATATCCGCAGTTTTGCCGCCGGTCAGGGTGGTCAGAGAATTCACACCCCGTCCGATTTTGATATGCGCACCGTCGTCAATCAGGATCAGCTTGCCGTCGTCAATATCCTTGTCCGGGTCTGCGCTCTCTGTAATCGAGGTCACCTCCGGCAGAACCGCATAGGTACAGCTGGCGTCAAGAGGCGTCCCGGCCAGAATCCCTGCAATCCTCGCGCAGTACTGGGCCGCCGCATATGTCTTTGTGCCCTCTTTGATGCCCTCTGTGGCAAAGTTGATAATTCCCTCATTGTTTGCCGCATATCCGGGCAAAACCGCTTTAAACGTCTTTTTGTCAGCTCTCTGGGCTATGATCCAGTCCGCAATGGCGCTCGCTCCGTCCTCTGCCAAGTCCGGTATGGCAAGGTAATTCCATTTCTTGTGTTTCAGGCGGGCCAGCGCCGCATCATAGGCATCATCCGCGCCGATCCGCTCAACCAGCACACGCGCCGGGCCGCCCAGAAAGGTCTTGCGCAGGATGTCGTGATTCGCCGCCGTCCAATGGCTCTGCACAATATCCGCAAGTTTTGTATAGCTGTATGACACAGCCGCGTTGCTGCCGTCCCGCAGGATCAGCGCGGCAATTCCGTTTCCGCTTCTTGTCACGGCGGTACTGGCCGCCGCCTTAAACTCAATCAGGATTTCAGGCAATCCCATATCTATCACTCCTTTACAAATTCAATTCCATGTCCCGCATATCTTCAAATTCTGACTCATCCATAATTCCGGGATCCACATACACCGTATAGGACATGGTGCAAACAAGGCAGTCATCGCTTGAAATATCGCATTCCACCCGGTAGGTCTGTACCGCCCTGCCGTCGATTTCCAGCGGCCTGTACAAAAACGCTCCCTTGATCCGCCTTACCGCGTCAAGCATAACGTCCTGACTGTACTTCTTTGGAACATAGATGAGACGGACGCCTATGGTCTGTTTTTCCAGCATTTCACTCTCCAGCTCAAAGGCCGCAGGGAAAAATTCAACAAATACAAACGGTTCCGCCGCCTTCTGCTCCACTTCCTCGGAGTAGATCTCGCAGCCCGTTCCAAAGGCCTCATGCAGCCGGCGCGTCACCGCGTTTTTAACCTTATGTATCATTCAAACCGCTCCTTTATGGTTTCCCGCATGGATTTCCTGACGATCTCTCCAAACTTGCTTTCTATGCCGGTCAAGCTGTCTCTCAGCATATGTTGCCCGGGAACCCACGAACGTTTCAGGCGCTTGCCTATGGCAGGCACATACCGTCCGGGCGTCTGTCTGTGCCCGTGTTCTACATATGCGGCATATTCCAGCGGGTTATATATGGCGGCCCTCCACTCTGTGCCCCTCTTTACTGCCGGATTTGCAGACCATCCTTTTCGCAGGGTTCCGCCCTTATACCCACTCCAGTATTGTTTCAGCATGGCCCCGTCTTTTGTCAGAAATGACCGCATTTTCCCCCGCGCACTCTTTACTTTTTCTGTCTTTGGGCCGTCAATTTTCGGTTTTACACCAACAGGCGTCCTGTTCCTGACCATCCTAAGCGCCCTCTTCACTGTGTCGTTGAGGGCGTTTTGAGCAATTTCGTCACAGCCGGAGCTCCCGAGCTCTCTCAGCTTCTGCTGAAATTTTCTTGAATGAATCTCAAATTCCATTACGCATACGCCTCGTCAAGCTCCAGTATAATCTCCTGATGGGTCGGATAGAGGGCGGGCTCGCCGGATTGCCGGTATTTTTTTGTGACCCCGCATCTTGTGACGGAAACGGACGATCCGGGAGGTATTGCAATATCCGGCGATACAAACAGCTTGACCGGCTGGCTCACCGTATACGCCGGGATTTCTCCGGCTGGCGCTGCACTGCTTTTTGTGCCGAACGAAAGACGGCACGGAACATCCTTCGATACCTCAACCGGTTTGAACTGCGTCTCCCCCGTTTCTTGATTCATTGTCTTTTCCATGACCGTCACTGTCATCCTGTCGGTGTAGGTCTGCTCAATGGCCAGGCGGACTATTTCCATTTGATCTTTCTGAAACATTTCCACAGCTCCCTTCCCCGGGCGCTCATCTGTCCGGCAAGGCTCGAGAAATACTGCTGGGCCGTCTGCTGGCCGTCACCGACAGCAAAATCAACGCTCACATCCCCTACAGTTACGGATTTCCGCACCGGGGCGTTCACCCGCTCTCCCGCCGCCTCCAGCGTCCCGTCACCAAGCCGGTCTTGAATATACCGCCCGCACACATTGTCCGGAATCAGTTTTTCAAGCAGCTCGGGTATATCGTCACGGTGACAGTAGATACGCATTTCATTCCGTATATCCTCCGCCAAATAATCAAGGGCAAGGGGATCCGCGCCCGTGATCCCCATTGCCTCCAATTTTCTGATGCATTCGTTTGACAAGACCGACATTTCCGCCGCCTCCTAAATCTTGTGTTTAAACTCCACAATCCGGATCTGCTTCGGCTCATAGACCGGCTTCCAGTTCGCGGCCGCCGCAACCTCTGCGCGGCTCGGGCCTTCGCTTTTGGCCACGCTCGCAGAAGTCCAGGAAATGCCGCGCGGGTGAAGGATATAGGTTTTCCGGTTGATTAAGTAGTCGACGCCGGAACCTTTGCGCTTTGCCCGGTCCGTTTCTGTGGCAACAAAGCCAACCGGACTGCCGTTGCCCAGGGCGACCGCCCCGTTGCCAAACAGATATGTGGAAAAGATCATATTTGCGCCGGAACCGGTATACGGACAGCCGTCGTCAACTATGACACGTTTTCCCATATAGGTGCTGAACGGGAGCGCGTTGGACGGCGTCTGTGTTTCGATCAGATCCTGTTTCCGCAGGGCCGCTTCAACCGCGCTGTGCATAACAACAGCAGTAAGCTGTGCCTTCGCATCGCCCAGAAGCTGCTGGGCGTCAATGAACGCAGAACCTGACCACTTTGATGCCGTGCCGCTTGCGCCCGAAATATCCAGAATATTGCTGGACAGCCGTGTCTCCGCAGGCGGCGTGCCTTCCGACCCAGCCGGTACTGTGCCAAAAATACCCTTCAGAACCGCAATCAGCTCCTTCTGCATATCTCTGGACCAAAAGCCTGCAACAAGGGATGCAATGGCCGCCATTGGGTCGCTCCCCGCCATTGCCGCCGAAAGGTCTGTTGCGCTCCACATTTTTGCTCTCCGGAGGATAACCGCCACATCCTTGCTGGATTCGATTTTGTCATCCGTCAAATCCGTGCTCTCTATAATCTGCTCGGATTCTCCGGTCAAATCCTCAAAGAACGGCATATTCACCGTCGGTGCCGCCTGGCTGGCAAGCGCATTAAAAGCCGCGTCGTTGGCCACAATCCCGCTCTGCACCAGCGCAGAAAGCTCCATTGTTCTGCTGATTACATAAGGGTTAAATAACTCCGGTACAATTACATCTGATAAAGTCGTTCCTGCCATAATTTAAATCATCCTTTCTTAATTTGATACCCCCGCCGCGTCCATCATGGCCTTGGCGCGCGCCGGATCTTCCTTGTAGATTTTTCCCTGTTCTGTCAGATTGAAGTGTTCTTTTGTCCACGGATTGTCTTCTGCTGGGCTCCCGTTTTGCGGGTTGTAGTCCGTTACGGTATTCCCGGTCTTAAACAGGAACGCCTTGGACTTCCGCAGCTCCTCCAGCTGTTCGTTCACGCCTGTGACTGTGCCGTCATCTCCCAGCTTTACCCGGTCCATGTCAAACAGCCCAGCCGCCAGCTCCGGATCATGCGCTTTGTCACCCAAAGCCAGCTTGACAGCCATTGTCTTTTTCAGTGTCTCAATCTCCGCTTTAGATTTCTCTTCCGCCAGCCTGGCTTTCTGCTTCCATTCTCCGGCCTCTTGCCTGATCTGTTCCATGTCCATATTCTCAAATTCCGCAATCTTATCATTCGCGGTATTGAGCTGGCCCTGCAGATTCTTAACTGTCTCCGCGTCCGTCTCTGCGGCGTCTTTGTATTTTTGCACCGCTTTTCCGTGTTCAGCCATAATCTTGTCAATCAGGCCTTCCTCAATGTTCAGTCCCGCCAAAAACTCTCTTGTCATATGTCCTCCTTGCACCTTCGTGTTTTTTCCGCGGCAACGCCCGCGCTGTGCCGGGCGCAGTTTAACGCCATGCCCGGGGCGAATTTTGAGCATGAAAAAACGCCGTGCATCACGCACAGCGTCTCATTTTTTGCATAAAAACACCGCTCACCATTACGGCAAGCGGTCTATAACCGGTCTATCGCATCCAGTATACTCTCACACAGTTTCCCTTCCTCGTTTGGCCGATAATCCACATCCAAGCAATGCAAGGCCAAGTGATCTCCTACCTTTTCCTCAATTTCTGCCAGTTTATCTTCTGATAAATTTTCCTCATATGCGATCCCCAGCCTCTGCAATAGATCAATTTGTTCCCGATTCACCGTCCGCGCCTCCTTTCCTGTATTTCTTTTTCGCCGCCGTGCCGGTTTTCCACACAGTTGCAATCACACCCGTGTCCGGATTGATATTTACAGTTGCATTTTCACCGATATATCTCACACTGCGGCGTCCCAGCGTTTCTGCGAGATGGTGAGCGCTTCTGCGGATATCCGGTTCATGTCAAACTCGTCATAATCCATTGCTGTTTCCAACGCTTTCAGTATCTTATAGATTATCCTGAAATTATCCATTGTCAGCCTCCTGGGTAAGCTCTATGTCAGCTATTTCAGCGGTTTCTATCTCCGTAGGCCCTTCATTCATATCTGGGTGTCGTGTTGGCCATATGTCAATCGCTTCACCGTCCGGCTCGTTGTCTAATGCTGATACATAATTGAATATCCGGCCAAAGATTATCTCGCCGTCAGTACACACAATTTTCACTTCTTTGTTTATATAATCCGCATTTATATAATTTGACTTACTCAAAAATTCATTTACCCGCATTATTTCCACTCTCCTTCCGGCTTTGATGGCACTATATGTATTCCATTCTTTTTGGAATAGTGCATTACACCCTTTGTTGTTTCAACAGATACGCCATTGGGCGTTTTATAGATTCCTATTACACCGCTGTGCTCAAACCATGTCCGGCCATTCCATTCTCCGTTACGTTTTTGAAAGAAATGTCCTTTCCCGGCATATAAACGAATCAGTTCCAGCGGATCAGCCGTAAGAATGCTCCGGCCTTCCTCATAGTTGTTGGTGCCTGGAATGTGCTTATCCTGCTGGCCTTTATTAAGCTTAATGGCATAATCGGCATGGATCTGGGCTTGCGCTAATTCCTTGACTTTATTATACGCTTTAATCTTCGGCGCGTCAACATATTTGGCCTTCCAATCCGCATAAGTCATATCATCCACAATCTCGGTTTTGGCCGTCTCCGGGTTTCTTGCGGCCCGGCCTGCCTTTGCGTCGAGCTCACGTTGGATATCATCGTCAATATACGGTACAGTGGTGCACCGGCAGTTCGGATGAAACGGCGGCGCGTTAAGCCCAGGCTGATACTCGGAGCGCGGAAAATGCCGCCCGTCCATGTCCCCGCATACCCCGCACGTGGTGCCGTCAAGCGCCGCGTCAACCTCAAACCGCTCCACACCCAGCTCCTGATACACATGCCCGTCTGCCTCCGCAGACACATAGGCGCTCTCCGTCATCACCAGCCGCCCCGCGTTGTATTTGGAGGCGTCAAACCGTTTGGCAATGGCCTTGATAGACGCATCCGGCCCTCTTCCGAGCATCACATTCCGGGCAAGCTGTTTATATACCTCGTCCAGCAAGCCGTCCTTGTCAAGCCAAATCCTGTCTGAGAAGGTACGCCTGTCCGCCGTCCACGGCTTAGAGAGCACGGTTTCGATTTGCTTTTCACTGACCTTTGCCGTGTCCCAGTATACCCCAACGCCTTTTTGTATCTCAAACATGGTTCGGTATACTGTGTCCGCGTATTGATCTGCCAGATGCGCTTTTGTCTGCTTTTCCTGACTGCCGCCCAGCCGCTCAATGACGCCGCGAAGATCTATCTTCAAGGCATCCAGCCGGTTAATATGTACCCGCGCGCTGGCATTCTCCAGCTCCTTTGCCCAGTTTCTGCGGAGGCCGTTTTCCTCGCCGTGACGGATGTATTCCTCGACCGTCCAGCGGAACTCTTTTAGTTCTCCGGCCTTTAACAGCCGCTTTGCCTCGGAAAGCGCAACCTCGTTGTTTTTGGCGAGCCGCCGGTACCAGCCGGAAATCTTATCCTCTATCTCCCGCATGGCCCCGTCAAACTCACGCTCCAGCCGGGCCGCCAGCTTGCCGTTGGAAGCATTCCGCGCCTCCTCCAGAATCCGCATCCGCTCTTTCCAGTAATCAGCGTTTCGCATTTACATCACCCGCACCTCCGGCATTTCCTTTGTCTGTATCAAATGACCCGGTATACACATCGCCCTTTTCCAGTTCGGCGGCGGTCTCCTGTTCTATTTGGGCGAGTTCCTTGTCCGGGTCCTCAACCCAGGGATGATTGGCCACAATGGTCCGCCTTGAAATCACTCCAACCGATTTATCGGCAATGTCGCACAGCGCTGTCTCGCTCCTGACCTTTGTGCGGGTCCAGGTCTGGATCACTTTTTTGCACGGGATTCCAAGGTGCCCGCATATGGCGCATACCAATGCCGCAAACCCCGGCTTAAACTGTATCTCCAGCATCCCCGCCTTTTGTTCCAGAAGGGAATACAGATACTCCAGCGCCGTACCGGAAGAATTGCCAAAGTTCTGCGGGTCAGGGTCTATCCCCATGCCCTGCTCAAAAATTGAGCTCCGCGCGATGGTCAGAAGCTCCTTCCGGGCCTCAACCGGTATTTCGATGCTGAGGGTACTCAGTCCGCCCTTGCCGGTCTCGTCGCTCTCCAGATTGATAACCTTGTACTGCTTCAGATTTGTCAGAAACTCGCCCAGATCCTCGCCCTCATACCCTGACAGAATAAAGATGATCTCCTGTATGTCCTCCAGATCATTGACAAACCCGGAGTATACCTTGTCATAGGAATCAATGTACGCCTTGACCTTTTTAAGATCTCCTGTATGGGTCAAATTGTTGTAAAACGGTATAAATGTAATCCGCCCAAACGGATTTTTGATCTCGCTGACCTCTTGTATCGCCTGCGCGTCAGCATCAAACAGCCGGTAGGCCCGGTATGGCTCAATGGTATCCAAATCCTCGCCAATCCCACGGCAGATACTAATGGTCTCTGGGGTATGATACTCATAAATGCGCTCCGTCCGGCCGTTGTCGTTCAGTTGGTCATAAACGCGCATAACAGCGGTCAAGCTGGAATCCACCGCATTATCCCACACAGGAATTACCTGACTTGGATCCAAAACCGCGTACCGGAACCCGCCCGCTGGGTCCAGCCAGTAATAGATCCAGCCCACTCCGGCGTTGGAGGCATTGACGCAAAGCTTCGCACAGTTCAGCGCGAACTGGTCACCCAGCACTTCGTCCACCTTTTTGTTGGCCCTATCATCCCCTACGTCGAACAATGGAGGCGCCGTGAAAACATATGCGGTTTTCTGATCTACAAGCAGAGGGTAAAACCCGCTTGCTATCCGGTTATCCGCTTTCCTGACCGCTTCCTCAACACCGTCTTTTTCTCTCTCCGCGCGGAGGATGTCGTTGTCCGAACGATAGTACCGCTCTGCCTCCGACGCCCGCCGTATAAATTCCTGATGTCCGGGAAGATATTTCTTTATGACCTCTTTCACCACTTCGATTTCCATGTCCATCACCTCAATACTGTTACTTTGTTTTTATGGGCAAGCATCTTCTCTGCTATTCCCGTGGTTGCGTCCGGGGCGTCGTCGTGCTTGTTTTTGCCCTCTTTCTGGTATCTTGTCATGGCGTCATAATACTCCGGCCATTTATCCCGCCAGTTTACCGGAAAATAGATATGATTCATTACCCATGTACTGTTTGACAGGATTCTTGCTGTCTTATTTTTGCTCTGGTGGAACCACCGAACCTTTGTCCGGTTTGTGCCAAACGCAGTCAGTTCACGCTCAATGTTCCGGGCAAAGCCGCGGCCGCCGTTGTTGCTCTCTATGTCGGCCGCATTGACGCCATGCTCATACAGCCGCCGGGCCACCTCCGGCTCCGTTGTCTCCATTGGCTCTTTGGTGTAATACACGTCCAGCACATAGGCCTCTTTGCTGTACTCGCCATAGATGATATTGCACAGGTAGTCGCTTCCCTCGTCCGCCGTATCACAGTAAGACCTCACCGCCGTAAACAGACTGTGGCCGCCGCTGTCCGCCGGAAGGGTCTCATAGGTTTTAAAACTCGTATACAGCCGTCCCTTTTGGTCAATCGGCTCCTGCTGGTAGTTTGCGCTTGCAATATCCGCCCCCATTGCCTTTGCTTTCATGGTATACGTCTCTCTTGACAGGATTTCCGGGCAAAGCATTTCCCCGTTATCCTGCACAGCCTTATATGTAACCACCCGCATATCCCAGCCCTCAGAGCCAAAATGCTCTATTGCCCGTCCCGCCAAATCGCCGCTGGCCCAGCGGGTCATAATGATAATGATTTTCCCGCCCTCTTCCAGGCGGGAAAGCATGGTATCTGTAAACCAGCTCCAATGCTTATCCAGCGTGGTCTCGTTGTATGCTTCCTCCGCGTTTTTGATTAGGTCGTCAATGATGAGCAGGCTTGCGCCGAACCCCGTTGCCGTACCAGTCGGGGAGGTTGCCAGATAGTTGTTATACCCACCCTCCAAAGACCAAAGATTCATGGCCGCGTCTCCGTACTTGATCCGAGTATCTGGGAAAATATCACTGTATACAATTTTATCGGCGTCTGCCTTCGCCTCCGTAATAGAGTTTCTCACATTTTTAGAGAACATTGTGGACAGCGTTTCATTGTACGATCCCGTCATGATCTTAGCTTCATGATCCCGGCCCAGAACCCACTCGACAAACAGCGACGCAGTGCGGCTTTTCCCGTGCCGCGGCGGCGCGTTGATAATCAATACTTTGCTGTCGCTGTCATAGAAATCCTGCATCACATCACAGATCTGCCGCAGGTATGCACGGTCTGGCTTATAGAAGTCCGGCGCGGTAAGACAGCAAAAGGAAAAGAACTCGCGCCGCGCAAGTTCCATTTTGGCATATTTTATAATTTGCGCCCTATCCATCCCCGATCATCTTCTTAAGCTCATCAGTTGTCAGCCCTGCAAAAGGGTTCTCATGTTTGATACTTCCGCTGATACCTATTTCTTGTTTGGCAGAAAACTCATCCTTGCATTTGCGTTCCAGATAATACTTAGATTCCTCTAAGTTTCCTCCCTCAATGGCATCCGCAAGATTGATTTTTGCTCTGCGCTGGAGATTAGTCTGCGCCCGCTCCATTTTGTCAGAAAACCCCTCAATTTCATCAATCCATCGGTAGTATGTATCACGTGTAATTTCGGCATGGTTACAGGCTTCCGTGATATTTAACCCTTTGCTAAAAGCATACTCGAGTTTTCTGACAATGTTATCTGATATTTTCTTTGGCCTTGCCATGCTTAATCACCTCACTTTTCGGTTACATCACGCCGCCCCGCCCCGCGTCAATTATGTGATGTTCTGTCCCTTGTAATCCAAAATAAAATGCGGCTCCGGCATGGTACGCATCGCAAAGAGGCACGCCGGAACCTGTCTTATCCAACACAAAAGGCGGCCCGGAGGCCGCCTCGCACAGAAAGGGAGTTTGCTGGACAAACAGGATTGCTCCCACCTATCCATTACAGCAATTATAT
>CBCTHE010000037.1:0-18414 GCA_965146665.1 uncultured Ructibacterium sp.
CCAGTACATTGCCGGTTAAAATCTGCTCAATGCCTCCTGCGTCAATATACTCCGGCTCAGCACCAGCCACCGCATCATCCACATACTTTTTTGTGGCCGGATGATAGTCACCGGTTGGATAATAGGAAACCGTGTTGGTCTTGGTAAGCGTATCCCTGACCCAGCTTACAAGATCGTTGTATGCCGGTATGCCTCCGTTGTATACGGACATAACCGCACAGGTTACGTGTTCCGCGGTACTCTTAGGCGTATAACCATCATAAATACGCAGATAGTCGTGATAATCCTCAATCCATGAGCCGGGTGTAGGCCGGGCTTCGCGCATGATTCTGTACAAGCTGCCGTCACTCGCGCATAAATACCCGCGCCCAAACCTTGGTTGGTCGGAATCCCAACTTCCATCAATCTCCATAAGTTCCCCAAAATCCACGCAGGCATATGTGCCATAACTGTCCGACCCGGTTGTCCATGCCGACCCAGCTGGAGGTAATGTATCCGCGCAAGTATACAGCCCTGTAGTCGCCGTAGTGCCGGCCTCATTTTTGACTAGGAGCTCCGCTTGCTCGATTGCGTTATTTGCATTGCCAAGAGCGGCATTTGCATCTTGTGCGGCTTTATCGGCCTGCTGGATTTTTTCAGACAGGATCGGCAGGCGGTCATCACCATCAACCCCATCTTCCGGGTTTCCGCTCAGCGCCGTACAGACGATTTCATTTTCCGTCAATACGCTTGTGCTGTCCGATACCGTAAGCCGCAGTTTAACATAACCTGGAATGCTGTACATATTATTTGCCACGACATAAGAGGCAGTTTTCCCGTCGGTCTCGCCGGAATCCACAACGCAAGAGCCGTCCGGCAGAATCGCGGTTACTTTAAATGTGGCGTTTGTCAAGTCGTGATTTGTTTGATATACAATACGATACGCAGACACATCTCCGCAGACCAGCGGTGACATCTCAAACCGGGTAAACGGCAAGCCCGCTTTTACAGTTATATTTTTTGTAATCATAAGGCCCTCCTATTGTGCGGCGACAACCATAAACTGCACGCTCCTGTCAAACCCGCACTTGCTTGTCAGCGTGATCTGTAAATTTTGGCCGGATTTAGCCGGATCAAGCCGGATTTGATCAAAGCCGGAAATCGTGCTCGGCATCAGTATGTGATCGGCGGCCACGTAATTGTGGACCATAACCCCAAAGCATTCACCGGAAATGGCGTTGTACCAGCCCATAAAACCCGGATCGCTCGCCGAAACCGACATAAACGTAAAAAAGTTGTAATTTTCGCCGGGCAAAGGGACGGAATAAGTTGCTCCGGCGGTTGGCGCTCTCTTGTCTATCGTTGTCATCCATACCTTGCCCCACGGGCTGTCAAAGGATGGGATTCTGCATTTCGCGTACTCCCGCCTATCTGTAATTACACCGGCACTGGACACCTCGGCCAGCATTACATAATCACCGGAAGGTGAGACAGCGGCGGCTTTTGCCTCGCACTTGTTGGCCGTTTTGTTATTGAAAAGATAGACATAGTTTTTTGCAGACGCGGAATAGGTCAGCTCAACCCCCGCGCTGTCAACGGTAATTCGTGTGCCATCATCAAAAAAAGCTGTCCCCGGCGAAATCTTGATCTTGCCGGACGCGCTTCCTGCAACAACCTTGCAGGAATTCACGCTGTCGGGCAGGACGCCTTTCGTTGATAGCGTGGCCCGAATGCTGTTTACATCTGCCGCCGCGTAAGAGACGGTATTCATAAAATCATATTGTATTGCCATTTTCCAAATCCTCCATAATAGGCTCCTCGCCGCTGTCGTTTCGGCCGCACCAAATGTTAACGCCAGTGATCCTGCACCGGCGGGCAAGCGCAAACCCGGCCCGCTTGTACTGAGCTGTTACAATGTCGCCCAGGTTGTAATCAGTGCCGTATTTGTATTTCTTCATCTTTGCCTGTACCGTATCAACCGCCCGGCTTTTCGCAAGGTCTTGTTTCGCTTCTGATTCGTCAGTGCCGGAAAGTATCTTTTCAAAGCGGTATCGGCCTGATTGAGGGTCGTCAGTTTCCATGTACCGCCATTCGGATTCCGCCGGGATTTCTTCCGTTCCGGCTTCCTCCGGCGTGTACTCATACCACCCGGCGGTCGCCATGTCCAGTATATCCGCATTGTATTCCGTGTCATAGGCATTCCGGTTATCCTCCGACAACACAATCGGCAGTTCACGGCCTGTAATAACTTCAAAAATCCATTTTTTTCGGTCAAGGTCAATTCTCAGCCGATGTCCAGCCCCGGCGGCCTCTAGCGCGTCAATGACAACGCTGTCCAGACTGTTCCGGGTGTTGCGCCAAAAATCATAATCCGGTGTGTCCAACAGCCCTGCCAACTCTCCGAGAATAAAATCCGGGTCTCTTGCGGCCGCGGTCTCGTTATCGGTATAACCGTGTCCAAAGGCCCAGCGGGCCACAGCTTCCGCGTTTCTGGGGCGGGGCGTCAGCTCGCTTGTCTTAAACGCCGGGACAGACCGCTTTGACAGGAGCCAGTTCACCGTCCGTCCAAATATTACAAATTCATTTGCGGCGTTCAGGCCAATTCCTACTGCTTGTTTTTCTCCCTGCGTGACAATAAAATACCGCCTGCCCGTACAGGCGGCGGCTATTCTTGTGCTTATGGGAAAATGCCCCTCAAAGGTTCCAATTCCGTTATAGTTGATTGTCCAGTTTGTTGTTGTAATATCATGCTGTATGTGGAGCAGGTTCAGTTCAAAATCGTAGATTCTGACGTCCTCCATCATATCACCGCCTCAATGTATAGGTTCCTGTGACAGCAGACCACACCAAGGCCGCCGCTGTGGTCTGCTGTATCGGCCCTGATGTGATTTTTTCCGGGCCGGAGCCAGAAATCAGACAGAAATGTATCTGTGGTTATCTGTGATGTTATATCCGTGCTGTCCAGCAAAATCTGGCGTGCTGCTATGTTGACCTGTATTGCGGATTCAAGGCCCATTGAGGCCCGAAACGAGACCTGCTGCGCGGCGGTGTCGTTGTATATGCTGATAACCTTATCCGTAAAGGCAGACCCGGTGTTATAGATATAAAACTCCGGTTCTGTGTCCACGTCCCCCAGATTGATAATATCCGCTTCGGCGACAAGCGTCGAAAACGGCGTGGGGAATGAAAACCGCGTTTTAATCAGGTTCGTAACTTTTATAATGTCATTTTTGTGAATCTCCCCGTCCGTGAAGTATGGAAAATCACAGACGAACTGCGCCGCAAATGCCCGGATTTGCCTGTAGCGGTCAGCTGGCTCGAACGCCCCGCAATAACAGTTGATTGACCGCTGTCTGTTGCTGTTGTAGATGGTCAAGGTGCCGGGATGGTACAGTATGCGGGTGATCTGTGACACATCCTGTATAATGTCGCCGCAGGAGTTTAGATCAAACTTGATTGTAATGGTTCTGGGCTCATCTGTGGCGGATAGGGTCTCCTGTCCCGGTTGTCGGTAATATGCGGCTGTTTCAAAAGTCCTTGGCGGAATGCCGAGGCCGTCAATGGCAATGATTCTCAGGGGTGCACCCCCGCCGCCGCAGAATTCCAGCCGTCCGGCCTCGTTCTCATAGGTGATATATGTCATTCCGTCAGCCTCCTTAATCGATCAAGTCTTTCGCGTTCCTTCGCGGCCCGGATGGCGGCGTTCGCGTCCCCGGCTGGATTGTATATCTGGTAAGTGGGGGCATAGGTGTCACCGCCGCTTGCAACGGGGATGCCGCCAATTCCAAACGAGAACTGTGGCGCAATTTCTGCCATAAAATTTGATACCTCATGCCGGATGTCCTCGAACAGCTGGAATATTCCGTTTTTCATCCCAACGCCGAACTGTTCTGCAGAATTCACGCCGCACGAGAAGAAATCATCGGGAAGCTCCCCAAAATACTTCTCCAGCTGTGCGCGGCTGGAAGCAAGCTGTTCCGCAACAACCTCCTGATAGTCGTTGTGGTAAATAGATTCCGATATATCAGCAAGAGAATTTTGGTATCTGTTGTACGAATCCACATATTCCGAAAACTTATCGTCTGACAATGATAGCAGTTGCTGTAGAATATCTGCTCCTTCGGAGATTCCCATTTCCCGGATTTCCTGAAACAGGGCATCCGCTTTTCTGCCGCCCAGCCTGTCGCGCACGCTAAGCAGTGCATCACGGTAGGCTTCCAAATTTCGAGTTTCCTCTTCGAGATTTGAAAGGCCTTTGATTGTGGTGGTCATCTCTTTGCCGTCTTTGTCCGTCTCTATATATGTGTGGGTCTCCAATAAAGAAACATTGGATTTCAGTTTATCGGTCATGGAGGACTGTGCGGATTCTACCTCGCTCAACGCGTCCTTAAAACTGTCCGCTATGCTTTCTTTGATTGTTTCCGCGTGATCCTGAACGTTATCGCAAATGGTCTGCGTGAACTCATTCCATGCGGCGGTTCCTTCGGTAAAGTATGCGTCTCTGATCCGGGTAACTTCGGAATAGTATTCCTTTTCGCTCAGTTTACCCTTGTCGTACCGTTTATTCAGGATGTCGAGTTCTTTATCCGCCTGCTCCTGATCGTATTTGACAAGCTCCAGCGTGTACTTGTGCCACTCCTCTGTTCCAGCCTTGATATGTTCGTCCCGCAGGGCCTCCAGCCGCTTGTAGTATTCGGCTTCACCGATGATGCCATAATCCCGCAGGAGGTCAAGGTCAGCAAGCGCATTTTCAAAGGCCTCGCCTATCTCGTAGCCGTGATCCTCTATGGCGGTTGTGATACCGTCCACAAGCGGCACACCGACTTCGTTGTACGTGACACGGGACGGCGAGTGTATGCCCATAATGGCCTTGGAGTCTTTGACCGCGCCTGTGAGTGAGCCGGACAGCGCGGAGGACAATGCCCCCGCTTGCCGATTTATGCCGGATACAATGCCCTCAATCAACGGCATTCCGATTTCCCGGCGGGTCAGTTTGGATGGGGAATTTACCTCTGCTACCACCCTTGCCGCCTCCACCGCATCAGTAACAACCTTTGCGGCGGCAGAAGCTAAAGTTTGCGCCCGTGAGTTCACGCCGGAGGTCACACCATCAATCAACGCCTCGCCAACGGAAACAGCGGAAGCGGCGGCAAATTTAGCCACGTTGATCGTGGAATCTATCGCTTCTTTTGCGGCGTTTGACAGTGTTTCCAGTGATTGCGCGACACCCTCGGCCGCCTTGTTCATGATCTCGGTTCCTATGGAGGCTGCACCATCTGCGGCAGATGTGGAATTATCAATAGCTGTGTTAACCGCATTTTCAGTACTGCCCTCCAGCCCGCTTGCGTCCACGTCGCCGTTGAGACTTTCGCTGAGAGCCGCCGGGACTTGTTCCCCGTTTTGTGCCGCATTCACACCCGCGTCAACCGCGCCTTGCGTTTCGCTCTCTGCGCTTGAATTTAAGTTATCCAAGGTCACGTTTTGATCCGCGTTGTTTTCTACGGCCTCTGGTATTTCGCTTGCCCCATCAGCCGCCGCAACGCCGGATTGCGCGGCGTTTCCAACCTCCGATTCCGTGGAGCCTCCAAGTTCATCAAGATTTACGGGCTGATTTGCACCCTCTTCAAGATTGTCGTGGGCCTCCTGTCCAGCTTCGCCCATTCCTGGGATCAGCAAAGCCTTGACCTGCTCTACGCTTAAATTGGTTATCTCGGCAAGCTTTCCGTAGAACGCCGCCGAACCGCCCTCTGCGCCGTCGCCCAGAGCGTCAACCAAGTTAATGCCCTGCGCCGCAAAAATAGGTGCAAGTTCAGCCAGTCTGCCGCCGGATTCAGTCCATGCAAGCACAGTGCTTCGGACAGATTCCCTTGCACCTTCAACAATCTGTTCGTTTACAGCGGTGTTCCCTTGTTGAAATTGTGATAATGTATACTTAAAACCGCCTAGATATTCCTGCATCTGCTTGACGCTTTCGGCTTTTGCCTGTTCACCGTATTCTTTGGAAAGTTCAGCAGAAGATTTAATAGAATCATTATAGCTCGCAAGCGCGGCTTTCATTTTTTCTACATCCTCGGACGCCATTGCGGTTGCAAGAGCCTCATAGTCCGTGATGTCCTTCCAGCTTTCTTGTGCGGAATCGCTTGCGGTTTTATAGGTTTGCTCCAGACGCTCTACCTCTTGCCGCCAATATGTTAGAGATTTTGAGGCTTCAATACTTTGTTTTTTTGCAAGGTTTACTTCTGCGGCCTCCAGTTTGGCCCGCGCTGTTTCTAAATCTTGCAACGCTTTACTTGCCGCATTTGCGTTGGTAGTATATTCGCCCTTTGCCTGGTTGTATTCCGGCTGCTTGGCATCTATAATGGTTTGTAATTGCTTTTTTGCAATATATTTATCGACAGAAGAATTAAGTTCGTTATATTTCTGAATTACTCCGTCGATAAGTTTGTATTCCGTGCCAAACGCTTGATTTAGTTCGTTCAGAATAAAATTGACGCGATCCTGATAGCCGTCTTTCACCTTCCCGTTTGCGTCAACAAGGGTTCCGAGCTCATCTTTGAGGCGTTTCAGATAAGATGCTTCAGCAAGGCCCGATTTCATGCTTTCTTCTGAGGCTTTGTTTGCCTCTATTTGAGATTCCCGGACTTTTTTTATCGCCTCTGCGCGTTCTCTTTGTGCCTTGGTTTCCTCGTCAATGGCCGATTTGTGTTTTTTGGAGCAGCTATAAGCTAAAGCGATGCCTGCTGCCAAAGCGGCGAGTAATGTAATTATGATCCCTATTGGATTGGCATTCATGACTGCATTCCAGGCCGCCTGCGCCGCCGTGGCCAACGTTATCTTTCCGGTAAGCACACCAACGGCCAGCTGAAGCGGCGTCATTGTTAACGCAAGCAACAGGCTTACATGTTGGCTCGCCGCAGTCGCCGTTGTGTATGCCGCTACCGCCGCGCTCGCACCTTTTAAGGCGTTGCTTATGGCTGTTATAACGGTGTAAGCTTTCATTGCCGAAAAACACGCAGCGGCAACGATTGCCAGTTTGTCAAAGTTATTCGCAAGAAATGCCAGAGAATTGATAACCACGGGAATAGCAGAGGAGGCAAAGTTTGTAAGCGTTGTCACCAGTGAGGCAAGCAACCGGCCGACGGATTCAACAGCGGACTGCAATCCCCCGCTTTGCATGCTGGATGCAATCTCTTGTATTGATTCTGTTCCGGTAATTGCGGCCTGTTTTAAAGGCTCCTGTATACCCTCATAGAAGGAAATTCCAACGCCCTGTGCTGATGTTTTCAGTTTATTAAATGCCGCCTCTGTGGTGCTGTTCATTTCATTGTAGGCGTCATCAAGAGCGGTTGTGTTTGTCTCCATTTCACGCATGGTCTTGTTCATCAGTTCCATGCCGCCGGAGCTTGTAAGCGTGAGAACGGCATTGAGCCCTTCAACAGAGCCGAACAGCTGTGCCATTGTGTCCGTGTTCCCGCCTGTCTTTTCGGCAAGCTCGGCCATGAATCCAGCCAATCCCTTAGACTGCATGGCCGTCACGGAGAAGTCAATACCCAATTTCTTCGCCATTTTTGTTGCTTCGCTGGATGGCTTGATAATGTTGGACAGGGCCGCCTTAACTCCCGTAATCGCCTCGCTCGTCCCCAAACCATTGGCAGTAAGCGCCGCTATAGATGACAGCAGTTCTTGTGTGCTGACTCCCGCCGATTTAGCCACCGGGGCTACAAGGCCGATTGAGCTTGCAAGCTGGCCAAAGGTTGTTTTGCCTAGATTCTGGGTAATCAGGAATTGATTTGCCAGCTTGTCAGCATCAGAGGTGGCCATACCATAAGTATTTAATACAGATGTCAAACCGTCCACGGCAGTAGCGGTATCCGTGAAACCGCCTTTTGCCGCCTTTGCCGCAACCTCCACAAGCCCTAGTGCGTGTTCGGTGTCTGCACCCGCTGAAATCGCCTGATATAAGGCCTCGTTTATTTCCGTGCCAGCAATCCCGGTCTGCTGAGACAGGGAGACAACCTCTTCACCGAATGCGCCCAGAGATTTGACGCTGGTATCGGCTATTGTTCCAGCTTTTGCGAGAGAGGTTTCAAAATCCATCCCGACTTTGACCGCCGCCCCAATTCCGGCAACCGCCGCCGCCCCAATGGCGGCCAGAGATTTAGTCGCTATGCTTTTGAGTTGTGCAAGACCGGATTCCAGGCCTTGCCTATCAACTTTTGTATCAAATTTTAAGGAACCATCATAGGCCACGGTATCACCCCTAATTTTACGCATAAGAAAAGCACCCCGTCAGGAGTGCTTACAAATCCGTTACATATATTGAATTATTGCGTTGCTTCGTGTATAATGCTGTCAGCAGATAAAGGAAATTGGAGAGCGGTTAGCCACTTCCGCCGGAAGTCTTTTGACTTCGGAAAGGAGGTGGAGCTTATGGTGAAATTACTTAGAGTAATTGTCTCAATCGTGATATTCTTTGCGATTGTGTCCATAAATGCAAGATAGCCGCCCCTCATGCCAGAGTGTATGCGACTATCTCGTAATATATTCCGGCTAACCGTTTAACGGTTTACCTTTATCTGCTTTTATTATATCTGCTTATGTTGTTTTTGTCAAGCCGAATCAAAAGAAAGTTTCGAGAGCCGCCACAAGATCGGCGTCTTTTTGTGCCTGTGTGCGGCGGTCTGGCAGTTTGTAAGCCTGTTTCATCTTCTGGTAATACTTTTTCATGCTTTTGTCCTTTATATCGGACAAATTGACAGCCCGGGCCTCCATGATCTTTGATATTTTACAGTCGTCGGCCAGGGACCGGAACAAAGCCATAAACTGAAACCAGTGCAGGTCAGCGGCTGACAGGTCAATCCGGTATTGGTTTAGGTACGCGGAATAGATGTACTCCGCGTCCTCCGCGAAACTGATAATCGGGGATTTATGGCCTGTGTCCTCCTTGCGGGAAAGCTCGTGGCCGCACAGATAGAACTCTGTCAGGGCGGTCACGGCCTGTTCCAGCGTGGACGGGAGGGAATCAATATAACACAGCGTCAGGATTTCGGCGATATTGCCCGCCAAATCGGCGCAGAGCTCGCCGAAACGGATCCATGTGCGGAAATCTGTCCTGATCCGGTATTCACGCGCATTTACTGTAACGCAGTCCGGAAGCCTACTGGTCAGCAGGTTCATTTTTTACCGACTTGACCGCGGTTTTCTTAGCTGTCCTGCGTTGTTCGCGGCTGCCCGTCAGCTCGGCGTTAATCTCCTGTGTCTTTGCTGTAATATGCTTCGGAATCTCCTGACCGATAAACCGCGTAATGTCCAGCACGTCAAAATAGGACACAGGCCGGTCTTTGAAAATCCGTTCAATGCTGTCAGCACCCAGTATGGACTTAATACAGTCCGCCAAAAAGTCCCGAAGTTCAGAAATAAACGCCGTATCCTCGGACTTGGCAATGCTTTTGGCGCGTTCTGCGTATTCCTGCGATCCGGTTTCCAGTGTCTGCAAAGCGTTCACTGTCTGCTCGCTGGCCGCGTCAATTTTGAATATCTCACCTGCTATATTCAGTTCAAGGAGGTTGTCCCTGAATTTAAAAGTTGCCGCCATAATATATCACTCCTTAAAAAAGATAGGGGCGGTTTCCCGCCCCGCTGTGGTTACTCCGTGATCTTGCTTTCGGTAAAGGTGATGGTTTTCCACCCGTCGGTCGTGGTAGCGGAGCCTTCGACTTTTTCGCCGTTTGCCTTAAAATTACCGCTGTAGGTGTAGGCGTTCTCATCGCCGCCCTCGCTGTCGGGGATGACGGAGAAGTCTCGTTTTACAGCCTTTTTTGCGCCGCTGGCGGCCCCCTCTGTGAGCATATCCACCATAACGATCCCCACAATGGCGTCCGCGCCTGTGAGCTCTCCGTCCGTGATCTCTACAATCTTATTCTGTACCTCGTTGCCGACATAATGGTCGAAGCTGTAGCTCATACTGCGGCCGTAACCAGTGATGTCGGTGCGGTCGGATTCCTCGTCAATGTATTTCCGGGTGTATTCCTTGGGGTTCAGACTGACAGACACCTCTGTAAAGCCCTGCATGCGGAATCCCTTCGTGGTGCTCTCGTTCTGGATCAGCATGAATGGAACTTTATCGCTCCGCTTTGAAAATTTACCTGTAATATCCGGCATAATAAACCTCCTAAAAAATATAGTCTTGATAATATACTAGCCTGCATTGTATCTGGTATCTGGCCGTATTCGGCCCGCCCTGATACAGATAAGCAGAGGATAACACTTCAATCCCCTGCGCTGTTCTTCCCGGCCCCAGTTCCGGCAGTACGCGCCGGGCGGATTGTTCCTCAACCCACGCCTGTAAATTCT
Source organism: uncultured Ructibacterium sp. (assembly GCA_965146665.1). Classification (GTDB taxonomy): domain Bacteria; phylum Bacillota; class Clostridia; order Monoglobales; family Monoglobaceae; genus Ructibacterium. The sequence continues at coordinate 10,333 of CBCTHE010000037.1, forward strand.
CGTAAAAGGCTGAGTTGTCAATGGATTGGAGCACGTCAAGTCCGTACTCCTCGCGGGACGCAAACACAAATACAAACTGGCGCAGAGAGCCGCCGTCTGAATACTGGCGGATAACCGGGCTTGTCGGAACCGCGTCAATGGTGTATTCGCACGGTTCCGGGCCTAGGAAATCAATGTTGAACCGTCCTTCTTTCAGGTACGGGCATTCCATAAAGAAATCCCGCAAACTTTGGATTATGTTCATCGACTCGCGCCTGCCATTCTCCGCGCCCCGTCAAGGATTTGGTCCTTGTGGTCGGTTTTCATCCTCTCGAACCAATGCCCGCCCCGCATAGGGTCATAGCTCCGGGTGTCGCCGTACTTGTAATACTGGAACCGCGCGTAGAAGCAGTTCCATGTCACCATGCCGCTTCCGATAACGGTACTGGCCCGCCCGCTCTTTGACAGGGTGCTTGTGACAAGCGGCGTGTATGGCTCGGCGTGTGTCAGCACTGCGTTATCCACGAACTGCTGTACCCTGCCGCCTGCATTCAGCCCCCGGGCCGCTATGATATCGGAGGCGGGAGCCATTTCAAATTTTGTCGAAAAACTAAACACAGTCAACCCTCCAATGCCATACGTTTTGCGGAAGCTGAGGCTTCCGGTTGTCACTGTATCCTATGACGGTCCAGCAATCCTTTGGCGGTCTTGCGTCACGGCATTCACCGGAAACAGCCTTGTCACCAGTTTCGACAATCACAACATCATCTGTAAAAATACGTATCTTATATGCGTTTGCGTGACTGATCCCGTTGCTGTCAACAGATACTTTGTTGTTGATATATACCGTCTCTCCTGTGTATGTGTGCCGCGTCCACGTGTCGGCCCTCATTTGTGGGTCATAGCCCTTATGGTAGATGGTAATCATAGATCCACCCCCGCATAGAGCAAGGCGGGCGGGAGAAACATTCTGGCCGCCTGATACGCTTTGCGCTCAATCGCCGACTGGCTGGTGCTCCCGTATGTCTCTGCATACCCGTCATTGTTTACGGATTTGATATTCCGGTCTGCCGCGTCCATAGCCTCGAACACATCGCACACCGCGCATATTGCGCATAAAATGTTGTTATCCCACTCCGCAATTTGTTCCACCCTGCCAAATGTAATGCGGTTGACAAAGGCCCGGGCTTTTACCGCTCGGGCCTTAAAGGCTTTGTCGCTTTTGATTGCGGTTCCTCCATAAGCATCTTCACCGCGGTAGAACTCATAATTGAGGTTATAATGGTTCACACCATCACTCCTTTGCGGGCGGTTTTGCCCCAGATCTGCCGGCCGGTTTTACGGGCTTTGGAACAGGAGTATAGCCCTTTTCCTGATAAGCCCGGAGCTTGCTTTCGTCCACCTCTCGATAGATGTTGCCTCTCTGAATAAGCATATTAACCTCCTCTTAGGCAGTAGTCTTTTTGTGCAGATAGATCCCCTTCGCCTTGTTGTCATATACAAAAGCGTCATGATACAGACGGAACTGGAACTTCCACGCATCCTTTTCCTGATTGACGTCAGGGTCAAAAATCTTAGGAAGCGCGAATTTTTTAACCTGCAAAATTGCCTCTCGATAAATAATCATGAAGTTAATCTGTGTGGCCCCCTCCGCCGGTGCAAAACCCCACTGATCCGCGGAACCATCTTTCAGCGTAATTCCTGTGTAGAATCTGGATGGGTTCACGTATACAATCGGCAGTCCGTTATATCCCGCAAGGCGAGTGTTGACCGTGCTGTCACTGCCCCACTGCCGCGTAAGCGCGGTATTGAGGATTGGCTGTAAATCGCTGTTAATGTACAGTACGCGCCCCTCTTCGGGCACTTCGTCAGCGTTGAGCTGTCTGACGGCCTCGTCAATGGCGTCGAGAATATCGGCTTTTGTCAATACCGCCGCTGCGGTTGTATTAATGCCAGTTGCTCCGGCGTATTTTGCAAACCGGAAAGCATCAAGCTCCGGCGCTACATGGTCACGCACAAAGCTATTCACAAGGTTGCCAAACACCATGCCCAGAGTTTCCTCATCATCCATTCTGTCAATGGAGAGTTCCTTGCCGCGCTCCTCAGTAAGTTTCAGCGTCTCCCAGCTGGCCGTTACATCACCTTTGGGATAGCCGTCTTCTCTGGAGTAGTCACCCAGTCCGGTAGTCCCGATTTTCAGGACTTTAACCTCGTTTGTTCCGCTGAAATCCGCTCGCGTTGCCGCGTCCATGCCTTCGGTGATAGATTGCTTCTTGTATACCTCATCAATGATAGGTAAAAACTTCTTTGGATATTCCAATGTGTTAGCCATAAATTATCATTCCTTTCCTGTTTCAGTTTCCAGACCTGCCGCTTTTCTTGCGCTTGCAATAAATACATCAGCGTCGAGATCGCCGCCGGACATATGGCCGCCTCCGGTTTTTCCAGTCGGTTTCTCGTTTGCAAAAGCGTTTGGATTGGCCTCTTTGATTGCGTTCAGAGCGTCATCAAAGCCCAGGATTTGCCCATTATCCTGCTTTAAGCCTTTTGCTTTGATTTCCTCAAAAACTCCTTTTCTCGCGTATTCAGACGAGAACGACACGCCCGAAAGCTTCTCCTTTAGCATGTTGTCCAATTCCATTTCTGCCAGTTTTTCCTCGTAATCCTGTTTGGCATCGTCATATTTCTGCTTGTAATCGTCTGCCGCCGCCTTAATACCGTCAATATCCATATCTTTGAAGCCTTGAATCGTGTCATTTGCCTCGGATAATTGCGCTTGTAAATCGTCAGCTTCCGCTTTCAAGGCGTCAAACTTTTCCTTTCCGATATACGCGCCTCCGGCCAGGTTGGCCAGTTTGATTTCCTTGTTGTCTTTCAATGCGGCTTCCAGTTCGGCATAGGTAAGCGACTTGTCTCCGAATACGTTTTTCAAGAATTCCATATAACCTCCATCCGCTGATTTTTTTAAACGACTGTTCACTCAGTCAGCTGCGGTCGCGTCATTTTAAGCCCAGCCGCGCAAGGGCGATTTCAGTACAACAAAAAGGCCTTTTAACGCCTTGCCCGGGGCGTGAATGAAATTATCTTGCAATCAAAGGCCGCACCTCCTGATTCTGGGTATAAGAAAAGCCCGCCATATTGGCAGGCCTGATTCTTTTTCTGTTAATGTATTGCTAGATCAATCTGGACGAATGGCTTTTGCTAATGAGCCCAATCTGTCATCTTCCACAATGTCAAATCTTCCGCCCATATACTGTCCGGCCACTGCCCTGGGCTTTTGCGGGTGATATAAGTAATCCTCTCCGCTTTCGTCTACAATCCTCAATGCTCCGGTCAATTCGTCAACCTCTAAAACCTGATAGATATTACCGTCAAACAATCCGTCAACGCCAATGTCCGGCCCTATATATTTTACTTTCATAGCTTTTTCACCCCTTTTATTTTGAACTCTTGCTCCGGTGCGATTCCGTTATTTTCATACCAATGAACTACATATTTGAAGTTCTCACCATACACATCAGCGGATTTCTTTTGCCAGTTTGCCGGGCGGCCTCCATATGTATTACTAAGCCTTCTTATATCCTTAATGCGTGTACTCGTACTTTTACCTGCCATCACATATACATTTGTGGCATTGGCATTTTTGGGAACAACGCCTTGAATAAGCGGCAAGGCAACATCTACAGTCTGCTTGATCTTTTCATCTGGCAGTTTAGCCTTTTTGGGCAGATGACTATTATTTTTAATTATATCATCCATTCGCCTGATGTCAATCTCTTTTTTATTCGCCCACACGGCTTTCTGTGCCTGCGAACGGCCAAAACCCTGCACTTGCTGACGCACTGTATCAATGTCACGCCCGGTCTGATGGAGAAAGTCCGCAAGTTTTGACTCTTTGTCTTTCAGCTTGACACTTGCGCTTGCAAATTCCGCTTTTGCGGCGTTTATAACACGCGCGTCAGCAGAAGCGTTTGCCGCAGTATCAAAGCCCACCAGTTCGCGTTTTTTTGCCCTGATGTCCCGCTCGAATTTCCGTTGTATTTGAGAGGCCTCATAATCTGTGTAGGTCTGCCCGTCATATGTGACAGTGCGGTTTTCCCGGTCTCTGAGCTGGCCGTTCGTGTAAGCCCTCTGACTGAATCCCTCGAAGAAAGGGAAGAATCCGTGGCGGCAGTTCCAGCCTCCCAGTCCGTCTCCTGATCCGTACCCTGTGGAGGCAATAAAATCCGGGTATTTTGACGTATCGCCATTACGGCTATACACTCTTCCCTGCCAAACTGTATGCGTAGGCCTGGCCCCAAAATGCGCCGTTGTCTCCACCAGTGTGCACCCCATTTCATCCATGCGGAGTATTTGAAGCTCGTTGCCGGTCTGCGATACGCCCGTCAGCACCGCACGGCGAACAGCAACATCCAGCTTGTCGCTCCGGCCGCTGGGGTACAGTACGGACGCACCTGTATCTGATACGGACTTAACGGCCCATTTAACCGCCGTTACATAGTCCAGCGTCCCGCTTGATACCTGCATGTATGCACGGTCACATGCATTGATAAAATCAGCCTGAGACTTGACCGCCGTTGTCATGGTCAAATTTTTAAATGAGTTTGACGTCTTGCTGACCGCCGCTGTTATGTGCTGCATAAGCAAAGGTGAGCCGGAAAGAGGAGGAGGAAGAAGCCCGGCTTTTTTGTATATGGCGTCATCATATACCAATGACTGCACAGATGAGGATTGTAGCAGCTTTTTAATTTCCCGCTCTGACTTGCCCGTGTATTTTGACAGAGATTTGATCATATCCTCATAGACCGCGCCGGATTGCTGGAGCCGCTCAATTTGCCAGCGCGCCGCGTCCGTGACAGAGAAATCCATCTTGACAATCCGCCGCGCCGCGTCGCGTACAATATCATCTTCCAGCTGCTGATACAGGCGCACCAGATCGTCCCCGCAGGTTTTAAGGTATCCCGGCGTAAGCATGGGCTATTCCTCCGGCGGGAATCCATCCCCTTTGTCGGTTCCGTCTCCGACAATCGCCTTTGCTTCCTCATCGGTTCCGCCATACCATTTCACGCGGTACTCCCATAGCTTCATTGCGCCCATTGATACGTCCTGCCGATCCTGCATCCGTTCAGCGGCCTTATCCTCTATGATGCTGTCATCAAACATAACAGTGACTTCTGTTGATTCCGGGTCAAACCCCTCAATACTCAAAATTGACTTGATAAGCCGCGTCAAAGCCTGCTCAACATTTATCTCGTGGCGCTTGATATTTCGGAATAGCGAAGAATTCTCACTTACAACCTGTGTCGCCGTTGCCACGCTCCCCTGGTTGAAGCTGTAATATCGTTCGCCAAGGCCGCACTTGCTGGACAAATAATTAAGCTGTGCCTGGACGCCCTCTGTATTTTCGTTTACGCGCAGGGCGGGATTGTATTCTTGACACATCTTGCCGTCAATGACGGAATCGCCAATCGTCTGAAACAGCCGTTTTTTGGATGTCTGCGGGGCAACCTTACGCCCGTCCTTTTCCTGTCCAATCAGCGCTTCATTCATCATGACCATTTTTCCGCCCAGATAAAAGTCCGTACAGAGGTTGTCGAACGCCAAATCAACTCCTTTCAGCGCGTCTACCGCACCAGAAAACACAGAAACACCAAGAGGACTGTTTAAGTCAATGTTATTGGTAATGTTAGGCTTCATCACGGAAAACCACGGGTAAGGCTTGCCTGTATCATATTCCGGGATTACGTCATCAAAAAGAGTAACCTTTTGAAAGTTTCGGTCAAAATATTCGTTTGTGATAACATAGTTTCCGTTCTCGCCCAGCATATGGGTTTCAAGGTATGTATATGGTTGCCCTTTGTGTCGGAGCTCGCTTGCAAATGCTACCTCGGTTATAACGCCCTGTTCAAAGCTGATCGGGATAATACAGTCTGCGGTGATATACGCGATCCTAATCTTGCCGTTTACAAGCCTGAGAACAAAAGCGCCGGTCCCGAGAGCAAATGTTTTTTCCAGAAGCTCATTTGCGTTATACCAAAAATTATTATCTCCAAAGACACCGCCCATCATATTGGTGCCCTGAATAACACGGTTTGCGGCTTCGTTGTTGATAACAATGCTCGTTTTTTCGTTAAGCAGGAGACTGGCCCAGTCCTCGCATACCTTTTTTGCCATTTTGAGGCTGTACCGTTCAAGCCCTATTGTTTCCTTGCCGTTGAAGTCTGTATAGTGATGGAACGGCTTATAATAGCCCTTGTACCAGTCCATCCACACCCTGATATTGTTCTCATAGCCGGTCGACAGCTCAAATCCGGTTTTATTCCGAAGATGATTGATAATTGCAGATAAGTTCACGCCATCACCTCTTTGCCTTTCTCATGTATTCTATCCCATACCGCAGCGCCGCCATTGCATCATCAAACACAGGAACCGGCTCATCAATATACTTGTCTGTCTGTTTATCTTTCAGCCACTCCCATTGCTCGATTTCGTCAATCGTATTAACGCAGGAAGGGTGGATCACGATATGATGCCCCATCAGGTAGTCAATCTGCGCCTTAACGCTGTTCTGTTCTTTCGATACTCCGGCGGCTCTGTATCCCGCCTTAGCCCACGTCTTTATGCGGTCAGGCTCCGCACAGTCGCACCACATAATTTTGGATTTGTCAAACATACCCTCGGCTCTCTGAATTATTTCGCCGGTGTCCATCATATGCACATACAATTCTTTTTGGACGTATATTGTGTCATCCAGAAATCCAAGCTGTAAAATGGCGTTCGCGTGATTAAACCCAAAGTCCTGCCCCAAAAATTCCACATCAAAGTCAATGTCAAAGTCCCTGACTTCCCAGTCACGCAGGATCAGCCCTTCATTTCCTACGATTTCTCCGAGATAATTATGTCTATACTTTTCTTCGCAGGTGCTTTTCAGATGTTCCGCCTCTCTGTAAAACTGCTGGCCCAACCACTGCGGCGGAACAGTCAAATAGGTGCTGTGATGTACCACGCTGTCAGCGCTTACGGCCTGCACTTCTTTGTTGACCCAATTCGCGTGAATTCTGGGAGGATTGTATGAATAGAATACACAGAATTTGTCGCCGCCGCGCAGCAGGGATTGATTTATGACGTTGATTTCGTCAATGCTGGTAAACTCGTCAACTTCCTCATACCAAACATAACGGATATACCCCTTGCGCACCTTGGTTGATTTTAGTTTTTGTGGCTTATCCGCGCCCCGGAACAGAATCCGCTGTCCCGTGGGCAGATAGATCAGCTCAAGGGGCGACAGCTTGGTCTGCCAGAGATGCGCGGCCCCCAGCTTGTCTATGGCCCAGACCAGCTGCTCATATACGCTGTCTTTCAGGTACAATCCCACCTTGCGGATTGCCACCGCGTTGGCCTCCGGGTGCTGCATGATCCCCAGCACAATCTCAATGCTGACAAAGGATGACTTGGTGGATCCGCGCCCGCCTTTCAGCCAGTAATGCGTATGCCTGCCGTCCTCAACGTCATAAAACAGCTCATAAAACGACGGGGCGACAAGCTCACTCAGCTTAACCACCGCTGTCACCTCTTGGGATGTCGTTTATGATCTGCACCGGCCCGATATTTTCAACCTGGCTCCGGTCTGTCCATATCGCGTGATACTTGCCCAAAAGCTCTGCCGCTTTCAGGCGCTCCTTTTCGTCCGGCGGCTTGTCAATCTCCTGCGCTCCCATTGGAGTACCGATTACTACTCTCGACTTGCTCTCCGCCCTCAAAACAGAGGTAAGATAGCCCAATACCTCATCTGCCGTGGCAATGCTGTCTTTGTGCATTGCCTCAAGCTGGCGCTTTATGTATTCGGAGATTTCAAGTTTTTTCAAGTTTTGTTCACCAATTTGCCCTGCTGTTTTTTCTGAATACCCGGCTCTGACTGCGGCCTGTGTCGCATTCAGATCAATCAGGTATTCATCACAAAACCGTTTCTGCCTCTCAGTCACAATCATCACCTCATCTTTATCCCGCCCAACACAAAAGGCGACCCGGAGGCCGCCTCGCACAGAAAGGGGAGTTTGCTGGACAAACAGGATTGCTCCCACCTATCCATTACAGCAATTATAT
>CBCTHE010000038.1:0-18365 GCA_965146665.1 uncultured Ructibacterium sp.
ACATAACTAATATTCTGTTGTGGTAAAAATCAGCCGCGGCGGGCTGGAATTAAGCTCAGTCACGGCAGAAGAGCCCTAGATTTTCGATGCTTTTCTGACAGGCGTCCAGACTTGTGGAAGTATAAATCCTTGTGACCTCCAGATTGCTGTGTCCCAGTATATCTGCCAGCGTCACAAGGTTTTTTGTTGCCTGGTAAAAGGTCCGGGCAAAGAGATGGCGCAGATTGTGGGGGAATATCTTCCGGGCATCCACCCTGCAGGCCCTTGCCAGGGCCTTCATGGCGCTCCAGATATTGCTCCGGTCCTTTGGGTTTCCGTTTCTGGTGCGGAACAGATACCCTGCGCGGATGCCTCTGCGCCGCATGAAGGAGAGCAGTTTGAGCTGAAGGGTCCTGGGCAGGAGGACAATCCGGTATTTGCCCTTGTTGTGCACCTCAATCCGTCCCTTTTTTACATGCTGGGCCGTAAAAAACCGCAGTTCACTGATCCGGATTCCCGTGGTGCAGATGGTTTCCATAATCAGCGCAAGCTCATCCTGCCCCCGGGCCTTGGCCGTTTTTAAGAGTTCCAGATATTCTGGCTTGGTGAGTTCTTTTTCCTTTTCCACAAAAAGCTGGCGCTGGATCTTGACCCGCTTCAGCTTCAGCCGTCCCAGCTCCAGATGGGTCAGGAACTGATTCAGGGCGACAATCATGGAATTGACGCTGCTGACCGCATACCTTGACATAAGCCAGCCCTTGTAGTCCAAAAGACGTTCCTTGGTGATTTCAAGGTTCCCGTCCAGATACCGGAAAAACGTGCGTATGTCGGTCAGATACTTCTGCGTGGTCGCCGGGGCGTTTTCCCGTTCTGTGAGATAGGAGCGGAACCGCTCCAGATCCGTGCTGGACAACACGACTGTATTTTGTTTTGTCTTTTCCATCACAAACCTCCTTATAAAAACAATCGTTGATTCTATGATGCCCATTTTTACATAGAATAACAGTTTTTATAAGAAAAAACTCCCAAGTGCGTACACAGCATTACAAAAAAAGATCCCCCCCCGCCGCGCGGAGGCGGAGGAAGAGATCCCATTATGCCGGACTGGCCTCATTCCGGATGTTTGATGTGCGCGGTCAGGTGCGCTTTGAGGCAGGAGAAGCTCTCATCGCTGATGTCGTGCTCAATCTTACAGCTGTCCGCGTAGGCGGTCTCCTCGCGCACGCCGAGGGCCATAAGCGCCTGGGCGATCAGCTGGTGCCGTTCATAGATCCGCTCCGCAATCGCGCGTCCCTTGTCCGTCAAATCAATCTCGCCGTCCCCGCTGACCGTGATATAGCCCTCCTGCCGGAAATTTTTCATGGCAACGGAAACGCTGGCCTTTGTGAAGTCCATGGCATGGGCGATGTCAACGCTCCGCACCATGCCGTTTTTATTCTTCAGCATCAAAATGCGCTCCAGATAGTTTTCAGCTGATTCCTTGATTTGCATAATCCCGCACCCTTCCTGTTTGGTCTGTCGTACCTATCATAACATAATTCACACAGCCGGTCAATCATTCTTTGTCATTCTTTCATGAGGGACGGGCCTTCGGTCCCGGGTGAAATCATACAACATGCTAAATTTAAGAAAATTTTACATTTGGGGGTTGACAAATTTGGTTAGTTGAAGTAAACTAATAATAGGTTAGTTATAGCTAACGAGATGCGGACAAAACCGATGGAAAGGAGATTCCGAGTATGCCTTTGTCTATGGCGGGAATTGGTGAAGCCAAAGAGGTTGTGAGGATCAATGGAAAGGATGAGGTTCAGCGGCACCTGAATCACCTTGGTTTTGTGGAGGGTTCAAAGGTCACGGTGGTGTCTGAGCTGGCAGGTAATTTGATTGTCCATGTCAAGGACATGCGGGTGGCGATTGACCGGACTATGGCCAATCGGATTATCGTATAGCCGTATTCCGAAACAAATGCGGAGGAGATTTTGGCCTGTTAAAAGTGCGGGCCCTAAAGCCGAAGGGCGCGGAGATCTCTGGCCATGGCCTGTCCTGCAGGCCGGAGAGTTGCATCAAATATGTGTGCCGGTGCAGGACGGCGGAATGGAGATTTTTATGAGAACTTTGAAAGATGTGAAATGCGGCCAGCGGGCGCAGGTGGTAAAGCTTACGGGAACCGGCGCGGTGCGGCGGCGGATCATGGACATGGGCATCACCAAGGGGACAGAGATTTTTGTGCGCAAGGTTGCGCCGCTGGGGGATCCGGTGGAGGTCAATGTCCGCGGCTATGAGCTTTCCCTGCGGAAAGAGGATGCCGCGCTGATTGAAGTGGAGTAGAAGGCGACGTAAAATTTTAACCAAAGGTTAGTTTCTACTAACTTTAGAGGAGGAACGATTATGTCAATCAAGATCGCCCTTGCCGGAAATCCGAACTCCGGTAAGACAACCCTGTTTAACGCACTGACAGGATCAAACCAGTTCGTGGGAAACTGGCCCGGCGTAACAGTGGAGAAAAAGGAGGGCAGGCTGAAGGGCCGCCCGGATGTACAGCTCACGGACCTGCCGGGTATTTATTCCCTGTCTCCCTATACGCTGGAAGAGGTGGTTGCGAGAAATTACCTGCTGCAGGATAAGCCGGATGCCATTTTAAATATTGTGGACGGCACCAATCTGGAGAGAAATCTTTATCTGACCACACAGCTGGCGGAACTGGGTATTCCCATGGTGATTGCGGTCAACATGATGGATGTGGTGGACAAAAGCGGCGATGTGCTGCATCTGGAGAATCTAGCGGCGGCAACCGGCTGCGTGGTGGTTGAGATTTCCGCCCTCAAAGGCAGGGGGATCCGGCAGGCGGCGGAGCAGGCGGTGAAGCTGGCAAAGGAAGCCGGCCGGCCGCCGGTACATACCTTCTCAAAGGAGGTGGAAGGCTATCTGAAGGAAATAGAAGCCAAAATCGGCGGACAGGTGCCGGACGCTCAGCGGCGGTTCTATGCCATCAAGTTCTTTGAGCAGGATGATAGGATTGCGGCCCAGATGAAACAGGCGCCTGCGGTTGCGGATATTGTCAAGCGGGCCGAGAAGGAGCAGGATGACGACGCGGAGAGCATCATCACAAACGAACGTTATACCTATATCTCTTCGATCATCAAAAAGTGCTATAAAAAACGAGGGGATCAGAAACGCTCCGCCTCTGATAAAATAGACCGGGTTGTGACCAACCGCTGGCTTGCTCTGCCGATCTTTGCGGCCGTCATGTTTGTGGTCTACTTTGTGTCAGTGACCACGGTTGGAACCTGGGCCACGGACTGGACCAATGACGGATTGTTCGGTGACGGTTTCCACCTGTTTGGCATTGGCTCTGCCGCCTATGAGGCGGCCGCGGCTGACTATGACAAAGAGCAGGCAAAGATCAGCGCGTTTCTGGACGCGGCAGACCAGGCGGGAATCGACACCGGGGCGGTGCGCGGGACTCTGGACGCGGAGGAACCGGATCAGGCTGTGATCGACCGCTTTGCGGATGAAGCGGGGTCACTGCAGGCGACGGCGGAGATTGAGGACGAAGATGGGAATATCGAAGAGGCCATTCCGGTTTCTCTGGCGGGATTTACCGCGGCGCTGGATGTGACGGAGCCTGACCCTGCCGGCTATGGCGCCTGGGTGCCTGGTATTCCGGTGCTGATTGAAAAGGCGCTGGAGGCCATGGGAACGGCGCAGTGGCTGAACGGTCTGATTTTAGATGGTATGGTTGCCGGTGTGGGCGCGGTGCTGGGCTTTGTGCCCCAGATGCTGGTACTGTTTATCTTCCTGGCGATCCTGGAGGCCTGCGGCTATATGGCGCGTATCGCCTTTATCATGGACCGTATTTTCCGGAAGTTTGGATTGTCGGGCAAATCCTTTATCCCCATGCTGATCGGCACAGGCTGCGGCGTACCCGGTATCATGGCGTCCCGAACCATTGAAAACGACCGTGACCGGAAGATGACCATTATGACGACCACCTTTATCCCCTGCGGCGCAAAGCTGCCCATCATTGCCCTGATTGCGGGCGCGCTGTTCGGCGGCGCGTGGTGGGTCGCGCCCAGCGCGTACTTTGTCGGAATCGCGGCGATTGTGGTATCTGGTATTATACTGAAAAAGACCAGAATGTTTGCAGGCGATCCGGCGCCCTTTGTCATGGAGCTCCCTGCTTATCATATGCCCACCGTTTCCAATGTACTGCGGAGCATGTGGGAACGGGGCTGGTCCTTTATCAAAAAGGCCGGAACGGTAATCCTGCTGTCAACCATTTTTGTCTGGTTCACCTCAAGCTTTGGGTTCACGGACGGAAAGTTCGGCATGGTGGAAGATCTGAGCGACGGACTGCTGGCCAGCATTGGCCGCGGTATTGCATGGCTGTTCGCACCCCTGGGCTGGGGCAGCTGGCAGGCCGCTGTGGCGGCGATCACCGGGCTTGTGGCCAAGGAGAATGTAGTCGGAACCTTTGGCATCCTTTACGGCTTTGCGGAGGTCGCTGAGGATGGGACAGAGATCTGGGGTAATCTGGCGGCCAGCTATACCGGTGCTGCGGCCTACTCCTTCCTGGTCTTTAATCTGCTCTGCGCGCCCTGCTTTGCGGCAATCGGCGCCATCAAGCGGGAGATGAACAGCGCAAAGTGGACCTGGTTTGCGATTGGATATCAGACCGTGTTCGCGTATCTCGTGGCGCTGTGTATCAACCAGATCGGCAATCTGATCTGGTACCATACCTTCGGTGCGGGCACAGTCGCGGCCTTCCTAGCCATCGCCGCCGGTATCTATCTTCTGGTACGGCCCTATCGCCAGAGCAAGGCCCTGAAAACGCCCGAACGGGTCATGGAGCTATAATCGGAAAAGGAGCAATTTTTAATCAAGATAGACAGGAGGCGGTAAAGATATGTTTGCAACTGTTGTAATTTCCATTCTGCTGGCGGCCGTTGTTGCCGCGGTCATCTGGAATCTGAGAAGCAAAAAGAAAAGGGGAAAATCCTCCTGCGGATGCGGGTGTTCCGGCTGCGGCATGTCAGATATCTGTCACAAAAAGTAGCCGCGGGTTTTCCCCTCAAACAGCGGGGCGCTATGGAATATTCCATAGCGCCCCGCTGTATTTGCTTACGGTTTCTACCGCGGCAAGAAGAGAAGAATTTTTCAGGAAAAGAAAAAGCAGAGCCAGACGCACTGTGTCGTCCGGGTCACCCTGTGCCGCAGGTGGCTGGGAATCAGCAGAAAATCTCCCTTTTCCAGCGTTCGGCGCTGGCCGTCCAGCTCCAGTTCTGCCTTTCCCTCCAGCAGGCAGACCCATTCGTTCTCCGCCTGATCGTACCAATCGGAGGTGTGATGGTCCGAGACGATCCGTTCAATTCGAACCGCGCGGCCGGAGAACAAAATTTCGGTGAGTTCCTGGGGGAGCCGTTCCGCCGGGCGTTCGTAGAGATTCATGGTCATGCCTCCTTTATGGCAGGGGTGTTTCATAGATCGGCGTATATACGAGCCTGCCTGCAGTCCGCGCCGACTGCATAAGGCTTATTTTTGCGACCGGCACGATGCGTGGCGGAAAGGTGAAATCCGGCTCCCTGTATAGGTGAACCTCACGGCCCAGGGTGATATGGGGCCGGTAGGGGCGGCAGTCCACGGCAAAGCTGGCGGCGTTCAAGGCCCGGGTCAGGTCCGCATAATATTGTGACACCGCCGGATTCTGCCGAACCCCAACCCAATGGATGTCGCCGCCCGGCCGCGGAAAGCGGCCCAGGCCCTCCAGCACGATATCGGTTCTGACAGGCCGATGCAGGTCCATCATCCGCCTGATTTCGGCCGTGCGGTCCCGTGGAACCCCGCCCAGAAAGACCACGGTCTGATGCAGGTTCTCCGGCCGTGTGAAACGGCCGGTCCGCGCACAGGCCTCCAGGTTTTCGGCCGCCTGTGCCAGCTGACGCCGGACCGGCTCCGGGAACCGGATCGCAATAAAAAGGCGTATGGATGTCCCGTACATTTCGATCAGCGCTCCTTCAGCTGAAAGCCAATCTGATTCACGTCCCCGGCGCCCATGGTGATGAGCAGGTCGCCAGCCTGGACATGCGCGCGGAGATACCGGGCAATGGCGTTCTTATCACTCATATACACCGCGCCGGGAATCAGAGCGGCCAGGTCACAGGCGTGAATCGTCCCGTCATACTGTTCCCGTGCGGGATAAATATCCGCGATCAGCACATGGTCCGCAAGAGGCAGGGCCGCCGCAAAATCCTGCAGCAGGCTTTTGGTCCGGCTGTAGGTATGGGGCTGAAAAACCACCCAGATATCTTTATAGTGCATGGATTTTGCCGCCTCAAGGGTGGCCCGGATCTCTGTGGGATGGTGGGCGTAGTCGTCAACGATATCACAGCCGTTCACAGACCCGATGTGCTCAAAACGCCGTTTGGTGCCGCCAAAGGCTTCCAGTCCCTCTTTGACAGCCTCCATGCTGAGGCCCAGAAAATCCGCCGCCGCGGTCACGGCCAGCGCGTTGAGGATGTTGTGGCGGCCGGCCACGCGGAGGGAGAGGCGGACCAGCGGCTCCCCGCGGCGGCAGACCGTGAAGGCGGGATAACCCTCTTCGGCGGCGGTCATATCCACTGGGGTATAATCCGCATTTTTGTCGCTTAAACCATAAGAAAGGATTTTTTTGTCTACATTTTGCACAACTCTGCACACATTTTTATCGTCAGAACATACAATTATGCATCCATTGGGCGAAGTAAGGGTTGCAAATTTGGAAAAAGATGATATAATATGGTTAATATCACTAAAATAATCCAAATGGTCTTCTTCTACATTTGTTATGATAGACAAAAATGGTTTAAAGTGTAAAAAGCTTTCTACATATTCGCAGGCTTCAAACGGCAGATAGTCCCGTTTGCCGATCCGGAAGTTTCCCCCAATTTGAGGCAATTCCCCGCCGACCAGAATGGTTGGATCCACCTTGGCCGCAAGCAAGACCAGGGACAGCATAGAGGTGGTTGTGGTTTTTCCGTGTGTCCCGGCGACGGCAATGGGGTATTTGTACAGCTCCATCAGCGCGCCCAGAAGCTCGGCGCGTTCAATGACGGGAATATCCAGGGTTCGGGCCCTGACCAGCTCAGGATTGGAATCTGAAATGGCCGCGGTATAGCATACCAGGTCCGGGGAATCTATATTTTCAGCACACTGTCCAATCTGGATCTCAGCGCCCAGCGCCGCCAGATCATCGGTCAGGTTTGAGGCCTTGGTGTCGGAGCCGGAGACGCGGTAGCCAAAGTCTATCAGCATATGCGCCAGCGCGCTCATGCTGATTCCGCCGATGCCGATCATGTGGACATGGGAGCCGGGCTTGAGCTTAGACATGGTGAATTGATGCATCGAAAAAACCTTCTTTCCTAAAGTTTACCTATATTTTAACATAAGAAAGAATGCTTTTCAATGGTTTCCTGGTATTTGACAGAGAAATTATATTAAAAATTATACATTTAACGCCAGACCGTGACAGCTGGTGAAAGGGAGGGTAATCGTATGCAGATTACAGACATTCGAGTTCGTAAGATCAACACGGAGGGAAGGATGAAGGCGGTGGTCTCGGTCACGTTTGACGATGCATTCGTGGTGCATGATATCAAGGTGATCGAAGGCCAGGACAAGCTTTTTATTGCAATGCCCAGCCGCAAGACCCCGGAGGGTGAGTTCAAGGATATCGCCCATCCCATCAACGCCGAAACCCGTGAGCTTCTGCACAGCAGTATTCTGCAGAAATATCAGGAGGCGCTGGAGGAGAGCGCGGAGGAGCCGGAGGCAGAGGTGCTGTAAAGCTTTTGGCGGCGTTTTGCCCTCTATGCCGGATATTGGGGGACAGGTTCGGCTTGCTGCTGTGGTATTTCTGGTTCTTGCGGCAAGTCAAGGCGCGTTTGGTTTCATGTTTTGTACATACGGCTGCATTTGGTGTATTTTTCACCGGCGGACCTGCCGTTTGGAGCAGTCGGCAGGATTGTTTGCTATGGTCAATTTGCCCCTGTGCCGGCATGGCGCGGCGCGGCAACGGGGAGCGATACAAAGTATGGTTTTTGAGGCATGGTTTGTTTTGCTGTTCGATACACAAATGTTTTTTATCAGATACAGTTTGAGCCGCCGGGATTCCCCGGCGGCTTTTTTGTTTGCATGCCCCCCTTTCTATCTATAAAATAGGAATAAAGTTTGCGCGGCGGGCACAGAGACAAAAAAGCATAAATGCGTCCCTCCAGCCGAAAATGACCGGGGAGCTTTTTTCCTGGGGAAATAATTGATAAATAATGAAACAGCGATAGACGGGAGAAAAAGGCAGGCCGCAAAACGCGGCCTGCCCCGTAATTGCTGGCAGCCTTTGATTTAAAAGTTGTACATGAAAGATAATCCCAAAAACGCCTATGCCAGAGCTTTTTGCTTTGAGACAATCTTGATCTGCTGGCCGGGATGGATCAGGTCGCCGTCCAGACGGTTCAGGGACTTGAGCTCCTCCACTGTTGTGTGATACCGTTTTGCAATATCCCACAGCGTATCGCCCTTTTGAACAAAGTACAGAACAATACAGGGAAGGGGCACCGCATCCTCGGGCACGTATTCCGCCATGTCATCCACAAGTACCGTGCTTCCGGTTTTCAGGGACTTGACAGTCAGGCCGATCACAAAGCGGAGCTCCAGACTGTCGTCCCCGCTGAGGGTATAGCTCACATGTTCCATAAAGGCGCGGGCGTCACAGGCGGTATCGCTTCCGGCGCCCGGTACAACAAAGCTTTGGGAGAATTCAGAGATATGGTTGAAGCTGGAGACCGGGGTCGCGTCGTCGGCGGACAGGTACAGAATGTTGGTGTGGACTGTGCCAAAGGCGGTCACCTGGTCCCCGTCCACGGTAATCCGCTCAATCTTGGCATTGGCGTTTACGTCACAGACCTGCCTCAGCTTCGGCAGCATGGGCGGAAGCTGGGCCTGGTCCTTGTGGGAGAGCTCCGCGGTGCTGTTATCCAACAGCTGTTCCAAATGATAGGTCTTATTCGTCAGGTCCAGCCCCCCGCACAGGGAATAGGCGTCGGTCACCGCCTCAATCTCTGCGATCTCGTTGCCCTTCACATTGGCGCCCAGAACCAGTTCAATCCCAAGGGAGCGGGCCTCGCCGTCGGAGTCGTCACGGACCTCATAATACATGTCGTTGACAGAGTATTCAACCTCGCCCTCCATGCCCTCTGACGAGCCGTCCACATCCAGAATCTCCGTAAAGGGCAGCGTGTGCTCCATAAACTGGATAGAGCCGCCGTCCTCCTCGCCGCTGTACAGAGTGCAGAGACGGACCTGACCTTTGGCCACGGCCTTGTTCTCCATCATACAGAGCTCGGTGGAGGATGGGGCAGCGGTCACCTTCAGGATTTCGCCGATGGCGGGCTTGCCGGGGGGCAGGTCCAGCTGTTCCCGAATGATGATCTGGCATTCCGCGCCGTCTGTGCCGTTGCAGATCCGGAGCCGCTCTTTGCGCAGGGCAATGTTCTCGGCATTTTCCACACCCGTGGTCAGCGGGAGCACCGTGGGGCGGGTGACCTTGATGCCGATGCCCATGACGCAGCGCAGATTCAGTTTGCGGCTGTTGATGAGGGTGTGGTCAAAGCTCTCCAGGTCCGCCTCGGCGGAAAGCTGCATATCCGGCATGGCGCCCCGGCAGTCAATGGAATGGTTGAACTCCTGGGACATACAGAGACTTTTAATCTTACCCAGTACCTCGCCGTCCGGCACATAGAGGACGGTCATTTTCACGACGCCCTGTATGAACGCCTTATCCTGCTGGATGAGCTTCTGGGTGATACAAACGCTGCCGCTGACCTCCAGCACCTTTTTGATATCCGGCTTCACATCCGGAACAATGACGTCGCTCTCCACCATGGTCTGGCTGTACTTCTGACATACGACTTCACCGGTCCTGATATTCTCTTTTAACAAATTGATCCCCATAATACATTACCTCATTTCGTATCAGTATGAATGCTTTGTTTATATATATGAGGGAAGACGGGCAGTTATGATAGGGAAATCAGTCTAAAAGGAGAAATGCCGGGGAGCCGTGATCAATCCGGCTGTATATCCGCCTTGTTCAAAAGGGCGAAAATTGTAAAAAACGGTTGACCGCGGCCGCGCGCTTGTACTATAATGGTCACAAAGCCGCAGTGGTTTTTTGATGCCTATGCGGGGAGACTGAGAAAACAGGAGTGTCGCCGCGCCCTTTGCGGAGAAATGAGGATTGCTATGAAACAGAAAAGAATGCTGCTGTGCCTGTGTGTGGTCCTGCTTCTGGCCGGGACGGCAGGCGCGGTGATTTACCGCAGCACCAGGCCCGGGCCGGAGGAAAGGATCTCGGAATATATGGCGCTGATCAACACCGGAGACTTTGTGCAGATGTACCGGCGGCTTTCGGACCAGAGCCGGGATCAGATCACAGAGGAGCAGTTTGTGGACCGGAATCAGAAAATCTATCAGGGGATTGAGGCGCGCAATGTGGCGGTCACGGTGGAGGAAACAGTCAGGGAGAACGGGAAAAAGCGGGTGGAATATTCCGTTTCCATGGATACGGCCGGCGGCAGTGTGTCCTTTGACGGCAGCGCGGTCTTTGGGAAAAACAGAGAATTCGGGGCCGGCCCGGAATGGGAGGACAGTCTGATCTTTCCGGGGCTTTCCGCCGGGGACAGGGTTCAGGTCAGAGCGTCCCAGGGAACCCGGGGCCGGATTTTGGACCGGGACGGTGAGGTGCTGGCTGAGGACGGGAAGGCGTCCTCAGTGGGGCTGGTGCCGGGGAAGATTACCGACCGGGACAGTACCATCCGGGCCATGGCGGAGCTGTTGGATATCATGCCGGAAGCCATAGAGAAAAAATTAGCCGCCTCTTGGGTCAAGGAGGATTCCTTTGTCCCGGTCCGAACCGTCCCGGCCAGCGAGGGGGAACTGAAAAAGGCGCTTCTGGCTCTGCCGGGGGTGATGATTACCAATGTGGACGTGCGGGTCTATCCCAAGGGGGAGGCCTTCGCCCATGTGACCGGCTACGTCCAGTCCGTCACGGCGGAGGATCTGGAAAAGAATCCGGGAAAGAACTATACCTCCCAGAGTGTTATCGGCAGGACCGGCATGGAAAGCCTCTATGAGGATACCCTGCGGGCGGTGGCCGGCTGTGAGGTCTATATTGTGGACGCAAAGGGGAAACGGAAGAGCAGCATCATTGCACGGCCGGCCAGGAACGGCAGTGATGTAAAGCTGACGCTGGATTCTGGTCTGCAAAGCAGTCTTTATGCGCAGATGAAGCAGGACAAGGGCTGTGCGGTGGTTCTGGATCCCGCGAACGGCGAAACCCTTGCGCTGGTGAGCACACCCTCCTATGATCCCAATGCCTTTGTGGTGGGGATGACTGAAAAGCAGTGGCAGACCCTCAATGAGGATCCGGCCAAGCCCATGTATAACCGTTTCAAAACCGCTGTCTGTCCGGGGTCCTCCTTTAAGCCTGTGACCGGCGGTGTGGGACTGGATTCCGGGATGCTGCAGGCGGAGGAGGACCTGGGTCACAGCGGCCTCGCCTGGCAGAAGGACAGCGGCTGGGGCAATTACAAGGTGACCACGTTAAAGGAGTACAGCACCCCGGCAAACCTGCGGAACGCCATGGTCTACTCAGATAATATCTATTTTGCAAAGGCCGCGCTGAAAATCGGTGCTGAAAAGCTTGCGGCAGGGCTCAGAGGCTTGGGCTTTGGAGAGAGCATACCCTATCCCTTTGGGCTGGAGGCCTCCTCCTTTGGCAAGGACGGCACATTTACCGGCGAGATTGATCTGGCGGATAGTGGATTTGGTCAGGGGGCGGTGCTGGTGAATCCCGTGCATATGGCGTCCATCTATTCGGCCTTTGCCAATGGCGGGTCTATGATACAGCCATGGCTGGTCTATGGCGGCGGGAGCCAGGCAAAGTATTTCCGGGAACAGGCGTTTTCACCAGAGACAGCCGAGACCATCCGCGCCAATATGATTCAGGTGGTGGAGGATCCGGCGGGAACCGGCCATTCGGCCCGGATTCCCGGCCTGACGCTGGCAGGGAAAACCGGAACCGCGGAGATCAAGCAGTCACAGGATGACCAGACCGGGACAGAGCTGGGCTGGTTCAACGCCTTTGCGGCGGACGGCGATGTCCAGCGGCTTGCAGTTGTTATAATCGAGGATGTGAAAGAGCGCGGCGGAAGCCACTATGTGATCCCAATGACAAAATCTGTTTTTGAAAATTTGAAGTGACAGACTGCATGCAACAGAAAAAGCGCGGCAAACCCGCGCTTTTTTCATTTAATTGGAGAACTGCCGAAGCAGTTCGCAGACCGCCTGCTGTTTCCCGCGGTCAAGGCTCCGGAAACAGGTGAGCAGAAGTGTCTCCTCTCCGGTCAGGGCATCCGGCGCCAGCTCGGACGCGGGAATCTGGATGTCGCTGTAGCCAACAATATAGTCAATCGTTGTGTCAAAATGGGCGGCCAGTTTTTTCAGCATGGCAATATCCGGTTCCACATTGTGATTTTCGTATTTATTGATGGACTGCTGGGAGGTCCCTACCACATCGGCCAGCGCTTTTTGTGTCATCTGCTTTTGAATCCGCAGCTTCTTTAAATTTTGAAGCATCTATTCCACACCCCTTATTTTGATAATTTTATTGTATCAACCTATGGAGATGAAATAAAAATCCATTTGGTTGTTGACTACAACCATAAGTTGTTATATAATCAGAATATACTATCAATCGCAGGGGAGGAGAAAAAATGGCGAAATCCCTACAGTTCGTATTATGCCTCAGACAGGGGAAAACCAAACGGGCATGCAGACGGGAATTTTATGACCTGCTGAACGCACAGTACCGGGAGGAAATCAATATGCTGTGGGAAGACGCTTTCCGGGCGGCGCCTCAGGACGCGGATGAGGCGTGGCTTGGCAGGGCAGTATCCCGGGAGACGCTGGAACGGTTCCAGGAAGCGGTGAAGGCATACCAGAAGGTGCAGTGTGCGGTGCTGGAAAAGGTGCGGCGGGCCAGACTCTATGACAGTGCCTGGTGCGCCGCAGGCGCTCTGGGCGCGGCCATGGCGGTTCTGGTCTGGATTGCCCAGATACCGCTTTGGTGGGCCTGTGCCCTCACGGCGGCGCTGATGGTTCCAATGCTTTGGGGTGTATTCTGCGCCCTGGACTATAACCGGGACATCCGGCGGGCCGACCAGATGATCCGGGAGGCCGAAAATCTGTTCTATGGCGATGTGTGCAGAAATGTGTACCGTATATATGATGAAATCATGCTCTGCCGGGAAAGGGAGGCGCATATCCCATCTCGGCGGTAAGGAGTCAAAAACCCCTGCCGGACAAGCAAAGCTGTGCTGTCCGGCAGGGGTTTGGTCTTATACGGAGAGAGGGCGTTAAAGATCTTCCTTCATGTGCAGATAGAGGTCATAGATATCACGGCGCGGCTGTTTCAGTTCGTCGGCCACACGCTTTGTAAGCTCCTTGGCGCGCATGCCCTCCGCCGCGTAGGCGCGGATCATGGCCTCCGCTGAGGGGAGCGCCTTCAGCCGGCGCTGTTCCAGCTTTTCCGGGTCAGCGCCTGCCAAAATCAGGACAAATTCCCCCTTGGGAGGCGTTTCTTCATAATATTGCACAGCTTCCGCAAGGGTAGTGCGGTTGTATTCCTCGAAACGCTTGGTCAGCTCACGGGCGAGGACAATGTCCCGGTCCCCCAGAATGTCCAGCATATCCCGGAGGGTGGACAGCAGCTTGTGGGGGGCCTCGTAAAAGATCAGCGTCCGGGTTTCCTGCTTCAGGCTTTCCAGATGGGCCGTCCGATTCCGTTTGTTCACGGTTAGAAAACCCTCAAAGGCAAACCGCCCGGTGGGCAGTCCAGAGCCCACCAGAGCCGTGGCAAAGGCGCATGGTCCGGGCAGGGATTCTACGGGAATCCCCTCCTTGACACAAAGCCGGACCAGATCCTCTCCCGGATCGGAGATGCCGGGCATTCCCGCGTCCGTGATGACCGCAATGTCCATGCCCTCCTGGAGTTTTTCAATCAGGTAGTGCCCCTTTTCCCGTTTATTGTGTTCATAGTAGCTGGTGACCGGAACCTTGATTTCAAAATGGTTCAGAAGCTTCATGCTCACCCGGGTGTCCTCTGCCGCGATCAGATCCACGGCCCTGAGCCGTTCCAGAGTGCGCAGGGTGATATCCCCCAAATTCCCAATGGGTGTGGGGCAAAGATAAAGTGTTCCGCTCATTCTGCCGCCTTCTTTCTTCCGTAGATTTGGTCAATTTCCTTTGAATAAATACCTGGTCTTTCATATATATATAAAGGAGGATCCAGAAACAGCTTCGGCCGTCCCTGCCGTACCCCCTCTGCCAGAATCATTGTGGCCGTCTTATTGGGATAGGGATGTATAAACCGGAGCCGCTTGGGTTCCAGCCCATAGCGTTTCATCAGGCAGATCAGATCAATCAGCCGTTCCGGGCGGTGAATTATGCACAGCTTGCCCAGCGGTTCTAATATTATAGAAGAAACCCGTATAATGTCCTCCAGGGAACACAGAATTTCGTGCCGGGCCAGGGCTGCGGTGTCCGTCCGGTTCATCAGACCGCTTCCGGCCTCCTTATAGGGCGGGTTGCAAGTTATATATTGGAAAGAACTCTTGCCGAACCGCTCCGGGGCCTCTTTCAGATCACCGCAAATCATAGTTATTTTATGCTCCAGCCCATTCATGCGTACCGATCTCTCCGCCATTTCCTCCACAGGCGTCTGAATCTCCAGACCGGTGATTTGAGCCGCCTGGGACTTCTGACTGAGCAGAAGCGGAATGATTCCATTCCCGGAGCACAGGTCCAGAACCCGGCTGTCTTTTTTTATAGTTTGGGCCGCATAATCCGCAAGCAGGACTGCGTCAACGCCAAAACAAAACCATGCTGGATTTTGAATCAGACGGAGCCCGTTCAGCTGTAAATCATCCGCCCGTTCACCGGGGCGGACCAGGAAGTGTTCCATGTCAATATCCTCCAATTATGCTCAAATTCCTAGTTTTCAGGGTAAAATATTGAGTGCTTTGTGCAAAATGCACAGCTGTATTTTCGGGTACTTTTCTTACAACCCTGTAACGTTAAAAAGCCTTTGAATTTGGGAGATTCCACCGCACGTAACAGTTTTGTAACATTTCTGTTACCACGGTGTAATCAAGGCGGTTCCCTGCCTTTTTCAGTATAGCAGATAATTTCGTATTGCACAATAACCAAATTTACTTACATAAATTCCCAATTCGGGTGGATTTAAGAGGATTTCGGTGTATTTGGGACCATTTTGGAGGAAAATCGCAAATGAATTCCAATGAACCGGGGTGAGCGAAAATAAAATCAGGAAATGGAAAATTAAGAATTTGACGAAAAAAACATTTGCAGTTATAATGGCGGTGTAGTAGGATAGACCAGAAATTTCCATTTTGCAATGTGAAGCGGTCAAAAATTATTACGAGGTGATTTGATGTTAAAGAAACTGAGAGGAAAGATCGCCAAGATCTCCTCGTCAGCTAAAAAGAATGCGGCGTTGGTTCTGACCTCCGCGTTCATTGTGACAACCTGCTGTAATTTTACTTATGCGGCGCAGAATGTTGTCACCATTGCTGACGCAGGGCGTACCCCGGTCCAGATTACGACCGCGGATACGAATGTTGGCAAGATTCTTTCCAAACAGGGCATTGTTTTAAACCAGGGCGATGAATTGAATTATTCTTTGTCTGACAACGTCCGCAATGACGCGGTGATCAAGATCTACCGGGCCATGGATGTGAATGTCACGTATATGGGAGAGACCAGGGACTACCGCACGACCAAGACAAAGGTCGGTGATATTCTGCAGGATCTGGATATCACAGTGGACGCAGGTGACCAGGTGACGCCGGCTCTGGACAGTCTGGTCAGTGAAGGTGCCGAGATCAAGGTTGTGCTCTATGATAACCACAATGTTACCGTGCAGGAAGAAGTCGCTTATCAGACCCAGGAACGGGAGAACAGCGCACTTGCCGCAGGTGAGAGAAGAGTTGTGCAGAGCGGCCAGAACGGCGTCATGGAGTATGAGTACAACATCCAGTATGAGAATGGGAAAGAGATTTCCAGAGAACTGGTGCGTGAGACCAAGCTCTCTGACCCCATTGAGGAGATCGTGGAATACGGTCCAGAGGACATTTGGCAGCTGGGTGTGGTTCCGGCCAGCCGTCCTGCCAGATACAGCCGGGTAGAACGGTTCCAGGCCACTGCTTATGACGCTTCCCCTGCTGACAACGGCATCTGGGCTGGCAAAACCTCCACCGGTATGCCGCTGGTATACGGCGTGGTTGCGGTTGACCCGCGTGTTATCCCCTATGGGACCAAGATGTATATTGAATCTGTGGACGGTCAGTACAAATACGGTTATGCCATCGCCGGAGACTGCGGCGGTGCCATCAAGGGCAATCGTGTGGACCTGTTTTTCCCAAACAGAAGCACCTGTTATCAGTTTGGCAGACGGGACGTCAATATCTATTTCATAGATTAAGGCCCAAATAAATATTGCGCGGAGCGGGAAGCTCCGCGCTTTTTTTGTGTTATTCTTCTGCCAGCACCAGCAAGTCCTCTATTTTGCAGTTCAATGCCTCGCACATGCTGGCAAGCAGGAAACTGTCATATCGTATCAATGTGTTTTTATAGTATTTATCAATGGTTTGAAAATCGGTGCCCATTAATTTTGCAAGACGGTATCGGCTCATTTTCCGCTCTGTCAATAGGACCTCTAACCGTAATTTCACTTTTTTTGCCATAATAAATCACCCTTATATAATTTATCAGTGATATAAATACTTGACAATCTATATATATAGTTATATAATTATATAATGATATATTGATTAACATTATGTAAGGAGTGATTCTATGAAGTGCAAAATTATAGGGATACTATGTTTGATTTTATTGACGAGCGGCATTGTCTTTGGTGAAGATAATGCCAAACAAGTTGGGGTTTATCTTGATAATGAGAAGATAGAGGGTGTACAGGCAGCGGTCCTTGTGAACGATACAACGTTAGTACAGTTACGCCTTTTATCAGAAAGACTGGGATATGAAATTCAATGGAGCGAAGAAGATAATAGTGTAATTCTGGAGAAGGGAGACCTGCGGATTGAATTATGGGTTGGGCAATCTGACGCAGTTATAAACGGAAGGCCATTTCAGCTTTCGGGCGCGCCCTTGTTAATCTCTGATTATACCATGGTGCCGGTGCGTTTTACGGCAGAGCTCTTGGGGAAAACCGTACAGTGGGGTGAAAAGTGTGGTATGGTATTTATAGACTCGCCGGAGATGTTTAGAAGCTGTGAAGCCGAGGCCGCCGCAAATGAGAGAGAACAGACGCAAAAGCTTTTGCACAAGGGGAATGAAGCATATGAACAGGGTTTATACTATGAGACACGTACGTTTGCAGAGCAAGTGATTGCCAGCGGCATAGAGGAGTATGCCCGGGAAGCAGAAGAATTGCTCAGCCGCACGCAGACAAAAATAGAAGAATATGAGGCAGCCTTAAACGCTGAGATGTATCGTAAACTTTTGGAAGCGGAGAGACTGTATCAGGGGGGGATGTATTACGAGGCACGGTCGGCGGCTGAGAACATCTATAATTCAGCAAGCGGAGGATTGCAGGAAAAAGCCTCCAATCTGCTTGAAAAGGCGGATTTGGCTATTGCGGATTATGAGTGGACCGTTATGTACAATGTTACAGCGGTTTATTATGTTTCGCTGCCCAACATAAATGGACGGGTGAATCTGCGGTCTGCCCCCAGTCTAAATGCAGAGATTATCAGCGCCATTCCACATGGCGGAGCTGTAGGCTGGATTCATGAAAAAGATGAGTTTACCAGAGTGGAATATAATGGGCTCTATGGATATATTAAATCAGAATATCTATCAGCCAGCAAACCGGATTTACAACCGGTGAAAACGCCGGACGATGCGAAGCGGTATGCAATAAAGTATTATGGGGGCGGTGTCGAGGCGGTTGGGATAAATGGGCCGTTTTATACGGACGAGTGGTATTACTATGAGGTTGAGCTGTGGTCACGCTATAGTGCTAGGTATATGACAACAGTTAGAGTTTGGCAAAATGGCAGCTGTGAAACGATGGCAGCAAGATAATTCAATCAAAAGAATGGAAGGTATGCGGGGAATTTATTCCCCGCGTATTTTGTCAATACCATAAATTGACTAAAAGGGACGGAAAATCTGTGTGTGATCATGTGTAACATTTTCAAAGAAAAGGATTGACAAGAGGAGAGGAAAGGTGGTATACTAGGCAAGCC
>CBCTHE010000039.1:0-15087 GCA_965146665.1 uncultured Ructibacterium sp.
GGGAAAAGACGGAAAGCGGCGCTGACGCGCCGCTCAGGTCTTACCTATCGCTATTGAGCCTGCCGGATGACTTTGACAAGCTGCTGGCTACCATGCGTTCCCGCAATATCTCGGTGTCCATCATCATCCAGAACATCGCGCAGTTAAAAGCATTGTTTGAAAAACAATGGGAATCCATTATCGGCAACTGCGATGAATTTCTGTACCTGGGCGGCAACGAAACCAGCACCCACAAGCTGATCTCCGAGAACTATCTGGGAAAAAGCACCCTCTGGCTGGACACCTATGGGAAAAGCACCGGGCATTCCGGCAGCTACTCCACCAACAACCAACTGACAGGCCGTGAGCTGATGACGCCAGATGAAGTCCGTATGCTGGACAACAATCTGGCGTTGCTTTTTATCCGAGGCGAAGCGCCGCTGATGGATGAAAAATACGACCTGCTGAAACATCCCAATGTCAAATACACCACGGACGGCGGCGCGCCTGCTTATACGCATGGAGGTACGGAATATGCCGTTGCCGGTCTTACGGTCAGCCGCTTGACACCCGCCGATCTTGCCAATGTGCAGGAACCGGAAACCACCTACGAGCTTTTGTCCGACGAGGACATGGCAAATATTTTTCAATTCAAGGAGGAACCGCAAAATGAAGCTGTTTAACAAGAGCAACAAGAAGAACAACGAAACCCGCCGCCTGCCTATGGGGAAAAAGAGCAAGCGCGCCCTTACCATCTATGCAGTTTTGGTATTGACGCTCGGCTGCTTCACCACCACGGCTTTTGCCGCCAGCGATCCTTTGACGGTCATCAACAATCTGTCCGAATTCATCTTCGGCCTGATCCGCGCCGTCGGTATGATCCTGCTGGGCTTCGGTATCGTACAGGTTGGCTTGTCCCTCAAGTCCCACGACCCCAGCCAGCGAGCCAACGGCTTCCTCACTCTGGCCGGCGGCGTCATCATCACCTTTGCAAAGGAAATTTTGACCCTGATTACCGGCTGATTCAAAACGGCAGTCTGGGGGCGGGCCGGTTGCGGCCTGCCCCTGACTTCGCCGGAAAGGAGGTTTTTCGATGTCCGATAACTGGGTAGTACAAAATCTGCAAAACGCGCTGGATACCTGGAACAAGTACCTGACGGAGATCTGGCAGCTTATCACACAAAGCCCGGAGCAATTCAAGGGCGGCACCATCTGGAGCGTCATCGTCAACATCCATGACGCGGTGCGCGCCATCGGTCTGGCGCTGCTGGTGCTGTTCTTTGTTGTGGGCGTGATGAAAACCTGCGGCAGCTTTGCCGAGGTGAAAAAGCCGGAACACGCCTTGAAGCTGTTTATTCGTTTTGCCATCGCCAAAGGCGTTGTCACCTATGGGCTGGAATTGATGATGGCTCTGTTCAATATTGCACAAGGGCTGGTCAGTACCATTATGAACGCTTCCGGCTTTGGCTCTGCTCAACAGACGGTTTTGCCGCAGGAGATCATCGACGCGGTAGAAAGCTGCGGTTTCTTTGAGAGCATTCCTCTCTGGGCGGTAACGCTCATCGGCGGCCTGTTCATCACCGTGCTTTCCTTCGTAATGATTATGACCGTCTACGGGCGATTTTTTAAGCTCTACCTTTACACCGCCATCGCGCCGGTGCCGTTATCCACCTTCGCCGGGGAACCGAGCCAGAATGTGGGCAAGAGCTTTATCAAAAGCTATGCGGCGGTTTGTCTGGAGGGTGCCATCATTGTGCTGGCCTGCATTATCTTCTCCCTGTTTGCCGCATCTCCGCCAGCCGTTGATCCTAATGCGGCGGCTGTCACACAGGTGTGGAGCTATATCGGGGAGCTGCTGTTCAATATGCTTGTCCTCGTGGGCGCAGTCAAGATGGCAGACCGCGTGGTACGCGAGATGATGGGCCTGTAAAGGAGGAAGATATTTTGGAAGTTAAGATCAATCGGGAAATCCGTAATTACACGGAGAGTATGTTTTTTGGGCTGTCCATGCGGCAGTTCATCTTTTCGGTACTGGCCTGCGGTGTAGCCGTGGGCCTTTACTTTATCCTGCGCCCCTACTTTGGTGTGGAAACCCTTTCCTGGATATGCATTTTGGGGGCGGCTCCCTTTGCCCTGCTGGGGTTCATCACCTATCACGGCATGACGGCGGAGCAGTTCATCTGGGCATGGCTACGCTCGGAGATGCTGGAGCCGAAGGAACTCAAATTCGAGGACAGCAACTATTACTATGCGGCCCTTAAAGGGACTATCGAGGAATTGCAGAATGGTGGCTCCGGCAGGAAACGCAAAAAGCAGCCGAAACATCTGAGCAAACGGAAGGAGGCAAAGCATGATTAAAACCATCAAGACTATGGCCAAACAGGAAAAGGAACGCTACAATGTGCCGCGCAAGGTGCAGGATGTGATCCCCGTCCGCCGTATCTGGCCGGACGGCATTTTTCTTGTGGGGACGAAATTCACCAAGACCTATAAGTTCACCGACATCAACTATCTTGTGGCCAGCCGCGAGGACAAGGAATCCATGTTCCTGACTTATTCGGAGCTGCTGAATTCTCTGGACTCCGGCGCGGTGACGAAGATCACCATCAACAACCGCCGTATGAACAAGGCCAACTTTGAGCAGTCCATCCTCATGCCCATGCAGGGGAATTTCCGTGATGAGTATCGCCGGGAGTACAATCAAATGCTGCTGGATAAGGCCACCGGTGCCAACGGCATCACGCAGGAGAAGTATATCACCATTTCCGTGGTGAAAAAGGACATTGAAGAAGCCCGTGCCTACTTTGCCCGTGTGGGGGCTGACCTTGTTTCTCACTTTGCGGCGCTGGGTTCCAAATGTGTTGAGCTGGACGCCACCGAGCGCCTGCGTATCCTGCACGATTTCTACCGCCAGGGCGAGGAGGCCGAGTTCCGGTTCAATGCCCGCGAGATGATGAAGCGCGGCCATGACTTCCGCGATTATATCTGCCCGGACGGGATCGAGAAGAACAGCGACTATCTGAAGCTGGGCGAAAAATACTGCCGCGTCCTGTTCCTCAAGGATTACGCCAGCTATATCAAAGACAACATGGTGACGGAGCTGACGGACTTCAACCGGAACATGATGCTCTCCATCGACGTTGTGCCGGTTCCCACCGATGAGGCCGTCCGCGAGGTGGAAAACCGGCTGCTGGGTGTGGAAACCAACATCACCAACTGGCAGCGTCGCCAGAACGCCAACAACAATTTCTCTGCGGTGGTGCCGTATGACATGGAATTGCAGCGCAAGGAGAGCAAGGAGTTTCTGGACGACCTCACCACCCGCGATCAGAGGATGATGTTCGCCGTCATCACGCTGGCCATCACCGCCGACACCAAAGAACAGCTTGACAGCGATACTGAGGCGGTTCTTTCCGTTGCCCGCAAGCATATGTGCCAGCTTGCCACATTGAAGTTCCAGCAGCTTGACGGCCTGAACACCGCGCTGCCCATTGGGGCGCGCAAAATCAATGCGTTCCGCACTCTGACCACCGAGAGCCTTGCGGTATTCATTCCTTTCAAAGTGCAGGAGATCCAGGACAAGGGCGGTATTTACTTTGGGGAGAACGCCATTTCTCACAACCTCATCATGTGCAACAAGGCAAACCTCTTGAACCAGTCGGCCTTCCTGCTGGGCGTACCGGGGGCCGGTAAATCCTTCAGCGCCAAAGAGCTGATTGCCTTCCTGATGCTGCACCCGGATTACGCCAACGATGACATCCTCATCTGTGATCCTGAAAATGAATTTGGGGCGCTTTGTCAGGCGCTGGGCCGGGATATGGCTTCCGTGATCCACATGGCCGCTGGCGGCAAAGACCGGCTCAACGCCATGTATATGGTAGAGGGCTACGGCGAGCAGAACCCCATCGTGGAAAAGTCCCAGTTCATCATGTCCCTCATCGAGCAGATCGACAAGACCGGCGTGGGGCCGCAGCATAAGTCCATCATTGACCGCTGTACCGCCATGGTATATCAGGATGCAGCGCGCACCGGCAGGATTGCCACGCTCTGTGATTTGCGCGAAAAGCTGCTGGAGCAGCCGGAGGAAAAGGCAAAGGATATTGCCCTTTCTCTGGAGCTGTTCACCACCGGTTCGCTGGACATCTTCGGACGGGAAAGCACCGTCGATCTGGATAAGCGCGTGGTGGTGTTTGACATTCGCGGCCTGGGGCAGCAATTAAAGCCCACCGGCCTGCTGGTCATCACCGACACCATCCTCAACCGCGTTACCCTCAACTGGAAACGGGGCAAGCGCACCCATGTGTTCCTTGACGAGTTCCATGTGGTGTTTGAGAACGAGCAAAGCGGTGTGTTCTTCAACTCCGCATGGCGTCAGTTCCGTAAGCGCGGCGCATATCCCACCGCCATCACTCAGAACGTGGAGTATCTGCTGGACTCTGTGCAGGCAAGCACCATGCTCTCCAACTCTGAGTTTATCGTCATGCTCAATCAGGCGGCCTCTGACCGGGAAAAGCTGGCCAAGCTCCTCAATATCTCCAAAGAGCAGATGAGCTATGTCACCAATGCAGACGCAGGCTGCGGCCTGATTCGGTATGGTAGTGCCCTGGTTCCGTTTATCAACCGGTTCCCCCGCGACACCAAGCTGTATGAATTGATGACCACCAAACCCGGCGAGGGTGTGTTCGGTGGTGAAAAGGAGGCAATGTGATGGGCGCACAGAATATCCGTTTTGCATCCGAGGAACACAAGGACTTCTTTTTGTCCATGATTTCCAAGTCCCGGCACAATGACAGCTATCACCGTTCCTTTTTCTATGTGATGGGGATTGCCCCGGAAACACGGGCCAATATCCAGCAGATGTTCAATTTCAAGGAGGACTGCATCGAGCCAGACGGGATGCACGGCGGCTGGCAGACCAGCGGCACCGTCAGGGTATGCCGTCTGGCCTTTAACCTCTGGAATGGTTATACCGAACCGGAACAGAGCAACGCCTTTTCCCCGGAGGACTTGTTTTGCTGCGAGTTTGCGCCCTACTTCATGGAGGGCGTCAAAATCCGTTACCCCGAATACTGCCGTGAACTTCCGCCTGTCAAAAAGCAGGCGGAACCGGCACGATAAGATTTGATTGGAGGTATCTAACATGGCTGAACCGGCTATTGCCCTGCGGGAACATCCGCAGATTATTGAACTCTTTACCGTTCTGGAGCAGAACGGCCTTCACCAGCAGAAGGACGAGGTGCAGGCGCTGGTGAGTTATATCGACGGCATGGAGGATAAGCTGTCCCGGATGGTGGATGAAATGACCGCCATGCGGAAGGAGGTTGACCAGCTTCACGATAAAAGTATTCAGGCCAGATGCACCTTCCTGATGAACGAGGCGCAAAACAAGGTGCATCAGGTCAGCAGCATGGTGTCCACCGCCAAAAGCAATACCATTTCTGCTGCCGGACGCATGGTGCAGACTTTTCACGAGAAAGGCCGCGCGGCGCTGCGTCATGCGGTGCAGGCGCTGCGGATTCCCGCAGTTCTCACCCGAATGGAACATGGCTTCTCCCATGCCAGCAAAGCGATGGATCAGTGTGCCGGACGGATGGATGTGATCCGTGAGGAACTGCATCAGGCAGGCGGTCATCTGAAAAGTGCTGGACGCGCCCTTGCAGGAAAAGAAGCGCAGCAAATCAAAGATCTGGACGCCGACAAAGGGGTGCTTGCCAAACTGAGGGGCTTCCTTTCGTCCTGCGGCAAGGCGTTTTCCGAGATGGAGCGTGGTGCGGGCCGACTGGCTGAAAAGACCGGTGGAGAGAAAACCGCTGTCAAGACTGAGCTGACGGCCCTGAAAGCGGCACCGTCCGGCCAGCATCGGACAGGCCCCAGCACGGACAAAGCGCGATAAGAACAGGAGGGCAAACATGAAAAACGAAATGAAAACCAAAGTGATGATTGCTGGGGCGGCCTTTTGTGCCGCCCTTTTCCTTTTCTCCGGCTTTATGCTCTGCCGGGAATATCTCGATCAGAAACAGAGTGCAGAAGCATTTGAAGAAGTGGCCGAGCTGGTAAAAGAGGAGCCGGAGCTGCCTGCTCTGGAGCTGGAAAGCGAGCAGGAACCGGTGCAGGAGGAAATGACGGCCTTTGATAAGTATGCCGATGTGTATGCCCAGAACAGCGATTTGGTGGGCTGGGTTTCCATCCCCGGCACCCGGATTGATTATCCCGTTATGCAGACCAAAGACAACCCCGACTTTTATCTGAAGCATGCCTTTGATAAATCGTACAGCAGCTACGGCGTTCCCTATGTGCAGGAAAACTGCGACATCGGCATTTCCGATAACCTGGTTCTGTACGGCCACCACATGAACAACGGCTCCATGTTCTCCGATCTTTGCAAGTACGAGAGCGAGGACTTCTATCAGGAGCATAAGATCATCCACTTTGATACGTTGGAGAGCTTCGGAGAGTATGAAGTGATTGCCGCCTTTAAGACAGTAGCGTACTCAGAGGAAGGGTTTAAGTATTACCATTTTGTCCGGGCGGAGAGTGGCGAGCAGTTTGACGAGTATATCGCGGAGTGCAAAGAACTGGCGCTCTATGACACCGGCGTAACCGCTGAATACGGCGACAAACTCATTACCCTCTCTACCTGCGAGTATTCCCGGACAAACGGGCGGATGGTTGTGGTGGCAAAGCTGCTTGAGGAATAAGGGCTGCCCTGCCCCGGAAAGGAGGTAAAGCCCATGAGCAAGGGCATTAAGACAAAGGCCACCATCAAAGGTGTGAAGGCGTTGGACAAAAGCGCCGTGGCCGCCGAGCAAATGAAGCAGGCATATATCCGCACCAAAGACAAAGCGGAGCATGGGGTGTATACAGAGGAAAGCTCCCCTGGCGAATATGCTTCTGATCGCTTTTCATCCGGTGTGGATAGTGTAAGCCATGAAGCTGTCCACCAATTTGATAAGCAAGGCCGTAAGGGAGTACAGACCACCAAAGAGAATATCTCTAAGGTGAAGGAAAATATCCAAAAGCGGAAGGCCGCCGCTGAGCAGCCGAAAAAACAAGCGGAGAAACGGGCGGCTCAGCAAACCGGGCAGACCGCCCGTTGGAGTGGACAGCAGGCAGCAGACACAGTTTCTGAACCGGCCAAAGCCGTCCGGCAGGAGCGCAGCGCCATTAAGACGCTGGATCGCGGGCAGAAAGGCATCAAGACGGTGGATCGGAGCCGAAAGACCATCAAACAGACCTCATCCGCTGCCAGAGGCACGGTGAAAACCACCACCAAATCCATCAAGACAGCGGAAACAACGGCCAAGGCCAGCATCAAAACCAGCCAGCAGGCGGCAAAGGCGGCCCAGCAGACCGCCATTGCAACGGCCAAAGCCGCCAGAGCTGCGGTTCATGCCGCCCGCGCAGCAGCCATTGCCACAGCTCATGCCATCAAGGTGGCAGCCAAAGCCACCGCAGCAGCGGTGAAAGCCATCATCGCAGCGACAAAGGCGCTGGTTGCAGCCATCGCTGCCGGGGGCTGGATCGCGGTAATGGTTGTCATCGTCATTTGCCTGATTGGTATGATAATCGGCTCCTGCTTTGGCATTTTCTTCTCCGGTGAGGACTCCGGCACCGGGCAGACGATGCAGACCGCCGTGCAGGAAATTAATACGGACTATCAGGACAGGCTGGACGAGATCAAGGCATCCCACAGCCATGATGTTCTGGAGATGTCTGGTTCCCGCGCTGTGTGGAAGGAGGTTCTGGCTGTTTACGCCATCAAGACCACCACCGACCCGGACGCTGCTCAGGAAGTCGCCACAATGGATGATGCCAAGAAACAGCTCCTCAAGGACATCTTCTGGCAGATGAACGAGATTTCATCCAGCACCGACACTAAGACCGAAACGGTGATTGAAACCTCGGATGACGGCAATGGTAATATCGTGGAAACAGAAACCACGGTTACGCAGACCTACCTCTATATCACCGTCAGCCACAAAACTGCCGAGGAGATGGCCGATCATTTCGGCTTCAATGAGGATCAGCGGGAACAGATGGCGGAGCTTCTGGCCGATGAAAATAACTCCCTATGGTCACAAGTCCTCTACGGTATCAGCGGAGGCGACGGCGAGATCGTCACCGTGGCACTCTCTCAGGTGGGTAATATCGGCGGTAAGCCGTACTGGAGCTGGTATGGTTTTGACAGCCGAGTAGAGTGGTGTGCCTGCTTTGTGAGCTGGTGCGCCAACGAGTGCGGCTATATTGAAGCCGGTGTCATTCCGAAGTTTGCGGCCTGTGCATCTCAGGGTGTGCCGTGGTTCCAGGAGAGGGGACTGTGGCAGGACAACAGCTATGAGCCGCGACCCGGCGATATTATCTTTTTCGATTGGGATGATGGTGGCCAGGATGGTTCTTCCGACCATGTTGGTATTGTGGAAAAAGTGGAGAATGGCCGTGTCTACACCATCGAAGGAAATTCCGGCGATAGTTGCCGTCAAAACAGTTACCCGATTGGTTACTATGAGATCTATGGGTATGGAACGCCCGCATATTAACTGACAAAATAGAAAAGACCCAGCCGCGAAAACGGCTGGGTACATATGTTTATAAAAATAAATAATATAATAAAAAACGATATATTTTTAAAACGTTTTCTAAATTTCACGTTTTCCCCTATAAGAGAATTCTCTAATAGACTTCCTTCATAAAAAATTTTTAAGGACTAATAACAAACATATAAGAAGAATAATACTCAAACTGAAATTAGAAATAGGCCTATTTTTATATTCTCCCATATTAGTGCTGTTTAAACAATATAGGAGAAACATTATAACAAGAGGTAATATTAAAGCATTTGCATATTGAGCAAATAAGATTAAATTAGCTGGACTGGAACCTAAAAGCAACGAAATAATCAATCCAAAAAAAAGTACGATACACCAAATTGAACGAAATAGATTGCTTTTCGAGCTTATTGATCCTTCTGAGAAAAGTGCACTTATTGTATATGACGCAGCAAGAGGTGCAGTAATTGCTGAAGAAATACCTGCAGAAAATAAACCAATCAGAAATATTTTTTGCCCGACTAAACCAAGCGGAAATTCAAGAGCTTTACTAAAATTGTCAATACTTAGCTGGTGGATGTCGAGCATATTAGCAGCGGATGCTGATACAACAATTATACAACATGAAATGATTCCTCCCATACCAATTGAGAGGATGGTATCAGCCATCATTGTCTTTATATCATTGGGAGAATGCCACGATTGCGAAGCTGCTTCTGAATGTAAAAAAATATTATATGGACCCACAGTAGTACCTATTAATGCTCCAACAAGAAGAATGTTTTCGTTAAAATTTAATGTAAACATTTCCCGAATAATATCTGATAAATCTGGGCGCATAATTGCTGCCGCAATTATAAAGCATATGGTCATTAGTATTACTACTATCTTAAGGATATTCTGTATTACCGAGAGTTTGCCTTGCCAAAGCAATACTCCAACGATAACAGTGGTGCACACTATGTAAAATGAGAGGGATGGAGACCCAAACATGAGTTTCACACCCAACGCAGCACCAGTTATATTACCTACTTCAAAGGCGCAATTTCCAATAAAAATCGCACAAATTACTAAAAAAGCAGTAATAAACCGCCCGACCTTAGATGTAATAGTCAATCGAATATTGCCGCTAATTCCATACTGAGTAATAATCCCTACCTTTGCAGCATGGTACTGGACAATTATAGAAATGATA
This sequence comes from uncultured Ructibacterium sp., assembly GCA_965146665.1. Classification (GTDB taxonomy): domain Bacteria; phylum Bacillota; class Clostridia; order Monoglobales; family Monoglobaceae; genus Ructibacterium. The sequence continues at coordinate 9,721 of CBCTHE010000039.1, forward strand.
GTGGCTACAATCATGATGCTTAGTAGCGAATAGGATTGTGTATATCCAGCTGTTATACATGTAGTAATTGTGCCAGGGCCGATAAAAGCAGCTGTAACAATTGAGCCTGGACTTACCCGACAGATTTTTTTTAATAAGGTCACATTACAACCTCCCTGTCGATTACTAAAAATTCAAATATAAATTATTTAGATCATTAAAGCGAGATTCTGCAATTTGGCTTAGAGACAATTGAATCGTTTTTTGAAAAAAACTTATTTCACTTTGATACAAGTCTTTCAAAGTTTTGATGTTTAAAGATTTATAGCAATTAATGCCTTTCCACTCTTCAAAACTTATTATATCACCATAGCCATATTTCTCTAATAGAAAATCAGCAATTTTTATTTCATTGGCTTTTGAAATAAGATTGCTCCAGTATTTTAATATACATGAAATATGATCTTTTGGTTCAAAACGTCTAGCCCCACCATCATAAATACAACATTTTTCAAAAATAATATGAGGCTTTTCCATTATCGAAAGACGATATTCAGGTGCAAGTAACCCACCATTTACTGAAAAGTCAACATCCGGAAGATTTAGCCTAGTAATTCCAACATCAGGGTATGTGGTGAAAATTCCCTCAATAAAAATAGTCCAAATGCCCTCAAATTGATCCCAGCGTTGTTTTAATTTGTAATTTAATTGGGAAATCACCTCTAATGTACTACTTGTTCCTATTGTAAACACAATAATATTTTTTAAGGTTTTGCCAGTCAAGATATACTGCTCGACTATATATTCAACGGCATTTTTCAATGTTTGACCGGATGCAATTATATCACCAATTATTATGGTTGCGTTATTGATCGAGTTAATCTTCCGATATTTACATTCAATTCTAGAAACTTTATTCTCAAGAAAAACTCTTTCACTTGTTAAAAAGCTTACACCTTTTACCTCTAAGTTATTTTGATAGCAAGCATCTTCGATTGAAAAGTTCAATCCTCCACGCAAAATGTAAACAATACTAATATCAGTAATAATATTATGAGTAATCAAATATTCTATGGCATTTGAGATGGGGTGCAATAATAATTGAGCGATCTCGTAGCCAATTATTTCTGGTTCACAGAGCAACTTGCGAGAACTTGGGTTGGATATAATATATGTGTTTTCAGTATTTAGCGGATAAAGTGTACTTTTAGCCAAGATTTTTCTATCTGTTATAAAACAATTCAGTTTTTCAGACATGGCTTTAATATTCCTTCCTTAAAATTTTCATTTATATAACGCTTAAACATATACTTCGATTCTTTCCCATCAATATTTTTAGTACAGCTATTAGGGATATTTTCATTATTTATAGATAATATTGCAATTTGAGGCAAAGAACGAGAGGATCGCAAAGATAAAAAGCAACTTAACTCACTAGAATTTGTAATTAGTTGAGGCGATATCCCCCAACTTTTAAATAGACATTTCCAATTCAAGTCTATTATACGACTTTTTTTCCCACCACCAGATTCCAATATCTGGTTATCAAAAATGAACAGTGTAAAATGAGATAGATTCTCTTGTAATGTTGCAATTGTATAAGTGCAAGCAAGATTGCTTAAAAAGCTTCCATCTGTGTCAAAAGCATCAATCCATATATTGGGGCAGCCAAGGGAAACACCAACTGCGGTATCTGTAACGCTACCAAGGCAATCTAAATAAAGTATTTGATTATGCGGTAAATTTAAAAAGCACTCCTCAGCAGTTCTACCTAACGAACAAATTCCTAAATGTTGTTCATTAAAATATTCTTTAATTAAATAAAAAGCATCTTTTGTAGTCATTATAAGTCCTCATAGAAACTAAAGTTGAGTAATAATACCGTACTTACTTGTTCAGTTGAAAAAGTACTGATGGCCCTTTTTAGCTTTTCGTTAAGGTCATGAAGACAATTAACCACTGCTACTTTCATATTATTTTTTTCAATTATATCCTGGGTGATTTGATTATGAAAAATTCCCCACCAATTTTCTTCTCCAATAGAGCCTCGATTGGAAAGAACATATATATTATGTATACCATGTGCTATCTCGAATCTAGTGATTATATCACATGCGTAGCGCATACCGGTATTTTCAATTACACAAATTGTTTTATTTCCCGTTAAGTTAAGCCCAGAACTTATTGCGACAGCACTAATTTCATTAAGTGATTGGATATATTTAATTTGATAAGTTGAAAGATCATCTGTATTGATAAGTTTTGAGTTGAGAGAATCGGGAACACATACAACTGTTTGCACACCCACCTTTTTAAGGATTTCTGCAAAGTTCATATTGCCCTCCTTGAGTCTCACGTTACTCTTTTTTTGAATAATTTTGTAATGTGGTTAAATACATTACAAATCCACGCTGATTTCGGTTAAAAATAGCATCCCATATTTTTTCGCCAATTGATAATAAAGTAACAGGTACTACCCAAATGGATGCTATATCAAGTGCAACACCTTTGCTGGTACCTATCATCGTAAGGCTACTACGTATTCTGGCATTTACCTCTTCACAGTATTCTTTCGACAGTTTTTCGCAGTCCTGCCTTATTATTGAAGGGGGTATATCACCCGATAGTAGATGAGTATCAATTAATTCTCTAATTTTGTTTCTAAAATACCTCGAATATTTTCTGAGTTTTAAAATTTCATCTACTGAAAGCCCCGATACTGAATTGATGCTAGTTTGATTGAATAGCATACTTGCATAAAGAGGAAAAACATCTTTTCCGCCAGAGCTAACATAGGTTTGTTTAAAATTGCGTTGGATAATTGATGTTGCACCACAATTTTTAGCAGTCAGAAAGTTTGAAAGCATATTTCGCTTTTCTATGCTAAATGTCGTATAGTCTGAATGATTTTCCATTTTCTGGTTAACAATTTCGCGCATTACAAAATTTAAATACTCAGAATTTTGTTTGTGCTCTTCTTTTGTAATAATTCTGTCTATTGTTCTTGCAGAACGATTACTCATACTCATTTCATAGTCCCAAGTCCGAATTAGTCCAGCTTCTTTTAATGACTGTAACTTTTTTTCCATTTCAGAAGAATTGATTTCTAATGCCAACGCATTGAGCCAGATCAAATCTACATTTGTAATAAGAGATTGAATTATGCTTTCATAGTCACTCGGAGTAAGTTTGCTAACATTGACGAGTAGCGAACTACTTTTCATAATTATTCACCCTCTAAAAAAAGCAAAGCATCCATGCGATCTTTAGTATACAAATGATAACTCATTGAGAAATGTGAATACTCTCCTATGTCCACCTGTAAACGTTTGGCCATAGTTTCTTGAATCATTATTAACTCATACATGTCATTTAGCGCTTGTCCCCACGCATCGTTGCTTCTAAGAATCGCAGTCATATTGAGACGATCATTTCTGATGACAAAATAGATTCCAATAATACATGAAGGGTATGCAGAAACTGTATCAACAGAAGGGACCCATATCGATGCATAAGCATGTCGATTATATGGACTTCCTGCAAGTTTATTTTCAATAAAATCAAGTTGTGCAACACTAGACTTGGGGAATTTGTTTAGTTTTTGATTAACAGTATCCCAGTATTGTCGATAAGAAGCATCTCTATACATATGTCCTCTCGACTTCTCAAATGCGAGTAAACTATCTAAATTTTCTAAAGGATGATTTATTGTCAAGCAGGCATTTTGAATTTCGTACGTATCCAAATTTCTTTCTGTAGGGACAATCGATGTAGTATTAACCAATTGGCGGAGGCTTTTTTTCCAAACATCCAGCACGGAATTTCCTAAAAACTCCATAAAATTAGCCCTCCAAAATCAAAAGCCTGCTGACCTATTTACATACGTCAGCAGGCTAGGTTGTTTTCTTTCAATTCAGCAGACCTTTTGCCTTTAAATCTGCAAAAATCAATTTGTCTACAGGAGAAACGGACTCAATATCCGCCATAGTGAGCCAAACAATCTCTGCAATTTCAGAATCGGCCTTTAATTCTCCGGCATATTCTGCTGTGTAACAAGTCATCTTAACAATTACACCTTCTGCCTGCCCATGTGCTTGTGCTTCAAAAATTCCATAAAATTGCGCTGTAGATCCGATAATATCAACACTTAACTCTTCTTTAATCTCGCGAGTAAGGGTTTCCAAATCTGTTTCATCCCCTTCGCGCTTACCACCAGGAATATAGTATTTGTCTTTGCCCTTAGAACGAGTACTCAGTATTTTTCCGTCCTTGAGGTACAAATAAGCTACTTTATCAATTACTTTCATTTTATACCTCCATCAAAAAAACATCACAATCTAATTGTGAATAATATACCATTAATGAGCCTTTTTGTCAAGTTGATTAGCAGTGTAGTCATGAAAACACAATTATTATAGCCTAGGGAATTTCGAATCTTATATACATATTTATAGAGATTTTAGTTATTGAATATCATATTTATAATGAATACCGGCTAAAACTGTATCGAGAGCAATCGTTAATTCCGTCCTAACCTTTTGAGGTTCAGAAAACGCATATCGCAACTGTAATGTGGTATATCCGTGAAGAAATCCTGTGAGCAGGTTTAAGATTTCGGATACATTTTCCGTTCCAAAATGACAGGAAAGGATGAGCGTTTTTAGAAGGTCTGTATATTCGTGAAATATCCTTGCAGTTTCGTCTGTGCCATGCCAAGTAGCCCACTGGATTGTTTCATAAATTCCACAATGCTCTATCATATAGTTTAGATATTCAATAGCAACTGCCTTTATTGCCGTATCACCAGATTTTCCGATGGCAGCTTGGGCCATCCTCTGGTTCATGGTACGCATCCCGTTATGAGCTACTTCGCGCAATAAATCATCCAAATTTTCGATGTGGTTATATAACGATGGTGTACGGATATTCAGCCGTTCAGCAACCACCTTGAGGGAAACATTGTTTAACCCTTTTTCATCCGCAATATCAGAAGCAGCCTGTATTACTGCTGTTTTTGTGACACGCATAATTGAACTCCTTGTCAATAATCTTTCTTTCATCTTAACTAATGCGATTAGCTGTGTCAATATTTTGAATAGCAAATTTACTAATCATATTGACATTTTAGCTGTCGGAAAGCAAAATACTAATCAGATTAGTTTTTTAGCTATTTAGAATAGCTTTACGAAGGAGATCACAATGATAACACAGCAAATATTGATTGGTAATATCCCGTCAATCCTTTGGGGTAATGATTCAAGCCGATTATATCTTTATGTTCACGGGCAAGGTGGAAACAAAGAAGAAGCATCTTTTTTGGCTGAAAAGATCTGTGTAAGCCTGCAAATAAAAAGTCAAGCCCCCATGAGGACTTGACAGAAAAAATTT
>CBCTHE010000040.1:0-14288 GCA_965146665.1 uncultured Ructibacterium sp.
GCTCTCAGAAATCATCTCCACTATAAAGGAGTCAAAACTCAGCAGCGATGAACAGACCAAACAGACCATGCTGGACTATATCCACCAAAACTACAGCAAGAGCATTTCTCTTCTGACCCTGGCCTCCTGCCTGAACATGTCCCAGTTCTATGTGAGCAAACAGTTCAAACAGCTGGTAGGGGAAAACTTTAAGGATTATCTGGCGAAATACCGGCTGGAAAAGGCCATCCAGCAGTTCCAGGAGGACCCCAACGTGAAGATCAAAACCGTGGCGGCACAGGTGGGGTATAATACCGAAACCTTTTCCAGAACCTTTGCCAAGTATTACGGCATGCTGCCAAGCAAGTATATTGAGCGCATGAAAAAAGAATAATGAATATGCCTTTTGAATTATATTAAAGAAAATGCCTGCAGCTCACGGCAGAATACAGACAGCGCCCCGGGGACAATATTCCGTGCGCTGTGTGCAGTCCATTGATAAAACAGAGATCAAAAAATTTGACAATGAAAAACAAAAGGCGGAATATTTATGGATTTTCCTGTTGGACAAACGACATTCGGTGAATTATTGCCGTTGCTGATCATTCTAGTCATTAACTTAATTTTTGCTGCAGTCTGTATACGGATTATTTTTTGTTCCATAAAAAACACAAGGAAACAACGCATAAAAGAACGGCAGCTAAAAAAACAAGGTGTGTCCGTGCATACGTTCTTCAAACATACGCATGGGCTCCCGATTGCTGAAAATGCAATGTGCGAAGTATTATCATACCCAGAGCGTTTTGATTTTAAGTCTGATTCTATGCAGTGTCATCTCAGCAAAAAGAAATTGAAAGATATTTCCATAATCAATAACGCTGATATTCAAAAAGAATATGTGTCCAGTGCTGGAGGCGCAATCGCCGGAGGACTGCTGTTTGGCACGCTGGGCGCAATGATCGGAGGAAGGACAAAGTCAAAGGAAACCAGAAGCGTGTCCAGCTGCTTAATTCTCACTTATCTGAGTGATAGTGAAATAAAACATATCTGTTTTGATGTAACCCCACGCATGTCAGACGCTGAAAAACTTGTGCAAGAGTATAACAAATATAACACAGATAATTCAAACATTGACTTGTAAATCAGGGTGCGGAAATTTCCAATTTGACCCAATCCGCAGAAAAATGCATTAACATAGAAAAAACATAATTTTAAACTGTTTTATATTTTCTGGGCATATCAAAACCTCCTATGATTTTATTATACCATAGGAGGCTCTTTTTCTTGCCGTTTTAAATTGTGTTTCCGCCGAAACATAGACGAAACACCGGGGCGCTGCTGATATATGCAGCGCCTTATCTATTGATGCAATGTAACCATTCTATATAAGTGAAGTATTTTGGAATTGATGGCAACGATCCTGCCAAATTTCAAATTTCTCTGTAATTCCATAGTCGGCATAGTCAAATATCCGGGCGTTTGGATCAGGATTTATCGCAATCACCGTACCCGCGTTTTCGATGGCACAGGTGTGGTGCACCGCCCCGGAAATTCCAACAGCAATATAGATTCCGGGGGATACCGTCCTTCCGGTCAGACCTACCTGCGCCGAATACGGCATGGCTCCCAGATCCACCAGTCCGCGGGAGGCACAGAGCTCCGCCCCCAGCGCATCCGCAAAGCTTTTCACCTTTTCCAGCACGCCCAGTACGCCCCTTCCGGCCGCCACAACAAGCGCGCCGCTCTCGCCCTCCGTCCGGACCGTCGCCATCTGAGGCTTCGTCCTGCACATAATTTTCGCCGTGACGCTGCCGCTTCTTGCCGGCCGATACATATAAAGCCTCTTTCCGTCCGTCTCCAGAGCGGTACAGTCGGCACACAGCCCTGTTTCAAGCAGTGCCGCCGCAATGGGCGCGTTTTTCCTGCCCCATAAATCAGCGCTCCAGAGAATTGCCTCCGGCTGTTTTTCCCTTGCAAGGGCCGCTATTTCCCGGGGCGAGGTTCTGGGAATGACAACCACGCGCTTTGCAATGGCCTCCGCTTCCTTCATCTCGCCTATGGTCCACACCTCTTCCATCGGCGTCATCGGTTGCACATACGCTTTTTCAGTCCTCTGACTCGCGCTCAGACGCGCAAGGAGCGGCATCAGCTCTGATCTGCTGATAAACTCGCATTTGCGGCGGCCCTTTTGGTTTTCAAATACCCTCAGCACAGCGGTCGGCGATCCCAAAAGCCCGCACCGGTCCGCGGCCGCGCCAATCATACCACGATTCCAAACCTCGACCCTTCCCGCTCTGCTGCCAAGCTTGGGAAACCGAAGCCGGCAGATCCGCTCAATGGTGAGCAGGCAGGGCAGCTCCGCTTCACAGTCGCCCAGCCGGGTTTTACAGCGCACCAAATTCCCAATGACGGGCAGTTCCATTACATTGGTTATGACCGGAATATCCAGAAGCGCCGAAAGACAGGGCCCGACCTGCGCGGTATCGCCGTCTATGGACTGTCTTCCGCACAAAATGAGGTCCGGCCTGAGCTTTTTCAGGGCACAGGAGAGAATATAGCCTGTGGCAAGGGTATCCGAACCGGCAAATACAGGATCGGATAGAAGAATCGCGCGCACGCCCAGCCTGGTCAGCCGAAGCAGGGCCGGCTCGGCGGATTTGGGGCACATACTGACCGCCGTAATTTCCCCGCCTGTTTGCAGGGCGCATTCAAGCGCCGCTTCGTCAAAGGGGTTCAGTTCCCCTTCTGTTACCTTGATGCAAACCGCAATCTTCATATTCACCAGTCCCCGCCGTACAGAGGCGCCAGCGCATCATGTACCTTTTTATAGGTCTGGAATTTTTTTAGATATAGCTTGTGATTTTCCATATTGGGCGCAGTCTCAGACACTGTCTCGTTGCAGACAGCCACAGCCGTCTCAAAATCTGAAAATATGCCAAGGGCGACACCCGCCAGCATGGCCGTGCCAAAGGAAGAGTCGCTGTATTTTTTCCGCACAAGGGTAATCCCCAGCACATCCGCAGCAATCTGCCGCCACAGAGGGCTTTTTCCCCCGCCGCCAATGACAGCGGCGCTTTCATCGTGCGGAATCCCAATCTCCTCAAGAGCCTTTTTGCAGTCCAGAAGAGACATGGCAACCCCCTCCAGCACCGCCCGCGAAAAATGCGCCTGGGTATGCCCCGCGCGCAGCCCTGTAAAACTGCCGCGCAGCATGGGATCCCCATACGGCGTCAGCTCACCGTTTAGGTAGGGGTGAAAAATCAGCCCGTCCGCGCCGGGCGCAACCTGAGCCGCCCCCTCGTCCAGGGCTTTAAAATCCCCGCCGAATGCGTCCCGGTACCAGCGGTAGGAGGCGGCGCAGGATTTTGTGGCCGTCCCCGGATACCACAGCCCCTCCACAGTATGCGAGTAATTGATCAGATGCTTATTGGGATAGGGCCTGTCTGTGATCACACAAATCCGCCCGGCTGTAGCCAGCTTTACCGTCATATTTCCGCGGCGCACCCCGCCGGCCGCGAATACCTCCATCACGGTGTCTGTGGTTCCGCAAAACACCGGCGTCCCTTCACAGAGCCCGGTTTCCGACGCCGCGGCCCGTGTGACCTGCCCGGTCATATCGGTTGGTTTCACCAGTCTTGGCAGCATACCGGGGACGATCCCCGCAAACGCGCACAGCTCCTCTGACCAATCCATGGCGCCGTAGTCAAAGAGCATACTGCCCTCGGCCTCTATAAAATCCGTAACATAGTCGCCGGTCAGCCTGTGGCGGACGTAATCCTTGGCGAACATAATCCGTTTCACCCTGCTCCAAATCCGCGGTTCGTTTTCCCGGAGCCACATCAGCTGCGGAAGAGTCCAGATGGTATCCGGCATATGCAGTGTTTGTTCCGCAACGCAAGCCTGCTTCCTGAGCGACTCCGCCTGTGCAATACTCCGGGTATCCGTCCAATAGACAGCAGGCCGAAGCACCCGGAATTCCTCGTCCGTCACCACCGCCGTATGGGTGGCGGCATCCAAAGCCAGCGCGGCAATGTCCTTCGGCGCAATACCACTGTCTTGCAGCACAGCGCAGACATTGCCGCAAACCGCAGCATACCAGTCCTCCGGATTTTGCTCCGCCCACCCGCTTTTGGGATAATAGGTAGGATATTCCACCAGGCTTTCAGCCGCCGCCTCTCCGCTTTCAGTAAGCAGAGTTGCCTTGGACGCGCCGCCGCCAAAATCAATTCCCAGTAAATACTTCATTTTTCTCTCCCGTCCTTACCAGAACGTTCTCCGCTCTAAAATTTGTTCCGTACAGTCCCGGGACCGCGCCCTTTTCGATCAATACGGTATTCTCCGGTCAGGCATTCAGCCATTTATGATCCTCATCGGTGGTCATATAGAACCCACGGACAGGTCCGGCCATGATCCACAGATAGTAATTGCGGTAACCCGGCGCGGTGTGAAAGGGATGATAGCCCCTTGGAATCTCAACAAAATCACCTGACCTTACGGTATAGGTCTCGTCAAGTTCCCCTTCCATTGTGTACACCCGCTGAATCCCAAAGCCCTGCGGCTTTTGGAACTCATAATAATATACCTCCTCTGTCTCCGCCTCAGCCGGCATATTCATATCATCGTGCTTATGGGGAGGATAGCTCGCCCACTGGCCGCCCTCAACATAACATTCGCCGATATAAAGCTGATCCGCCTCCACCCTCTCATCAAGGATAAACATGGCGTGTCTCTGCCATCCCGGCTTTCCCATATTCTTCTTTGCCACATCCTCCGGACGGATCAATACAGCCTTGTGATCCGAGTGAGACGGCGACTTGCAAACCGCAATCAAAACATCTCCGCAGGCGGTGATTGTAAACTCCGTATTTCTTGGCACATAGACGCAGGTTGCATTGCCGTCAAATACTGTTTCCCGCGCCCCGATCTCCTCATAGCGGAAGTTCCCGCCCTCTACAGAACACCTTCCGCCCAGAATCACAAGGCCGTATTCCCTATTATGGTCACTGTAGTGCTTGGCATCGCCGTCCGCAAGCCGCAGCATATCAATTTCAACGTTTTTGCAGGAACTGTTCTCCTTTGTAATGATTTGTGACTTACCATACTTCTTTGTCCAGCTCTTTTTCAAATTCATCATATCCACGCTCCTTTAAAAACTTCTTTACAGTCTCAAGCTCTGGGACGCTTTGCCGCGCTCCAAACCCGGTACATTTGACCGCCGAAACCGCGCTTGCAAAAACACAGCAGTCTTTATAAGTCCACCCTTCTGCCGCAGCATATGCAAAGGCGCCATGAAATACATCGCCCGCCCCGTTTGTATCGACCGCATGAACTGAAAACGAGGGATAGCGCCCGCCGCCGTTCTCTGTGAGAAAAAGCCCGCCTTCTTTCCCCTGGGTCACCACCACCACAGCCGGCTGATATAGCAGCATCAACTTTCCAGCGGCTTCTTCTGCGTTTTTTGTTCCTGTATGCCCAAGGGCAAACTCCTCGGAGGGGATTAGAATATCCGCATAGGGCAGCAGCCTTTCAACCCCCGCATACAGGCCGCCCGCATCATAAAGCACCGCGGTGCCGCTCTCCCGTGCCAGCTTTGCCGCCGCCACTGCGGCATCCAGCTCATTCCCATCAACCATCAGGATATCAGCCGTCCGAACTGCTGCCTTCCTTTCGCTGTTTAGTGCGATCGGCGGCAGATCCCCTCTGTCAAAGACACAGGTTCTCGAGGCGTTCTGCTCATTGATCAGAATATATGAGGCAAAGGAGCTCCGTCCCTTTATGGTTTCTGTGTACACGATTGAGACACCGTACCTGTTAAAATCCTCCCGCAGGAAACGGCCTCCCGCGTCATCGGCAAAGCTCCCAATAAAGGCACAATCCGCCCCAAGCCTTGACGCGGCCGCCAACCCAGTCGCGCAGGGTCCCCCGCCGCAAAGGGTAATCTGGCTACCCGCCAACTTAGTGTCCTCCGCAGGGAAATACGGCACCTGAATCAGGGTATCAAATACATTTGCGCCAATTCCCACAATCCTGCTCATACTCTGTTTTCAGCTCCCAACAATTTGATCTTTTGAAGTCCGAATTTCTTTACATTTTCAATGGCGTCCTTCATAAACATATCAATGGCGACCAGCTCCCGTGAGGTTTCAAACACCTTATCCAGAAAGGCATAGCAAACATCCGTTCCAAAGTTGACCTTGCGGATGCCCGCCGCAACGGCCGCCTGAATTTCAGCGTCCGGAACGCCGCTGCCCCCATGCAGGACAAGATGAGCACCCACACCCCTATACAGCTCCGCAATCCGCTCAACGGCAAGCTTCGGCACCTTTTTATATCGACCGTGCGCTGTACCGACCATGACAGCAAGGGCGGCCACACCGGTTTTTTCAACAAATTCCGCTGCATCCTGAACTTCGGTGCAGTCCTCCGGAACGCCGTCCCTCGCACTGCCGATATGTCCAAGTTCCCCCTCTACATGGACGCCGACTGCCGCCGCCAGCTCCACAACCTCCTTGGTCTGCGCGGCGTTTTCGGCAAAGGGAAGGGTGGATTTGTCGATCATGATCCCCGTCGCGCCATAGCGAAGCGCGCGGGTGACCTCGGCTTTGCCCGCGCCGTGGTCAAGATGAAAGCAGATGGGGACGGACGCCTGTTCCGCGGCCGCAAGGGCGATCGGAGTCACAAAGTACCCCTCCCGATTGGTGAACAGCCTGGAATAGCTTTGCATAATGATCGGTGCGTGTGCCTCCTCTGCGGCCTCCACAATTCCCATGACCGTCTCCATATTATAAACATTAAAGGCGGGAACGGCAAAGCCGCCTTTCTCCGCGATCTCCAAAACATCCTTTAAGCCTGCAAGCATTGAAGCACAACCTCCTCTATGGACATGACACGAATCCCGCCGTCTGCCGAAAGCAGCTCATACTCGGCGGGAGACTGGGTGACAATCGCCTCTGCGCCTGCATTCCTGGCATTGATGACCCGACTGTGCGCCACCGTCCCCATAACCTCCGGCATATACTCGTTCATAATAAGATTTCCCGCCAGCATGGTGTCTTTGTTATATAATAACATCTCCTTCACCTCCGCGCAAGCGGAAAGTATCTCTCTGACCGGCGCATGTTCCTCAAGCTCCCGGGAGAGATTATAATTATCCTGCACCGTACAGATAACCCTTGACTTTTTAGGGCTAAGCCGGCCGCTCCTGACAGCCTCCGCAAGATAGGCGGTAAAAGTCATCAGCTTCGCCTGAACCGAGATATCCCATTCCCGATAATCCCGCACCAAGGTCTTTGCGTCCGCCGGGTCATAGATGATAACAGTATCAAAGTTCAGCTTTTTCGCGCATCTTTCCATAATCTGTCTGGTCTCATCTGCGGCACCTACCAGGAAGTACATGGCAAAACCGGTATCCGGCTCATCCTCAAACACCGTAAAGGAGAGACCCGTCATTTCCAAAAGCTTAATGGCGTTTATGGCGGACTTAGGACTCTTATAGACCGCATCCTTTCCCAGGAAAAGCAGGGTATCCGTTTTCTCCGCGTGTCTTGCGGCCGCCGCTCTCAACTCCTCCGAATACCCGGTCATACCGTACACATTGCCCGTGTCTGCAATATTTTCAATCATCCTGCTGATATAATCGGGAGTCTCTCCGTTTAAAGCCAGTTCCAGCCGTACCTCCCTTGTAAATTGAACCGGATCCCAGCCAGTTACGCACTCCTTTGTGCAGGCACCGCACAGAGCACATTCATACACATTGTCGGCAACCTCACGCAGAGGCTCCGCCTCTCTCGCCACCAAGGAAAGGCTGAGCGCCCGCGCCCGCGCGGTGTTCCGCTCCTGCCCCGTGGCATTGCCGATCGGGCAAATATGACGGCACATCCAGCAAAAACGGCAGCTGTCTATAATCTCCTTACTTTTCTGTGAAATCAGCATTTTTATACCTCCATTTCAATCAGCCCTTACAGTCCAAGCTTGAACGGGTTCATAATCCCATTCGGGTCAAGTTGTTTTTTGATTCCCTCAAACACCTGCATGGCGGGGCCATACTGCTCCTTCATCAGCCTGCCAAGCTTGATTCCAACGCCATGATGATCGTTGATCACACCGCCATTGGCAATCGCAGTACGTACGCCGCAGCTCCAGATCGCATTGTGCAGCCGAAGTGCCTCCTGGGGGTCCTGCGGAACGTCGTCGACAATGAAACGGTCATAAATCATGCATCCCCACTCGTACCAATGGGAAAAATGCGCAATAAACCGGGCCATCGGGAAATTAGTCTCTATGGCCTTTTTCATTTCCCAGTAGATTTTTTCAATCTTGTCATAGGGGGCGATGGTGTCCATAGTGCCGAACATCTGGGGCAAATCCATCATATGTCCCGGATAGAAGAAGGTAATCTTCTCCTTCCACCATTTCTCTCCATATTCACTGCCCAGATCCTCCGCCCCGTATTTCGCAAAGGTCTCCATCAGAATTTTATGCTCAGCCTCCACCAGTTCCCTGACGCCCTCGTAAGCCACGTTCATAAACGCTCCCTTTTTCTCCACACCCACAATTTTCTTGATCAGGGTGGAGGTCTCCGCCTCATCGTACAGGCGCATGACGGAGGGCTTAAACTTCTGCAAAAGCTCTCTGCCCGCCTGAAAGGCATCGGTCATATTTTGGAACAGAAACCCGCGGAAGCGGCGTTCCTCCGGCTGTTCATAGATCCGCATCTGTGCCTTGGTGATAATGCCCAGCGTCCCCTCAGAGCCAATAAAAATCTGGTTGAGATCAGGCCCCGCCGCATGCTTGGGCGCCGGCGAGGTGTTGATGATGCTGCCGTTTGGAAGCACCACTTCCATCTGCAACGTCATATCATCAATCTTTCCATATTTGGTGGATGACACCCCAATGCCCCGGTGGGCTAAAAAGCCGCCCACTGTGGAACAGGTCAGAGAGCTCGGATAATGCATGGTTGCATATCCCTTTTCGTTTGCCGCCCATTCAATATGCTTATAGATCGCGCCGGCGCCGCACTCTATGTACATACCATCCGTATTCACGTCATAAATTTCGTTCATACGCTTGGTATCCAGCAAAATTCCGCCGCATACTGGCAGCGCGCCGCCCTGCGTACCGCCTCCGCCGCCCCAGGTTGTGACCGGGATTTTGTAGTAGTTGGCGATTTGAAGCACCTTTGAAGTCTCCGCCGCGTTCTTCGGCGAAACAATGAAATCCCCCTCCGGCATACGCCGTCCTCTGTCAGCCCACATACGTGACAGCCAGAAATAGTCCACGCTGTGGGTGAGCTTGTCAACAGGCCGGGTGGAGCAGTTCTCCCGGCCCACCGCGTCCTCCAGCTCCGATGCAATCATACCCATCAAAAAATCATTCATCAGTTTGCGCCTCCTCAGCTATTGATTTGATCAAACGAAAGGTTTGGAATGTATTTGCAGAATTCCCGCAGGGCCTCTTCATATGTTCCGAAAATTTCGCTCATATGGTGGATATAGGGTCCCTCGATTAGCTTTCTCTCCAGCTTGGGCAAGTCCTCAAACTCGGCCCAAAGGTAAGTGCCAAAGGTATTTGGCCCCTCTGTTGTCCGGAAGCTGCCGCCCAACAGCGTATAGCTGCCCCGGTCGCCCTGGAACCGAGCGATGGTATAGCCGCCGTCCTTTGCCCGGAAACTCGGCTTTGTGTTAAACAGCCGGGCCCTTTCCCCCTCCCGCTTTGCCGAATAGGGAAACGGTCCGCAGTGCCATAGAAGCTCCGCGTTTTCATTCTCCGGATGCCGGGCGGTGAACTCGCCAAACAACGGCTTTTCCGCGCCGCGGGCGGCGCACTGCAGAATTGCCTGTGTGACGGCCCCATGCAGATCCGACTCGCAGGTGACAATATAGCCCATGTCATAGAGGATGCTCATGGCAAGGCAGGGATTTGCCCCGAACGCCTGGGGCATACAGGTCCAGCACTCGCTCAGCAAAACATCGGCTTCCGTATCCTCAAACACCTCAATATACGCATGCACAAACGCCAGCATCTTTCTCAAAACCTCGTCCGACAACCCGCCGACATCATAAAGCCTTTTCACCTCCGCGAGCCCGGCTTCTATTTCCGCAGACTTTTCCTCCAGCAGGCGCGTAAGCTTTTCGGTCATAGCTGTCATATTCACCGTGGAGATATTGATCCCAAACTTTTCGGTAATTTCCAGTTCATTGCTCATCACGCTTTTAAAAGGATTCAGCCGGGTGCCCACCTGCGTCACCTTAAGGCTTTTAAAATTCTTCACCATACAGACCACGGAGAGGAACCGCGCGAACCCCTCCCGGAAAACAGGTTTTTCAACGCGGCAGTTCTCAATGTAGGAAAAGGGGATATTCAGCCGCCGGAGCTGTTTGCTGATGGCAAACAGTCCGCATTGACAGTCCGTATATCTGGTGCCGTCGGCCTCAAACACAGTATCCTGCGGCCCCCACAGCAGCACAGGCACATTCATCATCCGTGCAATCCGGCCCGCCGCCTCCTCGCTGCCAAAATTACAGTTGATGATAAAGATTGCGTCAACGCCCTGCTTTTCAAATTCCCTCTGCACCGCTCCGCACTGTTCAGCACGGGAAAGCAGCCCCTCGCCGTTTAGCCATTCCAAATCTACAAACGCAGTATCCCTGCCGCTGAAATTGCTTTTTATATATGAAATGATATGGTCCTTGTTCTCCCTTGCCTTGGCGGGATCAAAGATTCCCTTTCGCGTGGCCTCATCCGCCAGCTGTCTGCGCAGCGGGATCAGACCTATTTTCACCTTGTAATTCAGCATATCAACGCCCCTTTATAAAATTAAATTCCAAATTTAAAATATTTTTGCAAAATTATTCTATCATAAATGAAATTATTTTTCAATAGTTTTTGAAAATTATTTTTGAGATTGACAAATTTATATCAAAATGTTATGATTATATATGAAAATAAATTCCAATCGAGGTATGCCTATGCGAAAAACAACGCTAAATATTAAAATGCTTTATGATGAGATGGGAAGTGCGGAGAAAAAAATTGCCGATTGGATCTTTAAGAATCCAAACAAGATCATACCTTTGTCCATCAGTGAATTGGCGGAGCAATGCGGCTGCGGGGACGCAACCATTGTGCGGTTTGCACGCCGCCTGGGCTTTGGGGGATATCAGGAATTGAAAATTTCACTTGCCCAGGAGGAGGGGAAACCGGAGATCAGCGACACCATTTCCAAATCGGATCGCTGCTTTGATGTATTTGAGAAAATCTCAAACGAAATATATTGTACGCTGGAACTTACCAAAAAAAAGCTGGACAGGACGGCGATAAACACCGCCGCTGAGATGATTTTAAATGCGGGAAAAATTGTGGTATTCGGACTGGGCAATTCCGGGTCCATTGCCTTGGATATGCAGCATAAATTTCTTAGGATCGGATATGACATCTGTGCCTACTGTGACAACCATATGCAGGAGATTGCGGCCTCGCATCTGCGCGGGGGCGATATCGCGGTGGGGATCTCACACTCCGGCTCCTCCCGGGATATTGTGGAAGCCCTGAGGACCGCGCGGGAAAACGGGGCGGGAACAATATCGATCACCGGCTCTCCAAAGTCCCCCATCTCCAGGGAGAGCGGCTGTGTGCTCTCTACAGACTCAAACGAAACCCGCTACAGTATATTGGGCCTGAATTCCCGAATTGCCCAGCTTGCCATTGTGGATGCGCTTTACTGCTATGTCCTATGCCAGAACGATGCGGCGCACGAGGCCATCAAGCGCACGGAAAAAGCTTTGCAGACCAAGAAATACTGATCATTTAAACATATAAAAATTTTTACGGTTTATTCCGGACTGTCTGCAATGCTGGGCCGATGCATTTTTTACCACGGATAAATTCTCAAAAAAAACACAGTGTCGCCTCCTTTTGCACATACTTCATCGCAACATTTATAGTAATGACTCTCTATTATGATATGTAACATTTAACCCGCGTAACGCGTGCTGTTACGCGGGTTTTTATTTCAAAAATAATCGGAGTAAGCAAATCTTACTCCGACGTGATGAGGCATTCGTACATAAAGGCGAAGTTGTTTAAATTGGGTACCTATTCGGTATTTTAATATTGCTACAATGCTGTCAATGTAATCATTCAAGCGAAATCTTAGCTTGAAGAAACCGCATGGGGACTATGTTTTCTAAAGCGAAAATTTGTAAAATCGGTATGCCTCGTATAGTTCTGTGTAAATGGACTTCTAAGTGTCCACGGTGAAATGCTTAAAATACTATCTTCTTACATTATGATCCGGCTAATACAGGGATGCGTCGATCAACACGTCTGCGGGCGCGGCAATTACTGAAACGATATTAACATATCTTTAAGCGGAGTCTGTCGAATTATTTAGAGGTAATTGTAATGAGTTTTGTATCGCCGTCCCATGTGACCTTCATTCCAAGCTCCTCCGAAACAAACCTGACCGGAACCATTGATGCGCCATCTATAATTACCGGAGCCGCGGGCAAGGTGTAAGCTACGTCGTTTACATACGCGGTATCGGAGTCTATAGTAAGCACAATACTTGTGTTTCCCTTAACCGCCGCAGCGGTTTGCGTGGCTTCATCCCATGCAGCCTCCGCGCCAAGCGCTTCCAATATAGCCCTGAATCCTACCAAGGTCGTATCGTTTTGCAAAACAGGATCGGTATCGAAGGTAATAATATGACCGTCTACATGCACCCGAATGACAGCGTCAGCTTGTTCTAAAGACGCCCCGAAGGGATTGTGGCCGCCCGGTTCCATTCGGTTGCCGGAACCGTTAAACATATGTTCGGGCGTGCCTCCCCCCGGTATTTCAACGTTGCCAGGATTAAGGCTTTCAGGATTTTCTGCATTAGCCGGAACGAAATCTCCCGGCGGCTGCATTCCGTTTTCTCCCCCAAAGCCGCCGGGAAAACCTCCGCCGAACATGCCCTGTACACCTGCTTGTTCGGATAGCGTAGACTTTTCAGCAGTACCGGCAAACTGCGCTTTCAGATTTTCAAGTCTGTCAGTCATAAGATTGAGGATAGATTTTCCGTTGCCGAAGCCTCCTCCGAAGCTTCTTTTGTCATTTGGGTTTTCGGTTTCAGAGGGCTGCGCAGCTGCTTCCTCGCTGAGTGTGGTAGCTTTTTCAAATTCTTCTACCGTGTAAAAAGCGGAAGGATCGTTTTCCACATAGGGCTTTATGATGGTTTTCAATTCATTTACGCGCGTTTCAAGGTTTTCGAGCCAATTCATCATCTCCTGAATATAACCGTAATATTTTTCTTTATATTCAGCAACCGCCAGCAATTTGCTGATAAGCGGGGAGTCCTCCATTGTTCCCGAAACGAGCGGTGTGTCTATTCCAATATTTGTATCGCTCTCTCTGCCGCCGAACGACATATTGAGATCCCACGGTATTACGCAAAAAATTCCGCTTTCGTCCTCATACAGATAGTAATTATGCTTCATACTGTTGTTATAGCTGTCATAATTACAAAGCACCGTATTTGCCGCGATATAAATCAGAGCGCTGTCCACATTGAGAAAACTTTCTATATTTCCTTTCTCGCCGTCGGGTATTTCATTGAGCTTTTTGACAAACTCTTTAAAGCCCGCAAGATCGGTATCATCGCCCGATTTCAAGTTGGCATAGCTATAGCTTTCGTCCTCGCGATAAGTCAAGGCAGCGCCTTCCTCCATTTTATATAGATTTCCGTTTTGCCCCTCGCCGTAACTTCGCTCTAAAAAGCTGTCCTCGAGTGCTTCAACCGCTAAATAGAACCCATACAATTCATCGTTAACAGAGACATTGCAAAACGCAGTTTCCGGAACCTTCATTCCCATTTCACGCAGCATCTCGTAATGCAGGTATTCTCTCATGTAGGACGCGTCGCTGTAACCGTTGTTGAGACACATATCGTCAAGCCCCAACAGCTTTTGTCCCTTTACATATTTATTGAATTTTATCCGAAAGCTGTATCTGTCAGAATCGGAATTGGCAACGGACGAGAGCGTCATATTGCCTTTTGTTCTGATACCCGCGTTTTCTACCGTAATCCCCTCTACCGTAATATCGGCGCTGTGATATTCCTCGTTTTTGGGATATGTGTATATATCCTGCAAGTCTTCTTTTCTGATTTTAATATTGACGTTAATTACATTGTCTTTTTGAAACATCTCCTCATAGGACGTCAAATCGCCGCTTGCTTCCGCCGCTGCGCCTCCCGACATATTCGGGAAAAGCAACGCCATAGCCGTAATCATTAGAAATAATCTTTTTTTCATGAAAAACACCTCACT
>CBCTHE010000041.1:0-13550 GCA_965146665.1 uncultured Ructibacterium sp.
AGGTCTCATCCTGCTGGGGCTTTGTCACATTGTACTCACTTGGTATCACCGGCAGCTCCATGACCTCCGCCCCGTTATTGATTGATAGATAAATCCGTATCATCACCGCACCTCACATTGTACTCAGAATCAGCTTAGCCCTGCGCACGGTCTCCGCCAGCCCTTCCTCCGCGTGGTTCGCGTAAATGGTAATATGGAAGGTGTTTTGATTCCCTCTGCCGCCTTTTGGCAGCGGATCCACGCTTGCGCCCCGTCCAAGGTTCAGGAGTTCCGGTCCCCGTTCCCCAACCAGCACCGTCCCAGGTCTGCGAATCACACCGCCGTCCGCGAGCATTGGTATTGTGGGTATGTTGATCCCGAACTTTTTTCCGCCCAGGCCGGGAACCCACTCCGGAATATCAAACTGCAGTTTGTTTACACCGCCAATCAGGCCGTTCATGACTGATATGATCTTGTTGACCGCGCCTTTTGCAAATCCCGCAATGCTGTCCCATACACCGCCCACAAAACCCTTTACTTTCCCGAATATTCCCATGATTTTTTCGGCAACCGCGCCAAGCTTTCCGCCTGTCATCTGATCCAGGGCGCTGAACGTGTTAAGGAATATGCCTTTTATACCGTTCCACACGCTGGAGAATATCCCCTTCACAGCGTCCCATACGCCGCTCCAATTCCCCTGAAATATCGCCGACCATACCTGGAAGAGCCCGGACAAAATATCAACCGCGGTCTGAAATATCACCTTGATGTTGTCCCATGCCGCCTGAAACCGTATCTTGATATTCTCCCACACCCCAGCGAACAGTGGCTGCAGTTTCTCAAGCACGGGCTGAACCGTACTCCATATGCCGGAGAATATGGTCTTGATTAAATTCCATGCGCTGACAAAAGCGCTTTTCATGGCTCCCAGAAGTTTCTCAACACTGCCTGTCAGCTGGGGAAACTTTTCTTTAAGTTTATCCCAGTTTTTGTACAGCGCCACGCCCACGGCAATTAGAGCGGCAATCCCGACAACCACAAGCCCCACCGGATTTGCCGTCAGGGCGGCATTAAACGCCCATTGCGCCGCCGTGGCAATTTTTTGAGCGGCCGCCACCGCAAGCGTCACCGCCTTATACGTCGTAACCGCACCGGCCACGCCCAATATAACCGGTTTGAGCCACGTCCAGTTGTCCCTGACCCATCCGATTGCATCTCCCGCGGTCTGGCATCCGGCCTTGATGCCGCCTATCGCTGTCTGCACATACGGGGAAACCGCTTCAATCGCTCCGGTAACCTTATCCCTGATTTGCGGAATATGCTCGGCCAGATATGTAACAACCCCGCGAACAGCGGGCATGACTGCAAATCCGACTTCATCTTTGACAGATCCCCAGGCATTCCGGAGCTGTATCACCTTGCCCTCATCCGTTTTTGCTACCGATTCTGCAAGTCCGCCAAAGTTCTGATTTAGGACCTCGACAAGGGTCGCGGTTTTCTGCGCTTCCGTTCCGGTTTTAAGCAGTTTTTCCTGCACAGAAGTGAAGGATACCCCCGCCTTAGAGAGTGCACCGGTTTGTCCCATCATGACCTTACCCAGAAGATTCGCCGACTGTATCATGTTGTCCTGGGTTACATTGACGCCGTACTGTCCCGCGGCGAGGTTTTGCAGTGCAGGAAGCAACGTTTTAATATTATCACCCTGGAGCTGAAATGTCGCCAGCTGAGACGCGCCTGCCACTGTGGCGTCGCCCTCTATCGTTGTCAAAAGCTCAAGCTGATCCGCATATGCGACAATGCCGTCCGCCATATCTTGCGTGTTACCCTTTGTGTTAAGCATGAGTGTTCCAAGTCTGTTGTTGGCCCGCTCAAGCTCCATCACGCCGGTTACACAATCCCCGACAAAATCCTTTGCCTGCCGAAATCCTACATACGCCGCCGCAGCGCCTGCCACCTTTTTCACAAGCGACGTCATACCGCCGCCCAGCTTCTGCACCGCGCCGCCCTGCTCCTTCATCCGCGCGGTCGCGCCGCCCAGGGATTTTCCAAGCCGCCCGGACTGCTCCTCCGCTTTTTTTGCGTTTGTAAAAAAATTACCCTCCCGCAAAACCAGCGTCGCGCCTATACTTCTACCTTTCCCCGCCATATCCTCATGCACCTGCCTTATCCGTTCAAGCTCTCGTAAAACGCCCTTTTTTCCTCAAATGCCAACTCCATGCTGGCCGCATAAAACATCTGGTTCACCGGCGGCAGCGACAGGATATGCTCCGGCGTGATCCCCCTATGGAGGTAATAGTGGAGCATATACATCTCGTCGTCGCCCTTGATTAGTTTTTTAATGTGTCCAGCGGCTTCACACTGCCGTCTCCATACCCGGCCAGCTTCATGCATTCAATGGACAGCGCGGCGACCTCGCCCGGCTCAAAAATAAGGTCCACAATCTCCACCGGATCCGCGGCCCCATAGGCCTCCCGCAGCTCCGGGTCCTTGAGGTTCGGTTCCACACAGCATTGATAGACAGTGTATGCGTTTCCGCCGTCCTCCCCCATCTTCACGGCGTCGCTCACAGCCTCCACGCTCGGCGCTTGCAGGGTCACTGTACCGCCCAGCGATTCCACATAACAATCAATCGTTTTCGGCTTTGCCTTTGCGGCCAGCCTTTGTTCTTTTTTGGCGATCAGCTCCTGCAAGGTGATCTTCTGATACTGTTTTTTATTCATCCCATACCATCCTTTCTATTGCACATTCACGGAATCCAGATAATCAAACGAACCAAACCCGCCTGAAAATTCCTCTTCCGTAACCTTGCCGTTCTCAAATCCCGCAATGGACAGATCGTTGAACCAGCAGTTGTGCAGGGCCACCCGTTCCGCCCCATAGGCGTCCGGATCAGCCAGTTTGAAAATCAGCTCAGACCTGGGATCTTTCCCCTGACTGAACGCCTCGGCCAGCTTTTTGCTCCTTGAGAACACCTTACGGATTTTAAAGCTAAACTCGCCGCTCATGGCAAGTATTTTGTTATCCTTCCACACATCCCCGGAAAAGGTTATATCCTCCCGATCCGGTTTTATTTTCGCCTCGGCGGAATATACCTCAAACACAATCTCGTTGTCCCAGTACAGATACCCGTGTGTCCCGGACATAACCCGGGGCGCTGTTGGCTTTCTCATATCCTGTGCCTCCTTTACATCACGATTGAGAACCGCAGATCCTCAATCGCGTCCTGAAATTTAACGCCGCATCCGGCAAACACATAGCTACCGGTATTTGCCTCTTTGACCTCATTGTCATCCTTGTCCGCCCAGGCCGGGTCCTTGCTCTCCAGCCACGCCCGCTGGGCCGCGATATCAATGTACGCGCTGTTGTCATAGGCGTCATAAAGCACACCGTCACGCACCAACCCCGCCAGATACACATTGACCGCGTTGACAAACAGCTGTTTGTTGTCATAACTGTTGGCAATGCCAATGTAGTTGTCCTCAAAGGCCGCCCTGATGTCGTCCCGCATGAGGTCCATGCCGTCCACAATCTTGATTTTCTGCATATCCGCAGTTTTGCCGCCGGTCAGGGTGGTCAGAGAATTCACACCCCGTCCGATTTTGATATGCGCACCGTCGTCAATCAGGATCAGCTTGCCGTCGTCAATATCCTTGTCCGGGTCTGCGCTCTCTGTAATCGAGGTCACCTCCGGCAGAACCGCATAGGTACAGCTGGCGTCAAGAGGCGTCCCGGCCAGAATCCCTGCAATCCTCGCGCAGTACTGGGCCGCCGCATATGTCTTTGTGCCCTCTTTGATGCCCTCTGTGGCAAAGTTGATAATTCCCTCATTGTTTGCCGCATATCCGGGCAAAACCGCTTTAAACGTCTTTTTGTCAGCTCTCTGGGCTATGATCCAGTCCGCAATGGCGCTCGCTCCGTCCTCTGCCAAGTCCGGTATGGCAAGGTAATTCCATTTCTTGTGTTTCAGGCGGGCCAGCGCCGCATCATAGGCATCATCCGCGCCGATCCGCTCAACCAGCACACGCGCCGGGCCGCCCAGAAAGGTCTTGCGCAGGATGTCGTGATTCGCCGCCGTCCAATGGCTCTGCACAATATCCGCAAGTTTTGTATAGCTGTATGACACAGCCGCGTTGCTGCCGTCCCGCAGGATCAGCGCGGCAATTCCGTTTCCGCTTCTTGTCACGGCGGTACTGGCCGCCGCCTTAAACTCAATCAGGATTTCAGGCAATCCCATATCTATCACTCCATTTCTAATTCTAAAAATTCCATGCCGTCTGGCTGTTCTTCCTCTTCATGGGGATTCTGCACGACTGTGTATTCCACCTCCATATGGAGCGCCATTCCCTCCCGGTAAAAATCAACCCGATCCGTGTCAATGCTCCTGCTCTGGATGATAAGCGGCGTATAGAGAAAAATCCGCTTCATCGCGCCTGCGGCCCGCACAAGCTCCCGCTGTGTTTCCCGGCGTGGATAATAGGCCACATCAACCGCAAAGCTGTCTTCCTCCATATACCAGCTCTGGGCCTCCGCGCCGGTTGGGAACACGTCAATACTGCAAGCGGGCTTCTGGAATCCGTCCTCCGCGTCAACCGGTACAACGGAAAATCCAATGCTTTTAAGCAAGTCAGCCACCGCCCGCTCTATGTCTCCTGTTTCAATCATCAGATCTCGGCCTCCTTTGTGATCTTGTCCAGCATTTCATCCGCGCTTTTGTGAAACCGCGTCTCCATCTCCCGCATAGTGTCATGCAGGACATAATGCCCCTCTGTGCTGCCGTGGCTTTTGATTCCCTGTACGCGGCGGCCAACTGCGTTATACCGGCCAACCTTCCCGGTTCTCCGATTTCCGCGGGTTGTATAGACCTTGTGCGGATACTCATATAAATGCGCGTGGGGCGCGGCATTCTGCACTCTCGCCACCTTGACGCTGCCGCCCCGATACGCTTTTGGTCTGAGGTCCCGCCAGCCCTTGCGCAGAGTTCCGGTTACCCGCGGCGTTTTCTGTTTCACCCGCTTTTTGACCTGCAGCGCCTCCGCCGCCAGCATGGCGTCACTCTGTACCGGATATTTTTTCTCCATTTTTTCAAACGCTTCTTTGAGCTCATCAAAGCCGAATACATCAGTCTGCCGTCTTGCCATAAGCGTCCGCCTCCGTACAAATCAGCTGCATTTCCCGCCTCGCGCAGTCCGCCTCAAGGGCCGATTCAATTCTGAATATCCTGCCGCGGAACAGAATTCGCATGTCAGAACGTATGCCTGGGAAATATCTTGTCTTAATTTTATAGGTGGTCTCCGCACGTATTTTCTGCGCTTCTTCATATTCCCGCCCGGTCATCGGGGCCACATTGGCCCAAACCCCGAACAGACGCATGGCCGCCGTAATTTTCAGCGCCAAATCTTCTGTTTCAACTCTGTCACAGTCGTTTGGAATGGAAAAAGGCGGCGTTATAGGCGCGCCGCCCCTTGGGTCAACCGGTATCCAGACCGGCGTGTCCTCATGCAGATCATTTTGCGTCATGCCGCCGGGACGCAGAAACAAAATCCGCTGTTTCATGTCCCCGACTTTCATTCCGCGCCCCCGCCCTGATCCTCAGCCGTGGGGTTTACAACGGCCAGAATCGCCGTAACAATGGCATCCTTTGTGGATGCGTCGGTCACACCCGATACATTCATCTCCGCAGCCAGTTCAAGGAGTTGCTTCTTGGTCAGGTTTTTAAGCGTGGCCTCCGTAACCGCTCCGGTCAGCGGGTCCGTCCCGCCGGTTAAGGCCAGAGACGTAACCGAGAATCCGCGCACAATAACCGCCGCCTGCCGGTCCATGACCTTCCCGTCAAAGCGTTCGATCCCCTTGGCCTTGACACTGTCCGTCTCCCACGCGCCCGCGCCAATGTCAGTGAACGAGATGCCAAAATCCTTGCGGGAAAACATGGTATAGGCCCGGTTAAAATCGCCGAACATCACCACGGTTTTGTTTTCCTCATCCGTCTCCACGCTGTCAAACAGGCGGATAGGCCGCCCAAACAGAGTATAGCCAAGCCCCTCTCTGGGATCTCTCTGGATATAACTGTGGCCGTTGCCGTCTTTGAGCTCATTGATGGCGTTGAAAGCGTCCGTATTCATAACCCAGGACGCATTCTGTCTGTATCCGGATTTAAGAGAGCTGAAAACCTTGCGCAGAAAATCAATGGTAAGCGTACTGGGGCCCGCGATCTCCTGATACGCGCCCGCCGTTGAAATCAGGCCCTCGCAGTGTTTCTCTCCGCCCGCTCCGTACAGAATTTCATAGTTTTCTGTGTTCCTCGCACACTCCGAAAGCCAGGTGATGATCTCTGACTTAAAATTGAGGAAGCTGTCCTCCAAGAGCTCGCTGGAAATCTGCATGATCCCCGCAAATTTTTTCTGGGCATAATATATGGGATCATACTTCGGGGAGTTCATCTCCTTGATCTCCTCATATTCCGCCGTGTTGTACAGCTTCATGGAATCTCCGTTTCTCCAGATCCGGCTTCCCGCCGCGGTATTCACGTTCTCCACCCGAACCAGGTTTCGGACGGATTCCGAGGACCGTATGGATTCAAAAATTTCATGGGACAGATCCTCCGGCACTGTATAGCCGCCGTCCGACTTGCTTCCCTCAGAGAACTGCGCCTTGTACGCTGCTCTGGATTGATCGGCCAGCCTGCGCTCCGTATCGCTGAGGCTGGCATGGCATACCGCCTTATAAAATGTCAAAGCGTCATATCCGGTTTTCGCCGGAACCGCGCCGTCTCCGTCCGGGTTGTCGTTTGGATCTGTCTCCAGGCCGCGCCGGGCGTTAAACTCCGCCTCTGCAGCCGCGTACAGACTGTTCAGCGCGTCCAGTTTCAAGCGGTATTTCTCCGCGGCCTCCGCATCCTGATTCTCAACAGCGGCGGACAGCAGTGGAAGCGCCGCGCTGATCTGATCCTTCAATTCTCTCATTTGCTTGCTCATTCTCATAAAATGTTCCTCCTAAAATATATAAATTTTAATTTTTCTCCGCTTCATCTCCGCCGCCATAGGCCGCCCGCATGGTATCAAGATATTTCGCGTACCGCGCCATATCCTCCGGCACATCCGCCTGGGGCGGTTTCGGGACAGCCCCGCTTTGTCTCTTTTGCAGCGCCGCGGGAATATTGCAGAACCTGTCCGCAAATTTACTGTCAATACTGGCCTCTGCCGAAAACGCGGCGTCAACCCGGACGTTTCGGAAAACCTCCGCGGCCTCCGCGCCTGTCATCCACGTCTCCGCCGCCATCATCTTCTTGATCTGCTTCTCGTTTACGGTCTCAGCGGCCCGCATCAGATAGGTGGCCGCAATGCCGCTGTCGATCTTGTCAAGTGTGTCCGCCATTTTGCGGAAATCCGCCGCGTTTCCCATTCCCACAGACCAGGAATTGTGGATCATCATATAGGCGTTGGCAGGTATCACAATCTCATCCCCCGCCATTGCGATTACAGACGCAATGGACGCTGCCAGTCCGTCCACATATACCCGTTTCCTGCCTCCGCAGGAACGGAGCATATTGCATATGGCAAACCCCGCGAACACATCCCCCCCGCAGGAGTTGATGTGAATATCAAGGTCTCCTCCTCCAATCTCCCGCAAAAGCTGCTGTACGTTCATGGGATACTGGTCCTCCTGGGTCCACGCGCTCCAGCTGTCGCTCACAATGTCGCCATAAAAAAACAGCTCGGCGGGTTTCCCCTCCGAACTGCTGGCGTTGAATTTGCAAAAATCAAGCTTCATGTTCATCCTCCTATGATTTGTCATTTTTATCATCCGTCCGGATCCGCTCGTGTTTCTCCAGCGTCTCCAAGGTGGTATAATTCAGGCTGGCATAGTGCTTGTCGCCAAGCTCCCCAATTCCGTTCAGCTCCTCCAAAGCCCGCACCTCATTGATGGTCATAACGCCAATGCTCAGCATTTTCTCGTAATACTGCACCCGCTTGTCCGGGGTTCCCCGCATTCCGGCGGAAAGATTGAATTTCGTATAATATTCCCGCTCCCGGTCCAAAAAACACGAGAAGTTGTGCGCCTCCTCAATGTTGATACAGTCCGGCGCCACCACATCCTGAATAAACCGGTCATTGATCTCCTGCAGATTGCTGTATTTCTCCTGTGCCAGCCCCACAGAGGATCCAGGCACATTAAAAATCGCGGCAATATCAAGGGCGGTCAGCCTCCGGCTCTCAATAAACTGTGCGTCAGACAGCGGAAGGGAGATATCCAGAAAATCCATGCCGTTATCCAGCACCGCGGGCTCCCCGCTGTTTCCAGCCCCGCCGTAGAGCTCTGCCCATTGACGCTTGAGCTTCCGCTTGGCCGCGACGGACAGGGGCTGGGTCAGCCTCAGCGCCCCTTGCCTGATCGCGCCGTGTTTATAAAACCGGGTCAGGTGCCGGGTCATGTCGGCCACCGTCTCCGCGCTTTCCATGGCCACTGTCATGGGTGCTTTCCCCCGCTTGCCGTCCGCGGACAGATATGGTATATAGATCACCTCATCCTCCGTATAGGTCTGCCCTCTGTACTGATACACATATTCATCCCGGTCCAGCAGCTTATGGACGCCCACCTCCGCCGAATTCCACGGGATCAGCTCCGCAATCTCACCGCCCGGTCCGCACCGCTTATAGACGCAGGCAAACCCCCGCAGAAGCAGGTTGACCATGATATATTTTTTATAGGCCATCGGGCTTTGATACCGGTTCGGCCGCACCTCCAGCAGATAGCTCATCGCGTGCTCATGTACCCGCTCCCTCCGGTCCCCGTCTCTCCGGTATACCTGAAACGGCAGTTTTGCAAGGGTGGTTGCCCTCCGGTCAACACAGGCAAACACAGTCCCGATTCTGGAAAACGCCCGCTCCGGCGTGACCGTCCCCTCCTGGCCATATCTTGCCGCCAGCTCCGCCATCGTATACCAGCCAATGTCAGCCTCCTGCCCGGCATCCTCCACGGCCCCGGCTGCCATAGCTTTGATCTTACTCCAAATTCCCATCCTATCACCTCATTCGTTCCTTATTAGCCGCGGCAAACTCAGCCATATCAATCAAAGCACATAATCCTCCTGCATAATCGTCTCCTCCAGATCAACATAAGTATCCACAATCGCCCGCCGGTGCGCCGTGATAAAAGCGGACACCGGATCGATCTTCTCGGTGGTTTTGCTCTTGTCATACTTGATGTTCCCCGCCGGATCCGACACCTTGACCGTATTGCTCATGGCATACCGCAAAACCGGATCACCAAAGTGGATGATCTTTCCCTCAATGGCCTTTGCCTCCACATCCTTCATGGGCTCCGACACAGTGAGAAACCCCTGCCGAACCTCCACACAGGTAAATCCATCCGCCTCCATGTGATTGATAAACTCACTTGCATTGTATGGATCAACGCAGATCTCCACAATCTTATATTGCTTTGCCCTGGCTCTGATCCACTCCTCCACCCAGCTCTGCTCTATGGTCGCGCCCGGAATGGCCGTGATATATCCCTGCTTGACCCACGCGCTGAACGGGATCCCGGTCTTGCGCTCACGCTCGTACATGGTGTCCTCCGGCATAAAGCTGTGATGGATGACCGCATACCATCCGCCGCCCAGTGGAAAATCAAGGGCAACAGACGTCAGATCAAGCTTGCTTGACAAATCAACGCCCGCATAGCACCGCCGCTGGGTCAGATCCGTCTCCGGCGCGTCTCTTCCGCTGGCGTTCCACTTCTCCATATTCATCCACTTTTCCGAGGAGGATACCCAAAGGTTTGCGTGTTTGCAGGCAAAGGTATTATAAGCAGACGGAATTTCACGCGCGGTTCTGGCCTTATTTTTGAGATCGTCTATCTTGACCGATACCCCAAGGTTTGGATTTGCTTTGATCCACACCTCCGGCGACAGGATATCGTCTCCTTTATCCGGCTGTGCGATATACGCAAACAGCTCATCGTCGTCAATGACGCCCTCCAGAACCTTGACGGCATAATCATACCGCTCTTTGCAGATACCCTCTGTCAAAAATCCTGCCGTTGTCACAACCCAAATCAGCGGCTGGCTCCGCGCGGCTGTGCCGCCTTTGAGCAGGTCATACACCTCTCTGGTCTTGTGCAGGTGGAGTTCGTCAATCAGCCCCACATACACGTCCTTGCCCTCAATGTTTCCGGCTTCGCTGGATACAGGCTCAAACTTTCCCGCCGTAGACGGTACGCTGATGTTGTTGGTCAGGACGTTGACATATTCCTGCAGGGCGGGAGACCGTTTCACCATCTGGCGGGCCGTCTCAAAAATGATCCGCGCCTGATCCCGGCTGGTTGCCGCAGAATAGATCTCCGCGCCGCTCTCGCCGTCCACGGTCAGACAATAGAGCGCTGTGCTGGCCGCGTCGGTGGACTTGCCGTTTTTCTTTGCAACCTGTTCATAAACTTCCCGGAACCGCCGTTTTCCGTCTGATTTCCGCTTCCAGCCGAACACTGCGCCCTGAACAAAGCACTGCCAGAGCTCCGGATTGATCGGTTTTCCCGCCATATCCCCCTTGTAATGGCAGCACAATCCGTAAAAAGCAAGCCTCACTTCCGCGGTTTCCTTGTCAAAATAATAAGGAAAACTCTTGTTTTTGGACTGTTTCAGGTCGTCTAAATGCCGTCTGCAGGCCAGTTTGACCAGTTTTCCCGCCGGGGTTTCCCCCGCCGTCACCATTTTTGCATATTTGGTTGTCCTGTCCATTATCCGGTCTCACCCCTCGCCCGTTTCACAAGGGAAAGCAATGGGTTTTCCTCTGCTTCGTACTTCTCCGCGCTGACGTTTGCCCGGCTTGCCGGGGTCAGCCCGAACTCCCTGCCAAATTTAAGGATGTTAGCCATTGCAGTGTTTGCAATCCCCACCGCAGGATGCTGTACCTCCGTCCCGTTTGACGTGGTGGAGATAAGGCCGTCCGCCCGTTTCAGCTTCTCCGCGTGAATCCATGTATCCACGTTCTGGCAGTAAGCGCACAGAGCCATGAAGTCGGCGTCTGTAACCAGCCCGTTCCGTTTCAAAAGCGGCAGTACCCGTTCCCACTCCTTTTTCCCATATGTACCGAGCCATGCAGGCGGTTTTTCACCGTGCTCTGTCAAATCATATTTTGGCTCATTTTTGTTGATCTCCCGCCTGCCCGGATTCCCCTCCAGCATTTTCAGTGCCGTTGGTTTTCCGGCCGGACCTCTCGCTCCCATACTATACCTCCTTCATTTTCCCGCAGTCTATGCGCAAAAAAAGAACCCTTTCGGGTTCTTGCCACGATTCACTCATCTGTATGCAGCCGCAGATGTTCGATCATCCAGTTCATGCCCATCGGCATCGGCTGGCTTCCGCCCACCTCTTCGCGGTTCTCGTAATAATGCAGTGCCAGGCGCGTCACGGCCAGCCTATACAGCGGACTGTCAGCGGTATTCGCTATACCGGCCTTCGCCAGCGTCTCCGCCGCGGCGTCAATCATCCAGAGAATAACCGTGTCATCTTCATAAAATTCCAGCTTTGCATATTCCTTGAACTGTGCCATAATCCGCACTCTCATCTCATCATCCATTTCACGCCTCCGTACCATTTCAATTTCTGCCATCCGTCTTTGACATATCCGCCCTCCAGATTGACCCCCCTCTCAAAACTTGCGCCGCCCCACAAAGAGGGGGGCTGCGGTCCTGGAAATATATTATATTTTTTAAATACCCCGGGGGGCTGTCTCACTCGTTTTTATATTTTCCGTGGCATTTGTTGCACAACGGTCGCAAATTACTTTGCACCAGAGCCAATTCAGGACGCTTTCTCAGCGGCTTGATGTGATGCACCATTTCAGCCGCACCTCCACAGTCTTGACAAATACCAAAATGACGCGCCATAGATAGAGCTCTGGCTTCTAACCACGCATCAGATTTATAAAACCTCGCCGCCTGCTTATCCCGTATTGTAGTATCATATATTTTATGTCGCATTGTTTTCCTGCTCATATGCTTATCACAATAGCCTTCGCGTGTAAGTATATGGCACCCAGGAGCACTGCATTCGCGCATTGGTTTTTTGCCCATATCAGTGCATCACACCCTTTCAGTGACCCAGATATAATATATATTGTATCTGTGTTTTTAAAAACAGTTCCAACCCTTGCACCACAAGGGAAAGAACAGACTACAAAAAAACTAACCAGAAGTGTGCAAATTATATCTGAGTAATTATATTTTGAAGCTTATCATAGCTTGCTTTACACGTTCTTTTGTGACGCCGATATACGTCAGAGTATCTCTTTCCGCTGTATGATTGAGCCATACTTTTATAGTGGCAAGGTCTTTTGTCTGCAAATAATAATGGTACGCACAAGTCTTGCGCATACTGTGCGTACCAAGGTGCAGACCATACTTAGCGCCCTCCTGATTAAGGACTTCCCACGCACGTTTGTCAGACAGAGGCTTATACTCATTATCTCTGCATGGTATCAATGCTTCCTGTGGATCCCGGCCTGTGCAATATTCTTTAAGCGCCGCCTTTAGCTCTGGGTTAAATGCTATTGTGATTTCCTTTCCCGTTTTACTCTGCCGGAATGTATGCTCATTTTTTCCAGCAACATCTCCCACACGAAGAGACAGAATCTCATTGATCCTTAATGCTAGTAAGGTTCCGATCAAAAACATGATATAATATTTTTCGTTCCACTCCCGAAGATCCTTTTTGATTTTGCTGTAGACATACCGATCTTTGATAGGATCAACGCTAACCATGTCACCACTTCCCTTGACGCTTGAGCCTCTCAATCATTGTAATAGCTACCATATCCAGCGGTGCTTTTAAATTATTCTATATTTGGACCAACCGCTGCCATTTTCTCTTACGATTTCATGCTCCTCGTTCTCATATCCTTTCGCAGTTTACACTCTATCACACTCAATCCATGAAAAACAATGGCCACAGAATGACATTGACTGACAAATCACCAAAATTTTTTATTGTTCTTCTTTATAACATTTCTAATAATTGGTTCTGCCGCGGAAACGGCACGTATATGGAGCCTGTATACATTTCTTACGTCATCGTATCCCATTTCCGACGCCACATCCTCCCATGTCTTGTTTTGCAAATATCGCAACGAAAGCAACTCCTGGTATTTGGGATTATCAATAGCATAAATCACATCTATAACGTCTCGCTTTTCTCTTCGCAATCTTTCAATCTGCCTGTCAATATCCCCTGCCTCCACAACATAATTGGCATAACGCTCTTCTGTTCCGTTTCTCGCAGAAGTTTGTACAACATCCAATTTGGGAACATGAGTAGTCTGCACTGCATCGGACAATAATTCTATTTTCAAGCGTTCCAATGATTTTATCTTATCTTTGCAATACCGCGCGTGCTGGAACCACTCTTTTGCTGTCATTGTCATGCCTCCTACTAAATTACTTATTTATGTTTTGTCAACTGTCTCATTATTAGAAATTGTCTGTTTTACAAACTCCTCCTTATACATCTCGCACAGAAACGCCGCATTACAGGCAAGGTGCCACAGGTGAGGCAAACCGCTTTCCTCGTCCGCGCCTGT
>CBCTHE010000042.1:0-12691 GCA_965146665.1 uncultured Ructibacterium sp.
CCGTAAAAGAGCTGGCGGATGAACTGGGTGTGGCTCAATCAACCGTTGCAAATAATAAAAGCAAGCTTGGACTTATAAACACCCGAAGCAAGCGCAAAGACCATACCGCCGAATAATTGTAGATATTTTTTTTCATAGGACCTGCTGCTGCGGGTCTTTTTTTGTTGTGTAAAATGCAAATTTGCCGATAACTGACCGGTCAGGTGTGGTATTTTGCTCTCAGGAGGTGAGCGTTGTGCCGAGGGGTAAACCAATAGGCCCGGAGACAATCTATCAAATTATGGCCAGTTTTGCGATGACAGGCAGCTATGCGGAGACTTCCCGGCAGTTTAATGGGATCGGGGAGTCAACAGTAAGAAAACTCGTAAAGGATAACCGGGACAAGCCGGAATTTGCGTCCCTGATGCAAAAGCAAAAGGCTGATTTTGCTGAAAAGGCGGAGGAATTGATTGACCTTGCGCTTCTGCGGCTCAGGGATGAGCTGGAGGACCGGGAGAACAGAATACCTGTCAATCAGCTTACCACCGCCATAGGCACCCTGTATGACAAGCGGGCGCTGGCTCTGGGGGAGAGCACGGATAACACAGTGGTTGAAATCAAGCTTCCGGAGGCGGCGGATGGATATGCCGGATAGTGTATTTTCTATTGATCTTTCCACCATCAACCCAAAACAGGAGCGGTTTTTTCTTTCACGCAAGCGGTTTGTAGGCTACGGCGGCGCGAGAGGCGGCGGGAAATCGTGGTCTGTTGACAGGAAAGCGCCGTTGCTTGCGTGTAAATATCCCGGTATCAAAATGCTATTGCTCAGGCGGACATACAAAGATCTAGAACGAAATCACGTCAGGGCACTTCTGCAGCTGCTTAAAGGGCTTGCAAAATACAGAAAGCAGGAAAAATGTTTTTATTTCCCCAACGGAAGCATTTTGGAGCTTGGATACTGTGCGTCGGAGGGCGACGTGCTCCAGTACCAGGGTCAGGAATATGACGTTATTTTCATTGACGAGGCGACTCAGTTTACGGAATTTCAGTTCGAGACGCTGACCGCCTGCCTGAGAGGGGCGAACGACTTTCCAAAACGGATGTATCTGACCTGTAACCCGGGCGGTGTAGGGCATGAGTGGGTAAAACGGCTGTTTATTACAAAAAAATATAAGCCGACGGAGAATCCGGATGATTATGAATTTATAGCGGCGACGGTATTTGACAACAAAGTCCTGATGGAGCATGACGCCGGATACGTTGATATGCTTAACAATCTGTCGGACGGACTGCGGCAGGCGTGGCGAGACGGCAACTGGGATATGCTTGCCGGACGGTATTTTGACGAGTTTGACCGCGCTGTGCATGTGGTTGAGCCCTTTCCCATACCGGAACATTGGGCGCGGTATCGTGGGATTGACTACGGACTGGACTGCGCGGCATGCGTATGGGTGGCTATTGACGACAGCGGCGGGTATGTGGTGTATCGGGAGTATGCAGAGGCAAATAAGATCATTTCGGACGCGGCCCGTGAGATCACGGCCTTGTCCGAGGGCGAGAAAATCCGGTATACTGCGGCTCCTACGGATTTGTGGGCCAGGTCTCAGGAGAGCGCCAAAGCAAAGGCGGATTTGTTCCGGGAGGCCGGTCTTGTCCTGATCAAGGGGAGCAACAACCGCGAGGCTGGGTGGCTTGCCGTCAAGGACCTGCTTCGGGTGCGGGAGGCCGGTCAAGGCAGACACAGCCGGATGCGGATATTCTCCACCTGCACAGGGCTGATTGAGTGCCTGCCCGCGCTTCAGCGTGACGCAAAGCGCCCCACGGACTGCATGACGGAGCCCCATGAGATCACCCATCTGCCGGACGCGCTCCGGTATTTATGCTTGCAGTATACGAGCCCGTCTAAGGCGGAAAAAGCCAAAAAAACAGAGCTGGAGAAATACCGCGACAGGGTGCTGAACGGCCGGGGACGGAATCGCAGAGGTTACTATTAAATGGGAGGTAATGTTTAAAATGAACGTGAAACGGTTAAGGAGAAAATGCAGTGTGCGCGGGTGCGGGAATACGGGCTCCTATGTGATTTCCAGAACCAGAGAAATGGGTTACAGCGTCATCATCTGCCGGGAGTGCCTTGAACAGGGCCTGAAAGCGGTCAAAGAGCTGGAAACGCATGCGCAGAGACCGACTGAAAATGAGCCGGAACCCGAAGAAAAAGAAACGAGTATTCAAAGCGGCGATAGTCCGCCGGAAAGCAATGCGGAAACGGAAAAAGCAAAGCCCCGCGTGAGCAGGAGCAGGCGGAATGGTGGTGACCGAAGTTGAACAAGGAAAGAATGCTGAACGAAATGAACAGCACGTCCAGAATGGTAAGTCTGGGTACAGAGCTTCAAGCCCTGCTTGACTTCAAAGCGAAATACGAGGATCTTCTGAAGAAACTGGAAGAACAGGATAAAAATACGAACCAGTCCAGTAGGGAGGCACGAGTATGATATTTGAATATATGTTTGGCGGTGCAATGCTGATTGTAGTTCTGGCGTTGATTGGTTTCCAGCACTTTGAGCGGAAGGATTTGTACAACCGCATTATGTGCAGGGACTTTGCGGAATATCAGAGGGGCAAGCCTCCCGACGCGCAGGTTCGTACCGCCCATGAGCGCGCGCTGGAGAAATGGCGCGGAAAGGATGTGTAGTGCATGGCCATGAGATACAGTCCGCCGCTGTCTGGTGTGGTGG
Source organism: uncultured Ructibacterium sp. (assembly GCA_965146665.1). GTDB lineage: Bacteria > Bacillota > Clostridia > Monoglobales > Monoglobaceae > Ructibacterium. Next base: position 2,712 of record CBCTHE010000042.1, read on the forward strand.
CCGGGATTGGATCGCTGTTTGGCCGTCTCGGAAAGCATGGACAGGGAGACCGGGAGCGGATCGACATGGACCGGGACGGGGAAGTGCTGTACAAGGAGGATGTGATCCAGTTCGTCCTGGATGAGCTGGAAAAACGCAAAAACGAACGTGCTCCCCTGGAAAAGCAGTGGACGCTGAACGCCAACTTCCTGGTGGGAAACCAGTATTGTGACATCAACACCTATAAGGGGACCATCGAACAAATTGAACCGGTTTATGACTGGCTGGAGCGTGAGACGTTTAATCAGATCGCACCGTTGATTGAGACGCGGATCGCAAATCTGAAAAAAATTACATACCAGATGAAGGTGAAACCCAGGACAAACGAGCTTGACGACTATGCAAAGGCGGAGGTCTCCAGCGCCATTTTACAGCACACCCAGTCTGTCAGTGATTTTGACACAAAAAAGAACACCATGATTGCCTGGAACGAGCTGTGCGGGAACTGTTTCTTTCTGACCTGGTGGGACGCCGACAAAGGAGAAAAATACGCCGCTGAGACGGTGACGGAGCTGGGGGAGGACGGAGCGGAGCGCCGGTCAGAGCGGGCGTATTATGAGGGCGATCTGGACTATGGCCTGATTACGCCCTACGAGCTCTATCCGGAATCCATCTTTAAACAGACCATAGGAGCACAGCGGTCCGTCATTTTAGAGCAGGTCAAGACGGTTGAGGATGTGATGGACCTGTATGGAGTTGAGGTCAAGGGAACCAGTGTGGAGACCTTTGAGCTGACGCCTCTGCCGTCAGGCGGCGGATGGGGCTATGAGAGCACGGTCATGACCATAGGACACAGAACGGTAGAAAATGCGGTGAAGCTTCTGACCTATCTGGAGCGGCCCTCTGCCCACAAGCCGGAGGGCAGGATGATTCTGATTGCAGGGGACGAGGAGCTTTTATACTACGGACCTCTGCCCTATGGCAGGATTCCGGTTGTTCAGTGCATCTGCCGGGAGGTGCCGGGACAGTTTTTCGGCAAGTCTGTGATTGAGGATCTGATCCCGCGCCAGAGAGCGTACAACGGGTGCATGAACCGGATCCACGAATACATTAAGCGGATTACCATAAACGGGTATCTTGTAGAGCAGGATTCCATTGATCTTGACAATTTTGAAGAAAGCGGCCAGGCGCCAGGTGCGGTGATCCCTTATAAAAAAGGGTTTGCGCCGCCCACCCCGATCCCAAACGGTGTGCTTCCCAGCGAGATCATGACGGAGCGGTACAATCTGGTGCGCGACATGGAGTATGTGGCGGGCGTGAGCCAGCTGACCACCTCCGGGGCGGCCCCAAGCGGTGTGACTTCCGGCGTGGCGCTGGAGGCCATCAAGGCGACGGACGACACCCGGCTGTCCCTCACCGGCGACCATATACGGAACTGCGTCAAGAATCTGGCTCAGCTCTGGCTTGAGATATACAAGCAGTATGCGGACACAAAACGCGCGGTGAAGTATGTGGGTTCCAACGACATGGCGCTGGCGATGATCTGGAGTAATGAGGACATCAACAGCTATGACGTGGAATACACCACGGAAAATGAGCTTGTGCTCAGCGAGGATATGCAGAAACAGCGGTTTTTAGAGGCGTACAATATGGGCTTGTTCGCGGATGAGAACGGCAGGATGCCGGAGCGCGTGAAGTACCGGGCTTTGGAGTGTATGAAGGTTGGAAACTATACGGAGTTAATGAACCTGAACCAGCTTCAGATTCAGGCGGCCCAGCGGGAAAACGTATTTTTTGAATCCGGCGTATTTCCGGAGGTGACGGAGATTGACGATCACCAGATCCATATAGAGGAACATATGCGGTATATGCTTCAGGTGAAATATCAGGTGCTGAAAATGAAAAAACCTGCCTATGCGGACGCCATGATTCAGCACTTAAACCAGCATAAAATGGCACAGGCGCAGGAACAGGCGCAGGAGATGGCCCAGATACAGCAGATGCAGATGCAGATGGCAGGAAATCAATGAAATGTGAGGAGGCTTACAGATGAATCAGGAAGAAGAAAAGAGAGAGCGGATGGGGAACTTTGACGAGGCAGAGGACGCCACCAGGGTGCTCTTTGAGGACGGCCCGGCGGAGGAAGCGGCTCCGGAGGAGGACAGACCCGAAGAGGAAGCTCAGCCGGAAGAGACCGGACCGGAAACCGCACCGGAGGCCGGGCAGGAGCAGGAAGGAGAGGCCGCGGCAGACCCGGAAACGGCAATGGCGGAACAGGCCGTACAGACGGCGGAACAGGCGGCCGGGCTTGCACAGGAGAAGGACGCTCAGCTTCAGCAGGCCATGCAGGAGCTTCAGGCCATGAAGGAGCAGAACGCACAGCTGATGGAGGCCATTTCCCAAATGAGCAGTGTCCAGCAGGAGGCGGTTCTGGATGAAGCGCTGTCTCCGCCGGTTCTGGATTTGAGCCGTCTGGCCTATGAGGATGATGACGCCATTGCGAGGAAGCAGTCGGAATACGCGGAGCAGATGGCAAATTACGTCATGCAGAAGATGAACCGTTCTATGGAACCGCTGATAAAGCAGGCGGAACAGGGAAAAACCCAGCGGGAACGGGCGGAGGCAATCGCCGCCCTGGAACAAGTACCCGAGCTTGCCGGGTTCCGGGATATGCTTCCGCAGATTGAGAACATCATCCAGAACAACAGCCTGCTGTCCGGCGACGGAATTCCAATGGATGAGCGGTATGTGACCGCCTACGCCATTGCGAAGGGGATTGACAGCATGAATCATCCCAAAACCGATCCCACGGCGGAAGAGTTGATGCAGTTCTATGAAAGCAATCCGGAGTTTCAGGAGCTTTTGGAAAAGAAGCGGCTGGAGCAGGTCAGGGACAAGCCCCAGATTCCGCCTCTGTCCGCGTCGTCAGGCGGCGTGAACGCGGCGCTCAATATCGCGGAAAAGCCAAAGACATTTGACGAGGCCGGAGAGCGGACCCGGAAAATGTTTGGCCTTTAATACGCAAAAAAATAACACACATATATCACTATAAGGAGAGGATATTATGCAAAACTTAAAGACCTTTGAAAAGGCGCTGAAAGAAAACTATCTGCCGGTGTGGCAGAACCAGCTTGGAATCGAACCTTCACCCCTGCTGGGCAAGATCAAGAAGGTTCCGCTGGTGAGCAGCAAGATTGTGGCCTCCGCCCCCATTGGACTGTCCGGCGGCTTTGGGTTCGGAGAAGAGGGCAAGGCCACCCCGGCGGCTGGCGGTGTCCGGTTTGAGCGGTTCGAGAGCAACGCCAAGGATATGTACGTCAATGTGGTGATATCCGCAAAGGCGGTGCGTCTGACCGGGTCTGCTGGCGCAATGGCAAATGCCCTTGATACGGAAGTAAAAGGTGCGTATCATACGGCCAAGTGGAATGTGGGCCGCGCCTTGTTCGGCAACGGAACCGGCGTCCTGGCCACCTTCAGCGCACTGACCACAGCTGGGAACACCATTACGGTGGCTGATACCAAGTATCTGAAGGAGGGTCTGATTGTAGACCTGTACAAGACCGGCGAGGCCGAACCTCTGACCGGCGGCGCGGGCCGCAGGATCATCGCTGTGGACCGGGCGGCTAAGAAGGTTCTGCTCAGCGGTGACAAGCAGACCTTTGAGGCGGGATTCATCACGGTCCAGAATTCCTATAACCGGGAGATCACCGGGCTGGGAACAATTTTTGACGACACGGTGGCATCTGTCTACGGGCTTTCCAAGACGGACAACCTGTTCCTGAAGCCTGTGACGGTTGACGCCGGGGGCGACATTGACGACGGTATCATCACCGGCGCGCTGAGAGACGCCAGAAACAACAAAAACAGCAATATTGATACCATTCTCTGCGGCGACGCGGCCTATGACAACTATGTGAACTATCTGCGGGTAAACAACATCCGCGTGGAGGATCAGTCCCACACCATTCAGGGCGGTTTCAAGGCCATTAAGTTCATCTTTGGCAACAATGAGGTGGACATTCTCAACGAGAGTTTCATTCCGGATAAGGAGATGTGGGGCGTGGATTCCAAATGTCTGGAGCTTCACAGCCAGGAATGGAATTTCGCAGAGCTTCAGGGCGGCGGAATTTTCAACCTGATGGAGGGGCAGAGTGTCTACCGGGCCTTGCTTGCCAATTACGGCGACCTGATCTGCACCAATCCGGGCGGCTGTGTCCGGCTGACCAACTGCGCCGCCTGACGTAGGCATATATGAAATACAGACTGCGCGGGGCGGATAAACTCCGCGCGGTTTTAATTTTAGGAAGTGAGTATATGATACGAGCGATTGATCTGTTTGAAAAAGTAAACCTGGTGCGTCCCATAGAGCAAAGGCGTTTTTTTAACGCGCTCAATGATACGCTGGATGAGCTCCGGACAACGTATCACGATCTGGTTATCAAGGTTAACGGCAAGACCGAGCCGGGCCTCTGCGGGCGGCTGGATGACAGGATTGAAGGCCTTGATCTGTACATTGGAGCGATTGCTGACAATATCAATTTCGCAAACGGCGGGACTGACACGGACAAAGGGGAGTATATCCGCAAGGCTGATCTGGCCCACAAGACGGAATGGAGCCGGCTGGGAAAAGGCAGGATTGTAAAACGAAACAGGTGGTGATGAATGATGTTTGACAGCGGAATTTCGGCAAGCAGGCTTATTGACGATCTGAAAAATGAGGTTGATATCGCTGTACCGGTGCCGGGAAGCGTGTATCTGGAATGGCTGACCGGGCTGGAACAGCTTTTATACAGTGAGTTCATACAGGAACAGCGGCGCGCGCATCTGACACCTATACCGCCCGTATGGATTCCGGAGGATCCGCCGCACAAAGAAGAGATGTATGAGGTACTTTTGTCAAATATTAAAACCGGTGAAATGGAAGCGCCGGTGCGGTACGAGGATATTTATACGGTGTTCGCGGACGGACTTCAGCTGATTCAGTCCACGCTCACCAGCGGAATTGTTTTTACAAACACATGGTACAAGCTGGATGAAAGGCATATGGGATATAACCCTGCAGAAGCTCCGGAAAAGCTGGAGGTTGTATATTTTGTACGGCCCAGAATCAAGGAAGGAATGGGAGAAAATCTCTCTGATGATCCGGTTTGGGTACCCTATGAATTTCTGGATCTGGTGCGGGCCAGACTTCGCGGAGAGGCGTATAAGTTTGCCAACGAGGACAATCTGGCGGCAAAGTGGATCAATGACTATAACGTGCTTTTGCAGACCTTCCAGAACTGGCTTGTCCGGCGTAAGGCGCAGTTCGGAATGTAGGAGGGTATTGTTATGGCGAAAAAGAAAAGCGAAGAAAAAGAGCTGTCCTATTTGCAGATGCCGCTGACCAGCGGGCAGAAGCGACAGAGGATGACACGGCTCAGCTGGTGCGGGCTGAACCGGCGGCGGGTGACGGATACGGGTGTTTTGTCAATGGAGCAGAATATTTCCACGGCGGATCCCCCGTACCTGATCCCGTCCCAGAAGCGGAAGTACAAGGAAAATGACAACTTTTGCGGGACGCAGGACTTCAGGAGGATTCCGCTGTATATGTATGGCTTTGGTCCCGCGCTGATTGCGGTTTATTGGCAGCAGGATACCAAAACCAGCACAAACGGGAAAATCAAGCTGGACTATATTGCCGACACGGAAAGCGGGCCGTATCTGTATACCGGTGTGCTTAAAAACGGCGTCACAGAGACGGACGCGAAAGCTGAACCCCAGCGGTGCATTGTTAAGTTTAATGTCTATGATTCTAATGTGGACGCGGCGGGGGGGACGTTCGATGAAAAATTCCTGATTCTGCCGGACAAGTACAGCATGAACGCTGATCTTGCGGCTATACAGAAGGACGGGCTTGATCTTGTTCCGCTGGAGCCGAAGAAAACGGACAATGGGCAGGAGAACCTTGCCGCCATACCGGACCTGTCCTATGCAACGGTACATCTTTCCCGTGTTTTCGGCGTTGGCAAAGGGCGGATTTATGCAAGCCATTTCAACAATTACGCGGACTGGACCCTGGACACAGCGGACGAATACAACGAGGCAAACGCATGGTGCTCTGAGACCCAGGCGAACGCAAAGGCGGAGGGGGATTTTGTTGGAATCACAGCGTTTCAAAACCATGTGATCTGCTTCAAGCGGGACTTTATGCATGAGATATACAACAACAAAAACCCGTTCCGTGTGCAGGATATATACGCGGACGGGTGCATTGACAACCGCAGCATTCAGGACGTGAACAGCAGGCTGTTTTTTGTGTCACGGGACGGCGTGAAGAACTACACCGGGAAAAAGCCGGAGGATGTTGGCCGCGAACTTGGCATTGACCGGTTTGACAAGGCGGTGGGCGGATCTGACGGGCGGCGGTATTATCTGTACTGTGAATCCGGCGGAGAAAAGCATATGTTTGTGTTTGACACGGTGGCGGGACAATGGGCGGAGGAAGGAATCGACGGCGAGATCGTCTCATTTGCCCACAATCAAAACGGTATGTTCGCCCTTGGAGCGGACGGGTATATCTACCGGCTGGACACGGGAGAGTATGACCACAGCTGGGCCTTTGAGACTGATTTTATGACCGCGGGGAGCATGGATATCAAGCGGGTGCAAAAGCTCCAGCTTTACGCGGAGATCCCGCAGGGAAGCTGGATGAAGACGTACATCCTTTACGGAGACGAGCAGTTTCATCCGGGCGGCTCACAGCTGGTTTATGACAGCGCCGGAAGGCATGGCATGTGCCCGGTCCGCGTTCTAGTGAGAAAGTCTGCGTCATACGGATTTAAGCTCCGGTTTGAGGGGTTTGGATATGTACGGCTTTATGAGATGGAATTGGATTTGACAGGAGGAGGCGAGCTGTATGTCTGACAACATATATCAAGTTCCGGGGTCGGGACAGATTGTGAATCTGAAATATCTTTATGAGAGGATTGAGAATCTGGAAGGTACGCTGGAGCGTATGAAACGAACCTATGAGGATTTGCTGTACAATCTGGATTTTGACAATTTTGAACCGAAGTCCACCAGGAAACCCATTGAATCCACCATAAAAGAGGTATACCCGGATGGAATGGGAAATATGAGCTCTATTGAGGTGAACGCGCAAAAAATCGCAACCAAAGTCAGTGCGGACTTTAATGAGGCGGTCTCCGTTGACGCGGCGGCGTCCGCTGATATGCAGGAGTACCTTGACGGAATGGAGAAGGATAAGCTCTATTACCGCAAAGCGGACGGCACATACTGGTTTTGGAATACGGTTACAGAGAAATGGGCAAAGTCGTCCAGCATGAATCTTTACAGTGCGTTTACACAGACAGCGGCGGGGTTCAAAATGAAAGGGGATCTGGAGACGATTACGCAGGAAGGAAAGAGGATGACTGTTTCTGACAGCTATATTCGTATGTATGGAGACTCCACAGACCAGCCGAAGGTACAGGTTGGGTTCATTGTCAACCATGACAGCGCGTATGAACAGTTAAACGGTGAATTTCCGCAGATTATTCTTGGCGCGGGAGCCGAGCCTCAGGATGTTCTTGGTCAAAGCACAGATCAGCTTGTGATTCAGAAGCTGGAAAACGGTGCGACCATCTTTTACCGCCCGGAAAAAAGCCAGAAGCTGTATCAGATATGGTTTACGAGAAATGGAGTGGATTTTAGTCTGGCCGCCGCACAAGGGCTGGAGACCAGCCAGTCAGAAAGTCACAACCACGGGATCCCGGACGGAACCTGGCTGCAAACGGCGGACGGAGGAGCGGTGAAATGGACGGCCAGCGGCGCTCATATGCATAGTGTTCGGAGTACGGTCCTGCGGGAATAAAGTTACTAAAATGTCAAGTACTTTTGAGTTATTATTGTGTCTGAGGCCGTTTTGTTTTCATCGCATTCAAATATTATTGTATTCCTATTTATAGAATGATTTGCCAATGCTGTTTCATGTCGTTTGATAAAAAAATAAAAAAGTAATGTTTCAGACCGGGAAATTGTCCGATAACTGACCGGTGAACCGTCTTACAATGGATGCAGGGTAAAAACTGCATTCATTTTTTATGCATTACAAAATTTTATGGAAAGGAGCGCTGTGGATGGAAACCTTTACAAACACGACAAACGCTTTCTGCTATGTCTATGACCGTGAGCTGGAGGATCACGAGACTGTAATCATCAAAATGCCGGTGGTATCGCCCAACAAGCGGGGCGTCAATGACATTGGCTGGCAGTCAGACGGGGAGGTTCAGCTCTATGGCACCATATGCCGGGATCCGGAGCGGCCGGATACGCTGTGGCAGGAAATTGAACCCTGCGACGAGGTGAACAAGACGGTTGCGGCCATTAAGGCGGAAAATCTGGGCGGGGCCTGCCGCCTGGTGATACGGGCGATTCTAAATTAAGGAGTGACGACATGAAGGGGAATCTTTCAAAGAGAAAAAACAACATCAGCGACGAGCTGAACAAATGGGTCAGGAAGGTACAGCTGTTGTTCGCGTCACTGCCCGGCGCGCTGGACAAAAAGGCGGACGGTGATGCGGTTTATGCCGCGAACGGTCTGCTGGGCGTGACAACCCTGCAAATACGGATTCCTGGGACTGTGCCGGGAGTTATTGGTACATGGCTCACGATCAATGATAGTTTCGGAGAACCGCTGTATAAAAACCCGCGCGAATTTACGGTCCTAAACGAAGTAGATTATACAAAGATAACAGCCAGGGGCTGGATGCACCGCGAAAATGGGGCGGGGTGCTGGTGCGAAGTCAAAGAAAACGAATTACGGGTTGATCCGGCATTTGTGCCGTCGGAAAGCGAGACGGAAATTGTCACTGTGGCGATACCAGCTGAGGACAGCGGCAGTCAGTATCAAAAGGATATGTTGGAGCGCGCGGCGGCTCTTGCGTCAAAAGTAGACAATATCGCAAATAACACGACCAGAATCAAAAACAGCCTTGATGGTTTTTCGGGGGCGAAAGGTGCATTAACAACAACCGGAGGAGCTATTGGACGGAACGCTGTTTCCAGCAGCGGCGGCGCGGCAGGAGAAAACGCGAAAACGGGCAAAGGATTTGCGGGCGGAATTAACGCGAAAGCTGTTGACGCGAACAATAACGGCATTGACGCGATCCAGCTTGGAAGAGGTACAAACAGTACACCGCTCACTTTAGGCGTCTATGATTATCAGATGATGGACGCGAATGGAAATATACCATCCGCACGGATGGAGCAGAATGTATTGACCAAAACCAATACAAAGGCATATACCCCCAGCGCGCCCTATCACCCGGCAACCAAGAACTATGTGGACGGAACGGCCGAAGCGCTGTCAAAGGTCCAAACCATTCTGGCGGCCGGGCTGATGCCCGGCAGTCAGGCCTATACCGACGCCGAAAACCGGCGGATTGTCATGGATCCGGCAAGCTATCAGTTCACGGCAGACGACGGCGTCGGCATCACAACCCCGTCCTTTGCTGTATTGATAAACGGAGTCCGCCGGCAGGTCCCCGCGCTGACCGACTGGTTTGACGGGATCCGGCTCTCACAGGACAACAACCCCAACCTGTATCTGGCATACAGCCCGGAAACAGATTTTTTCCAGATTGCCGCCACGGTTTCCAAGGGCAGTACAGGGGATGTTTACCTGAAACCCGGCGATCTGCCGGATGGATTTGCGGTGCTGGGCGGATTTGGAACGGTATTTCTCAGCCCGGAGGATGGAAGCCCATACATAATGACGTGGGAAGAACTGCTTCTGGACGGAACACCAGAGGCATTCGGCATTGTACAGACCGTCAATTTTCCGGAGGCCCGCGCCCTTGCCAGCGGGGATGTCCTGACCCGGTCCAACAACGCCCCATACACGCCCACCGGTGACTATCATCCAGCCACAAAAAAGTATGTGGATGATGCGGTTGCTGGATCTGAACCGGAGTATATTGACGCAGGAGGCATTGAGCAGATTTTAACCGGCAATGTACTGG
>CBCTHE010000043.1:0-12670 GCA_965146665.1 uncultured Ructibacterium sp.
CCCAAGCCCAATCACCCATTTGCCTGTGGTGATAAGGGTCTGCTTCTGGCCCTCGTCCATTTTCGCGATACCCTGGGCAAACTCCTTAACCCCATTGCTGGCGTTTACAATATCCGGCAGGAAGGTCTCCCCGATGGAACGGGCCGATTCTACCAGGTTGTTTTTCATGATCTGAAGCTGGCTTGCAGTGGTCTCCGCTTTCTTGTCAAACTCCGCTTGCAGAGCGGTGTTTTCCATCCAAGCGGTATTGGCCCGCTGGATCGCGCTGGTCAGCAATCCAAAGCCCTGTTCCCCTGCCAGCCTTTGAAGAGCCTGAATGTCGCGGACGTTATTAAAGCCCAGATCAGACAATACCTTGACTTGATCCTTTGATTCGCTGAGGCCCCTCAGGAAGTCCTGAAACGCCCCGCTGGCGTCCTCGCCCCATTGCTTTGCGAATTCCTTTGAGGATTTCCCGGCAAGGTTTGCGAACATAGCAAGATCCTCGCCTCCGCTGGACGCGGCCTGCTGAATTTCCATCAGGATACGGGATACGGCGCTGCCGCCTGCCTCAGCCTCTACGCCCATGCTGGAGAGCGCCGCGGCATAGCCCAGAATGTCCGCCGCTCCAATCCCTACCACAGATGCCGTCGCACCCATCCGAAGAGCCATTGCGGCGATTTCCGCCTCTGTGGTGGCGTAGTTGTTGCCCAGATCCACAATGGAGCTTCCCAGGTTTTTCACTTGCCCCTGGGAGACGTTGGCCACATTCATAAATCTGGCCAGCGTCTGCGCTCCTTCCTCGCCCGCAAGGTTGGTGGCGGTTCCCATCTGCGCCATTGTCTCTGTAAAGCCAATGATATGCTCGGTCTGGATTCCCAGCTGGCCGCCCGCCGCCGCAAGCTCGTTCAGCTCCGCCGTGGTCTGCGGTATGGGGCTGCGCCCTTCTATCCCAACGGTGGACAAGTCAATAATACCCTGCTTGATTGCCTCCAGCTGTTCCGGGGTTCCCTCCACTGTCTTTTCCACACCCGCAAAGCTGTCCTCAAAATCAATGGCAAACTTGGCCGCCGCCACGCCGCCAGCCGCAGTCAGCAACGCCATCCTTTGGAAAGGCTTTGTCGCCGTATCAACCGCGCTTCCGACGTCCTGCCAGTTCTTCCCCGTCTCCTGAAGGTTCAGCGCCTTTTCCTGCCGCTCCACGTCCTTCATGATTGTATTCATGGTCTCATACCGCCTGGACGCACCCTGGACGGCGTTCCGTGCGTTGGTCAGGGCCTGTTCTTCGCGGGTGAGCGCGGTCTCGTGGTCAGCAATGGATGTGTTAACCTTTTTCCGCTGTTTCTGCACAGCGTCAAGCTCGGCCTTTGTCCACTCAATCGCTTTGAGATTATCCTTGTACGCGATACTGTTCTTTGACAGGCCCGCATTTGCGGCTTCCAGCGTTTCAATCTCCTCTTTCTTGCTGTAAGCAAGATTCTGCAAGCTGGACTTCTGCTTCTCCAGGCCGCTGATCTGCGCTTTGATCGCCTTGGTGTTGGCTTTGTATGCAGTCTCCGTGCTTTTCAGCGTCTCCTTTTGGGCGTCCAGCGATTTTTTAGACTGATCTACCACGGCCCGGAAGCCGCCGCTTTGCCGGGTCATCTCCGCAATGGACTTAACGGTTTTTCCGTTTACTTTTTCAAGACCTCTCAGTTCAGTCTCCGCTTTTCTTATGGTGTTTTCCAGACTATTGCCATCGCCCGTCAGCAATACTTTTAACTCCGCTACCTCATCCGCCATTTTCTCACCCTCTTTTTTATTGATTGCATACAAAAAAGACACCCCGTCGGGTGCCTTTTCATTGTTTTCTCCTCATTTTTCCTTGACAATTTTACAATTTTAGCATATAATAAAGCCAACGAGTGATCGGGTCGAATCGGTCATTCCGCTGCAATTTATAGTTGAGGGAACGCCGTCCACCGCTATGGGCGGCTATTTCCTTTTAAGGACGATTATGGTCAGCAGGATTATGTATAACATCATAACCATGTATTCCATAATACCACCTCCCAGCTAATAGGGAAGTCGGATAACCGCCAGTCACTCATTGGCTGGCTTTTATTGTATCAGTTTATAGGTGTTTTTGTCAATGTTTTTTGAAAATAGTCTTTATGCAAAAAGAACCATTCTTTTAAAACGTGGGTTCAATAGCTATGCCTTTCAAAATACTTTTCGGTCTCTGCGTTCTGTTTGTATTCTCCTACTCCCAGCATGTTAAAACAAACGTCTAACGCTCCCATTGTTGTATTGCCATCTGCATATAAGTAATCTAGGTATTTTTGTGTTTCGCTATCAGATAAACCCTTCCTTAGGCGAGTGCTCCAATATGTTGTATCAACGCCATATTTATTGAATTTTCTTTTGTTGTTGCCAATTCCAACAAAAAGGCCGCGTTGAAAAGGTTGCTTTATTTCGTGTTTACACATTAGATGATAAGCACGTGAAATGTCTCCTTGCTCTATTGCATCCACCATCCCATCAATCAAATTTGCAAACTCCATTTCTTTTAAAGTCTTTAATTTTTGAAAAATCTTTTCGCCCTTCTCCGTTCGTACAATATACGAATGATATCCTTCTGGCACGAATATTTCGTCATCTAAGAGATTTTCATATATCCTGTCAATTAACACCTGTTTTTTGCCCGTTTGTTTTAGCTCATAGGCGAAAAGAATCTCTTTTATATCCGTTATTTTCAAATATTGCAAAACTTCATAATTTGAACAAATTTTAATTAAACCATCTTCAAGAAATTGCTCAAATTTTTCAGTAACTACACTTTCCCCCCAATATGGGATATGCCCATATATATTGTTGGCTTCTACCTTGTGTAACCTTTTTAAAAACTCAAAGTCAAACATACCATCAACACTTAATGGATTTCTATAGCAATAAGTACTCACAACCGTTTCACCCCTTTCATGAATATATTTACAATATATCATGCAGAGCGAATTTGTGCAAGGGCTAACTTTCGACAGAATTCGTTATTCTCCATAAAACCAGCCCCATTTATCCGGAACCGGCGCGGCTTCCTCCGATTCCCCGCTCAAGCCGTCCAGCATATCAAAGAGCAGACGCGGGCGCTGTCTGGCTGTCACGTCCGGCAGTATCCCGCGGCTTTTGAATAACAGCGCGTACAGGCCGCGCATACTGCCGGACTTGTTTAGTTTTTTGCACTGTCCTTTTTGGATGCCCGGCTCAGCGCGTCAATGTAAAAGTCCCACAGCGGATCACACAGCGCCGCCAGCTCCCAGGGTTCCAAACCCGCAAGTACCTGGTCAGTCACAGCGGTACCCTCAAACATATACCCCAGCGCGTTTGCGCCAATGCTCAATTTTCCCTTGCCCTGGGCGTGCATATCGTTCATCAGGCACATAGCCTCAAAATCAAACGCCCTGGACGTGACGGTTTTCCCGTCAACCTCCAGGCTCAAAACCTGTTGTGCTTTCATCTTTCCATCCATCCTTTCAAGCTAAAATGAAAAGGGGCGGTTTCCCGCCCCCTTGTCTTACGCCCCCGGTGTCACTGCAGAAGGATACCAGTTGGGATCCTCAAACCACTTTTCCAGAGCCGTGGCCGCGGTCACGTTCTCCGGCAGATCGTTTGTGTCAAGATAGTAATAGAATTTCTCATCGCAGTCCCGGGCCACCGCCGTATAGGTCGCCTTGGCCGTCTGCTTCTCAGACGCTCCCTCGCTGGGCTTGGTCTTGCCGCCCACAGAGGATGCGAAGCCATACTTGCCCTTGTAGTAACGCACCAGCCGGAAGCTCCCGTCCGCCTTGGTCACCCGCCACGCCACCGCGAAATAGGGGGCGTTGGTCACCTTGCCGACCTCTACGCCCCCGTCCTTGAGCGTAAGTCCCCGAAGCATGGCGTCAATCTCCGGCGTAATGTCCGCGTTGGTGATCTCATGGCCGATCTTTTCAATGTAATCCTCGACCACATAAGGGCCGTTGTCCGCGTCAAAGGTATCTGTCGCCCCGTTGTCCGCGGGCGCGATCTCCACCGTGCCGGGAATCTGCACTGCGGCTCCGTAAGTCGCTTTCCCGGGCGTGGTCACGCCGTCGTCCTCAACCTTGAAAATCGTGTACATATCCACGCCGATTGTCGGCATGGGCTTTTTGCTCTTTACTTCTGCCATTTTGCATTCCTCCTAAAATTTTAATAGAAAAGGGAGGGGCAAGCCCTCCCGTCTCCTTACGCCTTGCTTGCCGCTGTGGCGGTGCCGGATTTCCGGGCCTTGAAGTCCGCCGTGGTCTCTGCCACCGTGATCTTGTGGCCTGTGGCCGCCGTGATCTCCGCGCCGTCCGCGGTTTCGGTCCAGCCGGACAGATCAGCGTCATAGGTCACAGACGGAGCTGTGGACGCCGCCGTCTTGTAGACCAGCCTATGATCGCCGATGGGCTTGGGATCCACCGTAATTCTGGTCTTTCCGCTCTCCGTCCCCTCCGCAGAGGTTACAGTCAGCTCACCCAGAACAGGCACGCCCGACTTGAATGCCGCGAAAGCGTCATCCTTGACAACAAGATACCCAAGCCGCATGGTTGCCTTAATGGCCGCCATATCCTGCTCTGCCAGAGACAGCGGCTTTCCGTCTGTGTCAAGGGTTCCCTGCAAAGTGGCCTCCCGCAGAATCTCATAGGAGATCCCCGCCCGGATCCCAACAATGCTGTACTGCCATGCGCCGGTGATCAAGTCGGCCCTGGTGTTGTCCCAGGCCCCGCTGCGCACAAACTCAATGGGCTGTCCGTACAGCTCGCCGCCGTTTGTGCCGTTCACATAGGCCGCCGCGCCGTTGGCGTCACGGAGCTTGCGCAGCATGTTCTTCACGCCGATTCTGCCGGTGTACCCCGTGGGCTCATAGCCGTTTTCCTCAATCAGCGCCATTGCGTCGGACACCGCAAGATCAATGTTGGAATTGTCTACCACAATCATCCCGTTGTCCTCAACAGCTTTCATAATGTTGGTGGCAAAGGGCGAGTTGGTCCCGAACAGACACGCGCCGTCAATGGCCCGGTAGAAACTCTCCGCGATCTGGGGTTTCAGCTCCTCAAATACATTGATGGTAGTATCCTCCAGCTTCTCCCGGGTCACCGGGATAATGACCGCCAGCTTACGGGCTGTAATGGTGGGATGGATCCACTCGGACCCGCTGGTCTTGATCCGCTCGCCCTCGCCGACCCAGTAAGCGCCGGGGCCGTCTGTCAGCACGTTAAACTTCTTGGTCTCCGAGGTCATGGGCTCCACCTTGGACAGCCGCAGGATGCTGGATCCCCGCGTTACCATCTTGATGATGTCGTTAGCCTGCGGTGTTGGCACAAAGCCCTGCAATTCATTTTTTAAATACATAAATATTCACTCCTATCTTTGATTTTGGCGGATGATGTCCATAAACCCGGCATTGGCCGGGACCTGGTCTCCGCCTCCGCTCTTGGGCGGCTCGCTTTTCAGGCGTTCGTCAACCGCCTTTTGCAGTGCGTCCGCCCATTCCCTGGAAAAACTGTCGATGTTCGTCTTGGTGGTCTCCGCATCTTTCCCGGCCAAAAAATGGGCAAATGACGGCGGCAGATTCATCCCGGCAAGCTGTTTGCCTGCCTCAAATTCAAGCCGTTCCGCCTCAAATTTTGCCCTGTCAGCGTCAAATCGTTCCTGCGCCAGCCGCTGCTCCTCCGCCGCCCGCTGTTCGGCTGAAAGGTTGGCCAGCCGTTCCGCCTCGCTCCGGGCGTTTTCAAGCTGACTTTGCAGCTCGTTCTGCCAGCCCGCCCTCGCCCTTTCCAAAGCGGCCTGCACTCTCCGGTCAGCCTCCGCCTGCATCTGTTCCGCCGTGTAGGTCTGTGCCTGTCCTTCCGCTGGCTGTCCCTGGGCCGCCGCCTGGCCGTTTGTGTTCGTTCCTGTCCCGTTTTCGTACTGCCCCGTCCCGTTCGCGGTCACCGTTGCGCCCTGCGCCCCGCTTACTTGCGCCCCAGCCGTTGCAGTTGTTACCACTTCCGCCATGCTCTTTTCCTCCTCAATATTTGATTGCATGAAAAAACGCCGTGCAATAAGCACAGCGCATTATTTTTTCAGTTTACCGCCGCCTGCGGAGCAAAGCCATCTTTCCGGCTTCCCACGCTTCGGCATATACAATATCATACCGCATCCCGCCGATCACAGCCACCCGCCGAACCTCCAGCAGGTCCTCCGGGTCTGCGGAAAAGACCCGCGCCGTCACCTCGTCCGTCACGCCGTATTCCCGGGCCGCGAGACCGCCGCTGTACGGCTGATAGTCAACCATGCACCCGCCGTGCCGCACAAATGTCTCCTCATCCTCCAGATACCCGGTTCCTTCGGTCAGCTCTCCGATCTCGGCGGGCGTGTCATAGAACCTTTGAAACACTTCACGCAAGCTCACTCGGTAAACGCCCCCTTCTGCGCCGGAACGGTTCCAGCCGGGATATAAAATCATTCATCCAGTCATCCCTCTTGACCTCCCCGGTGTCATACCAGACCGCCCGCTCACCCTGCTGGAGCTTGGTGACCTGCGGATCCGGGTCAGCCCGGCCATAGCCGCCAACCCGGTAAGCCCTTGCCGCCATCACCGGGATCAAGCTGTACAGCTGTTCCGGGAGCGTTTCTATCCGGCAGTAGCCCAGTACCCGTGCAATGCAGTCATCCAGCAGAAACACCAGCAGGGCGTCCTGCTTCGCGTCCTCAATTCCCAGCAGGAGCTTCAGCTGATACAGCGCTTCAAATTTGTCATCCATTGCCCTCACCTCCCTCCGGGTAGATTTCCTTTGCAAACCGCATTGTCTTGTGGTACAAATGCTGTTCCGTCTGTTTCGGCATATCCCGGCTGAACTCCCGGAGCCAGCCCGCCCCCTGCATAAGGCTGTTGACCATCACGGCAATCCTTGCGGGCTCCGTTTTTTTCTCCGCCCAAATGTCAATCTGTACTCTGGATTTCTGCGACCATTCCGCGTTGTCTGCCCGAAACCCTTCACTGTCGAACAACTCATAATGGCTCACTGCCGGAACTCTTCCAAAATCCTCCGGGTACTGATAGCACACGCTGATTCCGTCCTTTTGAAGCTGTGATAATATCTTTGCCGTTATCTCGTTGACATCAACCATTATATCTCCTCCAATAGTCCGGCCTTGACCGCCTCGACCACTGCTTCCGCCTGGCTGTACAGCGCCGGAACCAGAAACGGCTGCGGGGCCTGGCCTGTTGTGTATACAAACCCTCCGGTCTGCTGATTGTAATAAACCCAGCCGCTTTTCGTGGTGTGCGAGACGGATGGGTCGCCCTTGCTTCCGGTCCCAAACTCCACATAGATCCCATATTCTACATTGGTGCCAACCTTCACCGCGTTTCCTCCCGCGTCCTCCACCACGAGGCTGTTACGGAGCCGCGCGGTATCTACCGGACAGTTTGCCGCCGCCTCGGCCCGCACCAGCTCACCGCCGCGCAAAAGCCCTTTTTTCAATCCGCTGTCCGCTCCGCCCGCCAGTTTATCCAGCTTGCCAAGCACATTGTCCAGACCTTCCAGCTTGATTCTGATATTCATTTGATCTCCGACTTTCTTCTGAAATCGACGGCCTTTTGAGCCTGTATTGCGATTTCCCTCGCCGATAGCTTATGGAAAAAACGTTCATGAAAAGGCATATATTGTGCTCCTTTTGATCCCTCTGGGGTTGGAAATGCCCAAGTATATCCGTCGCCTGCGGCATAGAACATTTTATTCTGAATCCAGAAATCGTCATCCACTTGTATAAATCCAAGTTTCAGCATAAAAGCCTTTTTCCCTTCATCAAGGGGTGTGGCACCGTCCTTAAATCCGCGCCTGTATTCCTCTTCCAGCATACTTTTGAATAACCGTTCTGACATAATTATCTTACCAAACATATTGCCGCCTCCTTCGATTTCCGGGCATAAAAATACCGCTCACCATCCGGCAAGCGGTTTCGATCAATCGTCTCTGTGGTTCGGACAGTCTAAACAGATTTTCCTTTCTGTTTCAAAGCCCTGCCTTCCCGGCATTTCATTTTCCGGGAGCATGCCCTCTGCCGCTTCGCAGATTAAGTAACAGGCATATTCATCAATGCTGGATTCAGTTAACGGGCACATGATATTCTTAGTATCCATATTTGCTTAATACCTCCATGACCTTTATGACATTCTCTTTAAATTCACCGTTTGAAAACGCAGTTTTTATTACATTCTCCGTTGGATTTACATAAGATATTCCATCTTTGTGATAATAGTTCTCCGTTAGCCCGTTTCTTTTGGCTATTGACATTGCGGCCTCAGCTATATATCGTTTTGCCTCTCGCTCGGATACATTATGTTTTCGAATTTGATTGATATGCCCATCATCAAAGCCAAGACGTTCTGTGTCAATCTCTCTGGCTGGTATATGTATGTCGCCTTTGACACCCATTTCCCGCAGTTTATTCACACAGCGGTAATCCTTGATTTCCGCCCTTGCGTTCTCACCTTTGTACCGGTAAAACCCTTTCAGCTCTGTCCACGTCTTAACATCAGTATACTTCAACCGCTGGAACTTGTCAAAGGTTTCCGGCATATTCCCCGCGCCCAGCCGCTGAACATACCGGACGTACTGCTTCTGGTCGCCGGACTTGTTTTTAAACTGCCGGACATGGAGCTCAAACGCCTGCTTCTGCTCCGGGGTCAGGCTCTCCTTCCACCGAGAAAAGCTTACGTCTCCAGTCCTGTAGTTCCCGCCAGTCTCCGGGTCGCGGGCCAGCCTGCCGGTCAGCTTTGCGTCCGCCGGAATTGTGGTGCATCTGCAATGCGGATGGATCGTGGGATAATTGATACCGGCCCGTGCGTCTGCCACATAAAACACCCGGGAATCCAGACCGCCGCATATTTCGCACGTCCGCTCCGACAGGGCCGCCAGAAAGCGGTATTGCCGCACTCCGGCCGCGCCGTATGCCTCGTGCTGTCCCTCGCCCATAAAATGCGCCGTCTCCGTGCGCACAAGACGGGTACATACATAATCAGCCCGGTCGGTGAACGCTGTCAGCTCTGCCGCCATTTTCGGCACGCTGGCCCCCTGAAGCAATCCGGTCACAACAGTCCGTTCCACCTGCTGGACAAACGCCCCGCTGTGCTTCCAGATCCTCTGGCTGTAGTTTTCGCCTTTCCAGGGCTCTTGCAGTGCCCTCCTCACAGCCCGGGCCGGAAGCACGTCAAAGGCCACGCCCGCGTTGTACCCCTCTGCCAGGCTGTACACATTGGTATAATAGGCCTCCTGGAACACATCCGCTAAAAACGCTCCGCAGATTGCCTGTTCCGCCGCCGCGGCTCGGGTGAGTTCGGCAAGGATTTTGTTCTTTACCGCGTCCAGCCGGGTGATCCGTGCGCCGTATGCCTGGGCGTCAATCCGGCCCAGCAGATTGCCTATTGTATCAGGATCGTCCGTCTGTTCCAGCAAAGACCTGAGCTCCCGGAACGATAAATCGCTGTCCGCCTGTTTCAGCAGTTCGTTCCACGCTTCCTCCGAAAGCTCTCCCCGCGCTGTCAGCTCCCGCCGGATCTTCGCGGTCTCCGCCTGAATGTTTCTGACCGCTGTCTGATACAGCCGGGCGATCTGCGCAATCGGCTTCTCCGCGCCGCTCTGGATGTGGTATTCCAGCGCGGCGGCGCGCATGGCCCAATAGGCCTTACTCCTAATCATCCTCACCGGCCTTTACCGGACTGCTGTAATCCCGGACGCTCTCCGCAAGCGCGTTCTGCTTGTCCCGCCGCTCCTTTGCCGCGATTTTAAGTTCCTCTTTGGCGTCCGTCACAAAGGGGACGCGGGTCAAGAGGGTCTCATCACTGACAATGCCGGACAGGGTTGATACCATCTGCGCGGTCTCCAGTTCGTTTGCCGGAAGGTTCCTGTGGAACTCCACGTCAATCCGGTGCAGGGGGATCAACGGCGCGTTCCGCCGAGTATGCAGGAAATTCAGATACAGCGCAAGCCGCTCCCGCAGTCCCCGCTCAAACAGCCGCTCCTTGTTGCGGATTGCCTGCTCAAAGCCAAGCAGTTTGTACTTGATTGCCACGCCGGACAGATTGCCCGCAAACTCCTCATCCGTCAGATCAGGCACCATCGACAGCTTGTGAATGTCCTCCTTGATGGCCTGGCGCAGAACCTCCGTGTCCGCCTCGTTGAGAACCTTGCTCAGATACTCGGCGCTCCCGCCGATCTCGCCGCATAGGATCTTTTCCCGCCTAAGCTTTTTGGCCTGATCACTGTCAATATCCATCCCCAGCAGGAGCAGAAACGCGTCCACAAACTGCTCCTTGTCGTTTACGCGGTCGGACATCAGCACATCATAGGCATCCATCAGGCTGATCTCCTGCTCATAGTCCCCTTGGCGCTCCTCGTTGTTCAGATACTCAATAAACGGAACCGCGCCGAAGTAGTGGGGCTCCGCGCCGGTCTGCACCAGACCGCTGAAGCTCCCGTTTCCCCGGAAGGTATACCGGTGCTTTTCGTCCGCCGCCTCCGCCACGGCGTCGCCCGCCGTACCGTCCAGCTTCTGCTGGATATAGTAATGCACGCCGAACAGCTTCCGGCGCTCCACTGTGTCGTCATAGACCACAAAGGCCTGGGACGCCGGAAGAATGCAGGACCTTGGCCTGGATTCCGCGTTGACATAGACCATCTCCACGGCCTCCCCGCATATGGACGCCTGTTTCGCCAGCTGGCAGTCAAGGCTGGAAATGGCCTGCTCCAGGTAACAGTCCTTAAGCTCTTCAATGTCGTGGCCCTCGCTGGCCGCGTAGGTCACCGGCGCGCCCATGAAATACGCCACCGACATCTGGGTTATGTACTTTGCATAATTGGCCGTCACCCTGTTGTTGGCCGCGTCGCCGCTTTCCTTTATCCGCCGGTTGATGTCATGCTTCCCAAGATAATAGTCCGTCAGCCGCGCAAACCGTTCCCGGTCCTCCTCGTGCTTGGCAATGAGAACCGCCAAAAGCCGCGGACTGATTCCGTCCCGGATCAGTTCCCTGTCAATTACCATGTACCCCACCTCACAATCCTAATTCATTTCTGCTCACAATCCGCGCACGTCTGTTGCTGTTGTAGTGCGTATAAATTGCGTACCGCATACTGTCCATCACATCGTCCATTACCTTTACCGGCTCACCGCTCTTTTCATCCCATACATACTGCGCGACCTCATCCTTAAACCGCCTGGCCCCGCTGGTGATCAGCAGTGTTTTCAGCTTGATCCGCGTTGCCACCTTTTCAATCCCGGATAATACCGATTTCTCCGCGTTATACGCCCTCAATCCCTCGCGCCGGAACCGCTGTACATGTTCAGGACGCGCGGAATCACAGTAGAACGGTATATCGCCGTATCTGTCCCTGACCTGCTTGGCCGCATCGGCCCACTCGTTAATCTCCCAATGCTGATGTGCGTGTTCCTCCAGGAGCACCACTGTTCCATTGCCCGTTTCCCCAAACACCGTAATTACACCGAAGTGCTCATAGCCCCAGTCAACGCCCGCGAAATAAGTTGTAAATTGCAGTTCTTTTATCTCTGCTGGGCTGATATAGTTATCGTCCGAAAAATCCTTGTACACAACCCCCTCGGCATTGACCCAGCGGCCATAGATGTCCCGGTCCGTAAACATGCCGGACGGCGTACTCTTGACAATGCTTTCTATGTATTCCGGATCAAGTGTGTCATTGTCAAACAGCGTGAAATGAAAGGCCCGTATATTGAGCTGTCCATTGTCCAGTCTCTGACCGTCCTTGTCGATATAGTCCTTCTTGACGCTGTGGCTCGGGTTCTCCGGGTTGGTGTCAATATAGATTCTTGCACCCGGATAGGAGCACCGGGATATGACCTCCTTTACAAAGGTATCATGAAGCGCCGTTCCCTCATTCAGGAACGCGCCCGCCGCTGTGAAGCCCCTTACCTTTTTCCACGCGTCCGCGTTTGCGCCATCAAAGCAATAGACCTTATTGCCAAATACAGATATCCCGTTGGTCTTGTCCAGCTTCAGCTCTTTTTCAAGTATCTGCTCCATATCGTCCAGCACGTTCCGGCGAATGCTAGCCTGCGTCGCGCCGCCCAGGATAAAAGACAGCCCCATATTCCGATATTTTGCGATATGCGCCAGATATGCAAGGCCCAGTATAAATGTCTTGCCCGCACGCTTCGCGCCTGCGCAAATCAATATTTTGGGGTTCTCCGTCTTGATGCACTCTATGATTTCAATTTGCTTTTTCGTCAGCATGCCCGCCGCCTCCAAACACTTCAATCAGCCTGTTTGCCGCCTTTTCTTCGGCCGATACCTCCTTGCGGTATCTCCCCTTTAACTCAAAAAACAGCTTGATCGCCTGAACATCCCCGCCCAGGCATTGCCGGATTAGGGCTTTCCATACCATACACAGCTCCGCATCTGTGTACTTGTCTATCAGGTCGCAGGTGTATTCCATAAACGCCTTATCCCGGAGCCACCTGTAAAATGTTGAACGCGAAACACCAAGTTCGTCAATAACCTGACTTTTTGTACCCTTAAAGTCAGGGTTTGCAAGCATTTCCGCCGCCTCTCTCTGTTTCGGACTTAAACCGTTATTTGTTCGATTTTGTTTCATCAGTCAGGTTCACCTCGCTTATCCATCTCATCCAACAC
>CBCTHE010000044.1:0-7784 GCA_965146665.1 uncultured Ructibacterium sp.
CCTTCCAGCAGTCCGGCTGCCCGGCCAAGCCTGTTGATAAAGTCCATAAGATTGTCATAGCCCGCGTTATGTATTGCCTGCATGACCCCGCTGGGATCGTCCAGCTTCTGACAGCTTTCCGCGGTATAGTATGCGCTGTCAACCGGGAACGACTGACGGCAGTAGATGTCAAAGGCCATTAAATCACCAGATACATCAATCGTTTCAGCGGGCTCAAAAATATATGGATTGTCAGGTGCCGCCTCGTTATAGCGCAGGGTTCCAAAAGCACCGATTAGGTGTTCGTATTCGCTCAATAAAGCAGGCGTAAACTCCTGTGGATTCGCTCCGCACTCTATGGGCAAAATGGAAAATTCGTCATAGTTATGGTTCCATATGGCATAGAGCTTGTAGAACTTATCAACTGTGATCCCGTCCAGTGTCTTTTGGAGTTGCGGGATTGTATATATGCGCCCTTCAATCAATGCGGAAAACTGCGGTGACGTAAAGCTCACGGTACTGCCGGACCTTGCAACGGTGTAGCTTTTCGCGGATTTCAGCATACGGCGGGTGTCCGCGTCTGTATATCCCTGTCGGCCGGGTCTCTGCTGCGGCGTTACCGGCTGCCATTGCCCCCAGCTGTACCCATCATCAGACCCTATCCGCATGTATTTCATATATGATCCTTCGCTTAACGGGTCTGACGCATCCGAATATGGGCTCAGCGAACAGTCCAGCACTTGCTTGGTTGTAGTAAAATCTTTCCCTGCGAATTTGGTCACGCTGAATTTCAGGATAACTTTCTTTACTGTGTCGAAATCTGCGTCATAAGTGATATACCGCTCCTCAACCTTTCCGACCGTACCCGTATAGGTATCAAACCAAGCTGACGCCAGCAAGGCGGGAAAACTCTTAAACCCCGTATCAATCACTTCCAGACCGCCAACGCCTTCCGGCAACCGCCCGGCTGGGATTTTCCCGTTTGCGTCCATCATCTGATAGTTATAGACTTGCAGTGTTTTAGCGTTTGGGTTTGTGCCAGTACCTAGTTGGACCGCGTCAATTACGTTCCCATCTCCGTCTATTGTTTCCGCGCTTACTCCAATCGCTCCGCCATTACCAGCTACAGCATTTGAACCTCCGGCGAAACCACTGCCGTTTGCCGAACTCGCGTTATAGCCAACCGCTCCACCACTGCCAGCAGACGCGTTTTCTCCCATTGCTCCACCGTCAGAAGAATATGCGTTATAGCCACTAGCTCCGCCACTGCCTGTACCAGCACAGTTTCCGGCGGCTCCTCCCATACCAGCTTCAGTTAACATTCCGCCTGCAAAACCGCCGTCTGATGTCTCCCTGTCCGCCTTTTCGTCTATGGCCGCCTTGACCGTTTTGCCCTCCGCATAGTCCACCTGCTCCGCCGTGTGCCGGTCATCCGTGCCGTTAAAGTGATCATTTATCGCGCGGTACAGCACTCCGAAATTGCTTTCCACAACCGCGTTCCACCACTCGCGCAGCTTGGTCTGACCGCCTGCCGCTTTTTTCGGTACATACTTATCTGCCATTGTCAATCATCCTTTCTATCCCTGCGCTATCCTCGTCACAATTCCGTTTTCGATCCATACATGTACATTTCTTCCCGTGCCATTCGCCCCGGTGTAAGCCCAGAAATCGCCTGTAGCACCGCCAAGACTGCTAAAGTCCCAATTCCCAACAGGCTTTGCCGTTGTCCCGGAAACCTCCAAAAATGACGTTTCCGGCCCGTACAGCGTTGCTTTGACCTTTGTTCCTGTTTTCGTGACTTCTGCCCTGATGCCGGTTTTGGCCTCATGGTCCAGCCCCGCAAATGCCCCGCTTCCGTCCGAATACACGCCCGTATTAAATCCATTTAATGTATTATTGACTGAGGTTTGTATACCGCTCCCGGAGATCTCCACCAGCCCGGTTTCGTCTCCTGTGCGTACCGTTCCGATCAGCTCTATTGCTCCTTTTTCGTCCAGCGTCAATGCCTCGGCACCATCAGCATCATACAGCCTGAATACATACTCGCCATTTACCAATCCCGCCTGAAGGCGCGGTTTCCCTTGGCTGTCCTCAATGGTCAACAGATTGTCTGCAATTTTAAGCCGCCCGTTGCTCCCCAATACATTCACAAGCGCTGTATTAAGCACACCTGTATTGATCACATCCGCCGTAAATCCGGACCAGTCTCCAAAGGCCGACCAGTTCCAGTCGCCGTCTGGGTTCTTGCCGTTTGCCATAGCCAGCACCCCGCCCACTATGGCAAGGGCCTGATTCGGATTGTCCGGGTTTACCCAGATATCCCCGTAGTCATGGATAACCGTCCGCCGGTTCTCTCTTTCCGCGGAATCCAGCGCCTTGTTGATCTCCGTGCTGTAGGCCGTTTTAATGTTCTCCAGCCACTGCGGCTTAACGGACCCCCGGGAATTGGTTGTTCCGTTATAGGCCACCGCCGCGCTGACCACACCGCCGAACATATCCGCGGCAGATGCAGGCGGCTTGCCAACTGTGATGGTATTGCGGCTGCTTTCAAAGGGATAGGTCTCCATACCCACCACGCGCTGGCTTGTGGTCAGACCGTAATCCCGGTCAACCACCGTCACCACATCCCCCAGCCTGATCTCCCTGTCCCGGCGCTGGGCATACTGGGCCGTAATGCTGTACTTTGGTATATCAATCCGGTCGGGGTTCTCCGCGTCAAATAACAGCTCTGCCGCCGCCTTCAGCTCCTGCGGATCATCAATTTCGTCAAAATCCTGGTATCCCTCAACCGGCCATTTATCATAATTTTCGCTCTGGATATACTGCGTTCCGCCATTTGCACTTCCAATGTGCAGGTCATCCGTCCCATAGGGATACAGCCGGGTAATCAGCTCCGTGGTGTCCCTGGTTACCTTCAGTTCCTTTGCGTTGTACGCGGTGTCAAGCCGCGCGCCGCGGTCAACGCCAATCTGCTTTACAAGTGCAATGCTGTAATTATCAACATACAGCTCGTTATGCACCTTGTATTTGTCCAGCATCTCCATAAGGTTTTTCAGCGCCCCCAGCGGCGTCAGCTTGGAACACTCGAAAAAATCTGTCAAATCCTCAACCCAAGCCATTCCGTTGGGCAGTCCGCTCGGCGGCAGAACCTGTATGGGGGTATCTTCAAAAATTTTTACCATAATGTCCCGCGGCGCGGATCCTATCATGTCATCCAGCCGCTGGATGTGCCTTCTGCCCGCGTCCATATAGATATGCTCCGCCGTAACCCTGCCCCCGTCAATGGTCTTGACGCGGTATCTCTGGCCCTGCACCACGCAGATGTTCTCCTCCTGCACAAGACGCGCTTTTCTGTCAGCCGGATGCAGGGAAAATGTCAGGCTGTACTCGCCGTTGATATTGGATTTGACGCACACGTCCCTCGCGTTCTCCGCCACGCCAAGCCCGCCGCCCGTAAAGGCGGTTTCGTTGTGCGCGTATACTCTGATATAGTCTCTCATGGCTAACCCTCCACAAACCCAAAATAATACAGATTCTCATAATCCACCTGTAACCGTCCCGTTATGGCCGTGGTCACAGCGATCTCACATGCACCGGGCGGAATCTCCGGGAACTCCGGGAATATGCCGGAGACGGGATCACTCGCCAGAAGCCCCGTGGCGTCGCTCCCGTCGTCCCAGAACACCGCGCACTCCTGACAGTCCACCGTCAGGCTCCGTCCTCCGCTGAGCCGCCGGGCTGATGTGGTTGCAAGCGTCAGCGCCGCCTCGCCAATCCGAATCGCGATGGTGTGCGCCCCGTTATCCGTGTCGCCGGTTATGACCAATTTGGGCCGCGCGGCAACGTCTCCAACATTGGTATGGCTAAACGTATATGACCCCGTATTCGGCATATCATGGACGTTTTCCGCGCCAAAGTCCAGCGATATGTCACTGTCAAGCGGCACGCCGCTGTCAAGGGGAAGGCCCAGGCTCCCCCACATCAGCCGGTTAAACGGCCGGCACCGAAACTGGACTGTAAAAGTCCCAACACGATACAGGGACAGGGTGATATCAGACAGCTCAATGGGCTTCGCTATCCATTTGACCTGCGGCATATCGTCAAAGACCAGTTCGTCCCAGCCCCCGGCCAGCCATGATACAACCGCGGCCACAAGCCGGTTTGTCTCTGACAGCTCCCGGCCCGGAGCCGTAAAGTCCAGCTCAAGTATTTTGTCATCATAAAACAGCCGCCCGGCCTGCCCGCTGTAGTCCAGGCTTCCGTCCCGGTATGGGATGGTCTCCTCCACAACCCGTACAGGCGGAGCGGCAGGCCGGGTTCTGGTTTTCACCACAAGCCCAAACTCACGGCTGTGCCGTCCCCGATAAGTAATTCCGTACATCATGGTTCTGTCCTCCTATCCGAAAATACCCAGCGCGTTTCTGGTATACCGCGCTATGCTGTGGCCAAACGCGTGCAGATCCGTCTGGTCGTTGATGACGGCGGTAAAACTCTGGTTAATGTCATACTGCTTGTTGTTTACCGCTTCCAGCAGGGCCTCCAGGTTCTTCGCCATGCCCTTGTCCCCCTCAAACAGCCCCAGCATTTTTTCCGTGGTGCTTTGTATCAGCTCGGCCTTGGCTATCTCCTGGCCAATGGCGCTGTTCACCGTCTCCACCGCCGTTCGGCTTGCCTCCCGTGTCTGGAGCAGTTCAGTTTTGAGCGCGCTCAGCTCCTCGGCCTTGGCCGCCTCCATCTCGGCATACTGTTCTTCCATGCGTTCAATCGCCGCGCTGTTTTTCTGTTCCAGGTTATAGATCTGCTCATCCCGCTGGAGCTGGGTATATTCCTCCTGCAAGCTCTCGTACTTGTCCCGGCCCTCTTTGGTGACAGCGCCTTCATAGATGGACAGCTGATACTCAAGCTCGCCCATGTCTTTTCTCCGGTCCTCCACGGTCCACTTGTCCCGCAGGGCTTGTACCTTATCGTCAAGGGCCTGAGTGGTCTCGGAAATCTTATCGCTGAAGTCGGACAGCGCGTCGTCCAGCTCCTGCTCCCGGTTTTTGTAGATCTCCATTTTCGCCAGATCAATATCCCGAAGAATCTCCTGCTGATAGGTGGGATCCGCTTTGGCGTACTTCTCCCACATCTTGTCGATCCCGCGGCGCAGGGTGCTCTCCGCCGTCTCGCCCCTGTGCATAAAATCAACGCCGTACACATCCTGCTGTTGCTGATACCACTCAAAATCCGATTTCCATTCACTGTATTCCGCGCGGATGGCGTCCATTTTCGCCTGGGCGATCTCTGTGTCAAGCGTAACCTTGACCACATACTGCTCGTCAGTTAACTCGCTGACATCCGCAAAAAACCGGTTCAGCTCGTCCTCCTGCCGGGTGATGGCCTCCAGCTGCTGGGCCGCGCTCATGTTGTTGTATTCCTTTTCGCGGCTGATCCAGTCGTCAGAATATTGCTTGTATCCCTTGGCCAGGGTCTCAAAGGTTTCCAGTCCCAAAGCCTGGTATTCCTCCCAGGTCATCTTTCCAGCAAACAGCGCCTCCGCATTGCGGTCCATCACCCGGTTGTACGCCGCGCCCCGGGTATCGCCAATCTCGCCCCAGTCGTTCAGCGACGTCCGGGTGTCAATCCATTGCTTGGAAATTTCGTTTGCCGTGTTTCGGGCATCCTCCAAAACCTTTTCGTTGTACTGATGGATTTTTACACTCAGCGACTTGTACGCGTCTGTTCCCGCCTGTATGTTCTCGTCCCGATACTGCTCCAGCTGGGCGTAATATTCCGCCTCGCTGATCCCGCCCATGTCAAGGCTGTACTGGATGGCGTCCAGGGCCTCTTCCCAGTCCTGCTTGACAGCATCCACAAACATCTCATCCAGCTCCATCATGGCCTCGGTGTTGGACTGGAATTCCCCGCGCATCTCATTGATCCACGCTATGTAATCCTTAGCCGACAAAGGCACCAGCGCGGTCTTTTGCCTGTGGCTCCACGCGTCCTTGGCATTGCTCCAGGCATCGTTATCCTTTCCCCTGGCATAATGGGGGATCCCGGCCATGCGCAGTATTTCCTTTGTTTCCCCCGCCGGGTAGATCTTCGCGTGTTCGGGCAGAGGTAGCACAACGTCCCGGCCCTCGAACAAATACCCCCTGCCGCCGACCTCCACCAGCTCCCGGGGGTCTGCCACACCCCGCTGGTCGTTGATCATGGCAAGCCCGCCCGAGAAGTCGGACGTACCTTTTGCCTGATGCGCAAATGGCTGGGCCAGCGTCGGACTGCCTTTCTGTGCATAAGTGACCGTATAGGTGACATTTACATTTTTCAGGCTATTCTGATGGTCCAGCGCGGCGGCAACCTCCTCCTTCCCCGGATAAGAGCCGGTTACAGTAAGGAGTTTTTCTGTATCGGGCGGAATATCCTCCACCTTTTCGCCGGCTTCATTGAGCACCTCAATGTTCCCCTTGGCATTGACTTTCAGGTTGACCGCGCCAACGCCTTCAAGGTATTTTGTCTGGTTTCCGGCCTGATCTAATACCTCAACATTCCCGTCGGCATTGATTCGCACCGTTGTTCCATCAGCCCGCTGGATCTCCTGTACCTTGCCGTCAATCTCTGTCAGGATTGAGGTATCGCCGTTTACATCAACAGTAATACTCTTATTCTCCGGCAGTTCACCCATCTCGTGGGCGAGCCGCGTCATCTCCTTTGAGACCTCATCCAAAGCACCGGCCTTGGCCGCGCTTTTTATGTCGGTAAAGCCCTTGCGGATCAGCGCGGAGCCCTTGATGATCTCATTAGCGGACAAGCCCATCTCTCGCCCAAGCGTTTCATAATCCTCCGCAATCTTTCCAACCGCGCCTTCTTTCTTGACCGCCTCATCCAGGGTGCGGAAACCATTCTTAATCAGAGAAGCGCCTACTGCCGTATCCTGAGCAGCCGCACCAAATTCAGAACTTGCCCGGATGTAATCATTGACAATTCCGTTCAGGGCCTCTCCGTCTCCGTTGGCCGCCGCGGTCCAGGCATCTTCCAGGCTGTTCACGCCGTTCATGGCAAGGGCAGCCGCCTGGGCGTACCCGTTCAGGTCAAGATTTGCCGCACGAATAAGTCCTCCCATCTTTTCAAGAGATCGCGCTACTCCGTCCGCGTTCTTGTTAAGGGCTTCCATTGCGATAAGTTCTGTATTCCAGTTTGCCAGTTCTTTAGAAAGCGCAATGGCCTCCGCATTTGTACCGTCTAAGTTATTTAGCTGATTGCCATACTCCTTCACCTTATATCCAGCGATATCATAATTTGTATTAAGCTCGGAAATCAGCTCCGACGTTTTGCTCATGGGGGTCACGACAAGCCCTGCATCATTAGCAAGCCTGCGCACCTCGCCGTCATAGTCCGCCGTACCTTTTTCGAGCTCTGCAAGCTGTTTCCGCGCTTCCCCAATCCGATTCTTCGACGCAAGCGCATCGTCAAATTTCTGCTGTATCTCCTGGCGGTCACGCTGATAATCGGCAAGTTTTCCTTGCAGCGCTTCCAACTTGTCGCTTTGTGCGCTCATCTTTATCTGGAGTTCATTTTTTGATATTTCCGTCAACAGGTCAACGGTATTCTCCAGCTTCTCAGTTCCTCCGTCCGTGCTGATTTTGAGATTATATTCCTTTTCCAGCATGGCCGCAATCTCTTGGATTTTGGACTTGGCCTGCTCCACTTGCTCCTGACTGGAATCCGGATTTTCTATGACAAGCTTCTGCGCCTTGATTTCCTGCTGTGCCGCCGACAGCGTCCGCAGGGCTTCCATACTCTCTCGAATCTCATCATTGCCC
>CBCTHE010000045.1:0-7016 GCA_965146665.1 uncultured Ructibacterium sp.
CTGTGGCTCCGGCCGCACCGGCTGTTCCTGTCGCTCCCGTGGGGCCGGTCGGACCAATAATTGCAGAAGGACAGCAACAAGCTCTACAACATTTTCCGCTCTGACTGTTTTGATTGCAGGAACAGTTTTTCTGCTCATTGGTTGTAATTTGGTTTAATAGTTGGCTGATGTCATCGTTGTAATTCATAGATGTTAACTCCTTTCATACTTCCTTCAATTCCTGTTTCCTTCTTCTCTAATTCGTTCAAAATAGACCTTGTTCGTAAGGTATGCCTGTGAATCCGGCCGGTATTTCCCTGCCAGCTCATTATAAGCCGCCGCGCGGTCCTGCTCCCCCAGCCTGTCATAACAGACACAAAGCTGGATACATGGCAGGTAGCCATAGCAGTCCGCCTGAACAAAAGCCCCGGAATCGGGCCGGTATGGACGGTTCAGCGCCGTTTCATACCAATATGCCGCATGCAGGTAATTGTTCTCCTCCATAAACAGCCGTCCCAGCTCACAGCAGATCTCGGCCCGGGGCGTATCCAATATAAAACTGCGAAGCAACACACGAAAAGCCATTTCCCGCTGGTTTTGCATCTGGTAACAGTAAGACAGGATTCTGCAGGCGTCAATTTTGTTCTCCGACCACCCTTCCGGCTCACGCCAGAAGGCCTCCAGTACGCCAATGGCTTCTGGATAGCGCTGGTGCTCATAGAGCTCTCTTCCATAGTAAAACTGCTGCCTGGGCGACAGCCCTCCCGGGCTGTCCTTCATCTTCTCCAGGATCCGTATATTTCGCTCCGGATCCGAGGGCCGGATTTTTCGGTGGGTCACTGCAGCATCGCCGTAAATGACCCTGCCCATGGGGACAATCGCCTCATGCACCTGTCCCTTCCACCGGTATGCTTGGGTGTTTCTGACGATCCGCTCCCGGTAATACCAGAAGCTGGGCTTGCCGTTTTGGTCCACCGCCACATGATACGGAAGCATCACCACATCGACCCCAGGGTCCATCTCCGCCTTCAGGCGGAGCAGTGCGTCTCTATCGTCCGGGAGGATGACATCATCCGCGTCCAGCCACATGCAATAATCCATTTTTGCCTTGGAAAAAGAAAAGTTCCGGGCCGCCGCAAAGTCATCCTGCCATCGGAACGAATAGACCTTTTCTGTATAGGTTTGGGCTATTTCCTTGGTGCGGTCCACAGAGCCCGTATCCACCACAATGATCTCATCCGCAATGGGGGCGGCAGAAGCCAGACAGCGTCCCAGCACATCTTCTTCGTTTTTTACAATCATACACAAGCTAATCGTGATTGCCATGCCGTGCACCCTTTCTTTTTTCTGGTTTTGGGGCCGCGCGTATTTGCGGCTCAGTAACATCCTATGCAGACAGGCTGGATCGGTTACAGCTTTGCCACATATTCGACAACATTCGATCATTCGCTGTGTGGACGGATTTTGTAAAGAATTTTCACAGCGGAATCCGAAAAAAATAGTTGACAATTACACGAAATTATGCTAAGATAACGCTTGTGCTGGTGTAGCTCAATTGGCAGAGCAGCTGATTTGTAATCAGCAGGTTGCGGGTTCGAGTCCCATCACCAGCTCCACGTCGAAGCAAAGTTTTCTTTGCTCCGACTTTCTTTTTATTTAAGAAACTTTTTTGGGGAGGTCGTGAAGCATGATGAAAAAATACACATATAAGACCCACGGCACCTGTTCCAGACTGATCACCTTTGAAACCGACAGTAAGACAGTACACAATGTGGTCTTTACCTTTGGCTGTAACGGAAACGGCCAGGGTATTTCCGCCCTGGTGGAAGGGATGGATGTGGAACAGGTGATCCGCCTGCTGTCCCATATTGACTGCAACGGACGGGGGACCTCCTGCCCGGCACAGCTGGCACAGGCTCTGAACGAGGCACGCACGGGCAAACTTGTCCCGCTGAAATAGTGGAAAGGAGCCAAACTTTGTGAAAAATAAAATTGGCATTCTCTGTGCAAGCAATACCGAGCTTGCTCCCTTTTTACCCCATATTCTGGACTGTAAAACAACGGAAAAGGCCATGCTGACATTTTATGAGGGCCGCTGCGGACTCCCTGCGGTGGTCCTTTATAGCGGCGTCGTATGCAAGGTAAACGCCGCCATTGCGGCCCAGCTTCTGATTGACCGGTTTCACGTCACCGCCATTATCAACGCCGGCACCGCGGGCGGTATGGATCCCTTGGCCGCGCTTTTTGATACAGTCGTAACCACACAAACCGCCTATCATGATATGACCGATGATATTCTGACAGAATTTCATCCATGGCTCCCAGACATATACTTCCGGTCAGACGCAGCCCTTCTTTCTGCCGCTAAGAGAGCCGCTGAAAAAAGACAACAAAAAAACCATTGTATTTATGCTGTGAAAGCTTTTACAATGGTTTTCTTTATGGATACTGCACATTTTTCGTACAATATGGCAGCGGGGTCTCTGCCCCTTTTGTTTTGCAAAATACTATAAAAGCTGATACAGAAGCCCCTGCTCCGCGCTGTACCAGATCAGCATACCGCGTTCGCCACGGGGGATCCGTGCCTGCAGGTTCCACTCCGGGTACTGTTTCACCAGCGTCGCCGCGCCCCCGGCCAGAAATGCCACAAAGGAAATATAGGAATCCTTGGTCATGGGGTGATCACTTGTGATATACCACGCGTCCTCCACCTGCTCCGCCTTGAGTCTCTGCCCGGGCTCTGCCTTTTTCGGCTCCAGCGCCGCCAGTCTTCTGCCGCAGCAGGACACCGCCGCGTCCCCGGTGCACAGGCTGATCCCGCCGCAGGACGGACAGACATAAAACTTGCTTTTCTTCATATTGCCTCCCTGTTCCGGGCCGTCGGGCAGACAGCCCTCCAATAGCTTTTCCATATCCAGTTCCAGCGCAGCGGACAGTTCCGGCAGAAGCGAAATATCCGGCAGTCCCAGACCGCGCTCCCACTTGGATATGGCCTTGTCCGTAACCCGCAGCAGTTCAGCCAGCTGGTTCTGCGTCATGTTTTTCTCCTGCCTGACTGTCCGAATCAGCTGTCCCACCTTTGCACAATCCATTTGCCTCACCTCTCCCCTATCATAACAGAAAGCGCGGGCGTTTACAATCCACGCTCCGTTGAGTTCTGTCCATCCAACGCGGCTAAACTGCTACTGGTTCAGCATCTTTTTCTCCTCTTTCTGAGCCCGGGCCCGGTACAGGAGCTTATACTCGCTGTTCCCATGGGCGGATTCCAGCCGCAGAATGATGCGCCCGGACGCCAGCCTTGGCAGTTTCCATTGCAGTTTATGGCCCTGCTTATGGCCGTTTGGCCCGCAAGCCCCGGTCTCCCACCGCATGACCTCCGTTGCCGTGCCGTCCAGCACAAGGTATGCGGTCACAGTATCCCGGATCTCCTCCGGACTGTCGTTCAGAAGCCAGAGCTCGGCGCTAAACATCTCTCCCTCCTGCCAGCTGAACTTTGGAATCCGCGCGCTTGGCATCACTGGGCGCAGGGCGGCCTGAACCGCCTCATAGGCGGGCTTTGGCACACAGGGATAGCTCAGAAGCGAGTTGTTGGCCGCGGTCTTCCAGGGTTCGTTGAAGCACCAGTTGGCCGCCATGGCACAGGCGGGCCACTGGCGGCGGGCCTCCTCAAAGATTGCCTGATACCCCGCGCACTGCAGCCATTGACTGGAACTGCACAGCTCCGCAAGGGACTTTGCCTCTCCAAAATAATGCTCCAAAATGTCCTGATGCACCCAGCTTTCCCGCCGCCATGCCCCGGTGCCGTGGTGTTTTTTCCATGCCCCGTCCTCCCGGACCGGGAACAGATCATCCGGGGGAATGATGGTTTCCAGGTACGCGGGATCCGGCATGCCCGGCACGCCGAATTCCGTATAGGCGGTATTCCGGCTGTGCCGAAAGGTCTCAAACACATCCTCGCCCGTGTCGTAGTCCCGGAACAAATAGCCGCCGTGGGCCATCCCCATCAGCGGGGAGGTCATGATAAAGGGGGTGTCCCTGTCCAGCTCATAGCACAGCCGGTTCAGCAGGCGCAGGGGCAGATCCTGGTCCGTCATGCCGGACCAGGTGTTAAACAGCTCATTGCCGCCGCACCACAGCACAAGAGACGGATGTCTGCGCAGGCGCCGAATGACCGCCGCGGCCTCCTGTTCCAATACCCGCAGATATCCGCTGTCATTTGGATACGCATTACAGGCCAGCGGAAACTCCTGCCACACCATGATCCCATACTGGTCGCACAGCTCATAGAACGACTCCTTATTGACCTCCGCCCCGCCCCAGCACCGGAACAGATTCATATTTGCCCCCTTTGCCAGCTCTGCCAGCGTTCGCCAGGTCTCCTCCGTGACGGTGCCGGGAAACAGCTCCGGCCGGACCAGATTGCTGCCCTTTGCAAAAATTCTGCGGCCGTTGAGGCAGATGGTGGCCGGCGGAGTGCTCCTGGTCTTTGGAAACGCCTCCGGCTTCTCCCAGCTTCCCTCATTCATCACCAGCTGGATCGTCCGAAAGCCTATATGTCCGCGCCGCTCATGGGTTGCGGATTTGACGCAGTATTGGTATAAATACGGCTCTCCCTGTCCGCTGCACCACCAAAGCTTGATATTCTTTAGTACAAAGTTCGGCTCTGTTCCCTCATGGATCAGGCCGCCCTCCCGGTCAAAGACCTGAATGGTCACAGGCGCGTCACAGCTGATCTGAAAAGTCACGGCCGCTGTGTCCAAGGCGTCATTCAGGGAATACCGCGCCTCACAGTCCCGGATAAAGCCCGCGTCCCGGGTTTCCAGCCATGCCTCCTGCCACATGCCGGAGCTCAGGAGGCGCGGATGCCAGTCCCAGCCATATCCAACCGCCGGCTTACAGCTCCGGGCCGCCTCTTCCCGGCCTGTGCCGCGCGGCTGTCCGCCGGATGGATGGGGCAGAATCCTGACCTCCAGCGTGTTTCCCTCCGCTTTGAGATTTTCGGTCAAATCCAGCTCTATCCGGCTGAACATTCCCTCATGTTCCAATCGCCGTTCCCCATCCAGCCAGACCTCAAACCGGTAGTCAATGCCGTCGGATACAAAATACAGCCGTT
Organism: uncultured Ructibacterium sp.; assembly: GCA_965146665.1. Classification (GTDB taxonomy): domain Bacteria; phylum Bacillota; class Clostridia; order Monoglobales; family Monoglobaceae; genus Ructibacterium. The sequence continues at coordinate 5,093 of CBCTHE010000045.1, forward strand.
CGCCGTCCCTGGGCTGGACACAAAACCGCGTCTGATACAGCCAGGTATCATCCTCAAACTGCTCATAGACCGCCACATTTTCGCCGTAATGAATATCCCCGAAGCCTTTGAAACACCCATAGTCATGCTGTATATTGCCCGGTACCCGGGCCGGAAACCACAAATCCTCCCCAACGCGGCTGCCCATCCACTCAAGTTCGTATTTCATAGCCAATTCCCTTTCTCTGCGTTTTCTTAGACACGCTTGACATTATTAGTAAATTCAATATACCATAAAAATAATAACCTGTCAATGACCGCTTTTTTACCGTCTTTTGCGATAAGACTTGCTGGCTCCCATTCTATCGCTTTTTCAGATTTATCCCATATAGAACGAAAAAGGGCAAGCGCGGGCGGTCATATCCCGGGCTTGTCCTTTTATTCTGCTGCCGGCGCCTCTGTCCGGCGCCAAACGCTCAGCCCTCCGCCGGATCGCGGCCGGGCCGCAGATACTTCTGTATCTCGCGCATCATGGCGGGGATATCCAGCGGCTCTGCGAGGTGGCTGTTCATTTCGGCCGCCCTGGCCGCTTCAATATCCTCCGCAAACACATCCGCTGTCATGGCAAGAATCGGAATTTCTGCGGCGTCCGTCCGCTCCAATTCCCGAATCCGCCTGGTGGCCTCATAACGGTACGTGCGCTGTTCCCCTGCAGGTCAATGATGTCAAACAGGTTTTGAAAGGTCCGGTTGCTGTTGCGGTGCATGGACCGGATGAGAATATCGCCCGCCTGGTTCACCACATAGGAAAATCCCGTATCCTCATAAAAGGAGAGGGAAAACTGTTCCGAGATTTCCGCAAGGGGCTGTGTCTTCTGGACAAAGCCTGCCGTCCCGTCCGCGAAGCTGAACCGCTCATAGCATCCCACAGTCCAGATGCCGGAATTTCCGTCCAAAAAGGGCCCCCGCTGGCCGCGGCCCTCAAGGGCGCGCAGGCGGTCCAGCCACGCCGGATCCAGAGTATATGCCCCTTTGAGCAGGCGCTCATACATAGTCCGCCCATCTGGTATCGACGCTTCTGTCCACCGGCCCGGGGAAATAGAACTCTGATCGCATTTTTTGCCGCACGGATTAATTTTACTTCCAATACAAAAAAGGACAAGTTTGGGCAATTTCTGCTTAAACTTGTCCTATTGGTGGAGCATAGGGGAATTATCTAAAAGCAAACACAGCAAATTTAGGCTTCTAAAAGCCACTAAATACGTTGTTTTGCTTCTATTTCAGACGGTTGAGTTTTTAAAATATCAAAAAGTTACGCCATTTTTACGCCACACACTCTGCCCAAATTATCCATAACCCATCTGCAAAACGCCCCCGGCCTCTAGTAACCGGGGGACTTGTACGCCCTGTATTTGGCCGCTTCCCGAATAGTGGGAGGGCTACTATAGCAGGGCTGTGATATTGTACGCTATGCGCAAGGGACTTTGTGCTTATAATATACAACATCATGCCGCCTGTGTCAAGTTCGACGCGACCCGCACAAAATTTTTAAAAATATAACGTGCTCATTACGTCCCATTTACGCGGCCGTTTGTCTTGTGGATATGTACTTGAAATGTACTTAATTCTAGCTCAAAGGCAGGGAAAATCCGCCCTACCCCCTGCTTCAAATTTCAAGCACCCCCTATCAACCAGGTGACTGACGGTCCACCAGTTCAGCTACCTGAATGATATTCAGGTAGTTGCGCTTCGTCCATCTCGTGGACAAAGTCAAAATGACTTCCCCTAAAGGTTGCCGGGTCACTTTCTACGGCTTGGCTTTAAAGTACGTTTTATATACTTTAGGCAAGGGGCTTCCTGTCTGGACCCCTGTGTCAAATATGGCACACCGTGCTGGTTGAACAGAAATCCGTACTCAGTAACCCTCAAATTGAGGGTTACTGACG
>CBCTHE010000046.1:0-3999 GCA_965146665.1 uncultured Ructibacterium sp.
ATATCAAGGAAAAACAGCTCAAAAACTCGCGCAATACGGTCTCAAAGCAGCTCGTCGCGCTCCGCAGTTCAGCAAGCGATAATCTACAGCTTAAAAATGCTAAAAAAGCCCGGAAATACGCTATTTTCCGGGCTTTTTCTATGCCTAAAATCACCTGATTCCGATGGTGAAATTTGAGGAAATTTGACTTCATATTAGCCCATTTTGATGGGTTTACAGAAGGCCATTTTGGAGGGGAAATTAGCCCCGCGAGTTCTGACGAAATCTGAAAAAATTTAATATCAGGTATCCTGTTACATAGAGCCTTGGCTCATTCTTTGAAAACGAGAATGGGTCGAGGCTCTATTTTTTTTCGCCTGAAATCCGGCGAGACAAATTTGAGTAGGAGGTAACAGGTATGACGGATTTCAATCAGAAGACCCATGATACCGATGTGGGCAGCGATTCTTGGACCTTCCGGCTGCGGAAGAACCACATTTTTGAAGACGTTAAATGGTCTTTTGGAGCAGGAACGCGGTGTGAATGTGTCCGGCAGAATTATGTTGGAGGAGGCGGATATCCACAGTCTATCCATGGAAGAGTTGAGAAAAAATGTGGGACTGGTGTTTCAGACACCGGCACTGTTTCCGTTTTCTATTTATAAAAACCTGACCTAAAAGCTTTCAGGCGGTCAGAAGCAGTGTCTGTGCATTGCCAGGGCGCTGACGGTGGAGCCGAAGGTACTGCTCTTAGATGAACCTTGTTCGGCTCTGGACGTGAAGGCTTCTGCCAAAATAGAAGAGCTGCTTAAGAACCTGAAGGAGCGTTATACCATTGTGATTGTTACCCACAACCTGGCGCAGGCAAAGCGCATTGCGGACGATGTGGCCTTTTTCCAGAATGGACGGCGGGTAGAAACAAAGGATGCAGAAACATTCTGGGAAAAGCCGGAGTGCGAAGAGACGAAAGAGTTTTTAAAGGGATGAGTTTTATCCGTTCTGTTCAGCTCTTCGTATGGATGGAAACCAGATGGCCGGTGTGAATACGGAAATACCGGTCATTTGCTTGTCTGTCGTGTTTTCCACAATATGGGGAAGGTTGGATCGAATCAGCGTCGAATCCCCTTCCATCAGGTGAATTCTCTCGGTTCCGATGATAACATCCAGTTCTCCGGACTGGACCATGATGATCTCCTCACTGGGGTGAATCACAGGGCGTTCGCCATCCTTAGCATGTGCTTCCAGCTCAAAACCGATAATCAGAGACTGGGGAACAAATTCTGCCGATGGCATCGGCGTCAGCAGATGGTAACGGATATTGGAATGGGGCTGTGATAAAGTGATGACCTGATTTTTTCTGGTAGTCAGTGTGTTGTCAGCTTCGGCTTCTCCCATAAAAAGATAGGTGGGAACATCCAGAGCAGCGCTGATTTTGCGAAGCGTTGACAGGGATGGATCCGTCAGATTGCGCTCTATCTGGGATATATAGCCAATGGAAAGTCCTGTCTGTTCAGCCAGGGCTTTTAGTGTAAAGTCTCTTGATTTTCTTATGTTGCGTATCTGCTCACCGAGCATATTGTAACCCCCCTGTTCGATGTACTTTATTCTATGATCTTCAGCGGAATCCGCTGTCTGTATTAGTATACCATTGTTTTTGTAAATAAACCAGAGTTTGATTTGTTTTATATATATAAAAATATTAAAGTTTACTATTCTCCTATTTGCCTTATTATCTGTTTCGACTTTGGCTTATTTTCACAGATTTATGGAATATTTTTTATGTAAAATCCCTAATTTTGTATTTTGAACGTGAAAAGGTTGACTATATATTTTAGTGAGAGTAAAATTATACTAATTTTAAAATAATTTTACAGTATGGAGGTCTAATATGAAAATTATTGATGTAAAAGTAGAAGTGATTCACATTCCGATGAAGAAGCCGTTCCGTATTGCATTTGCCGTACAGGATCATTCTGTGAATGTTCTGGTAAAAGTTATGACAGATGAGGGAATCTATGGAATCGGAGAGGCAGCTCCGTTTGAACCGGTTACCGGAGAGAACAGTGCAACCGTTCTGGAAGTTCTTAAATTGTTTAAACAGGGTCTGATCGGTATGGATCCGATGAATATTGAGGGAATTCATCTGATGATGGATCGTCTGATTTCCGGCAATACCTCAGCAAAGGCTGCAATCGATATTGCGCTGTATGATCTGAAGGGCAAGGTTATGAACCAGCCGCTGTACAAGGTACTGGGCGGATACCGTGACCAGATCGTAACCGATATGACAATTGGTATTGATAAGCCGGAACTGATGGCACAGGAAGCAAAAGAGCGTGTTGAGCGTGATGGATTCCGTATCCTGAAGGTGAAAGCTGGAATTAATCCGGCGGATGATATTCGTGCACTTACTCTGATTCGTGAAGCAGTTGGACCGGATATCCGCCTGCGTGTGGATGCAAACCAGGGATATACCGTAAATGATGCGGTAAGAGTTCTGAAAGAATTTGAAAAAATCGGCGTTGACGCAGTAGAGCAGTGTCTGCCATGGTGGGATATGGACGGTTCCAAGATCCTTCGCCAGAAGGTTGATATGCAGATTATGCTGGATGAGTCTATCCATTCTCCGGTTGATGCAGCAAAAGCCTGCAAGATGGATGCAGCTGATATTCTGAACATCAAACTGATGAAGTGCGGCGGTCTGTATCCGGCAGAGAAGATCAATGCAATCGCAGAAGCAAATCATGTAAATTGTATGGTTGGCTGTATGCTGGAGACGAAGGTTGCGATTGCAGCAGGTGTCAGCCTAGTTGCAGCTAAGAGCAATATCACAGAGGCAGATTGCGACAGCTTCATGTATGCAGTAGATCCGGAGATGGGAATGCCGGGTGGCTTCACCATCGAGGGTGGCGTATATACACTGTCTCAGAAACCGGGTCTTGGTCTGGATCTGGATTTCTAATTCGGATAATAAATGCTCCGCGGGGATGCGCTGACCGAAGTCATGCGCCAGGCCTCGCGGAGGCTCTCACTAGAAAGGATTACTTAATTATATGGAAAGTACAACATTATTTTCATCAGAAAGCGCATTGCTTCTGGTTATGTTTCTTATGGTAGCTGTCGGCTTTTGGCTTCAACGCTTTAAAGTGTTCAAGGTGCTTGGACCGGCTTTAACGGTTATTGTTACCGGTATTATTCTTTCAAACTTGAAAATTGTACCGGTGTCCAGCCCGACCTATGATGCCCTCAGCAGTTATTGTGTACCGCTGTCTATTTCTATCTGTCTGCTGAGCCTGGATCTGCGTCAGATGAAAAAATTGTTAAACAGAAACTCGATTATTGCACTGGCATCAGCAGCGGTAAGTGTCTGCCTGATGGCATTCGTGTTTGGTGTTTTATTCGCATCCAAGATTGATGAGGGATGGAAGATTGCCGGAATGTTTGTCGGAACCTATACAGGCGGAAGTTCCAACCTGACAGCAATCGCAGTCGGACTGGATGCGGCAAAGGGAACCATCGCAGCTGCCAATGCAGCAGACTATGTAATTGGTATTCCGAGTCTGATTCTTATGTTTGCGGCACCGGCTATCTACAAGAACTCTAAGCTGCTGAGAAAGCTGTGGCCTTATGAGATGACAGAGGCAGAGCTGCAGGGCGATGGAGATCATGAAGAACTGATGGCATCTAAAGAGTGGTCCATTCAGGAGATCGCATGGCTGCTGGCAATCGGCTTTGGTACTGTATGGGCAGCTACGACCATTGCAGGCATGGTATTTGGACCGGGCTTCCGCAGTGCGGGACGTATTATTCTGATTACGACTTTCTCAATTATCATTGCACAGATTCCGGCAGTACGTAAGCTGCGCGGCAACTTTGACCTGGGACTTTTTGTGGCACTGTTATTCCTGACCACCATTGGATTCGCCGTTGATCTGAAACAGTTTTTCGGATCTACATTCTATATTACCTTATTCTGCTTCTGCGTTATCGTCAGCTGCATTGTACTGCATCTGCTTGTAAC
>CBCTHE010000047.1:0-3862 GCA_965146665.1 uncultured Ructibacterium sp.
GGTGTAGCTTCGGCGAGGGTTGCAAAATCGAGAATATCTATGAGATGCAGGACATGTTTAAGGCTGAGGGGCTCGGAAGCGCGCAGCGAATGACATATTTCTTTCTGTTGACGGATGGATCAATCTTGGTACGGTGCGGGTGCTTCTGCGGCGCACTAACCGAGTTTATTGACAGGGCCAAAGAAACGCACGGAGACAGCAAATATGCACAAGAGTATCTGATGTGTGCAGAGCTGGCAAAGTTACACTTTGGAGGATAGGAATGAAAAAATCAGACTTAAAGACCGGAATGGTTGTGGAGCTGAGAGACGGCAAAAAGTACATGGTATTGCTTGATACGCCTTGCGGAGATGTGTTTGTCAATGACGGCGATTGGTGTAATGCGGATTCCTGCAATAACGGTTTAAAATGTTTCCCATCGAGATGCCGCGAGCTTGACGTTATACGGGTTTACAGCGCAGAAAGCGCATATCAAATGAAATTTGGCCGCTGGGGTGAAATGAAAATGATTTGGGAGCGCAAAGAGCCAAAGAAAATGACGCTTGCAGAGATTGAGGCGGCACTGGGGTATCCAGTCGAGGTTATAGAGGAGGTGTTGCAATGAACGCAGGAACAAAACGGGCGGCGGACTGTCTGATACAGCTTATCATGGAAGCGTATAGAGCAGACTATGCCAATGAGCAATACCGGGATGTGAAAGGTAATATACCGGACATGTTCCGGGAGCTAAGCAAAAAAATCCCGCCTGTGGGCAAACACAGAACGGGAAAATCACAATAATGGTACATCACCGTTATGGTATCACGAAACGGAGAAAAAGTCAAGTGCCTTTAAGGGCCGGAGGAAAAATGACACATCCATACATAACAAGAATGGAGCGGTTTGGCACACTTAACCCGGCGGAACTGTCAGGGCGGCGGTATCTTGGAATATGCGATAACTGCGGCAGTATCATGATGCCGGACGAGGCTGATCCGCTGTACTGCGGCGGGAATGTGGTGTTTTGTTGTGAGGAGTGCCGGGATGAATTTTGCGAAGGAGAGTTAAATCATGAATGAGTTTGATTTTTTGGATGACGGCGCATATGAAGCGGGCGAAGAATCCGCCGGCGGATATATCATTGACAACGACCGCAAGGCGGACTGGGCCATAAAGAAAATAGCGGCGGCAAAAGCGGAATATGAGCGTCTGGAAGCGTTGGCGGAGGAAGAAACGGAACGGATCAGGGAACAGCTGGAAGCGGCAAAGAAACGCTTTGTGTCCGACACAGAGTTTTACAAGTCCAAGCTTGCCGCGTATTTTGACAGAGTGGAGCATAAATCCACAAAGACACAGGAGACTTACCAGCTTTTATCCGGTAAGCTGGTGCGGAAATACGGAGCGGTAAAGCCCAGCTATGATGATACGGAAATGCTGGACTACCTAAAAGGGAATGGCCTGAATGAGTTTGTGGCCGTGACAGAGAAACCGGCATGGGGCGAGTATAAAAAGCGGCTGACAATCACGGAGGCCGGTGCGGTTGACACAGAGACCGGCGAAATGATCCCGTGCATACAAGTTGAGAAACAGCCGGACACGTTTGACGTTAAAATTTGAGGAGGCATATTAAAATGGCTGAAATTAAATTCAGAATCCTGCGCCATGACGAGGTAGAGCTCAGGGTAAACCAAGTCACAGAAAAAGGATTCAGCTTATTGCTGTACAAGGATGCCAGATGCGACATGAACATACTGGATGAAACTGTTGGGCCGTTCGGGTGGAAGCGGGAGCACGATCAAATCAACGGCAAGGAATTTGCCCGCGTCTCCATCTTTGATAAGGCCCTCGGAGAATGGGTCTGGAAAGAGGACTGCGGCACGGAGAGCAACACCCAAAAGGAAAAAGGTGAATCTTCCGACGCTTTCAAGCGGGCGTGTGTGAATTGGGGAATAGGCCGTGAGCTGTATACAAAAATATTTATTTGGATCAACGATCCGGTAAAGGACACGGGGAAAAAGGACAAGAACGGGAAGCCGGTGTATGCGCCTGTAAACCGAATCAGCGACTATAAAGTAACACAAATGGACGTGGATGAAGAAAGCCGAAAAATAACAGCATTGACGATTGAACGAGATGGAAATCCGGTGTTTGTCTATCCGCGAAAAGCAGCCCGGAAGGCCGATAAGAAACCCGCGGAGCCTGAACCGGAGAAGAATCCGGACATAAACCCTGAAATGGCGGGCGAGTTGTTGGCGCTTGCCGCAAAGATCGGACAGTCAATAGGCTCCATTTTGCGGGCGTATGAAGTATCAAGCATCTATCATCTGTCATTAAAGCAGTACAATAATGCAATAAAGACCCTTAGGGCCAAGGAGCAGAAGCCGGAAGGCAAGGCGTCATGAAGCTGACGGGAAGGATTGAAGATATCAGCGTTGGGTTTATGTCAAACATTCCTAAGCTGACCCTTGCAGTGAATGAGAAAAACGACCTGAAAGCCGGGTATGACGAGTTAAAGGACTGTGACAGGCTGTCCATAGAAATCAAGCCATACCGGAAAAAGCGGTCACTGAGCGCCAATGCGTATATGTGGGTGCTGTGCGGGAAGCTGGCTGAGAAAATCGGCTGTACCAAAGAGGATGTATACAAACAGCACATTATCAATATGGGCGTGTACTGCCCGGCTGAAATCAACGAAAAAGCGGTTGACACGCTCGTCACCGGATGGCGGTCAATGGGTACGGGCTGGATCGCGGAAAAGGCGGACTATGGAGCCCATGACGGATTTGTTTTGGTACATATGTATTACGGCTCATCCGTGTACAACACAAAACAGATGTCCCGGCTGCTTGACAGTGTAATCGAGGATTGTAGGGATCAGGGAATCCAGACCCTGACGCCGGATGAGATTGCCAGCATGAAATCTCTGTGGAAGGCGGAAAAGCCATGAAAAGTATCTTGCAGGAGGACAGATCAAGGTGCTTTATCTGCGAGGGAAACCCATGCGGTGACCCGCTGGACAAACATCATGTGTTCGGCGGGCCGTGCCGCGGGCTGTCGGAGAAATACGGGCTGACCGTATACCTCCATCATGCCCGGTGTCATATTTTTGGGCCTGACAGCGTACACCGCAGTCAAGAGGTGCGCCGGGTGCTGGAACGCATGGCGCAGATCAGGGCAATGGAGGTCTATGGCTGGTCCGAGGCGGAATTTATCAAAATATTTATGCGGAGCTATTTGTGAGGAGTGATAATATGTGTGCGATTGATCTGCTGCAATATATCCCGTATGGCCGTGAGAATGCCATATCAAGAGCGGAGCTGGCGAGGCTGACCGGATTGCCGGACAGGGAAATCCGGCGAGAGGTAAAGCGGATTTTGCAGACGGGGGAGCCGGTTTTGTCGTCCAGCAAACAAGGCGGCTACTGGCGGAGTGATAACCCGGAGGAATGGGCCGCATTTCTGCGTGAATCCGAGAACCGCACAAATACGGAGAGGCGGACGACCTACAAGCTGAGAGAGCGGTATTACGCGGAAACCGGGACAAAGATAACCAGAGTGCGGGAGCATACCCGGAGGATATCGGGTTACTCCCGGCCGGACGGGCAAATCGGAATGAATATATAGGAGGACAACATGATCAACAAAGCAATTTTAATGGGACGGCTCACAAAGGCCCCGGAACTGAGATACACAAGCCAGCAAACGCCGGTGTGCAGTTTCAGCATTGCCGTTGACAACGGTTACGGCGAGAAGCGGCAGACTGACTTTATCAGCTGTGTTGCATGGAATAAGACGGCTGAGTTTGTGAGCAAATACTTTGACAAGGGCCAGATGATTATTGTGATTGGCCGGATTGCAACCCGTACCTGGGAAGGCAGGGACGG
>CBCTHE010000048.1:0-3809 GCA_965146665.1 uncultured Ructibacterium sp.
GAACAGCGACGCCACGGAGAGGAGCATCCGCAGTCTGAGGCGGAACGGGCATCTCTTCTCCCTGCGGTCTTTGACCATGATAATCCCCACCGGGACTTCATCCACCAGCGCGACCTGGGTAAAGGTCTGATTGGTGAGGCAGCTGTCCAGATAGGCCCGCGCCAGCTTCTGCGCCGCCTTGGGGGAGGCAAACTTGTCATACTGCCACGTCTCCCGGATGATCCCGATCAAAGCCGGGCGGTCTGATGTCTGGTATTCTCTCAATACGATCTGTCCATCCATTTTGTTTTCTCCATTTCTTCTTTCCAAAATCGTCTGCGGGATCTCCTGATACCGCTTCAGCACATAGTCCCGCTTTTTTGTGAACCACCGGTACTCTGTAATCAAGGCTCCGACCACAAACAGCGCACCTGCGATCAAAAGACTGTGCTGGAAGCCCGCCCATTTCAGGACACAATAGCTGATGCCGGAGGAGAGCAGCGCGGCGGCCAGATAAATACCAATCGCGTACTGCTCCACCTTTTGCGGCGGCAGGGTGAGAAAGAAATCGTCCCATTTTTCGCTATTACCCCTGAACTGCTTCCCTTTCAGCCAAAAGAGCAGGAAAACCAGGCCCAGGCCGCTCCACAGGCACAGAAGCCATTTTCCCGCGATTACGGCCAGCAGAATCACCAACTTCAAAATACTCCCCCCTGGAATCAATAGCAGTAGCGCCGCCGGTATTTCAGGAGCATGACGGCGGACAGGACGACTGCCGCCAGCTCCGCGGCCGGTGTCGCCAGCCAGATCCCGGTGACACCCAGAATGACCGGGAGGACCAGCATGGCGATCAGTGTAAAGACAAAGGTGCGGGAAAACGCCAGCACTGCCGAAATGAGCCCATTGGAAAGCGCGGTGAACATCCCGCTTGCAAAAATGTTGAAGCCCACAAAGAGCAGGGCCAGGGAACAGATCCGGTTTCCTGCCACAGCCAGGTCATAGACAGGTGTTCCGGGCCGGGCGAAGATGGACACCAGCGGCTCTGTGACAGCCAGAGAGACGAGCACGGTGGCCGCCGCAATCGCGCCGATGATTTTCAGGCTGGTGCGGACCAGCTTCCTGAGCTTCTCATGGCTCTGTTCCCCGTAATAAAAGCTGAGCATGGGGGCCACCCCGTAGGCATAACCGGCATACAGGGACCCGGCAAAGGCCAGCACATAGGAGATGATGGTGATTGCGGCAACGCCGTCCTCCCCTACATATTTGAGCATCGTCCAGTTGAACATCAGCGTGATGATGCCGTTGACCAGCGCGGTGGCCATTTCAGAGCAGCCGTTTGTGACGGCTCTCCCGAGCGTTTGGGGCCGGCAGACCGGCCTGACAAAATGGAGCAGACTGTTCCGGTTGGAGAACACCAGCAGGCCCACGATGGCTGTGATGGAGTACCCCAGGCCGGTGGCAACCGCCGCCCCGCCGATCCCCCAGCGGAAAACGGCGATAAACAGGTAGTCCAGCACGATATTGGTCACGCCGCCGGCGACGGAGCAGAGCAGGGAAAGGGACGCCTTGCCTGCTGCGATCATATAGAGGGTGAAGTTATTCATCAGAAGAATAGGGACGGTGAACAGCAGGTAACGGCTCAGATATTCCCAGCAATAGGCGGAGACCTCCGGGGACAGGGACATGGAGCCGAAGATCTTCCCCATGAACAGATAGCCCAGCCCGCACATCACAAGGCCGGTCAGGACATTGACCAGGATCAGAAACGTAAAGTCCTGCTTTGCTTCATCGGGCTTTCCCTCTCCCATCTTTCTCATGATAGCCGCGCTGCCGCCGGTTGCGAGCATGGTGGAGATGGCCGTCACCAGCGCGATGACGGGATAGACCAGATTGAGGGCAGACAGGGCGCTGGTCCCGATCAGGTTTGAGACGAACAGCCCGTCCACCATCGTATAGAAGGACATGAATACGCTCATGGCGATGGTGGGGACTGCAAATCTAAGAATGTTTGTCAGGGTGACGGGTCTGCTGTATGCAATTTCATTCTGCACGGAAATTCCTCCTGCTTCTTGTGGTAGTTACCGGCATGGAGTATCATAATCCCTACAGTTACTGTACGGTCAAGGGGGTTTTTGAAAATGCTGCGGGAAAAACCGAAGCTGTTTACCATCGGCCAGTTTGCCGCTCTGCATGGGATCAACAAAAAGACACTCATGTGGTATGATGAGATCGGGCTGTTCAAGCCTGCGTTTATCCACGAAGAAAATGGGTACCGGCTATACAGCTATTACCAGAGTACGGAGCTGGAGGTGATCCTGCTGCTCCGGGACATGAACGTGCCCATCCGGGATATTCAGGAATTTATGAAATACAGGTCCGCTGGGAGCATGGCGGACCTGCTTCGGGATAAAATCTCAGAACTGGACCGGACGATCCAGGGGCTGAAGGCCGTCCGGTCAAAACTGTGCAGCCGCCGCCAGGAGATGACCGAACTTTTGGACCTGGACCTTTCCGAGATCTCCCTCATTGAGCGGGAACCGCAGTATCTGGCGACGGTGCAAACATCACCGGAAAAGTCCCTGGAGGAGGAGATCGAGCTGATTCTTGAGCAGACCAAGAAATATCAGCTTCCGCGTATGTACCAGACTCCCTACGGCTCCATGCTCCCGGTGGAAAACCTCCTGGCCCGGAGGTTTGAGGACTACTCCAAGCTGTTTATCGAACTGCCGGACACGCAGAACAGGATGGGACTCCACAGGTGCCCCGGCGGGGTCTATTTGCGGGCATTCTGCATTGGGAATTGGGACAGGCTGCCTGCCCGCTATGAAGCGATCCTCCGCTACGCAGAGCAGCACCATTTACAGTTCTCCGGCTATGCCTATGAGATTGGGATCAATGAACTGGTGATCGACAGAATCGAGGACTATATTACAAAAATTGAAATCCCGGTTTTGAATTTCAATTGACAACAAAAAGCCAGGGTGCAGCAATCTGAAAAGATCACCGTTCCCTGGCTTCTTCATACTCTATTCGCCGGACTATGCGTTTTAATGCCGCAATTTCATACCCGGTTTTAAACAGAATGGAGCCGCAAGCACTCTGCGGCCCATAGGGTTCAATCGTAAACCAGGATTTGATTGAGGGCTACGCTACGTCGTCAGTAACATGAAATGTAACTTTACATGCCGTCGCATCAATCTCGCAAATCATCGCATAATAAGTTCTTTCTGTGCAAATATTCCCGTCAGGAGTAAGACTGACAAGCACCAGAGCGGTTCGCTCATCATCAATGTCAACAGCTGTAACGGCATCCTGAACAATTCCTGTATTTTTTCGTAAATTCCGATCTCCACGGACCAAGGTTATAGGAAAGCAAAGGCGCTGTCTTCACAAATTCTGTTCTATCTTGCGCGTATATATGCAGCCCCTTTATCACTGCGTCTTAAAAATTATTTTATCGCAAACGCTGAACTGCCCAGCGGCGGCAATGTCCCTTACTAAAACAGAGCAACGGCAGCGGATAACCTGATCTTCCAGCTGTTCCTGGGCGTGTTCGATCGTCTCCCGCGCAGTCACCCCCTGACCCGTCAAATGACAGCAAATAGAATGGGCCACTGTTTTGACGGAATCCACATACAATATCTCAGAAACCGGCAGCCGTACCGTTTCATCGATCCCGATGGGCAGTTCGGCGGTGTCCCCGTCCGCGCTGTTTTGCTGCTCCGGCACCGCCATTTTCAAATATCGAATATACTCCCGAACCATCTCATTCTGATCCACACATTTTCAATAAACCCAAAGGGCCGCACGCCGCTGCGCAGAATATCCAT
>CBCTHE010000049.1:0-3001 GCA_965146665.1 uncultured Ructibacterium sp.
TTATTGGCGTCATTGCTCGCAGCGACAATGCTGCTGGGGATGATGAGCTTCCCGGTGTTTGCCCAAGATGACGCAGGTACGGCGCAGACCGGAACGACGATCACCCTTGCAGAGTTTGTAAAGGCGGTGGAGGAAAGCGAGTATAACTATGACGGACAAGGCGTTACCGTCGAGTGGTCACCAAGCTCCGCTTGTACGGATAACCGGGGAGCGGCGGGACATACTTGTTTGTTTGCTCCCGATGCGGCGCCGGAGGCAGACGGGAACAATCCAAGCCGCGCACAGAGCGCAAATGCGCAGTTCTGGCTGTTTCGGGATGCAGAGGATGTTACCGTATCAAATGTGAATTTCAAATACATTCCGGCAGATTTTACGATTTGTGCGAATAGTGGCTATAGAGGTTCTTTTAAAGCCGCAGATATTAAAAATGCCGAGTTCCAGCTTCAGAATACCGGCAGCGTCCGCTTTGAAGGCTGTACGTTTGATGCGGTCATCGTCAGTCCGTTTGGCTGCAGTGAAAGTTCGGCGTTTATGGACTGCGCTTTTGAAAATGTATACAATTCCTATGTTATTAAGGATGTGTACACACCGAAACTGACGGTATCGGGATGTACGTTTGAAAATTGCGGCGGCGGTATCTATCTGGAAGGGACGGCAGCCAAAAATGAGATTGTGATAACCAATAATACGTTTACCGATATGGATACCGAACAATGCGCTGCGGCGGGCAAGGCCGGCACGCGGGGATTGATTCAGTTTTCGGTGAACGGGGATTATAGCAATGCCGTAATTGACATCAGCGGAAACACTTCGACCGGAGACGCACAGGTATTACGGCAGCTAAACCCGACCGTGACAGCCGACGTGGTGGATGTGAAGCAGCTGGAAGAAGAAAATAGCTTTGAGGGTGAAATATTTGTTACCGGTACTTCGCTGGCCTGGGGCGGCCCGGAGGACACCACGGTAAAGGTTGGCGAAGGCTATTACAAGACGCTGGCAGAAGCGCTGACGGCTGTTTATATGAGCAGCCCGACGGAGCTTGTGACCATCGAATGTAAACCGGACGCCGATGTGGGGGCCATGACTCATGGGCATGTTGCGGACGATATCCATATCATAGGCAATAACGCCACGGTAACCGGCGGCGAGCATGATTTGGAGGTTGACACTTATAAGTATAGCCGTGCGACCGGAAAACAGGATAATGTAAATGGAACATATTTGGACAAGGATATTACGATTACAGTCGATAATCTAAACGGAATCGCGGCTTGGGGACAGAGAAATACCGAGCATACCGTTAACTTTATCTTTAATAACTGCAAAAATATGTCCAGGGCTTATATCAGCGGCGCGAAGGGAAGCAATAACATCACATTAAACGGATGTACCTTTGACAGCGCAAAATATGGCAACAATACCAGCGTGTACTCCAACAATCCGGGCTCCATCAATATCACGGATTGCGTGTTTAACGATATCGCTGCGGCAGTTAACTTGAATAACAAATCGGACGGTTTGCAGACTGTCAATATTCAAAACAGCACCTTTACCAATTGTGCCACAAAGACCAATGCGGATAAATTCGGCTATACAGCGTTTGCGGCACCGATGCGCTTTGTGACCTCAACGTCGTCTGCTGAAATTGCGGTAAACGTTGACGGCTGTACCGTTGAATATATTAACAGCGAGATTTCGGCAGGCAATGGTGATATTCTCCTGGGCGACGGCAGAGAGGGGAAAGATTCTACGCCGAATGCCGCGCTGAACATCACAAAAACGGCGGCGGAGGTACAGATACAGACCCCCGGTGAACCGGACAAAACCATTGTGAAAAAGGTGCAGGCGGATGAAACGCTGAAAATTACCATGGCAGCGGCAGAGGAAATCCAAGTGCGTTTTGTGCCGACGGCGGACGCAGCTGTTTACAACCTTGAACTTTATGCCGACGGCGATGTGATCAACCGTCTGACTTCTGCGGATTTAACATTTCTGAATGCAAGCACGGGAGTAGGTTATGAAGTTGTGAAGTCGGAAGGATCTCATGTAAACTTCCAGTCAAAAGGCGCAGACCGTTATCTCTTCTACTTCAACGGCATGGACGTAGCGGATGAAACAGATACCGTAATCACGCTTGCACAGGTTAAGCTGAACGGTTACGGCAAAGTAGACTTTAAAATTGCAGAGGCTGACACCAATGTTGTAAACGCGACGGCCAGTGACGACAGCATTGTGGACTCCTTTACCGTAGGAAACGGGCTTATTGTCAATGACAAAGCGAATAACGGCGTGATTGACACCACCCTTGCCGCTGCAACGCAGAAGCTAACTGTCAACGTCGCGTTCCCGAACGAAATCGCTGACAACGGGGCAGCGTATCAGGCGATGAAGGTCAGCATCAGCGGCGGAAACTTATCTGAAGCAATTACCTATAACTTGGGTGATGGTACGGAGGGATATACATTTAAAACGGTTGCGCTGGGCGGCAAGAGCTATAAAGCGTATACCGTTGAAGTTGCGGATACCCTGCTACAGAATACCACTTATACGGTAACCATCGTGGGCGCGGGCTATCGGACGGTTCGTTACAGTGTGAATATGCAGGAGGCGGACAAAGAGCTGACCTTCTGGAACAACGTGATGGATGAAGATACCGTGATTGAGAAAGACAACGCCGCGTCTACAGCGAAAGTAGCTTTCTTGGCCGGTGACATTGTAAAAGACAATAATATCAATATTTACGACTTGTCCGCAGTGGCATCTTACTTCGGAACAGTTAATGATGTAGCAGCGAAGTCAGATTATGCAAAATATGATCTGAACCGCGACGGGAAAATCGACTCGAAGGATGTGGCCATGGTACTGGTATCCTGGGGGAACTAAAATCAAAGGCACTGGAGTGTGCGGGGAATTCCCCGCCCTCCGGGAAAGCGGACAACGGGTGCGGTTGTCCGTTTTCCCGGAGGCAAGTACAACTAAGCTAATACAAAAAAGGAGGGGG
>CBCTHE010000050.1:0-2949 GCA_965146665.1 uncultured Ructibacterium sp.
GTTTTTGGAGCTTTTGGAAGCCGTGGGTCTCCGCGGCGCATCAGTGTTTCCGGTGCTGGACGGCTGGGAGTTTTCCAAGGCCAATGCCGCAGAAACTGAGACGGTAAGCCTGCCGCACACCTGCAATGCCGACGACGGGCAAAGCGCCGCCATGTACTTTGGCGAGACCGTCTATGAGCGGAATATCAGCCTTGCCAAGCAGGATCTGCGGGGGAATCTGTATCTGCTTGTGGAATATGCCGGGCAGAAATGCGATGTATACGTGAACGGTAATTTGGCCGCAAGCCATGCGGGAGGCTATACGCCGTTTGTCGTCCGCCTGAATCCCTATGCGGTGCCGGACAGCAACAGGCTCCGCATTGTGTGCGGCAATACCCTTGACTTTGATATAATTCCGGTTTCCGGGGATTTCAATAGGTGCAACGGCCTGTACGGCGGTGTGTATATCGCCAAATGCGGGGCAATATCTTTTACGCCGGACGGGTATGGACCCGACCGTATCAAGCTGACCCAGGTCAGCGCGGGGGCGGAACGTGCGGATTTGCGCATTCAGGGGCATATTCTGGGGGTGCGCGGCGCAGAGACCGAGTGCGGCCTGACGGTTACAGTGTCGGGCCCGGACGGAGAAAAGGTCAGGGAGACGGTGCGCTGTACGGTTCCGCCGGAAGGCCTTGACTTTGACAGGACGGTCAGCGTTTTGTCGCCGGTGCTGTGGCAGGGCGTGGAAAACCCGCATTTGTATACGGCGGCTGTATCAATAGAGCAGAGCGGGGCGGTGCTGGACAGGGCGGAGTGCAAAACCGGATTCCGCACCTTTCAGCTGGACGCCGAAAAGGGTTTCCTGCTAAATGGAATGGAATATCCTCTGCGCGGCTTTGCCATGCATCAGGACGGCCCCGGCACGGCCATTGCCAGGACGGCGGAACAGATTGACCAGGATTTAGAGGCAGTCATGGACTGCGGCTGTAACTTTTTGCGGCTGGCGCACTATCCGCACAGCGGATATATGCTCAGGCGGTGCGATGAGCTTGGGATCATTGTACAGACGGAGATCCCCTGGGTCAACCACTGCGGGGCAAAAGCCAGCGATGCATATTTTGCAAACATCAGGACTGCCATGCAGGAAATGATACAGAAAACACAGAATCATCCGTCTGTTGTGTTTCTTGGGATGTCCAACGAGCTCAACGGGTCGCATCTGCCGTCCGGCACAGCAGACCAGCAGGGGGCGTTTGACTACCCGCTTGCGCTCAGCAAGTCAAGGGAGCTGTACAGCTATGCCAAGGGGCTTGCACCGGACAGGCTGATCGGGCTGTCAACGCATGACAATACCTTTCTTGGGCAGACAGCAAAAATCAAAGAGTGGAGCTTCACGGACTGGATCGGAACGAATCAGTACAAAGGCTGGTACGGCGGGAAGTTCGATGATTTTGGGAATAAGCTGGACAGTTACCGGAGCGCCTATCCGTGTCTGGCGGTAACGGAATACGGGGCGGGGGCCAATCCCCAAACCCACAGCGACAATCCAATGGACACGACCAACACGGGCTCCGGCGGCGCAAGACATGATGAGGAATACCAGAACCTGTTCCATGAAAGTTACCTTAAGCAGATTGCGGCCCGGCCGTGGCTTGTGTTTACCAGCGCGTGGGCTCTGTTTGATTTTGCGGTGGCGGCCCGGAAAGAGGGCGGTATCAATTATCAAAACGACAAAGGGCTCATCACGTATGACAGACAGACGAAAAAGGACGCATATTATCTCTACCGGGCGTATTTCGGCGGCGCGTCCCCAACCGTATACATCACATCCCGGCGTTTTGCGGAGCGCACCACAGAAAATATTACAATCAAGGCGTATTCGGACTGTGAGTCGCTGAAGCTGTACCGGGACAATGTGCTGATACAGACGCTTGCCGCGCCGAAGGAGACGGTGGTATGGGAATTCGATCCGGCGGCATTCACGGAACCTTCCCACGAATTCCGGGTTGCCGGGATCAAAAACGGTATAGAGTATGCAGACGCGGTGACGTTTTCCACCACGGCCGTTGAACCGGCAGAAAAGATTCCCGCCGCCGGATTCCGGCCTGTGACGCCGGTAATCCTTTTGGGCGGCGAGAGAGGCGATACAATGGATTTGAATACCGCCTATACGCCGGAAAACGCCAACGAAGGCACGGGAATCAGCTGGACAGCTGACAGCGCGGACGTGTCAGTCAGCGCGTACAGCGACCACAAAACGCCGTGCAGGGTTGTCCTGGCCAATACAGGGGCGGAGCCCAAAAAGGCTGTGCTGACCGGTACGCTGGCCGCGGATCCGGCTGTGACCGCGCAGGTGTCCGTGGGTGTCAACACGCCTTTGTGCAGTCTTGTCACGTCCGGGAGCAACGCGGAAGCGCCGTCTGTCATCCGGGACAGCTCGCCCTTTGGAAATGACGCAGAACCGCTCGGCTTTGCCTGGACAGAGACAAGCGGCTATAACCGCTATGGCGTTTTGCGTACGTCCGGCGCAGAGGTGCTTAAAATATCGACACTCCAGGTCCCAAAAAATCAGCCGTATACAATCCACCTCCTGCTGGCGGGCATAAGAGCCGATCAATACAAAACAAACCAGCGGCTCCTGAGCATGTTTGACGACCGGATACACATCAGGGTGGCCACGACGGAAAATATCTTGTCGTATCACATCCAATGGTATACCAAAGGGGAACTGCACTACGAAACCATCGAATTGCCGTCCCGCCTTAACCCGGAAAATGAAAATTTTGACGCACTTGACGTAAAAATGAAGGTGGACGGCCCCGCCGCAGTGGTTACCATGTATTTGCTTAACCTGGACGGCGACACGGTTACCCATCAGGGGGAGCCGCGGTCACTGACAATCAGCGGCAGTGATGATGATATGACAGGCCCGCTCAGCGGCCTGTGTTTTTTGAACCGGGAGGATACGAC